>NZ_JBIVXN010000001.1:0-1110928 GCF_044769165.1 Paenarthrobacter sp. NPDC090517 | reverse complement strand
TAGGCCTCGCATCGCCCCCCTTTTTCGTTGTGAGGCCCGCTTTGCGGGGTATTTCGGGGTTTTGGGGTGCAGAGTAGGCCTCGCATCGCCCCCCTTCTTCGTTGTGAGGCCCGCTTTGCCCGGTATTCCTGGGTTTTAGGGTGCAGAGTAGGCCCCGTAACGCGCGCCGGTAGACTTGGACGGTGCTAGAAGAATTTTGGGCCACCGCCTCCACGTCCTACAAAGCGCTGGTTTTTAGCGCCATGGGGCTCATCGCCGTCGGTCTCGTGCTGTCCATTGTGGGGAACACCTCGGGGAACCAGGGCTTGGCCATTGCTTCGTTGCCCGTCATTGGCATCGGCCTGCTGCTCCATGTTGCAGGACTTGTGGTTCGCGGCCAGAAGATCCGCAAGAGCTACAAGAAGTAACGCCTTCACCCAAGCAACGCGCTGCACTCGAGTCCCCGAGGCCCGATAGGGTTGGAGCATGAGTATCAATCCGGACCTGCAGGGCCGAAGCTACCCTGCCGCAGAGGTATACGACGTCGGCCGAGAAAAGATCCGCGAGTTTGCCACGGCTGTGAAAGCCAACAGCCCCGCGCATTTCGATGTTGAAGCAGCCAAGGCCCTGGGCCACAGCGACCTCGTAGCCCCGCCAACATTCGCCATCATCGTCGCTCAGCGTGCTGACGCCCAGTTGGTGCAGGACCCGGAGTCGGGCATTGACTTCTCCAGGGTGGTCCACGCTGACCAGCGGTTCACGCACCACAGGGCCATCGTCGCCGGCGACCGCCTTGTTGCCGAGCTGCACGTTGACGGAGTGCGCGCCATGGGCGGGGGAGCCATGATCACTACCCGTTCCGAGATTTCCACCGAGGCAGGCGAAAAGGTCGCCACCACAACGTCGTCCATCCTGGTCCGCGGAGAGGGACAGTAACCATGAGCCCCACATTCGAAGAACTGACGGTCGGCCAGGAAATCGGCACCCGCAGCATTGACGTTACCCGCCAGGATTTGGTCAAGTACGCAGGGGCCTCTGGTGACTTCAACCCGATCCACTGGAATGAATCGTTCGCGACCTCCGTGGAACTGCCGGGTGTCATCGCGCACGGCATGTTCACCATGGGTGCCGCAGTGCAGTTGGTGAGCGACTGGGCAGTGGACCCCGCCGCCGTCGTCGACTACCAGACCCGTTTCACCAAGCCCGTCCTCGTCACAGACACCACCGGGACGAATGAGGCCGGTGCTGTCATCGACGTCACCGGCGTGGTGGGAGCGCTCGACGCCGATGCCCGCACCGCGCGTATCGATCTCACCGTCGTTGCGGGCGGACAGAAGGTCCTCATGAAGTCGCAGGCGGTTGTGAAGCTCTCTTGAACCAACCGAACACCACTCAACGGCGCGCTACTTCGACTGACATGTCGCGGTGGCGCGCCGCTGTTCTTGCTTCATACGGGGCCAGCGGTATCGCCTTCGCCACGTGGGTTTCCCGCCTCCCTGCCATCCGCGACGGACTGAATCTCACGCCGGGCGGCATTGGTCTTTTGCTCATGTGCATGACGGTTGCCTCGTTCATCTCAATCTCAGCTTCGGGGCTCATTGTGCTCAGGCTCGGTCCGAAGCTGACCACGAGGATCGGCAGCTGCATGGTGGGTGCGGGTCTTGTCATCGTGGGTGTGGGGACCTCTATTGCAGCCAATCCAATGGTGGTGGCCGCAGGCTTGGTCGTCCTTGGCCTAGGCACGGCCAGCTGGAACACAGCGTCCAATGTGGAAGGTGCGTCGCTCGAGCGCGAGCTGGAACGGCACATCATGCCCCATCTGCATGGTGCTTTCAGCCTCGGAACCGTGGCCGCTGCGGGATTCGGTGCCTGGGCCGCTGCCGTTCACATGCCGGTGTTCTGGCATTTCCTGATCTCAGGCGTCGTAGTGACGGCGTCGGTAGTGGCAGCAACATTCTGGTTCCGGGCGGAAAAGACCGCGGCAGCCACTCAGACCTACCGCTCTAAGGAAACGGACACTTTCCAGGATCCTTCCACGGGTCCACTACCCATCATCACTCCCGAATCGGCCGGCCCTCAGGCGGACGCCGGCAAAGCCGCCCTTCCGCTGGATAACAAGCGGCTCGTGGCTCTCGCTTGGCGTGACCGCAGGACTTTGCTGATCGGCGTCCTGGTCCTCGGTTTGGCCTTGGCAGAAGGAGCCGCCGGGGACTGGGTGGCACTGGCACTCGCTGACGGCTATGGGCAGTCAGATGCCGCGGGAGCTGTCGGCTATGGGCTCTTCGTCACCTTCATGACCATCGGGCGTTTCACCGGCACAGTCATCCTGGATCGTTTTGGCCGCGTAGTGGTGATGCGCTGGTGCTCGGCCACCGCCGTCGTGGGCCTTGCGCTTTTTGTTTTTGCTCCGGTGCCGTGGCTCGCGTTCGTGGCCCTGGCGGTGTGGGGCCTGGGCGCCTCACTCGGATTCCCCGTGGGGATGTCTGCCGCTGCGGACGATCCTGTGCATGCAGCGGCCCGTGTGTCGGTGGTGTCTACCATTGGCTACGGTGCCTTCTTGTGCGGTCCTCCGCTCCTGGGACTCCTGGCTGAACATTTTGGCATCCTGCATTCGCTGCTTGCACCCTTGGCATTGCTGGTGGTCAGCTTCTTCCTGGCACCCTTGGCTGGCCAACAGAGGGCGAAGTCCGCGCTGCCCAACGAAGCCGGTTAGGCTTGATTGGTGACCCAAACGCTGCTTTCTGAACTGACCACTGCTGCCGTTGGCGGCCCCGCGGGCAACTACGTTGAGGCCCGCACTGAGGCAGAAATTATCGACGCCGTCCGGTCGGCCGACGCTGCCGGCGAAAAACTCCTGATCATCGGCGGTGGCTCCAACCTGCTGATCTCGGACGAAGGCTACCCGGGTACGGTCCTGAAAATCGCCTCTGAGGGCTTCACTGTGAACTCCGAAGACAGCTGTGGCGGCGTGTCCGTCGTAGTTCAGGCAGGTCACAACTGGGACGCCTTGGTGGAACACGCGGTGCTGCACGCCTGGTCAGGCCTGGAAGCATTGTCCGGAATTCCGGGAGCAACCGGCGCCACGCCCGTGCAGAACGTGGGGGCCTACGGGGCCGACGTTTCACAGACCATTGCGGCTGTCCGCACGTGGGACCGCGAACGCAACGCAGTGCAGACTTTCACCAACTCCGAGCTCAAGTTCGGATACCGCGATTCCATCCTGAAGCAGAGCACGGTTGAGGGCTCGCCCCGCTATGTTGTATTGACCGTCGAGTTCCAGTTGCCGCTGGGACGGATGAGCGCCCCCATCAGATACGCCGAGCTGGCAAGGGTACTGGGCGTAGAGGCGGGTAAGCGTGCCTACTCCAATGATGTGCGGCGCGAAGTCCTCCGGCTCCGCGCTTCCAAGGGCATGGTCCTGGACTCTGCAGACCGCGACACCTATTCCACGGGTTCATTCTTCACCAACCCGATCGTCCCGGCGGAGCGTGCATCGGCTCTGCCGGAGAACGCGCCCAAGTATCCCGCTGGCGACGACGGACTCGTGAAGCTCTCTGCTGCCTGGCTTATCGATCAGGCCGGGTTCGGTAAAGGCTTCGGACTCGAGGACTCCAGCGTCTCCGGTGGGCGGGCTTCCCTGTCCACCAAACACACACTTGCCATCACCAACAGGGGTTCAGCCTCGGCCGCGGACATGGTGGCCATCGCCCGTGAGGTGCGTTCCGGCGTCGTCGAGCGTTTTGGTATTGAACTGCACCCGGAGCCCTTGTTGATTGGGGTCAGCCTTTAGCGAGTGCGCCTTTCGGCTATCGGCAAGACCTTGTTGAGCAGCAGGAACGTGAGGCCGCAGCTGACCGCTCCCAACAGGAAGATCTGGCTGAACGCGATACTTTGCGGCGACGGTCCGCTGGGCATGAACAGCCCTGCCGCGGCAAAGCCGACCAAACCCAGGAGCAGGACGATCGCTCCCAGCAGGAAGCTGCGGACTTGGGCTGCGGCCGCCGGGTAGAACCAGGGTTCGGGGGCGTCGTCGTCGCGGTCGGCTACGGGCTGGGTGGCGGCAGCGGTTCCGATGAGAAGGGCGGCCGCCGCAGTTGCCACCAGGCTGACTGTCTGGATGGCCTGCATTGAAGGGGAGAGGCTTACTCCAGTCCCTACCGCCACGATCAGCCCGGCGCCAAGCCCGGCGAGCGTGCAGAACCAGCCGGCGGTAGCCAACCACCGGCTCATCGGCCGCACGAACGGAGCAAGATCACCAAAAAGCATGAACCCATCCTAGGATCTACTGCTGGGTGACGGCTGGGAGGCACGGCAAGGTTCCCTGTGCTGGCTGGTCCTCCTAGGATGAAGCATGCCTGCAGAGAGAAAAACTCCCACTCCGCGCGTCATGGGTCGGTTGCGGCTCGCCAGCCAAGGCCTGTTGGATAGCCACTTCACTACAGTTTCGGACGCGGTCCGGTGGATGACCGCCATGCAGGCGCAGGACCTCGGCTCGGCTTTGTGGGCAGTGGGCCAGCGAGTTCCGGGCACGGTTGCGTCGGACGTCCGGGCTGCCCTCGACGCCGGGAGTGTGGTCCGTTCGTGGCCCATGCGCGGGACACTGCACTTACTTGCCCCCGAGGACCTCCGCTGGATTCTGGGCATCACCAGCAACCGCCTGATGAATTCACTGGCAGCCCGCCACCGTGAACTCGGTATCACGCCCGACGACATTAGCCATTGCCGGGACATCGCCTTCAAAACCGCTGAGGTCCTCAAGGCGGAGGGCGCTGCAGGTGCTACACGGGAGCAGCTGTTCGACGCGTTCGAGGAAGCCGGCCAGCTCACCAAGGCGCAGCGTGGCATTCACTTGCTGGGGAGCCTTTGCCAGCGCGCCTGGCTGGTCCAAGGGCCGATGGCAGGCAACAACGGCAAAATGGGGGTACAGCAACTGTTCGTGCCGTTCGACGAGTGGATACCTAACTCGAGGGAGCTGGGACGCGAGGAGGGAATTGCCGAGCTGCTGTTCCGCTACGTCCAGAGCCACGGCCCCGCTACCATCAAGGATTTTTCGTGGTGGAGCCAAGTGCCCATGACGGAAGCGCGCAAAGCCCTGAACGAGGTACAGGCCCGCCTGGTTGAGCTGGAGTTCGGCGGCACCAGTTATTGGCTCTCGCCGGAGACAGCAGAAATGCTCGACGACGGCGTCCCCGGCTCGCGCTCATTCCTGGCACTCCCCGGGTTCGATGAATTCCTGCTCGGGTACCAGGATCGGAGCCTGGTACTGGCACCCGAGTATGCGGAATTGGTGGTGCCTGGCAAGAACGGAGTGTTCAAACGGATCATGGTGTCCGGGGGTGAAGTGGTGGGAACGTGGGCGCGGACCGTGAGCGGTAAGACCATAGGTGTGGTGCCGGAACCGTTCGCGGGACAGCTGGGTCCGGCCGCTGGGCGTTTGTTCCAAGCCCAGGGCCGGGCCTACCTGAGGTTCATGGCCGGCTGAACCCGCCGGCAGAGTGCCAAGCAGAACCCCTTAGACGTCGAAAACCCGCTGTTCCGTTGCTGGGCAGCAACGGAACAGCGGGTTAGCGACGTGCTAAGCCGGGCTGGGCTAGAGCTTGCCCGTCACAATGTTGAGCATGCGGCGGAGCGGCTCGGCTGCACCCCACAGGAGCTGGTCTCCCACGGTGAAGGCGCTGATGTATTCCGGGCCCATTTCGAGCTTGCGGATACGGCCCACGGGGATGTCCAAGGTTCCGGACGCGGCCACGGGGGTCAGGTCCGCCATGGAGGCTTCCTTGTTGTTGGGAACAACCTTGGCCCATTCGTTGTCCTTGGCCAGGAGGTTCTCGATTTCGGTCACGGACAGGTCTTCGCGCAGCTTGAGCGTGAGGGCCTGGGAGTGTGAACGCATGGCGCCGATACGGATGCAGAGGCCGTCCATTGCGATGTGGTCCTTGCCCGCGGTGCCGTTTCCGGTGCCGAGGATCTTGTTGGTTTCCACTCCGGCCTTCCACTCTTCCTTGGATTGGCCGTTGCCGAGGTCGGCATCGATCCAGGGAATGAGGGAGCCCGCCAGCGGCACACCGAACTGGGTGGCGTCAACGCCGGTGCGCTGGGCGGCGAGGACCTTGTGATCGATTTCGAGAATGGCCGACGCGGGATCGTCCAGTTCGCTGCTGACCTCGTTGTTGAGGGTGCCGAACTGGTTGAGGAGCTCACGCATGTGCCGGGCGCCGCCACCTGAGGCAGCCTGGTATGTCATGGAGGTGCCCCACTCGACCAGGTTGTTCTTGAACAGGCCGCCAAGGCCCATCAGCATGCAGGAAACCGTACAGTTGCCACCGATGAAGTCCTTCACGCCACCGGACAGGCCGGCGTCGATGACATCGCGGTTGATGGGGTCCAGCACGATGATCGAGTCGTCGTTCATGCGAAGGGTGGAAGCAGCATCGATCCACAGGCCATCCCAGCCGCGGCTGCGGAGTTCGCCGTGGACCTGCTTGGTGTAGTCGCCACCCTGGGCGGTGACAATAATCGGCAGCTTGGCCAGCGTCTCAATATCAAACGCATCTTCGAGCTTGCCGGGATCACCATCGGTAGAGCTCAGGAAGGACGGGGCGGCACCTCCTGCGTTTGAGGTGGAGAAAAATACCGGGTTGATGTTGGCGAAGTCGTTCTCTTCCTGCATGCGCTGCATCAGGACGGAGCCGACCATGCCACGCCAACCGACCAGTCCAACGGACGGATTAGCTGCTGTAGTCATTCACCAAGTCTAAACTTTTGGAGCGAACTGCCGCTGTTGGTTACGTCACGCAGACACTGCACGACGGCGCCACTCGCCTGTGGCGGCGATAAGCGGCTGACGCGCGTGGCTAGAGGCTGCCGGCGTCGGGCTCCTGGAGAAGGAGGGCTTTGCGCTTACGCAGGGCAAAGAAAGCACCAAACGTAAAGACCTGCGTGACAACGATCAGCACGATAATCCCGGCAATCCGATTGCCACCCAAGATCATGGTGAGGCCCACAATGGCAGATATCAGGGCGAAGAGCGGCAGCAGCATATAGCCCAGCACGAACAGGGTTTCTGGTTTTTTCAGCATGCTTAGTCTTCCTGGGTTTCCTGGCTTGCGTTGCGGCGCCATGTGGTGAACCGGTAGTTGGTGCCGTTCTTAGCGGTGAGCCAGCCTTCGGATGGGGCTACGGCGTCGAAGGTCCAATCCTCTCCGAGCTCCGGAGCGAAGGTGTCGCCTTCCAGGTCCGCATCAATAATGGTGACGACGGCCAAGTTAGCGATGCCCATGGACTGTTCAAAGATTTCGCCGCCGCCGATAATCCACACTTTTTGGCCACCGGGCGCGAACTGTGATTCCAGCAGTGCCGCATCAAGGGATGAAACCACGACGGCGCCCTGGGCTTCGGGGGTGGAGGCCCAGTCGGCGTTGCGGGTCACCACAATGTTGGTGCGGCCGGGGAGCGGACGGTACTTTTCGGGGAACGACAGCCAGGTCTTGCGGCCCATGATGACGGGGTGCCCCGTGGTGAGTTGGCTGAAGTGCTTCAAGTCCTCGGGCAGGTGCCAAGGCATGGCGCCGTCCTTGCCGATCACGCCGGACTTCGTTTGGGCCCAGACCAGTCCGATGCCCTTCATACGGGCCGCTGTCTCCTGGGTGAAGATGACGCCGGGAAGCTGGGATGGAGTCTCAGGGGTAGGCATGCTCATACCGCGATCGGAGCCTTGATGGTGGGGTGGTGGCGGTAATCCACAACCTCGAAGTCATCCAGCGTGTAATCGAAGATGGAGTCCGGCCTGCGGAGGATCTTCAATTGCGGGTATTCATAGGGCTCGCGGCTGAGCTGCTCGGCAACCTGGTCAACGTGGTTGTCATAGACGTGGACATCGCCGCCGGTCCAGACGAATTCGCCTGGCTCGAGTCCAAGCTGCTGCGCCACCATGCGTGTGAGCAGGGCGTAGGAGGCAATGTTGAAGGGGACGCCCAGGAAGGTGTCCGCTGAGCGCTGGTACAGCTGGCAGGACAGCTTGCCGTCTGCCACATAGAACTGGAAGAACGCATGGCACGGCGGCAACGCCATGTCCTTGAGCTCGGACACGTTCCAAGCCGACACAATGTGGCGCCGGGAATCGGGGTTGGCGGCCAGGTTGGTCATGAGCTCGGAGATCTGGTCGATGTGGCCGCCATCGGGAGTTGGCCAACTGCGCCACTGGACCCCATAGACGGGGCCCAGTTCGCCGTCGGCATCCGCCCATTCATCCCAGATGGAGACGCCTTGATCCTGCATCCACTTCACATTCGAGTCACCGCGCAGGAACCACAGAAGTTCTACTGCCACGGATTTGAAGTGAACCCGCTTGGTGGTGATGAGCGGGAAGCTCTCGGCGAGATCGAACCTCAACTGGCGGCCGAAAACGCTGCGCGTTCCTGTTCCGGTGCGGTCCGACTTGTGTGCGCCGTTGGCCATGACGTCACGCAGAAGGTCTTCATAAGGGGTGGGGATGCTCACGAGTCCAGCTTACTGGGTTCGGCCAGGCGCCCGCGGAGCAGGTCCACGAGCGCCTTAGTCGTCAAACGGCTTGACCTGCTCCACTGACACGATTTTCCGTTCAGATCCCCGCGCTACCTGGCAAACAATGACCTCACCCGGCGACAGGTACGGATCAGAGGAAGGAAGCAGGGCACGCAGGGCCTGCGACATGTGCTGGCCCAACTGTTTCAGCGCCGTTGGCAGGGCGGGACGATGCGTACACACGGCGATCGGCACCTGCTTGTCGAACAGTGCTTCAACAGCGGCCGCGGTCTTCTTGGGGGAGCGCTGGTGGGTGTGCTCGGTGAGTGCTTCCACCAGTTTCACCTTGGCCCCGCTGGCCTTGGCATAGGGGGCAATAGTGGCGACGCAACGCGCCCAAGGGCTGGTCACAACACGTTGCGGTTTCCACACCTCCAAGAGGCGCTGGACAGCCACTGCCTGGCGCTGGCCGGTAGCTGCCAGGGGACGATCGCCCTCGGCCTTTGTCCATGAGGAGCGCGGCTTGGCTTTGGCATGGCGGATGAGGACCAACGGCCACGTGTCCAGCTCCCCACGGACGTGGGCCTTCTCGAGGTATTCGAGCGGTTCCACGTCCGTAGGGTTGCTCAGGAAGCTGGCCGCCCGGTCCGGGCTGCACCACATGACGCTGTCCACTTCCTTGCCGTCGGGCCGAAGCTGCGCTCCGTTGACCTTGACCGCCCAGTACCGGACCACCTTCAAGCCGGCAGCCACGTGATAGTGGATCGCCGGAAGAGGAATGCCCAGCGGTGCCTGTAGCCCAATCTCTTCCCACACTTCGCGGGCGGCGCATTCAGGAACTGTTTCGCCGGCGTCGAGCTTTCCTTTGGGCCATGACCAATCGTCATAACGTGGACGATGGATCAGGAGGACCTCAAGGCCACCCTTTGTGAGCCGCCAAGGAATGGCGCCGGCGGCGACAACGGCCACCGGCTCGCCGGGGTGGTCTGTTTGATCCGCCACGGGGGTATCGCTGTTCAACTGGGTCCTTACCGCCGGGCCGCAGCGCGCTGGCGTGAGCGGGAAGCCAGAAGCCAGGACTGCATGTCCAGCAGTGGCTTGCCGTCCTGGTCCAAATGGTGCCTGGTCCAGTGCCCGCTATCGTTCAAGTGCCAGCTGGCCGTGCCGTCGTCAACGTAGCGACGCATCAAGTCCATCACCGTTGCGGTGTCTTCCTTGCTGGCGAGCTGCACCAGTGCCTCCACCCGGCGGTCCAGGTTGCGGTGCATCATGTCGGCCGAGCCGATAAACACTACGGGCTCGCCACCATTGCCAAAGGCAAAGACGCGCGAGTGCTCAAGGAAGCGGCCCAGCACGGAGCGCACCGTGATGTTCTCGCTAAGTCCCGGCACTCCTGGACGGAGCGAGCAGATTCCGCGGACCACGACGTCTACCTTCACGCCGGCCTGCGAGGCCCGGTAAAGGGCGTCGATGATGGCTTCGTCCACCATTGAATTGACCTTGATCTGCACCAAGCCGGGGACGCCGGCGCGTGCATTACGGATTTCGGTTTCAATCCTGTCCACCAGGCCCGCGCGTACCGAGCGCGGCGCCACGAGCAACCTCTTGAACGTTGACTTGGGTGCGTAGCCGGAGAGCTGGTTGAACAGCTTGGAGAGGTCTTCTCCCACTTGTTCGTTGGCGGTCAGCAAGCCAAGGTCTTCGTAATAGCGGGCTGTGCGCGGGTGGTAGTTGCCTGTGCCGATGTGGCAGTAGCGCCGCAGTCCGTCCACTTCCTGGCGGACAACCAGGGATAACTTGCAGTGGGTCTTCAGCCCAACGATGCCGTACACCACGTGGACGCCTGCTTGTTCGAGCTTTCGCGCCCAGGAAATGTTGGCTTGCTCATCAAAGCGGGCTTTGATCTCCACCAAGGCCAAAACCTGCTTGCCTGCTTCCGCGGCGTCAATAAGAGCATCAACGATCGGGGAGTCGCCGGAGGTCCGGTACAGGGTTTGCTTGATGGCCTGCACCTTGGGGTCCGCTGCAGCCTGTTCCAGGAAGGCCTGGACGGAGGTGGAGAAAGAGTCGTAGGGGTGGTGCAGGAGGATGTCCCTGCGGCGCATCGCGGCAAAGACGTTTGCGGCCTTGGATGTTTCGGACTCGTTGAGGTACCGGGATGTGTGGGGAACGTGCTTGGGGTAGTGGAGGTCGGCGCGGTCGATGCCGCTGATTGCGGACAAACCACGGAGATCCAAGGGTGCCGGTACGGAGTAGACCTCGGACTCTTCAACCCCGAGCTCACGGATCAAGAGTGCCTTGATGTTCGGGTTGATATCGGTGGTGACTTCGAGGCGAACCGGCGGGCCGAAGCGGCGGCGCAGGAGTTCCTTCTCCAAGGCCTGCAGGAGGTTCTCGGCGTCGTCCTCTTCTACTTCCAGGTCCTCGTTGCGCGTAACGCGGAAGGTGTGGTGTTCCAGGACTTCCATCCCGGGGAAAAGCTTGTCCAAGTGGACGGCGATGACTTCTTCCAAGGCGATGAAACGGGCTACGCGGCCGGGAATGGCGCCGGCGCGCGGTCCGTCCACGGAGATGAGGCGGGGAAGCTGATCGGGAACCTTAACGCGGGCGAAGAGTTCCTTGTCGCTGATCGGGTTGCTGACGATCACGGCAAGGTTGAGGGAAAGGCCCGAGATGTAGGGGAAGGGGTGCGCAGGGTCCACAGCCAGCGGCGTCAGGATGGGGAAGACCTTCTCCTGGAACATGATGCTGATCCGGTGCCGGGCATCCTCGTCCAGTTCATGCCAGTGCATGATGTGGATGTGCTCGTAGGCCAATGCGGGACGGATCTGCTCGGCGAAGACCCGGGCGTGGCGTTCCTGCAGCTTGTGGGCCTCTTCGCTGATCTGTTCCAGCACCTCAATGGGACTCAGGCCGGCAGGGGAGGGCACGGCGAGCCCCGTAGCGATGCGGCGTTTGAGGCCAGCCACGCGCACCATGAAAAACTCGTCAAGGTTGGAGGCGAAGATGGAGAGGAAATTGACGCGTTCCAGCAGGAAAAGGTCAGGATCTTCGGCGAGTTCCAGCACACGGGAGTTGAAGGCCAGCCAGCTCAGCTCGCGGTCCAGGAAACGATCCGGGGAGATGTCGCCCTCGGGCTCCAGGCTCGGCGCGAATTCCGGAATGTCGATGCGGTCCTGGGTGGCTCGCGAGGCCGGCACTTCCGATGATCCGAAGCGTGGGGGCAGGGTTGCACCCTTCGAGGTGGATCCGGCGGTGCCGACGGGGTCCGGCTGCATGGGGTTCTCCTAAGCTCAGGACGGGGTTTCCTCCCACATTACAAGCAATTTCGGTGCTCGAATCCAAGATGTCACTGGCTTTCCGGCAAGTCATCCCGTCAGGTTAATTTTTGGTTAAAGGCCCATACATAACGTCGGTGTCCCAGCGAACGAAGCCAAGCTTCTGATATAGGGCTACTGCCGCCTCATTGTCCGCGTCAACGTAGAGCATCACGGCATGCAGTCCTTGGTCCTGGAGGTGCTTAATACCCGCAACCGTGAGGGCCTTGCCAAGCCCCAAACCTTGCGCTGCCGGTGTCACACCAACCACGTAAACCTCCCCGATGGCCGGGTGGGGACCTTGCCGGGGGTGCACCTTGGTCCAGTGGAAACCAAGCAATTCACCTTCAGCGTTCACAGCCAGCAGGAAGCCTTCGGGATCGAACCAATCCTCAGCCTTGCGTGCCTCAAGGTCCGCGAGCGTCATGGAGCCTTGTTCGGGGTGGTGGGAGAACGCAGCCCTGTTGGCTGCCAGCCACGCCTGCTCATCCTGACCCGGAACGAAGGCGCGGAGCGAAACGCCGTCCGGGAGTCCGGCGTCGGGCAGTGATGCGGTTGATGACATCAGGCGCATCTTCCACAGTTCCCGCATTGGACCATAGCCAAAGTGCGTGGCCAACTCGGCTGCGGCCTCATGGTTGCCGTGGGACCATGCGCTCAATCCGTCGAGGCCCCGCTTGCCCTGCAGCGCGCCCAGCAGCCTTCCAGCAACGCCCTGGTTGCGATAGCTGGGGTGGACGGCCAACTCCAGGACACCGCTTCCGTCTTCACTTTCAACGACGACGGCGACACCCGCCAGATCCTCTCCGGTGGCCGGATCGGAATCTTCGTCCGGTGCATACAGGACGAAGGACAAGACTGAATGCTCACCCGAGTCCGCGCCGCGCAGCATCACCAACGTCTGTTCGGAGAAGGGCGGATTGCCGTCGGACTCCCCGGCGGCCGCGGCGAGGGTTTTGACGTCCCTGAGGAGTTCGTTGTCCAAAGCTCCGGCGATGATCAGTACGGGCCAGTTTTCCGGGTGCGCGTGACTCATGATGCAAGGCTATACGTCCGGTGCAACCCCGATGATTTGATGTCGCTGGAAATGGGAGGTAGTCTCGTTATCTCGTTCGGCTTTCCGGTTTGCCCGTGAGTCAGCGCAGGGGGGATCCACCAGTGGGGTGGCCTCGATACGTTCGACCCGTATGTCCTCCACCAAGAAATAAAGAAGAGGCCAGGATCCGTGTGGATCCTGGCCTCTTCTTTAGTTTGCTTCATCTGTCCCGGTTGCCGCTCAGGCTTCGGACAACTCATCGTCCGGGAGGCGGACAAGGGTGAGCCGGTAGCCAACGTTGCGGACTGTACTGATCAGGTTCTCGTGATCCACGCCCAGCTTGGCCCGAAGCCGCCGGATATGGACGTCCACTGTCCGGGTGCCTCCGTAGTAGTCGTAGCCCCACACTTCGGTCAGCAACTGCTGGCGGGTGAATACCCGGCCCGGATGCTGGGCAAGATACTTCAGGAGTTCGAACTCCTTGAACGTCAGGTTGAGTGGCTGGCCGCTAACGCGGGCGGTATAGCTTGCCTCGTCAATCACGACGCCGGCCGCCCGGATTTCGGTCTGGGTTTCCTCTTCGCCGGGGACGGCACGCGCCATTGCCAGCCTGATGCGAGCCTCGACTTCGGCAGGCCCGGCGGAGTCCAGCACAATGTCGTCCACTGCCCAGGCTGATGAAACGGCAGCCATGCCGCCTTCCGTGAGTATCAGCATGAGGGGCGCACTGAGGCCGGTGGCCTTCAACAACTGGGTGAGTGAGCGGGCACCCACCAGATCCTTCCGGGCATCCAAGAAGACGATATCCGTGGGGTCGGTTTCCAGTAGTGCTGTGGGTTCTGCCGGGAGGATGTGTACGCGGTGGTTCAGCAACTCCAAGGCAGGCAAAATGTCCACCGAAGAGCCGGTGCTGTTCGTTAGGAGCAGGATGTGCGACATAGTTCCTCCAATGGGCTGTACGCGCATCATCGGGCGTCGAAACCGGAGTCATACCGGTCGGTCACAACGCATTGGCAGCCTCTTCCGTTGTAACGGGATCGCGGCCAACACAGTGCGCTGTTGAAGTCTGAGTATACCCATCAGTGCCTTACGACACATGGATTCGTGACGGGGAAGCGCTGGAATTACGACATATTGGGTCGGCTTAAGGCAGGATTGTCGAGAGGTCGTAAGGCGCATCGGATTGAGGTCGGCACACAGTGAAGTCTTGGAGCATCGGGGTATTCGGCCTCGTGGCGCTCGCAGCCATCGTGGCCAGCACCTTCGTTTCCCGGGAAGCCATGGTGGGCGCAGGCATCGTGGCATCCGCGGCTGTCGGGATCGGCTGGCCGCATTTCCTTGCTGTCCCGGCTAAGAAAACGCTGGCGGCCGTCATTGGTCTCGCCGGCGCGGGGTCTGCCGTCGCAGCTGCCTATATGCCCGCGCCCGGATTCCTGGACGGTACACCCGCATTCGTGGCTCTGGGTGTGATGGCAGTGTTCGTCGTCCAGTTGGTCAGGGGCACCGGGCAAGCCCAACGCTTGGAATCCACCCTCGGCTGCTCTGCCGGTGTGCTGCTGAACTGCCTTGGCGCGGGATGGATCGCCAGTGCACGGTTCAACGGCGTCAAGGAGATGGTCCTTGTAGCCGGACTCAGTGCCGCGGTTGCCCTGCTGGTGGGAATCATTCGCTGGCCGGACCGGATCGTGGCTCCACTCGGCGTAGTGATGGCTGGACTGATGGGACCGCTGGCAGGTCTTGTTTTCTCCGATATCGCCGTGCTGCCGGCCGCCTTGGTTGGTGTGGTGGTGGGCTCCGTCCTGGTGTGCTTCCGGCGGATGACCACCCTCCGGCGGGGGCGCCTGAACATTCCGGCTGCCATAGGAATGGGCGTAGCGCCCGTTTGGGCTGTTGGGGCCATGGCTTACTTCATAGACAAACTACTCATCTACTAACGGTTAGGATTGCATCATGTCTGTACTCGCATTTGAAATCTTCTTCCTCGTTCTCCTTGGCCTGGCCAGCGTCGCCATGGCATGGTTCGCGGGATTTGTCGTTTACCGTCTTTTCAAGGGCCAGAAGTAACCTTCTGATCCCGCAGCTCGACAGAGGTAATCGTTGTGCCTATTGAGATCCCAACAGATCTGACGCCAGAACTCGTCCCCCTTTCCTGGCTCATTGGTGAGTGGGAGGGCCGCGGCCGGCTCGGCAGCGGAGACGAGGATTCCGAACATTTCGTCCAGCACGTGTCCTTCACCCACAACGGGCTCCCGTACTTGCAGTACCGGGCCGAGACCTGGCTCAGTGACGACGCCGGCGAAAAGTTGCGCCCGTTGACCGTTGAGACAGGGTTCTGGGCGTTGGAACGCAAGCTTGAAGAGGGCGACGGCGGCCCCGGCCTGATCCCGGCCGACATCGTCCCCGTCCTCAAGACAGCTGACGAAGTCGAGGAACGTCGCAACAAGGAGGGCGGCTTCGACATTTCGGTGTCAATCGCCCATCCCGGCGGAATCACCGAGCTCTACTACGGACAGATCAAGGGACCCCAGATCCAGCTGAGCACTGACATGGTGATGCGCGGAAGCCACTCCAAGGAGTACACGGCGGCCACGCGTATTTTCGGTCTGGTTGATGGCAACCTCCTATGGCGCTGGGACGTCGCTGCCAGCGGCAAGGCTCTCGAAGCGCACGCCTCGGCGTTCCTCCACAAGGTGTCCTGAACCTAGGCCTCACTGTACGTTCCACGGCAACCAGCAGAAGGAGCAGATAGTGAACAACCTCAAACCGGAGGGCTACAGCGGGCTCAAGGCTGTCTTTTTCAATGGCACGCTGAAGCCCTCGCCGCAGCTCAGCAACACCGACGGCCTGATCAAAATCAGCCGGGACATCATGGAGAAGCAGGGCGTCAGTACCCGCCTCATCCGGACCGTGGACCACGACATCGCCAGCGGTGTGTACCCTGACATGCGCGAGCACGGGTGGAAGACAGACGAGTGGCCCGGGATTTACCCGTCTGTCCGCGACGCTGACATCGTTGTGGTTGCCGGGCCGATCTGGTTGGGCGACAACTCGTCCATGACCAAGAAACTTATCGAACGTTTGTATGCCCACTCGGGCGAACTGAACAGCAAGGGTCAATGGGCGTTCTACCCCAAGGTGGGTGGTTGCCTCATCACCGGCAATGAAGACGGCATCAAACACTGCTCCATGAACGTGTTGTACAGCCTTCAGCACATCGGTTTCACCATTCCGCCCCAGGCTGACGCCGGGTGGATCGGCCCGGTGGGACCCGGACCCAGCTATCTTGATGAAGGATCGGGCGGCCCGGAGAGTGATTTTACTAACAGGAACGCCACCTTCATGACGTGGAACCTGCTCCACATGGCCAAGCTCCTGCGGGATGCCGGGGGAATTCCTGCCTACGGCAACCTGCCGGAGGAATGGAAAGCGGGCACCCGATTCGATTTCGAAAACCCGGAATACCGCTGACCCGCAAGGACTTCTACTACATATGACTTACAAGAGCCCCCTGTTGTCGCGCCCTGGCGCCGTCGAAGACACCGGCCTCGATGCCGGCGTTGCGGCCCACTACGGTGAACCACTGCGTGAGCAGCGCGCCCTGGCAACCGGTACCGCCGTCGTCGATCTTTCGCACCGTGGCGTGGTGACCGTGTCCGGCCCGGACCGGCTCAGCTGGCTGAACACGCTCTCGTCCCAGCAGCTCACCAACCTCCAGCCCGGGGTGGCCAGCGAACTGCTGCTGCTTAGCGTCCAAGGCCGCATCGAGTTCGATGCCCGCGTAATTGACGACGGCAGCACCACGTGGCTGATCGTTGAGGCTGCCGAGGCCGCACCACTTGCTGAGTGGTTGAACAGGATGAAGTTCATGCTCCGCGTCGAAATCGAGGACGTCTCGGAGCGCTGGGCCGTGTTGGGCGCTACCAAGCCGGTGGAGCGGCTGTCCGGCCGTTTGGTGTGGGAGGATCCATGGCCGCACGTCAGCCCTGGGGGATACGCGTACAGCATCGTCCCCGAGGAATCGCATCCGGGGCTTGAACGCCCTTGGTTCGAGTACCTTGTACCGGCCACCGAGTTGGAACAATCCGTGGAAGGCCTTCCCTTGGCAGGTGCCATGGCGGCAGATGCCCTGCGGGTTGCAGCGTGGCGGCCACGCCTCGGTGCCGAGACTGATGAAAAGACGATTCCCCACGAGTTGGATCTCTTGAGGACCTCGGTGCACCTGAACAAGGGCTGCTACAAGGGCCAGGAGACCATAGCGCGTGTCCACAACCTTGGCCACCCGCCCCGGCGCCTCGTGTTCCTGCAGCTTGATGGATCACAGCACACGTTGCCGGCCGTTGGCAGTGTCGTATTTGCCGGGGAGCGCAAGGTGGGTACTCTGACATCGGTGGCGCAGCACTTTGAAATGGGACCCGTTGCTTTGGCCGTGATCAAGCGGTCCGTTTCGGCGGAGGAAACCCTGACGGTGATGGACGGTGAGGAGCCTTACATCGCAGCTCAGGAAGTGATCGTCGCCCCCGACGCCGGCCAGGTTGTCGGGCGCCAGACCGGATTCCTGAAGGGACCCCACCGATGACCCAAGCCACAGGCCCCGACGACGAAACGTTGGCCTTGGCCCACGCCTTGTTCGATGCAGCCCGCGAAGGTGATACAGAACTGCTGCGTGGCTACTTGAACGCCGGCGCTCCTGCCACGCTGACGAATGCCGCCGGCGACTCTCTCTTGATGCTGGCGGCTTACCACGGGCACGAGGAAGCCGTGCAGCTCATCCTCCATCACGGTGCTGACGTAAATGCCGCGAATGATCGCGGACAGACGCCACTTGCCGGAGCGGTCTTCAAGGGATACACAGGGGTGGCCCGGGTCCTGCTGGATGCTGGAGCAGATCCCGACGCCGGAACTCCCACCGCGCGCGAAGCCGCCTCGATGTTCGCCAGATCGGAAATTCAAGCCCTCCTGGGCTAATACCCCTCAACGAAAAGAGAGCCCGGTCACGACGACCGGGCTTTCTTGCGCGCTGATACTCCACGTGGAATAGTTGTTGTGGAATATTTGATGGGGAAGAAGGTCATCGTGCCGAAAATCGCGGAACTGACGCCGCTCGGTGTCGCTTCACTGGCGCTCCTGGCAGAGCAACCCATGCATCCGTACGAGATGTACCAATTGTTGATGGCACGCCATGAGGACCGCCTCGTCAAAGTCCGCCCCGGCACGCTTTATCACGCAGTGGGCCGGCTGGCGGAAAGCGGGCTTGTGGAGGCCGCAGGAACGGAACGCGAAGGCAACCGTCCCGAACGGACCACCTACAGGATTACCGCCGCCGGACATGAGGCCCTCGATGCGCGGATCCAAGGCATGCTCTCCACGCCCGTCAACGAATACCCCGTGTTTCCCCACGCAATCGCCGAAGCCCATAACCTTCCCGCGGCTGTGGTGATGGAACTGCTGGCGGAGCGGCTGGTAGCCCTCGGAACCGATCTCGACTTCCTCGTTCATGCCGAGGCAACAGTGACGGGCAAGGGGCTGGATCGCAAGTACTGGATCGACATCACGTATCAACAAGCAATGCGCCGAACGGAGATCGCGTGGATCCGCGAACTGCTTGAGGAGTTGGGCAACGGGCGCCTGCCCTGGGACGAACCCCGGTCAACTCCAAGTGAACTTAAATACAAGCCAAAGGAATCCCTTGGAAAACGTAGCTAAGCCGTGGCCCGCCCTGTGGTCACTGGTGGTGGGCTTCTTCATGATCCTCATCGACACCACTATTGTGTCCGTGGCCAACCCCCGGATCATGGAGGGCCTCAACACGGACATCAACGCCGTCATCTGGGTCACCAGCGCCTACTTGCTGGCCTACGCGGTGCCCTTGCTGATAACTGGCAGGCTGGGTGACCGCTTCGGGCCCAAGAACCTGTACCTGATCGGCTTGGTCGTCTTCACGCTCGCCTCGCTGTGGTGCGGACTTTCCGGCGACGTCACCATGTTGATCGCTGCCCGGGCAGTCCAAGGCTTGGGTGCCGCCATGATGACTCCCCAAACCATGGCCGTAATTACGCGCATCTTCCCGCCGGACCGCCGTGGTGCAGCTATGGGGCTGTGGGGAGCCACAGCCGGCATGGCCGTGCTGATCGGACCGATCCTTGGCGGCTTGCTGGTGGACAGCCTCGGCTGGGAGTGGATCTTCTTCGTCAACGTCCCCATCGGGATCGTGGCCTTCATCCTGGTCACACGTTTCGTGCCGAAGCTGTCTACCCACAGCCACACCTTCGACGTCGTGGGAGTGGTGCTGTCCGCCGTCGGCATGTTCCTGCTGGTGTTTGGCATCCAAGAGGGCCAGACGTACAAGTGGGGAACCGTAACTGGCTTCGTTTCAGTGTGGGGTCTGATCATCACGGGGCTTGTGGTTTTGGTGCTGTTTGTTGCCTGGCAGTGGCTCCTTGAACGCCGCGGCGGGGAGCCCCTGCTGCCGCTTGGCTTGTTCAAGGACCGCAATTTCTCCCTGGGCAACACCACCATCATGGCCGTTGGGTTTACGGTGACCGCCTTCCCGCTGCCTACCATCTTCTACTACCAAACCGTTCGGGGCCTGACGCCGACGCAGTCTGCGTTGCTGATGATTCCCATGGCCGTTATTTCAGGTGCGCTGGCCCCGTTCGTGGGCAAGCTCATAGACCGTGCCAACCCGCGCTGGTTCGCATCCTTCGGCCTCGTCTGCCTGGCCGGGGCATTGTTCTGGACGGCGTCCCTGCTCGGGCCGGACACTCCCATCTGGATGTTCCTGCTGCCAAGCGCTCTGCAGGGTGTTGCCAACGCCTTCATCTGGGGGCCGGTGTCCAACGCGACCACCCGCAACCTGGAACCACGTCAGGCAGGGGCAGGTTCGGGCGTCTTCAACACAACACGCCAAATTGGTGCTGTTCTCGGTTCGGCTGCCATCGCCGCCCTCATTCAGTCGCGGCTCGCGGCGGAGTTGCCCGCAGCTCCCGCCGGGGCTCCTGTGGGCGAAGCCTCCATGGGCGGAGTGTTGCCGGAAGCGCTGCACGCAGGATTCTCGACGGCGATGAGCCAGTCCATCTTGTTGCCCGCCTGCGCGATTCTGCTGGGCGCCGTGGTGGCGTTGTTCTTTGGCAAGCCGAAGTCGGTCAAAGGTTGGGGCGGGAAAGCCGCTGGAGAACCGGCCGTACAGGAAACTGTCCGGAAGTAGCATTGTTCGGTGCCGGGACCAGCCCACTTTTGGGCTGGTCCTGCCCTGTTTGAGGGCTGTTCCCGCCCTCTACCTGCCCAAAGGCGGGCCAGTTCGGTTCGGTGCTTGTTAGCCGAGGAGTACGCTCGCGTGGAGCCCGCCCGTGGCAAACCCAAGGCTGCGGGCCATCGCGAGAGCTCCGGTGTTGCTGACATCGGCTTTCCATTGAAGGGTCAGCCCGGATGCCAAGGCCTCGTGCGCAGCGATGGACGCGGCCAGGGTGCCCAGGCCGCGCCGTCGCCAGGGAGGCGCAACCAGAACGCCCATATTGGCCAGGATGCCTTCCCACTCGGAATAGGCGCCGCAGGCCACGGGCGTGGGCTGGTCCTCTTCGGGGTGCATGATGGTGAAGCGATGCTCAAGGCCCTGCAAGCCAACTTCGTTGACGTCATCCGGAGGGCACAGACCCTCCAGGCTGATTGCTTCGGGGTTGCCCTGCGAAACCGTAAGTTCGTCAGAGGGCTGCTGGAGCGGTAGGTCGTCTGCAAAGAACAACGCAGAGGAGCCAAGCCCATGCCCGCCGTGTGATCGTGTGATGGTCAGCAGCGTCACGTGTTGGGCGAGTTGGGTGTCGGGGATTGTTGCCGCATTATCCAGTGCCCATTGCGGTCCCACGAGCGCCGAGACGCCAAAGAGGCGAAGGAAAACCAGGGCCTGAGCAGAATCATCAACGCGGACTATACGGCTGCCGGGGTCCCCTGGGTCTGCCGCGGAAGTGGTGAGCCGGGCAGCTGCGGTGGCGAAAGCGTCGTCGTCGAGCCCCAAACGGCGAGCCCACGCCAGCTGGATAATGGCAGCAGACGTGGGCTCTAGAGTCATGGCTTCAGCCTAGTCGACTAGCCGAACAGCACAGACGCTTCGTCGTAGCGGTGTTGCGGTACGGTCTTGAGCTTGCCGAGTGCTTCTTCGAAGCCCACGTGGGAGATATCCGTACCCTTCAGGGCCACCATGGTGCCCCAGCGCCCTTCCACCACGGAGTCGATGGCTGCCATGCCCAAGCGCGTCGCCAGGACGCGGTCGTAGGCGGTGGGGACGCCACCACGCTGGATGTGGCCGAGGATCGTGGCCCGGGTTTCGATGCCCGTTCGCGCTTCGATTTCGGGTGCGAGCTGATCGGCGATGCCGCCAAGGCGGGGTCGGCCGAACGTATCCAGGCCGCGCTCGGAGTGCGGGGACTCCATGTGGTCCGGGACGAAGCCCTCGGCAACCACCACCAGCGGCGCACGGCCACGGTCGTGGGCTTCCTGGACCCATTCAGTGATCTGTTCGATGCTTGCCTTCTGCTCCGGAATCAGGATGGCGTGGGCGCCTGCTGCCATACCGGCGTGCAAAGCGATCCAACCGACGTGGCGGCCCATGACTTCGGCGATCATGCAGCGGTGATGGGATTCTCCGGTAGTACGCAGCCGGTCGATGGCCTCAGTGGCGATCTGCACGGCGGTATCGAAACCGAAGGTGTAATCAGTGGCATCAAGGTCGTTGTCCACAGTCTTGGGGACGCCAACAATCTTCAGCCCCGTATCGGTGAGGCGCTTGGCAGCTGCCAGCGTTCCCTCGCCACCAATTGCGATGATGGCGTCAATGCCAAGGCGTTCCATGTGTGCCTTGATGACGTCCGGGCCACCGCCGTTTTCAAACGGGTTGGTGCGGGAAGTACCCAAAATGGTGCCACCCTGCTTGGCGATACCGCGGACCATGGTGCGGGGGATGTCGATGACATCACCTTCAACTACACCGCGCCAGCCGTCGCGGAACCCCACAAATTCCTGGCCGTGGATGGCAATGCCCTTGAGGACTGATCCCCGGATCACTGCGTTGAGGCCGGGGCAGTCGCCACCGCTGGTAAGAATGCCAATTTTCATGTTTGCTCACTCATGGCTTGGAGGAATACGTGCAGAGCGCCACGCTGAGCTCCCAATGATTGTAGACGCGCATGTGGGGTGGGACACAAACGGTTACTTTTGACCCTGGCCGTGCGGTATTGGAAACCTGGCTGAAAACAACGAAACGCCCCGCCAGATGGCGGGGCGTTCCATTGTTTCGGCTGGCCGTAAACGGCAACTACCGGGAACGCTGGCTGATGAAGGATTCAAGTGCGATCTTGTTGTTCTGGTCCGGCAAGATGAGCCAGCCCAGGATATAGATCACGAAAGCCGGGCCGGGCAGCAGGCAGAAGAGCAGGAAAGCGACCCGGACGTACGCTACGTCGACCCTGAGTTTTGCTGCGATTCCGCCGCAGACTCCGCCGAGCCAGCGTTGCGGACCACGCTTCAGGCCGAAGCCCCTGACGATGCTGAAGAACTTGTCCATGGCTACACCCTTCCCTGTTGCGGTTGCTTTGTCACGTTGCTGCGTCCAGTCAGTTCGCCGGGCTCTTCGGTGTGCCGGAACCCTTGCGGGCCGACAGGAGACCACCGACCACCAGGGCTGCTCCGGCGCCGATCATCAGGCCAATCAGGACATACGTACCGTTCAGCGTGACCCAGCCGAGTGTCGAGATGACGATCAAGGCAGCGAGGGCGATCACGATCAATCCCCACACCACTGTGCCTATCCGGGCCTGCCGGGGTTCGTCGTCGTCCGCATGATCCACCTTGAAGCTGGGCTCCAACGGTGGCGTGAGCGGGATCTGCTGGAGGCTCGGCTTGGGAAGGGCTTCCGTGGGGCGGGTTTCCCTGGGCAAGGCCTCTGTTGGGCGGGTTTCGGTATTCCGTGGTTCCTTGGGCAGGGGTTCGGTCGGTTGGGCCTCGCGTGCCTTGCCTGGCTCGTTGATGCTCATATCAGTTTCCTTCCTGGATGGTCACGTTGCTGAACGTGCCGTCAATTTCCACCACGAGGTTGGCTCCGGGCTTTTCGGTGTTGTAGAGCGTCCTCTCGTCCTGCAAACGGCCGCCCCGGTCTGTGCCACGTTCGTTGAGGTTTCCGAATGTCATGTCTGCCCTAACCTCCACGGGGACGTCATCGGGGATGACCACGGTGACGTTGCTGGCGGTGGCATCAACCGGAATCAGGACTTCGGAAACCAGCGGGGGAGTCATGGTGATTTCGCTCAGGTCCACCACACCTTGTGCCCCGGTAACATCAATGCCTTGCCGTGCCTGCTCCAAGCTGGTGGGCGCCCAGTTCACGTCATGGAAGGTGAAGCGGTCGCCGTCCCTGGGGACCACATTGAAGATTCCACCAATAATCAGGGCCGCCACGGCGAGGAAGCCAAGGAAGCCTGACGTCCGCCCACGAAGGCCCGCGATGAGGATGCCCAAGCCCAGTACTGCGGCACCCGTAGCCCACACCACGGCGTTGGCCGAATTGCCCAGATCAATGACGTTTCCGACGTCGAGCGCTTTCAACGTACCGCCGGCAAGAAGTGCCGCACCGGCTGAGACCGAAACGATCGCAGCCCCCGGACCCCTGCGCTTGGCAGCAGCGGGCTTGGGTTGCCAGCCTTGTGGGGAACCGTAAGGAGGGCGCGGGCCGGAAGGCGTCGACGGTCCTGAGGGGCCGAATGGCCCAGACGGGGGGATGGGCCCGGACCCTTGGCCATGTCCGGAGCCGTAGCCAACTGCCGGGCCATAGGCTCCGCCTGTAGAAGGAGCTCCGTAGGATTTACTGGCGGGCTGGCCGCTGCCGTAGACAGGCACACCGGTGTTGGTGCCGGTGGACGTGGTTGACGCGAATGACGTGGGCGTACCGTAGGCGGCTGTGCTGCCGGATGCTGTGGAATAGGGTGTCCCGGAGTAATTTTGATGGCCCACAGGTGGAGTTCCCTTCGAAGCTTTGTTGCGTTGAACCAGGAAGTAGATGAGGTAGAAGACGCCGCCCATCCAGAAGAGCGTCCAGAACAGCCCAGGGAGTCCATCCCAGCCCCAGCCCCAGAATCCGCGGCCCAGGCTCGGCAGGCCGATGATGGTGGTGATCAACGCACCGGTCATGCCCCCTGACCATCGGCCCCTAGCTGCTTCCTGCACGTGGATGCGGCCGTCAGGCTCCGGGAGGAGTGCCCAGGCCACGCCGTACAGCAGCACGCCGACGCCCGCGAACAGGGCAAGGACAATGAAGATGCCCCTCACAATCAGGGGGTCGATGCCGAACCGGTGAGCCACCCCGCTTGAGACGCCGCCGATCCAACGATCCGGTCCCCGGCGGATGCCTTGGCTACGGATCCAGTCGAAGAAGTTCTGCTGGGAGGTTGCAGGCGCGCTGCCGGCTTGCGGGTAGCCGCTGGTGGCACCACTTCCCATGGGAGAACCGGTTTCATTGGATGCGCCCGAAGGCGCCCCGGAAGGTGCGCCCGAAGGTGCCCCGGACGTGGCACCTTGGGCGCCGGTTGAAGCGCCGGTGTTGGCGCTGGAGCCGGATTCGCCGGCGGTGCCTGGCGTTCCGGGTTCCTCTGGGTTCATGCTGTTCGCGTTCATACTTCGATCCTGCCGCCCGGGCCATGCTTCCCTCTACTGGGGGATACCCTGATTGATCCCTGAGGGACCCCCGAACAACGCTGGTTTCCGGTCCGGGGCACCCTGATCCGTGTTTGGATTGGTACATGACAACCGTTGTGCAACGCCCCACGCTGGTCCGCAGCAGCGACCGCATGATCGCGGGCGTTTGCAGCGGTTTAGCCGATCATTTGGGCTGGCCGGTCAAGTTCGTCCGGCTGGGCATGATTCTGGCTTGCTTCGCCGGTGGAGCAGGCGTGGCCTTCTACGCATGGCTGTGGACCATGGTTCCCACCGCGGACGAGAACGCCAAGCGCAATGCCCGCCGACCGGCGTCGCCCATTGCTCCTGCGGTGAGCCTCCCGCCCACCTCCGTGGCCTCCGGCCCCTCCGCGGCGCCAACGTACGACGCCGGACCCGCGCCTACCGCGGCTGGCTCGCCTCCGGCTTCCGGTTCAGTCACAGGCAGCCGCCCGGTTTCCGGCAGTGCTTCCAACCCGGGCAACGGTTCTGTCCTCGGAGATGCAAGCGCCAGGCCTGTCGCTGAACCTGCTGCCTTTGGCAGTGCCACGACATCGTGGGACTGGGCGGGAACGCGGGACAGGGCGGGAACGCGGACCTTGGCCGGATCCCGGGACAGGGCAGAATCCGGGGACGGGGCAGCCAACGGCACGGGAAGTACGGTGTCGTCCTGGTTCACGTTCCGCAAGATCGAGTACGGCAAGGAAATCCTGCTCGGCGCGGCCTTGCTCTTGGTCGCTGCAATCCTGATCGCACGCCAGTTCGGCGTTGACGTCCCCTTGGGCACCCTTATTCCGGCCGCCGCCATTCTCGGTGGTGCAGCGATTGCCTGGATGCAGCTCGATGAGACCCGCAGGGCCGGCCTGGTGGACAAGACCAAGGCCGACCAAGCTGGCGGCTGGACGCGCTTGGCAGCGGGTTTGGCGTTGGTGGTGGCCGGCGTCCTGGTGATGGTGTCCGGCTCGGGGTCGTGGGAGCAGACGTGGCTGGCTTTGCTTGCCTCTGTGGCCGTTTTGGGCGGCGTTGCCTTGGTCCTGCTGCCATGGGGGCTGAAATTCTGGAAAGACCTTGAAACGGAACGCGCCGGCCGGGTCCGTGAAACTGAACGCGCGGAGATCGCTGCCCACTTGCACGATTCCGTCCTTCAGACCTTGGCACTCATCCAGCGCCGGGCGGGATCCGAGCAGGACGTCATCCGGCTCGCAAGGGCCCAGGAACGCGAACTTCGGTCCTGGCTGTTCAGCGATCCTGCCAAGGAATCGGGCCTTTTGGCGGACAGGATCAAGGCTGTCGCGGCGGAAGTGGAGGACTCCCATGGGCATGCCGTGGAGGTAGTCACTGTAGGGGACACCGACATGACGGACCGGCACGAGGCCTTGGTCCAGGCGGCCAGGGAAGCCATGCTCAACGCCGCCCGACATGGTGGCGGGACAGTGTCCGTGTACTTGGAGAGCACTGCCGGTAGTACGGAGATCTTCATCAAGGACCGCGGCCCGGGCTTCGACCCTGATGCTGTCCCGGATGACAGGCTGGGCGTTAAGGAGTCGATCATCGGCCGGATGAAACGGCACGGCGGCACGGCGGTCATCAACAGCAACAGTGATGGAACGGAAGTCCGATTGGCCCTTCCATCAATAGGTCCGGACGCCAGCGAGCAGCGGAATGGAGAAGCGAAGCAATGAACAACAGCCCTGAAAGTGGTGCCGGACGCAGGGTGCGCGTGGTCATCGTGGACGACCACACCATCTTCCGCTCCGGTTTGAAGGCGGACCTCGACGAACGCATGGATGTGGTGGGCGAGGCCGGCACAGTGGAACAGGCCATTGCCGTCATAGCCGGGACCCGCCCTGAAGTAGTGCTCCTGGACGTGCATCTGCCAGGCGGACTGGGTGGTGGCGGACGTGAAGTCATTGCGGGCTCCGGCGCTTTGCTCGGCACCACCAGCTTCCTGGCCCTGAGCGTGTCCGACGCCGCGGAGGACGTGGTGTCGGTCATCCGGGCCGGAGCACGTGGGTACGTCACCAAGACCATCTCCGGCAAGGAGATTTCCGACGCCGTTATTCGCGTGGCCGATGGCGATGCCGTCTTCTCACCTCGCTTGGCGGGCTTTGTGCTGGACGCTTTCGGAACCGCTCCCGCTGACATTGCCGATGACGAATTGGACAAGCTCTCTGCCCGCGAACTCGAAGTCATGCGGCTCATTGCCCGGGGTTACAGCTACAAGGAGGTGGCCAAGGAACTGTTCATCTCCATCAAGACGGTGGAAACGCATGTGTCGGCAGTGCTGAGGAAGCTCCAGCTGTCCAGCCGCCACGAACTCACCAAGTGGGCAGCCGAGCGTCGCCTTCTCTAACGCTCTCTCACGTCCCGTCGGGTTTTCCCGATCGCTCTTTCACTTCCCTCGCCTTAAACGGAAACGCTCTTCCACCTGTCATAGGTGGAAGAGCGTTTGCTTTGGCTGGTTGCTACTTGGCCTTGCCCAGGAACTCCTGGATGCGGCGGACACCCTCGGCGAGGTCGTCATCGCCGAGTGCGTAGGACAGGCGCACGTAGCCGGAAGGACCGAAGGCCTCGCCCGGAACAATGGCAACTTCGACTTCGTCGAGGATGAGCGTGGCGAGTTCCGCAGAGGTGGACGGGCGGACGGGACCGTTGGAGGTCTCGAATTCCTTACCCAGCAGGCCGCGGACGTCCGCGTAGACGTAGAAGGCGCCGGTCGGCGTCGGGCATTCAACGCCATCGATCGCGTTCAGGCCAGCGACAATCGCCTTGCGGCGGCGGTCGAATGCAACTTTCATCTCGTCGACGGCGGTCAGCGGACCCGTGAGGGCTGCTGCGGCTGCGACCTGCATGATGTTGGAGACGTTGGACGTCGCGTGGGACTGCAGGTTGGTGGCGGCCTTGATGACGTCTGCAGGGCCGATCATCCAGCCAACGCGCCAACCGGTCATGGCGTAGGTCTTGGCAACGCCGTTGAGGATGACAACTTTGTCGCCCAGTTCCGGTGCTGCAGTGGCGATGGAGGTGAACTCGACGCCGTCGTAGGTCAGGTGCTCGTAGATCTCGTCAGTGACAACCCAGAGCCCCTTGGACGCGGCCCACTTTCCGATCTCCGCAACCTGCTCGGGGCTGTAAACAGCGCCTGTGGGGTTGGACGGGGAAACGAACAACAGGATCTTGGTCCTGTCCGTTACAGCGGCCTCAAGCTGCTCGACAGTGACCAGGTAGCCCTGTTCCGGTCCGGCGAAGACCTCAACGGGCACGCCGCCGGCGAGGCGGATGGCTTCCGGGTACGTGGTCCAGAAGGGCGTGGGGATGATGACTTCGTCGCCCGGGTCCACGAGGGTTGCGAACGTGTTGTAGACGGCCTGCTTGCCTCCGTTGGTCACCAGGACTTGGGAAGGGTCAACCTGGTAGCCGGAGTCCCGCAGCGTCTTCTCCGCGATGGCCTTCTTCAGTTCGGGCAGGCCACCTGCGGGGGAGTAGCGGTGGTACTTCGGCTGGCCTGCCGCCTCAATGGCGGCCTGGACGATGTAGTCCGGGGTGGGAAAATCAGGTTCGCCGGCACCGAAACCGATCACGGGACGTCCCGCGGCCTTCAGTGCCTTGGCCTTGGCGTCAACGGCAAGGGTGGCGGATTCTGCAATGGCGGAGATTCGCTGTGAAATGCGGGCGGTAGTTGTTCCGGCAGACATCTATGTACCGTTCTTCGCAGGCAGCTCGAGGGCTGGATGATGGGATTCGACGTAAACTACCTTATGCTGTTCTGCGGAGCTCCCGGGTGCCTGCAGAACTTTGTGACTGATAATGCTGGTCACAGGCTTTTAGTGCTGGGAGGTCCGGAATCGGGCCGGTTCGACTATCGCGAAATTCTTGCGTAGACTGGTTCACCGGTGTTGAAAAGCACCACAGGCTGAAGTGCGGCCTGAAACATGGATTCGATCCATAGGGTAGTGGCGCAATTGGTAGCGCAGCGGTCTCCAAAACCGCAGGTTGCAGGTTCGAGTCCTGTCTGCCCTGCGCAAGCTGTTCCGGCGGAAACGCCGGGGCACGCGCAGCAACCATGGCTCTGATCAGAGTCGGGTCAACGACTTTGCAAGGTGAGTGAGGACCAGGTGACCGAAACAGCTGCCAGCAGCTCGAAGGGCCGTCCCGCCAAGAAAGCCGATCGCGGCTTCTTCGCCCGTATTGCACTCTTCGTCCGCCAGGTAATTGGTGAACTGAAGAAGGTCGTTGCGCCCACCCGCAAGGAACTGATCAATTACACGCTCGTGGTGCTGGTGTTCGTGGCCATCATGATGCTCATCGTCAGCCTGCTGGACATCGCCTTCGGGACGGGAGCCAGTTGGGTCTTCGGTGGGACAGGCGTCACGGACCGCTAAGCGGATCTGTCCGCAAACTGTGTGAAATTCCTTGTTAGCTCAGGGATTTCGCGGGGTTTGCGGAATTGAGCCATTTAAATAGGCATGTTAGGCAATGAGGAAGCAGGAGACCAAGTGTCTGAGCAGGAGCTCGAGGTAAACGAGACTGAGCTGGAAGAAACTGAGGGCGCCGCAGCTGAGGCTGTGGAAGAGTCCGAGGTTGATTCCGCTGCGCCCGAATCTGCCGACGCCGACGATTCCGAAGAGGACTTCGAAGCTGACGTGGACGACGAGTCTGATGACGCGTCGGACGAGGTTGCCGGCGACGAGGAAGAGTCCGACGGCGACGACCTGGCAGCCGCTGCTGCTGCAGCACCGGCCGATCCGGCTGAGGAGTTCAAGGCCAAGCTGCGCCGCCAGGAAGGTGACTGGTACGTCATCCACTCCTACGCCGGTTACGAGAACCGCGTGAAGGCCAACCTTGAGACCCGCATCCAGACCCTGGACATGGAAGATTACATCTTCGAGATTCAGGTGCCCATGGAAGAGGTCGTTGAGATCAAGAACGCGCAGCGCAAGGTCATCAACCGCGTGCGCATTCCCGGCTACGTCCTCGTCCGCATGGACCTGACCGACGCTTCCTGGGGCGCCGTTCGCCACACGCCGGGTGTCACCGGCTTCGTGGGCAATGCCCACAACCCCGTCCCGCTGCGGCTCGATGAGGTCTTCTCCATGCTCGCCCCGGTCTTCGAAGAAGAGCAGGCAGAGCAGGGCAAGCCCGTCAACAAGCAGAACCAGGCTCCCGTGGCCGTCGACTTCGAGGTCGGCGAGTCGGTCATCGTCAAGGAAGGTCCGTTCGAGACCCTCCCGGCTACGATCTCCGAGATCAAGCCCGAGTCCCAGACCCTCGTGGTTCTGGTCTCGATCTTCGAGCGCGAAACCCCGGTGACGCTCGCATTCAACCAGGTCACCAAGATCTAGCTGATTCCAAAATTTCGCTCCAGTCCTGCCTGCTTAGCAGTTCGGGAGCGGCCGGTCGCCTCGCCATGGCGACCACCAACCTGGGACGCGCTCCTGTGTCCCAGGAAGCTATTGAGAGAAGGACCCTACATTGGCTCCCAAGAAGAAGGTCACCGGCCTCATCAAGCTGCAGATCCAGGCAGGTGCCGCTAACCCGGCTCCGCCGATCGGTCCTGCGCTTGGCCAGCACGGTGTCAACATCATGGAATTCTGCAAGGCGTACAACGCTGCAACGGAATCCCAGCGCGGAAACGTTATCCCGGTTGAAATCACGGTTTACGAAGACCGTTCCTTCACCTTCATCACCAAGACCCCGCCGGCTGCAGAGCTCATCAAGAAGGCTGCAGGCGTCGCCAAGGGTTCAGCTACCCCGCACACCGTCAAGGTTGCCAAGCTGACCCAGGCACAGGTCGAGGAAATTGCTTCCACCAAGATGGAAGACCTCAACGCCAACGACATCAAGGCAGCTGCCCTGATCATCGCAGGCACCGCCCGTTCCATGGGCATCACAGTAGAAGGCTAGTAACCTTCGAAGGCCCTGGTGGCCTTCACCCGCCGGGCAACCGGCATCTGAAACATTGAAATGTCGCAGGATCCTTGCCGGATCCACGACTTGTGGCAGGGCCCAGCGCGGTCCGCAGACCACAACTGCACAAGGAGAAATAGCAGCATGGCAAAGCGCAGCAAAGCATATGAGGCAGCCGTAGCCAAGATCGAGGCAGACAAGGTCTACGCCCCGATCGAGGCCATCACCCTCGCGAAGGACACCAATCCTTCCAAGTTCGACGCAACCGTTGAGGTCGCTTTCCGCCTGGGTGTTGACCCGCGTAAGGCTGACCAGATGGTTCGTGGCACCGTCAACCTGCCCCACGGCACCGGTAAGACCGCCCGCGTCCTCGTCTTCGCAACCGGCGACAAGGCTGAAGCAGCTATCGCTGCCGGCGCCGACTTCGTTGGTTCCGATGACCTGATCGAAAAGATCGCAGCCGGCTGGACCGACTTCGACGCCGCAGTGGCAACCCCTGACCTCATGGGCAAGGTTGGCCGCCTCGGTAAGGTCCTCGGCCCGCGTAACCTGATGCCGAACCCGAAGACCGGTACGGTTACCCCGGATGTCACCAAGGCTGTCAACGACATCAAGGGTGGCAAGATCGACTTCCGCGTCGACAAGCACTCCAACCTGCACTTCATCATCGGCAAGGTGTCCTTCGACGTCAACAAGCTGGCTGAGAACTACGCAGCAGCACTGGAAGAGGTGCTTCGCTTGAAGCCGTCCGCTTCCAAGGGCCGCTACATCCAGAAGGCTACCGTTGCCACCACGTTCGGTCCGGGCATCACCGTTGACCCGAACGTCACCAAGGTCCTCGTCGACGCGTAAGCTTCGCGAGCACTTGCTCTGATAAAGGACCGTCCGGCTTTGCCGGGCGGTCCTTTTTCTTGCCCTTTTCCCTGTTCACCAACGGGGGAGAGCCGTAGGCTGTGGTGCGTGCCGACGTCGAACTCTTCCGCCATCTCCGGGTTGTCCGTGGAGCGTATCCCGGTCCCGAAAGGCCCCGACGCGCATGGCGAGCCCGACTTCCGTGCCTTCCATGACCTGGAAGTTGCCCACCACATGGATCTCTGGGGCAATCTGGACCGGTGCTCCACTCTGGCTGAGGCTGTCCTCTTCTGGCAGGGCAATGAATACGAAGAACGGTATGTTTTCCTGGCACGCCTCGATGGAACAGTGGTGGGCAGCGGCACCCTGACCTTACCGCTGAGCGAAAACACGACGACGGCGGGTGTGGACGTCCTGGTTGACGCTGCCTATCGTCGGCGCGGTATTGGGACGAGGGTCCTCGGGGTGCTGGAGCAAGTGGCCCGTGAGCGGGACCGCGTGTCCTTTGACGCGTTTTGCGCGGAGCCAATCCGGCTCATCAACCCGGGCGTTGAGTTGTTGGGGGCAAAGTCAGGCACGGGTGGCGTCCCAATGGATTCCGCCTCCACCCGCTTTGCCCTCCATCACGGGTATTCCCTGGAGCAGGTCGAAACCAACAGCACGCTGCCCCTCCCGGTCGAAGAAGCGCTCCTGCAGGACCTTGAAGAGCAGGCAACAAACCGGGCAGCCGGCTACAGCCTCATCGGGTGGCAGGACCGCTGCCCTGAGGAGCTAGTGGATGTGTTCGCGAAGCTCAAAAGCCTCATGAGCACCGAGGTGCCCATCGCAGGCCTTGGCTGGGAGGGCGAGGACTGGGATGCCAACCGCGTCCGTCTCGAGGAATCCACGTGGCTGGCAGGCGGCGTTGCTTCCACGGCGGCTGTTGCCCGGCACGACGCCACGGGGGAGTTGGCGGCATACACCATACTCACCCATCGCGAGGCTACCCCGGGCATGGTCTATCAAGAGGACACGTTGGTTGCCCCGGGGCACCGCGAACACCGCCTTGGCATGCTGGTCAAGATTGCCAATCTTCGCCGTATTCACGAGCTATGGCCCAGCGCCACGTCCGTTATGACATGGAACGCCAATGAAAACCGGCATATGCTGGCCATAAATATCGCACTAGGATTCAAGCCCTCCGGCTTTGACGGCGAATGGCAGAAACGGCTGGAATGACTGTAGACGAGGCGAAGACCGTTCAAGTCGAGCAGCTATGGGTGCCTGACACCTTGGACAGCCCCGACGCCGCTGATTTCCTGGACGCCGTTGAAGTTGGACGCCGGGTACGCATGGAGACGTGGGGGAGTGACGACCTCGCCTATACGCCTTTGGAAAAGCTGTTGGAGTTTTCCGATCCCTACGAGCGCCAGATCATTTTGGTGGCAAAGGTGGAGGGCGTCATTGTGGGCACAGTGGATATCGCCTTGCCGTTGGCGGACAATCTGGACCTTGCCGAGTTCACCCTGGACATCCTTCCCGAATTCCAGGGGCAAGGTGTTGGCCGTCAGTTGCTGGAGGCAGCGGAGCAGCTCGCACGGGCTGAGGGACGCACCATGGCGCTGGTGGATACCAACCACCCGGCAACGTCGCTCACTGAGATACCCGAGGATCAATTGATCCCGGGCAGCGGCGCCGGCTTTGTTCCTGAGAGCAGCAGGGAGGTGGACTTCGCCAAACGGGCCGGGTACACCCTTCAGCACATAGAACAGTTCAGTTCATGCGTGCTGCCCTTGGATTCCAAGCTCGTGGGGGACCTTCAGCTTGAAGCCGAGGAAGCCAATGGCGGCCGGTACACCCTGCACCACTGGACTGACCGTTGTCCCGAGGCCTGGCTGGAAGCTGTGGCCGCCCTGGAGAACGCTGCTGGCGAGGTAGTCCGTGACAAAGGAGATGAAGACGCGCCTGAAGTGGAGGCGAGCGGAATGGTCTTCGACGCAACGGTACTCCGCGAAACCGAGGATGCGGCCTTGGCGCAGGGCCGGCGGACGGTGGTGACCGCCGTCGAGCATGTGGAAAGCGGACGGCTGGTTGGCCTGACAACCATCAGCGTCCTCGCGCACCGCCAGGATGTGGTTTTCCAAGACGATACTTTGGTTCTTCAGGACCATCGGGGCAACAAGCTCGGCCTGTTGATCAAGGTTGCCAACATGGAACGGCTGAGCGAGCAGTTTCCGGACGCCCGGGTCATCTATACCTGGAACGCCCCGGAGAACAGGTATCTCCTGACCGTGAACAAGCAGTTGGGATTTACCACCGCGGGTGTCACCGGACTGTGGCAGAAGGAGCTTCCGGGCAGGCTCGCAGGGGCTACTTCGTCAGACTAGGCAGGGCCGATTTGGTTTGCCGAACACTCTCCCGTAACCTTGAAGTACCAAAGACCGTCGGTTGATGGGAATCCACTCTTTCGAGCACAGCTCAATTCTGTAGCTGCGCCCTTGAGGTAAAAGTGAATTCCTTGACGAAGGACCCTGAACATAGGGCGGCCGGCGCAGGTGAACGAAGCAAGTCTCCACGGATCAAACTGTGTTGAGCCAAGCCCCGTGCATCTGCGCGGGGCGTTTTTAGTTTTAGCTCTCGTGAGCGGGGACCCGGAAGACCGGCTTTATTCCCCGGAAGGAGGGTTATGACAACGCCTAGCAAGATCTCCGCAGTTGCAGAGATCACCAACGATTTCAAGGAATCGAACGCGGCTGTCCTGACCGAATACCGCGGGCTCACTGTTGCACAGCTCAAGGAACTGCGTGTTGCGCTCGGCCAGGACACCAAGTTCTCGGTCGTCAAGAACACCCTGAGTGCCATTGCAGCCAAGGAAGCTGGAGTTGAAGCATTCAACGATCAGCTCGCCGGCCCTACTGCAATCGCCTTCATCAAGGGTGACGCTGTTGCTGCTGCCAAGAGCCTGACGGACTTTGCCAAGGCCAACAAGCAGCTGGTTATCAAGACCGGCGTCTTCGAAGGCAAGGCATTGGACGCAGCAGGAGTTGCCGCACTGGCAGCCCTCGAGTCCCGCGAGCTGCAGCTTGCACGTGTTGCTGGTGTCCTCAAGGCTCCCGCATCCGCTGCTGCACGCATCATCGACGCTCTGCGCCTCAAGCTTGAAGAAGAGGGCGGCGCATCTGCACCGGCCGCTGAAGAAGCCCCGGCCGCTGAAGAGGCTGCTGCTGAAGAGGTTGCGGCTCCGGCCGAAGCCGCTGAAGCTGCAACCGAAGAGAACTAAGTTCTCCCCTCAATCAAACTCTGGTGCATGGACAGGCTTAGCCCGGATCTGTACCAACTAATGGAAGGACGCCACCATGGCGAAGCTCAGCAACGAAGAGCTCATTGAAGCTTTCAAGGAACTGACCATCATCGAGCTCTCCGAGTTCGTCAAGCTCTTCGAAGAGACCTTCGAAGTTACGGCTGCTGCTGTTGCAGTTGCTGGCCCCGCTGCCGGCGGTGCTGCTGAAGCTGCTGAAGAGAAGACCGAATTCGACGTCGTTCTCGAAGCTGCTGGCGACAAGAAGATCGCAGTGATCAAGGAAGTTCGCGCCATCACCTCCCTCGGCCTCAAGGAAGCCAAGGACCTGGTTGACAGCGCACCGAAGGCTGTTCTCGAAGGCGCCACCAAGGAAGCTGCCGAGAAGGCAAAGGCTCAGCTCGAAGAAGCTGGCGCCACGGTTACCCTCAAGTAACTCGTCTTGCTTGTGGAAGCCCCGTCCGGTTCGCCGGGCGGGGCTTCCTGCGTTAACACACCCAAGGCTTCGGGCACCCAAGTAGGTAGCAGTTGAGGCCGTTTTGGGCTCTCAAAACGGCCTCAACTGCTACTTAGTTGGGTTCGCTGATGTCAGCTACTACCGCACCCAGGGCGGCGATCAGTGCATCCGCGTCCACGAACGCGCTCCGGCCGTGTGCCCCGGCACCCATGGAGATGCGGCGCCCGGTAATGGTGGCATCGGCATAGACAGGCCACGGGGTGGTGCTGCCCAGCGGAGTGATGGTTCCACGCTCATAGCCGGTGGCGGCCAAGGCGACGTCGGCGTGGGGGAGCGAGAGTTTATTGACCCCTACCAAGGCTCGCAGTTTGGGCCAGGAGATCTGCCGGTCTCCCGGAATGAGCGCGAAAAGGAAGCTGCCATCGCGATGCTTGACCACCAACGACTTCACAATGTCCGCGGGGCTGATGCCCAGGATGTCGGCAGCCTCTTCCAGGCTGCGGGCAGCCGGACGCTCGACGACGTCAACGTCCAGGCCGCGCGCGGCGGCGTCTGACAAAAATCTCCCGGCACCACCCGTTTTGGATGCAGCCCATTCCTCAGTCATCAGTCGCGGTACAGGAGGAGGGCTTCACCCTGGCCTCCGCCTCCGCACAAGGAGACAGCGGCTTTTCCGGTTCCCCTGCGCTTGAGCTCGTGTGCCGCGTGCAACGCGAGCCGTGCTCCGGACGCCCCGATGGGGTGGCCCAGGGCAATGGCACCGCCGTGGATGTTGCATTTCTCCAGTGGGTAGCGGAGATCCTTGAGGGACTGGACGGCCACCGAACCGAAGGCCTCGTTGATTTCGATGAAGTCCAGGTCCTCCGCCGTCCAGCCGGCGCGCTTCAAGGCCTGCGCAATGGCGTTCGATGGCTGGGAGTGCAGCGAGTTGTCGGGCCCTGCAACCTGCCCGGGCTTGCCGACCACAGCCAGGTAGTCCAGCCCGTTGTCCTTGGCGAACCGGCGACTGGTCAACACCAGTGCGGAGGCGCCGTCGGACAGGGGAGAGGAGTTGCCGGCGGTGATGGTGCCGTCGGTAGCGAAAGCAGCCTTGAGTGGCGCCAGCGTCTCCAATGAGGTGTTGGGCCTGACGCCTTCATCGGCGGTGAGCACCAGGGGATCGCCCTTGCGCTGCTTGACGCTGACCGGAGCGATTTCGACGTCGAAAGTCCCGTCCGCGATAGCGGCTGCAGCCCGCTGGTGGGAGGCTACTGCAACTTCGTCCTGGGCCTTGCGGTCGATGCCGAGCGTGACGTTCTTCGTTTCCGTGGACAACCCCATGGATTGTCCGTCGAAAGCATCGGTGAGGCCGTCGTGAGCGGCGACATCCAGGGCCTGGATGGCTCCGTAAGTCCAGCCCTGGCGGGATCCCGGGAGCAGGTGCGGCGCGCGGGTCATGGATTCCTGGCCTCCGGCAACCACTACTGTGGCATCACCGCTGCGGATCATGCGTGCTGCATCAATGACGGCTGTGAGGCCGGATAGGCACACCTTGTTGATCGTGACGGCAGGGATGTTCCAACCGACGCCCGCGGCGATGGCGCTCTGCCGGGCGGGATTCTGGCCCGCGCCGGCCTGGAGGACCTGGCCCATGATGACGGCGTCCACTTGCTCGGCCTTGACACCGCTGGCCGCGAGTGCGGCAGTTATGGCATGAGCACCGAGGTCGACGGCGGTGAAGCCCGCCAATTGCCCGTTGAGCCGACCCTGTGGTGTACGGGAAGCAGCAAGGATGACAACATCATTGTCGTCAGCGGAGTTGTTCATGGTCTCTCTTCCGATCCGGGAGTGGTGTAGCAAGGCTATCGCGGAGCGCGCGCCAGCCTACCTCTTCAACAATTGTGCCGTTCCGCCCATTCCTCACGTACCTGACCGGGCATTGGTGCCTGCAGCAACCGTGCTTGCAATCACGGACGATCTGGGGTAGACAGAAAGGCTGCTTTGCCGTATCGTAGATATTTGCGTCTTCCCTGTTAACCTTCAGCCTTCATATAGCGGTGGGCTTTACCTCTCAGCTGCGTCATTGACGTGCCGTTCCGAAACGTGCACTGTCATAAGCGGACTGGGTCCGGGTCATATAGCGGAACCGGAACAAGTATCCTGCGGAGCACTCTGCAGGATGCAAACGGGGGAGATCTGAAAACGCCTGAAGGTCTGTGGAAGGATCCCTCTTGGTCGCCTCGAGCACCTCTAATAACGAAACCGCTAACACGGCAAGCACCGATGGTGCCACCCGCCGCCTCTCATTCGCAAAGATTCACGAACCACTTGATGTTCCGAATCTTCTCGCCCTGCAGACGGACAGCTTTGACTGGCTGGTCGGAAACGAACGCTGGCAGGCGCGGGTAGCGAAGGCTGTCGAGGAGGGCGACCTCAGCGTCGCCACCACCTCCGGACTTGCCGACATCTTCGAAGAGATCTCCCCCATCGAGGACTTCCAGGGCACTATGTCCCTGAGCTTCTCCGAGCCGGAGTTCGCTGACCCGAAGTACACCATGGCCGAATGTAAAGACCGTGACGCCACCTACTCGGCCCCGCTGTATGTCAAGGCCGAGTTCATGAACAACAACACGGGCGAAATCAAGCAGCAGACCGTGTTCATGGGCGACTTCCCCCTCATGACTGAAAAGGGAACGTTCGTCGTCAACGGCACCGAGCGCGTCGTTGTCTCCCAGCTGGTCCGTTCGCCGGGCGCTTACTTTGAGCGCACCGCTGACAAGACCAGTGACAAGGACATCTTCACTGCGAAGATCATCCCGTCGCGTGGCGCATGGTTCGAACTCGAAATCGACAAGCGCGATCAGGTCGGCGTTCGCCTCGACCGCAAGCGCAAGCAGTCGGTCACGGTTCTCCTGAAGGCCCTTGGCTGGACCGAAGGCCAGATCCTGGAAGAGTTCGGCCAGTACGACTCCATGCGTGCAACGCTGGAGAAGGACGCCACCGAGACTCGCGAAGACGCGCTTCTGGACATCTACCGCAAGCTGCGTCCGGGCGAGCCGCCCACAGTTGAGGCTGCCCAGTCCCTGCTGGACAACCTTTACTTCAACGCCAAGCGCTACGATCTTGCCAAGGTTGGCCGTTACAAGATCAACCGCAAGCTCGGCATCGACCGCTCCCTTGGCGACAAGGAAGCTTCGGTCCTGCACGTTGAAGACATCGTTGCCATGATTAAGTTCCTCGTTGCGCTTCACGCCGGCGAGAAGACCCTCATGGGCAAGCGCGACGGCGAAGACCACGAGCTTCGCGTCGACGTCGATGACATCGACCACTTCGGCAACCGTCGCATCCGCGCCGTGGGCGAACTGATCGAGAACCAGGTCCGCACCGGCCTCTCCCGCATGGAACGCGTCGTCCGCGAACGCATGACCACGCAGGACGTCGAGGCCATCACGCCGCAGACACTGATCAACATCCGTCCCGTCGTGGCAGCCATCAAGGAGTTCTTCGGAACTTCCCAGCTGTCGCAGTTCATGGACCAGAACAACCCGCTCTCGGGTCTGACCCACAAGCGCCGCTTGTCCGCGCTTGGCCCGGGTGGTCTGTCCCGTGACCGTGCAGGCATGGAAGTTCGAGACGTTCACCCGTCCCACTACGGACGTATGTGCCCCATCGAAACTCCTGAAGGCCCGAACATTGGTCTGATTGGTTCGTTGGCATCCTACGGCCGCATCAACCCGTTCGGCTTCATCGAGACGCCGTACCGCCTGGTCTCCGAGGGCGTCGTTTCCGACGAAGTCCAGTACCTGACTGCTGACGACGAAGCGGAGGTCCTGATCGCACAGGCCAACGCTCCGCTGGATGCTGACAAGAAGTTCGCGGAAGATACCGTTCTTGTCCGTGCCCGCGGTGGTGGAGGCGAGCCCGTTCTGGTTCCCGCTGCCGAGGTTCAGTTCATGGACGTTTCCCCGCGCCAGATGGTGTCCGTGGCAACCGCCCTGATCCCGTTCCTTGAGCATGACGATGCCAACCGTGCACTCATGGGTGCCAACATGCAGCGCCAGGCCGTGCCGCTGGTCCGTTCCGAGGCTCCTTTCGTGGGCACCGGCATGGAGCGCGCAGCAGCCGTCGACGCCGGTGACGTTGTCATCGCGAAGAAGGCAGGTGTGGTCACCGAGGTTTCCGCCGAACTGGTTGTCATGATCAACGACGACGGTACCGAGACGAACTACCGCATCAACAAGTTCGCCCGTTCCAACCAGGGCAACTGCTACAACCACCGCGTATTGGTCAGCGAAGGCCAGCGCCTGGAAGTTGGCGGCATCATTGCTGATGGTCCCGCAACGGACCAGGGCGAGCTCGCCCTTGGCAAGAACCTGCTCGTGGCATTCATGTCATGGGAAGGCCACAACTTCGAGGACGCCATCATCCTCTCCCAGCGCATTGTTGCTGAGGATGTACTTTCCTCCATCCACATCGAGGAGCACGAAATTGACGCCCGCGACACCAAGCTTGGTGCCGAGGAAATCACTCGTGATATCCCCAACGTGTCCGAGGAAGTCCTTGCGGGCCTGGATGAGCGTGGCATCATCCACATTGGTGCCGAGGTTGAAGCCGGCGACATCCTGGTCGGAAAGGTCACCCCTAAGGGTGAAACCGAACTGACCCCGGAAGAGCGCCTTCTCCGCGCGATCTTCGGCGAGAAGTCCCGCGAAGTCCGCGACACCTCCCTGAAGGTGCCCCACGGCGAGTCCGGTACGGTCATCGGCGTGCGCGTCTTCGACCGCGACAACGACGACGAACTGCCCCCGGGCGTGAACCAGCTGGTCCGCGTCTACGTTGCGGCCAAGCGCAAGATCACCGACGGCGACAAGCTCGCCGGCCGTCACGGCAACAAGGGTGTTATCTCCAAGATCCTTCCGATCGAGGACATGCCCTTCCTTGCAGACGGTACCCCCGTGGACATCGTCCTGAACCCGCTTGGTGTTCCGGGTCGAATGAACGTTGGCCAGGTCTTGGAAACCCACCTCGGTTGGGTTGCCAAGACCGGTTGGAAGATCGAAGGCGAGCCGGAGTGGGTAAAGAACCTCCCGAACCTGCCCCGTGAAACCGGCCAGACCACCGTTGCCACCCCGGTGTTCGATGGCGCCCGCGAAGAAGAAATCACGGGCCTGCTTGACTCCACCAACGTGACCCGCGACGGCGACCGCCTGATCGACTCCTCCGGCAAGACCCGTCTGTTCGACGGCCGCTCCGGCGAGCCGTTCCCGGACCCGATCTCCGTCGGTTACATGTACATCCTGAAGCTCCACCACCTGGTGGACGACAAGATCCACGCGCGCTCCACCGGCCCGTACTCCATGATCACGCAGCAGCCGCTGGGTGGTAAGGCTCAGTTCGGTGGCCAGCGCTTCGGTGAAATGGAAGTGTGGGCGCTCGAAGCTTACGGTGCCGCTTACACCCTTCAGGAACTCCTCACGATCAAGTCGGATGACATCCATGGTCGTGTGAAGGTCTACGAAGCCATCGTCAAGGGCGAGAACATCCCTGAGCCTGGCGTTCCCGAGTCCTTCAAGGTCTTGATCAAGGAAATGCAGTCGTTGTGCCTGAACGTGGAAGTTCTTTCCACCGATGGAACAACGATCGAGATGCGTGACTCTGATGACGCAGTCTTCACGGCTGCGGAAGAACTGGGCATCGATCTGTCTCGTGCAGAGCCCAGTTCCGTAGAAGAGGTCTAGCAGCTGTTCCGGCGGGCAGCCTCAACAACTGTCCGTCGGAACAACTCCCTCTTCCCGTAACCAAGACTTCAGAATTTAGAGAACAAGAGAGAACAGGGACCATATGTCCAGCGAATCCTCCTTCGGCCTCATGCAGATCGGCCTCGCCACCGCGGAAGACATCCGCGGATGGTCTTACGGTGAGGTCAAGAAGCCGGAAACCATCAACTACCGCACGCTCAAGCCCGAGAAGGACGGCCTCTTCTGCGAGAAGATCTTCGGCCCTTCCCGCGACTGGGAATGCTACTGCGGTAAGTACAAGCGCGTCCGCTTCAAGGGCATCATTTGCGAGCGTTGTGGCGTTGAAGTCACCCGCGCCAAGGTGCGTCGTGAGCGCATGGGCCACATCGAGTTGGCCGCGCCTGTAACCCACATCTGGTACTTCAAGGGCGTTCCCTCGCGCTTGGGCTACCTTTTGGACCTGGCACCGAAAGACCTTGAGAAGGTCATCTACTTCGCTGCCTACATGATCACCAGCGTTGACACCGAAAGCCGCCACGCTGAGCTGCCGAACCTCCAGGTCGAGCACGACCTCGAGAAGAAGCAGATGGTGGACAACCGCGACAGCGACATCGCCACGATCGCCCGCGACCTTGAAGACGAGCTTGCCCGTCTTGAAGGCGAAGGCGCCAAGGCTGCCGACAAGAAGAAGGCCCGCGACTCTGCTGACCGCCAGATGGCGAACGTCCGCAAGCGTGCCGACGCCGACATCGAGCGCCTCGAGCAGGTTTGGGACCGCTTCAAGAACCTCAAGGTCGCTGACCTTGAAGGCGACGAAGGCCTTTACCGCGAACTGCGCGACCGTTACGGACTGTACTTCGAGGGCTCCATGGGTGCCGAGGCCATCAAGAAGCGCCTCGAGACCTTTGACATGCAGGCTGAAGCCGAGTCACTGCGCGACACCATCCAGAACGGCAAGGGCCAGCGTAAGACGCGTGCCCTGAAGCGCCTGAAGGTTGTCAACGCGTTCCTGACCACCAACAACAGCCCCCTCGGCATGGTGCTCGACGCCGTCCCGGTGATCCCGCCGGAACTGCGCCCGATGGTCCAGCTGGACGGTGGCCGCTTCGCGACCTCCGACCTCAACGACCTCTACCGCCGTGTGATCAACCGCAACAACCGACTCAAGCGACTGCTTGACCTCGGTGCTCCGGAGATCATCGTCAACAACGAGAAGCGCATGCTTCAGGAAGCTGTTGACAGCCTCTTCGACAACGGTCGTCGTGGCCGTCCCGTTACGGGTCCGGGCAACCGTCCGCTGAAGTCCCTGAGCGACATGCTCAAGGGCAAGCAGGGTCGTTTCCGCCAGAACCTCCTCGGCAAGCGCGTTGACTACTCCGGCCGTTCGGTCATCGTTGTTGGCCCGCAGCTGAAGCTGCACCAGTGTGGTCTGCCCAAGCAGATGGCCCTGGAGCTCTTCAAGCCGTTCGTGATGAAGCGCCTGGTTGACCTCAACCACGCTCAGAACATCAAGTCGGCAAAGCGCATGGTTGAGCGTTACCGTCCGCAGGTTTGGGACGTGCTGGAAGAGATCATCACCGAACACCCGGTGCTGCTCAACCGTGCACCTACCCTGCACCGCCTCGGCATCCAGGCCTTCGAACCGCAGCTTGTGGAAGGCAAGGCAATCCAGCTTCACCCGCTGGTTTGTGGCGCTTTCAACGCTGACTTCGACGGCGACCAGATGGCAGTACACCTGCCGCTGAGCCCGGAAGCCCAAGCAGAAGCACGCATCCTGATGCTGTCCTCGAACAACATCCTGAAGCCGTCCGATGGCCGTCCGGTGACCCTTCCTTCGCAGGATATGATCATCGGTCTCTACCACCTGACCACCAAGCGCGTCGGCTCCGCCGGCGAAGGCCGCATCTTCTCCTCGGTTTCGGAAGCCATCATGGCGTACGACGCCCGTGATCTGCACCTGAACTCCCAGGTGAAGATCCGTCTGGACGACTTCGTGCCTTACGCAGGGTGGGAAGCTCCGGAAGGTTGGGAGCCCGGTCAGCCGGCTCTCGTTGAAACCTCCCTGGGCCAGGTCATCTTCAACCAGACGTTGCCCGAGGATTACCCGTGGGTCGAGGCTGTTGCTGATAAGGGCGAACTGTCCCGGATCGTCAACGACCTCGCCGAGCGCTACCCGAAGGTTGTTACCGCGGCCACGCTGGATAACCTGAAGGATGCCGGCTTCTACTGGGCCACCCGGTCGGGTGTCACGGTTGCCATCTCCGACATCGAGGTGCCTACTTCCAAGCCTGCCATCCTGGCCGGTTACGAGAACATGGCTGCCAAGATCCAGGGCCAGTACGACAAGGGCCTGATCGACGACGACGAGCGTCGCCAGGAACTGATCGAAATCTGGAACAAGGCAACCAACGAAATCGCCCAGGCGATGCGCGACAGCCTGTCCCCGATGAACACCATCAACCGCATGGTGTCCTCCGGTGCACGTGGTAACTGGATGCAGGTCCGCCAGATCGCGGGTATCCGTGGTCTTGTGGCCAACCCGAAGGGTGAGATTATTCCTCGCCCGATCAAGTCCTCCTACCGTGAGGGCCTGTCGGTTCTGGAATACTTCATCGCCACGCACGGTGCCCGTAAGGGTCTGGCCGATACCGCTCTCCGTACCGCCAACTCGGGTTACCTGACCCGTCGTCTGGTGGACGTTTCGCAGGACGTCATCGTCCGCGAAGAGGACTGTGGTACCGAACGTGGTCTGGTCACCCCGATCGCCGTGCCGGATTCCAACGGTGAGCTCGTCCTGGACGAGAACGTGGAGAACAGCGCCTACGCACGTACGCTGGCCGTCGACGTCGTCGATGCCCAGGGCAACGTCCTGGCTGCCGGCGGCACTGACTGCGGCGACGTCGTTATCGACCAGCTGCTGGCTGCAGGCATCACCGAGGTCAAGGTCCGCTCCGTACTCACTTGTGAGTCCAAGGTGGGCACCTGTGCACTTTGCTACGGCCGTTCGCTGGCCACCGGCAAGACCGTGGACATCGGCGAGGCCGTGGGCATCATCGCCGCACAGTCCATCGGTGAGCCCGGTACCCAGCTGACTATGCGTACGTTCCACACCGGTGGTGCTGTTTCCGCCGGCGGTGGCGACGACATCACCCAGGGTCTGCCCCGTATCCAGGAGCTCTTCGAAGCCCGTACTCCGAAGGGTGTCGCCCCGATTGCTGAAGCAGCCGGCCGCATCACCATCGAAGAGTCCGAGCGCCAGATGCGCCTGGTGATCACTCCGGACGATGGTTCCGAAGAGATTGCCTACCCGGTGCTGCGCCGTTCACGTCTCCTCATCGAGGATGGCGAGCACGTCAGCGTCGGCCAGAAGCTGATCAACGGTCCGGTGGACCCGAAGCAGGTTCTGCGCATCATGGGCCCCCGTGCCGCACAGAAGTTCCTTGTGGACGAGGTTCAGGGCGTTTACCGCAGCCAGGGTATTGGTATCCACGACAAGCACGTCGAGGTTATCGTCCGCCAGATGCTGCGCCGCGTGACCGTCATCGAATCCGGCGACTCCGACCTGCTCCCCGGTGAGCTTGCAGAGCGCGCCCGCTTCGAGGACGAGAACCGCCGCGTCGTGTCCGAGGGCAAGGCCCCGGCTTCGGGTCGTCCGGAACTCATGGGTATCACCAAGGCTTCCTTGGCTACCGAGTCCTGGCTGTCCGCAGCTTCCTTCCAGGAAACCACCCGCGTCCTGACGCAGGCGGCCATGGAAGGCAAGAGCGATCCTCTGCTCGGCCTCAAGGAAAACGTCATCATCGGTAAGCTCATCCCGGCTGGTACGGGTCTGCCCCGCTACACAGAGGTCACTGTGGAGCCGACGGAAGAAGCAAAGGCAAGCCTGTTCACGGGCCCCAGCGCTTTCACCGACTTCTCCTATGACGCCCTGGGTGGCGACGGCGCTCCCGAGTTCCACGCCATCCCGCTGGATGACTACGACCTCGGCAACGACTTCCGCTGAACCGGTAAGTTGACGCTGTAAAGGTCGGGCCCCGTACTCCATGAGTGCGGGGCCCGACCCGTTAACGACGGCTTTTCGCGCGATGACCCGGGGGAGTGGAGGACGACGGCGGCAGCCCGGTTTCGCCGTCGTCCTCCATACACCCGATTAAGGCGCCAGATCAAGCCGTGCTAGACTTTTGGTAATTGTTCTGTGTGGCAGTGGATGAAGGCCGCCGCAGCATCATTTTGGTTTTGTTCTCATGGTGCTGGGTGGAGCCTGTTTCCGGGTTGCGGGCAACATGCGCAACGAATGCCGCACTTTTGCACGCCTACCGGAGTTTCGGCCGGCTGCACGAGCAACGCCAAAGTTCCCACGTTTACACTGGCTGGCGCCTGTGTGTGGGGGCAGAGATCAAACAACGGAGAACACGAAAGTGCCTACGATTAACCAGCTGGTCCGCAAGGGCCGCACGCCGAAGGTCTCCAAGACCAAGGCTCCCGCGCTGAAGGGCAGCCCGATGCGCCGCGGTGTTTGCACCCGCGTTTACACCACCACCCCCAAGAAGCCGAACTCGGCTCTCCGTAAGGTGGCACGTGTGCGCCTCAACGGTGGCGTAGAAGTTACCGCCTACATCCCCGGTGTTGGCCACAACCTCCAGGAGCACTCCATCGTGCTCGTCCGTGGTGGTCGTGTTAAGGACCTTCCGGGTGTCCGCTACAAGATCGTCCGCGGCGCACTCGACACCCAGGGTGTCAAGAACCGCAAGCAGGCTCGCAGCCGTTACGGCGCAAAGATGGAGAAGAAGTAATATGCCTCGCAAGGGTCCGGCCCCTAAGCGGCCGCTAGTTTCCGATCCCGTTTACGGCTCCCCGTTGGTCACGCAGCTGATCAACAAGGTTCTTGTCGACGGCAAGAAGTCCACCGCAGAGCGCATCGTTTACGGCGCACTCGAAGGTGCACGTGCCAAGTCCGGCGGCGACCCCGTTGCCGCTCTCAAGAAGGCCATGGACAACGTCAAGCCTTCCCTCGAGGTGCGTTCACGCCGTGTTGGTGGCGCTACCTACCAGGTTCCGGTTGAGGTCAAGCCGGGTCGCTCCACCGCCCTCGCTCTGCGTTGGCTCGTGGGCTACTCCAAGGCCCGCCGTGAGAAGACCATGACCGAGCGCCTCCAGAACGAAATCCTGGATGCCTCCAATGGTCTTGGTGCCGCTGTGAAGCGTCGCGAAGACACCCACAAGATGGCCGAGTCCAACAAGGCCTTCGCACACTACCGCTGGTAAAAACTTTCCGGACGCCGCCGGCTCACTGAGCCGGCGGCGAACGTGTAGTCCATCCGAAAGGGAGACCCCGTGGCACAGGACGTGCTTACCGACCTTAATAAGGTCCGCAACATCGGCATCATGGCCCACATCGATGCCGGCAAGACCACCACTACCGAGCGCATCCTGTTCTACACGGGTGTGAACCACAAGATCGGCGAGACGCACGACGGCGCTTCGACGACTGACTGGATGGAACAGGAAAAGGAACGCGGCATCACCATCACGTCTGCCGCCGTGACTTGCTTCTGGGACAAGAACCAGATCAACATCATCGACACCCCGGGCCACGTTGACTTCACGGTTGAGGTTGAGCGCTCCTTGCGCGTCCTCGACGGTGCAGTCGCAGTGTTCGACGGCAAGGAAGGCGTGGAGCCGCAGTCCGAGACTGTTTGGCGCCAGGCTGATAAGTACAACGTTCCGCGTATCTGCTTCGTCAACAAGATGGACAAGCTGGGCGCTGACTTCTACTTCACCGTAGACACCATCATCTCCCGCCTTGGTGCCAAGCCGCTGGTTATGCAGCTGCCCATCGGTGCCGAGAACGACTTCATCGGTGTTGTTGACCTCCTCGAAATGCGCGCCCTGGTTTGGCCTGGCGACGCAAAGGGTGACGTCACCATGGGCGCTTCCTACGAAGTGCAGGAAATTCCGGCGGACCTCCAGGCCAAGGCCGAAGAGTACCGTGCACAGCTCGTTGAGACTGTGGCCGAGGCTTCCGAAGAGCTGATGGAGAAGTACCTCGAAGGTGAAGAACTCACCCTCGAAGAGATCAAAGCCGGCATCCGCAAGATGACCATCAACTCTGAGCTCTACCCGGTGTTCTGTGGTTCTGCCTTCAAGAACCGCGGTGTCCAGCCGATGCTTGACGCCGTTGTTGACTTCCTGCCGAACCCGCTCGACGTCCCGCCGATGATCGGTCACGATCCCCGCGACGAAGAGAAGGAACTTACCCGCAAGCCGTCTGCAGACGAGCCGTTCTCGGCCCTTGCCTTCAAGATTGCTGCGCACCCGTTCTTCGGTCAGCTGACCTTCGTCCGCGTGTACTCCGGTCACGTCGAGGCAGGCGCCCAGGTGGTTAACTCCACCAAGGGCAAGAAGGAACGCATCGGCAAGCTGTTCCAGATGCACGCCAACAAGGAAATGCCCGTCGAGGGCGCTACCGCCGGCCACATCTACGCAGCCATCGGTCTGAAGGACACCACTACGGGTGACACCCTGTGTGATGCCAACAACCAGATCGTCCTCGAGTCCATGAGCTTCCCGGAGCCCGTGATCTCGGTTGCCATCGAGCCCAACACCAAGGGTGACCAGGAGAAGCTCTCCACGGCCATCCAGAAGCTCTCCGCTGAGGACCCGACCTTCCAGGTCTCCCTCAACGAAGACACGGGCCAGACCATCATCGCCGGCATGGGCGAGCTTCACTTGGACATCCTGGTGGACCGCATGCGCCGCGAATTCAAGGTCGAGGCAAACGTTGGCAAGCCGCAGGTTGCTTACCGCGAAACCATCAAGCGCGCCGTTGAGCGCCTTGACTACACGCACAAGAAGCAGACCGGTGGCTCGGGTCAGTTCGCAAAGATCCAGATTGCGATCGAGCCCATGGACACCGCTTCCGGCGAGCTGTACGCGTTCGAGAACAAGGTCACTGGTGGCCGCGTTCCCCGCGAGTACATCCCGTCCGTTGACGCTGGTATCCAGGATGCACTGAACGACGGCGTCCTGGCCGGTTACCCGGTTGTCGGCATCAAGGCCACGCTGATTGATGGCGCGTCCCACGACGTTGACTCCTCGGAAATGGCGTTCAAGATCGCCGGCCGTATGGCTTTCAAGGAAGCTGCACGCAAGGCGAACCCTGTTCTGCTTGAACCGCTGATGGATGTTGAGGTCCGCACACCTGAGGAATACATGGGTGATGTTATTGGTGACCTGAACGCCCGTCGTGGCCAGATGCAGTCCATGGAAGACGCAGCAGGTGTGAAGGTTATCCGTGCACACGTTCCGCTGTCCGGCATGTTCGGCTACATCGGTGACCTGCGGTCCAAGACCCAGGGTCGTGCTGTGTACTCCATGACGTTCAACAGCTACGCGGAGGTCCCCAAGGCAGTAGCCGACGAGATCATCCAGAAAACCCGCGGCGAGTAATCTCCCGGTAACGGATGCAATTCCGGTATCGGGAAGGCATCTGAGCGCTTGAGGCGGGGCTGCGGCGACAGCCGCGGCCCGGCCCCTGCGCAAACAGGCTCGAGGAACTACCATTGGTTCCTGAATCTGCAATTTCACCAAAACCAAGCCCCCAAGTAGACTTGCTAAAGTTTCTGCCGCGAAAAGCGCGGCCGAGGAGCACTTCACTTGAAATCGTTCTAGGAGGAACCTGTGGCAAAGGCAAAGTTCGAGCGGACTAAGCCGCACGTCAACATCGGCACCATTGGTCACGTTGACCACGGTAAGACGACGCTGACTGCCGCCATTTCCAAGGTGCTGTACGACCAGTACCCGGATCTCAACGAGCAGCGCGACTTCGCGTCGATCGACTCTGCTCCGGAAGAGCGCCAGCGCGGTATTACCATCAACATCTCCCACGTGGAGTACCAGACCGAGAAGCGCCACTACGCACACGTAGACGCCCCGGGTCACGCTGACTACATCAAGAACATGATCACCGGTGCTGCCCAGATGGACGGCGCAATCCTCGTGGTTGCCGCAACCGATGGTCCGATGGCTCAGACCCGTGAGCACGTTCTGCTCGCCCGCCAGGTTGGTGTTCCCTACCTGCTGGTCGCACTGAACAAGTCCGACATGGTTGATGACGAAGAACTCCTCGACCTCGTCGAAATGGAAGTTCGTGAGCTCCTGAGCTCGCAGGGCTTCGATGGCGATGAGGCTCCGGTTGTTCGCGTTTCCGGCCTCAAGGCGCTGGAAGGCGACCCGGTTTGGGTCAAGTCCGTCCAGGACCTGATGGCAGCTGTCGACGAGTCCGTTCCGGACCCCGTACGTGACCGCGACAAGCCGTTCCTGATGCCGATCGAAGACGTCTTCACGATCACCGGTCGTGGCACCGTTGTTACGGGCCGCGCCGAGCGTGGAACCCTCGCCATCAACTCCGAGGTTGAGATCGTCGGCATCCGCCCGATCCAGAAGACCACGGTTACCGGTATCGAGATGTTCCACAAGCAGCTCGACGAAGCATGGGCCGGCGAGAACTGTGGCCTCCTGCTCCGCGGTCTGAAGCGCGACGATGTCGAGCGTGGCCAGGTTGTCGTCAAGCCGGGTTCCATCACCCCGCACACCGACTTCGAGGCTAACGTCTACATCCTTTCCAAGGACGAAGGCGGACGTCACAACCCGTTCTACTCCAACTACCGCCCGCAGTTCTACTTCCGTACCACGGACGTAACCGGCGTTATCACCCTGCCGGAAGGCACGGAAATGGTTATGCCTGGCGACAACACTGAGATGACCGTTGCGCTCATCCAGCCGATCGCTATGGAAGAGGGCCTCGGCTTCGCTATCCGCGAAGGCGGCCGCACCGTTGGTTCGGGACGTGTCACCAGCATCATCAAGTAGTCTCTACTTGTAGATCGGTGACGCTCCGGCCCAGCCGGTAGTTAGCTAAGGGAACCCCACCGCTACGGCGGTGGGGTTCTTTTTGCTACAGTTACTCTATCGAATGGATAAAGGCCGCGCAGCGGCCGCGTCCGGCGTAACCTAGGAGCTTCCATGACTGCATTCCTCTTACTGCTGCTCATCGTCATCGTCGGCGGGGTTGGCTTTGCGGTCGGGTTGGCTAATGGCCGCCGGAGGCACTCGTCCGATGCTTCTTCCAACCCGGACCACGCCGCATATCAAGCGGGGTACCTCGCCGGCCACCTGGCTGGTTGGCGGGACGCTGCGGCCAAGGTGCAGGTTGCGGACAGACCTTCGAGCGTGACAGTCATCCCGTCCCCTGTGAGCCCGCCTGTGGCTCCGCCGTACAGTCAGTCGCCCGCAGGCTTGCCGACGCAGCCCCCCTTGCCGGCCCAGCCCTCCATGCCAGCACCAGCTGTCCGGCATCCCTTGCCGAACCAAGCGCAGTATTTCCAACCGCCTACCCAGCAGCCCGTCAGCCCGGGAGTCCCGCTTTCAACGCGGCAGGCCGTCCCGCCTTCATCGCAGCGATCCGGCCCGCAGCAGCCTGGCCCTCAATCGCAGGCACCTTTCCTTGCTCAGCAGCCTCCGGTTGTGCGGGAAACCCCCGAAGCTGCCGCTGCCCGCAAGGCGAAGCGCGACCAGCAGAACATCAACGTCACCCTTTACGTGGCCAGCCTCCTGCTGGTAGCCGCAGGGGCGTTGTTCGTGGGCACTAGCCTCCCTGCGGTCTTCCGCTTCGTGGGTATTTGGTTCATCACTGCCTTGTTTTACGTGTCGGGTATGGTGATCCATTCCCGCATTCCCCGCCTGCGACCAGCTGCGGTTGCCTTCGTCGGAACGGGCCTCGCGCTCATCCCCGTGACCGGCTTGGCCATGTACAACTTCGTTCTCCACAACGGTCCTGCCGCGTGGCTGGTCACGTCGTTGCTGGGCACGGCTGTTTATGCCTACACAGCAGTGAAATTGGACAACAAGGTCCTGGCTTTCCTCTCGCTGAGTTTCGTCGTCTCAACGGCGTGGTCCGGTGTCTCCGTTCTTGGGGGCGCCTTGGTCTGGTACTTCACGGCACTCATCGGCGTGGCCATTCTCCTGACTGTTGTCTCCCTGCTGCGTCCCAAGTGGCTGCCTCCCTTGTATGTCCGTCCGCTGATGGTGCTGCACCCCTCCTTGGTTCCCCTCGTGGCCGTTGCTGTGACCTTCACTCCGCAGCTTTTGTCGAAGGGCGAGTACACCTGGGTGATGTTGATGTGCGGCATCTACTTTGCTGTCATGTTCTTCGTTCCGCGGGCTCGTTACAGGATGCAGCATCTTTATGCTGCCAGGGCTGCGCTGACACTGGCCGTCCTTGGGATGGTATGGGACATCACCGCTGACGTGAGCTCCGTGATGTTGGCAGCAATAGTCTGCCTCGGTGTTCAATCCCTGGCAGTTGCCTTCGGCGGCCGAAAGTTGTTGCCGCGCTTCTGGTGGTATGACGCCGTCTCCTGTGTGGCCCTGCAACTGATCGCCTCGGCCATACTCACTGTTGTGCTGGAGTTCGGGGCGTTCGACCTTCCCAACTACGTTCCCCTGTCCGTGACAATGCTGACCGCCATGGTGGTTGGTTGGAAACTGGGCCAAGGCATGGAGTTCGCCCCGGCCGTGGTGCTCGGGGTGAGCGGTGCGCTCAGTGGCCTGCTGGGTGCATGGACCGTCGCGGCCCTCTTGGCTTCAGCCGCACTTTACTGGTTCGTGCGGGCGACGATTAGGCCAGTTACTTCCCGCCAGTACTTGATTCTGGCGGGACGGATTGCGTTGACCTTGGCAGCGCCCGCCGGTGTGGCAGGCATGCTGACCGGAAATCCGGACAGGACTGCTTACTCCCTGATAGCGCTGGTGGCCGTGGCCGCCGTACAGCAACTTGTGAGCGCCGGGCTAGAACGTGGGGGAGTCCGTCTGTTGGCCCCGCAAGCTTCCGTGGCCGGCTTCGGCGGTATCGCGGTGGCAGGGCTTCTTGTCCTTCCAGTCTTCGATGACGGTGCCGGACACCCGGCAGTGGCTTCAGCTGTCCTGCTCGTCTTGTCGGCGGGCTTGGTCACGGGCCTCCTGATGTTTCCGGGAACCCGTCGGGTGCCAGATGCCCAGGTTGCGTGGCGCCCCACGGTGGCTGAGGTCATCGCTCCGGCATCTTCGGTTATCGCCGGTGGCATGGCAGCAGCATTCGTGTCCTGGACGCTGGGAAATGCTGTGCTTCTGGCGTTGTTTGCCTACCTTGTGGTCACGGCCCTCCGAATACCTTCCTCCTTCCACAGGCAGTGCTACTGGTGGCTGGCTCGGGCAACCGGCACGGCGTTGGTCGCATCGGCCTATGGAGATGCAACTCGCGACGGCTGGAACATTCGCCTCGCGGCTGAAACTCCCGCTGTAGGACTTGTGGTGGTCATTGCCGCTGCACTCCAGTTGTTCCTTTCCCTGCATGCCGGCAACCGACGCCGTTACCCACGTGCGTCCGTACTCGATGCCGGCGCTGTGGTCGTCGTCATGGCCGCGGCCACCACCTTCCTTACGTTCACCATGGCGTTTGGAGCGTGGAGCGTACGTGACAGCTGGCAGCCGGGTGTTGCCGCCGTAACAACTGCCCTTGCTGCCGTCCTGGTCAGTGCCATTCTCCGAAGCCACTCCGCAGCTTGGATCTTCGCTCCCGCGGCGTTTGTACTGCTCGTGGCTCTTCGGCTGGGGAATATCCGGGACGTCGAAATCCTGCTGGGCATCTTTGCTGCCTACAGCGGTTTCATGATGGGCGTGGTAAGCGGCCGATTGATCCGGGGTGGATACCTGCTGGCCGCACGGGCGCTGGGGGGCGCCTTCATCGCTGTGACGGTCGCCGATGTTACGGACTCACCGGCAGCAGTGGCCATCAGTTTGGCCTTGGTGCTCGCATTGCAGCATGTGCTCACTTTGCTCCTGCGTAGGCGCGGCGTCGATGTCGCTTTCCAAGAGGCAACCGTTCAGGCCACCTTAGCTGCCCAACTGTTGCTGCCGTTCGCGTACTTGCTCGCAGGAGATTACGACGGCGGCGGCCGCTGGGTGGTACTGCTTCAGTTGGCGCTGGTCCCGGCTTCCGCTGCGGTCACCTGGCGTGTCCTCGGTGCACGCGGGTCCCAATACTTCGGTGTCGCGGCGATAGGGGCGGGAGTCATCGCAGCCGGACCCGCGCTCACATTCCCTGTACCTACGTGGCTGCACCAACCGCTGCTGGACAAGGCCCAAGTACCCGTTGTCTTGCTCACGCTGGCTATGGCGATGATTGCCGCCAGAGCCGTGCTCCGGCCGGAAAAGATGGCTGCCGGTGCAGTCAGGGGTGCTGCGGAGAGGTGGTTCTGGCTCATCTCTGCCATTGCGTTCACCGTGGCGGGCGGCTTCCTGACACTGGGTGTTTCCTACTCCCTGACCGGACTGTCTGTGTTGGTCCTGGCCTGTGTTCTGTTCGCAGCCTCACACTTTGAACGAGTGCCTGCCCTTTACGCGGCAGCCGCTCCGGCGGTACTGGTAGGGGCGATTCCTGCTGTCGACGGGTTGCTCCAAGGACTGCCTGCGGGCATCTGGAGTGATTACGCTGTTTGGCTCATTGGCGGAGTCGGTACCGCCGTGCTCCTTTATTCGCTAAAGACCTTCGGCGGACCCGCCATGAGGGACGAAGACTGGCGGCGGAATTCCCTGGCTGCCGCTGCAGCCTTGGCGGTTGCGTCATCGGCGGCGGTGGGACTCGGGCGTGACGAAACATCCATGGTCGGGTTTATCCTGGTGGTCGCCACCGGGGTGCTGGTGGTGGCTGAGGTTCCGCACGGTAAATGGTTGGCCGCTGAGGTTGCAGGGCTGGTCTCTGTTGCAGCCCTCCAACGGGCGGTGCTCTTTGTGGATGCATCCAAACCTGATTGGTTCTGGGCCGCGCAGTGGTACGTGATGGCTGGTGCCGTTATAGCAGGGCTGCGCTACATGAAGGGGCAGCGGGCGGATGGCCTGATCCGGCTTTGTAGTGCAGCAGGCGGACTGTCTCTTACGTCCCTGGGAACCATCGTCGGTGGTACCTCATCGCAGCAGCTGTACGTACTCGTGGCACATGTCCTGCTACTGGCCGCTGGCCTTTTGCTGGCCGAGCGGGTACTGGTCTGGTGGGGTGCCATCGCCGTTGCGCTGAGCATCATGTGGTCGTTGCGATCCTATGCCTTTGCGATGCTGGCCCTCGTCGCCCTGGGCCTGATTGTGCTGGCTGTGTGGCGCTTGAACCGGAAGCCGCCAAGCAATACAGGCGGACCGCAGGAGGGCGGAAATCCGAGTGATGTCCCTCCTGCGCGGACCCATGACGGAATCCGATAATGTTGCAGTCTACGGAGAGGAGCGCACCATGGAATTCCTGATTTTCCTGGCAGTCATTGCGGCTATCGGCGGCGGCGTGTTGTGGGGTCGAAAGAACTTTAAGGGCGAGATCGAACGCGCAAAGCGGATTCGGCGCGCCAACAAAAACAAATAGGACGGCGTTAGAACGGCAGAATTGAGTTAACTCAGGCGGGCTATATGTGCCGGTGACGTGCGCGGCCCAGTGATCGGTACCAGTAGAACGAATCCTTGGGTGTCCTTTCCAGGGTTTCGAAGTCCACATGGATCAGGCCGAATCGCTGCGAGTAGCCTGCGGCCCACTCAAAATTGTCCAGCAAGGTCCAGACGTAGTACCCGCGTAGATCCACATCCTCGGCGATGCCCCCAGGGCCGGTTGCAGTCAGTGCATGGCCCAGGTGTTCAGCCAGGTAGGTGATGCGGTTGGTGTCCTGGACGGGTCCCTCAACGTGGGCAGGTTCGGGATAGCTGGCTCCGCCTTCGGTGATGTATATGGGAGGAAGTGCTTCACCGTACCGGTCCTTCATTTCGCGTAACAGCAACGCAAGGTACTCGGGTGCAACCGGCCAGCCGAACCCGGTTGTCTCGTACTCCTGGTACGCGGCCAAGTGGAAGGGAACCTTGGTCATCTCCGGCGACCTTCCGGTGGGTATCTCCGCCGGACCGGGGCCAGCCGCAGCCTTCACCGGGTAGTAGTAGTTGAGTCCATAGAAGTCCAAGGTTTGGCTGATCAGTTCAAGGTCGCCGTCGTGAACTGTACCCAGCGAGCGGAACCACGGTTTCATGGGCAGGGGTGGCTTGGGGTATTGGCCAAGCAGTATCGCATCCGCATAGATGCGGTTGAGGATCAGATCCAGGGCCTGCGCCATCAGCCGATCGCCGAGACTGTTGCTTGCGGGCTCAACGGGGCAGTGCATGTTGGACACGCCAATCTGTCCTTTGACCCCTGCGCTTCGAAGGACCTGGACAGCCATTCCATGTCCCAGCAGTTGATGATGTGCGGCAGGCAGGGAGTCGAAAAGCAGCTGCCGGCCTGGTGCATGCACTCCCAGCGCGTATCCCTGCACGGTAACTGACACAGGCTCGTTCATGGTGACCCAGTGCTCAACGCGGTCCCCGAAGCGCTCGGCTGCGGCTTGGCAGTAGACAGCAAAACGTTCGGCAGTGTCCCGGTTCATCCACCCACCGGCATGCTCCAACTCCAGCGGGGTGTCCCAGTGGTACAACGTGGCCATGGGGGAGATGCCTGCGGCAAGGAGTTTGTCGATCAGGCGATCATAGAAGTCCAGCCCCCGCTGGTTGACGGCGCCCTTGCCGCCAGGTTGGATGCGAGGCCAGGAGAGCGAGAAGCGGTAGGAGTCCACTCCGAGCTCCTGCATCAAGGCGATGTCTTCGTCCGAACGGTTATAGTGGTCGCACGCCACGGTGGGGGAGCCGCCGTCGACTATTGCCCCGGGCTTTTCAGAGAATGCATCCCAGCCGGACGGTCCACGCCCATCGGCGGTCAGCGAACCCTCTATCTGGAATGCGGCGGCCGCGACACCCAGGGTGAATCCCGGGCGGAGACGGGCGGCGAGATCTTCCACGGAGCCTGAATCCTGGGCGTTCATGACCCCATCATCCTCACCGGATGGGGGCCGGGCAATGGCTCCTATGGGTCGATTGGCCTTTACACCATATTTCCGCCATACTGGATGAGTTGTTCAAGCGCTTCTTCGTGTCCCGATCCGGATAATGCCGGGTGTCAGGGTCCAGGCTGAAGCCCAAACATAACCCTGAACCCCATGATTGCGGTCGAGTTTGCGTGGAAATCGCGACACGCCCGACCGCGGGGGTCGGTGCGCCGACAAGGTGAGGAACCCGGATTACTCCGGATTCAGCTTGTGCGGCGTGTGGTGGTAAATCCTCAAACGCTTCGGCGGCCACATCAACAGGTAAGTAAACAGAGCAGCCCTAACTAGAGCAGCACTAGCTGAAAGAGAGTCAGGCGACATGGCGGGACAAAAAATCCGCATCCGGCTGAAGTCATATGACCACGAGGTCATTGATGTTTCAGCGCGGAAGATCGTTGAGACGGTCACGCGCGCAGGCGCAACGGTAGTCGGCCCGGTGCCGCTGCCGACGGAGAAGAACGTTTACTGCGTTATTCGCTCTCCTCACAAGTACAAGGACAGCCGTGAGCACTTCGAAATGCGTACTCACAAGCGTCTGATCGACATCATCGACCCCACGCCGAAGGCTGTTGACTCGCTTATGCGTCTCGACCTGCCCGCCGACGTGAACATCGAAATCAAGCTCTAGGGAGGTGCTGAGAGACTATGACCGCAACCCGTAACGTAAAGGGCCTGCTGGGCACGAAGCTCGGCATGACCCAGGTCTGGGACGAGAACAACAAGCTCATCCCGGTAACTGTTGTCCAGGCTGACTCGAACGTCATCACCCAGCTGCGCAACGCAGAGGTAGATGGCTACGTCGCCGTACAGATCGGCTACGGCCAGATCGACCCCCGCAAGGTCACCAAGCCGCTGGCTGGTCACTTTGAAAAGGCTGGCGTAACTCCTCGCCGCCACGTCGTCGAACTGCGTACCGCAGACGCCGCATCCTACGAGCTGGGCCAGGAGCTCTCTGTTGAGATCTTCGAAGCCGGCCAGAAGATCGACGTCGTCGGCACCTCCAAGGGTAAGGGCTTTGCCGGTGTTATGAAGCGTCACGGCTTCCACGGCGTTGGCGCTTCCCACGGTGCCCACAAGAACCACCGTAAGCCTGGCTCCATCGGTGGCGCATCCACCCCGAGCCGCGTCTTCAAGGGCCTGAAAATGGCCGGCCGCATGGGCGCCGAGCGTCACACCACGCTGAACCTCACGGTTCACGCCATTGACGCTGAGAAGTCGCTGCTCCTTATCAAGGGTGCCGTCCCCGGTGCCCGCGGCCAGGTCGTACTCGTACGCACCGCCGTGAAGGGAGCCTAGTTAAATGACTAGCACTGTCAAGGTAGACCTGCCTGCAGAGATCTTCGACGTCCAGACCAACGTGCCGCTGCTGCACCAGGTCGTCGTCGCACAGCTCGCTGCTGCACGCCAGGGTACCCACAAGACGAAGACCCGCGCCGAGGTTTCCGGTGCAGGTCGCAAGCCGTTCAAGCAGAAGGGCACCGGCCGCGCCCGTCAGGGTTCAATCCGTGCTCCTCACATGACCGGCGGTGGCGTTGTCCACGGTCCGACCCCTCGTGACTACAGCCAGCGCACCCCCAAGAAGATGAAGGCTGCTGCACTCCGCGGCGCCCTGTCTGACCGCGCCCGCAACGGCCGCATCCACGTCATCGCTGAACTGGTAGCCGGCACCAAGCCGTCCGCCAAGGAAGCACTGGCTTCGCTGCGTGCAGTCTCCGAGCGCAAGAACCTGCTCGTCGTGATCGAGCGCGCCAACGATGTTGCTGCACTCTCCGTGCGCAACCTCGAAGGTATTCACGTTCTGTACGCAGACCAGTTGAACACCTACGACGTGCTTGTCTCCGACGACGTGGTCTTCACCAAGGCTGCTTTCGAGGCGTTCGTCGCTGACAAGGCCAAGAACGAGGAGGCCTCCAAGTGAGCGTAACCACCATCAAGGACCCGCGCGACGTCGTGCTTGCACCCGTCGTTTCGGAAAAGAGCTACGGTCTGATCGACGAAGGCAAGTACACCTTCCTGGTGGACCCTCGCTCGAACAAGACCGAGATCAAATTGGCCGTTGAGAAGATCTTCTCGGTCAAGGTTGACTCGATCAACACCATCAACCGTGCCGGTAAGCGCAAGCGCACCAAATTCGGCTGGGGACAGCGCAAGAGCACCAAGCGTGCAATTGTCACCCTCAAAGAAGGCACAATCGACATCTTCGGCGGTCCGCTCGCGTAGCGGAGACCACTTTAACGAGGAAATAAATTATGGGAATCCGTAAATACAAGCCGACTACCCCGGGCCGTCGTGGCTCGAGCGTAGCCGACTTCGCTGAAATCACGCGATCGACTCCGGAAAAGTCGTTGCTGCGTCCGCTGCACAAAACAGGCGGCCGTAACAACTCCGGTAAGATCACCACCCGTCACAAGGGTGGTGGGCACAAGCGCCAGTACCGTCTGATCGACTTCCGTCGTCACGACAAGGACGGCATCAACGCCCGCGTTGCCGAAATCGAGTACGACCCGAACCGTACGGCTCGCATCGCACTCCTGCACTACGTTGATGGCACCAAGCGTTACATCATCGCTCCTAACAAGCTGTCCCAGGGTGACTTCGTCGAGGCTGGTCCTGACGCTGACATCAAGCCGGGCAACAACCTGCCGCTGCGCAACATCCCGGTTGGTACCGTAATCCACGCAGTTGAACTGCGTCCGGGTGGCGGCGCCAAGATGGCACGTTCCGCAGGTGCTTCGGTACAGCTCGTTGCCAAGGAAGGCCGCTTCGCACAGTTGCGTCTGCCCTCCGGCGAAATCCGCAACGTCGACGTGCGCTGCCGCGCAACCGTCGGCGAGGTCGGCAACGCCGAGCAGTCGAACATCAACTGGGGCAAGGCCGGCCGTATGCGCTGGAAGGGCGTTCGCCCGACTGTCCGTGGTGTAGCCATGAACCCGGTTGACCACCCGCACGGTGGTGGTGAAGGTAAGACTTCCGGTGGACGTCACCCGGTTAACCCGAACGGCAAGCCCGAGGGCCGTACCCGCCGTCCGAACAAAGAGAGCGACAAGCTTATTGTTCGTCGCCGCCGTACTGGCAAGAACAAGCGATAGGAGCCTGGACACATGCCACGCAGCCTGAAAAAAGGTCCTTTCGTTGACCAGCACCTCTTTGTGAAGGTCGCACGGGAAAACGATAAGGGCACCAAGAACGTCATCAAGACCTGGTCCCGCCGTTCGATGATCATCCCCGACATGCTCGGGCACACGATCGCCGTACACGACGGACGCAAGCACATCCCGGTGTTTGTCACAGAGTCGATGGTCGGGCACAAGCTCGGCGAATTCGCTCCCACGCGGACATTCCGCGGCCATGTTAAGGACGACCGTAAGGGCAAGCGCCGCTAGGCGCCTGACTTTACGTCTTAGACGAGAGAAGGAAAGCAATGGAAGCCAAGGCTATTGCGCGTCACATCCGCGTAACGCCTATGAAGGCCCGGCGCGTCGTCAACCTTGTTCGTGGTAAGCAAGCGAATGAGGCTCTGGCAATTCTGAAGTTTGCCCCCCAGGCAGCTTCGGAGCCGGTATTCAAGGTACTTCAGTCGGCAATGGCCAACGCACGTGTCCTCGCGGACCGTGACGGCGTTGCATTCGACGACAGCGACCTCTTCATCACCGAAGCATTTGTTGATGAAGGCCCGACCATGAAGCGGTTCCAGCCGCGTGCCCAGGGCCGCGCCTACCGCATTAGGAAGCGGACCAGCCACATCACGCTGGTTGTCGCAACCCCGGAGAAAGAGGAGGCTCGCTAAGTGGGACAGAAAGTAAACCCGCACGGGTTCCGACTCGGCATCACCACCGACCACGTTTCGCACTGGTTCGCTGACAGCACCAAGCCCGGACAGCGCTACAAGGATTTCGTCCGCGAGGACATCAAGATCCGTCAGCTCATGTCCACCGGCATGGAGCGCGCCGGCATCGCCAAGGTCGAGATCGAGCGCACCCGTGACCGTGTCCGCGTGGATATCCACACGGCACGCCCGGGTATCGTTATCGGCCGCCGCGGCGCTGAAGCAGACCGCATCCGCGGCGAGCTCGAAAAGCTCACCGGCAAGCAGGTTCAGCTGAACATCCTCGAGGTCAAGAACCCCGAGATGGAAGCACAGCTTGTTGCCCAGGGCATCGCTGAGCAGCTGACTTCCCGCGTGGCTTTCCGCCGTGCGATGAAGAAGGCAATGCAGTCCGCACAGCGTGCGGGTGCCAAGGGTATCCGTGTTGCTTGCTCGGGTCGTCTGGGTGGCGCAGAAATGTCCCGCTCGGAGTTCTACCGCGAAGGCCGTGTGCCCCTGCACACCCTCCGCGCGAACATCGACTACGGCTTCTACGAAGCCAAGACCACCTTCGGCCGTATCGGTGTGAAGGTTTGGATCTACAAGGGTGACGTAACTGCCAAGGAACTGGCTCAGCAGGCAGCTGCTGCTCCGTCCCGTGGCCGTGCAGGAGACCGTCCGGGCCGCCCGGGTGGCGACCGCCGTCGTCGTAACGACCGTCCGGCAGCTGAGGCAGCACCCGCTGCCGTTGAAGCACCGGCCGCTGAAGCTGCTGCTCCGGCAGCAGAAGGAGGACAGGCTTAAATGCTTATCCCACGTCGAGTCAAGCACCGTAAGCAGCACCACCCGGGTCGTTCCGGCGCTGCAACGGGCGGCACCAAGGTCAGCTTCGGTGAGTACGGTATCCAGGCTCTCAGCCCGGCATACGTAACCAACCGTCAGATCGAGTCCGCTCGTATCGCGATGACCCGCCACATCAAGCGTGGCGGTAAGGTCTGGATCAACATCTACCCGGACCGTCCGCTGACGAAGAAGCCTGCTGAAACCCGTATGGGTTCCGGTAAGGGTTCTCCGGAATGGTGGGTCGCAAACGTCAAGCCGGGCCGGGTTCTCTTCGAACTCTCCGGTGTCAATGAAGAGGTAGCTCGCGAGGCCCTGCGCCTGGCAATCCACAAGCTCCCGTTGAAGGCACGCATTGTGCGTCGCGAAGGTGGTGAATAGAAATGGCAGTAGGGTCGAAGGATCTCGCACCCGCACAGCTGGACGGTTTCGACAACGAGCGTCTCGTTGAAGAACTCCGCAAGTCCAAGGAAGAGCTGTTCAACCTGCGTTTCCAGTCCGCCACCGGACAGCTGGAGAACCACGGTCGCCTGCGCGCGGTAAAGAAGGACATCGCACGCATCTACACCGTTCTCCGTGAGCGCGAGCTGGGCATTCGTGCCGAGGTTGCCGCACCGGTTGTGGAAGCCAAGGAAGAAAAGAAGTCCAAGAAGGCTACCAAGGCTGAAAAGGCCGAGGTTGAAGCTGGAGAGGACGCCAAGTGAGCGAGAAGGAAACTGTGACGGAAGCAGCAGCCAGCGCTGAACAGCGCGGTTACCGTAAGACGCGTCGCGGCTACGTTGTCTCTGACAAGATGGAAAAGACCATCGTTGTTCAGGTTGAAGACCGCGTGAAGCACGCTCTGTACGGCAAGGTTATTCGCCGCACCTCGAAGATCAAGGCTCACGACGAAGAGAACACCGCCGGCATCGGCGACCTCGTTCTCATCTCTGAGACCCGCCCGCTGTCCGCTACCAAGCGGTGGCGTCTGGTGGAGATCCTCGAAAAGGCCAAGTAAATCCGACGCCGGGCACGCCTGGCAGTGATTCACTGGAAAGGCCCGCATTCCTTCGGGAATGCGGGCCTTTCCGCTTCTCAAGCCGTTTCGGTTTCAGGCCGCAAACGTGCTAGGATATTGAGTTTGTATGGCGCCACTTGTGCGTCGTCCACTACCTCGTAAACAATCGTGCCGCTGCATACTGCCCCGCGCAGAGTTTTCTGCAAGGGAAGCTGATGCTTGTGGCACGGGCGTTTAGGCCTGTACTGGCAAAATCCAGGCAGGTCAAGAGACACCCCGATCAACCGTTCCGCAAGGCTCATTCCGTATGCATGATTTCGGTCTGAGAACCGGCGCGACGCAAGGAGTAGAAATTGATTCAGCAGGAGTCGCGACTCAAGGTCGCCGACAACACGGGTGCTAAGGAAATCCTTACCATTCGCGTTCTCGGTGGATCCGGTCGTCGCTACGCAGGCATCGGCGACGTCATCGTCGCCACCGTCAAGGACGCTATCCCTGGCGGCAACGTAAAGAAGGGTGACGTCGTCAAGGCTGTCATCGTTCGTACCAAGAAGGAACGCCGCCGTGCGGATGGTTCCTACATCAAGTTTGACGAAAACGCAGCTGTGATCCTGAAGAACGACGGTGACCCCCGCGGTACCCGTATCTTCGGCCCGGTTGGTCGTGAACTTCGCGACAAGAAGTTCATGAAGATCGTTTCGCTGGCCCCGGAGGTGCTTTAGTCCATGGCTAAGATCAAGAAGGGTGACCTCGTTCAGGTCATCACCGGCGCCAAGCAGGAACGTGGCGGCGACCGCGGCAAGCAGGGCAAGGTCCTGCGCGTATTCCCGGACACCAACCGCGTGCTGGTAGAGGGAATCAACCGCGTCACCAAGCACTCCAAGGTCGGTCAGTCGCAGCGCGGCACCAAGACCGGTGGCATCGAGGTTGTTGAAGCCCCGATCCACGTTTCCAACGTTGCTTTGGTTGACCCGTCGACCAAGAAGCCGACCCGTGTTGGTTTCCGTCTCGACACCGTTGAGAAGGATGGCGCTACCAAGACCGTCCGTATCCGCGTGTCCAAGGCCACCGGGAAGGACATCTAATGACTGAGACTCTCGAGACTCCAGTAAAGATCGTTCCGCGTCTGAAGACGAAGTACGCAGAGACCATCAAGAAGTCCCTGCAGGACGAATTCAGCTACGCGAACGTCAACCAGGTTCCCCGCCTGGTGAAGGTTGTAGTGAACATGGGTGTTGGAGATGCCGCCAAGGACTCCAAGCTGATCGACGGCGCTGTCCGCGACCTCACCCTGATCACCGGCCAGAAGCCGCAGGTAACCAAGGCCCGCAAGTCGATCGCACAGTTCAAGCTGCGCGAAGGCATGCCCATCGGTGCACACGCAACTCTGCGTGGAGACCGCATGTGGGAATTCGTGGACCGTCTGGTTTCGCTGGCTCTGCCGCGTATCCGCGACTTCCGCGGCCTCAACGGCAAGCAGTTCGATGGCAACGGCAACTACACCTTCGGTCTGACCGAGCAGGTTATGTTCCACGAAATCGACCAGGACTCCATTGACCGCGTTCGCGGTATGGACATCACGGTCGTCACCACCGCCAAGACCGATGACGAAGGCCGCGCGCTGCTCAAGGCGCTTGGTTTCCCGTTCAAGACCGAAAACTAACTACGTGACAGGTCCGTCCGCGCAGGCTCTTAGGAGCAAGCGCAGCGGAAACCGGTACGAGGAAGGGCTATAGCCCAAATGACTATGACAGATCCTGTCGCAGACATGCTCACGCGTCTGCGCAATGCAAACTCGGCATACCACGACACCGTGTCCATGCCGTACAGCAAACTGAAGGCACGCGTTGCTGACATCCTGAAGGCAGAAGGCTACATTGCCGGCTGGAAGGAAGAAGACGCCGAGGTTGGCAAGAAGCTGACCATCGACCTGAAGTTCGGTCCGAACCGCGAGCGTTCCATCGCTGGCGTCCGCCGCATCTCCAAGCCGGGCCTCCGCGTTTACGCGAAGTCCACCAACCTGCCGCACGTGCTGGGTGGCCTGGGTATCGCAATCCTGTCCACCTCTTCCGGCCTCCTGACTGACAAGCAGGCCGGTAAGAAGGGCGTGGGCGGCGAAGTCCTCGCGTACGTCTGGTAACGGGAAAGGAAGAGAATAATGTCACGTATTGGACGTCTCCCCATCACCGTTCCTGCCGGAGTTGAGGTCAAGCTCGATGGCTCCGTCATCAGCGTCAAAGGTGCCAAAGGCGAGCTGAGCCACACTGTGGCCAGCCCGATCGAGGTCACCCAGGAAGAGAACACTCTCACGGTCACCCGCCCGAACGATGAGCGCAACTCGCGTTCGCTGCACGGCCTGACCCGCACCCTGATCGCCAACATGATCCAGGGCGTTACCGAGGGCTACGAGAAGAAGCTTGAAATCGTTGGTACTGGTTACCGCGTTCAGGCCAAGGGTTCTGACCTGGAGTTCGCTCTGGGCTACAGCCACCCGGTTAACGTCTCTGCACCCGAAGGCATCACCTTCGTAGTAGAGGGTCCGACCAAGCTCTCTGTTGCGGGTATCAACAAGCAGCAGGTCGGCGAGGTTGCTGCCAACATTCGCAAGCTGCGCAAGCCTGACCCCTACAAGGGCAAGGGTGTCCGTTACGCCGGCGAAGTCATCCGCCGCAAGGTCGGAAAGGCTGGTAAGTAAACCATGGCCATCGCAATTAACAAGAAGCGTTCGAACAAGAGCAAGTCTGCTGCACGCAGCCGTCGCCAGCTTCGTATCCGCAAGCGCATCACCGGTACGGCTGTACGTCCTCGTCTGGTCGTCAACCGTTCGGCACGTCACGTATTCGTCCAGGTTGTCGATGACAGCAAGGGTGTAACCGTGGCTTACGCTTCCACCCTGGAAGCTGACCTCCGCGCATTTGACGGAGACAAGACTGCCAAGGCCAAGCGCGTCGGTGAGCTCGTTGCCGAGCGTGCCAAGGCTGCAGGCGTCGAAGCTGTTGTCTTCGACCGTGGCGGTAACAAGTACCACGGCCGCATCGCCGCCGTCGCTGACGGTGCTCGCGAAGGTGGGCTGGCACTGTGACCGTTGAAAATAACGAAAAGGACATTCAGGTGACTGAAGCTGTAGCTGCTGAAGCAACTGAGACCGCACCCGCTACCGACGACCGCCGCGGCGGACGTCGTGGCGAGCGCGGCGACCGTGGCCAGGGCCGCGGCGACCGTGGTGGCCGTGGTGGCCGCGACGGCGGTCGTGAGGCTGAGAAGAGCCAGTTCGTAGAGCGCGTTGTCACCATCAACCGCGTTGCCAAGGTCGTCAAGGGTGGTCGTCGCTTCAGCTTCACCGCCCTCGTCGTCGTCGGTGACGGCAACGGTATGGTCGGCGTCGGCTACGGCAAGGCCAAGGAAGTTCCCGCGGCTATCGCAAAGGGCGTTGAAGAGGCCAAGAAGTCCTTCTTCCGCGTTCCCCGCGTTGGCAGCACCATCCCGCACCGTGTGCAGGGTGAGGCCGCTGCAGGTGTAGTCCTGCTGCGTCCGGCTTCCGCCGGTACTGGTGTTATCGCCGGTGGTCCGGTCCGCGCGGTATTGGAGTGCGTGGGTATCCACGACATCCTCTCCAAGTCGCTCGGTTCCTCAAACGCGATCAACATCGTTCACGCGACTGTTGCCGCTCTGAAGCAGCTCGAAGAGCCCGCTTCCGTGGCTGCCCGCCGTGGCCTGCCGCTGGACGAGGTTGCTCCTGCTGCTCTGGTGCGCGCGCTCCAGAACCAGAAGGCAGGTGTTTAGTCATGGCTAAGAACCTGACTCCCTCCGACGCCAAGTTGGAGATCACCCAGATCAAGGGCGTCATTGGCGCCAAGCAGAACCAGAAGGCCACCCTTCGGTCCCTCGGCCTGAAGCGCATCGGACACACCGTTGTCCGTAACGCTGACGCTGTGACCGTTGGAATGCTGAACACGGTTCCGCACCTCGTGAATGTAGAGGAGGCGAAGTAATGGCAGAGAACAAGACCGCCGAAGAGACTGCTGAGAAGCAGCATGCTCTGAAGGTCCACCACCTGCGCCCCGCCCCGGGTGCCAAGACCGCCAAGACCCGTGTTGGTCGTGGTGAAGGCTCCAAGGGTAAGACCGCTGGTCGCGGTACCAAGGGTACAAAGGCCCGCTACCAGGTAAAGGCTGGCTTTGCCGGCGGCCAGCTGCCGCTGCACATGCGCCTGCCGAAGCTGCGCGGCTTCAAGAACCCGTTCCGGGTTGAGTTCCAGGTTGTTAACCTGGAGAAGCTCAACGAGCTGTTCCCGGAAGGTGGCGTTGTCACCGTTGAGTCCCTGGTTGAGAAGGGTGCCGTTCGCAAGAACCAGCCCGTCAAGGTGCTTGGCACCGGCGACATCACCGTCAAGGTTGACGTCACCGCCCACGCATTCTCTTCCAGCGCTGCGGAAAAGATTGCTGCAGCAGGCGGAAGCACCACTGCTCTCTAAGAGCCAGTGGGGCGAACGCCCGTTGTAAAAGGATCCCGGTATGCGGGGCTTCGGCCCTGTATACCGGGATTTTTGTGTGATTGTGGACTCTCGATTATTCCGACGGCGTCACAAGCGGTTAGACTCGGTTGTTGGGTTTCATTGATCCCATCCACATCCTTGTACTTTCTACTCAGGAGGACGCTTGCTAAGCGCATTCGGCCGGGCGTTTCGGACGCCTGATTTGCGACGCAAGTTGTTGTTCACGCTGGGAATCATCACAATCTTCCGCTTGGGAGCTTTCATCCCCTCGCCTGGTGTGAACTACCAGAATGTCCAGCAATGCTTGAACACCGGTGACACCTCGCAGGGCATCTACCAGCTGGTGAACTTGTTCAGCGGCGGCGCGTTGCTGCAGGTTTCAGTGTTTGCCTTGGGCATCATGCCCTACATCACGGCGAGCATCATCGTGCAGCTGCTCCGGGTGGTCATTCCCCGGTTCCAGCAGCTCTACGAAGAGGGCTCCTCCGGTCAGTCAAAGTTGACGCAGTACACCAGGTACCTCACTATCGCTCTCGGCCTGCTGAACGCCACCACGTTGGTGTCGCTCGCCCGGTCCGGCCAATTGCTGCCCGGCTGCAACCTGCCCATCATTCCTGATGAGAGCATCATGACCACCATCCTCATCATCATCACGCTGACGGCCGGCACCGGCCTCATCATGTGGATGGGCGAGCTGGTCACGGAAAAGGGTGTGGGCAATGGCATGTCGCTGCTGATCTTCACCTCCATCGCTGCAAGCTTCCCCGGCTCGTTGGGCTCCATCTGGGAGTCGAAGGGTCCGGGCACCTTCTTCATGGTCCTGGCCGTCGGCTTGCTGACGGTGGCGCTGGTGGTATTTGTGGAGCAATCCCAGCGTCGCGTTCCCGTTCAGTACGCCAAGCGCATGATTGGACGCCGCACAGTGGGTGGCACCAGCACCTACATTCCCATCAAGGTGAACATGGCCGGCGTCGTGCCTGTCATCTTCGCGTCCTCCATGCTCTACCTGCCCGGGCTGATTTCACAGTTCAACCAGCCGGCGCCAGGGGAGCAGATGGCCCCGTGGGTTGAGTGGATCAACAACAACCTCACCCGTGGCGACCACCCCATCTACATGGCGCTGTATTTCGCCATGATCGTTTTCTTCACCTACTTCTACGTTGCCATCACCTTCAACCCTGAAGAAGTGTCGGACAACATGAAGAAGTACGGCGGGTTTATTCCGGGCATCCGGGCGGGTAAACCGACCGCGGACTACCTGCAGTACGTGCTTTCCAGGATCACCTTGCCTGGAGCCCTTTACCTGGGCTTCGTGGCTTTGATTCCTTTGGTTGCACTCGTCCTGATCAACGCCAACCAGAACTTCCCGTTCGGTGGCACGTCAATCCTGATCATGGTGGGTGTTGGCCTGGAGACCGTCAAGCAGATTGATGCGCAGCTACAACAACGTCACTACGAAGGGCTTTTGCGATGACGAGAATGCTGATCATTGGACCTCCCGGTTCGGGCAAGGGTACGCAGGCTGAGCGGATTTCCGAGCGCCTCGGCGTAGTCGCCATCTCCACCGGCGACATCTTCCGTGCCAATGTAAAGGGCGAAACCCCTTTGGGCATTGAAGCCAAGAAGTACATGGACGCCGGCGATTTTGTTCCGGACAGCGTCACGAACAACATGGTTCGCGACCGCCTGAGCCAGAGCGACGTCGAAAACGGCTTCCTCCTGGATGGCTACCCGCGCACCACCGCGCAGGTGGACTACTTGGACCAGATCCTTGCTGAGGGTGAGCAGGAGCTCGACGTCGTGCTCCAGCTGACCGCCGATGACGAAGAACTGGTAACCCGCCTCCTTGGCCGCGCCAAGGAAACGGGCCGCTCGGATGACAACGAAACCGTCATCCGGCACCGCCTGGATCTGTACCACGAGCAGACCGAGGCAGTTGTGGCCAAGTACGCCGAGCGTGGCATCCTCACGCAGGTTGATGGCATTGGCGGTATCGATGAAGTTACCGACCGTGTGCTGACGGCGATCGAGTCGGCCAAGGCCGTTTAGTTTGTTCTCCACATAGCCGGTAAAACGGCGCTGGAGCGAGGGGTGTGTCCCGTACCGTGAGTGCGGGACACACCTTTTTTCTTTTCCACCCTGCTTTTCAATTTCGGCCACGCTCCCGGGTACGGGAAAATGGTTGAAGCATGAGGCCTGATCGGCCTCTACAGCAAACCTTCCAGAGGAGATCATGGCGTTCGGTCAGCCCCGCATTGAATACAAAACCAACGAGCAGATGCGCACCATGCACCAGGCAGGCCTTGTCCTGAGCCGTGCACTCGACGCTGCCGTTGCGGCGGCCAAACCGGGCGTCACTACAAAGGACCTGGACGACGTTTTCGCCGCAGTCCTCAACGATGCCGGAGCAAAGTCGAACTTTCTTGGTTATCACGGCTTCCCGGCCACCATCTGCACCTCGGTCAATGAAGAAGTGGTCCATGGCATCCCGGGCGGCAGGGTCCTCAACGACGGCGACATTATTTCCATCGACGGCGGCTGCATCGTTGACGGATGGCATTCCGACTCTGCCAGGACAGTGATCGTTGGCAATGTTGATCCCGAAGACCAGCGTCTTTCAGACGTCACCGAAGCAGCCATGTGGCGCGGCATCGCAGCCCTCGCCCAAGGCAAGTTCGTAGGAGATATTGGAAACGCGATCGATGACTACGTGTCATCTGTCCCCGGAAAGCCGTTGGGCATCCTGGAGGACTACGTAGGCCACGGCATTGGCTCAGAGATGCACATGGCCCCGGACGTTTTGAATTACCGGACCAGTCACCGCGGCCCCAAGATCCGTCCGGGCCTATGCCTGGCCATTGAACCCATGTTGGTTCGCGGCGGCATCGAGACCGCTACCCTCGACGATGACTGGACCGTCGTCACCACTGACGGCAAGCGTTCTTGCCAGTGGGAGCATTCGGTAGCTGTTCACGAAAAGGGCATCTGGGTTTTGTCCGCCCCGGATGGGGGAGCCGAACAGTTGGCACCGCTCGGCGTCGTGCCCGTCCCCATCCCGTAACACCTTCAATAAAGAGCTGGGCTACTGAAGTAGCCCAGCTCTTTGTATGTCCAGGAAAGCAGTTATGCCTTCAGTTTGGGCTTCACATCCTTGGTGTAAATGCCTTCGAGGGTCTTCTTGAGCTCGGTCATGGTCGCTTGGACGTCACCTTGCTGCGTCAGGATCTTGGCCGCCGACTTGGCCATCTCCTGGTCAGCGCCCGGCAGGAACACGCGGGCATTGTCCTGAACCCTGGTGGCGGCGAGCTGATCCATGGCGGTCTTGATCTGTGGTGTTGCCGCAAGAACTGCCGACATGTCAGCTGAGAGCCTGGTGGGCATGTAGCCGGTGGCGGCCGAGAAGGCGGCAGTGTTCTCCGGTTCGGTCATGAACTTGAGGAACGTCGCCGCAGCCAACTGCTCTTCCTTGCTGATGCCGCTGGGAATGCCGAGGCCCGCGCCGCCGGTGGGGCAGACGCCGCTGGGTGCCTCCGGGCCACCGGGAAGGTAGCCGACGCCCACGTTGAACTTTGCCGCTTTCAGAACGCCAAGCAATGATCCCGTGGAGGAAATAGTGGACGAGGTGATCCCGGCGGCGAAGTCGTCAGCTGCCTCCTTGGACGAGACACCGGCCCAGCCTTCCTTGTAGATGGAGTCCTGCGCCCACTGCAGTGCGGCAACGGATTGAGCGGAATCGCAGGTGATGTCCCAGTCCTTTGACCAGCTTCCGCCCCAGCCCCACAGATTGTTTTGAAGGGTCCAGCCTGCGTACCCGGCCAGGGCAGGGTAGATGTAGGCGTACTGCGCCCCTGAGGTGGCCTTGAGTTTCGGCGCCCACTCCGCGAACTCTTGCCAAGTGGCCGGCGCCCGGTCTGGAAGCCCTGCAGCCTTGAAGTGGTCCTTGTTGTAATAGAACAGCGGTGTGGAACGGCCGTAGGGGAGCGCCCACTGCTTGTCCTCGTATTTGTAATCGTCCACCAGCGACTTCTGGAAGTCGTCGATTTTGATGTCCAGTTGCTTCACCAAGCCATCAATGGGAATGATGCTGCCGTTCGAGTAGTAGCGGAACCACCAGACATCCGAGAGGACCACCAATCCCGGCAGGCCCGTCTTGGCCGCCTGTGACGTCTGGAACTTCTGGGCGATCTCTTCGTAATTGGCGCCCGCCGTCACGAGGTTGACCTTGATGTCTGGGAACTTGGCGTGGAACTTCCCGATAATCGTCTTCTCCACGTCCTGTGACTTTCCCGGGTGGTTGGTCCAGAAGTCGATGGAGGCTGCGGGCTTTACCCCGCTGAAGTCGATCGATGCGGTGTCGACGGCGTCTGCCGTACCCGCCGTCGACGGTCCGCCGCATGCGGCGAGAGCCGCAGCTCCGGCGCCGAGGCCTGCGAGTCCCAGGAAATGTCTGCGGTCAAGGTTGGTGCGCATGGTGCTTCCTCTCAATAACGTACTTCGATGCGAATGGTGCGGTTGGAGAAAATCAGCCGGTGACACTGCCTTGGGTCAGACCGGCAACGATGTAGCGCTGGAGTGCTGCGAACACCAGCAGGATGGGCACGATCACCAAAACTGCTCCGGCCATGAGGATTCCCCACCCGGCACCGTTGCCCTCCGAGTTCTGCAGCAGGGTCAGGCCCACGGGGAGCGTCATGTTTTCCGGGCGGTCGGTGATGATGAGGGGCCAGATGTAGTCGTTCCATTCACTGACCACGGTCACCAGCGCCACAGTTGCGATCGATGGGACCGAGACAGGGACGATGATCTGCCACAGCCGGCGCCAGTGACCCGCACCGTCAATTTCAGCTGCTTCGAGGATCGACGGCGGCAGGGTCAGGAAGTGTTGCCGCAGCAGGAAGGTACCGAACGCCGTCCCCAAGCCTGGAAGAATGATTCCCCACAAGGTGTTCTTGCCACCCATCCCCGCGATCAGGATGTAGTTGGGCAGGATGGATACCTGCGCCGGAACTATGAGCGCAACCAGGATCAGCACGAAGATCACGTTCTTGAATGGGAAACGGACAAACACCAGCGCGTAAGCGGTGAGGATCGCCAGGATGACCTTGATGGACGAACCCACCACCGTAACGATCAAGCTGTTGGCGAAGAACTGCGCGAACGGAACCGTAGTCATGGCCGTGGCGTAGTTCTCCAGGTTCAAGGACTCCGGCAGGATTTTCAGATCCATGGTGACTATCTCGCCCGGTTGCTTGAAGGAACTCAACAACATCCAGAGCAACGGCAGGAACACCACAAGCGTGGCGATGATCAGAGGCACATAACTGGTGGCAACCGTGCGGATGATATTCGCTTTGGAAAAGGGGCGCAGCGGCTCATTCGGGTTGGGCTTTTGGGAGGTCTCCTGTGGGGAATCAACGACGACGGCGGGTGCGGTTGCGCTCATGAATAATGGACCTTTCGCTCAACGAACCGAAGTTGAAGAACCGTAATGATCAGCAGGATCGCGAAGAGAATCACCGAAATCGCCGCGGAGTAGCCTGCCCTGTTGTAGGCACCGAACGCCTGGAGGTACGCCTCGTAAATCAGCGTGCTGGTGCCGTTGCCCAGCGGAGTCATGATGCGGATAAGGTCGAAAGCCTGCAATGAACTCAGCATGGTGGTGATCAGCAGGAAGAACGTTGTGGGGGAGAGCAACGGGATGGAGATGTTGAAAAATCTCCGCACGCTGTTGGCGCCGTCCAACGCCGCAGCTTCCATCACGTCCCGGGGCAGGGACTGCAGGCCGGCCAGATAAACCACGGCGCAATAGCCCAGGTTCTTCCATACGTACACAATGATGACCATCACCAAGGAAAGCTGGGGATCATTGATCCACTGCGGGCTCTGTTGTCCAAGGCCGCGAAGGACCCAGGCGAGCACTCCGTAGCCGGGATCAAAGATGAACAGCCACACCAAGCCGACACCCACGCCGGAGAGCACGTAGGGCGCGAACACCGCGGAACGGGCGAACGTGGTGCCGGGGACCTTTGAGTTCAAGGCAAGGGCAACCAACAGGCCAAGGACCATGGAACCGCCCACCGTTACCAGGGTGAAGATCGCAGTCGTCCCGAGGACCTTGGATGCATCCTCGCTGGTGAAAAACGTGACGTAGTTCTGCAGCCCGACCACCGTGGCCGAAGCCGAGCCGAGCGTCCAATCCAGCGTGGAATAGTAGATGTTGTTGATCAGCGGCCAATAGGTGAAGGTGCCGATCAACACCAAGTTTGGCAAGGCCATGGCCAGGAACACCAGGAAGTCCTTGCGGCTGCGGCCGGACCAGCGTCTCCTGTCACGGGAACTTGCTGCGGCGACGGGCGGAATCGTCGAAGGCTCGGCATCTGGCCTGTCCTCCGGCGCAGCGCTGCTGGGAATCTGTCGGGTAGTCATGAGTCACTAACGGTTTCGGGGGGAATGTGGCGCGCCAACTCCCGGAACGGGGCGGCGAAGTCAGGCCTAGCTCACCACACCGAAAGTCGCAGTTTGGACGAATTGGGCGCCCCGTACCGATAGTTGGCTGACACTTCCAGACCCGTTTACGCGGCGTTACTCGAGAGTTCGAATTCGAGGCTCGGCTACCACTTGTTGCGTCGTTCGTGGGAGTCAGTGGGCTGACGCCCTCTGCACGCTCGGTCGTTCCTCCCCAACGGCCCCCTAGCCTCGCGAGCTCGGCCAGGGAACCCGGCCGTCGTGGGCCCACCTTGGACCCGCGCTGCCGGGTCACCGCCCGGCTGGCCTTGGAGGCGGGGAGCGTGGCAGGTGGAGAATGGAGCCATGAATTCGATCACCGATGTTGCTGGCATACGGGTTGGGCATGTGCAGAAGGTGGGGGAGGGATGGTTGTCCGGGGTTACTGTGGTGCTCCCTCCCGTGGGGACTGTGGGGTCCGTGGATGTGCGTGGCGGGGGTCCGGGGACACACGAGACGGATGCCCTGGATCCGACAACGCTGGTTTCCACTGTGGACGCCGTGGTGCTGACTGGGGGAAGCGCCTTTGGACTGGCCACCGCGGGTGGGGCGCAGTTGTGGTGTGAGGACAAGGGAAGGGGGTTTGCTGTTCCCGGGACGGTGGTTCCCATCGTGCCGGCAGCCGCCATCTTCGACCTCGGACGCGGCGGCGACGTCACGGCGCGTCCAGGCGCCGACATGGGGTACCAGGCCGCCGCCGCAGCCTTCAACTCAGGCGAGCATGCCGCCGTCGCGCGTGGAAACGTGGGTGCCGGGACCGGGGCCGTTGTTTCGCGCGGACAGTTCAAGGGCGGGATCGGTACGTCGTCCATCACTCTTGAAGGCGGGGTGATCGTTGGAGCCATTGCGGTGGTGAACGCGATGGGGGCGCCGGTGTTTGGTCCTGCGGACCTGCAGCCCTCTGCGCGCTCGGTCGTGCCGCCCCAACGGCCCCCTAACCTCGCAAGCTCGGCCAGGGATCCCGGCCGTCGTGGGCCCACCTTAGACGCGCGCCGCCGGGCCCCAGGCCCGCAGCATCAGCCGGGTGCGCCGTTCGCGGCGCCGCCGCAAGGGCTCAATACGACACTCGTCGTGATCGCTACGAATGCCGTACTCGACGTGGCTGAGTGCAAGCGGACCGCCAGTGCCGGGCATGCCGGGCTGGCCAGGGCCTTGGATCCGTCCCATACTTTGGCGGACGGTGACACCGTGTTCGCTTTGGCGACCGGCGGCGTCGGGCTTGACCGCAGTACTGAACAGGAGCGGCAAGTCTCCCTGATAACGCTCCAAAGCGCCGCTGCGGAAGCCGTCCGGCTGGCGATTCTGGATGGCGTCCTTGCCGCCGAAAGCGTCTCGACGCCGGCAGGTGACTTCCCCGCCTATCAGCCAACGGGGGAGTGACGGCTGGAGGCAGGTGCGCTACCATAGACGGATTTAACTTTCCGGCCGCATTGGCGTAGAGTTATTTGTTGGTTGTCTGTGCAGCCACGCCCTTTTTAGTGTCGTGGTTCCAAGAGGGCCAAGCAAACAAAAAACGTCCGCTGGATCTTCGGTGCCTAACTGGAGGACGGCGGCAAACAACAGTTAGCGGAGGATATGGCCAAGAAGGACGGGGTCATTGAGATCGAGGGCGTTGTGACTGAGGCGCTGCCCAATGCGATGTTTCGTGTTGAGCTCACCAATAAGCACGTCGTTCTCGCACACATCTCTGGGAAGATGCGACAGCACTACATTCGAATCCTCCCCGAGGACCGGGTAGTGGTGGAGCTGAGCCCATACGACCTCACACGTGGTCGTATCGTCTACCGCTACAAGTAAATTGCTGGGCGGCAAGGCAATAGTGCCTAAGCCGCTCCAGCAGATCAACTGCAAAACACGCAAAGGAACGCCATGAAGGTCAAGCCGAGCGTCAAGCAGATCTGCGACAAGTGCAAAGTGATCCGCCGTAACGGCCGGGTCATGGTGATCTGCGAGAACCCGCGCCACAAGCAGCGCCAGGGCTAATTCCCCTTCGGGAATCAGCGTCCGCAAGGACAAACCTGGGCTGCTAGCCCACGCAAGTAAATAAAGGCAGCACAAGCTGTGCCAGGACTGCATTACAGAGCCTGGTCAGCGAACCCCCGGTCGGAGGCTGGGGCCACACTGAACGTGTGGGTGTACTGCCTACGACCTCCGGTTTATTCAAGGAGTACTGCCACTATGGCTCGTCTCGCTGGCGTAGACATTCCCCGCGAAAAGCGGTTGGAAATTGCGCTTACTTACATCTACGGCGTGGGCAAGACCCGTGCACACGAAACCCTGGCTGCCACCGGCATCAGCGCTGACGTTCGCGTCAAGGACCTGACTGACGCCGAGCTGGTCCAGCTGCGTGACTACATTGAAGGCAACTACAAGGTTGAGGGTGACCTTCGCCGCGAGGTAGCCGCTGACATCCGCCGCAAGGTAGAGATCGGCAGCTACGAAGGCCTGCGCCACCGCAAGGGCCTGCCCGTACGCGGACAGCGTACGAAGACCAACGCTCGTACCCGCAAGGGCCCGAAGCGCACCGTCGCCGGCAAGAAGAAGGCCGGACGTTAATCCCTCGGGATTGATCCGGTTTTCCCCCGATAACTTTCTGTAGGAGAAACAATGCCCCCGAAGACTCGTGGAGCGGTTCGTAAGCCGCGTCGCAAGGATAAGAAGAATATTGCGCTTGGCCAGGCGCACATCAAGAGCACCTTTAACAACACCATCGTGTCCATCACGGACCCGAACGGTGCTGTAATCTCATGGGCTTCCGCCGGTGAGGTTGGCTTCAAGGGCTCCCGTAAGTCCACCCCGTTCGCTGCCCAGATGGCTGCCGAAGCTGCTGCAAAGCGCGCTCAGGAGCACGGTCTGCGCAAGGTTGACGTATTCGTCAAGGGCCCGGGATCCGGACGCGAAACCGCAATCCGTTCGCTTCAGGCCGCAGGCCTCGAGGTTGGCTCCATCCAGGACGTCACCCCCAGCGCCCACAACGGTTGCCGCCCGCCGAAGCGCCGCCGCGTCTAATTAGGTCTTCCCCGCCTGACTGGCCGGGCCTGCTATGGATGATTTCTCATCCATCAGCATGGCCCGGCTGGTCAGGCTGGAAACCGAAGCCGATTTCCACCACCTGTGTTGCGTCATATAGCGGATGCTCGCCGAAAGGAAACCTAAGTGCTCATTGCACAGCGCCCCACCCTGTCTGAAGAAGTTGTATCCGAGAACCGCTCCCGTTTCATCATTGAACCGCTGGAGCCGGGCTTCGGCTACACCCTCGGAAACTCCCTCCGCCGTACCCTGCTCTCCTCCATCCCCGGTGCTGCTGTAACCAGCATCCGGATCGATGGCGTGCTGCACGAGTTCACCACGGTTCCGGGTGTAAAGGAAGATGTCACCGAGATCATCCTGAACATCAAGAACCTTTCGGTTTCCTCCGAGCACGATGAGCCGGTTGTTGCTTACCTGCGCAAGCAGGGCCCCGGAGTCGTCACCGCCGCGGACATCGCTCCGCCGGCCGGCGTCGAATTCCACAACCCGGATCTGCACATTGCCACACTGAACTCGAAGGGCAAGTTCGAACTCGAACTGACCATCGAGCGCGGCCGTGGCTACGTTTCGGCAGCTCAGAACAAGTCCGGCGACTCCGAGATCGGCCGTATTCCGGTTGACTCGATCTACTCGCCGGTCATGAAGGTAACTTTCCGCGTGGAAGCTACCCGTGTTGAGCAGCGCACCGACTTCGACAAGCTCATTGTCGACGTCGAGACCAAGCAGGCCATCGCCCCGCGCGATGCTGTTGCTTCCGCAGGCACCACCTTGGTGGAACTGTTCGGTCTGGCTCGTGAGCTGAACACCGCAGCTGAAGGTATCGAGATTGGCCCGTCGCCGACGGACGCTGCCCTGGCAGCGGACATGGCTCTGCCGATCGAGGATCTGGACCTCACCGTCCGTTCCTACAACTGCCTCAAGCGTGAGGGCATCCACACCGTGGGTGAACTCGTTGCCCGCTCCGAGGCTGACCTGATGGACATTCGTAACTTCGGTGCGAAGTCCATTGACGAGGTCAAGGCAAAGCTCGTCGAACTGGGTCTGTCCCTCAAGGACTCCCCTCCCGGTTTCGATCTCGCAGCCCGCGCCGCAGCCATCGAAGAGGACGACGCCGCGTTCAGCGACGACGAGCTCTAAACAGCAGATCTTGGCCGCCGGGTCCAGCGATGGACCTGACCGGCTTACATAACAGGAGAAATAACTATGCCTACCCCCACTAAGGGTCCGCGCCTCGGAGGCGGCCCGGCTCACGAGCGCCTGATGCTCGCGAACCTGGCAGCTGCTCTTTTTGAGCACAAGCGCATCACCACCACGGTCACCAAGGCCAAGCGCCTTAAGCCGTACGCAGAGCGTCTGGTCACCTTCGCCAAGCGTGGCGACCTCGCTTCCCGCCGCCGCGTTCTCGGCCTGATCAGCGACAAGGGCGTTGTCCACGAGCTGTTCACCGACATCGCCGGCGCCGTTGCTAACCGCGATGGTGGCTACACCCGCATCACCAAGATCGGCAACCGCAAGGGCGACAACGCTCCCATGGCTGTCATCGAGCTCGTTCTCGAGCCGGTTTCCCCGAAGCAGGCCGTTGTTGCTGAAGCAACCGCAGCCGCTGCCAAGGCTGCTCCGGCTGCCGAGGAAGAGGTCGTTGAGACCGAAGCTGCAGAGACCGAAGCCGCTGAAACCGAAGAGGCTCCGGCCGCTGAGGCAGAAGCTACTGAAGCTGAAGCTGCTGAGACCGAAGAGGCTCCGGCCGCTGAGGACAAGAAGTAATTCACTGAATTCTTCACAGTAGACTTAAGTCTATGAACGAACGAAAACCCGCTGCCCCCGTTTTGGGGGGCGGCGGGTTTTTGCGTGTCCGGCTTGATCTTTCCTACGACGGCGGCCCCTTCAATGGGTGGGCCCTGCAGCCCGGGCTTCGGACGGTTCAGGGTGCTTTGGAAGAAGCCTTGGCGCTCCTGCTGCAACGGCCGATCCGCGTGACGGTTGCCGGCCGGACCGACGCCGGCGTCCACGCCCGGGGCCAGGTAGTTCATCTTGACCTGACCGAAGCCGAGTGGCTGTCACTGCCGCGTGGGCACGAACTCGATCCCGGCGTCGCGCTCCTGCGGCGGCTCCGCGGCGCTTTGAGTCGGATTCTCGGCGACCTGACCGGTGCTATTGAAGTGCACGACGCCGGTCTGGCGCCGGAAGGGTTCGACGCCCGTTTTTCTGCGTTGTGGCGGAGGTACAGTTATCGAATTGCTGACGGTCCTGAACGCTGGGACCCGGTTCTGCGGGGGATTACCTTGTGGCATAAGGCGCCTTTGAAGGTGGAGCTCATGAACGAAGGGGCTCATTCGTTGCTGGGGCTCCAGGATTTCCGTTCTTACTGCAAACCCCGCGAGGGAGCCACGACCATCCGCGAGCTGCAGCAGTTCTCGTTTGCTCGTGGAAGCGACGACGTTATTGTTGCCACCGTTCAGGCCGATGCGTTCTGCCACAACATGGTGCGGTCCTTGGTAGGTTCTGCCTTGCGCGTGGGGGAGGGCCTGGAAACTCCGGCCTGGCTGTACTCGCGGCTCCTGGAACGAAGGCGCGATGCCAAGTCTGTGCTCGCGGCGCCACATCCGTTGGTGCTCGAAGAAGTTGCCTACCCGTCCAACAGCGAGTTGCTGGCTCGTGCCGAGCTGACTCGGGCGCGGCGCGAGTAGCCAGCTCAGGTTCTGATGATGGACCTTGGCCGGACGTGGGAGGACCCCCCGACGTGGGAGGACCCCCTCCCGGTTCTGGGTACCGGAAGAGGGCCGCTGTGGCCGTCCGTGGTCTGGGATCCGCGAACGGCCGGTCTATTTCCCGAGGGCCAAGATCAGCCGAAGGCCTGCATGATCTTGATGACCGCCGGACCCAGAAGGACTATGAACAGCACCGGGAAGATGCAGAACAAGAGGGGAAAGAGTACTTTAACCGGCAACTTCATCGCCCGCTCTTCCGCGCTTTGCTTGCGCTTGACACGGGCTTGCTTGGCTTGGGCACGGAGCACATTGGCTATACCGATGCCGTATTTATCCGCTTGGATGACCGCAAGGACAAAGCTACGAATGTCAGGGACGGCGCACCGTTCAGCCAAGGCCTCATAGGACTCCTGTCTTGGACGTCCCACTTGGATGTCCTGCAGTGTCCGCATCAGTTCCTGGGGAAGCGGGCCTGACCCTTGCAACGCCGCCCGTTCCATGGCCGACTCGAAACCAAGGCCCGCCTCGACCGAAATCAGCATTTGATCAAGAGTGTTCGGAAATTCGAGCTTGATAGCTTCTTGCCGCTTGATCCCCGTGTTGTAGATCAGGAGGTCGGGGATGAAATACAGAAACACTGTCAGGAAAAGGCCCAGTCCTACCATTCCCGGTCCGGGCCTGAGAAGAAACAAGAACACTCCACCCAGCGCTCCTGCCAGCGCCAGGGCCGGCTTTAGGGCGACAAGCTTAGTCAACGGCATCGAGATAGGGCGCCCGGCCAGGGCGAGCCAATGATCCAATTTGGCTTCATAGCTACCTGGCGTCAGCTTCCGGGCAACGCCCAGTAGGAGCGGTGGGCGTTGTACGTTCACGCCGGTGCCTTGGGCAAAGCCTGAACCGAGGTTGCTTTGGATGGCAACGATGCCTTTTCGGTCGATGCTGATTAAGGACCAAGCGAAGTACGCGAGGGGCAGCACGATGAGGGCGATGATGAGCCACACCATGGGAGTCATTTCGGTCCTCCTAGAACTTGATCTTTACTGTGCGGCTCATCCAGAAGCCGCCGACGACGAACAGGAGCGCACTGATCACTACCAAGGCAATGCCTACTGGGTGTTCAGCAAAGAGTCTCATGTAGCCGGGGTTCAGCGCTGACATGAAGACCCCTACCGCAACGGGAAGAATCATCAGGACCACCGCTGACATCTTGCCTTCAGCGCTAAGGGCACGAACATGCCCTTTGATTTCGCTGCGCTCCCGGATAGTCCCGGCAACCTGCTCCAAGACCTCGGCCAGGTCGCCGCCCACCTCGCGGTTGATCTGGATGGCCTGCCCAATCCAACTGAAGTCTTCGCTATCCATGCGTGTTGCGCAGTCTTCGATGGCTTGCCGTGCGTCTTTGCCGATCCTTACCTCGTTGACGATGCGGCTCAGCTCTTCCGATGTCGGCGCCTGTGCCTCCTTGGCTGCCGCTTCCAAGGACCTCATGATGCTGTGTCCGACACGTAACCCGCCAATCAACATCTGGATGGTGTCCGTGAGCTGCAGCTCGAATTTGGCGCGTCGTTTCTGAGTCCTCATCACCAACACCACTTTCGCTATGAAAGGTGCCGCGACTGCCAAAAGTATCCCCATGAAGAGGCTGATGAGGAGCGTTCCGAGGACCGCCGCGACTACGGCGCTGGCGATGACCAGGACTGTGAAGTCTGCGGGGGCCTGTTTCATCCCGGCCAGGTAGAGGACCTCCCTGTTGAAGGGACCTCCCGAGCGACCGAGCGCAGTATCCATGAACTGCACGGCTGTTCCGGAGACCCGACCCACAGCTGAATTGTCGTGCGGCGTTTCCAGCCGGCGGCGCTCGATGGGGATGTTGCCGTTTCGTGGTTTCAGGACAAAGACAAACATTATGATGATGGCCGCCATGCAGAATCCGATGGCAATGACGAAGGGGGCTGGAGAGTCCATAGCTACCGCCTACCGATCGTTTGCGGAACCGCCCCAAAGGTCGCCGGCGATACCTGGATGCCAAGCTCTGCAAACCGGTCGAGGAAACGAGGCCGGATCCCGGTTGGTACTGCCTTGCCCATGAACCGGCCTTGAGCGTCCAAGCCCGCGGAGTAATCGAACAGGAAGGAATCCTGCAATGTCACGACATCGCCCTCCATGCCCTGCACTTCCGTCACATGCGTGACACGCCGGCTACCATCGCGCAAGCGGGTTACTTGGACAATGAGATCAACAGCTGAAGAAACCTGTTCCCGGATGGCGCGAAGCGGGAGATCCATTCCGGCCATCAATACCAAGGTTTCCAATCTGGCAATCGCGTCCCTGGGAGAGTTGGCGTGAACCGTAGACAGAGAGCCATCGTGGCCGGTATTCATGGCCTGGAGCATGTCCAAAGATTCACCACCGCGGACCTCGCCTACGATGATCCGATCAGGCCGCATGCGGAGCGAGTTTCGCACCAGGTCGCGGATAGAGATCGCACCCCTTCCCTCAATATTTGGAGGACGGCTTTCCAACCTAACGACGTGGCGCTGTTGGAGTTGCAACTCCACAGCGTCTTCAATCGTGATGATTCGGTCAGACTCCGGGATGAAGGAAGATAAGACGTTGAGCAGTGTCGTCTTTCCAGTGCCCGTACCGCCTGAGATGATCACATTCAGCCGGGCCCGGACGCACGCGCTCAACAATTCAGCCATCTCTTGGCTCATGGAGCCCCACTCAATGAGGTTCTTGACCGTCAGGGGAACGTGGCTGAATTTCCTGATGGTGAGTGATGGGCCGTTGACCGCCAGTGGAGGGATGATCGCGTTGACGCGGGATCCGTCTTCCAGACGGGCATCAACAAGTGGCGAAGACTCGTCAATGCGGCGTCCGACCTTGGAAACGATCCGTTCGATGACCTTTCTCAAATGGTCGTCAGAGCTGAACGTCAGCTCAGTCAAAGTCAAGTGTCCATGACGCTCCACGTAGATCTGGTCGTACCGGTTGACCATAACCTCGGTGATTGACGGGTCTTCCAACAAACGCTGCAGCGGTCCGAAGCCCATGACTTCATCCGCGATCTCCCGGATGAGCCGTCGGCGTTCCTCTGGGGTCAGCGGTACCTGCTCATCGTCAATAACGGCCGATAGTTCATCGACGGCAAAAGACCGCAGGTCCTCTTCAGATGACGACGGGTCGCCAATGCGGTTTCCGATGCGCTCAAACAGGGCTGAAGCAGCACGTTGTTTTAGGCCGGCCAGTGCGTCCACAGCGGGAGTGACGGGCACTCCGCCAAAAAGCGGAGTTGCACTTGAAGGTGCGTTATTCCAGTCGCCGTTAGTTGCCGTATTCTCAGAATGTGAATCCGCTGAACCAGCAACAGCCAGCGGGTTGTTCTTTGAGAGCCTCTCTGACAGCTTCATGACACCACCACCCTCCGGTGCAGCTTGTTCTGCGGGGTCGATTCCAACCGCGGATCGAAACGCTGAACAAGCTTTCGAAGGCCCTTAATGGCGGAATCCCGGGCGGTACCTTGCAAGACAGGAATCCCCCGATTCGTAGAGTAGGGGAGCGTCCGTGAACGGGGAATTACCGTGTCTATGGGTACCCCGATGGTGGCCTCCACGTCCTGGACGGAAAGTCCGCTCTTCCTGTCCGCAAAGTTCAAGACGGTATGCCGGCCTTGTGGCAAAAGCTGGAGTTCCTTCAGCACGCTGAAGCACTTCCGGAGTCCCCTGATGCTGGGCACATCCATACCGCAGACCCAGACGCCGTCTGTGGCCAGCTCCAAAGTCGCCAGGCAGTGTTCGCCAAGACCCGGTGCAGTGTCCACTACTACGTACTTGAATTCCGTCGCCAGCTGGTTAAGGAGCCGAGTTACGTGATCGGCAGTGATGTAGTCCGAATCGGAGGGCTTTTGTGGGGCGCAGAGGGCATAGATGCCAGCCGGGTGGACCGTCAGGAATGCCTTAAGAACCATTGAGTCCTGGGCCGCTGATCCGTGGACCGCCTCCGTGATGGAGTGTTCCGGCTCAAGCATCAGACCCGAAGCGACATCCCCGAACTGCAGATCGAGGTCGACAATGACCACACTCATGGGTGCAAGCGTCGCCAGGCCGATAGCAAGGTTGGTAGCTACGGTTGTCTTACCGACACCCCCTTTCGGAGACATGACGGCAATGACCCGCCCACGCTCTTGGCCGGACTCAGTGGCCTGCATTCCGCGCCGCCTGCTGGCGGAAGCCAAGCATGCACGCTCGAGCAGTACGCGGAGTTCGTTGATATCGGCTTCGGGAGCAACCACGTCCCTGATTCCTGCGTGCATGGCCTTCAAGACGATGTCCGTGCTGGGCTCCGCCACCATCAGCAGGCTTATTTCCGGGTACTGAAGATCAATGACCGTGGCCAACTTGAAGGCATCGTCAGGATGAACCCCCGGGCCGAGGATTATGACCTCGGGCGGAGCTCCGGTCAGCTGCTTGAAAATATCATCTGTGCCAGCTTGCAGCACAGCCGGTGGCAGTGTTTGAAGATCCCCATGCAGGGCCCCGGTGATGGCCTGGCGTATGCGCCCTTCAAAATCACGAACTGCGGTGATGGCTATGAAGCGACTCATTGGACCAGCCCTCCGAAAGTAGTTGTTGGAGGATCGGACTTGACGGTCTTATCGGTCTGCTTTGACAGCCACAGTGTGCCGAACTCAGCGCCGAAGACCATCTCGGTGGCGTTCGCGTCGCTCAGGGCTACCGTGACGTAGGCTGACCCGTTGGGGAGAGCGACGCCCTTTTCAGCTCCGGCCGACTTTTCTGCGTCAGGGGCGGCTTGCTGGACGGCGGTAACCAGGACGTCGTGATACAAGAGTTCCGTGAAGTCTTTCCAGCCGGTCAAAGTCGCTGGCAGATTGGCTCCTGCTGGGACAGCTTCGTCCAGCTTGAAGGAGGCAAAGACCGTTACGGTGTCTCCAGCCTCGATCCGGCCACCCAGCATGCGCTCAGGGGTAAGAACAAACGTCGCTTCTTGCAGGCCGTCCGGCACAGGAACAGTGCCCGGGGCCAGCTCTTTGGGGCTGACCAACTTAACTCCCAGCAACTGTTCGCCCGGCTGGAGGTCCGCAGAGGTGACTTTGCCCTTTTGGTCATTCAACGCGTTGATGGTGCCTGGCGCGACTGCCGACTGCGGCAGGGTTTCGACGCTGAGCTTCGATTGAATTTCTTCAGCCTTGGAGCCGGCGGGAATACGTTCCTTGACCACAAGGACATTTACGGGATCAAGCCCTTGCTGCGCCCGCTTGTCGGCTCCCTGTACATAGGTAACCAACAAAACGGTGCCGATGACTGCTAAAAGCAGTGCTGCAATGCCTCCCAGTAGGCGTGTTTTCACTTTCTACTCCTTTGAGTTTCGTGAGTTCGTGAGCAGACACTCTTTGAGTGACTACTCGGTGAGCAGGACCACCGAAGCCCCATAATTGGGAATACCTCCGGTAACTTGCATGCCCTCTTCGAGGGACACAAAGCGTGAGAAAAATCCTTGGATTCCACGGCAATTTCCCGTGCAGCCAGGAGCCAGAGGATCGAGCACGGCCCCAGAGCCGCTGAACTTGTATCCGGTGACCTGGAATGCTGCGAAACCGACAAGTGTGTACTCCGCATTGGAACCGTTGCCTGTCGCGGCGCTGAATAGCGGGATGAGCGCAGGTTCGTCCATGATTGTGGCCAATGCGGCATTGCATGCAGCCGCGTTCGGGAAGTGATTACCGGTTTGTCCATCGACAGTCGCGTCCAGATCGATGTTGGTGGAGCAACCGGAATTGGTGACGAGCCAACCAAAGCCGCCGGGTTGGTAGCCGTTCTGTGCGGCACACCCAGGGACTGTGGGCGCGTTCTCGTCGTAGCGCAGGAGGAGATGAGTCGGAATAGGGTCGCCAGTGAAGTTCCCTGTTGAATTCAGGGAGGCGAGTTGGGCGGGGGAGAGGGACTTCTTGAAAACGCACTCGCTCACGGTCCAAGGCAGAGTAGTGGCCGAGGAAGGAGCTCCCCAGGAAGCTTCAGCTGTGGCAGCAACACTCGCGGTGTCGAAGCCTATGGACTGTGCGAAGAAGAGTGAAAGGCTGTTTTGCCCCGAAGTGTCCCTGGCATTGGTTACCACCCGCACTGTGGTGGCGGCAGGAAATGTAACGACAGCGCCGCTGGTGTTGTCGTTGGCGTTGTCATTGGCGAATTGGTTTCCCGTAGAGGTGCTGCTTCCACAGCTGCCGCCGGCACAGTCGGTTGCGATTGCCAGGGCTGCTGCATCTGCGCCGTTCTGCAGTTGAGCCTTCTCTGCGTAGATAGCTCCCACATCCACCGCCAAAGCGGCAAATCCGAGGAGGACCACCATGAGACCTGCAACGATGACTGTCGATGCGCCGCGTTCGTGGTCTGATCTGGCGTCACCCTTGGCCCGGACAGAATGCCAGACGTTCATTAGCCGCCGCATCTCATCACCCCGACTCCTGTCAGGTTAAGGGGGAAGATGCCGGATCCGCCGAAGAAACCGGCATCCAGAAATCCAGTCATTGACGGCAAGGAAACACTGGTAGTCACTTCGACATTGGATCCGGGTGCACAGCTGGAAGCATTGTCTGCGACGGTGACGCCCAGGCCGTCCAGTGCCGGCGCGCCAGCCAAGGCTGCGCTTGAGACGTCGAGGCTTCCATCCTGGTAATGCACTGCTGCGTGGCGTGCTCCTTCGCGGGCAGCCTGGGTGAGGGAAACCTGGACATTGTAGGCACGCCCAAACTCCATAATTCCAAACAGGATTAGCAGCAAGAGCGGCAATATTATGGCCAACTCAACGGCTGCGGCTCCACGCTCATTCGTTTTGGATTTCACTTCCGTCTCCCGGTCCCAGATTCAAAAGAGTGTGATCTTAACGAGACGGGTTGGTCGTGGTTGCCGGACGACAACCGCGACCAACCGCATCAGAGGGCCAGCGCTAGGGGATGATGGTGCCGAAGAGTGCCGACACCCGCCCGCCGAGTGCGAGGGCTGCAGCGCCTACGATGAGTGCGATGGAGGCGACCATGATGCCGTATTCAACCATCGTGGCGCCCTTCTCCTCCTTGGTGAAGCGGTCCTTGACGCCGGCGATGTACGAAGTGATGGTGAACATAAAAGCAGACATTGGAAAATCCTTCCCAGAAAAATATTTGCGAATTGGGTTATAGGTCCAGCAAATTATCGGAATTTGCATTTGTACGTTTCCCGAACTACCCCCATGTTTCCTTTAGCGGCTCGGAATTCGATGAGATAAGAATTCACCCTGGGCGGTCAGATGAACAATGCGTAGTTGTACTCGAATTCCTGATGGGCAAGATCGCGGACACCCGAGCGGGGCGAGGGGAGTACTTGATTTTGGGCGCTCGGAAGGAAGGACGCTACTTGGTTTTGACAGCAGCCTTAGGAAAACCGCGTCAAACGGCGGTCTTGGAAGAGCCGAATGAAGAGGGCTACTGGAGTACCAGAATGACGCCCAGGGCGGCGGTGAACATTGCTGGGCCGTGTGCCGTTTCTCGTAGTTTTCCTGCGCGTCGCAAGCGCAACATCAGCACCGTGAGCACCCCGCCCACCACAAAGCCCAGTAGTCCCCCGAAGAGTACTTGCTCCCAACCCAAGTACCCCAAGTACAGTCCGAGGGGTGCGGCGAGCTTCACGTCACCCATTCCGAGGCTTCCCGGCGAAATAAGTCCCAGAATTAAGTAGCCTGCGAAGAGGGTTGCGCCTCCCGAGAGGGCTCGAAGCAGCTCAGGCCAGCCCGGCGTGAGGGCCGCGGAGCCCAGGAGAAGCACCAATCCGCCCCCGAGTAAAAGCAAAATCAGGGCGTTGGGCAGTAGGTGGAGGGTGAAATCAATCCTTGAAAGCTGAACACCAAGCAATGCCAATAAAAGAAATGCCGGCAACTCCGGAGAGAACCCAAAACGCCACGTTAGTACGCCAAACAGCAGCGCGGTGAGCGCCGCCGTCGTGATCCTGACCTTAGTGGCAGGGATGCCGCCGAGCCGCGGCAGCGTACGTGCGATCACGAGCTCAGTAGCCGGGCTGAGCAATAAGCCTAAGAGCGCAGCAAGGAGCGGGATGACGAGGCCATCGGTCATGTACTGCCCTCTCTGAAGTGCGCTACCCCTGGGGGTGGTTACCCCATTTTGACCCGGACGCCCTCAAGACGGTATTGTTTAGAGTCGTTGTGCGTGTCCTATCTCGATGACACATGCCTTCCGGGGGATCCAGTTGCAGGATCGCTAACTCCTGAGGCATTTCGAGATCCTGGGATAACTGGTACATAGAGCCCTCACCTCTGCTCCGGTAGCGCATACATAGTAGGTGCACGCCTTATTGCGTGCCGCCTAAAACATGAACGCCAGAACAAGAACGAGGCAAAACCGTGCGTACGTACACCCCGAAGCCCGGCGATATCAACCGCCAGTGGCACGTCATTGACGCCACCGACGTTGTCCTTGGTCGTCTTGCCAGCCAGACCGCAACACTGCTGCGCGGAAAGCACAAGCCGACCTTTGCGTCCCACATGGACATGGGCGACTTCGTCATCATCATCAACGCTGAAAAGGTTGCCCTCACCGGCGCCAAGCTGGAGCAGAAGCGCGCATACCGCCACTCCGGTTACCCGGGCGGCCTGACCTCCGTCAACTACGCCGAGCTGTTGGAATCCAACCCGGTTCGCGCTGTTGAGAAGGCCATCAAGGGCATGCTCCCCAAGAACTCCCTCGCCGCTCAGCAGCTGGGCAAGCTCAAGGTCTACGCAGGCCCCGAGCACCCCCACGCTGCCCAGCAGCCGAAGACTTTCGAAATCACCCAGGTCGCCCAGTAGTCCTGGCCACCAACCAACTTTTCATTACAAGGAGAACCGTGGCTCAGAACGAAGAACTGACCGCCGAAGCCGTCGAGGCTGAGGAAACCCTCACCAGCTACACCTCTGAAAGCACATCTGGTGAAGATGCGCCCAAGAAGGAGCGCCCGGCACTGACCGTTGCCGGTGCAGCTGTTGGCCGCCGCAAGGAAGCCGTTGCACGCGTTCGCGTTGTTCCGGGTTCCGGCAAGTGGACCATCAACGGCCGCACGCTGGACAACTACTTCCCGAACAAGCTGCACCAGCAGGATGTCAACGAGCCCTTCAAGATCCTCGATCTCGAAGGCGCCTACGACGTCATCGCCCGTATCCACGGCGGTGGCATCTCCGGCCAGGCCGGCGCGCTGCGCCTCGGTGTTGCTCGCTCGCTGAACGAGATCGACGTCGACAACAACCGCGCCACCCTGAAGAAGGCCGGTTACTTGAGCCGTGACGCCCGCGTCATCGAGCGCAAGAAGGCTGGTCTCAAGAAGGCACGTAAGGCTCAGCAGTACTCCAAGCGTTAATCCGCTTCCCCCGTCAGGGGGTCCGAAAGCCCGTTCCGCCGATTCGGCGGGGCGGGCTTTCGTAGTCTCAAGGCTCTCGTCGCTTCAGAACCCTGACCGCGGAGTCAAAAAAGACACCGTATATGACCCTCCGGCGGTCTCTTGAACCAGGGCTGTCCTGTCGTCGTCTAAACTTGACCCGATGTCTAGATTATTTGGAACAGATGGCGTGCGCGGTCTCGCGAACGGATTGCTCACAGCCGAGCTGGCTATGCAGCTCGCCCAGGCCGCCGCCGTCGTACTCGGCCATGACCGTACAACCAACGGCAAACGGCCACGAGCCGTCGTCGCCAGGGACCCCAGAGCGAGTGGCGAGTTCCTCGCCGCCGCCGTGGAAGCAGGGCTATCCAGCTCGGGTATCGACGTCTATGACGCCGGTGTTCTTCCCACCCCCGCGGCCGCCTACCTGGTGGCAGACCTCGACGCCGATTTCGGCGTCATGTTGTCGGCCTCGCACAACCCCGCGCCGGACAACGGCATCAAGTTCTTTGCTCGCGGCGGCCAGAAGCTCCCCGACCACGTCGAAGACGCCATAGAGGCGCAGCTCGGCAAGGAGCCGCAGCGCCCGATTGGAGCCGATGTCGGACGCATCCAGCGGTTCTCGGATGCTGAGGACAGGTACATCGTGCACCTGCTGGGCACACTCCCCAAGCGTTTGGAGGGCCTGAAGGTGGTCCTGGACTGCGCCCACGGCGCAGCGAGCGGCTGTTCACCCCAGGTATTCAAGGATGCCGGGGCTGAGGTCGTGGTGATCGGAGCAGAGCCTGACGGGCTGAACATCAACGACGGCGTGGGTTCCACGCACCTGGGCCCGCTGAAGGAAGCGGTGCTCAAGCATGGCGCTGACCTTGGCGTGGCGCACGACGGCGACGCCGACCGGTGCCTGGCCGTTGACCACGAAGGCAATGAAGTGGACGGCGATCAGATCATGGCGATCCTGGCGCTGGCGCTCAAGGAAGCCGGAAAGCTCAAGGACAACATCCTCGTGGCAACGGTCATGAGCAACCTCGGCCTAAAGATCGCCCTTCGCGATGCCGGTATCACCATCCGGGAGACCGGTGTTGGTGACCGTTATGTCCTGGAAGAAATGCGCGATGGCGGGTACAACCTCGGTGGCGAACAATCCGGCCATGTCATCTTTTCGGACTTCGCGACCACGGGTGATGGCGTTCTGACGGGTCTTCAGCTTGCCGCGCAGGTTGCCCTGACAGGCCGCACCCTCAAGGACCTATCCGGAGCCATGACCAAGCTTCCGCAGCTCATGATCAACGTCAAAGACGTTGACAAGGCCCGCGCCGCCACGGACGAGGGCGTGGCCGAAGCCGTTGCAGCAGCAGAGCTTGAACTGGGCGAAACCGGACGGGTGCTGCTACGCCCCTCAGGCACCGAGGCATTGGTTCGCGTCATGGTGGAAGCAGCGGACATGGAAACGGCCGAGCGTATCTGCAAGAATCTTGCTGCCGTGGTCAAGGACCGTTTGGGCGCTCCCAGCGAAATGGCAGTCTAGGAAAATTCACTCTTGGCCCGCACTCCTGCTTGAAGCAGGAGTGCGGGCCTTCGTGTTTAAGGAACTAGAGGTAGTCCGGCGCTGCTTCGAGCCCGAAATACTCTTCCAAGGTGGCAATGCCGCGCGTGGCCATATCCGTGGCTGCCTCTATGCCGATGTACCGCAGGTGCCAGGACTCGTAGAAGTAACCGGTGGTGTCGTGGAACATCCACGGATAGCGGACAACAAAGCCGAACTTGTGGGCATTGGCTTTTGCCCACACAGCGGCGGGTTGTTCGGCGAAGCATGGTTGAAAGCTGCAGGCTCCCGCACCGTCGCCAATGTCGAAGGACCAGCCGGTCTGATGCTCGGAGTGTCCTGGGCGGGCGGAGGCGCGGTCCGCTGCAACCTGACCGGTACTGGCTACGTACCCGTTGTAGGTAGTCACCTGAGTGGAATATGAACGGTAACCGGAGGCCAATGTCATGATCACACCCTCCGCAGCTGCGGCACCGAACATCTTCTCCGCGGCGGCCGCCGTCGTTCTGTTGACTAAAGCGGCTTCACCGCTGACTGCGAGCCGTACGCCCGGCTGAACCAAATCTGCGGGGACGTAGTCCTGAGGAGCCAAGGCGAGGTGCTTGTTGACCACAACCCAGGGGCTCGCCGGATCCGTCAGCGAATGCTGCGGGGCTACGGAATGCGAAGGAGCGGTGCTGGCAGGTGTATCGCTGGAGGGGGCGGGCTCAACGGGCGCCGCAACGGGCACGGGCTCGGTAGGCTCGACGCTGGGCGTAGCCACGGAGGGCGTCCCGGAGGCCGGAGGGACCTCGCTGGTAGCGTTCGCGCCCACAGGGGAGGGAACGGTGCCGTTCGGCGTGCAGGCGGCGAGGGCGGCCATTCCTGCGCCAGCGGTTAGCAGGCTCGCGAAAACCCGCCGGCTTGGCAGCTGAGCATCGTTCTGCAAGCTAAACCTTCCTCAGCAGCATGCGGCGGATGGAGTGGTCTGCGTCCTTGGTAAGGACCAATTGTGCGCGTCCGCGGGTCGGCAGGACGTTCTCTTCAAGGTTTGGCTCGTTGATGCGCTTCCAAATGCCGCGTGCTGTGGATTCGGCGTCGTCGTCAGACAACGTTGCGTAGCGGTGGAAATAGGATTCGGGTTGAGCGAAGGCCGTCGTCCGCAATTTCCGGAAACGGTCTACGTACCACTCCTCGATGTAGGAAGTTTTGGCATCCACGTAGATGGAGAAATCGAAGAAGTCGCTGACGGCCAGTCCTTGTTTTCCGTCCATGCGCGGGCGGGCGGGTGCCAGGACGTTGAGTCCTTCAACGATCAGGACATCCGGACGCCGCACCACCACTTCCTTGCCCGGCACGATGTCGTACGTGACGTGGGAGTACCACGGTGCCCGTACTTCTTCGGCGCCGCCTTTGACTTCTGACACAAAACGCAACAGCGCACGGCGATCGTAGGACTCCGGAAACCCCTTCCGTTCGAGCAAGTGCCGGCGCTTCAATTCGGCCAGTGGGTACAGAAACCCGTCCGTGGTGATGAGCTCAACGTTGGGAGTCCCTGGCCAGCGCCGAAGCATTTCCCGGAGGACACGGGCGATGGTGGACTTACCAACAGCTACTGAACCGGCCACGCCGATGACAAACGGGGTCCGTTGGGTCTGCTCGCCCAGGAAGGTAGTCGTGGCTGCGTGGAGTTGGTGGGATGCCTCGACATACAGGTGCAGGAGGCGGGAAAGAGGCAGATAAACCTCCCTCACTTCCTTCATGTCGAGGGGGTCGCCGAGGCCGCGGAGGCGGAAGATGTCCTCTTCGTTGAGGGGCTGCTCCATCTGCGCTGCAAGTCTGGACCACGTTTGACGGTCCAGCTCTACGAACGGGGAAGCGCCGTCGCCATTAGCTTCGGTGCGTTGCAAAGTCACGCTCATGATTCTGCCCTCCGCACGGCGGAACAGGAAATGCAGGACGACCGGGAGGTGAATTGGGAGTGAGGAGAATCTCAACAACTGGAGCAGGAGCTGGGATGTCCCACATCAGTTGTTTGCGCTAGCCGTTAGGCTTGTACCCATGTGTGGAATCGTAGGCTATGTTGGCAATTCGTCTCGCAAGGCAGCTGGTCACAGCGCCCTTGACGTCGTCGTGGAAGGGCTGCGTCGTCTTGAGTACCGCGGCTATGACTCCGCAGGCGTCGCAGTGGTGGCTGACGGGACAATCTCGTCCCGTAAAAAGTCCGGCAAACTGAGCAACCTGATCGGTGAACTGGAAGCAAACCCAGTACCTGAATCCCTGACCGGTATCGGCCATACCCGTTGGGCTACGCACGGCGGCCCCACGGACCGCAACGCGCACCCCCACCTTTCCGATGGCGGACGCCTGGCACTCATTCACAACGGCATCATCGAGAACTTCGCGGAACTCAAGCAGGAACTGCTGGCCAAGGGTGTCACCTTCGAGTCGGAGACCGACACCGAAGTTGCCGCGGCACTGGTTGGGGACATCTTCCGTACCGGGCTCAATGGCGACGGCGGTAACCTCACCGAGGCGATGCGCCTGGCATGCCAGCGACTCGAAGGTGCTTTCACGCTCCTCGCAGTGCACGCCGACCAGCCGGACGTCGTAGTGGCAGCCCGCCGCAACTCGCCGCTGGTTGTAGGTCTGGGCGAGGGTGAGAACTTCCTTGGCTCCGACGTTTCCGGCTTCATCGACTACACACGCCGTGCTGTTGAACTGGGCCAGGACCAGATCGTCACCATCACCGCCGACTCCGTGGAGATCACCGACTTCTTCGGCGCTCCCGCCGAAGGCAAGGAATACCACGTTGACTGGGACCCGGCCTCCGCTGAAAAGGGTGGGTTCAACTCCTTCATGGAGAAAGAAATCCATGACCAGCCGGACGCCGTGGCACAGACCCTCCTGGGCCGCTCGGACCTCGACGGAAAGCTCACGCTTGACGAAGTCCGCATCGATCCGGAGCTCCTCAAGCAGGTGGACAAGATCATCGTGCTGGCTTGCGGTACCGCAGCCTACGCCGGTCTCGTAGCCAAGTACGCAATCGAAAACTGGTGCCGGATTCCCACCGAGGTGGAGCTCGCACACGAGTTCCGATACCGCGACCCCATCGTTGACTCCAACACGCTGGTGGTCTCCATCAGCCAGTCGGGCGAGACCATGGACACGCTGATGGCCGTCCGCTACGCCCGCGAGCAGGGCGCCAAGACAATCTCCATCTGCAACACCAACGGTTCAACCATCCCGCGTGAATCCGACGCCGTGCTCTACACGCACGCAGGTCCGGAAATTGCCGTTGCATCCACCAAGGCATTCCTGGCGCAGATCACAGCGGCGTACTTGCTCGGTCTCTACTTGGCCCAGCTCCGGGGCAACATCTTCTCCGGCCAGATCAAGGATGTCCTCGCGGACCTCAACAAGATCCCGGCCAAGATCCAGAAAATCCTGGACAACGCAGGGCCCCTGCGCGAGCTCGCCCGCAGCATGAAGGACGAGAAGTCAGTCCTGTTCCTGGGCCGCCACGTTGGTTACCCGGTTGCCTTGGAAGGTGCCTTGAAGCTCAAGGAAATCGCCTACATCCATGCTGAAGGCTTCGCCGCCGGCGAGCTCAAGCACGGCCCGATCGCCCTGATCGACGACGGCCAGCCGGTCTTCGTTGTGGTCCCGTCCCCGCGTGGCCGCGACTCCCTGCACTCCAAGGTAGTCAGCAACATCCAGGAAGTCCGTGCACGTGGTGCCCGTACCCTGGTGATCGCTGAAGAGGGCGACGAATCGGTCAAGGACTACGCTGAGCACGTCTTCTACGTACCGGAGACTCCCACCCTGCTGATGCCGCTACTCACCACCGTTCCGCTGCAGATCTTTGCTGCTGAGCTCGCTGGTGCCAAGGGTTACGACGTCGATCAGCCGCGTAACCTGGCCAAGAGCGTGACCGTAGAATAACGCCATGATTGTTGGCATTGGCGTTGACGTCGTAGACATCGAGCGGTTCGGTCGGCAGTTGGAACGGACACCGGGACTCCGGGACCGCCTGTTCGTTCCTGCCGAGCGGGAACTCAACACCCGGTCGCTGGCCGCACGTTTTGCTGCCAAGGAAGCCGTGGCCAAAGTGCTGGGCGCTCCAGCGGGCATGAACTGGCAGGACTGCTGGATTGGCCTCGACGAGAACGGACCCACCGTTCAAGTCAAGGGGACAGTCCTTGCCGTGGCTGAGGCCAAGGGCGTCAAGCGCTGGCATTTGTCCATGAGCCACGACGGCGGCATCGCCACGGCGACTGTCCTCGCCGAGGGCTAAGCGAACTTCATAAAAGCAATGATCAGCGCCTTCACCGGACTACAGATCAGGGATGCGGAACAGCCGCTCCTTGATTCCGGTGAGGGCGCTGTTCTGATGCAACGGGCAGCTTATGGGTTGGCCCAGGCCGTGGCTCGCGAGGTCAAAAGCAGGCGAATGCTTGCAGGCGCTAGTGTCACAGTGCTGGCCGGTAAAGGCAACAATGGCGGTGACGGCCTTTTCGCTGCGGCTTTGCTGGCGCGTCGCGGCATGCGCACGACGGCGGTACTCGCCGCATCTGAAGTGCACCAGGAAGCCTTGGCTGCTTTCGTCGCAGCAGGCGGGCGTGTTGTCCGGCTGGAGGCCGCGAACGCGGAAGAGGTTGCAGTCCTGTGCGCGGGCGATGATGTGATCATCGACGCGCTGCTCGGGACCGGGGCCCGCGGGGGTTTGAGGGAAGCCGCGGCCGAATTGGTGGCGTCCCTCCAGGAGCTTCGGCCCCGTTTGGTGGTGGCATGCGACCTCCCCAGCGGACTGGACGCCAACAGCGGGGAAGTCCATTGGCCTGTCCTGGACGCGGATATCACCGTGACATTTGGCGGCATCAAAGCCGGGCTTATGGCGGATCCGGGTGAGGGCTGTGCCGGCCGCATAGAGCTGGTGCCGATCGGGATTGAGAAATCCTTGGAGCACGCCAACCCTGAGCTCCGCCGTCTCACCGACTTGGATCTTGGCGCTCTGCTGCCCAAGCCCGGCCGACGTGCGCACAAATACTCGCGGGGCGTCCTGGGAGCAGTGGCAGGTTCGGCGAGTTTCCCGGGAGCTGCTGCCCTGAGCGTTCACGCCGCGGCTCTCGCTGGAGTGGGCATGGTGCGTTACCTCGGGCCTCAATCTGCGGCCCAATTGGTGCTCGCCCGAACGCCGGAAGCCTTGTGGGAGACGGATCATCCCGGCCGTGTCCAAGCGTGGTTGCTGGGGTCCGGAGTTGATGGCGAGGAACAATTGCAGCGGGCGAAGGAAGCCGGCGCGTTGGCCCTCGCTGACGATTTGCCGGTGGTCGTCGACGCCGGTGCCTTGAGTCTTCTGCCGGAACGCTGCCCCGCACACTGGGTGCTGACACCCCATGCCGGTGAGCTGGCTACCTTGCTGAACTCGCTTCCTTCCACAGGGGAAATGAAGGTGACCCGCGACGACGTCGAATCCCGGCCCCTCCACTTTGTGCGGCAGGCCGCCGGGCAAACCGGTGCAACCGTGCTTCTGAAGGGTGCCACCACACTGGTGTCGTCGCCGTCGGGCGTTGTGTTCAGCCAATCCGAAGGCACCGCCTGGATGGCCACCGCAGGCAGCGGCGATGTTCTGGCCGGCGTTCTGGGCGCCCTGCTGGCGCAGGCTGCGGAGTCCATCCGGCACGACGCCGGCGCATATGCCGCCTTGGGTCTGGATTCTGCCGACCGCTGGGCCGCGCTGGCCGCAGTTGCTGCGAGCGTTCACGGCCGGGCCGGTGCTCTGGCATCGGCGGATTTCGACGGAGGACCCCTTACAGCCTCGGCGATCGCGGCGGCTGTACCGCGCGTTATTGGTTCGCTCAGCGCGGAATACGACCCAACAAGACCGTAAGGTTGCTGTCGGTGTCTGGGGGCTTGAGTAGGCTTGCAACAGTTGTTCGCATCATCAAGAGGAGAACGCATGGAAGTCTGGCCTGGATCGGCTTATCCGCTGGGTGCCACCTTTGACGGCACCGGCACCAACTTCGCGCTGTTTAGCGAGAAGGCCGAAAAAGTGGAATTGTGTCTCTTCGACGACGACGGCGGAGAAGTCCGCGTAGACGTTACCGAAGTGGATGGTTACGTATGGCACTGTTATCTGCCGCAGGTTCAACCCGGACAGAAGTACGGCTACAGGGTGCATGGCCCTTACGACCCCGACGCCGGCCAACGTTTCAACCCCAACAAACTGCTGCTGGATCCTTACGCCAAGGCCATCCACCGGCAGATCGACTGGGACCCGTCCCTGTTCTCGTACAACATGGGGGACCCTGATTCCCGTAACGACGAGGACTCCGCGCCGCACATGATGCTGGGCGTGGTGATCAACCCGTTCTTCGACTGGGACGGCGATAAGCTCCTGCGGATTCCGTACCACAAGTCCGTAATTTACGAGGCTCATGTCAAGGGCCTTACCCAGATGCATCCGGAGGTGCCCGAGGAGCAGCGCGGCACATATGCCGGCGTCGCCCACCCGGCGGTTATCTCCCACCTGCAGAAGCTGGGGATCACGGCGATCGAACTCATGCCGGTGCACCAGTTCGTCAATGACGGCATCCTGCAGGACAAGGGCCTGAACAACTACTGGGGCTACAACACCATTGGTTTTTTTGCGCCCCACAACAGCTACAGCTCCAAGGGTGATACCGGACAGCAGGTCCAGGACTTCAAGGCCATGGTACGGGCGCTGCACACAGCCGGTATCGAAGTCATCCTCGACGTCGTATACAACCACACAGCCGAGGGAAACCACCTTGGGCCCACACTGTCCTTCAAGGGCATTGATAATTCCGCGTACTACCGCCTGGTGGAAGATGACCAGAAGTACTACATGGACTACACCGGCACAGGCAACTCGCTCAATGTCCGCAGCCCGCACTCCCTCCAGCTGCTCATGGACTCCCTGCGCTACTGGGTGACCGAGATGCACGTTGACGGATTCCGCTTTGACCTCGCCTCCACGCTGGCCCGTGAGTTCTATGATGTGGACAAGCTGTCCACCTTCTTCGAACTCATCCAACAAGACCCGGTGGTCTCCCAGGTGAAGCTCATTGCCGAGCCTTGGGACGTTGGGCCCGGTGGGTACCAAGTGGGAAACTTCCCTCCCCAGTGGACAGAGTGGAACGGCCAATACCGCGACACGGTCCGCGACTTCTGGCGCGGCGAACCTTCCACCTTGGGCGAGTTCGCGTCCCGGTTGACAGGCTCGGCGGACCTCTATGAGCATTCCGGGCGTCGCCCCGTGGCGTCGATCAACTTCGTCACCGCCCACGATGGCTTCACGCTGGCTGACCTCGTGTCCTACAACGAGAAACACAACGAGGCCAACGGTGAGGGCAACAACGACGGCGAATCCCACAACCGTTCCTGGAATTGTGGTGCGGAAGGGCCTACTGATGATCCCACCGTCCTAGGCCTGAGGGCCCGCCAGCAGCGCAACTTCATTGCCTCGCTGTTCCTGTCCCAGGGTGTTCCCATGCTCCTACACGGCGACGAACTCGGCAGGACGCAGAACGGCAACAACAACGGCTACTGCCAGGATTCCGAGCTCACCTGGATCAACTGGGACAACGTGGACCAGCCCCTGATCGAGTTCACGGCGGCGGTCAGCGCACTCCGGGCCAAGCACCCCAGCCTGCGTCGAAGCCGCTTCTTCGATGGTCGTCCGGTGTTGCGTGGTGAAGGCGAGCGTCTCCCGGACATCGTATGGCTGGACGCTGACGCGAGTACCATGACGCCGTCCGACTGGGACGAACACCTGGGACGCTCAGTAGGAGTGTTCCTCAATGGCGACGGTATCCACGGCCGGGATACACAGGGTCGGCGCATCACTGACGTCAACTTCCTGCTGTACTTCAACGCCGACCAGGACGAAGTAGGCTTCCGGATCCCTTCCGACGAGTATGCGCCCGCTTGGGACGTCATGATCGATACCGCCGGGGAAGGCGCTGAAGCGGGTGTCATCAAGCCCGACCAGATCCTGATGGTCGGCGGTAAGTCTTTGGTGGTACTCCGCGCCCACAGCACCCCGGAAATTGAACCGGATCACTCTGTTGCAGCTTCCCTTGCCGCGCTGACCCATACGAGCACTCCGGAAACGGCATCCATCACTGCCCCGGCCGTGACGTCGTTGCCGTTCGATTACAAGGGCGCTGCGCCCGAAGGTGCCAACGATGAAGGTGAAACGAAGGAGTCGAACGCATGAGGACCCCTGTCTCCACATATCGGCTACAGATTCGCCCGAGCTTCACCCTGCAGGATGCGGCTGAGCTGACCGGATACTTGCGTTCCCTGGGAATCGATTGGGTCTACGTGTCACCGATCCTCACTGCAGAGAAGGGCTCCGATCACGGCTACGACGTAACCGATCCCTCCACCGTGGATCCCTCCAGGGGAGGTCCCGAAGGGCTCTCCGCATTGTCCGAGGCGGCGAAGGAAAAGGGCCTCGGGGTCTTGGCTGACATCGTGCCCAACCACATGGGCGTTGCCTCGCCAAAGCAGAACGCATGGTGGTGGCAGCTGCTGAAGGAAGGCCGTGGTTCAAAGTATGCCGAGGCTTTCGACGTCGACTGGGACTTTGGCGGGGGGAAGATCCGCATCCCTGTCCTGGGAAGTGACGACGACCTTGACGAGCTGAAGGTCGTGGACGACGAACTCCGCTACTACGATCACAGTTTCCCGTTGGCCGAGGGGACCTACACGTCCAGTGACAACCCACGCGAGGTCCATGCACGGCAGCACTACGAGTTGGTTGGCTGGCGCCGGGCCGACGCCGACCTGAACTACCGGCGGTTCTTCGCAGTGAATACCCTTGCCGGCGTACGCGTTGAGATTCCGTGGGTCTTTGACGAGTCCCATGAAGAGATCGTTCGCTGGTTCCGTGAAGGACTGGTGGACGGCCTCAGGATCGACCACCCCGACGGGCTCGCCGACCCTGAGGGTTACCTCGCGAGGCTGCGCGAGGCGACGGGGGGCGCTTACCTGTTGGTGGAGAAGATCCTGGAACCGGGGGAGCGGCTGCCCGAGACCTTCGACTGCGAGGGGACTACGGGATACGACGCCTTGGCTGATGTTGACCGCCTTTTTGTGGACCCGACAGCGGAGGAGTACCTGAATTCCCTCGATGCCCGTCTGCGGAATGCGGATGCGCCGGCGGATTACCACGCCATGATCCATGCGACCAAGCGCCGCATCGCTGATGGCATCCTGCGCTCGGAAATCCTGCGGCTTGCCCGCCTGGTGCCTGAATCCTTGGAGCTGCCGTTCGCCAAGGTGGCCGACGCACTGGCTGAAGTAATTTGCTGTTTCCCCATCTATAGGACATATCTGCCCTATGGCGGGAAGACGCTCGTAGAGTCAGTGGAAAACGCTGCCAAGGAGCGCCCTGACCTGGCAACCGTCCTCAGCCAGCTTCAGCCGCTATTGCTGGATGAGACCAGCTTGCTGGCCCGACGTTTCCAGCAGACGTCCGGCATGGTGATGGCCAAGGGCGTGGAGGACACAGCGTTCTTCCGCTATACCCGGCTTGGATCACTGACGGAAGTGGGAGCGGATCCCACGGAATTCTCGATCCCCGGTGGAGTCTTCCATGAGCGCATGGCCCGCAGGCAACAGCTTCTGCCTCTCTCCATGACAACGCTGAGCACCCACGACACCAAGCGGAGCGAGGACGCAAGGGCCAGGATCTCGGTCATTTCCGAAGCAGTGCCTGAATGGGAGCTTTTCCTCGGCACCGTTCAGGAACTCGCCCCCATCCCCGATGGACCCCTCTCCGCACTGGTCTGGCAATCGATCGTCGGCGCATGGCCAGCAGATCGCCAACGGCTGCAGTCCTATGCCTTGAAAGCCGCCCGGGAAGCCGGGAATTCCACCAACTGGACCGACCCCAACCAGGAGTTCGAGCGCAAGTTGGCAGCCACCGTCGACGCCGTATTCGACGTCCCGGAGGTAACCGCCGCCCTGACGAACTTCGTGGACGAACTCGAACCTTATGGAACGTCCAACTCGCTGTCCGCCAAACTGATCCAGCTGACCATGCCCGGCGTGCCGGACGTCTACCAAGGGACCGAATTCAGGGACGGCTCGCTGACGGACCCCGACAACCGGCGGCCAGTGGACTTCCAAGCCCGTATCGCTGCCTTGGAGGAGCTGGATGATGGCGCCAAGCCCGCGTACACGGAGGAAGCTGCCAAACTTCTGGTGGTCTCCCGTGCACTAAGGTTGCGCCGTGACAGGCCCGGGTTGTTCGCGGGCTACCTCCCGGTCGCGGCCCAAGGCGCTGCCGCCGCACATGTGGTGGCTTTTGATCGTGGTGCTGACCGTCGGGGAGCTCTCACCGTTGCCACGCGTTTGCCCAAGCGTCTGGCCAGGGAAGGCGGATGGCGGGACACATCCATTGAACTGACAGTGGACTGCCGGGATGAACTCACTGGCGCCACGTACGGGGCCGGTGCTGTGCCTGTGGCCACTTTGCTGGAGCAATACCCGGTGGCCCTACTGGTACCCACGGACTGATTGTTGGACGGCTCTGATGAGCTGACCGTCAACATCGTCACTGCAAGCACGCTTAATCACGTACAGGGGAACTTGATGCTGGAAAACGCTGCTGGAAAAAACCGTTACGACGTCTGGGCGCCGAACGCCGATTCTGTTCGACTGCTGGTCGGAGACCGGGAATACGGCATGGAACACCACCACGACGGCGGTGCCCGCGGGTGGTGGCGCGCGCCGGCTGATGTGGCAGCGCAGGAAGCCGACGGGGTGCGGTATGGCTACATCGTTGACGGGGAAGGACCGTTTCCCGATCCCCGCTCGCGGAGGCAGCCGGACGGCGTCCACGGATTGTCTGCGACCTTCGACCCCTCCAATTATGAGTGGAAGGACGGCGGATGGAAGGGGCGGAACCTCAAAGGATCCGTGATCTACGAGATGCATTTGGGTACCTTCACCCCCGAAGGAACGTTGGATGCCGCCGCCGGGAAGCTGGACTACCTGGTGGAGCTTGGTGTCGACTTCATCGAGCTGCTGCCGGTCAACGGCTTCAACGGTGTCCACAACTGGGGCTACGACGGTGTCCTTTGGTATGCCGTTCACGAACCGTATGGCGGACCTGAGGCTTACCAACGTTTTGTGGATGCTGCGCATGCTGCCGGCTTGGGTGTCATCCAGGACGTTGTCTATAACCACCTCGGGCCGAGCGGTAACTATCTGCCTAAGTACGGTCCCTACCTCAAATCCGGAGAGGGCAACACCTGGGGTGATTCGGTCAACCTGGACGGACCCGGCTCGGACGATGTCCGCCGTTACATCCTGGAAAATGCGGCGATGTGGCTCCGGGACTACCATGTGGACGGACTTCGTCTCGATGCCGTGCATGCCCTGCGTGACGAGCGCGCCGTGCACATCCTTGAGGAGTTCGGGTCGTTGGGAGATGAGATTGAGGCGGAGACGGGAATTCCCCGGACCATGATCGCTGAATCTGATCTGAACAACCCGCGGCTGATCTATCCGCGCAAGGACAACGGCTACGGGTTGGAAGGCCAGTGGAGCGACGACTTCCACCACGCAGTGCACGTCAACCTCAGCGGGGAGACTACCGGCTACTACGCGGACTTTGACTCCCTGGCAGTTTTGGCGAAAGTCTTGCAACATGGCTTCCTGCACGACGGCAGCTACTCCAGCTTCCGGGAACGGCATCACGGCCGGCCCATCAGGCACGATTTGGCGCATCCCTCTGCGCTGGTGGTCTGCTTGCAGAACCACGACCAAATCGGTAACCGGGCAATTGGCGACCGGCTCACAGCGTCGTTGTCGTACGGAAAGCTGGCCATAGGCGCTGTGCTGACCATGACTTCCCCGTTCACACCCATGTTGTTCATGGGCGAGGAATTTGGGGCCTCTACGCCGTGGCAGTTCTTCACCTCGCACCCGGAACCTGAGCTTGGGAAAGCTACAGCGGAAGGGCGGATCAAGGAGTTCGAACGCATGGGTTGGGATCCCGCCGTTGTCCCTGATCCGCAGGACCCGGAAACGTTCCAGCGTTCCAAGCTCAAGTGGGACGAAGCAGGAGAAGGCGACCACGCACGCTTGCTGCAGCTGTACAAGGATTTGGCACAGTTGCGCCGGAACACTCCGGAGCTGGCGGACGGTGGATACGGTGAGACCTCTGTTGAGTTCGACGACGACGAACGCTGGCTGCAGTTCTCACGCGGCTCAGTCCGGGTGGTTTGCAACTTCGGCGACGAAGCACTCGGGACGCCACTGACCGGCTCCGTGTTGCTGACCACCGACAGCGAAGCAGCCCTGGAAGACGGGACACTGACGCTTCCCGGCGGTAGCGCCGCCGTCGTGCGCGTCCAGTAAGCCCCGCGGACCGAGGGTGACGGCGCCCACATTGCGGACAGCGCCGTCACCCCGGTTTGTGCAGTGGCAGGATAGTACGTATGACTTATTCGGCTGCGGAAAACCGCTACGAAACCATGCCCTACCGCCGCGTCGGACGCAGTGGACTCAAGCTCCCCGCCATCTCGCTGGGCCTCTGGCACAACTTCGGCGACGACAAACGCTTCGACGAACAGCGCGCCATCCTGCGCCGTGCATTCGACCTCGGCGTAAACCATTTTGACCTCGCCAACAACTACGGACCGCCGGACGGATCCGCCGAGACCAACTTCGGGCGTCACTTGAAGGACGACTTCAAGCCGTACCGCGACGAACTGGTCATCTCCACCAAGGCCGGTTACTACATGTGGCCCGGCCCGTACGGGGAATGGGGATCCCGTAAATACCTGATCTCCAGCCTCGACCAGTCGCTGGAGCGCATGGGCTTGGACTATGTGGACATCTTCTATAGCCACCGTCCGGACCCCGAAACGCCGCTGGAAGAGACCATGGGCGCGCTGGACTACGCGGTCAGGTCGGGCAAGGCACTCTACGCGGGCATCTCCTCTTATACGCCGGAGCAGACCCTCGAGGCTGCCCGGATCCTGAAGGATCTCGGAACGCCGCTGCTCATCCACCAGCCCAGCTACTCCATGCTGAACAGGTGGACGGAAAACGGATCTCCCAACCTGTATGAAGCGCTGGACCAGGTGGGCGCCGGTTCAATCGCCTTCTCACCGCTCGCCCAGGGCATGCTCACCAACCGTTACCTCAACGGCGTGCCGGCCGACTCCCGGGCAGCCAAGGAACGTTTCCTGTCCGAGTCCGCGCTGACCGAAGACAAGCTGGACCGCGTGCGAGGCCTGAACGCCATTGCGGAAGGGCGAGGGCAGACCCTCGCGCAGATGGCCATTGCGTGGATCCTTCGCGATCAGCCCAAGGGGTCGCCGGTGACCTCTGCACTTATTGGTGCTTCCAGCGTGGCCCAGCTTGAGGACACTCTCAGCGCAATCAACAACCTGAAGTTCACTACAGACGAGCTGACTGCGATTGACGAATTCGCCGTCGAGTCGGATATCAATCTGTGGGCGCAGAAGTAGCCTTCAAGAACTGACATAAACAGCGGAAGCCGGTAGGGAACAAAACCGGCTTCCGCTGTGTTGGTTACAATGCAAGTGTGCGCCGAATGGCGCCGTGCCAATCAGCCGTGCCCTGGACTCAGTCAGGGATGCGCCTGGCACCTGAGGTTATTTCTCAAAAGGAGTTCCGTGTCTTCACATCCGATTCGTGTTGCCATTGTCGGCGTAGGTAACTGCGCCGCATCGCTGGTCCAAGGTGTTCAGTACTACCGCGACGCTGACCCCAAGGCCACGATCCCGGGTCTGATGCACGTCGAGTTCGGCCAGTACCACGTCAACGACGTCCAGTTCGTTGCTGCTTTCGACGTTGACAGCAAAAAAGTTGGACTGGACCTCGCAGACGCCATCGGTGCCAGTGAAAACAACACCATCAAGATCGCCGACGTTCCCGCCACCGGTGTGACCGTGCAGCGCGGCCACACCCTGGACGGCCTGGGCAAGTACTACCGCGAGACCATCGTCGAGGCTTCGGAAGAAGCCGTTGACATTGTTGCCGCGCTCCGTGAGGCCAAGACCGACGTCATGGTCTGCTACTTGCCCGTCGGTTCGGACCAGGCCGCTAAGTTCTATGCCCAGTGCGCCATCGACGCCGGCGTTGCTTTCGTCAACGCCCTGCCCGTCTTCATCGCAGGCACCAAGGAGTGGGCTGACAAGTTCACTGAAGCTGGTGTCCCGATCGTTGGCGACGACATCAAGAGCCAGATCGGTGCCACTATCACGCACCGCGTCATGGCCAAGCTGTTCGAGGACCGCGGTGTCACTTTGGACCGGACGTATCAGCTGAACGTCGGCGGCAACATGGACTTTAAGAACATGCTTGAACGCGACCGCCTCGAGTCCAAGAAGATCTCCAAGACCCAGGCCGTTACCTCCAACGTTGAGGCTGAGCTGCACGCCGACGATGTTCACATCGGACCGTCCGACTACGTTGCATGGCTCGACGACCGCAAGTGGGCCTTCGTCCGCCTTGAGGGCCGCAACTTCGGTGACGCTCCCGTTTCCCTCGAATACAAGCTCGAAGTGTGGGACTCACCGAACTCTGCCGGCGTGATCATCGACGCCATCCGCGCTGCGAAGATCGGCCTGGATCGCGGCATCGGCGGCCCGCTGCTTTCCGCTTCCAGCTACTTCATGAAGTCGCCTCCGGAGCAGTTCAACGACGACCTCGCCCGCGACAAGGTGGAAGCCTTCATCCGCGGCGACATCGAACGCTAAACACCCCCGTTACACCAAACGCCCCCGTATTCCGATACGGGGGCGTTTGTCGTTTCCGGACGCTCTATCCGATCCCTCAGGTTTGGGCTGGACGCTCTATCACTTTCCTCGGGTTTGGGCCGGATGCTCTATCACTTCCCTCGGGTTTGGATTCGACGCTCTATCCGATCCCTCAAAAGAATGCGAGATGGTCGGGTTGAAGAGGGTGGGATGTGAGAGAGCGCTAGAAAAGGCCAGTGGGGTTGCCGTCGGCGTCCACGTCCATGCGCATCGCAGCGGGTTCCTTGGGGAGGCCAGGCATGGTCATCACCGCGCCGGTCAACGCAACAATGAACCCCGCACCCGTCTTGGGAATCAACTCGCGGACGTGCACCCGGAATCCCTTGGGCGCACCAAGCCTGGAGGCATCATCAGTGAAGGAATACTGGGTCTTGGCCATGCACACAGGGAGCCCTGACCAGCCATTCTTCTCTATCTCGGCGAGGCGCTTGAGTGCCGGAACTGAGAACTCCACGCCATCGGCCCCATAGATTTCCTGCACAATCGTTTGGATCTTGTCCTCAACGCTGAGCTCCAGTGGGTACAGGTGACGGAAGTCTGAGGGCGCATCAAGGGCCGCCGCAACTTTGGCAGCGAGTTCGTCACCGCCGTCGCCTCCGCCCCCGCGGCCCCAAACATCAGCGACGGCGGCTTCCACGCCTTCTGCTGCACACCAGGCGAGGAGCCACTCAAGTTCCTCAGGAGTGTCGGTTCCAAACTTGTTGATGGACACAACGGGCGAAATGCCGAACTTCGCAACGTTGCCCACGTGCCTTTTCAAGTTCTCCACACCGGCTGCCATGGCCTCGATGTTTGGCTCGCTGAGTTTCTCCTTGGGAACCCCGCCCTGCATCTTGAGGGCGCGGATTGTTGCAACCACCACGACGGCGGTCGGCGCCACTTCGGCAATGCGCGCCTTGATGTCCATGTACTTCTCAGCGCCGAGGTCGGCGCCGAAGCCCGCTTCAGTGACCACGATGTCCGCAAGCTGCATGGCGGTGCAGGTAGCGATCAGGGAGTTGCAGCCGTGGGCAATATTCGCGAAGGGTCCGCCATGAACCAAGGCCGGGGTGCCCGCGATGGTTTGGACCAGGTTCGGCTTGATGGCGTCTTTCAGGAGCATTGTTAGTGCCCCCTCCACGCCGAGGTCTGACACGGTGACCGGGGTGCGATCGTAGGTGTACCCGAACGTGATGCGTCCCAGCCGTGCCCGAAGGTCGTCGAGGTCTGTGGCGAGACAGAAGACCGCCATAATCTCCGATGCGACCGTTATGTCGAAGCCGTCCTGTCGGGGCACTCCCTGTATTGGGCCGCCGAGTCCGATGACAACTTCCCGTAGGGAGCGATCGTTCATGTCCAGGACGCGTTTGAACGTCATGCGCCGGGGATCGATTCCGAGTTGGTTTCCTTGAAAAATGTGGTTGTCCACTAGGGCCATGAGGGCGTTGTTCGCAGAGGTGATGGCGTGGAAGTCGCCGGTGAAGTGCAGGTTGATGTCATCCATTGGCAGAACTTGTGAGTACCCGCCACCGGTTGCCCCTCCCTTCATGCCCAGGATGGGGCCCAGGGAGGGTTCACGCAGGGCGATCATCACTTTGTGCCCGGCGCGGGCCAGGGAGTCAGCGAGTCCCACGGTGGTAGTGGACTTCCCTTCGCCTGCCGGGGTGGGAGACATGGCAGAGACCAGCACCACCTTGCCGGGCGTCTTTCCTTGGGGGAGTACCAGCTTGGCCCGGTTGATCTTGGCCTTGTAGGGCCCGTACAGCTCGAGGGCGTCAACATTGATGCCCGCGCGTTCGGCGATCTCTTCAATGGGAAGCATGGTGGCGTGGTGGGCAATTTCAAGATCACTCAGGACCTTGTTTTCAGACATCGTTGTCCTTCGGCTCTGCCCGCAGCGGGGATGATGCTGCTGGGGTTCCTACACTGCAGTTCTTTCGCTGTGCGCGACAATCTATCAGCCCGGGAGCGCATACGAGCGGTGACTCATCGCCGCGGAACCAGTAAGCCGCCAACGGCTTCCCGGTAGCTTTCCAAGGTAATGGCTGCAGTGCGCTGCCATCCAAAGGACTCGGCGTGGGTGGCAGCGAGCCGGCCCATGTCCTCCCGGGTTTGGACGTCGTCGTAAAGATCCTCAAGGGCGTCGGCCCAGTCTGAGGGGTCGTGCCCGTCCACCAGCAGGCCTGTTCGTCCGTCCGATATGGCCCGGGAGAGGCCGCCAACGTTGGTGGCGACCACTGGTGTACCGCACGCCTGTGCTTCCAACGCCACCAAACCGAAGGACTCGCTGAAGGACGGCATCACCACCACGTCAGCGGACCGGAACCAACTGGCCAACTCCGGTGCCACTACAGGCGGCCGGTGAGTGACGACGTCGGCCAGTCCGGCGTCTTCGATGAAGTGCTGGAGGTTGAAGTCCTTGGCGCCGCTAAGGGAACCCAGAATAGTCATTTCCAGGTCGATGTCAGGCCTGCGCTGGCGGAGGATCCCGGCCGCCTTGACGAAAACCTGTGGGCCTTTGAGTCGCTGGATCCTGCCGGCGAAGAGGATATGGAAGCTGTCGGACCTGACTCCCCGCAAGGAACGTGACTTCCGGCGAAAGGACGGCGTGAACACTTTGAGGTCCACTCCGGGCGGCGCGACGTCGATGCGGTCAAGGTCTGCCCCGTAATGGGAAACCAATTCCTCCGCCTCGGCAGGAGTATTGGCAACCAGTCGGGAGGCGCCGTCAACAATCCGTTGTTCGCCTTCTTCGCGGCGTCGTGGCTCAGGCCGCTCACCGGACTCCAGGACGAGGTTTTTGACCTTTGCCATGGTGTGCATGGTGTGGACCAGAGGGACACCCCAAAGTTCTGACAACTCAAGCCCTGCCACCCCGGAAACCCAGTAGTGGGAATGGATCGCGTCGTAACGCCCATGGAGCTGTTGGTGGCGGATCTTGTCGATTTCTTCCACCATGTGGTGCAAGAGCGCCGGTAGTTCTTCCTTGGGCAATTTGCGTCGCGGACCTGCCATGACGTTATGGACGCAGACCCCCGGCCCGGGATGCTCGACGGCAGGTTGACCGGATTTGGTGGAACGGGTGAAGATTTCCACCTCCACACCGGACTCGGCAAGTGCCATGGCCAGTGCGCGGACGTACACGTTCATTCCGCCGGCATCTCCCGCGCCGGGTTGCTCCATGGGGGAGGTATGCAACGACAGGAACGCCACACGACGGATCAACGGCACCCAGTCCTCCTCACGATCACGGCAATAATCAGCTTTGCCCTGCAGAAAACACTACTCCTGCGCTCGAGTCCCATGCCGGGCAAACTCCGCTATGTGGACAAGGCTGCTACCGTGGCCGCTGTGAGCCAAGAACAAAACTTTCACATCCGCGAAGCAACGCCTGAAGACTGGCCCGGCATGTGGTCCATCCTGGAACCCGTGATCCGCGACGGCGAGACCTTCACCTGGGACCGTGACACCTCAGAGGACGCAGCCCGGTCCAAGTGGATCAAGGAAGCTCCCGGACAAACTTTCGTGGCGGTGCGCCAGGACACTGGCGAGATACTGGGAACGGGTGAGTTCCACGCCAACCAAGCAGGCGGCGGCAGCCATGTGGCCAATGCCGGGTACATGGTGGGGGCCAACAACTCGGGCCAAGGGATCGCCCGGGCGCTCTGTGCCTACTCGCTGAGCGAAGCCAAGGCAGCCGGGTTCCTGTCCATGCAGTACAACGCCGTGGTTGAGAGCAACGTCAGGGCTGTGTGGTTGTGGCAATCCATGGGGTTCAAGATTCTGGCCACAGTTCCGGAGGCCTTCAACCACCCGGAGATCGGGTACGTAGGCCTCCACGTCATGTACAGAAAGCTCTAGGCCCACAACTGGCTTAGCCCGGGAAAAGCTGCCTCATACCCTTCCAGTAGTTTCCGGCCCAAAGGGGCCGAACCTACCAATGGGTGGGCGGCAAATGCTTGGACAGCGGCCTCGCGCTCGCCGGCGACAACGGCCCTGATGGTCAGTCGTTCAACCTCCTTCACATGCTGCATCAGGGTGAGGAACTGCCCGACCGGCCGGTCCTGCGGAAGTGGCAACGCGCCGTCGGGCGTTACCTCGCAAGGAACCTCGACGACGGCGTCTGCCGGTAACCCGGGAACGGCCACCTCTGCGGTAGATGCGGCAGGGAACACGGGCGAGTTGGGTACGTTGAGGATCAGCTGGGCGGTCCCGCCCCCGGACAGCGCACGCATAACGGACAGGGCAACCCGTTCGTAGCCGCCCCCTGCGAGGTCAGACTCGTCGCGCTGCTCCCCATGCGTCCGTGCTTCGGCCAGATAGCCTTCCTCGCGGGAGCGCCGGGCAGCGTTCCAGAGCTTATAGGGATGTGATGCCTGCAGAAGCGACGGGTAGAGCGACTGTTGCTGGTCATGGATTGACGCTCCACGCGTTTCGCGTTGCTGTCCAATGGCTTCAGTGGCCTGCGACGTTTGGTAGTAGTAGTACAGATATTCGTTGGGCAGGCAGCCAAGTTGCAGCAGGGTATGCTGCCCGAACAACCGCCCCTCCTCCATGGTTTCGAGGGCAGCGTGATCGGACAGCAGGGCAGGTAGCAGATCCGTTCCACGAGGAGCCAGCCGGTAAAGCCAGCCGAGGTGGTTCAGCCCGTAGTAGCCCACGCCGTCGAGCGTTCCTTCTTTGAGGGGCGCCCCGGCAGCCCGGGCGGCACGCTGGACCAAACCACCGGCGGAGTCGCAGATGCCGATCACCTTGCGTCCCAGGACGGGAACCAGCGCTTCAGTGACCATGCCTGCAGGGTTCGTGAAATTGATCAGCCACGAGTCGGGGCAATGGAGCCGCATGGCTTCGGCGAGTTCCAGCATGTGGGGGATGGAACGGAGCGCATATGAGATGCCTCCGGCGCCAGTAGTTTCCTGGCCCAGCAACCCCAGGCTCAAGGGAACCTGTTCATCCGCAATCCTTCCTGCGGTGCCGCCTGGGCGGATGGCCGCAAAAACCATGTCCGTCCCCCTGAGAGCCTGCCCCAGGTCTGTGGAGACCAAGACGTCGGGCGCGGAACCTTGGTCCGCGGGCATGTCGCGGAGTACCGCCTCAATGGCGGCGAGACGTGAACCGTCCACGTCAAAAAGAACGAGTTCATCCACCAGTCCGGCGAAGGGACCCGCACACAAGGCCCGGTAGACAAGGGGAACCCGGAATCCGCCGCCACCGGCGATCATGAGCCGCATGGTCCGAGTCTATGCAGGCCCGCAAGTCTATGCAGTCCAGAACGTGCAGCGTAGTCTGCCGTGCATGGACGCTATACCCCAGCGACGATTCGACCCCCTGGCTGCGCTGCGGTCGGATGGGGACCATCAGTGCGACCTCCTCCTCACTGGAACGGTTTTCCAGGACATCATCTTCACCGGGCTCCCGCACGCGCCCGAGCCCGGCACAGAGGTTTGGAGCGAGGGCATGGGCAGTTGCCCCGGTGGTGTCGCCAACCAGGCCATTGCCGCCGCGCGACTCGGCTTGCGGACCAACCTCGCGGCAACCTTCGGGGACGACGGCTACGGGGACTACAACTGGCAGATCCTGGAAAGCCAGGAACACGTTGACCTCTCGCTCTCGCAGAGGGTTCCGGGGTGGCACTCACCGGTCACGGTATCCATGTGCGTGAACCAGGACCGGTCCATGGTGACTCACGGCCACCCCGCCCCGATCAGTTCCTCCGAACTGATCGGGAAGCCACCCAAGGCGCTCGCCGCCGTCGCTGACCTGGGCGAAGAACTGGAACCGTGGATGCTTGCAGCGAAGGAGGCAGGCACCAAGCTGTTCGGAGTGGTGGGCTGGGACCCGACAGGTGAGTGGTCAGAGCGACGGCTGGACCAGCTGGGAAACTTCCATGCTTTCCTGCCCAATGCCCCTGAAGCGATGGCCTTTACCGGCAAAGCCGACCCTTGGGCGGCACTGTATTCCTTGGCTGACCGGGTTCCCGTGGCAGTGGTAACCCTGGGCCCCCAGGGCGCGGTGGCAGTAGATTCGGAAACGGGGGAAGAGGAGTGGGTTCCGTCCCTGCCCGTATCAGCCTCCGATCCCACGGGCGCCGGGGACTGTTTCGGTGCCGCCTTCATTGTGGGATGCCTGGCAGGGTGGAGGCTGGGGGACAGGCTCCGGTTCGCAAACCTTTGCGCCTCCTTGGCGGTACAGGAAGTGGGCGGTTCACTGGCGGCACCGGGTTGGGGCGACATCGCCGACTGGTGGCAACGGGCGAACGCGAGGAAGGAGCGTCAGTCAAGTCAGTGGTTGAGGCGCTTCGCCTTCCTGGAACCGATCGTCAAGGACATCCCGGCGGAAGCTCAGCGGCGGGCCCGGGCGACCATCGCGCATTTGTCGGACGCGCAGTAGCTGTGAGAGCCCCACAGCTAACCGCGCAGTTAACCCGAGTTCACTGACAGCACTAGAATCTCTAGGGTGACTTACGAAGCAGCTGCAGATATCGGTATCGGGTCGAAGGCCTCCATAGCAAAGTCAGCGGTGCTGGAACGCTCCGCCGTGATTGACCTCGACGCCGTGCGGCACAACGTTCGTCAGTTCGTCGGCATCGCCTCCCCGGCAGCTGTTATGGCCGTGGTGAAGGCGGACGCTTACGGCCATGGTGCCGTTCAGGTTGCCAGGGCAGCCCTCGACGCCGGGGCGGCCTGGCTGGGTGTCGCCCACATTTCCGAGGCGCTCGCCCTGCGTGCCGCCGGAGTCGATGCCCCGCTACTCGCCTGGCTGCACACCCGCGAAAGCAACTTCCAAGCAGCAGTGGCCGCTGGCATCGACGTCGGAATTTCCGGTTGGGAACTTGAAGCCGTGGTAGCTGCGGCCCGGGAGCAGGAGCGACCGGCGCGTGTGCACCTCAAAGTGGACACGGGACTGGGCCGGAACGGCTGCACAATCGCAGACTGGGACCAGTTGTTGGGGCAGGCCATGGATTACCAGGACCAAGGCCTCTTGCGGGTTGTGGGCATCTTCTCCCATCTCGCAGTTGCTGACGAACCCCAGCGCCCCGAAACCGATGATCAGCTGGCTGTGTTCCGCGAAGCCATCGCCATGGCCGAAGACGCCGGCGTGGACACGGAGGTCCGCCATATTGCCAACACACCGGCAGCGTTGTCCCGCCCGGACTCACACTTCGACCTCGTCCGCGTGGGCCTGGGCATCTACGGATTGTCGCCCTTCGAAGGGGCCACGTCCGCGGAACTTGGCCTGCATCCCGCAATGACGGTCCGGACTCTTCTGTCCAACTGCAAGAAGGTGCCCGAAGGCCAGGGCGTTTCCTATGGACTCCATTACCGGACCAGCCAGGAAAGCACGCTGGGCTTGGTGCCGCTGGGTTATGCAGACGGTGTGCCCCGAATCGCCACGGGAGGTCCTGTGCGGGTGAACGGCGTCAACTACCCGGTGGTTGGCAGGATTGCCATGGACCAAATGGTCATTGATCTGGGGCCGTTATCTCCTGAAGCGGCGGCAGATCTCAAGGGCGCCGAGGCTGTCATGTTCGGCAACGGTGCCCACGGCGGGCCCACCGCTGATGATTGGGCGGCGGCTGCGGGAACCAACAACTATGAAATCGTGACGCGCATCAGCCCCCGGGTTCCACGCAGTTATGTCAATGAAATGCCTGCCCGGGCCGAAGCCAACAACGCAGCAGATACGGCCGCGCTGTGAGCGAGGCCCAGTGGGAGCGCACGCTCACGGTTTCGACGGCGGAGCAGACCCATGCGCTGGCAGCAGCTTTGGGTGGGGTCCTTGAGGTCGGGGATCTCTTGGTCCTGACCGGCGAACTGGGTGCGGGCAAGACGACGTTCACCCAAGGACTTGGCGAAGGGCTTGGAGTCCGTGCCGGCATCATTTCGCCGACGTTTGTCTTGGTACGGATCCACCCCAATCTCGCCGATGGACCCAGGCCCGGGGGCCCGGACCTGGTCCATGTTGACGCTTACCGGCTGGACTCGGCAGCGGAGATTGACGACATCGATCTCGAGAACACCATGGATACAGCCGTCACCGTGGTGGAATGGGGCCGCGACCGGGTGGAGCATCTTTCGGACAGCCGCCTGGAGGTTGACCTTCTCAGGTCTGTTGGCGGGGATAACACGGAAGCCACAACGGATGGCGATGTCATGGACTTCGATACCGATGACGACGACGAACCCCGCACCATCGTTTTCCGTGGGTTTGGTCCCCGCTGGGCCGAGGCACCGAAGCTCTTGGAGACCAGCGAAAACGGAGGCAACTGATGCTGATACTGGCCATTGATACCTCAGCGGTTGCCAGTGCGGCCCTGATCTCGGATGATGCCATGGAAAGTGTGGTGGACTCTTTCGCTACGGAGGACACCCGAAGTCACGCGGAAGTGCTGGCTCCCGGGATTGAAAAGCTCCTGGCTGGTGCCGGGGTCACCGGCGCGGACATCGATGCGATTGTCACCGGTGTGGGACCCGGCCCGTTCACCGGGCTCCGCTCCGGTATCGCCACCGCCCGCACTCTCGCCTTCGTGTGGGACAAGCCGCTGTATGGGCTCATGAGCCTGGATGCCATCGCCTTGGAAGTGGCGGAGTCCACCGCAGCGACCCCCGAGTTCCTGGTAGCTACGGATGCCCGACGCAAGGAGGTCTACTGGGCCCGATACAGCCTGGCCGACGGCCAGCTTCCGGAACTCGTGGACGGCCCCCACGTTGGTTTCGCCTCGGATCTTCCGGACCTGCCGGTGTTCGGCGCGGGCGCAGGCCTATACGCCGATGTCCTCAAGGCGGATGAAGATTTCGCCACCACCCAGCCGGATGCGGCTTCGTTGGGCCAATTCGCCTTGGCAAAGCTCACTGCCGGGCAGGCCTTGCTTGACTCAACACCTTTGTATTTGCGGGAATCGGACGCCCAGGTGCCAGGGCCCAGGAAGCGTGCACTGTGATGGGAGGAACTCTATGAAACTGTCACCCAAGTTGGAACTCGAAGGAGTTTCCCTGCGCGACATGACTGAGGCCGATGTGCCGGCCGTGGAGGTCCTGGAGCGCCGGTTGTTCCCCGTGGACGCGTGGCCCCTGCAGATGTTCTTCGACGAGCTGGCCCAGCCGGAGACACGGCGTTACGTGGTGGCAGAGGTTGCAGGGGAGATCGTGGCTTACGCCGGTTTGATGTGCGTCGAGCCGATTGCGGACGTCCAGACGATCGCCGTCGTGCCTGAATTCGAGGGTAAGGGCATTGGCTCTGCTGTCCTGACAGAACTGATTGACGAGGCGCGGCGCCGCCGTGCGGAGGACGTCCTGCTGGAAGTCCGGGCGGACAACCCACGCGCCCAGCAACTGTACTTGCGGTTCGGCTTCGAGCAGATCCACGTTAGGCCCCGCTATTACAGGGACGGCACGGACGCCCTGATTATGCGTCTTGAACTGAACAGACCCCAAGAAGGAGCAACAGCGTGAGCGGGCCGTATCCGGAACAGCCAAAGCAGCCGCTGGTGCTTGGCATTGAGTCATCCTGCGACGAGACCGGTGTGGGCATCGTGCGGGGGACCACCCTGCTGACCAACACGGTGTCATCGTCAATGGATGAACATGTTCGCTTTGGCGGCGTTATCCCGGAGATCGCGTCACGCGCACACTTGGACGCCTTCGTGCCCACCTTGCAGGAGTCGCTCCACGAGGCCGGCGTAACTTTGGATGACATCGATGCTATTGCCGTCACATCCGGTCCGGGCCTTGCAGGGGCGCTGATGGTGGGTGTTTGCGCTGCCAAAGCCCTTGCCGTTGCTACCGGCAAGCCGCTCTACGCCATCAATCACCTGGTGGCACATGTCGGCGTTGGGCTGCTGGATGGTAGGGCAGCTTCGGGTGGAGCGCCCGACGCCGTTGCTGCCGCCGGCTTGGGTGCCGGGAAGCTGCCGGAGAACCTCGGAGCACTGCTGGTATCGGGTGGGCACACGGAAATCCTGCGCATCCGAAGCATCACGGACGACGTCCAGCTGCTGGGTTCAACCATCGACGACGCCGCCGGGGAAGCCTATGACAAAGTGGCCCGCATTCTTGGTCTCGGCTACCCGGGTGGGCCTGCCATCGACAAACTGGCACGCCAGGGCAACCCTAAGTCCATCCGATTCCCGCGCGGGCTCACCCAGCCCAAGTACATGGGCACCGCGGAGGAGAAAGGCCCGCACCGCTACGACTGGTCCTTTAGCGGCCTGAAAACGGCGGTGGCCCGGTGCGTTGAGCAGTTCGAAGCCCGCGGCGAGGAGGTTCCTGTGGCAGACATCGCCGCAGCATTCCAGGAGGCCGTTGTGGACGTCATCAGTTCCAAGGCTGTCCTGGCCTGCAAAGAGCATGGCATTACTGACGTCCTGCTGGGTGGGGGCGTTGCAGCGAACTCGAGGCTGCGGGAACTGACCGGGCAGCGCTGTACCTCCGCGGGAATCAAGCTGCATGTTCCGCCGCTGGACCTGTGCACGGATAACGGAGCCATGGTTGCCGCGCTCGGAGCGCAGCTGATCATGGCAGGCATTGCTCCCAGCGGAGTTTCCTTCGCGCCGGATTCCTCCATGCCGGTAACCACGGTGTCAGTGGCTGCCTGAGCTTTACCAGTTACGCGTCAGGTCCTTTGCGCATCTGTTTCACGAGGTCCATGACCACTGCCTGCAGGTCGCCGTTGTGTTCTGCGGCCACTCGGCGCTGCCGCTGGTAGCTTGCTCCGCGCTCGATGATCTTCAAGACGTCTGCCAGTTCTTCTGAGCAACCCAGCTTGGCTGCCACAGGTTCCAGCCGGGCGACGGTTTCAGCGAGGTGCTCCGTGACCAGCTGCTCGTTGCCTTGGGCGTCGAGGATGATGATGGCCTCCATGCCGTAGCGTGCGGCACGCCATTTGTTCTCCTGCACGTGCCACGGCGGCATGGTGGGGATGCTGCCACCGGCATCAAGGATGGCGGAGAACTCGTCCACCAGGCATTGGGTCAGCGCAGCAATGGCGCCTACTTCTTCAAGTGTGGCCAAGCCGTCGCAGATGCGCATCTCGATGGTGCCCAGGTTCGACACGGGGCGGATGTCCCAGCGGATTTCGGAGGTCGCGTCAATGACACCTGTGGTGAACATGTCCTGGACGTAGGACTCGTAGGCCTCCCATGTTTCGAACTGGAAGGGCAGCCCGGCGGTGGGAAGCTGCTGGAACATGAGCGCACGTTGGGAAGCGTAGCCGGTTTCTTCGCCAGCCCAGTACGGGCTGGAGGCGGACAACGCCTGGAAGTGCGGGAAGTAGTTGACCAGACCGTCCAGAATGGGGAGGACCTTGTCCCGGCGGTCGATGCCCACATGGACGTGAACGCCGTAGATCACCATTTGGCGTCCCCACCATTGGGTCCGTTCGATCAGCTTGGCGTAGCGCTCTTTATCCGTGACGGGCTGGAGCAGGGGAGGGCTGAACGGGTGGCTGCCTGCGCAGAACACTTCCACGCCCATGGGATCGGTGACTTCGCGGACGGCGGCGAGGGAACGGCTGAGGTCTTCTTTGGCGTCCTTGACCGTCTCGCAGATACCTGTGACAAGTTCAACAGTGTTGAGGAGCAGTTCGCGCTTGATATGGGGGTGTTCGTCGTCCTCGTTGAGGTCGGGGTGGTTCGCGGCGACGCCCTTCAGGACGTCGTTGGCCACTGATACCAATTCCCCGGTGCGTGCATTGACGAGCGCCAACTCCCATTCCACACCCAGTGTCGATTGCCTGGATGGCGCAAAATCAATCTGCACGTAGTCCCCTCGTAGTCTGTCTCAGCCGGACACGGTTCCCCGCTGTGGGGCCGCCAGCGGTCGGATCAAGTCTAATGCAGCCGGAACACAGGTGACTGCTGGGCGCTAACTAACGACGAGGACCGTCATTTGCTAATGAGAATGCTTCGCAATAGAATCAACGCATGCATCTCACAGTCCTCAGTTCCCTGGACAGCCAATGCCGGGAGTCAGCCGCAGCCAGGCTCGGCCACACCCACGCCGATTCCGTGGTGGTCCTCCACGATCTTCTGGATGGTTCGCTGGTCCTGCGGCGCGTCTATCGGAACGGCCAGCTGTTCGAACGCGAAACAACGGTATTGGAGCATGGTTGCCTTAGCTGCACCGTCAGGTTGGACGTAGTCCCGACGGCGGAACGCCTCGCCTCGTGCGGCTTCGACCATGTTGTCCTTGGCCTCCCGCCCGGCGTTGCAGCAGAGATGGCCGTCACCGAGCTTCGGCGTGGATTGAGCCGCCCGGCGGTGATCGACAATGCCGTGCTGGCCTTGGACCCCGTAGACCTGGACGACCATATCTGGGACCGGCATACCCTGTTCGAATCAGGATTCACGTCCATGCCCACTGATGAGCGCACCAGCGGGGAATTTCTGATTGGCGAGTTCGGGCAAGTGGACACCGTCATGGTGCACCCCGGACTGGGCGCCGTGCTGACCGGAGACCCGCGGGAAGGTTCCGCACGGTGGCTGCTGGGCGTCGAATTGCTTGGCCAGTTGGCGCCCCATGCCAGCGTTGTTGGCGGGGCTGACGACTACCGGCCAGGATGCTTCGACGACGCCGAAGCAGCGGCCCGTAACCGGCCCGGCGTCGTGCATGTGCCCGTCAGTGCAGCGGAAGGTTCCTTCCGGACGGTGCTCCACAAAGCGGGTCGCCCCCTGCATCCTGGACGTTTCCGTGATGCCCTTCCACAGTTGGCGGCCGGCACGCACTGGCTGCGCGGCCGCCTCTGGATTGCTTCAGCCCCTAAAACGCGGATCGCAGTCCAAGGAATCGGGCCACGTGTGTGGTTGGAAAGCACCGGAAAGTGGCTGGCCGACTCCGCTGCATCGGCGCCAGGCCTGATGCGCCCGGGAAAGGCGGGAGCCGACGTCGACTCTCTCCTTAACTGGCATCCCAGCCATGGCGACCGCGGAACTGTACTGGCCATCACTGGAAGGTCGGAGGACATTGATCCGCAGGAAATCAGCCGGCTTTTGGACGGTTGCCAATTGACGGAGTCGGAGTTGGAACAGGATTTCGGCGTCTGGGATGACCCCCTTGAACTCAGCGACGCCCTCTAGGCCAAAACACCCAACACCAACACCAAGGAGAAACACCATGAAGGTCAGGAATTCGCTGCGTGCCCTCAAAAAGATCCCCGGTGCCCAGATCGTGCGCAGGCGGGGGCGCACCTTCGTCATCAACAAGAACAACCCGCGGATGAAGGCGCGGCAGGGCTAACAGCGCGGCGTTGTTTAATGGGGGAATGCCAATCCTGAACAAAGACATGTCCCTGTGCATTTCGCTTGCGGCCCGGCCCAGCAACATCGGGACCAGGTTCCACAACTATCTGTACGATCTGCTCGGCCTGAACTTTGTGTACAAGGCATTCGCCCCCGCGGACATCACCCTCGCGGTGGCGGGCATCCGCGGCCTCCCGATTCGGGGCGCCGCGGTGTCCATGCCCTACAAGGAAGCCGTCATTCCGCTGGTTGACGTCATGGACCCATCGGCCAAAGCCATTGATTCGGTGAATACCATCGTCAATAACCACGGTGTCCTCACTGCCTACAACACGGACTACATCGCGATCGCCCGGCTCCTGAAGGACCACCAGGTTCCCAGCAGCCACACGGTGCTGCTCCGCGGTGCCGGCGGCATGGCCAAGGCCGTAGCCGCAGCCCTTCGGGACGCCGGGTTCACCGCTGTAACCATCGTGGCACGCAATGAGGGCACCGGCCGTGCGCTCGCAGACCTCTACGGCTTCGGATGGCAGGACGACGTCAACGGCTCAACCGCGGACCTCATCATCAACGTCACCCCGCTGGGAATGGCAGGGGCGGATGAAACGGCGCAGTCTTTCGACGACAACACTATTTCCGCTGCCCAGGTGGTGTTCGACGTCGTGGCATTGCCGTCGGAGACGCCGCTCATCACCGCTGCCCGGAGAGCGGACAAGAAGGTGATCACGGGTGCCGAAGTTATCGCCATCCAGGCAGAGGAACAGTTCGTGCTGTACACGGGCGTGCGTCCGAGCGCCGAGCAGGTGCGTGAAGCCTCGGAGTTCTCCCGCCGCTAGCCCTCGTGACGCATCAGGCCGTCACTGGCTCCACGACAACAGCCACTCTTTCCTCGCCGATCCTGGTGAGGACCAAGGTGGCTGTTTTCGCATCCTTGCCTTTAACGGGTTTGGCGGGAAGCAGTTGCTTCCGCAGTTCCTCCGGGGTCACTGCCGTGCCGCGCTTCTTGATATCCAGCACCGTGACGCCGTTGTTCTTCACCCATGCCTTGAGCGCCTTGACGTTGTAGGGCATCACCTCAAGCACTTTGTACGCGCGGGCGAACGGGGTGTCGTGCAGCTCGGGGGCGCAGATGTAGGCGATGTGCTCGTCCACCAGATGCCCACCCAGCCGTTCGGCGACGTCGGCCACCAGTCCTGCTCGAATCACGGCACCATCGGGTTCGTAGAGGAAGCCCTCAACAGGCCCGACGGCGGCTACCGGGCCGCCGTCGAAATCCGCGCCGCTGGTAATTTCAGCGGCCCCTTGGCTGCCGATAACAAGCGCGGCGCGACGCACGCCGGGACGGGCCACTGCGTTGAACCACAAGGTCACTTCGGTAACATCGCCGCCCACGGAGACCCACTGGGCTTCGCAGCCTGAGGGCACGGAATCGTGGGGTATGCCGGGTCCCATCTTGACGCCGATAGCGCGCCCCGTGGCTGCCAGGCGCTCCACGAACGACAGTGGGGGAGAGAAAGCTTCAGGGTCCCAGATCCGCTTGGTGCCGGAGGTGGACGTTGTTCGACGTGCAGGATCCAGCCACACGCCGTCCATACCGTCCAGCTCCACGGAGGTTGCATCCGCGTGAACAACGGTGGCATGGGGGAAGGGCATGAGATTGATGGTGGCGCAGGCGGCAGTGGTTTCATCCATCTCAACGGCTGTGACCGAAATGTCCATGGAAGCCATTGCCATGGAATCGGCGCCGAGGCCGCAGCCGAGGTCTGCAATGTGCGAGATGCCGGCCTTCGCGAAACGCTCGGCGTGCCGTGCAGCGACGTTCAAGCGCGTGGCCTGTTCCAAGCCGGCCTGGGTGAAGAGCATCTGCCTGGCGAACTCACCGAACTTCGCCTCAGCACGTGTCCGCAGCCGGGATTGCGTGAGGACAGCAGCCACGAGTTCAGGGGAGTGGCCGGCCTTACGGAGGTCGGCATTGACGCTGAATGAGTCGGCCTCCCGGTAGGGCCCCAAAGAGGCAAGAAGTTCCCATCCTTCAGTTGTCAGCAAGGGCGCGATCTGTTCCTGCGGTGCGTGAGGCATGGGATCAAGCCTAGCGGCGCGGTGCTTGACAACGTTACCGGCGGATCAGCCGGATAGGGTTGTTTTCATGGAAGACAACGCAGCCACGCATCACTCCACCATGACAAAGTTCGCCCGCCCTGCCCTGATTGCGGGGGCAGTGATCGCGGTGGTCTGCATCGGCCTGCTGATCATCATCTTCGCGCTGGATTCCTTCAATGCCGCCACCTACTCCGTCGCCGGAAAGAGCGTCAACGATCCCACTGAAGAAGCGCGGGGCATCCGTGAACTCTACAGCGGCGCCAGGACGGGTGGAATCGTCACGCTGGTTATCTCCGGCGTCGTAGCCATGGCCGCTGCCGTGGTGCTGTATTTGAACCGCGGCAACGCTCCGCTGGACGAGGACGACGACGGCGAAAACTACGATCTGGACGACCTCACCGGCCGGTGACGGAAGGTTCACTCATGACGAAATGCTGGCACTCGCCTTGACCGAGTGCTAACGCTTACATAGAGTCTTGTTAGCACTCTCCCCCGGAGGGTGCTAATCACGCCAAGCGTCTTCCGGCACCGCGACGACGGTTGTACGCTCCGGCACCCTAGTTCTTAGTCCATGAATCAGCTCATGAAAAGGAGAGTCCGAGTGTCGGTCTCGATTAAGCCTCTTGAGGATCGTATTGTTGTTCGCCCGCTCGAAGCAGAGCAGACCACGGCTTCCGGCCTGGTAATTCCGGACTCCGCACAGGAGAAGCCGCAGGAAGGCGAAGTTGTTGCAATCGGCCCCGGCCGCTTCGATGACAACGGCAACCGCGTACCGGTTGACGTAGCTGTTGGCGACGTCGTCATCTACTCCAAGTACGGTGGAACCGAAGTCAAGACCGGCGGCAACGAGTACCTCGTTCTGTCCGCCCGCGACGTCCTTGCGATCGTCGTAAAGTAACTTCCCGGAGCCCCGCACCGCCGCCGCGTTGGAATCATTCCAACCGTCAGCGGTGCGGGTTTTCTGTCTTGAAAGGACACAACCATGGCAAAGCAGCTAGCTTTTAACGATGCTGCCCGCCGGTCTCTTGAGGCCGGTATCGACAAGCTCGCCAACACTGTCAAGGTGACGCTTGGCCCGCGCGGCCGCAACGTCGTGCTGGACAAGAAGTGGGGCGCTCCCACGATCACCAACGACGGCGTGACCATCGCCCGCGAAGTTGAGCTTGACGACCCCTACGAGAACCTTGGCGCACAGCTGGCCAAGGAAGTAGCCACCAAGACCAACGATGTAGCCGGCGACGGCACCACCACGGCCACCGTGCTGGCACAGGCCCTGGTCAAGGAGGGCCTCCGCAACGTTGCTGCCGGCGCCGCTCCTGGCGAGATCAAGCGCGGCATCGAGGTTTCCGTCGAAGCCATCGCAGCCCGCCTCCTGGAGAACGCCCGCGAAGTTGAGGGCACCCAGGTTGCCAGCGTCGCAGCCATCTCCGCGCAGAGCGACGAGGTTGGCGAACTGCTGGCTGAAGCGTTCGGCAAGGTTGGCAAGGATGGTGTCATCACCATTGAAGAATCCTCCACCACCCAGACCGAACTGGTCCTCACCGAAGGCATGCAGTTCGACAAGGGCTACCTTTCCCCGTACTTCGTCACCGACGCAGAGCGCCAGGAAGCAGTCCTCGAAGACGCCCTCATCCTGATCAACCAGGGCAAGATCTCCTCTCTGCAGGACTTCCTGCCGTTGCTGGAGAAGGCCCTGCAGGCCAACAAGCCGCTCTTCATCATTGCTGAAGACATCGAAGGCGAAGCCCTCTCCACGCTGATCGTCAACCGTATCCGCGGCACGCTCAACGTTGTTGCCGTCAAGGCTCCGGGCTTCGGCGACCGCCGCAAGGCCATGCTCCAGGACATCGCGACGCTTACAGGCGCCCAGGTTGTTTCCCCGGACCTCGGCCTGACCCTGGACAGCGTTGGCCTTGAGGTACTGGGTACCGCCCGCCGCATTACGGTGACCAAGGACAACACCACCATCGTTGACGGTGCAGGCACGGCCCAGGACGTAGCCGACCGCGTGGCGCAGCTGCGTGCCGAGCTCACCCGGACGGACTCCGACTGGGACAAGGAAAAGCTGCAGGAACGCCTGGCCAAGCTGGCCGGCGGCATCGGCGTGATCAAGGTTGGCGCAGCCACCGAGGTTGAGCTGAAGGAAAAGAAGCACCGCATTGAGGACGCCGTTTCCTCCACGCGTGCTGCCCTCGAAGAAGGCATCGTTTCCGGTGGCGGCTCCGCCCTCATCCACGCCCTGAAGGCACTGGACGAGTCCCCGGCCGTCAAGGCGCTGGAAGGTGACGCAGCAGCTGCTGTTGGCATCGTCCGCCGCGCCCTGGTTCAGCCCTTGCGCTGGATCGCCCAGAACGCCGGCTTCGATGGCTTCGTGGTTGTTGCCAAAGTTTCCGAGCTGGAAGCCAACCACGGCTTCAACGCCAAGTCCGGCGAGTACGAGGACCTGATCGCCGCCGGCGTGATCGACCCCGTCAAGGTCACCCGCTCCGCTCTCCGCAACGCCGCCTCCATCGCCGCCCTGGTTCTCACCACCGAGACCCTGGTCGCCGAGAAGCCGGCTGAGGAAGAAGACGCACACGCAGGCCACCAGCACTAACGGCCTGTTACACAAAAGCCCCGGTCATATAGACCGGGGCTTTTGTGTTTCCGGGTGGTGTCGTGGCCTGTGTCGGGAGCTATTGTGGGCGTTCGACGGCGGCGGTAACCTGACGCTAATACGGCGGCTTGCGTGCGTCATCGGGGCGCATCGACGCCGTCGGGTGAGCCATGACGATGCCTGCCACAGCCTTGGACCTGGGACGCTCGGCGTTCTCCGAGCACCGCTGGAGCGATGCTTTGGACTGCCTGGCACGCGCAGACACAGAAGGGGGCTTGCCTCCGCAGGACATCGAGTTGGTGGCCTCCGTGGCGATGCTGCTGGGCAAGGATACCGAGGGCGTGGCCTACTTGACCCGGGCCCACGACGAATTCATCACGCTGGGCGATACCGATAGCGCTGCGCGCTGTGCAGCATGGCTGGTGCTGTACTTGATGGATCTTGGTGAGCCCGCCCGCAGCAGCGGTTGGATGTCCCGGGCCAAGCATTTGGTGGAAGGGCTGGATAGTCCAACGGCAGCGGAGGGCTACCTGATGGTTCCGGAGGCACTTGGTGCCCTGTACGGGGGATCACCGGAGGCGGGCTTTGCGATTTTCAGCCGGGCGTTGGAGATCGGCCGGCACTTCCAGGACAAGGACCTGATGGCGCTGGGCCTGCTCGGCGTCGGAACGGCAAGGCTCACCCTCGGATTTCCCGATGAAGGCCTTCAACTTCTTGATGAAGTGATGGTTTCGGTCAGCGCGGGCGAAGTTTCGCCAATCCCGTCCGGGATCATCTACTGCGCGGTGATCGGAAACTGTCGTTTGGTGCTGGACGTCCGGCGGGCCCAGGAGTGGACAGCGGCGCTGGAGAAATGGTGCGGGGACAGGCCGGACATGGTCATGTTCAGCGGGCAGTGCCAGTCCCACAGGGCGGAATTGTTTCTCCTCCATGGGGCGTGGGATGACGCCCTTGCCGCAGCCCACATTGCCCAAGACCGTGCGCGCCGGGGCGATCCGGAGGCCACCTACGGCGCGTGGTACCAGCAAGGGGAAATCCTCCGTCTCAGGGGAAGCCTGGCCGAAGCCGAAGCTGCTTATGCAAGGGCTGGCGAGACGGGATTCGAGCCTCTTCCCGGTATGGCGCTGGTGCGATTGGCCCAACAGAACTGCCTCCAGGCCCAGTCCATGTTGCGTCGGGCAGCGGCAACGTCGGATCCTGCCAACCGGCGAAGGCTTCTTCCGGCTTTGGTTGAGGTGGAACTCGCCGCCGGTGACATGGCAGCGGCAAGATCCGCTGCGGACGAATTTGCGTCCCTTGTTGACACGGCAAAGCGCCCTTTGGAAGCGGCCCTTGCCGCGCACGCGGAGGCAAGCGTGCTGTTGGTTGAAGGCAGCGCGGAAGCTGCCTTGATGGCGGCACGGACGGCATGGAGGCTGTGGTTCTCCCTTGAAGCGCCGTATGAAGCTGCCCGTTGCCGTGTGCTGGCAGGCAGGGCCTGCGCGGCACTCGGCGACCCCGATTCGGCGACCATGGAATTCGAAGCGGCCCGGGCGGAATTCGCGGAGCTGGGCGCTGCTCCCGCGGCCTCTGAAGTAGCAGGCATCAGTGGAGAACGCGATCAAGGCACTGGCTCGCCGCTAACTGTCCGCGAACTTGAGGTCCTGCGTCTGGTGGCGGAGGGCAACGCGAACAAAACCATTGCCCGTTCCCTCTTCCTCAGCGAAAAGACAGTTGCGCGGCACGTGAGCAATATCCTGACCAAACTCGCTGTGCCGTCGCGTGTGGCTGCGACCCGGTATGCGTTCGATCACCATCTGTTGAGCTAACGCTATCTGCTGAGGTAACGATCGTTCGCCTGTGCGCATAAGTACCCATGCAGCGTGGACGGGAATGGGTCATTCTGCCGACGCGGTGGATGGGGCTGGGCTCATAGCGTGGCTGTATGAACATTCCACTGCTTGCCGGCACCGTATCCACCGTGCTCTTCGCAGCCAGCATGCTCCCCATGCTTCTGAAGGCCGTGCGCACCAAGGACCTTGAGTCCTACAGCGTAGGCAACATCGCCACCACCAATGTGGCCAACGCAGTGCATTCGTTCTATGTCTTTGATCTTCCCGCCGGCCCCGTATGGCTGCTGCACTCCTTCTACATTGTGGTGTCTGCCCTCATGCTCTTGTGGTGCCTGCGCTACCGGAAGGTTCCTGAAGACGCACACAAAGAACCCATCGGAGATCCAGTAATTGAAGGGAAGAAACCATGAACGGGAGCCAAAACCCAGCAGTAGACACGCTCATCGTGGGAGGTGGACAGGCAGGCTTGGCGATTGGATATTGGCTTGCACAAGAAGGCTGCAGTTTCCTGATAGTGGACGAAAATGCCAGGACGGGAGACTCTTGGCGGCAGCGGTGGGATTCCCTGCGGCTGTTCACTCCCGGCAAGTACGACGGCCTTCCCGGGGCGCCGTTCCCCGGCGACAGGTTGAGTTTTCCCACAAAGGACGAGCTGGCTGACTACCTTGAGGACTACGGGCGCCGCTTTGACCTGCCGATCGTGCACAATGTGCGCGTCGACGGCCTTATTAGCGACGGGGATGGATACCAAGTCACGTCGGGGCAGCGATCATGGCATGCCAGGAACGTTGTTATTGCCACGGGGGGATACCGCGTTCCCAAGACCCCGGCCTTTGCCGTGGAACTGTCGGCGGACATACTGCAATTCCATTCCCAGGACTACAAGAATCCTTCCCAGCTACAGCCGGGGCCTGTCCTCGTGGTGGGACTCGGGAACTCAGGGGCGGAGATTGCCCTGGAGGTTAGCGGGAGCCATCCGACAGCTGTGGCGGGAACCCCTGGTGGCGAGCTCCCCGTGCGCCACGGACGTGCAGCAGCGCGCTTCGTGCTTCCGGTCATTCGTTTCGCGGGCCTGCACGTGCTCACACTCGACACACCTGTTGGCCGCAAGGTTGCTCCAAAGTTCATGCAGGAGGCTGCGCCGCTGATCCGGACCAGGACCAAGGAACTGCACGCCGCAGGTGTTGAATTGCTGCCCAGGGTTACCGGCGTCCGGGACGGCTATCCGGAAGTTGGGGGAGTCATCCAAACGGTCAAACCTGCCAACGTTATCTGGTGCACGGGTTATCAGGACGACTACTCGTGGGTCCGGGTGCCCGTGGTGGACGGGGCAGGCAGGCTGCTACAAAAACGGGGAGTGGCGGCCGACGTTCCAGGTGTGTTCTTCATCGGCCAGGAGTTCCTGTTTGCTGCCGCCTCGGCAACTTTGCCGGGCGTGGGCCGGGACGCCCGCTACCTTGCCCGCCGGGTCACCGAACGGCGTTCCAGGGGTTTTGCAAACGTGTAACTGCTCACGTTAGGGCGGGGGAGTGCCGGCAGCAATGCCGGCGAACCCACGGAGTATCAGCACAGGTCACGCACAGGTTTTGGTGGCACAATGTATGGCTGGACCTGTGCTGATGGGGCTTCGGATGGCGGCCAGGGACACCCTTCCACATCGGTTACGCGACTGAAACCGCGTAATATTGATGCTTTGTGCCAGAGCTTTGAGGAACTGCCTAACGTGACGACGCCAACGATTCCAGCCCCTGCCCACCACGGTAAGCGGGCTGCCGGACCCGTTGCAAAGTCTAAGTTCCGCCCCGAAATTCAGGGCCTTCGATCCCTCGCAGTCCTGATGGTGGTCAGCTACCACATCTGGATCGGCAGGGTCTCCGGCGGCGTTGATGTCTTCCTCCTGATTTCGGCGTTCCTCATGACCCTCCAGTTCACGGGACGTTACAAACAGGGCCGCCCCATGGACCTTGTGCGGCACTGGCTGCACCTGTTCAGGCGCTTGCTGCCCGCCGTCGTCGTGGTTCTCGTGGGCACCCTCGCGGCAACATTCGTTTTCCTGCCAGCCACGCGTTGGGTTGAAATTGTCCAGCAAACCTGGGCTTCGCTGTTTTACTTTGAAAACCGGCTGTTGCAGGAACTGGCCGTTGACTACTACGCCACCGACCACAGCATGGCGAGCCCCGTCCAGCACTTCTGGTCCTTGTCCATCCAAGGCCAGGTCTTCATTTTGTGGCCCATCATCTTTGCAACTGTTGCGCTGGTGTGCCGCCGCTTTGCCCTCCGCTACCGCGCGCTGCTGGTGTATGTTTTCGCGATCATTTTCCTGGTCTCGTTCATCTACTCCATCATCTTCACTGCCAGCAACCAGGCCGTGGCATACTTCGATACCTTCGCCCGTTTGTGGGAGTTCGCCTTGGGCACGCTGGTGGCATTGGTGCTGCCGGGCCTGAACTTCTCCAAACCTGTCCGTGTGGTCCTGGGATGGGTGGGGGTGGCCGCGATGCTCACTTGCGGAATCCTATTGCAGGTACAGACCGCGTTCCCGGGATTCGTTGCTTTGTGGCCTACATTGGCGGCCGTCGCGGTGATCGCGGCCGGTCAGACCGGGAGCCGTTTCGGAGTGGACCGGATCCTGAGTTCCAAATTCCTGGTCCGGCTCGGTGACAACTCCTACGCCCTCTACCTCTGGCACTGGCCCATCCTGGTGATTGCCCTGGCCTGGAGCGGCAAGGGTCAGGCCGGTTGGCTTTCCGGCACGGCCATCATCGCGCTGTCACTCGTCTTGGCTTTCCTGACCACCAAGTTCGTGGAAAAGCCGTTCCGGGAATGGAAATGGCCCGAGATGAAGCGCCGCCGTTCGGTCATCGCGATCGTCACGTGCCTCGCAGTCGTGTCCGCACCCCTGCTCGCTTTCCAATACAAGCTGGACTTGGACCAGCAAGCTGCGGAGGCGCGAATGGTCTTCGATAATCCCGGGGCAAAGGCACTGCTGCCCACTTACGTGAATGAAGCGGCTCCAAATGCCCTAACCCAGCCCACCGCGGAAAGGATCGGGCGTGACTGGGCCAAACTGCCCGAGGGGTGCTCCGGAGACACGAAACCCGAATCGCAGTTGCTGCAGGACAACTGCCAGCAGAACGGGGTGGGTTCCGACGCCACCAAGACAGTTTTGGTGGTAGGCAACTCCCACTCCCAGCAGTGGCTTGCCGCCTTGGAAGTGTTGGCGGAGCAGCATCATTGGCGCCTGTACTCGTTGCTGTACGGGGCTTGTCCCTTCATGACTGAAGATCCCGAGTCGGAGCCTGGCTGTAACGAGTTCAACAGTGAAGTGCGCAGCCACATCCGGGACCACGCGCCGGATGCCATCTTCATGGTGGGCACAGCGGCTGTGTCGTCCTTGCCCGACGAACGACTGACCCACGGCTTTGAGGACCTCGTCCCCGAGGTCACAGCACTGGGCATCCAGATGGTGGCAGTTCGGGACAACCCAAGGTTTACATACAGCCTGACGGACTGCGCGCTCGCCAAAGGGGTGGATAGCCCTGATTGCCGCCCGCTGAAGTCGGACGTCCTGGCTGAGCCCAGCCCCTTTGAGGCCGTGACGGGTAAATACCAGGACCTGGCCCTGCTGGATATGACCGACCTCGTGTGCCTGGGGATCTACTGCCCGCCCATCATCGGTAACACCTTCGTTTACCTGGATGACAACCACTTGACCAAAACGTACGTCAAGAGCATGTCGGGCATGCTCGAGGAAAGGTGGTTTGCCGCGACAGGGTGGCAACAATGATGGACACGCGCGCAAGAACGGCTGCCCCGCCAAGCAAGGAATCCACGACGTCGAAACCCGGCTTCCGCCCGGAAGTCCAAGGCCTGCGTGCACTGGCAGTGCTCATGGTTGCCGCCTACCATATCTGGCTGGGCAAGGTCTCGGGCGGCGTGGACGTTTTCCTGCTGATCTCGGCTTTCCTGCTGACATTGTCCTTCACTCGGAAGCTTGAAAGTCATAAGCCACTACGACTCCTGCGGCATTGGCTCCACGTGTTCAAGCGCTTGCTGCCTGCCGTCGTCGTTGTCCTGCTGGCTGCCCTGGCAGGCACCTGGGCACTCATACCGCAGAGTCGGTGGCCCGATATCCTCACCGAGGCCTGGGCATCCCTCATGTACCGGCAAAACTGGCAGTTGGCCGCTTTCGCGGTGGACTACTACGCCCAACAGCACGTCCACGCCAGCCCCCTGCAACACTTTTGGTCGCTATCCGTGCAAGGCCAGGTGTTTATTCTGTGGCCGTTAATCTTCGCCGGAGTCGCACTTCTGCAGCCGCGGCTGGCTAAGCTGTTTCCGCAGCGGAGGGCCGTAACCCACAGGCAGCTGCTCTTCATCGTCTTCGGTGCGGTCTTCCTGGCATCGCTCGTGTTCTCCATCGAGCAGACGGCCAACAACCAGGCCCATGCGTACTTTGATACCCGTGCCCGCCTATGGGAATTCGCTTTGGGTTCCCTTCTGGCCTTGGCGATCCCAAACCTGAAACCAGGACGCCTGTTCCGTGTATTTCTGGGATGGGCCGGCATTGCAGCGATGCTCGCCTGCGGGCTGATGCTCACGGTGGACCGCTCCTTCCCGGGTTTCGTAGCCCTCTGGCCCACCCTCGCGGCCGGAGCCGTCATCATCGCGGGACACAGCGGTAGCCCCTTCGGCGCCGACCGTCTCCTGGGCTCGCGAGCACTGGTCATGGTGGGTGATAACTCGTACGCCCTGTACCTGTGGCACTGGCCGGTTCTGGTGTTCTTCCTCCTGGCTACCGGGACTACTGCGCCCAGCCTCCTCCAAGGCCTGGGAATCATGACGGTTTCCATGTTGTTGGCCGTCGCCACCACACGATACGTGGAAGTGCCCCTACGCCGCTGGAAGTGGCCGGACGTGCGGTCCTGGCGGGCCGCCGTCGTGATTGCCACGTGCGGTGCGCTGTTGGCGTTACCGGTCACGGTGTGGCAAAGCGCCATCACCGCTGAAGCTGCAGCGATTGCGGATCAGCCCCACGAACTGACGCCGGGGGCTGCCGCGTTGTCCCCGGAGTACGCCGGTGAGCCGAGCGAAGAAGCCCTCATCATCCCGGCGCCCGCAGCCATGAAGGACGAGTGGGCGAACGTCGATGGTCAGTGCAACGGCGACAACGTACCCAGCGACCCGCTGCTGCAGGACTGCCTGCAGAATGAGGAACCGGACGTGGTCACCAAGAGAATTGTGGTGCTCGGTGATTCCCATTCCCAGCAGTACACAGCTGCTCTTGGCCCCATCGCCAAAAAGCACGGCTGGGAAGTGGTGACGCTGCTTAAAGGCGGCTGCCGGTTCGGGGCCCAATCACCGGAGCGCCCCGATTTCTGCAACGAGTACAACAAGGCAAGTGCCGCCTACGTGATGGATCATAAGCCCGACGCAGTTTTCACTGTGGCATCCCTGACGCACGTCGATGCTCCCTTTGAAACCGAAGTGCCCGGATACCTCGAAGGCATCAAGCCGTTCACGGACCTGGGAATCGAGGTTGTGGGTGTCCGGGACAACCCGCGGTTCAGCTTCAATATGCCCGAGTGCGTTCAGAAGAAGGGCAAGGATTCGCCCGACTGCAATGTCCCTCTTGAAGAATCCTTGGCGGCGTCTTCACCCTTGGACGACTACGTCGGCAAGGTGGAGCGGCTCCACCTGATGGACATGAGCGACTTCATCTGCGAGCAAGGGACCTGTCCCGCAGTGGTTGGTAACGTCTACGTCTATAAGGACGACAACCACCTCACCAAGACCTATGTTCAAACCATGATCCCGATGTTTGAACAGCGGCTGCTGGCAGCAACCGGCTGGTCCGCAAGCTAGGTTCTGCGCTGGCCGGCGGTTTCAACGTACGACGACGGCCTGCCGCCAGTGCTGTTGCTCACAGTCAGGCGTCGCGGAATATGGCGATCGGCGCGGAGGTTCTAGTATTTATCCAATACCTTCTGCACAGGTAACTTTTTGCACAGGTACTCTCTGCACAGGCCAGTCCCGTAATGACGGGCTGGTCATCAGTTGCAACCCCTACCAGTTAAGCCCCCGGAACCCAGGTAAGAGGCGCACACTCATGACCCAGCCCGAACACGATCCCTTTGGCTTTGTTGGCCTGACCTACGACGACGTCCTGTTGCTCCCCGGCCACACGGACGTCATCCCGTCCGATGCTGACACGTCTTCCCGTATCTCCAAGCGCATCTCCGTGCAGACTCCTTTGCTTTCGGCAGCAATGGATACCGTGACCGAGTCCCGCATGGCCATCGCCATGGCCCGCCAGGGTGGTTTGGGCGTGGTTCACCGCAACCTGTCCATTGATGACCAGGCAGAGCACGTTGACCGCGTCAAGCGCAGCGAATCCGGCATGATCACCAACCCGCTGACCATTGGCCCGCAGGCAACGCTGCAGGAGCTGGACGAGCTGTGTTCCCGCTACCGCGTTTCCGGGCTTCCCGTGGTGGACACGGACGGACGCCTGCTGGGTATCGTCACCAACCGCGATACCCGCTTCATTCCCGAATCGGAATTTCCGCTGCGCAGCGTCAGCGACGCCATGACCAAGATGCCACTCATCACCGGTCATGTGGGTATCAGTCGTGAGGAAGCCTCCCACAAGCTGGCAACCAACAAGATCGAGAAGCTTCCGCTCGTTGATGAACAAGGCCGCCTGATGGGCCTCATCACCACCAAGGACTTCACCAAGGCTGAGCAGTACCCGTTGGCCACCAAGGACGACGAAGGCCGCCTCCGTGTGGGTGCCGCCATCGGTTTCTTCGGTGACGGCTGGGAACGCGCCATGAAGCTCATCGACGCCGGTGTGGACGCATTGTTCGTTGATACGGCCAACGGCCACTCCCAAGGTGTGCTGGACATGATCCGCCGCCTGAAGTCGGATCCTATCGCGGCTCACGTGGACATCATCGGCGGCCAGGCAGCCACTCGTGAAGGTGCCCAGGCACTGATCGACGCCGGTGCTGACGGCATCAAGGTAGGCGTGGGGCCCGGATCCATCTGCACCACCCGCGTCGTAGCCGGCGTGGGCGTTCCCCAGATCACCGCCATCTACGAATCCGCCAAGGCAGCAATTCCCGCCGGTGTTCCGCTGATTGCCGACGGCGGCCTCCAGTACTCGGGCGATATTGGCAAGGCACTGGTTGCCGGAGCCGACACCGTGATGCTTGGCTCCCTCCTGGCCGGCTGTGAAGAGTCCCCGGGCGAGCTCATTTTCGTCAACGGCAAACAGTTCAAGAGCTACCGCGGCATGGGCTCCCTTGGCGCAATGCAGTCCCGTGGCAAGAACACGTCCTACTCCAAGGACCGTTACTTCCAGGCCGACGTCTCCGGCGACGACAAGCTCATCCCCGAAGGCATTGAAGGCCGCGTTGCCTTCCGCGGCCCACTGGCCTCCGTGGCCTACCAGCTGGTGGGTGGCCTCCGCCAGACTATGTTCTACACAGGCGCCCCCACCATCCCGGAACTGAAGGCACGCGGCAAGTTCGTCCGCATCACGCCCGCAGGCCTGAAGGAATCGCACCCGCATGACATTCAGATGACTGTCGAAGCCCCGAACTACGGTTCCCGCTGATCATCCAAATGTTAAACAGCTGTTCCCCGTGGAAGTTCCATGGGGAACAGCTGTTTAACAGGACGCGACATAATTGTCGGTCCTGAAGAATAGGCTGGGCACATGCCAGAAAAGCCCGCACAACCGCGGCACCCGGAGTCGGTCCGGCTGAACTCAGTCCCACAGGGCAAGGCGCCGCCCCGCAAGCTCGCCTTGCGCCCGTACGCCCGCGCCGTCGGGCAGGTCCTGAAGGTGAGCTTCAAAGCTTCACCCGGCGCGGTCATCATGAAGGTGGCAGGGTCCCTGATTTCTGCCACGCTGCCGCTGGTCACCACCTATTTTGCCGCGCTGACCACTACAGCGCTGGCGGCTGGTTACGCGGGAGACCCCGACGCCGGTCCCCGGGCCATTCTGTACGTCATCATCACAGCGGCGCTGGGATTGTTCTGGGGCGCCTTCAGCAGCGTTGACCGCTACATCCAGCAGCTGATGAGCTTCAAAGTGGGCGCCATCGTGGGCGACATGATGTACCAGCGCTTCCTCGCGCTGGAATTCTGGCGCTATGACGACAAGGAAACAGTGGATCTATACGACCGCGCCAAACGGTTCTCCGATTCGTATGCCCGCGTCCTGGACCGGATAGCCGCCATCTTCACACAGTTCGTTTCAGTGGTCCTGGCTATTGGTGCTTTGCTCCTGGTCAGCTGGTGGATTGCAGTCATCGTACTGGTGGCTATCGTGCCCAGCGTCTACCTGCAGTTCAAACTGTCCCGCGAACAGATTGCGCACTGGAATACGCAGGTGGATTCGAGGCGGCAACGCCGGATGATCGAACAAAACCTGCTGAGGCCCCAGCACATTGCAGAGATGCGGTTGTACGGGATCGTTGGATACCTCATGGATCTGCGATCGAGGCTCAGGGATGCAGACGAACGCAGGCGCCTGGATTTCCAAAAGCGATACATCCCCAAGCAGCTTGCCGCCGATTCCCTGCAATACGGAGCCGAGGTTGTGTCCCTGATCTGGGTTGTTGGCCAGATCATCGCCCGGGCACAGCCGGTGGGTCAGTTCCTGTACGTGCAGCAGATTGTGAGCCGCGCGCTATCTACTGCCAACAGCCTTGTCTCTTCGCTGAGCTCCATAGACGAGGACCTCGCCAACCTCAAAGACTATGAGCTTTTCATGGCCCTCCCTATCCCAAGCGGGAAAGAAAAGCCGCTGTCCTCGTCGCCCGCAACCGTTGAGCTAAGGGACATCCGGTTCAGCTACACGGGGAGCGACATCGAGGTCATCAAGGGCACCTCCATGACCATCAGGGCAGGCCAGCACATCGCCATTGTGGGGGAGAACGGTGCCGGTAAATCAACGCTGATCCGAATCCTGGCAGGACTGTACCGGCCCGATTCCGGCCAGGTTCTGCTCGACGGCATGGACCTCGCCGGGATTGACGTCACCAGTTGGCACCGACACCTTGCAGTACTGAGCCAGGAGTTCCTGAAATACGAGTTCGCCACCGCGGCGGAGAACATCTACCTCGGCGATGTGGACCAGCCCCGGGACGACGACCGGATCCGGCGGGCGGCCTCGGACGCCGAAGCCATGGAGTTCATCAACAAGTTGCCCAATGGCTTGGAGAACCATGTCAGCAACTGGATGGAGGACCCCAGGGGACGCAAGGGAAGCGGGCTGTCAGGTGGCCAGTGGCAGCGCCTGGCCATGGCACGCAACTTCTACCGTGATGCCTCGTTCATGGTCATGGACGAGCCCACGTCAGCCATCGACGCTTTGGCGGAACATCGTATTTTCACCCGGCTTTTCGCAGACCGGAGCAGCACCATCATTGCCATCAGCCATCGCCTGGCCACCATCGAGAAGGCAGACATCGTGTACATGCTGGAGGACGGCCGCATTGCCGAGCAGGGAACCCATAAGGAACTGGTGGCATTAAGGGGCCGCTACTTCCGGATGTTCGAATCCCAGCTCTCGGTGGATGAAACCAGCAGGAACACCTAGGGGGAAACCGGGGCCTCCGTTTTGGTGGGATAAACTCGAGCAGTGACTTATGAGATTGAGATTGGCCGTGGCAAGCGTGGGCGTCGTGCCTACTCCCTGGATGACATCGCGATCGTCCCGAACCGCCGGACGCGTGACCCGAAGGACGTCTCTGTCTCCTGGCAGATCGACGCCTACAAGTTCGACACCCCCGTTATTGCGGCTCCCATGGACTCCGTGATGTCCCCGGATACTGCCATCGCTTTTGGTCGCCTCGGCGGCTTGGGCGTCCTTGACCTCGAAGGTCTCTGGACGCGCTATGAGGATCCACAGAAGGTGCTTGACGAGATCGCGGACTTGGCTGACGAGACCAACAGCCCCGCCGTCACGCGTCGCATGCAGGACCTTTACCAGGCGCCCATCCAGCCTGAACTCATCAGTTCACGCTTGGCGGAGATCCGCGCCGCCGGGGTGACTGTTGCAGGGTCCTTGACCCCCCAGCGCACCCAGGAGCATTACAAGACTGTGGTGGCTGCCGGCGTCGACATCTTTGTCATCCGCGGAACCACGGTTTCAGCTGAGCATGTCTCCAAGAATCACGAGCCCCTGAACCTCAAGCAGTTCATCTATGAACTTGATGTTCCTGTGATTGTTGGCGGAGCAGCCGGCTACACACCTGCCCTGCACCTCATGCGCACCGGCGCTGCCGGCGTCCTGGTCGGTTTCGGCGGCGGTGCCACCACCACCACGCGTCGTGCCCTCGGTATCCACTCACCCATGGCTTCAGCCATTTCCGATGTCGCTGCCGCCCGCCGCGATTACATGGATGAGTCCGGTGGACGTTATGTCCACGTCATTGCCGACGGCGGCATGGGCAGCTCCGGAGACATCGTCAAGGCCATTGCGATGGGTGCCGACGCCGTCATGCTTGGCAGTGCACTTGCACGTGCCGAAGAGGCGCCGGGCCGCGGCTGGCACTGGGGTCCCGAAGCACACCACCTTGAATCTCCCCGCGGCGATCGCGTCAACGTCGGAACGGTTGGTCCGTTGGAAGAGGTCCTCTTCGGACCCGGCCACCACACCAACGGAACGTCCAACCTTATTGGCGCCTTGCGCCGCTCCATGGCGACCACCGGCTACTCGGACCTCAAAGAGTTCCAGCGCGTCGACGTCGTGGTTTCGCCTTACGCAGGCAACTGAAACTACCCGCTGAAGGCCCTGGTGGGCTCCGATTCCCATTGGAGCCCACCAGGGCCTTCTTCGTGGGGCGGTCGGCGGTCCTCCTCTCGCGGCTGCACCCATGCCCTGCCCAAGGCGGCGAGCAACAAGTAGGGTAGGGGACTACCAGCTGTTGCGTTTGAGGAGGGGTCCGATGAGCAATGTCGCAGGCGGTCCGCAGGTGAATTCCCCGGGAGCACTAAGCCCGGAATCCCGTGCCGCGTCGATCGAAGTCCTGAAAGCCACCGCCCAGCCGGGCAAAGAGCTCGACATCCTGATTGTTGGCGGTGGTGTAGTAGGAGCCGGGGCAGCCCTGGACGCAGTGACTCGTGGCCTCACGGTGGGCATCGTCGAGGCGCGGGATTGGGCGTCCGGAACCTCTTCCCGATCGTCCAAGCTCATCCATGGCGGACTGCGGTACCTGGAGATGCTGGATTTTGGCCTCGTCCAGGAAGCCCTTCAGGAAAGGGGGCTGCTGATCCAGCAGATCGCGCCGCACCTGGTACGCCCCGTCCCCTTCCTCTACCCGCTGACGCGCCGTATCTGGGAGCGCCCGTACGTCGGCGCAGGCATCATGCTCTACGACACCTTGGGTCTGACGTCCGGCCACAGTCGAGGCGTCCCGATGCATAAGCACCTCTTCCGGCGTGGAACCCTGCGCGCCGCTCCGAGCCTCAAAGAGGATGCCTTCGTTGGATCAATCCGCTATTACGACGCTCAGGTGGATGATGCCCGTTTGGTGGTCAACCTTGTAAGGACTGCGGCGCACTATGGCGCCCACGCAGCGAACCGCGTCCGTGTGGTTGATTTCCTGCGCGAGGGGGAACGCGTGGTCGGTGCCAAGGTTGAAAATCAAGAGGATGGCACAGTCTTCGAGGTCAGGGCGAAGCAGGTGGTCAACGCTACCGGCGTTTGGACCGATGAAACCCAGGCGATGGTGACGGACCGCGGCCAACTCAAGGTGCGCGCCTCCAAGGGTATCCACCTTGTGGTGCCGCGCGACCGCTTCCAGTCCACGGTCGGGCTGATCCTGCGCACCGAAAAATCTGTGCTTTTTGTGATCCCTTGGGGCAGGCACTGGATCATCGGCACAACAGATACCGATTGGACGTTGGACAAGGCACACCCGGCGGCTTCCAGCAAGGACATCGATTATGTGCTGGAACATGTCAACAAGGTTCTCAAACGTCCCCTGACCCGCGAGGACGTGGAAGGTGTGTACGCAGGCCTCCGCCCCCTGCTCGCAGGGGACAACGACTCCACTGCAAAGCTGTCCCGGGAGCATGTAGTGGCGCACCCTGTGCCCGGACTCGTGGTGGTGGCCGGCGGCAAGTACACAACATACCGTGTCATGGCCAAAGACGCAGTAGACGAGGCAACCAGGGCCATGGACGAACGTGTTCCATCCAGCTGCACTGAAACAATTCCACTCCTGGGCGCCGAGGGATTCAAAGCAGCATGGAACCGGCGCGGCAAGTCCGCCGAGCAGGCCGGTGTGCATGTGGCACGCGTGGAGCATCTGCTCAACCGTTTCGGATCCATGACGCCTGAAGTCCTCGAGATCATCGCGGGACGGCCGGAACTGGGAGAGCCGCTTCCGGGAGCGGATGACTACCTGGCCGCCGAAGTTGTCTACGCAACAACCCACGAGGGCGCACGCCACGTTGACGACGTTCTGACCCGCCGCACCCGGATCTCCATCGAAGCATGGGACCGGGGTGTGTCTGCTGCGCCCGTAGTAGCTAAGCTGATGGGAGAAATCCTTGGCTGGAGCGAGACCCAGCGCGAGAGCGAAATCAAGCACTACCTGGCGCGCGTGGAAGCTGAACGACTTAGTCAGCAGCAACCCGATGACGAATCGGCGGATGCCGCGCGCATGGGAGTGGATGACATCGTTCCCCTTCGCTGACCAGCTCAAGGAATTGAGGCCGGGAGGCCACATGGAGGGAACACAACTTGGCTGAACCACTTGACCGTTACGACGCGGAACTGACCACCCCGGATACGGTCATCCTTGAACTCGTCGCCAAAGACAAGATCGATGCCGCAGCCCAACTGGCTCACAGGCTCCACGCAGCAGGCAGGATCTCCAATCTTGAGGGCTTCCTGGAGCAAGTGCATTCGCGCGAGCACCAGCTTGCCACCGGGCTTCCGGGTGGCATCGGTCTGCCGCATGCCCGAAGCGAATTCGTGGACAGGATCTCCATTGCGGTAGGCGTGACCAAGTTTGGGCATGCCCTGGACTTCGGTGCCACTGACGGTCCGGCAACGTTGGTTCTCCTTATCGCTACGCCGGCCAGTTCCTTCTCCGACCACCTGGAGGTTCTTGCCACGCTGGCGCGTTCCCTCTCCAAGGAGTCATTCCGGGAATCCCTGCGCCGGGCACACGATACCGAGGTCATCTCCGAACTCATCAACTCCAGCCTGGTGTTCTTCGACCACTAAAGATTGGGGCAGGCCCTTTCGTGTCGACTTCGTCGCCACGTAGGGACCCTGCTGCCCCACTCTAGCCAACCTCGTTTCGTTGTTCTACAGCCGGACGAAGTACGGTTAAGGGGTGTTGAAAACCGCGTTGAAACCCCGCTGGATCGCAGGACTGGTCTTTGCGCTTCTGTTGTCCGGGGTATTTGTGCTGCTCAGCCAATGGCAGCTCAGCCGGTCCGCCCAGCACGAGCCCCCTGCGCCGTCCAGCATCGAAGAAGTGAAACCGCTGGTGGACGTCCTCCAGCCGGGCCAGTTCTTCCCCGGCTCGGTCTCGGACCAGATGGTCACCGCCACAGGAACATACGATCCCGGCAAGCAGGTCCTCGTTGAAGGCCGGCTTTACAACAACCAAAAAGGCTTCTGGATCGTCTCAGCCTTTGCCGTCAACAACGCTCCCACAATCAAGGGCGCTGGCGCCTCGCCCCAGACCTGGATCCCGGTGGCCCGCGGCTGGGTGGCGGACGCCGCCCAAGCCAGCCCGCCGCCGTCGGGAACCATCACCTTGACCGGTCGCCTCATCCCATCCGAGGCGCCCCTTCCAAACGTCGACGCCGGTCCAGGCCGGGCGTCTGCAGTCTCAACGGCGGAGCTCATCAACAAGTGGGAAGTCTCCAGCTACCAAGGTTTCATCGCCGCAACTTCGGAAGTCTCAGGCGGAGTGGCCATTCCCCTTGACGGTGACGTCAAAGCACTCAATATCCCGCCGCAGCCCCCTGCAGAGCAAGTCAACTGGCTGAACCTCTTCTACGCAGTGGAATGGGTTGTCTTCGCCGGATTCTCGATCTTCATTTGGTGGCGCCTGGTGAAGGACGACTACCGGCGGGACCTCGAAGAGGATGACGACGAAGATGACGACTTCGACGAAGTGGGCCATCCAGAGGCAACCACAGAACCTACAAGCCCAGAGCCAGAACAAAAGGTGCAGCAATGATCGAGCCAAAACCGGCTATCCAACCCGAACAATCCGGACCCAAGCCCAAGAAGCGTCGCTTCGGCGGCACGGAGGCACAAATCCGTTCGGCGTTGAAGTTCTACAAAGTCATGGCTTACCTCACAGGCGCCATGCTGCTCCTGCTGTGCGCCGAGTTGATTGCCCGCTATGGCTTTGGTGTCTCGCTCTTCGCGGGCGGCACGAATGCAGTTACCGGCCAGCCGTTTGGCTTTGGCTTTGCTGAATCCGAACCCAAGGGCGTCATTGGGGGCTTCAACATCTCCACCTCCGTGCTGATCGTTCACGGTTGGATGTACGTGGTGTATCTGGTTTCAAACTTCCGTCTGTGGTCGCTCATGCGCTGGCCTTTCTCCAAAATGGTCCTTTTGGCGCTCGGCGGCGTGATCCCGCTGCTGTCCTTCATTGTGGAGAAGAAATTCCACGCCCAGGTGGAAGCGGAACTCGCAGCCAACCCGCAGGCGTCCAAGCGCTACTAGGACTCCACGGCGTCCCGGTGTGAGATGCCTAACGGCAAGGCCTGTTTTCGGCCTGGGCCGCCCTTGCCAACGTGCACCGGGGCGGCCCGGCAAAGTAGTCTTGTCTGGTGACTACTCCCACCGCACCCCAAACTTCCCAGAAGCCGGTGCTGGTTGTTGACTACGGTGCCCAGTACGCGCAGCTGATTGCCCGCCGCGTCCGCGAAGCGAATGTGTATTCGGAAATCGTTCCGCATACCTTCACCACCGAGCAGCTTCTGGCCAAGAACCCGGCAGCCATCATTCTCTCCGGAGGGCCTTCCAGCGTCTACGCCGAGGGCGCCCCGTTCGTGGGTGCTGACCTCTTCGAGGCCGGCGTTCCCGTTTTCGGCATCTGCTACGGCTTCCAAGCCATGGCCAATGCCCTGGGCGGTAAGGTGGCCCAAACCGGTTTGCGGGAGTACGGTGCCACCGAAGCACTGCTGGTAGGTGACGCACGCTCCATCCTCGACGGAGTCCCGTCGTCCCAGAACACCTGGATGAGCCACGGCGACTCCGTTCACGAAGCCCCCGAGGGCTTCGAGGTGCTGGCGACTACGGCCGGAGCCCCGGTGGCTGCCTTCGCCAACGATGAGAAGCGCCTTTACGGTGTGCAGTGGCACCCGGAAGTGAAGCACTCCGTCCTTGGACAGCACGTCCTGGAAAACTTCCTGTTCAAGGGTGCGGGCCTGAGCCCGAACTGGACGACGGGTAACATCCTCGAAGAGCAGGTGGACCGTATCCGCCAGCAGATCGGCGACTCGAAGGTTATCTGCGGCCTCTCCGGTGGTGTCGACTCTGCAGTAGCTGCCGCTCTCGTCCAGCGTGCTGTCGGCGACCAGTTGACCTGTGTATTCGTTGACCACGGCCTGCTGCGTGAAGGCGAAGCCGAGCAGGTTGAACGCGACTTCGTGGCAGCGACGGGTGTCAACCTGTACGTTGCGAACGAGCAGGAGCGCTTCCAGTCAGCATTGGCCGGTGTCAGTGATCCCGAGACCAAGCGCAAGATCATTGGCCGGGAGTTCATTCGCGCCTTCGAGGAAGCGGAACGGGCCATCATCGCGCAGGCTGCTGCCGAGGGTGAAAAGATCAAGTTCCTCGTCCAAGGCACGCTGTACCCGGACGTCGTCGAATCCGGCGGTGGCGAGGGTGCTGCCAACATCAAGAGCCACCACAACGTTGGTGGCCTTCCGGAGGACCTGCAGTTTGAGCTCGTCGAGCCACTGCGGGCCCTGTTCAAGGACGAAGTCCGCGCCGTTGGTGCCCAGCTTGGCCTCCCGCAGGAAATCGTCGGCCGCCAGCCCTTCCCCGGTCCCGGCTTGGGAATCCGCATTGTGGGTGAAGTAACCAAGGAACGTCTGGACCTGCTGCGCAAGGCTGATGCCATTGCCCGCGCTGAACTGACAGCTGCCGGTTTGGACAACGACGTGTGGCAGATGCCGGTGGTCCTCCTTGCTGATGTCCGCAGCGTTGGAGTTCAAGGAGACGGCCGGACCTACGGCCACCCGATCGTGCTGCGTCCGGTGTCTTCCGAGGACGCCATGACGGCAGACTGGTCGCGCTTGCCGTACGACCTGCTTGCCCGTATCTCCAACAGGATCACCAACGAGGTGGACGGCGTTAACCGCGTGGTACTGGACGTCACCAGCAAGCCACCGGGAACCATCGAGTGGGAATAGCATTCTGAGTGGCCGGCTTCCTCTGGGAGGCCGGCCACTGTGCTTGAGCCGGGCTACGTCATGCGGGACACGTCTTTGCCCCAAGAAATGCTGCCAGCTTTGAAATGACGGCGAATTTCACGTTGGAACAGCGTTGCGGAGCGGGCTGACCGAGGATTCCCGCTACCCTCGAAAGTATGCCGGTATGGTCCAAGGCGTCTAAAGCTAGTACAGAAAAGAAGGCAGAAGTCGTGTCAGTAGGTCTAGGCCAGGAAGAGGGCTCCGAAGAGCTCCGTAAATGGCTGTCTGGTCTCAAACCCGTCACCGGGGCAGATACGATGCTGCGTTTCGTCAAGACGCCTGAAGGCGCGATCGATCTCAGCAACGCGCACCCTTCCGGGTTGGCGCAATTGCTCGCCGGCCGCAGAACACGGCTGTCCACGCTCATCAGGGATCGCCAACAGTACTTGGTGGCGGCCAGGGCGGCCCGCAACATCCGGTCCAAGATCTTCGAGCTCAGCAACGACCGCGGCATCGAGGCCGGTTACTTGTCCGCCGGGACCGTGGTGTGGACCTCGGCCGTTGGTGGCAAGCCGCAGCGCGTCTCCGCGCCTGTGATGCTCACGTCCATCGTCCTTACGGTCAGGCCGGGCGAAGACGACTTCGAACTTCAGCTCACTGAACAAGCACGCATGAACCCCGCGTTGGTACGTCACCTGAAGACAGTCCATGGCATCGTCTTCGACGTCAACGCTGTGGCGCGCATGGCGTACAACACGGCCCGATTGGATCCCCAGCCGGTTCTGGACCGGTTGTCCACGCTCATTCAGCCTATCCACGGTGCTGAGGTGGAGTTCAACCTACTGGTCACTACTCTGGCCGACCTTTCGGGTAACTTGGATGATCCTTGGATCAACATGAACAACCCCACGGTTGCGGCCCTCTCGACTGCAGCCAATGGCGGCGACATTGAGCCGGAGCCTATTAAAGCGGGCAGGTTCCCCAGCTTGGATCTTCGGGATCCGGCCGACGAACTTCTTTTGCTCGACGCCGACACGGACCAGCAGTACGTTGTGGACGCCGTTCGCGCGGGAGATTCCCTGGTTGTCTCCACTCCACCTGGAAGTGGGCAGACGCAGACGGCAATTAACGCCATCGGTGCCTTGGTTAGCGAGGGCAAGTCCGTGTTGGTGGTAGGAGACAGGCAAGCAAGCCTCGCGGGTCTCTCCGCCCACCTTGAGTCACTGGGCCTCGAGTCGATGCTCTTCAAGCCTGGTAACGGGACCACTCCGCAACAACTCAAGGGCCAGTTGGTCCGGGCAATCATGCGCAACGAGAAAGCGCTTGAACCACAGCTTGGCAACCTTCACCAGACACTGATTGGCCACCGTCATGCCCTGATGGACCATGTTGCCTCGCTGCACAACGTCCGTGAGCGCTGGGGCTGCTCGCCCTATCAGGCGATGCAATCGCTCGCCGAGCTGACGTCCATCCATCCGGCCCCCTCCACTACGGTGCGCTTGAAGCGAAGCGTCTTGGACAACATCAAGGACCGTGAAGAGCTCGCCGGCCGCCTTCGTCGCGCTGCCGAACTAGGTAGCTTCAGCCGGTCCTCCACTTCAAGTCCTTGGTATGGTGCCCGTTTGGTTACCCGCAAGGAGACCGAGGAAGCACAGCAGCTCGCCCGCTTGGCCGAGGAGAAGCTCCCCGTCCTGCGGGATCGCATGAAGCAGGTTTCCGATCACGCCGAGATTCGCCTAGGCGAAACCTTTACCGAGTGGGGTGCCCAGCTTGAACTCCTGATCGCCGTCCGCGAGAGCCTGGATAAGTTCACACCGGACATCTTCGACCGTCCGGTGCACGACCTCATCTCTGCCACTGCCAGCTCCGCCTGGCGCCGTGAGCGCAATCTTGAGATGCCTTCCATGCAGCGCTCCCGCCTGCGCCGGGTCGCCAAGGAGTATGTACGCCCGGGCGTCCACATCGCTGACCTCCACAGCTCCTTGGTCCTCGTCCAGGAGCAGCGCGCCCTGTGGGCAGGCTACGCAACAACCCAACGACACCCGGCGGTGCCATCCGGCCTGGCCGATCTCGGAGCCCTCTACCGCGAACTCGATGCCGAGCTGCGCCGCCTTGGCGATGCGCTCAAGCACACGTCCGTTGGCGGTTCATTGCACGAGACGCCGTATCTACAACTGATGGAACGCCTCGAGCGACTCGTTGCGGATACGGCCACACTGGAAACCCTTCCTGAGCGAACACTCCTCATTGAGGAAATGCGGGAGCATGGGCTTGGCGAGCTGCTGGCGGACCTTGCCGCCCGGGAGGTCCCGGCTTCATCCGTAGCGGCCGAACTGGACCTTGCCTGGTGGCAGTCCGCTTTGGAAGCCATGATCAGTGGTGATGATTACCTCGCCATGTCCGACGGCGATTCGTTGCGACGCCTCGAAGCTGAATATCGGTTGGCCGACCAAGCACACATCGCCAGTGGCGCCGCCCGCCTTCGTTGGCAGCTGGCCGGGAAATGGCGTCAAGGCCTTCTTGAGCACCCGCGGCAAGCGGAGCTGCTCCGTGCCCTGTTGAAGGACGGTCGGGTGACGCTGCCCGCCTTGAGCGCCCAGGCGCCGGATCTTGTGCCGTTGTTGGTTCCTGTATGGTCCGTCAGCCCATATTTGCTCACGGGCGTTCTCCCGGCCGAGCAAAAGTTCGACGCCGTGGTGATCATCGACGCCGAGTCCACATCTCTGCAGGCGGTTCTTCCCGCGATCGCCCGAGCACGTCAGGTAGTTGCCTTCGGTGATGCGAAAATCGCCAATGCGCGTACTTTCAGCGTGGCCGTGGAACCTCCGGTTGCCGGGGTTGCCAGTCATGAGAACGTGGACAGTGCTTTCAAGGCGTTGGCCCGGGTCCTGCCCACCTGGCAATTGAACTGGGTCTACCGCGCGGTGGACGAGGACTTGATCCTTCAGTTGAGCAAGAACTACTACGACGGCGGTCTGCGGCGCTTGCCGGACGGCAATTCGGTCACTGGCCTGGATCGATCGATTCACGTGGAGTACATACCCGACGGTACGGGGCTGCCCGGAGCCGACCACGAGGGCGTTGAGTCCGTCACTGCAGAAGTGAACCGCGTGGTGGATCTTGTCTTCGAACACGCCAGGCTCCGGCCCCGCACCTCCTTGGCAGTGGTGACCGCGAGCTTGCGCCATGCTGCCAGGATCGGTGAGGCCATCAGGCTCCAATTGCCTAACCACCCGCTCTTGTCCAGCTTCTTCGGAGCGGGCCCCGAGTCTTTCCGGGTGGTGGACCTTGAGCGCGCCCAAGGGCTGGTGCGAGACCACGTGATCTTCTCGCTGGGCTATGGCCGCACTCCACACGGCCGTGCGCTCCACTCCTTCGGCCCTTTGTCCACCGAGGGCGGGCGAAACCGCTTCGCCCTGGCGATGACGCGGGCTCGACGCTCCATGCATGTCCTGACGTGCTTCCGGCCCGAGGATCTCGACCTTGATCGCCTGGCTCATGGCGCGGTGGACTTCTATGAACTGCTGGACCGGGAACTTTCCGGTAACAGTAACCTCGGAACACCTGCCTCCCGCGCTGTAGCCAGTGAGCAGGCGCTGGGTGAGGATCCGTTGGTGGCCGATCTTGGCGAACGCCTGCGTGCACGTGGAGCCCGGGTCTGGCATCTTTACGATGGCGTGCTGGATATCGCTGCGGCAGCGGACCCCGTTCACACCATAGGCCGGGAGGGTGCGGAAATCCCTACCCCCGTCGCCATCGAATCCGATGGCACCGAACGGTACCGGCGGATGAGTGTCCGTGAACGGAGCCGGTTACGGCCACAATTGCTGGAGCGTATGGGGTGGCGCTACATGTCGCTTTGGACCATCGAAGTCTTCACGGATCCTTCGTCCTGCGCGGATCGGATTGGTTCGTACCTGGGGCTTGAGAACCACATCGCCCAGTCGGCATCGGCCCACCATGGCTTCCTGCATTCGGATGGTGAACAATTGAACCCGGGCAATGAACAGCCAACGGTGGATCCAGGTTCTGCCGGCCATGCCAAGGGCGAATCTCAGACCGCGGCTGCTGAGGAACATGGCGTCGTCGAGACCAAAGACTATGCGGAGAACGGGAAAGAAGCACCACTGATGGATCAGGAAACAGGCGCAGAAGACCGCGCCACGCAGGACTCCGGCGAGCCAGTCAAGAATGCCACTGAAGCGGCTGCGGATATCAAGGCCACTGCAGCTAAGACAGCCTCCGACGGAATTCTTCCTACCAAAGCTGCAGAGGATGATCCCCGGCGGTGGGGCGATGAATCAGGCTACGACCATGAGCAGTGGCTGAAGGAACAGAAGCCCCCGCACTGGGGCTGAGTCCGCCCGGCAGCTGCCTTGGCCACTAGGGGCTGACCAACACGAAGAAAAGCTTGCCTTGCGTTGATGCGCCGGCAAGCTTTTCTGCTTGTTGGGGATCGGCTGCCACCACCACCAAGCCATCGGTTTCGCCCGTCCCTAACCATTCCCCTGGCTTGCCGCCTTGGGCCGATGTCCAGAGAACGGGCACCGGGCCTGCAAGAACCTGGCTTGGCCGTGACTCGTCATGGGAGCTAGCGGCCGTAAGCACTACTGTCACCAGCTGGCCGGGGGAGAGAAGCTGGATGGATGAGGGATCAGCCATCCGGAGGGGGACCGCTGCCGAGCCCACGGGTGCGCCCGTCAGGAGTCCAGGACCCAGCAGGCTGGCCTCTGAGGGTATCTGCCCTCTGCGGAGGGGCGAGGCAAGCTGGCGGCCAACAAGGGTGCCGACATTATCCACGGATCCGGTAATTGCGAGATCGGATGGCACTCCAACGCTGGTGAAATCAGATTCTGTGAGGCTGCTGCCTGTCGGCAGGTCGCGGGCTGCTACGACGACGCGCACGTGCTGCTCTGACGCAGGTGTAAGTTGCTGGACTGCGATGCCGGCAGCCACGCACAGCAGAAGGGCAACTGCCAGGCGGCGATTGCGTGAAATCCAGGATCCAAAGCCCACCCGCCGCCATCGGTGACCAACATGATCCCTGGGATGATGTCGGCTGAACGGTGATGTGTTTCCGGCTCGGGAATTGAGTGGTGGGGCCGGAAAGCGGTTCAGCGGCGGCCGTTCACCGGTGGCTGCTGAACGCTCGGCGCGGGCGAGGAGGGCTCTGCGGGATGTGGATGGCATCCTGCCACGTTAGCCAGCGTCCCCGGGCCACAGACAGTGGTCCGGTGCCCTATGTGGAAAACCTCTAGCTGGCTGCAGCTGCGGTTGCTGGTGCTGCTGCAGGAGCAGCCGGGGCGGCTTGTGAAGCTGGTGCGGCCGAAACCGTGCTGCCCTTGGCATCGCGGGAATCAGTCCGGTAGAACCCGGAGCCCTTGAAGACGACGCCGACGCTGTTGAACTTCTTGCGAAGCGCGCCCTTGCACTCGGGGCACTCCGTCAAGGAGTTGTCAGAAAAGGACTGGACGATGTCAAAGGCATGGTCACAGTCTTTGCAGGCGTATGCGTATGTGGGCACTGAGTTCCTCCTTTAGGACAAAGTTCAGGTCCTGTGCAACACCGGCGGAGAATTTCCGCCTTAGCAGTCGCAGGGCCTGAGTGCTAATTCTATCATCGGTCCCTGTGGGCTGTACCAGCCGATGTGCCGGACCTCACTTGCCGGGCCAGGAGCCGTCAGCCGGGCAGCAGCCACTAGGGCATCGCTCAGTCATGGAGTTGGACGACACCCGAGGGGGTCAGGACCTGACGCACCGGGCGATCAAACGCCTCGGCGGGAATGGCGCCTGAAGGCAACAAATCGTCGTCGTACACCACTGCGATGGTCGGCGGCCGCAGACCGGCCGCATCGAGGCCTTGGAGAAGTCGGTCATAGTAGCCGCCGCCTTGGCCAATGCGGTTTCCGCCCCGGTCCACTGCGGTGGCGGGCATGAAGATCCCTGCAGCTTTGGCGATCACCGAGCTTTCCAGGCGTTCACCCTCCGGTTCGTCTATGGGCGCAAAGGCGGACCTGACAAAGGCCGTGGAAGGTGTCCAGTACACCCAGCTCAGCAGTCGGCCAGGCTCGCACACAGGCAACAGCACTTGATGCCCGGCCTCGTGCAGTGACTTGATGAGGGGGATTGTGGGCGGTTCGAAGGCCACGCCGAGGTACACAGCGAAAGTAGCGGCGCCGTTGGGGGAGACCTGCGCTGCCCAGGCTGTCCCGTACAGGGCAAGCGACTCGCCTGCTGCTGCTATGTGCTCCGGAGTGAGAGTTCGCCTGTGTAGACGCCGACTGCTGCGGATGTCTTCCTTGGATGCCATATGTGTCCGATCTGAGGTTCTCCCTGCGCGCTAACGAGCAGAGGCTGTCCGCTCCCAGGACGAAAACTGCGTCCCGGCGCGGCGAGGGGTTTAGCCGATATTGTGTTCCTTCCGTTACATTAGTCCGGTGACTCTAGAAAACAACGCTGTCCGTAAGGCCGTCATCCCCGCAGCGGGCCTCGGCACCCGGTTCCTTCCCGCCACTAAGGCCATGCCGAAGGAAATGCTGCCCGTAGTAGACAAGCCGGCCATCCAGTATGTTGTCGAAGAAGCGGTCAAGGTGGGCCTGCACGACGTCCTGATGATCACGGGGCGCAGCAAGCGTGCACTGGAAGACCATTTTGACCGTGTGCCCGCTCTGGAAGCGACCCTGGCTGAAAAGGGCGATACAGCCAAGCTTGAGGCCATTCAATCCGCCACCAACCTCGGCGACATTCACTACGTCCGTCAGGGTGACCCGAACGGTCTGGGCCACGCAGTTCTCCGTGCAAAGCAGCACGTTGGCTACGAGCCCTTTGCCGTCTTGCTGGGCGATGACCTGATCGATGCCCGCGAAGACCTGCTGAGCGAAATGATCGCGGTTCAGCAGAAGACCGGCGGTTCCGTGGTTGCCCTCATCGAGGTGGAGCCTTCCAAGATCAGCTCCTACGGTTGCGCCGACGTTGAGGACAACGGCGAGGATGGCTACGTGCGCATCAAGCAGCTCGTCGAGAAGCCTTCTCCGGAAGAGGCCCCGTCCAACCTTGCCGTGATCGGGCGCTACGTGCTCCACCCGGCTGTGTTCGATGTCCTGGAGAAGACTGCACCCGGACGCGGCGGTGAGATTCAGCTGACAGACGCCCTGGAAGTTCTTGCTGCTGGTGAGGGCGAAGGCTACGGCGTCTATGGCGTTGTCTTCCGCGGCCGTCGCTACGATACCGGTGACAAGCTCAGCTATCTCAAGGCGTGCATCGAGCTTGCTTGCGAACGTGAAGACCTGGGTCCTGAGCTTCGCGAGTGGCTGCCCAACTTCACAGCCGCACTTCCCAAATAAACAAACTCATGATGTACGGCTCTGCGATCTGGCCGGTGACGCTGGAAAGCGGAGACCTGTTGCTTCGGCCAATCCGTTACCGCGATAAGCGGGAATGGTCCGAAGTGCGTTCGCGGAACAGCGAGTGGCTCGCGCCATGGGAGGCGTCCAATCCGGCCCCGGGTGGGCGCCTCCCCAGCTACCGCCAAATGGTGGGTTCCTTGAATGAACAAGCCCGGCAGTCCACCGCTCTGCCCTTCCTCATTGTTGAGCGAACCGATGGCTTTGGTGAACCAAAAATCATCGGGCAATTGACGGTTTCATCCATCGTTTGGGGATCGGCCATGATGGCTACCCTCGGATATTGGGTTGATAAGGACCGTGCCGGCCACGGCATTGCTCCAACAGCGGTTGCGATGGCTACGGACCACTGCTTCAGGGTGCTGGGACTGCATCGCATGGAAATCAACATCCGCCCGGAGAACTCAGCGAGTTTGCGGGTGGTGGAGAAGCTTGGATTCCGGGACGAGGGCTATAGGGAGCGGTACCTGCACATCAACGGTGAATGGGCTGACCACCGCTCTTTCGCACTGACCTCCGAGGAAGTCCCGGAAGGCCTTCTGCGTCGGTGGCTCAGGGGATAAATGGGCAGGTCATCGGCCTTTTTGCCCGTATCTCCAATCATTTGCGGACTCGCCGACGACACACCGGCCGCAATGCCGCCGCACCCGTCGATTTGCTTCTACGGTTTTGAATGTGGACTTCCCTCTCAGCAGCTCAGTGATACTCGTGGTCACTGTCGCGCTGTGGATGGTCTGGGTGGCGCCCTACGTTCTGCGGAACAGGCGGCAACAAGTCCAAACGGCCGCTGTTCCAGCAGAGGCTTTTGACGACGAACCAGACGAAACGCAGGCAGGGGTGGTACTGACTTTGGCACCTCAGCAGGAGAAACCGATGGAGACCATGCACAGCAAAGCACCGGCGTCGCCCCAGGAATCCCGCGCGGCCGAGCCCTCCCTTGGGAAGGTACCCACCACTCCGTTCACTATTCGCTATGCCCGGCTAACGCTGGCCTTGGCAGCCCTTGCCCTGCTGGTGACAGCTGCGGTCTCCGGAGTCCTCAGAATTCTGGGGATCGGATCTGTCTGGTTGCCGCTGGTCTCGCTCATCGGTGCGGTGCTCGCCGTCGTAACGTTGCGGAAGCTAGCACTAAGGGATCTTCGCGAACGCCGGGCCCGACGTGCTGCCCAAGCCTCGCCCATCCCGACACCTGCGCGATACCTGCCGAAGGAACCGGCTGTGGAGGCGAAGGAAACCACGGTTTTCGACGCCGAAGCCACCAGCCGTGAGGCTGCCCGCCTATCTGCGGTGGAACTGCGGCAGGCGGCGTTGGCCGTTGCTATTGCCGCGGGAGACAAATCTGCTGAGGATGCCAAGGATTCGGAGGGCGCGACGTGGCAGCCAGTCGAGGTCCCGAAGCCTACGTACGTGGCTGCGGCTAAAGCACCGCGTCCAGCTCCGGAGCCCTTGGACCTACCCGAGGCACCAAAGCCTGTGGGCAAGCCTGTCCTGAAGCAGAATGTTGAACAATCTGAGGTTGCCGCTGCTTCAGTCGCATCTGCCAAGGGCAATAGCGCATTGAGCAACTTGGACGATGTCCTGCAGCGTCGCCGCGCCTAACCTCACATGACCACGCTGTGCGTTGCGGGTGGCACTGGCCAGGTAGGTCGTGAACTGGTCCGACTCGCCCTTTCGAAGGGGCACCAGGTTTCGGTCCTGAGCCGCCACGTGCCGCCTGTGGGCTCAGCGAAGTACCACGACGGCGCCACATACTTCGCCGGCGACGTCACCTCCGGGGATGGCTTGGCAGCTGCGGTGGCGGGTGCCGACGTCGTTATTGACTGCCTTGAAGGGCAGCTTGGTAAAGCCCAAAAGCAGTTTGCCGACGGCGGCGCCAGACTTCTTGCTGCGGCGCATCTGGCTGGTGTCCCCAAGGCTGTGGCGCTGTCCATCATCAACTGCGATCTGAGCTCGTTTCCCTACTACGCTTCCAAAGCCGCGAAGGAACGGAATTACGCCGAGTCGCCCTTGCAGACCGTGGTGGTCCGGGCGACTCAGTTTCATGGCTTGGTGGCAAAGACTTTCGCGGCTGGTGCAAAGGTACGGCTTATTCCCACTTTCAAAGCCGCCAGGTTCCAGTCGATCGCGCCGGTGGATGTTGCAGCCGCGTTGCTTGAGGCTGCTGTGGGTGATTGGCAGGGTAAGTCGCATTCTGAGCGGCATCATTTGTGGACAGTTGCGGGTCCGGAAACCCTCACAATGCGGCAGATGGCAGAATCCTGGAAGTCAGTAATGGGCTCGAGGGGCAAGATTATTGAGCTGCCTTTGCCCGGGCCGATGGGTGACTTCCTTCGCGCTGGCCACAACCTGACTTCAGAGCGGCCGTATGGCAGGGAGACATTCGTGTCGTGGTTGGAAAAGCACGAGGAAAGTTTGTAGCCTAAGGAAACTGGCCGGGCAGTTTAGCTTGGTTCAGGGGCTATAGCTCAGTCGGTAGAGCGCTTCGTTCGCATCGAAGAGGTCAGGAGTTCGAATCTCCTTAGCTCCACAGTTGCAACAGGCACCCGTTCGTGTACGAACAACGCCCCCGGAAGTTCAGGCAAAGTAGTCCCACTGGGCAAAGTCCGACCAGGTGACGCTTGGACCTGTGTTCAGTTACCCGACTCAGCGACAATCTTTGGAACCCGTGGATTGGTCAAAGTGGCCGGAACAGTAGACGGGCACCCGTTTACTGGAGCCTTCATGGCATTGGGAGACGGCACACACAAACGGCCAGTTGCTGCTCCTATTCGCAAAGCCATTGGGAAGGACGACGGTGACGCCGTGGAAGTTCACCTCACTCAGCGCCTGAACTGACTGGATTATCCCGTTTCAGCCCGGGTAGTTGCCGCTAGGGGCAATTCAGTGTGCCGCTGAGGGGCTGCCCGACCCAGAGATTGGTGGAGTTGGGGACCTTGTAGTAACCACGGATCTGGTAGGTCCACGTCCCTGACAAACTGCCAATGCTCTGGACCCCCGAGCTGTAGGAACGTCCGGAGCTTTTGCTCATATCGCCACTGAACTGCACGACGCCATCCGGGTCGATGACCTTGAGCTCGTGGTAGTTGGCGAACGGAACAGCCGGGAAACTGGTGACACTTATCCTGGCTTGGGCGAACCAGAGGAAGGAATCGCAGCTTTTGGCTACAGCCACAGTATTGGCTGCCGGGGCCGGAATACGAGCGGCCGTGACCGCCATCGCCCCGGTATCGGTGTCACTGAACCGCGCGTGCGCGGGTGAAACCTGGGCACCCATCAGGAGGAGTATCGCGGCCATGATGATGGCCGGTACTTGCCAGATGATGCCCTTGCCCTGCATGCGCGTGCTCCTCGTTCCCGTAGCGTGGTCCTTTGTTCTGCTCCAAGTGTGCCCATTCGGTCTCAGGAATGGCCCCGGTGAACACTCAAGGTCCGCTCAAGAATGAAAGAATTTACGGCGCCGGCCCAATGAAACTTGGGCTGCCCGGAGGAGGTCGGATCGTGACGCCAAGCAGCGATCCGCTGTCTGTCGCAGGGCCGGGAGTGCTTGGGTTGCGTCGTCGAAGTGGTTGTCCCGGATCATCGATTCGATGGCCCGGCATTGGTGCTCTGTTTCCAGGGCACCGACCATTGCCGAGCTGATCTTCAGGCTGAGCAAGGCTGTCGTGGTCTCGGACTCGTCATGTTCCTCAAATGCGTGAACGATTCTTTCCACCCGCTCCGGGAGCATCGAGAGGTACTTCGCCAAGAACCTCAGGGCGGGTCCCGGGTCACCAAGTTCATCGGCGAGGGATTGGATTCTGCTCACGTCCCATTCACTCGGGCCGGGGTTACGTGGTGGCTTCATCCTGGGCCCCTGACGTGCTTGCCGCTGCGGGCTGCTCCGCAGCGGGGGTCTGGGTGGCTCGCGTATATCTCGCGGCGGAACGCCGACCGTAAACGGGCGGGAGTGGAGATGGTGCTCAGTGCGCTCATGCCCGCGTTCCTTTCGAGTGTTCGTTGTGCTCTGAGTGTGTGCGGTCTGGCTCAAGGCAGGGCGCACTATGGGGTCAAGACTGGCTCAGGAAATCGTCCGCATGATCAAGACAATGGACCGGGGACCGGCCTGAAGGGCAAACAGTCCGGCCCCCGGGGCCTTGGGTGGAACCGTTAGGCTCCATGTGTTGCTGTGAACTACTGTGCCGGGCACGGATCAAGAACAAATCCTGCTATTCCTCAGGAAATCATCAAGACTCCCAAGGGGAGTGCTGACTACAACCCATGCGGGCACAGGTCCCGGTTGGAAGTGGCCCCTGCGCTTGCAAGTAGGCTGTAGCTGTGAGTCAACCGCTGGACGAGGGTCCCTTCTATCACGGGACGAAGGCCGATCTTAGGGAGGGGGATCTCCTGCGACCAGGCTTCAGGTCGAACTACCGGCCTGAAGTGGTGATGAACCATATCTACTTCACGGCTCTCCGGGATGGTGCGGGTCTGGCTGCCGAGCTCGCGGCCGGTGACGGGGAGCCGCGCGTCTATGCCGTTGAACCCACCGGAGCGTTCGAGGACGACCCGAACGTGACCGACAAGAAATTTCCGGGCAACCCCACCCGATCATTCCGCAGCAGCGCCCCGCTCAAGGTCATTGAAGAAGTGACTGACTGGACCCGCCTGACTCCCCAAGCGCTGCAGGAGTGGCGAGAGCGACTCGCGGCAATCGCTGCGGATGACCGCGGCGACATCATCAACTGACAAATTCGCTTGGACCACTCTACGGACGCGGCACCTGGGACCCGATCGGATTATCGAGGACTGATGATGCGCCATGAGCGGGCACCCAGGAGAAGCCCTGCGAAAGCGATGATGGCAGGGACAAAAAGCCAAGCCCAACTGCTCGTCCATCCCATGCCCACGGCTTCGGTAGATGCGAAAGCGGTGACGTTTACGAACAGGAATGAGGCGTGGGCTTCCATAGGCGCGTTCGCATCGACGGCGGCGACCATGCCGAAGCTGAACGCCAGGAACAGGGCCCAGTAGACGAGCAGCGCCAGCCCTGCGGTGATGATACCGATGGACCACAGCGGCTGGCGGTCATCGTCGATGGCGTACTGTCGGGCGAGCGCTTTAGGTGACCCGAGATCTCGAAGGCCTAATGTTGTTTCCCGCGGGTCGCTGGCTAATGCCTGCCGCAGTTCTTTGACTACGGCCCGGCGTTCTTTGCCTGCCAAAACTGCTTCGAGGTGCCAGTCAAGGCGGGTGAGGTAAATATCTGTCTGTATCCGGTCGCGGAGTGACCTCCGGGGCGGGTCGGCCGCTTCTAAACTGCTCATGTTTTGGAGATACCCTTCTCAGTTGCTTTCTGGATAGCGGAGTTTACGAGCCGCCACTGATCCATGGCGGATGCTTGGGCTGTTTCTCCCAACGTAGTAAGGGCGAAGTACTTCCTCGGAGGACCATAGGTCGAAGCGACCATCCGCGTGCTGACCAAGCCGTCGCGTTCAAGGCGGCTGAGGACCGGGTAGACCAAACCGGTTGTGACATTCAGTCCAAGGTTGGCCAGCCGCTCTATCAATTGGTACCCGTAGGATTCCTCCTCAGCGATCAAGGTAAGCGCAAGTAGTGGCAGGGCTGATCGAACCATCTGGGCGTCCTGCTGCGCCTGAATTCTGGACATAGTATTACTGAAACATGAATAGTAGTCTTCGACAAGCCCGAGTCTTGCCCAAGGATCCGCGGCAGGGGCCGGACGGCATCACCCAGAAGTGCTGTCCGGCCCTGCGCAAAGTGCCCTGCCATTGTTTTCAGGGACTCGGCATGTATATCGTTAGCTATCGTTCAGTATCGTTCGCGACATACCGAGGTGAGCCTGATGCATAATTCATTCCCCGCAAACGGATTTATGGGAAACAACCTGGACGGCATGTGGCAAGCCGTGGAGGAGTTCCGGTCACGCTTCGAGAAGCGTTCAGGCACCCGGGCTGGGCGGGGCGAGCTGAGGACAGCCATTCTGGCCCTCCTCGCCGAGCGTCCAATGCACGGCTATCAGATCATCCGTGAAATCGAAGAGCGGAGCGGTGGAAGCTGGAAGCCAAGCGCCGGCTCCGTTTATCCCACCCTTCAGTTGCTGGCAGACGAGGGTTTCGTCAGCACCGAGGAATCGAATGGCCGCAAGATCTACTCCCTCACTGAAGCCGGCCGCGAGGACGTTGCAAGTGCCGAAACAGCAGCGCCTTGGGAATCCGCTGGTAACGCTCCCGGTTTTGGTGCACTGCCCAAGGCTGGGGTTGAGCTTGCTCAGGCAGCGGCCCAGGTGGGTCGTACGGGAACGCCGAAGCAGGTGCAGGAAGCTGTGACGGTGTTGGAAGACGCACGCCGTCGGCTGTACTCGATCCTCGCCCAGGACTGAAGGGGTGACATCGGTTCGACTCGATCGGACGGATCCCTTGGCCGGTGAGGCCCGAACCCGATATCGTCGAATACTGCGATTTGCCGCATGGCATTTGCTGGTCACGTGGTGGTTCGAGTTGTTCCTGCCTCGAGTCGGGCTCCGCCGGCTGACTGAACGCAACCGGGCGCAAAGGATGCGGCGCTTCGCGCAACGCTTCCATGGTCTTGCGGTGGAACTTGGCGGCTTGATGATCAAGGTGGGCCAGTTCATGTCTTCCAGGCTAGATGTTCTCCCGCCCGAGATCACTGCCGAGCTGGAGGGCCTTCAGGACGAAGTCCCTCCGGTCCCCTTTCCGGCCATTCGCGCACTTGCTGAGGCCGAACTGGGTGCGCCTTTGGAAGCAGTGTTCGCTTCGATCGAGGAAACTCCCATCGCAGCCGCGTCACTCGGGCAGGCCCACCGGGCGAAATTGCTCCCCGGCAACGCTGAAGACACTGGCCTCAGCAGTGTGGTTTTCAAAGTGCAGAGACCGGGCATCGATACCATTGTGGACGTCGATCTCGCTGCCCTGAGGAGAGTGGGTGGCTGGCTTAGCCGCATTCGTATCGTCTCAAACCGGGCTGATGTGCCCGCCCTCATCAAAGAGTTCGCCCAGACCAGTCTCGAGGAAATCGACTACCTGAACGAGGCAGCAAATTCAGAGCGCTTTGCTGCTGACTTCGTCGACGACGCCCGGGTAACGGTGCCGGGGGTGGTCTGGGAACGGACCACACGCCGCGTGCTGACCTTGGAAGATGTCACAGCCATCAAGATCACGGACGCGGAGTCGCTGCGCATGGCGGGGATCGACCCCGCCTCCGTTGCCCCTGTTTTCGCTTCAGTGATGTTTGATCAGTTGTTCACCAAAGGCTTCTTCCACGCCGATCCGCACCCCGGCAATATCTTTGTCACACCCAATGCCGGATCCGCGGCACATCCATGGAAACTGACGTTCATTGATTTCGGGATGATGGGTGAGGTTCCTGCGCAGACCAGGACCGGTCTGCGTAAACTCCTGATCGCGGCTGCCTCGCGGGATGGAAAGGGCCTTGTCGCCGCTATCAGTGACGTCGGCGTCTTGATGCCCTCGGCTGATACTGCCGAGTTGGAGCGGGCCATGACGCAGCTGTTCGCGCGTTTTGGCGGGATGGGTTTCGCTGAACTTCGCGACGTGGATCCGCGGGAATTCCGTGATTTTGGTGCGGAGTTCGGCACTGTGATCAGGTCGCTTCCGTTTCAGCTGCCGGAGAATTTCCTGCTCATCATCCGGGCGATGTCGCTGACGTCGGGGGTGTGCAGTTCGTTGGATGCCCGTTTCAATTTGTGGGATTCCGTGGAACCGTATGCGGCGCAGTTGCTGCGCGATGAGCGCGGTAATCTCGTCAACGACGTCGCTGCACAGGCGTTCGACGCCGCCGCGGTCGCCTTACGCCTGCCGAAAAGGCTCGACGGACTGGTCAGCAAGCTCGAGGACGGATCACTTCAGGTAACCAACCGGCGACTGGAACGACAAATGGCCCGCATTATCGCCTTACTAAAGCGAGCCGTGGGTGCGCTGATCTTCGGAGCGATGCTGGTAGCTGGATCCGTGATTCGGGCAGACGACTTAGTGCTCGGCGACGTGCTGATGATCGGGTCGGTGGTTCCGCTGCTCTATGGCTTGTGGTCCGGCCGGGGTCATCTGTGAGCCAACCTTCGTCGTCGTAGAATTGCCCTGTGACTGAGACTCCCGCCCCACGCCCCGAGGCCTCCGGCAGCATGTCCGGCCCCATCCTGGTGGGGGTGATGCCCGGGCAACATGCCATCGTCGTGGAGCGGGCAGCGCAGGTGGCCGCCAGCGCGGGTGTTCCACTGGTCTGCGCCTATGCGGATGTCACCGTGTATCCCGTGGACGGAACAACGGGCGGGCGCGCCGCCCCGATTGATCCTGATGGGGTTGCCGCGGCCCAAGGAATCCCGGAATCACTGAAAGCGACCATTGCCCACCAACTGGCCGGCCGGGACGTCGAATGGTCCATCGTGCCGCTCGCGGGGGAGCCCGCGCGTGCTTTGGGCCGCGAGGCCGGGGATATCGGCGCCTCCATGATCGTGGTAGGTACGCGGGAGCATAAACTAACGGCTGCACTCAAGGAGCTGACGGCGGGTTCCGTTGCCCGGCATCTGTTCCATCGCCAGGACTTGCCAGTGCTCGTTGTCCCCGTGAACCCCAGGGTCCCGGACGACGATGACGACGACTGAAGCAACAAAACCAGTCCATCTCCAGTGGGGATTCATCGGCATAGTGGCAGCCGGCGGAGTGCTCGGAGCGCTCGCCCGGTACGGACTTGGCCTGGTGATACCGGCGCCAAATGCTTGGCCGCTTCCCATCCTGGTCATCAACCTTTCCGGTGCGTTGGCACTGGGCGCCCTTCTTGAAGGGCTCTCCCGCAGAGGGCCCGACGTCGGAAGTCGCCGGGTTTTGCGGCTCGCCTTGGGGACGGGGTTCCTGGGGGCATACACCACCTACAGCACCCTCGCCTTGGACGCAGTCCACTTGTTTACGGTGGGCGAGGCATTTGGAGCTGCCGGATACTTGGCTGCGAGCATGCTCGGTGGGGCCGCGGCCACTACTGCGGGCATATGGTTGGGTGCCTGGCATCATCGACGTGCAACCGAACGTCAAAAGTGACTGTCATAGTTCTTGCGCTCGCGGGCGGAATCGGCGCAGCTGTCAGGTTCATGGTTGATGGTTTCATCAGGCAGCGACTCAAGACGGCCCTCCCGTGGGGAACCATCCTGATCAATGTCTCGGGTTCCTTGGCGCTCGGGTTCCTTGCCGGACTGCTGATGCGGGGCCAAGCACTAGAGTCCCTGTTCTTGGTGGTGGGAACAGGATTTCTGGGTGGATACACAACGTTCAGCACGGCAAGCCTGGAGACCATCCGGCTGATCCAGAGCGGCAGGACGGGCTTGGCGCTCATAAACGGCTTGGGATCCATGGCGGCAAGCGTTCTTGCTGCAGCGGCAGGAGTGGGGTTCGGCCTGATGCTCGCTTGAGCCAAGTTTATGGCTTCAGCAGTGGCGAAGCTCACCCACAAAAGTGTCATGGCCCGGCTGTAGGATCGAGCCATGGCTAAGAAGACTTTCAATGAGCTGTTGTCCGCCCAGGTCGCCAATGAATTTGCGGCCTCCCAGCAATACATCGCAGTAGCTGTGTATTTTGATGGCGAAGACTTGCCGCAGCTGGCCCGTCACTTCTATCGCCAGTCCCTCGAAGAGCGCAATCACGCCATGATGATGGTCCAATACATGCTGGACCGCAACGTGCACGTGGAGATCCCGGGTATCGCACCGGTGCGCAACAACTTCAGTAACGCCAAGGAGCCCATCGCACTCGCCTTGGAGCAGGAAAAGGAAGTCACCCGGAGCATTGAGGAGATGTTCCGCGTTGCCCGTGCAGAGGGCGATGCTTTGGGTGAGCAGTTCATGCTGTGGTTCCTCAAGGAACAGGTCGAGGAAGTTGCCTCAATGACCACGTTGCTGAACATCACGGAACGTGCCGAGAACCTCTTCGACATCGAGAACTACGTCGCGCGCGAAACCGTAGGCGACGGCGGACACGACACCAGCGCGCCATCGGCCGCCGGCGGGGTCATCTAGTACCCGCCTCGGATAATTACCTCAAGGGGCCGCTGGATGCTTAGCTTCCGGCGGCCTCTTCGCTGTCCATGTCCTTGTCAGGATGGGAGCGGCTCAACAAGGACAAACGGCTGGCGATGCGCGCAAGGTCTACGGGCAGGGCAGTGCCGCTTGGCTCAACGTCCCAGTCGAGAGGTCCATAGCCCACCAGGAACAGCGTGATGTCCTGGTCGTAAAGGACATCCACCACGTTGCTGAACCGCTGCCAGGCTGGTGCGGACGCAGCGGCATCCGCCGGCGAGGGAACGTCGTCAATGACCCATGTCTTGAATGTTTCAGCCAAGGCGAGAAAGTCCGATGTTGAGGTCAATCCGCCGCACAGGTCCTCAAATCCAACCCACAGCAGATCCGGATCGGAGTTTTTGACCACGATCGGTTGGGTGGTGGGGGTCAAAACGCGGCTTTGCGGGGGCATTGGCCGGAACAGGCCCAGGCGTCCCAGTTGTCGGGGTGTGCCGGGCGAAACGATGCGGCCTGAGCGGAACGCACCAACACCGGTAGCGTGGTCGGTTCCAGCAACCGGATAGCGACGAAAATCCGAGGCGCCACTGATTTCCACGGTATCCATCATCTCCTTGATCGCCTCGATGGTGGGCAGGAAATGGTCATGCCATAGGGGATTGGGCAGTAAGTCGTCCGGGGCGTAGTTGGATGTCACCACAAGGGGAACCCGACGCAGCGCCGCAGCCCGGAGCAAGCGGGAAATGAACATGCCGTCGCCGATGTCATGGACGTGGAACTCGTCAAAGAACAGAACCTCAACGCCGTCCAGCAACGCGTCCACTGACCGCTGGATTGCTGGTCCATTGCCGGACTCCAAGCCATGCGCGCCGCTATGGAGCTTTCTAAAAAAATCGTGGAAGTGGATACGCCGCTTCCGCACATCAAGCCGTCCGTAGAAGCTGTCCATCAGCCACGTTTTACCGCGGCCGACAGGTCCGTGGAGGTAGAGGCTTCGAGGCGGCGTCCTAGGGAGCGCCCGACGGCGGCGGGTTACCTGGGCGCCGAAGGCTGCCAATCGCTCGGCTGCTTGCCGCTGGCTGGATTCAAGCTCAAAACCAGACCGCGCGGCGTCGTGCTCCATGCCCTCAACCAAAGTCCTCATGACGTCCCGCGAAGTGCGCGGATTATGCCTCAACGGCGGCGTCACAACCAGCCTTTGCGTTTGAAGATGACATACATGAGCAACGCGGCGCCGAACATGAGCCCAACTGCCAGGGGATAGCCGAAGTCCCAATGCAGCTCAGGCATATGGTCGAAGTTCATTCCGTAGACGCCCGCCACGAAGGATGGAGCGAAGAGGATTGCCGCCCAAGAGGAGATCTTCTTGACCTGCTCGTTTTGGGCAGCGCTGGCCTCGTTCTGGCGGTTGGCGGTCAGCGTTCCGTCGAGGGTGAGGGCGTTCTGAAGGAGATCCCGGAATGAGTTGGCCCTGGAGATCACCCGTTGGACGTGGTCCTCGACGTCCCGGAGAGAGCGCTGCAGCTCGATGTCCACGCCGTACTTTTCGAAGCCCTTCTCCAGGAGCACCATCATGTCCGGCAGGGGATGAATGGCACGCTGGAACTGGATGACTTCGCGGGCGAGCTCATAGATACGGCGAGATACGGCGCTGTCGCCGCTGAAGAGCTGGTCCTCAATCTCGTCAATGTCGTTTTCAAGACCTGCAACCACAGGGGCGTAGTCGTCCACTACTTGGTCCAGGAGGGCGTACAGCACTGCCTCAGGGCCGTGGCGGAGGAGATCCGGGCGTTCCTCCAGCCGCTTGCGCACCCGGGCCACGCCACCGGTTTCGGCATGCCGGATGGTCACCACAAAGTTCGGTCCCGTGAAGACGTGGAGCTCGCCGAACTCCACAGTTTCGGTTTCGTCCAGATACCGCGCCGGACGGAGGACCGTAAACAGGTTGTGGTCGTAGCGCTCCAGCTTGGGTCGCTGGTGAGCGGAGACGGCATCTTCCACGGCGAGTTCGTGAAGCCCGAACTCTTCGGCGACGGCGGCCATTTCGTCTTTGGTGGGACGGTAGAGGCCGATCCAAGCCATGCCGCCGTGTTCCGCGAGTGTCTCAAATGTCTGTTCGAGGTTTTGCGGGGTGGCAGTGCGTACGCCGTCTACATATACGGCGTTGTCGATAATGGTCACTGGTTGAACGCTACTGCATGGCCCCGATGATGGCGCCCGCGACGGTCATTGCCACGATGTCGTGGCCGGAGTCGATGAGGGTCACTGCCCATGGGCGCCCGGCGAAGCCGTTATGAATGACATGGCCGCCGGCGCGGAATACGAAGGCAAGGATCAGCGCGAAGACACCGCCGGCAAGGAAAGTGTTGAGGTCCAGGGCGCTGATGAGGAGAGCGAGGAGAATACTGGTCACGGCAGCTGCCACCATCATGGGAACCCAGATGCCTGCGCCGCCTTCAATGTTCTTGAGGTCGTCTTCGGTTTTGCCGATTGCCTGCATCCACTTCCGACCAAGTACAGCCGGCATGTACCAGACGAAGCCGATCACCATGCTTGAAACGAAGGCCAGCAGTACGGCGAGCCAGTTGATCTGGGAGATGTGTGAGAGCCAATCCATGCCTAAAAGCCTAGTGCGTTCAGCCCTCCGGGCTTGCGCTCCGGCCTTCTTGCCTGGACCGTGTTGGTGTTGCAGCCATTCTCCCGATGAGTGGCTCAGTGCGGTACGGGATATGGGTGTGCAGGGCAAGTACGGTTTCGGTCCTGATAACTCCCTTGGTGCGAAGCACTGACCGCAAAGCTGACTGAAGGTTGTGCGTATCCGTTGCCACCACGCGGCACCACAGATCGCCGCGGCCGGAGATTTCATGGACCTCCAAGACTTGGGGGATCAGGCGCAAGGCGCCGATGACACCATCGAGTTCCCGGTGGGTGACCTCAATCGTGACAAAAGCGACGACGTCGTAGCCCACCTTTTCGAGGTCCACTTCCCGCCCAGCGGCTTGTAGCACGCCTGAACGGAGAAGGCGCTTGACCCTGCTTTGCGCCGTATTGCGGGCTATGCCCAGTTCGTCGCTTAACTCCGCGATCTGGATGCGGGGGTCTTTGATCAGTTCCAAGAGGATCTTCAGGTCCAGGGGGTCAAGGGTGTTCAAATGGTCACTCCAGCTCACTTGGCTCGTACTACTTTGAGTATTTTGCTCAATTCTTGCATTCTGATAGTCCTCAAAGATCAGTGCTACTGCATTCTATTGCCATTACTACATAGCTGGGCTGCAATTCTCACAAGGAAACAAACAGTCCGGCCACCGAGTCCGAAGGCATGGAAAATGACTGTCTTGAGCGAACTCCGCATGCGTCCGGTTACCGCCGAACGTTGGGGATGGGATGCCTCCACCACTGCACGGTTGGTCCTGGCCGGGGTTGTAATCTTTACGCTGCTGGTTGGCGCCAACCTGGCTACGCCCTTGTACCCGTTGCTGCAAGCCAGGATCGGCATGTCTTCGCTCGGCGTGACGGTTGCGTTCTCCAGCTACGTCCTCGCACTCGTAGCCGTTCTTATGGTGGCGGGCCATTGGTCGGACCACATCGGGCGGAGGGCAGCGCTGGTGCTCGCTGTCCTCGTCGGTTTGGCCGGAGGCGTCATCTTCGCTAACGCGGACACTCTCATCACTTTGTCCCTTGGCCGGGCGCTGCAAGGCGTGGCGGTTGGACTAGCCACGGGAGCCAGTTCCGCTGCACTGCGCGAATTACTGCCCCAGCGGCCCGACTGGGCGTCCCGCTTTACGTTGCTTTCCTCTGCCGGCGGCGTGGCCGCGGGCCCTGCAATCGGTGGTCTATTGTCGCTCCTGCCGGACGCGACGCGCACTCCGTACTATGTGCACTCCGCGGTATTGGTAGCTGCCCTCATTCCCTTGTGGCTGCTGAAAGCCAGGCCAGCCATCGCACCGGCGGAAGGACCGAAGCCACTGAAGGTCCTTGCCCCCCGGAAACCGTCCATATCGCATGATGCGCGCGGAGCATTCTGGATGGCTTCGACTACCGGGTTCCTGAGTTTCGCGGTGTTCGGCTTCTGCTTGTCCTTGGCGCCCGGGTATTTCGCCAGCGTTGTCCACGCCGATTCCAGGCCGCTGATCGGACTGCTTGCCGGCGTCACTTTGGGAGCTTCAGCCCTGAGCCAACTGCTGGGTGCACGCGGACGTTTCGTTGTCCCCGTGGCGCTTGCCGTACTGGGGGTCTCGGTTGTTTTGGTGGGAGCCGCCGCAGCATGGTCCAGCCCCTGGTTGCTGGTGGCAGCAAGCATCACCGCCGGAGTGGGACAAGGGATTGCTTTTCGACAGGTATTCAACGAAGTGGCCGGGAAAGTGGAAGCCGCCCGCCACGCCCAGGTCATCAGCACCGTCTACGTCATCACGTATCTGGGGAGCGCTGTTCCGGTGATTGGCCTGGGGCTGGCTGTCTCGGCGCTCGGCCTGCAGCCCGCCGTCCTGGGTTTCACTGCCTTGTGCGGCCTGGCTGCCTTGTCGCTTGCGGCGGTGTCCCTTCGAAGCGCCTTGCGTTCCTGAGCCGCTCCGTTTATTCGGGCAGCGGTCCCCGGTTGCCGGGAATGTGCTGGAACACCATGGTGGTTTCCGTGTGACCCACCACGGGATCGGTGGCGAGGTTGTCCAGGAGCCAGTTGCGGAGGTCGTCCGTATTGGCGACGGCGATGTGCAGCAGGTAGTCCACTGAACCGGTGGTGTGGAAAGTGGAAATGACGGCCGGGAGTTTGGGAACCCGCGCCGTAAAGCGGTCGATTTGGTCACGGTCATGGGCGCGGAGGCGAACCGCAATGAGGGCCTGAACAGAACGGCCGATGGCCGGCAGGCTCAATACCGCTTCAAATCCCTCAATGATTCCCCGTTCGGAGAGCGCCCTGGTGCGCATCAGGGCAGTGGAGGGGGCGATTCCTACAAGTTCAGCCAGCTGCTTGTTGGAGATCCGGGCGTCGTCCACCAACGCGGCGAGGATTCGTTCGTCGATCGCGTCGAGCGGCTCTGCGCTGCCCGGGCTTGACCGAACATTCTTCGTGGGGTTGCTCACGGATCCTCCTGAAATTGCCTTTTGTCCATCCTAATCCGTGAAATCTTCAGGTGACTATCGTTTGGCGGGGCGTCGGCGGGCCCATCTCCGATCAAGCCGTTGGAGAGGCTCACTAAGCAGCATCACCAGCAGCGGCCAGTTTCCTGCGCCCGGAATGACAAGGGCCAAAACAAGCGCCAACAGGAAAAGTCCGGAAACGATGCCGCTCGCTCGAATTCCTGACACCGCATCAGCGTCATCCATGGTGTGGAGATCGGGGTGGGTCCGCAAATAGGCACGGGCCAGAAGGAGCATGAGGCTGGTGGCGAACAGGGTTCCAATGTAGACAAGGGGCTGCGCCCAGTCAGACTGCATCTGGGTGGACAGTGATGTGGCCACGGGCATCACCACAATGGTGAACATCCATGCCACCGTCAGCCACAACAAGCCCGGGTCCACGCGCTTGACGCTGCGGAACAGCTTGTGGTGGTGCACCCAAAAAACGGCAATCAGGATGAAGCTTAGGACAAACCCGAGCAGGGCGTACTGTTCTTCCGCCAACCACTCGGCCGTTGTGCCATCGTGGTCCGCCAGTTCACCCACACTCTCCATGAGGGGCAGGATCAACAACGTCAAAGCAATCGCCACCACGGCATCCGTAAACGCCTGCAAACGCTCCGGCGACGACAGTTCCCGGCTTTTCGTGACCTGTGTCATGCCTCCGATTGTAGGGGCAGCCCGGCTGAAATCAGCGGGAGTCTAGCCGTGGGCGGTGCACTATCAAGGTGACTGCCGCCGTCGTACATGACAGTGCGATGACGCTGAACGCCAAAGCCGGCCACCCAAACGCCTGAAAGGCAAGCCCGCCGGCCCAACCGATGACGCTGGAACCCAGGTAGTAGGACAGGTTGTACAGGGACGCTGCCTGCGCCCGGCCAGTGGTGGCAATAGCTCCCGTCCATCCGGACCCAACGCTATGGGCGGCGAAGAAGCCGCCAGTGAAGATCACCAGCCCGGCAAGGGTGGCTGCGAGGTTCTCCACCAACGTCATTGCCAAGCCCGCCGACATGATGGCAATACCTGCCACCAGGACGTTCCGCCGACCGAACCTGGTGGTCAGCCCCGCGGCCCATCGTGAGCTGATGGTCCCGGATAGGTACGCAAGGAAAATAAGGCTGACTACGGTGGCAGGAAGTCCAAAAGGTTCGGCATGCAATCGGAATCCGAGGTAGTTGTAAACGGCAACAAAGCCACCCATGAGCAGGAAGGCCTGCAGGTACAGCGACAGCAACTTGGGATTACTCGAGTGCCGGCCGAGGGTTCGAAGGGCGCCACGAAATCCCATGGGCGGGGCGGGACTGAACCGGCGTTGCTTGGGAACAAGAACCAGGAACAAGACTGCTGAAACGGTGGCCAGCAGGGAAACAGCCAGCGCCGCGGCGCGCCACCCCCAAAGTTCTCCAACAGGTCCGGCGACCAGACGCCCGGCCAAACCACCCAAGGTAGTTCCGGCAACGTAGGTTCCAGCGGCGAGGGCCGTATGGATCTTAGTAACTTCCTCATTGAGGTAAGCGATGGCGATGGCCGGGATTCCGCCCAGGGCCATACCTTCCAGAGTTCGGAGCCCCAGCAGCCAGGGCACAGTGGGCGCCAGAGGCACCAGCAACCCCAACAGCGTGGCGACGGCGATGCCGATGGCCATGGCGCGGACCCGGCCAATCCTGTCAGCCACAAAGGACCACGGCAGCACAGTGGATGCCAAGCCCACAGTGGCGAGGGAAATGCTCAACGCCGCTTCGGCCGCCGTGATCCGGAGGTCCGCGGCCATGAGTGGAAGTACGGCCTGCGTGGAGTACAACTGCGCGAAGGTCGCAACCCCGGCAAGCGCCAAAGCGGCTAGGACGCGACTATAGCCGCGGGAACCTTTGACGTGTCCGTCCCAGGAGTCGGTGCTGGGCTTGGAGGCTGCTTTGCTCACCGAGCCAGATTAGGGCTGGGTGGACACCATGTTCCAATGCATAGGTCACTTAGGATTGATGCAATGGTGCATGAATTGATCCTGCCAATAATGGAGCTTTATGGAACCCGATCACCAACAGCTCGTTCAACTGCTCCCTCTGCTGCCTGTCTTGGCGGAACTCGGCCGGACGGAACACATGACCGAAACAGCCGAGATCCTCGGCGTTCCACAGTCGACAGTGAGCAGGGCCGTTGCACGGGCCAGCGCCATCGTGGGGATGGACCTGCTGATCCGCGAGGGTCGTGGCATTCGCCTGACACCGGCCGCGCGGACGCTGCTGCCCTACATCGAAGCAGCGCTGGAGGACTTCCAAGCCGGGCTGGACAGGGTGCGGCACGAATCTGACGTTGTGAGGGGCAGGATCGGGGTTTCGTTCCAACACACCTTCGGTGAAGCCACCCTTCCCTTGCTCATCAGCGCCTTCCGCGCCCACCACCCGCACACGGTGTTCGAACTCTGGCAGGGTCCACGCGACGATTGCCTGAGGCAGCTGGCTAACGGGGACATGGATTTCGCGTTGACGGCACCCATCGCGCCGGAGGGCCGGGGCATTCATGCTCTGCCCTTGTACCGCGAGCCATTGCGCGCGGTGCTGCACTACCGGCACCCTCTGGCCGGAAAGTCCAGCGTCCGCCTCTCCGAACTCCGGCACGAACCGTACATCACACTCCCGGAGGGGGTGGGCCTTCGGGCGTTGGGTGAAGCGCTCCTGCGCGAAGCCGGATTCAGGCCGCGGATCGCTTTTGAAGTCCAGGAGTCCACCTCTGCCCGTGGATTGGTCTCGGCCGGGCTGGGCTTTAGCATTCTTCCGCCAGCGGGACCCGGTTCAGGGACCGGCCAGTTCCTTCCCGAGGCCGAACTTGGGCTCGTTGAAGTGGCTATCGAATCGGATCTGGCATTCCGGCAGATCGGTATCGCCTGGAGGGAGCGGAGTTTCGAACCGGACGCGGTCAGGCTATTCCGGGAACTGGTGGTCACCGATGGCGGGGACCTGCTGGCCGAACTTGTCAGAGCCCGCTCAGGAACTCCCTGACCACGTCCTTCGCAGATCCTTCCCTGGCCTGCTGCCAGCCGGTCCCTGCCCACAGGTTGAGGCGATGGGGATCACCTGCCGCGGATGATGCAGCCCGGACGGGGCTGGTGAGGTGGTGGATGGCCGGATAACCCTCCGGCGCGTCCTGATGGTCGCGGACGAATTCATTGACCAGCGAACGTGCCCAGCGCCCCGTGAATGCCCGGGTCATTGCTGTCTCCGTAAATCCGGGGTCGCCCAGCGCGTCCTTGTGCGGTTTCCGTGCACCGCTCTCGTCAGTCCGAACCAGGGCGGTCCCGACTTGCGCTGCTACCGCGCCAGCGGCCAGCACGTCGCGCAGCACTGCGGTATTCATGATGGCTCCGGCAGCGATGAGGGGAAGTCCGACGGCGGCACGCACCTGGGCCACCAGCTCCGCCGTCGTACGGGCTGCTTGTCCCCGCTGGCCAGGCAGGAAGGCTGCCGTGTGTCCGCCTGCGGAGCTGTGCTGCACTGCGATGGCATCGGGGCCCTCCTCTGCAGCCGCAAGAGCTTCGTCAACACTGGTAACACTCGAAATGACCCGGCTGCCTGCTTTTTGCAGGGCCTGGACCACCGGCTTTCCCGGCAGGCCGAAAGCGAAGCTCACAAACTCCACGGGGTCGGCCAGCAGGGCATCGATCTTGTCCTGCCAGGCGTCGTCGTCATCGAGCCGGAGGGGAGGTAGCGTCACGCCGTAACGGGCCGCCTCGGGTTCCAGTTCCGCCCGGTATGCCTCAAGTTCCGCCCGTGCTTCAGGACCGGGCGGGAGCTGGCGTGGGTCCGGTACGAATACGTTCATACCAAACGGAATATTGAGTTCCCGCGTGGCAGCAATTTCAGCCGTCATGGCTGCGGGGCTCTTGTAGCCGGCAGCAATGAAACCCAGGCCACCGCCCTCATGAACTGCTTCCAGCAGTGCCGGCGTGGAGGTTCCCCCGGCCATGGGAGCTGCAACGAACGGTGTACCAAACAGGGATTCAGGCATGTGCGGTTTCTCCTCCGGACGCTCCAAGCTAGTCTTTCACGGTGAACAATCCTGACTCTGCCACGCATTCCCACGCCGCCCCGGAAGCCGTGAGCGGCACTGTCATCGGCCTCGACATCGGCGGCACGAAAACCCGCGGCGTGCGGTTCCTCAACGGATCGCCGGTCCGGGATGAGAGCGCAGGCAGCTCCAACGTCCAAAACGTTAGCCGGGAAGTAGCCGCAGCGAACCTCGCTGAGTTGTTCGGGAAAATCGGTGGCGGCCACATTGACCAGGTGTACGCCGGTGCAGGGGGGATCGATACGGACGAAGACGCCCAGGCGCTCGCCGACCTCATCGCACCGCACGCCCCAGGTGCCCGCATCACGGTGGTTCACGATTCACGGCTGTTGCTGGCGGCCGGGGGAGCGGGCACGGGCGTCGCGGTCATTGCCGGGACCGGCTCGGCCGCGTGGGGAAAGAACGACGCCGGCGAGGAAGCCCGGGCAGGTGGCTGGGGCTATCTCCTGGGCGACGAAGGAAGCGGCTACTGGCTGGGGCGCGAGGCCGTTCGGCACAGCCTGCGCCGGATGAACCAGGGCCTGGAGCCTGACCGGCTCAGCCGTGCACTGTTGGACTCCGTCGGTGTGGAGGAACCCGGCAAGCTGATCGCACTGTTCCACTCCCCGGACACCGGCCGCCGCTACTGGGCGCAGCAGGCCCGGTTGGTAGTGGAAGCCGCCGACGCCGGTGACGACATGAGTCGGGCACTAGTGGAGCAAGCAGGCCGCGACTTGGCTGAACTCGCCGAACAGGCCGTCCGTCAACTGGGCCTGGACGGTCCAGTGATCCTCGGCAGCGGACTTGGCATGAACGTCCCGCGGCTCCAGGAAGCGTTCAAGGCCAGGCTGGCCCAAAATGGCATTACTGATGTGCGCATTCTTCAACAGGATCCCGTGTTCGGCGTCCCGCGGCTCGTAGCGGAGCAGCGGGACTAGCCGTACAAAACTTAGCCGCGGGTTCGTGGCCGTAGCTTGACGCCTGGGAGCGGCGGGGCGGGAATACGGCCAGCCTCCGGTCCTGCATCAGGACCATGCCCGGGGACGAAGCCGAAGCGTGAGCTGGCGGCAGCTTCGTCGTCGAGCGATCCTTCGGCTTCCCACTCCTCACGGGCCTTTTCCACTTCCTCATGCGTCCTTCCCACGAAGTTCCACCACATAAGCAGGTCTTCGCCGAACGGTTCGCCGCCGAGAAGCATGAAGCGGGTGTCTGGTTGCGCTTGGACGGCAAGGCTGGATCTACCGGCCCCCAAGTAGGCCAGGGGACCAGCTTCGATGTCCTGGCCATCGATCACGACGTGGCCATCCAGGACCAGTACGGCGTGCTCAAAATCGGGCCGCAACGGCAATTCGAGGGACCCTGTGCCTGTGATGTCGGCTCCAACAATCGGGCTGAACATCGTGGCGGGGGAGCGCTGTCCGGCGAATTCGCCCACCATCACGGTGGCCGTAAAGCCTTCGCCCACAGCTACCGGCAGGTCCCTCACCTGTTCAAACGACGGCGCACGGTGCCTGTGCTCGTCCGGAAGGGCAACCCACAGCTGGAGTCCTCGGGACATCGGAATTTCTTCCACCAGCGGACTGGACCCGGTCTCGGTCGTGGCCGGAAGGACGGAGAACTCGGAATGGGAGATGCCATGGCCCGCCGTCATGATGTTCAGCTCGCCGGGCCGGACCACTACATCGCTGCCTACGCTGTCGCGGTGCCGTACGGCGCCTTCCATGGGCCAAGTGACCGTTTGAAGTCCGCAATGAGGGTGGGGGAGTACGCTCATAGCCACGCGGTCAGGCCCGAAACTATCCAGGAAACACCAAGCACCCACAGTTGGCAGCCCCCGCTGGGGCAGAGTCCTCATGACGTTCATGGCGCGCACGCCGCCCAAAGGAACCTCGCGCTCGGGCCACAGCTGAACGCAGGGACCTTGACCTTCCGGTGCCGCGGGGCAGACTTCCTGTGCGGGGGAAGTATCAAGATTGGTCATGTGATCATCACCTGTGCATAAATGTTGGAAATTGAGCTAATCTGTTCCACGTGAACAACGCCCTCTTGAGGTACCACGACGCCGTCCTTTACCGTTCGGGTGAACCGTATCGCATCCTCGCCGGAGCCATCCACTACTTCCGTGTTCACCCGGATCTGTGGCAGGACCGGCTGCGTCGACTTAAGGCGATGGGCGCCAACACGGTGGATACATATGTTGCCTGGAACTTCCACCAGCCTAAGCGCGAGGAGGCGCCGGACTTCAGTGGTTGGCGGGACTTGGGCGGTTTCATTGACCTCGCGGCCGAGGAGGGGCTCGACGTCATTGTCCGCCCGGGACCGTATATCTGCGCCGAGTGGGACAACGGCGGCTTCCCGGCCTGGCTGACCGGCACTCCCGGCATCGGCCTGCGCTGCATGGACCCGATGTTCACCGGTGCCATCGAGGAGTGGTTCGATCAGCTCCTCCCGATCATCGCTTCACGGCAGGCGTCCGCGGGTGGTCCGGTGGTGGCCGTGCAGATTGAAAACGAATACGGCAGCTACGGCGATGATCACGAGTACATCCGCTGGAATCGACGCGTCCTGGAAGAGGGAGGCATCACGGAGCTCCTGTTCACGGCCGACGGCGGTACGGACTATTTCCTCGACGGCGGTTCCATCGAGGGAACCTGGGCGACCGCAACACTGGGGAGCCGGGGCGACGAAGCGGTGGCCACCTGGCGGCGACGCCGGCCCGGCGAGCCGTTCTTCAACGTTGAGTTCTGGGGCGGTTGGTTCGATCATTGGGGTGAACACCATCACCGCCGGGACGCCGAGGATGCAGCGCTGGAAGCACGGAAGATGCTCGATCTCGGTGGCTCACTCTGCGCCTACATGGCCCACGGCGGGAGCAACTTCGGCCTGACTTCCGGCAGCAATCACGACGGCGTCATGCTGCAGCCAACGGTTACCAGCTACGACTCAGACGCGCCCATCGCAGAGAACGGCGCCCTGACGCCCAAGTTCCATGCTTTCCGCAGGGAGTTCTTCCGGGCACAGGGCGTAGAAGAGCTACCCGACCTCCCTCTGGAGTTGTTGGCTGACGCACCGGTACTTCCGGCGCAGTCCTTGCCTTTGACCGCGGGCCCGGACCTGCTGGAGCTTGTGCGGGAAGCCGGCAAACCTGTCAGCAGCGTGAGGCCACTGAGCTTCGAACAGCTGGGACTCGACGCCGGCATGGTCCTCTACGCCGCGGAAGCCATCCTTCCTGGCCGTTCCGGTGCTCCCTCTGAGAGCCGGCTAAAGATCACTGGCCTCAATGACCGCGCCTACGTGTGGGTGGATGGCACCTTTGCCGGTGTCCTGGATGATGTCAACGGTGCCGAAGGTTTGCCCGTAAGGGGCGCGGGCACCCCCGCCAAGCTTGAAATTCTGGTGGAGAACCTCGGCCGCATCAACTACGGACCCCTGACGGGTCATGGGAAGGGAATCTTAGGCGGCGTCCTCGTCAACCAGCGCTACACCTTCCACTGGACGCAGACACCTGTTGCCCTCGCGGACTGGACGCAGGAAGACCTCGCGGGGTTGGCAGGCGTTGACTTCGAGGTCGGGCAACCGGCCGACACTTACATTGCCTTGCCCGACTCCGGGAAGGGCTTCGTCTGGCTCAATGGCTTCCTCCTGGGCAGGTACTGGGAGAAGGGTCCACAGGTGACGCTCTACGCACCCGCTCCTCTGCTTAAAACCGGCCGAAACAGCATTAAGGTGCTGGAACTGGGGAACGCGGGGACCGTCGTCGAACTTCGCGAAGCGCCTGACCTGGGTCCCGTAGAAGCGGGCCCGATCGCGGCGGCCGACCTTCCGTAGAGTCTGGCGCCCCAGCATTTATGCTGACTTCATGACGCTGCAGTTCGATACCCGCCCAGCCGCTTACGCCGTGATTGTCCAGGAGGACAAGATCCTTCTGGCGTATTGGAAGCAGGACGGCAAGGAAGGATGGACGCTACCGGGCGGAGGCCTGGATCTGGCAGAACATCCGGTGGACGGCTGCAGGCGTGAAGTCTTCGAGGAAACCGGATATGAAGCGCGCATTGACCGCATGCTGGGTATCGACGTCGGCCATTGGCCTGCTGACATCCGCCCCGATGGTTCGGTAAAGGACTTTCAGGCCCTCCGACTGGTCTACGAGGCAACGGTGGTAGGCGGGGAACTGACCCACGAGGTGGACGGCAGCACCACGCACGCCGCCTGGATACCCCTCAAGGACATCGGGAAACTTAACAGGGTGTCGTTGGTGGACACGGCACTGCGCCTGCAGCGGGAGCGGCCCGCCGACGGGAAGCTGAGCTAAGCCAAACGGAAGCTGAGCCAAACGGAAGCTGAGCGATACGGCCTAGCCAAAAGGGCACGATGTTGGCTACGCTGAACATCGTTGCCGGCCCACCAGCTGCCGGCCTGGATGCCGAGGAGGTGGATTTGATGATTGCCACGATCTTGCGCGCCCCGCACTCAGTTGCGGCGCGCCGTCATCAGCCCACCATTCCTGCCCCGGCATTAGCCTGCCAAAACTAGGCGGCCGGGCCTCCTCAGAGGCTTTTCATTGAACACTTACGCTTCTTCAAGCGACCCTTCTTTTAGTTCCACCGAGTCTTTTAGTTCCACAGAGCAGCTGTCCACTGACCAATTTTACGGACCAGTGCAATACGGCTTTACCGACAAAACCGCAGAGCTTTTCCGCGTCCACGGCGTCCCGGAGAACCAGGAAACAGCCACCCCCGGACGCGTAGTGCGCCTGGACAGGAACCGGGTGCTCGTCGCCTCGGCCGAAAGTCTCCTGCATTTGCCCTATCCCACCCATGGGCTTGTTCCGGCCACCGGGGACTGGGTATGGCTCGGCCACAACAACGCTGGCGAGCCTGCCGTCGTCGAGGTCCTTCCCCGCCATTCAGCGTTGAGCCGCAAACGAGCCTTCGAAGCCTCGTCGGAGGAACAGATACTGGGCAGCAACATCGACATTGTTGCGGTGGTGGTCCCTGTGGACCGTCCGCTGACCCACAACCGACTTGAACGAACGTTGGTGGCTGCGTGGGATTCCGGTGCCACACCGCTCGTGGTTATCACCAAGGCTGACCTGGCCCACCTCGCGGACGATGTCGTGGGGGAGGTCATCCTTCAGGCCGCGGGCGTTGACGTCGTTACCACCTCCGCGGAGCAGGGCGATGGCCTCGACGAATTGATGCAGCGAATTCCTCAAGGCGCCACCTTGGTTCTCCTGGGTCCTTCCGGTGCCGGGAAATCGACGCTTATCAACGCCCTCGCGGGGCGTGAGCTCCAGCAGACAGGCGAGGTCCGGGCAGGCGACGGCAAGGGCAAACACACCACCACCTCAAGGGAGTTGGTACCTCTGGCGGGCGGCTCCGTGCTTATGGATACGCCGGGAGTCCGAGGGTTCGGGCTCTTCGACGCCGACGAGGGCATGGACGAGATGTTCGGCGACCTGGAGGAACTTTTCTCCCGGTGCCGCTTCACGGACTGCGCCCACCAAGCAGAGCCGGGATGCGCTGTCCAGGAAGCGCTCGCGGAGGAAATCCTTGATCCCAGGCGCTGGGCCAGCTACTTGAAGCTGCAACGCGAGCTGGCGGCCTTGGCCAGGAAACATGATGCGGCGGCCCGTCGTGCGTATCAGCGGGAATGGCACCAGAAGGTGATGTCAGCGGATCGAGGCCAGCGTGCAGCGGAACGTTACAAGCACGACCAGGCTGAGGAACGGGGCGGGAAGGGAAGCAAGCGACGTAAACGCTGAACATTGCCGATTCATTACGGAACTCGTGGCGACGCTGACATCGTCGGTGGTGCTGGCTACGCTGGGTGAAGATTGCTTTGCAGCCAAGTAATAAGAGTGCATATGATCATCTGGCTCTACCGATGTTCTCTACCACAGATAGGTAAGTCCGGGTATGGCCGAAGCCATGATTGAGTTCAAGAGCGTCACCAAGAAATACCAGGGCGGGCAACCGGCGGTGGACGCCCTCACCATGTCCATCGACAAGGGCGCCATAACCGTGTTTGTTGGCCCTTCGGGCTGCGGTAAAACGACTTCCCTGCGCATGATCAACCGGATGGTGGAGCCCACCAGCGGAACCATCACTGTTGCAGGGGAAGATGTCTCGCAGGTTCCCGCGGCCAAGCTCCGGCGTTCCATGGGCTACGTCATGCAGTCATCGGGCCTTCTTCCGCACCGCTCTGTACTGGACAACATCGCCACCGTTCCACGGCTCAACGGCGTGCCCAAGGCAGCGGCGCGGAAGCGCGCTGCGGAACTGCTCGACGTCGTCGGGCTGGCTTCCGTCCTCGGCAAGCGGTACCCGTCACAACTCTCGGGTGGTCAGCAGCAGCGCGTCGGAGTTGCCCGGGCGCTCGCTGCTGACCCGCCGGTCCTGCTGATGGACGAACCCTTCAGCGCAGTGGATCCGGTGGTCCGTGACGAACTGCAGCAGGAACTTTTGCGTCTGCAGCGTGAACTTGCCAAGACCATTGTGTTTGTCACGCACGACATCGATGAAGCCACTGTTCTTGGCGACAAAGTGGCTGTCTTCGCCGTGGGGGGCAAACTGGCGCAGTACGCGGCTCCGGAAGAGATTCTTCGGGCGCCTGCGAATGACTTCGTGGCCTCCTTCGTGGGACGGGACCGGGGCTTCCGGCACCTTGCCTTCAACGCCGCAGACGCCGTGACCTTGCACCCTGTCACCATGGTGAGTCCCTCCGACGGCCACCACGCGGGCCGCCAATCGGGGGAGTGGGCGCTGGTTGTCGACGACGATTCGCGGCCGCTCGGGTGGTCTTCACCGCGGGATGGTGCCGGGTTGATTCCGGGAGGTTCGCTGTTCCGCAAGGGAGATACTCTGCGTCGCGCGCTGGATGCGGCGTTGTCGTCGCCGTCGGGCCTTGGCGTTGCGGTGGACGACGACGGGCGGGTGGCCGGAGTCCTGAAGGCGCCGGAAGTGCTGGCACTTATCGAAGAAGTCCGCCACCACAGGGAGGACGCCACCTGATGGAGTGGTTCCTTGCCAACAGTGGCATGGTCCTGGGGCTGGCCGGTCAGCACATGGTGCTCGCCATCATTCCCATGATCCTTGGACTGCTGATTTCGGTTCCCCTGGCCCAGCTGGCCAGGCGCAACAGCACACTCAGGTCGGTGGTGGCAACAGCCACCTCCTTGCTGTACACCATTCCCTCACTGGCCCTTTTCATCATTCTTCCCACCATTCTTGGCACGCGCATCCTGGATCCACTGAACGTGGTGGTCGCACTGACCATTTATGCAGTGGCACTGCTGGTCCGTGCCGCGATGGACGCCTTCGACTCCGTGGATGACGACCTCCGAAATGCTGCCGTTGCCATGGGTTTCAAGCCACTGGCCCGCTTCTTCCAAGTGGACCTTCCGTTGTCATTGCCTGTGCTGTTCGCAGGACTTCGGGTGGTGTCAGTCAGCAATATCTCCCTGGTGAGCGTTGCTGCCCTCCTGGGAGTAGGCAACCTAGGCGTCCTGTTTACTGACGGCCTGCAGCGTACGTTCATTACTGAAGTTGTGGTGGGCATCATCGCGATTCTGGTGCTGGCCCTCCTGATGGACGCAGTTCTGGTGGTCTTGGAGCGGCTCTTGACGCCGTGGACCCGTGCGGCAGGTGGAAGCTCATCGCGTCCGGACGCCAACGCCATGCTCACCGAGCCCAAAGCGGGACCTGTCAAGCCGCACGCGAGCCTCCGCCCCGACCCGGGAGCCTCCGCATGAACATCTTTGCTGAAACCATCGCCTGGCTGACAAACCCCAAGAACTGGACCGGCAGCGGTGGGATCCCCACCCGCTTGTTGGAGCACCTGCAGTACAGCGCGCTGGTGCTGCTCATCGCTGCCGCCATTGCAGTGCCAATCGGTCTCTACATCGGGCACACCGGCCGCGGCCGCGTTGTGGCAGTGGCCGTTGCCGGAGCATTGCGTGCCCTTCCGACACTCGGGTTGCTGGTCCTCTTCGCGTTGCTCGCCGGTAGTGGCCTGATGCCTCCCGTGTGGGCGCTGGTCATCCTCACGGTGCCGCCGCTGCTGGCCGGGACCTATGCCGGCATTTCCAGCGTTGATGCCACCGTTGTGGACGCTGCCCGGGCAATGGGCATGAGCGAACTTCAGATCCTCTTCCGGGTGGAAGTGCCCAACGGACTGCAGGTGATGTTCGGTGGTATCCGCACCGCGGTTCTACAAGTCATCGCAACAGTCTCCGTGGTTGCCTACCTTCCCTTAGGTGGGCTTGGCCGGTACTTGTTCGACGGCCTCGTCCTGCAGGATTTCCCTAGGATGCTCGGAGGCTCCCTGCTTATCGCCGGGTTGGCCATCGCTGTGGACCTGATCCTCGCCGGCGTGCAGAGGCTTGTCATCTCTCCCGGCCTGACCCTCGAATCAAGCGGCCGCCAGAAGGCAGCCGACGATCTCACAGCCACGGTTCCTGCCGGGGCTGCCGTTCAAGGAGGTACACCATGAAAAACCCCGTCCCCATGACCCTTACGCGCCGTGGTCTCGGAGGCCTCGCCGCTGGACTGGGTGTGGCTCTCGCGTTGAGCGCCTGTGGCGGCAGTCCCTTGGCCACGCCTTCCACCGCGGCACCCAGCGGTTCCGCCGCGGCTGGGCCACTGGTGGTTGGTTCGGCAGACTTCCCGGAGAGCCAGGTCATCGCAGAGATCTATGTTGGCGCCCTCAACGCAGCTGGTCTCACAGCCACGTCCAAGCCGAACATCGGCTCGCGCGAGATCTACTTCAAGGCCGTCCAGGACGGTTCCGTGGACCTCGTCCCGGATTACTCCGGCAACCTTCTCTCCTACGTGGACACCGAGGCTACTGAGGTTTCTGCCGAGGACGTCTACAAGGCGCTCCCGGGCAAGCTTCCTGATGGCCTCGCAGTCTTGGAGCCGGCCAAAGCCGAGTCCAAGGACGCCATGGTGGTCACCAAGGCCACGGCGGAGAAGTATCAGCTGAAGTCCATCGAGGACCTGGCCAAAGTCTGCAAGGACTTCACCATGGCTGCGCCCGCCACGTTTGAGACCCGCGCCTACGGCTTCCCGGGGCTGAAGGCCAACTATGGTTGCGAGCTCAAGGGCCTGCAGCCCTTCAACGACGGCGGTGGCAACCTGACCCTCCAGGCTCTCCTGGAGGACAAGGTTCAGGTGGCGGACATCTACACCACCACGCCGTCCATTGCAGACAACGACCTCGTTGTACTGGAAGACCCGAAGAACAACTTCAAGGCACAGCAGGTCCTGCCGTTGGTCAAGGAAGCCAAGATGACTGACAAGGCCAAGGAAGCACTCAACAACGTCTCCAAGATCCTCACCACGGACGACCTGATCAACCTGAACCGCGCAGTCAGCGGCGACCAGAAGCAGTCACCCAAGGATGCCGCAGCCGCATGGCTGAAGGACAAAGGCATCGTCAAGTAATACCTAAACAAAACCGCGTACGACGGCGGTGACGGACCCGCGTGGGACCGTCACCGCCGTCGTCGTATGTGTGAGTCAAGTCTCAGCTGAACTCCATCACCCGTGTGGCATATTTGAGGGATGGCGAATTTCAAGCAGTCCACCAAGCTTCATAATGTCCTCTACGACATCCGTGGACCGATCCTTCAGGCCGCCCAGCAAATGGAAGCGGAGGGTCACCGGATCCTCAAACTGAATATCGGAAACCCGGCCCCTTTTGGTTTTGAAGCGCCTGACGCCATCTTGGTGGACATGATCCGCCACCTGCCCAACGCTCAGGGCTACAGCGATTCCCGTGGCATTTTCTCGGCCAGGACTGCCGTCTCCCAGTACTACCAGACGCGCGGTATCCAGAACATCCATGTTGACGATATCTACCTCGGCAACGGTGTCAGCGAGCTCATCACCATGTCCCTGATGGCACTTCTGGACGACGGTGACGAAGTGCTGATTCCCACGCCGGACTACCCGCTGTGGACGGCATCGGTGGCACTTGCCGGCGGCCGTCCCGTGCACTACCTCTGCGACGAAGAGTCCGGATGGCAGCCCGATCTTGAGGACATGGAATCCAAGATCACGCCGCGGACCAAGGGCATTGTGGTGATCAACCCCAACAACCCCACAGGCGCCGTCTATCCCGAGGAAACCCTCAAGAAAATCGTTGCGTTGGCAGAGAAACACGGACTGGTTCTCTTCGCGGACGAAATCTACGAAAAAATCCTTTACGAAGATGCAGTTCACGTTAACCTCGCCGGGCTTACCGGTGATGACGTTCTGTGCCTGACATTCAGTGGCCTGTCCAAGGCTTACCGCGTCTGCGGCTACCGCGCAGGCTGGATGGCGATTTCCGGGCCTAAGAAGGATGCTGCTGACTATCTTGAGGGCATCAACCTGCTGGCCAACATGCGCTTGTGTGCCAACGTACCTGCACAGCACGCCATCCAAACCGCCCTCGGCGGTTACCAGAGCATCAACGATCTCATCCTTCCCGGCGGCAGGCTCCTGGAGCAGCGCAACAAGGCCTACGACCTCCTGAACGCGATCCCCGGTGTCAGCACCCAGCAGGCCAGGGGTGCCCTTTATCTGTTCCCGAAGTTGGACCCCGAGGTGTATCACATCAGGGACGACGAGAAGTTCGTGCTGGACCTGTTGAAAGAACAGAAAATTCTGGTCTCCCACGGGCGCGCGTTCAACTGGGTTCGTCCGGATCACTTCCGAATGGTCACCTTGCCCAACGTCAAGGACATCGAAGAAGCCATTGGTCGCATGGCGGACTTCCTGTCGAGGTACCCGGGCAACTAGCCTGAGGTCCATAGCCGCGCCACGGGGGCGCGGCCCGGCAGAAAGGCATGCCGATGGCTGCTGCAGTTGAGTTCGCCAAAAGTCCGGCCGAAGTACTGAGGGTGGGGTCGGGGTTTTCGCTGGCAGGCGTGGACCCTGAGTCCACTCCGGGCTACACCGGCGTGAAAGCTGACGGCAAGGCGCTGCTGGCCGCCCAGGATGATCGGCTTGCGGAACTGCAGGAAAAGCTCTTTGCCGAAGGGAAATTCGGTAGCCTCAAGCGGCTCCTGCTCATTCTTCAGGCCATGGATACCGCGGGCAAAGGCGGCATTGTCAGCCACGTGGTGGGAGCCATGGACCCTCAAGGTGTGCAGCTGACCGCTTTCAAGGCGCCGACGGACGAAGAAAAATCGCACGACTTCCTCTGGCGGATCGAAAAACAAGCCCCTGCCGCCGGAATGGTGGGTGTTTTTGATCGTTCACAGTATGAGGATGTCCTGATCCACCGCGTCCATGGGTGGGCTGATGCCAGCGAACTGGAGCGTCGGTACGCAGCGATCAACGACTTCGAGTCACGTCTGCACGAGCAGGGAACCACCATTGTCAAGGTCATGCTCAACATCAGCAAGGACGAGCAGAAAAAGCGTCTTATCGCCCGCTTGGACGATCCTGGTAAGCACTGGAAATACAGTCGCGGCGACCTCGCGGAACGTGCGTACTGGGATGACTACATGGACGCGTACAGCACTGCGTTTGAGAAGACGTCAACCGACATCGCACCCTGGCACGTGGTGCCCGCCAACAAGAAGTGGTACGCGCGCATCGCCGTCCAGCAACTGCTGTTGGATGCCCTGGGCGGTCTGCAACTGGATTGGCCCAAGGCTGACTTTGATGTCGCCGCTGAGCGTGCCCTCGTGGTGGAGTCCTAAGCCGCGTTTGTCAGGGATATCACGCGGAGCCGGCGGCAGCTCCGCCGTCGCTGTTTGCATCACGGGCCGTGGCCAGACGCTTACGTGCGCCTTCAAGCCAGTCTTCGCAGCGTTTGGCCAGTTCCTCGCCACGCTCCCAAAGCGCCAGCGATTCTTCCAAGCTGGCTCCGCCGGCCTCCAAGCGCCCTACGACGGCCACGAGTTGTTCGCGGGCTTCCTCATAGCTCAAACTGTCCAAGGAATCCGGTGCCGTTGGATTGTTCTCAGTCATGGTGTCCTTTGATGTGGTGGTGAAGGTGGTTTCAGCAGTCTTAGTGTTCGACGAGTTGTCCTTGGCCGGCGGAGATAGCCCTGAAACGGCCCTCAGCTACGCGGACGCTTAGTGGCGTCCCCTCCGGTGCTTCCTCCGGGCTGCTCACCACGTGGTGCCCCGTCTGGTCCTCGCCGAGGAGCTGGACAACGGCATAACCGCGGTCCAGTGTTTTTTGGGGTGAGAGGGCACGGACCTGCGCACGCAAGTGGTGGACTTGGTCCAATGCCCTGAGTACCGCGGTGCTGACCGCAGAATGGGTCCTGCGCTGCAAGCGGTGGATGTCTTCGGAGCGGGCATCCACCATCGAAGCAGGAGTGGCCAATACGGGCCGGGACCTCAGTGCATGGAGTCGATCAGTCTCGCGGTCCACCATGCGGCTGATACTTCGCCGTAGGTGTTCTCTGGCCTGTCGAACCATGGCCAGTTCCTCGGCCACATCCGGGACTATTCGCTTGGCGGCATCCGTAGGCGTTGACGCTCGGAGGTCCGCGACGTCGTCCAGGATGGGACGGTCCGCTTCGTGGCCGATTGCACTAACAATCGGAGTGGTCGCGGCCGAAACGGCTCGAATGAGTTCCTCATTGCTGAACGGCAGGAGATCCTCCAGCGCGCCACCACCGCGGGCGAGGACAATGACGTCAACGTGCGGGTCGGCGTCCAGTTTCTTCAACGCCGCGATGATCTGGGACACGGCGGTGTTGCCTTGGACAGCCACTTCGCGGACGTCAAACTCAACTGCTGGCCAGCGTAACGCAGCATTGCGCATGACGTCCTTCTTGGCGTCGGAATCCCGACCGGTGATGAGGCCGATGCGGTGGGGGAGCAAGGGAAGTTTGCGCTTCCGCGAATCCGCGAACAGTCCCTCGGCTGCCAAAGCTTGGCGAAGCCGTTCGATCCTCGCCAGTAGATCGCCCAGGCCTACCGGACGAATGTCCTTGACGGACATGTTCAAGCGCCCGGTCTTCACCCAGAAGTCCGCCTTGACCAAGGCAACCACCCGGGAACCCCGTTCCAGGGGTATCTTCTGGCGGTCAAGCACCGTTGACCAGACCGATGCGGGAAGTGAAATTTCGGCGTCAACATCACGCAGGGTCAGGAAAGCATTACCGCCCCGGCGGTTCAGTTCGATGACCTGGCCTTCGATCCAGGCGGCCGGAGCCCGCTCTATGTGGGCCTTGAGCTTGCGGGACAGCAACTGCAGGGGCCAGGGGTTGTCAGGGCTGGTTTCAGCGGCAGTCCCCGGCAGCGTGGATTCCGGTGTCGCTTCAGCGGACATGGTGGGTCCATGGCTGGTTCAGTCGCCGTGTTGTTTCCTGCATTGTCATAGTCCTCGCTCAGGGGTGCCGGCTGTGGTTGCCAACCAGCCTTCCAACTCTATCCATAGCTTGGGCGACGCCTCCGACATTTTTGCTGCCATGTGGACAGACCTAGGATGGTGCCATAGCCCCCGAGCCTGAGGATGACCTTGCGTACTTTTGTTTCAGCATTGGGAGTGATCCTCGCCTTAGTCCTTACAGCTGTCGCCTTTCCAACGGCGTGGGTTGACCGGAACATCGTCAAAGAAGAGGGCTTTGTCCGCATAGCAGGTGAACTGGGCAACGATCCGGAATTCCAAAACCGCCTGATTACGTCCGCTCTTGGAACCTTCGAGTCCTCGGTGGATCTTCCGGGACCCATTCAGTCCTTGGCGGCCGATGCACTCCGCAGCGCTGCGTCGGGCATGCAATCGTGGAGCGACTACCCTCAAGCGTGGGAAGAGACAGTACGCAACAGCCACAGGTTGAACTTCGGCGCGGCGAACCAACCTGAGGAGGCCGTCACCACCACTGCCCTGGTCCTTGATATCAGCCCTCTGGTTCGGCTCATTCGTGATCATTTCGCCGAGGCCACCCGGATCCGTGTTGATGTTCCTGCGGAAAGTTTGGTCTCCCTGGGGGAGCCCTCCCACCGCCAACTGGTGGAGCGGGTGGCGGCATTCGCACCCTTGTGGTGGGTAGCCGCGCTCGGTGCCGTGATATCCGTGCTCCTGGCGCTTGTAGCGGCGCGCCGGCGATCCCTGGTATTGGTTTTCCTCGGATTGGGGGGCTTGGCCCTTGCAGCTCTCTGGACAGCCGGGGCGGACCTCGGCGGGGGAGTGATTGGCAATCTGTCCAGCGCAAACGGCGTGGCTGAGCTGTTCAAGCAGGAGTTCCTCACGGCAGCCAGGACAGGCTTCGGGGAATGGATCTTCATAGCAGCGGTGGCGTCCGGTGGAGTCTTTGTGGCCGGCGTCATAGCTTCCGTTGTGTCAGGGCGACGAGGGTCACGTTCGGCCAGCAGCTAAAGTCCGGCCCGATAGCAAGGAGGCAAAGTCCGGCCCGGTAGCATGGAGGAATGACCAGCACAGCAGTTTCCATTCCTATGCCCGCGGTGCCCCGTAGACGCCGGTCTCCGGAAGAGGTGCAGGCGGCGGCGCCCATCACGGGTCCCAAGAAGGTTCTGTTGGCGGCTCCTCGGGGCTATTGCGCCGGCGTGGACCGGGCTGTTATCGCTGTGGAGAAGGCCTTGGAGCACTACGGCCCTCCCGTTTATGTGCGGAAGCAGATCGTTCATAATGTGCATGTGGTCAGCTCCCTGGAGGAACAAGGAGCCATCTTCGTCGAGGAGACCGACGAGGTCCCCGAAGGTGCCCTGGTCATCTTCTCGGCACACGGTGTTTCTCCTGCAGTGGTCCAATCGGCCGAGGACCGTGGATTGCGAACCATCGACGCAACGTGCCCTCTGGTGACTAAGGTCCACAAGGAAGCTGTGCGCTTCGCCAAGGAAGACTACGACATCCTGCTCATCGGCCACGAGGGCCATGAGGAAGTCGAAGGAACCGCCGGTGAGGCCCCGGAGCATATCCAGATCATCAACGGCCCGCACGAGGTAGATAAGGTCACCGTCCGGGATCCGGAGAAGACCATTTGGCTTTCGCAGACCACGCTCAGTGTGGACGAAACGATGGAGACGGTTCGCCTCCTCAAGGACCGGTTCCCCACGCTGCAGGATCCGCCCAGCGATGACATCTGCTATGCCACCACCAACCGTCAGGTGGCCATCAAGAAGATCGCCCCACAGGCTGACCTCGTGATCGTTGTGGGCTCGGCCAACTCTTCGAACTCCGTGCGCCTGGTTGAGGTAGCCCTCGAATATGGTGCCAAGAGTTCGTACCGTGTGGACTTCGCCAACGAAGTGGACGAGTCCTGGTTCGAGGGCGTCGCCACTGTAGGTGTGACATCGGGAGCTTCTGTTCCCGAGGTGCTCGTCAAGGATGTTCTGCGACTCCTGGCCGATTACGGCTACGGCGAAGTTCAGGAAGTGGTGACAGCAGAGGAAGACCTGCTCTTCTCACTTCCCAAGGAACTGCGGGCTACCTTGAAGAAGGCCGGCGACGTGACACGTGCACTTGGCGGCCGCGGAAATCGCTCCACCTCCTAGCTCTGACTTCTTACAAAACTGGCCCGCCGTGGTCGCCTTCCTTCGGAAGGCTTCCACGGCGGGCCAGTTCGTTAAGCGAGCACTTACGCCTACGCAGCTGACTCTTGATCGTCGCTGACCTCGTTGTGACTCGTTGAGGCCTGGTGCCCTGGGGTGTCGACGGCCAGCAGTTCCGGGGCTGCCAAGGCGCGGGGGACAGCCTCCACGGACATGGGAGCGGCAAGACCAGCATCGTCCATGGTGTTGAGCTTGCGTGCGGTCGGAAGTACCCGAGCCTCCAACGTCCCCACCATGGCGTTGTAGCGATCCACGGATGTCTTCAGTGAGCTTCCCAGCTTGCCGACGTTCTCGCCCAGTGTGCCCATTCGCTCGTACAGTTGCTTGGCGAGCTCGAAGAGTTCGTGGGCACTGTCCGTGAGGACGTCCTGTCGCCACGTGAAGGCAACCGACTTGAGGACAGCCAGCAATGTCCCGGGCGACGCCAGAACCACGTTCCTGGACAAGGCATGTTCAAGCAAGGCCGGATCGGCTTCAAGGGCTGACGCCAGAATGGATTCCGCCGGAAGGAAGCAGATCACCAGCTCGGGCGAGTTCCCCGGGATATCCCAGTATTTCTTGGCTGCCAAAGCGTCGATGTGGGCCTTGAGCGCCTTTGCATGCTGAGCCAGCAGTGTCTTGGAATCATGGTTGACAGTTGGTCCCACCGACTCGCCGAATGAGCCGTCGCCATGGAGCTGTTCCTGCGCGGCGAGGTAGGAAGCCAGTGGCACCTTGGCATCCACCACCAGTTGCTTACCGCCGGGAAGCTGAACCACCAGGTCGGGCCGAAGCGTGTTGTCGCTACGTCCGGAATGAACCTGCTCATGGAAATCCACGTGTCGGAGCATCCCCGAGGCCTCCACCACTCTGCGCAGCTGAACCTCGCCCCACTGGCCGCGGGCGCTGTTGGAACGGAGCGCTGAGGCCAAGGCATGGGTTGACCGCAAGAGCTGCTCATCGGACGAACGCGCATCCTGTAATTGTTGGGCGAGTTGCCCGTACTGCTCCACCCTGTCCCGTTCGAGAAGCGAAACCTGTTGCTGGACCGCCGTCAGCTTCTCCGCCACGGGAGCGAGCGCACGCAGGACGCTGCCATCAGAATTCCTTGCTGCGTTCAGCTCACGGTTCTGTGTAAACAAAAGCCGGCGTTCGGCGTCGGCCGCTGCCAGCTGTGCCGTCACCTCCGAAAGCCGTGACGAAACGGCGTCGAAGTCTTCTTCCAGGCCAGCGCCCCGGCGTCGGAAGACGACATAGCCGGCCGCGAGGCCGACCGCAGCGCCAATCAGCAGCATGAGCAGGGCCAATACCAATCCAAATCCATCCATGTGGCAACCCTGTCATAGGGGTACGACAGTTTTAGCGAAGCTGCAGCTGCAGGCACGGATTGGGGGAGTGAACAACCGCGGACACGGCTCCAACGGGTAGAATCAATGCTCGTGGCTCTTACTATTGGCATCGTCGGACTGCCCAACGTCGGCAAATCAACTCTTTTCAACGCACTGACCCGTAATCAGGTGCTCGCTGCGAACTATCCGTTCGCAACGATTGAACCGAACGTCGGAGTGGTCAACCTCCCTGACCCCCGACTGGCGAAGCTGGCGGAGATCTTCGGTTCGCAGAAGTTGCTTCCCGCTCCTGTGTCCTTCGTGGACATCGCCGGCATCGTGAAGGGTGCCTCCGAGGGCGAAGGCCTGGGCAACAAGTTCCTTGCCAATATCCGCGAGGCAGAGGCCATCGCGCAGGTCGTTCGTGTGTTTGACGATCCCGACGTCATCCACGTCGACGGCAAGGTTGATCCGCGCTCCGACATGGAGACCATCAACACCGAGCTGATCCTGGCAGACCTTCAGACCATCGAAAACGCGATCCCGCGTATCGAAAAAGAAGTCAAGATCAAGAAGCGCGAAGCAGCCGAACTCGCCGCCATCAAGGCTGCCCAGGCGGTTCTGGAACGCGGCGACACCATCTTCTCCTCGATCAAGAGCGACAAGCTGGAGATGGGGCACCTCAAGGAGCTCGGACTTCTCACTGCCAAGCCGTTCATCTACGTCTTCAACGCCGATGAAGGCATTCTTGGCGACCAGGAAAAGCAGGACGAGTTGCGTGCCCTGGTTGCTCCAGCAGATGCCGTATTCCTTGACGCCAAGCTCGAAGCCGACCTCGTTGAGCTGGATGAGGAAGAAGCCCGCGAAATGCTGGAAATGAACGGCCAGAGCGAATCCGGCCTGGATCAGCTGGCGCGCGTTGGTTTCCACACCCTTGGCCTGCAGACCTACCTCACGGCCGGTCCCAAGGAAACCCGCGCCTGGACCATTCGGCAGGGCGATACCGCACCGCAGGCTGCCGGCGTGATCCACTCTGATTTCCAGCGCGGCTTCATCAAGGCCGAGGTTGTCTCCTTCGACGACCTCATCGACGCCGGGTCCATGGCCGAGGCAAAGTCCCGCGGCAAGGTCCGCATCGAAGGCAAAGAGTACGTGATGGCCGACGGCGACGTGGTGGAGTTCCGCTTCAACGTCTAGAGCACGAATTTTGAAGGGCCTTGGTTCAACAGAACCGGGGCCCTTTTCTGCGCCAAAATTACTCCTGTCCTGCTGTCAGACAGCGAATGCTACCACTGAGTAACGTTTGACTTGAAATCCGCGCCAGTTTAGGCATGTGGAGGTTGCGGAACGGTTACAGTTTGGCCAGCATGTCCCAACATCCGGACGCAATGTGGGTAGGCTTACACACACATGTAGGCAACGTCACAGTAGGAAACTGTGCCTGTGCCTGGGGGAAATCACGAATTTCCCCTGCTCAACTCCACGACTCATAGGAGGCGGAATGCGTTTCTCGCGCACTTCCAAAGCTCTAGGCGTAGCGGCGATCATCGCCCTCGCAGTGACCGGTTGCGGCGGCGGTGGCGGCAGCAATACGAACAGCTCAGCCGCAACTGACCCGAACAAGGTCATTTCCGCATACAGCAACGAACCGCAGAACCCGCTGCTCCCTGCCAACACCAATGAGGTGTACGGTGGCCGCGTCGTCGAGCTGCTGTTTGAAGGCCTTCGTGCCTACGACTCGGACGGCAAGCCCGTCAACGCGCTGGCGGAGTCGATCGAAACCACCGATTCACAGAACTGGACTATCAAGGTCAAGCCCGGCGCCAAGTTCACCAACGGTGAGGCCATCACGGCCAAGACGTTCGTTGATTCCTGGAACTTCGCCGCACTGAGCACCAACCTCCAGAACAATGGCTTCTTCTTCGAATCCATCGAAGGATACGCCGACGTCAGCGCCGTCACTGAGACCACCAGCGCCGACGGCAAGAAGACCTCGACGCCGGCTCCTACGGCCCAGACCATGTCCGGCCTGGCCGCGACTGACGACCAGACCATCACGGTCAAGCTTGCTCAGCCTGAAGCTGACTGGTCGCTGCGCCTTGGTTACTCCGCCTTCTACCCGCTGCCTTCCGAAGCTCTGAAGGACCCGAAGAAGTTCGGCGAGAACCCGATCGGCAACGGCCCGTACAAGTTCGAGAAGGAAGGTGCCTGGGTACACGACCAGTCCATCTCCCTGGTCAAGAACGCTGACTACACCGGCCCGCGTGCTGCCAAGAACGGTGGCGTGACCTTCAAGTTCTACACGGATCCGGGCCCCGCATACACGGATCTCCAGGCCGACAACCTCGACATCACTGACGTTGTTCCCTCGAACGCTTTGAAGACTTACACCACGGACTTCCAGGACCGTAACTCCACGCGTCCGAACGCCAACAACGCAACGCTGAACATCCCCGGCTACAACCCGAACTTCCAGGGTGAAGCCGGTCTGCTGCGTCGCCAGGCTCTGTCCCACGCCATCAACCGCGAAGAGATCACCAAGGTCATCTTCAACGGCACGCGTACCCCGGCCACCGAGTTCACGGCTCCCGTGCTCGACGGCTACAACGACGCCATCCCCGGTAGCGAAGTTTTGAAGTTCGACGCCCAGAAGGCTAAGGATCTCTGGGCCCAGGCTGAGAAGATCAAGCCTTACGACGGTTCCAAGCCGCTCCTCATCGCCTCCAACACCGATGGTGGCAACAAGGAATGGATCGACGCCGTTGCCAACGGTTTCAAGAACAACCTCGGCATCCAGGCTGAAATCCAGCCGTTCGCGAAGTTCGCTGAAGTCCTGGACCTGCGCAAGTCCCAGTCCCTCCCGGGCCTGACCCGCGCCGGCTGGCAGGGTGACTACCCGTCGCTCTACAACTTCCTCGGACCTGTATGGGCAACCAATGCATCGTCCAACTACGAGAAGTACTCGAACCCCGACTTCGACAAGCTCCTCAAGGAAGGCCTTGCAGCCAAGACTCCGGAAGACGCCAACAAGAAGTTCAACGAGGCACAAGAGGTCCTGTTCAAGGACCTCCCCGGCCTGCCCTTGTGGTACCGGGCAACCCCGATCGTTTGGAGCAACAACGTTGTCTCAGCTGAAACCGGCTGGAACGGCGGCATCCGTTACTTCGACATCGAGGCCAAGTAGTCCTCAGGATCTGAACTTGCCTTAGGGCAGCGGGGGTCCGGCCAAAGCGCCGGGCCCCCCTTGCTTGCTGGGCAGGAAGGCACACATGACACACCAACGCCCGACCACCGGAGAGGGGTGACCCGTGGTTCGCTTTATTTTCCGTAGGCTCCTCCAGGTCATCCCGGTATTCCTGGGGACCACGCTCCTCGTTTATTACATGGTCTTCGCACTACCCGGCGACCCGATTGCGGCCCTCTTCGGAGATCGCCAGCCGCCGCAGAGCGTCATCGACGCCCTGCGGGCCCAGTACAACCTGGACCAGCCCTTCTGGGTCCAATACGGGCTCTTCATCAAGAACCTTTTCACCTTCAATCTTGGCGTTGACTTCACCCAGCAGCCCATTGCGGACTCCTTGGCGAGGGCTTTCCCTGTCACAGCAATGCTTGCCATTGAAGCCCTCATCATTCAGGCCGTGTTCGGTATTGCTTTCGGTGTCTTCGCCGGTCTGAAGAAGGGAAAACTTTTCGACTCCACCGTTCTGGTTGTTTCCCTCCTGGTGATCGCAGTTCCCACCTTCGTGTTGGGCTTCGTCTTCCAGCTTGTGTTCGGTGTCCAGCTTGGCTGGGCCAAACCTACCGTGGGCGCCAACGCCGACTGGGGCAACCTGATCCTCCCTGCCGTCGTGCTGGGACTCGTGTCCTTCGCCTACGTACTCCGCCTGACTCGTGCCTCTGTCAGCGAGAACATGAACGCGGACTACGTACGCACCGCGACAGCAAAGGGACTCTCCCGGCCGCGAGTCGTGATGGCCCACATCCTCAGGAACTCGTTGATCCCGGTGGTGACCTACCTGGGCGCCAACCTTGGCGGTCTCATGGGTGGCGCCATCGTCACCGAAGGTATCTTCAACGTCCCCGGAGTGGGTAACAAACTCTTCCAGGCCATCGCGCGCAGCGAAGGACCTACCATCGTCGCCATTGTGAGCGTCTTGGTCCTGGTTTTTGTTATCACCAACCTCTTGGTTGACCTCCTGTACGCCTGGCTTGACCCGAGGATCCGCTATGACCAGTAATAATGAACACTTTGTGGCTCCCGTCGAGGAGACACCGCTTCTGGCCACTGACGCTGTCAAAACAGATCAGGCGCCCCTGAGCCTCTGGGCTGATGCGTGGCGTAAGCTTCGCCGCCGCCCCCTGTTCATCGTCTCCTCGCTGCTGATCCTGCTCCTGGTTATTGTTGCCGTGTTCCCGGGGCTGTTCACCAGCGTCGAACCTAACAACGACTGCCAGTTGGCCAACTCCGAGGGCGCGCCCACAGCTGGCCACCCGCTGGGATTCACCCTGCAGGGTTGCGACGTCTATTCCCGCGTCATCCACGGTACGCAGGCTTCGCTTTCCGTCGGTGTCCTGTCCGTACTTGCCGTCGTCATCATTGGTGTCACGTTGGGTGCGCTGGCCGGATACTACGGCGGCTGGTTGGATTCCGTCCTGGCTCGCCTGGGCGATATCTTCTTCGCGTTGCCGATCATCCTCGGTGCCCTTGTTATCACGCAGCTCCCGTTGTTCCGTGAGAACAGAAGCGTCTGGACCGTGGTCCTGACAATATCCCTGCTTGCGTGGCCCCAAATGGCACGCATCACCAGAGGCGCGGTCATCGAAGTGCGAAACGCGGACTTCGTGACCGCGGCCCGATCACTGGGTGTTTCCAAGTTTGGCGCCTTGGTTAAGCATGCGCTGCCGAACGCCCTGGCGCCGGTGATCGTCCTTGCCACCCTGGAATTGGGCGTCTTCATCGTCCTCGAAGCCACCCTGTCCTTCCTGGGTGTTGGTTTGCCCGGCAGCGTCATGTCGTGGGGTAACGACATCTCCGCGGCCAATGCATCCATTCGTACCAACCCGGGAATCCTGCTTTACCCGGCAGCCGCCCTGTCCATCACCGTCCTGAGCTTCATCATGCTTGGCGACGCCGTCCGCGATGCTCTTGATCCCAAGAGCCGTCAGCGCTAAGGAGGCGAACATGACTTCTGCCAACATCAGAATTGATGAAGCCACAGCACCGGTACGGCCCATCTTGGAAATCAAGGATCTGGCCATCACCTTCAAGACCGGATCCGGGGAGGTCAAGGCGGTAAAGAACGCGCACTTGTCCATCATGCCGGGCGAAACGGTCGCCATCGTGGGTGAGTCTGGTTCAGGAAAGTCGACGACGGCGCTAGCCGCCATCGGCTTGCTGCCCAACAACGGACGCGTCTCGGCCGGGCAGATACTGCTCGACGGCGAAGACATCGCCCACGCTTCGGAGAAGCGCATGATCGAGCTCCGTGGCAGCCATATCGGCATGGTTCCGCAGGACCCGATGTCCAACCTGAACCCGGTGTGGAAGATCGGCTACCAGGTTCGTGAAACGCTCAAAGCCAACGGCCGGCCGGATGGCCCGGACGACGTCGCAAGGGTGCTTGCCGAAGCCGGCCTCCCGGACGCTGCCCGACGTGCCAAGCAGTATCCTCACGAGTTCTCAGGCGGCATGCGTCAGCGCGCCCTGATCGCCATCGGCCTGAGCTGCCAGCCCAAGCTCCTGATTGCTGACGAACCCACGTCGGCGCTGGACGTGACTGTGCAGCGCCGGATCCTGGACCACTTGGACAAGATGACCACTGAGCTTGGCACTTCCGTGCTGCTCATCACGCACGACCTCGGCTTGGCTGCCGAGCGGGCTGACAAAGTCATTGTCATGTACCAAGGCAATGTTGTTGAGGCGGGTCCTTCCTTGGAGCTCCTCCGCAATCCCCAGCATCCGTACACCCGCCGCCTGGTGGAATCGGCACCGTCACTCGCTTCGCGCCGCATTCAAGTGGCTAAGGAGCAGGGCGTGGATGCCGGTGACCTGCTGGCACCTGTGGCAGCAGCGCAAAGCCGCGTCCAGGACGAGGTTCTCCAGATCAAGAACCTGCGCAAAATCTACAAACTGCGCCAGGGGCTGGGTCAGACCTCCGATTTCGCTGCTGTTGACGATGTCAGCTTCTCCGTTAAGCGCGGCACTACAACAGCGATCGTGGGGGAGTCCGGATCGGGCAAGTCCACTGTCGCCAAAATGGTTCTCCAGCTGGAAAAGCCGACTGAGGGCCAGATCATTTTCGATGGCGTGGATACCGCAGGGCTAAAGGGCAAGGAACTCTTCAAGTTCCGTCGCCGCGTGCAGCCCATCTTCCAGGACCCGTATGGCTCGCTTGATCCGATGTACAACATCTTCAGGACCATTGAAGAGCCACTGCGCGTGCACAAGATCGGCAATGCGGCCAGCCGTGAAAAGAAGGTCCGGGAGCTGCTGGACCAGGTAGCCCTGCCACAGTCCATGATGCAGCGGTACCCGAACGAGCTTTCGGGTGGCCAGCGGCAGCGCATCGCCATTGCCCGAGCTCTGGCCTTGGATCCGGAAGTCATCATCTGCGATGAGGCGGTCTCGGCTTTGGACGTCCTTGTCCAAGCTCAGGTGCTGAACCTGCTGGCTGACCTTCAGGACAACCTCGGCTTGACGTACCTGTTCATCACGCACGACCTCGCGGTGGTCCGTCAGATCGCGGATCACGTCTGCGTCATGGAAAAGGGCAAGCTCGTGGAGACGGGCAGCACGGATGACGTCTTCGACAACCCGCGCGAGACCTACACCCAAGCACTCCTGGATGCCATTCCGGGCGGTTCGCTTCTGTTGCCACCCGCGGTGGCCTGACCGGCGTCGAGCGTTTGACGGTTGGTTAGCAGAAGAGCCGGTGGTTCCCCGGGAAGGGAACCACCGGCTCTTGCCGTTAACTTCGTGTTGTGAGGCCTGCTGTGCACGTCATAAAGCTCGCGAAGCGCGCAGAGCGGGCCTCGCAACGCGCTCTACTGCTCAGGTGCAGCTTCCGGTACAGCTTCCGGTGTGGAGCCAGCGCTGTCCGGGCGGGCCGTGAGGCCGAGCGAAGTGAATTCGCGAGCCAGTGCGGCGCCTAACTTTGCATGCCCGGCCGGCTTCAAATGCACGCCATCCTGGAGATCCCCGATTGCGTTATAGCGGGTGAGCCAGTCGCCCGCGCTGACGAACGGTATGCCGTGCTTGGCGGCGATACGTCCTAGAAGGGCATCGATTTCAGTTCGGCGTCCGCCTCCGTGGCTCACGCCCCTGGCGAGCGTTCCAATCATGGCCATGGTGGTGCCCGGGTAGCGTTTCTTCAGGGCTGCGATTAGTCGCTCGGCGTTGCTGGTGATCTGGGCGTCCGTGGCTCGCTGGGTGGCATCGTTGCCGCCACCCTGGATCACGATCAGCGGTGGGTCGCCGAAGGGCAGCACCCAGTCGCCGCGCTGTAACGCATCGATGTAGTTGCCGGTCTTCCCGTTGGTGGCCACATACCCGGTACCGCCCATGCCCACTACGTGCAGTTTGTAGCCCATGGCTGCGATGCCCTGTTGCGGCCAGGAATCCTTCGGCATTGACTGGGAATCACCAATGAGTACCGCGGTGTGGCGCACGTCGGCGAGAACCAGTTCGCTGCGGTTGTTCGCGGGGTTCTTATATAGCGAGCCCACGGGTAAGTTGAGTGAGCTGGGGGCAGGCGCAATCCTGAGCGGTTTGTCTGCGGCCGCTGTCTGCGCGGGCCCGGGCGCGGTTGATCCAGAGGGGGCGGTCATTGGTGCTGGGCTTGGTCCGCAGCCCACCGATAGAACGCCTATGGCGATCAAAGGTGCGAGCATGCGGAACACTGCCGGAGCTTGTCGCATCGTTGTTCTCCACGTGGCACTGGTTCTGCAGCCCATCATGGTGCACAGCGCAGGGAAAATCCAGCATCTGGACTTGCGTTTATGTAACAACACGGCGGTGTGAGCGGGGCCACATTGCGCCAGTGAATAGCTTGCTTTTTAGGCTCATAAATGCAACTGCGTTTAGACTGGATGCAGGTGCCCTGTGTCCCGGGGTCTTTTCGCTGTGTGTTCCGATCAAGTCGATCAGGTATGCGCGCGGATACAAACAGCTGACTTCACCACTGAAACGAGTCATTAACGCATGTCTGAAACCATCACCAACACTGCGTCGCGGAGCGATCTGCGCAACGTCGCGATCGTCGCACACGTTGACCACGGTAAGACCACCTTGGTCGACGCCATGCTCAAGCAGACCAACTCCTTCGCTTCCCATGGTGAGGTTGAGGACCGTGTCATGGACTCCGGTGACCTGGAGCGCGAAAAGGGCATCACCATCCTCGCGAAGAACACCACGGTTGCCTACAACGGCCCGTCGTCCAACGGCGAGACCATCACCATCAACGTCATCGACACCCCCGGCCACGCGGACTTCGGTGGCGAGGTAGAGCGCGGCCTGTCCATGGTTGACGGCGTCGTCCTGCTGGTCGACTCCTCAGAGGGCCCCCTGCCCCAGACCCGCTTCGTGCTCCGCAAGGCCCTTGCCGCGCACCTCCCGGTCATCCTCCTGGTCAACAAGACCGACCGTCCTGACGCCCGCATTGACGAGGTTGTCCACGAGTCCATGGACCTGCTCCTGGGCCTCGCTTCGGACCTCGCCGACGAAGTTCCGGACCTGGACCTGGACAAGGTCCTCGAAGTTCCCGTCGTCTACGCAGCCGCCAAGGTCGGCCGTGCTTCCTTGGACCAGCCGGCCAACGGCTCGGCTCCGGAGAACGAGGACCTCGAGCCCCTCTTCAAGACCATCATCGAGCACATCCCCGCTCCGACGTACAACCCGGACGGCGTGCTGCAGGCACACGTTACCAACCTGGACGCATCGCCGTTCCTTGGCCGCCTCGCACTGCTCCGCATCTACAACGGCACGCTCCGCAAGGGCCAGACTGTTGCCTGGGCACGCGCAAACGGTGAACTCAAGAACGTCAAGATCACCGAACTGCTCGCTACCAAGGCGCTCACCCGTGTTCCTGCCGAGTCCGCAGGTCCCGGCGAGATCGTCGCCGTCGCCGGTATCGAGGAAATCACCATTGGTGAGACCCTGACCGACGCCGAGAACCCGCAGCCGCTGCCGCTGATCACCGTGGACGATCCCGCGATCTCCATGACCATCGGTATCAACACGTCGCCGCTGGCCGGCAAGGTCAAGGGTGCCAAGGTCACGGCCCGCCAAGTCAAGGATCGCCTGGACAAGGAACTGATCGGTAACGTCTCCATCAAGGTCCTCCCCACCGAGCGTCCCGACGCCTGGGAAGTCCAGGGCCGTGGCGAGCTCGCGCTGGCCATCCTCGTTGAGCAGATGCGCCGCGAAGGCTTCGAGCTGACCGTGGGCAAGCCGCAGGTTGTCACCAAGACCATCGACGGCAAGCTGCACGAGCCGATGGAACACATGACCATCGATGTGCCCGAGGAATACCTCGGCGCCGTCACACAGCTCATGGCTGCCCGCAAGGGCCGCATGACCAACATGGCCAACCACGGCACTGGCTGGTGCCGCATGGAATTCATCGTCCCTGCGCGTGGCCTGATTGGTTTCCGTACCCGGTTCCTGACGGACACCCGTGGCGCCGGTATCGCTGCCTCCATCTCCGAAGGTTACGAGCCGTGGGCCGGACCGATCGAGTACCGTACCAACGGTTCGATGATCGCCGACCGCGCCGGTGTTGTGACTCCGTTCGCCATGATTAACCTGCAGGAGCGCGGTTCCTTCTTCGTGAAGCCCACCTCCGAGGTTTACGAAGGCATGATTGTTGGCGAGAACTCCCGCGCTGATGACATGGACGTCAACATCACCAAGGAAAAGAAGCTCACCAACATGCGTGCCGCTTCCTCCGATACCTTCGAAAACCTGACGCCGCCGCGCGATCTCACCCTCGAAGAGTCCCTCGAATTCGCCCGTGAAGACGAGTGCGTTGAGGTAACCCCGGATGCCATCCGTATCCGTAAGGTCATCCTGGACTCCAACGAGCGCGCCAAGGCCAACCGCGCCCGCGCCAAGTCCTAGTCCAAACTGGCCTGAACCAGTTCGGAACAGCTGAATGAAGAAGGGAGCCGCCGGTTCGGTTCGTGGCGCTGCCACGGCCGTGCTGGCGGCTCCTTTCGTTGCCCTGGCTGGCACCGTACTGCACAGGCAGACCGTAATCTGGTCCGGAGTCGTGGTCCCATGGGGCGTGGCGGCGGCCTTGCTGCTGCTTGCGTCCGTGCAGTTGTGGCTCGCTGCATGGACCCGCTCGGTGATACCGACCGCGGTGGCAGGCGTGGTGAGCTATGCCGTCGTCGGCGTCCTGTCGTCAGCCGGCTCCGCCAAGCAGTTGATTCTTGGCGACCCCGTGGGCAACGTGTGGGTCTTCGGCATCGGCGTAGTGACGTTAATCATGCTTGTGGTTGTTAACCGGCAGGTTGTCAGTCCGTCGCTACGCGCACGGACTGCCGACGCGGCGGTGGCGGTGGAACCTCTTTCGCCGCGATAACCATTGCCAATGGAATCTCGACGTCGGCCGTACGGGTCCTGACGGTACAGGAGCCCTCCGTAGTTCCCACCAGATAGCCCAAGGCGTCCGTCAATCCGTCCTCGATCCTGTAACGGACCACCACCCGGATGCCTGGTTCTGCGGCAAGGAGGAATTGGCGGGGCGGCAAGTTCGGCGGAGTCACCGTTTCATACTAAGACGCGGGCTAGGTTGGCGTCAGCGCACTGTTGGATAATAGGCTCGGAAGTTGAGTGCCCGGCATGATGCCGGCCGTATTACCCCGGCCATCGCCGGGACAAACCGTGGAGAGGTCTGGGACGTGACGTACGTAATCGCGCAGCCGTGTGTAGATGTCAAGGACAAGGCATGTATTGAAGAATGCCCTGTCGACTGCATTTACGAAGGTGAGCGTTCCCTCTACATCCACCCCGATGAATGCGTCGACTGTGGAGCCTGCGAACCCGTGTGCCCGGTTGAGGCCATTTACTACGAGGATGACACCCCCGAAGAATGGGCCGACTACTACAAGGCCAACGTTGAGTTCTTCGACGACCTCGGATCCCCGGGTGGAGCGGCCAAGATCGGCAACACGGGTAAGGACCACCCGTACATCGCTGCACTGCCCCCGCAGAACCAAGACCACTAGGCGGTAGTTTCTTTGATTTCAGCGGCGCCGGCTTTCGGCCTGAACCTGCCTGACTACCCCTGGGAGGCCATGGCGCCATACGTTGCCACGGCTTCCAAGCACCCCGGTGGCGCAGTGAATCTCTCCATCGGAACTCCGGTGGACCCCACCCCCGGGTTGATCCGCGAGGCTCTGGCCAACGCTGCCGATGCCCACGGCTATCCCACGGTTCACGGCACGGAGGCCTTGCGGGAGGCGGTTGTGCACTGGTTCGCCAGCCGCCGCGGCGTCCCGGGGCTGGACCCCAAGGACGTCATGCCTACCGTGGGTTCGAAGGAGCTCGTGGCGTGGTTGCCGTTCCTGCTGGGCTTGAGCGCAGGCGACGTCGTTGTGCGTCCCACGGTTGCCTACCCCACCTACGACATCGGCGCCTCATTGGCAGGCGCCACGGCAGTTGCCGCTGACGATCTGGATGAACTCGATCCCGCCACCCGCGCGAAGGTCCGGTTGATCTGGATCAACTCACCGGGCAATCCCACAGGCAGCGTCCGGGACATTGAGTCGCTCCAACGGATCGTCGGCCAGGCCCGTGAGCTCGGAGCAGTGGTGGCCTCCGACGAGTGCTACGCAGAGCTGGGCTGGGGCGAATGGGATGTCCAACGTGGCGGCGAAGCTGTCCCCAGTATTCTGGATCCCCGGGTTACGGGGGGTTCCACAGATGGCTTGCTGTGCGTCTACTCGCTCAGCAAGCAGTCCAACCTTGCCGGGTACCGCGCCGCGTTCGTAGCCGGAGATTCAGCGATCATCGCGAACCTGGTCAACAGCCGCAAACATGCGGGCATGATCGTTCCTTACCCTGTGCAGGAAGCCATGCGTGTGGCATTGGGTGACGCCAGCCATGTCCTGGCCCAGAAGGATCTCTACCGCGGCCGCCGCGAGAGGATCGTGCCGGCGCTGGAGAAGTTCGGACTTGAGATCCACCAGTCCAAGGCTGGGCTGTACTTGTGGTCCACAGCCGGCGAAGCCACGTGGGACACGGTAGCGCGCTTCGCGGAACTTGGCATCGTGGTAGGCCCGGGCGTTTTCTATGGCGACGCCGGCAATGGCTTCATCCGTGTGGCGCTTACCGGCAGTGAGGAGCGAATTGACGCCGCTGTTGAACGGCTTGGCGCGTCCGCATAACAATGCTGTGACTTGCACCACTATTAGCGTCATTCCGCCAGTAACCGGGCGGTACGGATTAGTTCCGCAGGGTTACTGGCGGTAGCTTTTTAACTGACTATCAATGGTGGCCTTCTCTAAGAAAGCACTTCGGCCGTTGGAGCCCTGCAACAGTAGGGCCGAAGGCGGCGACACCAGAAGGTTGTTGGACAAGCGTTCGATAGAGGCCCTGAGGCCTCATGAAGGGGACTCCATGACTGAGACCACCAGCGCGACACTGCGCCATGCCGGCGGCGAACTCGAACTGCCGCGCATCAAGGTTGTAGAAGGAAACGAAGGTTATGACGTTTCCAAGCTGCTGAAGCAGACGGGCGCTGTCGCCTATGACCCCGGCTTCATGAACACAGCGGCCACCACCTCGGCCATCACCTACATCGACGGCGACGCAGGCGTACTGCGTTACCGCGGTTACCCCATTGAGCAGCTCGCGCAGCACTCGAGCTTCCTCGAAGTTTCCTACCTGCTGATCTACGGCAACCTCCCCACTCCCACAGAGCTGGAAGAGTTCGATCAGCGAATCCGCCGCCACACGCTCCTGCACGAAGAGCTCAAGGGCTTCTTCGGCGGGTTCCCGCGTGACGCCCACCCCATGCCCGTGCTTTCCTCGGCTGTTTCGGCGCTGTCCACGTTCTACCAGGACTCGCTGGATCCCTTCAACGCGGAGCACGTTGAAGTTTCGACCATCCGCCTCATGGCCAAGCTGCCGGTCATCGCTGCCTATGCGCACAAGAAGTCCATCGGCCAGCCGATGCTGTACCCGGATAACTCCATGAACCTGGTGGAGAACTTCCTGCGCCTTAGCTTCGGCCTCCCCGCCGAGCAGTACGAAATGGATCCCGTGGTCGTGAAGGCCCTGGACCTCCTGCTCATCCTGCACGCGGACCACGAGCAGAACTGTTCCACGTCCACCGTGCGACTGGTGGGCTCGTCCAACGCGAACCTCTTCGCGTCGGTCTCCGCCGGCATCAACGCCCTCTTCGGTCCCGCTCACGGTGGCGCCAACGAGGCCGTGCTGAAGATGCTCCGCCAGATCCAAGCCGACGGCATCAAGCCCGAGGACTACATGGAGAAGGTTAAGAACAAGGAAGACGGCGTCCGCCTCATGGGCTTCGGACACCGCGTCTACAAGAACTACGATCCCCGCGCCAAGATCATCAAGGCAACGGCACACGAAGTTCTGGGCAAGCTCGGCGGCAACGACGAACTGCTGGACATCGCCATGCGCCTGGAAGAGAAGGCACTGGCTGACGATTACTTCATCCAGCGCAAGCTGTACCCGAACGTCGACTTCTATACCGGCCTCATCTATAAGGCCATGGGCTTCCCGGAGAAGATGTTCACTGTCCTGTTCGCTATTGGACGCCTCCCGGGCTGGATTGCCCAGTGGCGCGAAATGATCAACGATCCCCAGACCAAGATCGGCCGCCCGCGGCAGCTCTACACAGGGGAGCCGGAGCGTAACTACCCGGCCAACTGACACGGCAACAGCGTCAATAACGACGACGGCCGCCCACCTCGCGCGAGGTGGGCGGCCGCCGTCGTTGGTTGCCTAAGCGTTGGTTGCCTAAGCGTTGCTCGTCGCGGCGGCCTCAGCTGCGTTGTAGCCGTAGGGGTTGTTCTTCTGCCAGCGCCAGTGGTCCTCGCACATCTGGTCCACGGTCTTCGTGGTGGACCATCCAAGGTCGGCAAGGGCGGAGGAAGCGTCAGCCCAGAAGGCGGGGAGATCGCCGGCGCGGCGGTCTGTGATCTCGTAGGGAATCGGCCGGCCCACGGCCTTCTCGAAGGAACGCAGGACCTCCAGAACGGACGAACCGCGGCCGGAGCCAAGGTTCCAGCGACGAACGCCGGCGCGCTCGGCGATGTAGTTCAGGGCTGCTACGTGGCCATCGGCCAGATCGACCACGTGGATGTAGTCGCGCTGCGCAGTGCCGTCCGGGGTGTCGTAGTCGCCGCCGAAGACCATGAGCTTCTCGCGGCGGCCCACCGCTACCTGTGCAATGAAGGGGACAAGGTTGTTCGGGATGCCCTGGGGGTCCTCGCCGATGCGGCCGGACGGGTGCGCTCCAACCGGGTTGAAATAGCGCAGCAGTGCGATATGCCAGCGGTCATCAGCGTTACCCAGGTCAGAGAGGATGTCCTCGATCTGTTCCTTGGTGCGGCCGTACGGGTTGTTGGCGCCGATTTCCATCTTCTCGATGTAGGGAATCGGGTTGTGCTCCCCGTACACCGTGGCCGAGGAGCTGAAGACAATGGAGCGCACGTTGTGTTTGTCCATGGCGCGGAGCAGGTTCAGGGTGCCCACAATGTTGTTGTAGTAGTAGGCGAGGGGTTCCTGGACGGACTCGCCTACAGCCTTCAGCCCCGCGAAGTGGATGACGGCGTCGATCTGGTGCTGGTCGAAGACCGCCTCAACGGCGGGCTCATCCACCAGGTCCACCTTGTGGAAGGCGGCAGTCTTGCCGGTGAGCTCCGAAACCCGGCGGAGGGATTCCTCGCTGGAATTCACGAGGTTGTCGAGGACAACGACGTCGTGGCCGGCTTCCTGAAGGGACAAAACGGTGTGGGAACCGATGTAGCCGGTGCCACCCGTGACAAGAATTTTCATGGTTCCTACGCTATCGGAAATCCGAGCCACGCCGCTCTGTGTTGAGCGGTGTTGAAGCACGTTCGTGCTAAAAACTACTGGTGCCCAAAATTGTTGATGCCGAAGCCCGGCGCCATGAAGTTGTCCAAGCCGTCTTTCGGATTATCGCCAGCGATGGTTTGGAGCGGGCATCCCTCAGGGAAGTAGCTGACGAAGCAGGGCTGGCTGTTGGTTCGGTACGGCACTACTTCTCCAGCAGTGATGAACTCCTTGTCTTCTCCTTTGCGGCCGTGATCGACCGTATTGCAGGGCGTCTTGAGGCGGCACTCGCGTCCGTCGAGGACGCTGCAGCTGAAAGCCCCGAGCAGCACAACGCTGTGCTGAATCTCCTCGGCCAGTTCCTGCCCTTGGACGAGGAACTCGCAGTAGATGCGTGCGTGTGGATGGCGTTCCGGCACGCTGCCCGGATCAAGCCCGTCCTGGCCGACGAAGCCGAGCGCAGCCACCGCACCGTGGCCGCCGTCGTCGGTCGGCTCATCATGCTCTTGAATCCCGGTGAAGCTGACGCGCAGCAAACCCTTGTAACGGAAGCAGAGAGGCTCCTGGCCACCATGGACGGGCTGTGCATGCATGCGCTGCTGCAGCCCGAGTGGATGACCGCGGAGATGTGCAGCGACGTCCTGACGGCTCACCTGCGCTCCCTGGCGGCAGCGCCTGCCGTAGTTAGGGATGCTTAGCCTGCCCACTCCGTAAGAGGCTATTAACGCCATTACCGTCAGGAGCCATCGGGAATAGACTGGGACATGTCGGGGACCTGCCAAAGGGAGGAATTCGCATGCACGAGTCAGGCGGCCCGGGATGGCGCATCACTATGGATACGTCCGGGCCGATGCTCATCGCCCTGTACTTGCGCGACGTAGCGGGACTGGATGGTGCCGGCAAACCGATGCTGTCCCAGGCAGCTCCGAAAGTCCGTCATGCAGACCACAAGCACCTCACCTCTGATGTGGGTGGCTTCCCGGCGCTGAAGACCGAGTGGGAGGCCTGGTGGGAGAGCTTGGTGAAGTCGTACCCCAACCCGGCACCTGAACTGGCGCCTCCAAGCTTCAAGGCCTTTGGCAATTCACCGGCATTGCAGCGCGTCTTGCAGGCACATTTCGGCTCCGCACTCGGATGGGCTACGGACAGGATTGACGAGTATGCCCATCTTGAAGCCGCCCGTGAAGCGAACGGGGTGACTCACGTACTGAATGAAATGGTGGAGGACAGGCTCCTAGAGGTGGGCCGTAGTTCCCGCGACTTTGAACTCACCATCATTGAGCTGCCCCTTAACGAGCCACGAGCCTGGTACCTGGAACCGGACACCATGATCATGAGTCACCGGCTGCTTTCCGAGCCCGATGTGTTCCGTAGTTACGTCCAGCCGGTCGTGGAGATGCTGGCCTGATAGGGCTGTACAAAAACTCAGGTGGCTGGCGCTGAAACGGTGATGGTGACCGTCTCGGTGGGAGCGGCGGAGGGTTGCCATCCGTCGCGTTTCTCCCGGTTCCACGTCTGGCCTGCCGAATCCACCTGCGTGATGGACAGCGTCTTGGCATTTGCCACAGCCCAGTGTGCCACGGCCCACGCCTGGGTCCCGCCAATTTTCAGCTGAACCGAGCGGCCCTGAACGGTGGCGGCCTGGGGGCCGAACGCCGTCGTGAGTTCATCGACGACGACGGCAGGGTCACCCGCCGCCTCCGGCATGCGCAATTCGCAATTCAATGACGAGGTGGAGTGTCCGGTGAGGGCGGAAGCGAAGGCCCGGCCCATTGCCTCATGCTGGGCGTAAGCACGGGGGAAGGCGGAACGTTGGACCGCTTGGGCGGCTTGGGTAATCTCCATGGTCTCGTAGCCGGGCACCTTGACCAGTCCGTCAAAGAAGGCGTTGCTTGCATAGACAGGATCCATCACCTGTTCCTCGGTTCCCCAGCCTTGCGAGGGCCGCTGCTGGAACAAACCGCGGGAGTCCGGTCCAGCGTCGTCACCGTAGTTGATGTTACGCAGCCTGGATTCCTGCATGGCTGTGGCCAGAGCTATGCTCGCCGCCCTGGGTGGAAGTCCACGCCGGGCGGAGATCGCCGAGATGAGCGATGCGTTGGCAGCCTGGTCCGTTGCAAGCTCATGGCTTTCAGAGCCGACGACGGCGAGGCAGCGCTCCGTAACCAGGGTCTCGGAGCGCTGCAGCACGGCAACTATCGCGTAAATGGCACCTGCTACGAGGGCCAAAGCCAGCACCGCAACAATGGCGCGGCGGAACCGGCGCATTGATTCTCTCCTGCTAGTTGGCGTGGAGAGCCTCGTTCAGCTCCACGGTCTGGCCCTTGCGCGGAAGGACTTCCACGCCGCCCGTGGTGGAGTTACGGCGGAAGAGCAGGTTCGGGACGCCGGAGAGTTCCACTGCCTTGATGATCTTGCTGGTGTCCTCGCCGTTCTCGTCCTTGGGACCCGGAACGCGCACACGGGTGCCGGCGGTGACGTACAGGCCGGCCTCCACAACGGAGTCATCGCCGATGCTGATGCCCACGCCGGAGTTGGCTCCGAGCAGGACACGCTCGCCCAGGGCAATCTTTTCCTTGCCGCCACCGGAGAGCGTGCCCATGATGGATGCTCCGCCTCCAACGTCCGTTCCGTCACCGGCTACGACGCCTGCCGAGATGCGGCCTTCCACCATGGAGGTACCCAGGGTTCCGGCGTTGAAGTTCACGAAGCCTTCGTGCATTACTGTGGTGCCTTCGGCGAGGTGGGCACCCAAACGGACGCGGTCGGCGTCGGCAATGCGCACACCGGTGGGAACCACGTAGTCAACCATCCGCGGGAACTTGTCCACGCCGAAGACCACAACGTTGCCGCGCTTGCGCAGGCGGGCGCGGGTCAGTTCGAAGCCGTCCACGGCTGCCGGCCCAAAGTTGGTCCATACGACGTTGGGCAGCTTGCCGAACACGCCGTCCAGGTTGATGCTGTTGGGCTTGACCAGGCGGTGCGACAGGAGGTGCAGGCGGAGGTAAGCATCGGCAGTGTCTGCAGGGGCGGCGTCGAGGTCGATCTGTGCGAAGACAACTTTCTGCTCGGTGCCGCGGTCGGCGTCCTTGCCTTCCTCGGCAAGTGCAACGAGTGCGGGATCGGCGTTGTTGACGTCGCGCAGGGTCTCGGCGGCGACGCCCAGCGCGGGTGCGGGGTACCAGACGTCCAGCACGGTTGCTTCCCCGGAGGCCGAGGTGGCGATGGTGGCGAGGCCGAAGCCATAGGCCGAACGGTGGTTGTCGGACGCGTTTGCGGGCACAGCAGAGGAAGCAGTTTCAGTCATGCGCCAAGTGTATCCAGCAGGCAGAGGTCGGTTAAAACCCGTCTCATGCCATAGAAGTCGCATTTGCGGGCATTAGGCTGGACGGGTGACCCTGAACCCTGCTCCCGCCCTTCTTGACCTGCGCCAGGACGTTGCCCTGCTGACGGCCGCGATCATTGACTTCAACAGCGTTTCCGGCAACGAGACCGAGCTCGCCGACGCCGTCGAGTCCGCTTTACGCGCCATCCCCGCCTATACGGTGACCCGGGACGGCGACGCCATCATCGCGCGCACCGAACTTGGCCGCTCCGAACGCGTCATCCTCGCGGGACATCTGGACACCGTGCCCCTGCCCACCGTGCCGGGTTCGCTGGGCACCGTCCCGGCAACATGGGAGTCCGGAATCCCCGGCGAAGGCGTGCTGTACGGACGCGGGACTACTGACATGAAGGGCGGCGTTGCGGTGCAGCTGGCGCTGGCTGCGACACTGTTCGACGACGGGCGGCAGCCGGACAAAGACGTCACCTTTGTCTTTTACGACCATGAGGAAGTGGAAGCGGTCAAGAGCGGCCTCGGTCGGTTGGTGCGCAACCACGGGGACCTGTTGCAGGGCGACTTCGCGATCCTGCTGGAGCCGACTCACGGCACGGTGGAAGGTGGTTGCAACGGCACCAGCCGTTTCGAAGCCACCACCATCGGCGAAACAGCCCACTCAGCGCGTGCATGGATGGGCATCAACGCGATCCACGCCGCGGCACCCATCCTGGCGCGGCTCGCGGCCTACAATCCGCAGACCATCACCGTGGACGGCCTCGATTACCGCGAGAGCCTCAACGCGGTGAAGATCAACGGAGGTACAGCGGGCAACGTCATCCCGGACCGCTGCGTGGTGGAGATCAACTACCGATTCGCTCCGGACAAGACCCCGGACCAGGCCGAGGCCGTCGTCAGGGACCTTCTGGAAGGATTCGACGTCGTCCGTACGGACGCTGCTGCCGGCGCGAGGCCTGGACTCAACCACCCGGCCGCGGCTTCCTTCGTTGCCGCAGTGGGTGCCGAGCCCAAGCCCAAATACGGATGGACCGACGTCGCGCGTTTCAGTGAACTGGGCATCCCGGCGGTGAACTTCGGCCCCGGCGATCCTCTGCTGGCTCACAAGGACAACGAACACGTCGACGCCGACGCCGTCCGTGAGTGCCTCCGTGCGTTGAGGACCTGGCTGACGCCGTAGTCCCAGAGCTTCCCGCTCAGCAAATGAAGAAGGTCCGCAGCCTGGTGAACTGGTCACCGTGGCTGCGGACCTTCTTCTTTTGCTACAGGATTACTTCTTATCGGTACCCGGTACGTTGACTTCGAGATCCACCGTCTTGATGGCCGAGGCCACGCCGCCGGCGGCCTTCTTGGAACCGCGGCGTTCAATCATGATCGCAATCCGTGACACCGTCAGGTTGATCAGGATGTAGATCGCAGCACCTACGAAGAACGCAGGGAACAGGAAGTCGGGGCCCAGGAAGTCGGCCATGATCTGGATCTTCCGAAGAAGTTCCTCGTAACCCACGATGTAGCCAAGCGAGGTGTCCTTAAGCAGAACCACCAGCTGGGCCACCAAGGACGGAAGCATCCGGCGAACAGCTTGGGGAAACTCGATGGACATCCGGGACTGGAAGCTTCGGAGGCCGATGGCCAGGCCGGCCTCGCGCTGTCCCTTGGGGAGGGATTGGATGCCTGCACGCAGGATCTCAGCAAAGATGGCGGCGTTGTAGAGAACCAAGCCAACAACCACGGCTTGGAACTGACCCGTGGCGAAAACCAACAGGACAAACAACATCATGAGGACCACGGGCATGCCGCGGAGGAACTCAAGCACTACCTGCGTGGGAATCCGGATCCAAGGAATCAGGGAGATTCGAAGGAGGCAGAGTGCGATGCCCAGGGGGAATGCGATCACGGCTGCCACGGCAGCTGCTGCCAAGGTGGAGAGAATGCCTTGGCCGATCAGGTTCCAGACGTCCGGGGCCATGGGACCGTAGAAGATTTCCCAGCGGTCGGCGTCGAAAATGCCCTGCTGCGCCAGTGTTACCACAGCAATGGCGAGGATGCCGAGGATGATCAGGATTCCGGCGGCGGAGCCCAGGAGCGAATAGAGGCGGGCCTTGGGCCCGGGGACGTCGTACAGGACCGATGTCATCGGGCAATCGCCACCTTTCGTTCAACAAAGTGCGCCAGAAGTCCCAGCGGAACTGTGATCAGGAGGTAGAAGAAAGCCACCCCGAGGAGGATCCAGAGGACTTGGTTGCCGTAGTCGTTGGAGAGCTGGCGGCCGTAGCCGAAAAGCTCCAGGACGAAGAACGCGCCGGCCACCGAGGAGTTCTTGACCAATGCAATCAGGATGTTGATCAACGGAGGTATGACGGTACGCACGGCTTGGGGGAGGACGATGAAGCCCAGCACCTGGGTGAAGGTCATGCCGACGCTGCGGGCAGCTTCTGCTTGACCCACGGGAACGCTGTTGACGCCGGAACGGACGGCTTCGGCGATGAAGGCCGCCGTGTAACTGCTCAACGCGATGATGGCCGCGACTTCGAATTGTTCAAACTTAACGCCCAACCGCGGCAGAACAATGGCGGCGAAAAAGAAAATGATGGTGAGGGGGGTATTACGCGCCACTTCAACATAGAACATGCTGAAACCGCGAAGTGCTGCCACGGGGGAAACCCTCATGGCTGCCAGGAGTGTGCCGACAATGAGGGCAATGATTCCTGAAATTATGGAGAGATAAAGGGTTCGGAGAAATCCGTCCCAATACTCGGGGAGGCTTGCTATGACGGCGTCCATGGCTTCCTTTGGCTGCAGCTAATCAGGGAACAGGGTCCTGGATTCGTCAACTGCCGCCGTCCGGAGGGGCGGCGGCAGTTGACGGGTCCCGACTAGTAGCGGTTGATCGTAGGAAGTTCAGGAGCGGTCTTTATGACCTTGCCTGCAGTGGCTTCCCAAGCCTTCTTGTAGGTGTCGTCCTTGGCGAATTCCTCAAGCTGGTCGTTGATCCAGTTGCGGAAGACGGTGTCGTCCTTCTTCAGGCCGATGCCGTAAGGCTCCTTGGTGAAGGTTTCATCCGAGGCGAGCTTGAAGGCGTCCGGTTCCTTGTCCACGTAGCCGGCGAGGATGACGTTGTCGGTGGTGACGGCGACAACCTGCTTGTTGCGCAGCGGCTCCAGGCAAGCGGTGTAGGTGGCCGCAGGGACGACCTCAGCGCCGTACTTCTCGGCGATGGTCTTGGCCGGGGTGGAACCCGTGACCGAGCAGACCTTCTTGCCGGAGACATCTTCGGGCTTGGTGATGGAGGTGTCGTCCTTGTTCACCAACAGCGCCTGGCCTGCTTCGTAGTACGGTCCGGCGAAGGCGACCTTTTCCTTACGGGCATCGTTGATGGTGTACGTGGCGATCACAAGATCGACGCGGCCCTGCTCGATGAACGACTCACGGTTCTGGGAGACAGTCTCTACCCACTCGATCTTGTCAGCCTGAATTCCAAGCTTGGCGGCGATTGCCTTGCCCATTTCGACGTCGAAACCGACAGGCTTGCCGTCCAGGCCCTTCTGGCCGAACAACGGCTGGTCGAACTTAGTGCCGATCTTGATCGTCCCGGCCTTGTTCAGCTTCTCCATCGTGGTGCCGGCTTCGAAGCTCGCCGAGGCAACAGGGGGAGTGGTGGTGCTGCTGCCGCCGCCGCAAGCGCTCAGGGAGAGAGCAAGCGCAGCCGACGCGGCCACCAGGAGTGACTTCCTCCGGGTAATAAGAGACTTCATGATGTTCCTTTCATTGGGTGGCCGCCTTACGGCCGGGGGTGCTGGCGGTAAGGAGCTAGTGGGTCAAGAGCTTGGACAAGAAGTCCTTGGCACGGGTGCTCTTCGGGTTGGTGAAGAATTCCTCGGGTGTTGCGTCTTCCACGATCTGACCGTCAGCCATGAACACCACTCGGTCAGCAGCCTTGCGGGCGAAGCCCATCTCGTGGGTGACCACGATCATGGTCATGCCTTCTTTGGCCAGCTGGATCATGACGTCCAGAACTTCGTTGATCATCTCGGGGTCCAACGCGGACGTGGGCTCGTCGAACAGCATTACCTTCGGCTTCATGGCGAGAGCGCGGGCAATAGCCACACGTTGCTGCTGGCCGCCGGAGAGCTGGGCGGGAAGCTTCGGGGCTTGGTGCCCGACGCCTACACGCTCAAGGAGGGCCATGGCCTCCTTGTCAGCCGTACCCTTGGCCACCTTCTTAACCTTGATGGGACCCAGCGTGACGTTCTCAAGAATCGTCTTGTGGGCGAACAGGTTGAAGGACTGGAACACCATGCCGACGTCGGCACGCAAGTGAGCGAGGTCCTTGCCTTCTTCGGGAAGCTTCTTCCCGTCGATGGCGATGTCGCCGTCGTCAATCGTTTCCAAACGGTTGATCGCACGGCAGAGAGTGGATTTACCGGAACCGGAAGGTCCGATAACCACCACGACTTCACCCTTCTGAACCTGGAGGTTGATGTCTTTGAGGACGTGCAATTGACCGTAGTGCTTATTGACGCCGTTCAGGGAGACGAGGGCATCGCCGGACGCTTGAGTAGTCATACGACGAATCTAGCGAACAAAGAAGCAAATATGACCACGGTCACGGCAACTTCCTGAAGATCGTGACTGAACAGAAACCTGCCCCACAGCGATATACCAGACTGCAATGCAAGAAGCGGGTCGTAGCGAAGGAGCAGGCCTTCATCCGCGCTAGCCTTGGGCAATGAGCATCAGCCAGCACCCAGTTCCCCACCCCGATGCCAACGGCCGCGTCGAGGGTACCCACGTGCCGCTCCCTTCGGAGATCGCGCCCGCCAAGCACAAGGGTCCATTGGAGCTTCGACGTAAACAGGCGGACACGGGGATGTCGGACCAGCATTTGCTGGATACCAGCGGTGCCGGGCAGTTCATTCATACCGATCCTTGGCGTGTCCTGAGGATCCAGAGCGAGTTCGTGGAGGGCTTCGGAGCCCTTGCGGACCTGGGACCTGCCGTCAGTGTGTTCGGTTCAGCGCGGACTAAGCCCGGAACCGAGTACTACGAGATGGCCGTCGACGTAGGACGCAAACTCGCTGAAGCCGGAGTCGCGGTTATCACCGGTGGCGGACCCGGGTCCATGGAAGCTGCAAACAAGGGCGCTGTGGAAGGCAATGGAGTCTCCGTTGGCCTGGGCATCGAGCTGCCTTTCGAGCAGGGACTCAACCAGTGGGTGGACCTGGGCATCAACTTCCGGTACTTCTTCGCCCGTAAGACCATGTTCGTCAAGTACGCGCAGGGCTTCGTTGTGCTTCCTGGGGGACTCGGCACCCTCGATGAGTTGTTCGAGGCCATGGTGCTTGTCCAAACGCGCAAAGTGACGTCGTTCCCCATTGTGCTGCTCGGTATCCGCTTCTGGGGACCCATGATCGAGTGGATCAAGGACACCCTGGTGGCAGAAGGAATGGTTTCCGAGAAGGACCTTGACCTGATCCAGCTGGTGGATGACCCCGCCGACGCCGTCCATCGTGTGCTGCACGGTGCACCGCTTCCCCCTACCACCAATGGGAACCAGCGCCCGGAATAGTTGGCTGTTTCTGGCACGATGGACCCTGTGAGCTTTTTCCTGGTGTTTCTCGCGATAGTCCTTGTCGGCGCGGCGCTGTACCTCGGCGCCGGGATCGTACGGGGGCGCTCGATCGGATCCGGACTTGACCAACCGGTCCCCAACTTGCCCGCTGTTTTGCTGCCGGAGGATGCCAAGCCCTCCGACGTCGACTCCTTGCGCTTTGCGTTGGGCCTTCGCGGGTACCGGATGGACCAGGTTGACCAGGTCCTGGATGAGCTGAAGGACCAGCTACAGGCAAAGGATCGCGAAATCGAACGGCTTGGCGCCTTGGTCCAGCCGCGTCTCCAGGACGGCGAAACCGGCCGGACCGGGCAGTGAGTTCCCCGGTCCCCGCGCCGAAGGGAACTGCTGCCCCGAAGACCCAGGGGCAGCAAGGACCCACTGCGCGGCTTTCCCTGGGGCTATCGGCCGCGGTCGCCGGAATGGCTGGATGGCCCTGGTGGTTGCAGGTTTCCTTGGTGTTTGTGGCTGCGAGGCTGGTCAGCGCCTTTATCTTCATGGCGGCCGCCATTCATCAGGGAATGAATCCGTGGTTCCCGCCGGCTCCGGACTATTGGAACTTCATCACCATCTGGGATGGACGCTGGTATCAGGAAGCTGCAGACAAGGGATACCCCTCGGTCCTGCCCGTGGACGCGAACGGCGTGGTGCAGCAAAACGCGTGGGCCTTCTATGCGCTCTTTCCCTTCCTGGCCAGAGGTCTCTCGGCGGTTACCGGCATAGGAACCCTGCCTTCGCTCACCATCATCGCGATGCTGGCAGGTGTGGGCGCAGCTTTGGTGATCTATAAACTGTTTCGCGAGTTCTCGGGCAAGCGGGCAGCGTTGTGGGGCGTCATCTTCGTCTCGACGTTCCCGGTGTCACCCATCCTCCAGGTCCCGTATGCCGAGTCGCTAAATCTGTTGCTGTTGTCGGGTTCCTTGCTGCTGGTGGTTCGGCGCCAGTACCTGGCAGCTATTCCCGTAGTGCTCCTGATGTGCCTTTCCAGGCCCACGGGGGTTCCTTTTGCAGCCATGGTGGGGTTGCTGTTGCTGTGGCGTTTATGGCAGCGCTTCGGGCCGTCCAGTACGCTGCCAGCTCCGGCTTCAGCTTCCAACGGCGCAGGACCAACGCCGGTGCGCAGCCTGTTGTCGCTCGCGGCCCTGGTGTTGGCTGCCGGCGCCGGGGCTCTGGCATGGCCGGCGATTGCCTGGGCCACTACTGGTGAATTGACTGCCTACACACGTACCGAAACAGCCTGGCGGGGGCACGATCTTGTGCCTTTCAAGCCGTGGTTCGACACGGGCAGGATGCTGTTTGGTCCTGTGCTGGGTGTGCTGGCCCCCTTCCTTTTCACGGCACTTTTCGTGCTGGTCATGCTGTCAAAGCCCGTCCGGGCGCTCGGAACCGAGTTGCGGCTCTGGTGCGCCTGCTACATGGGCTACCTGCTGGTGTTCCTTCATCCGCAGACCAGTACGTTCCGAATGTTGCTGCCCCTGTTCCCGCTGGCACTGGGGGTGGCGTTGCTGTCCAAGTCCAAGGCGTATCGGGGAACCGTGGTGCTGATGTTCGGCCTCCTCCAGATCGTCTGGGTGGTGTGGCTGTGGGCGTGGGCTCCGCTTCCCGGAGGCGGGGACTACCCGCCCTGACGTGGACCTTTGCCGCACACCGGGAGTATGTACAAAGCCCGGACAAATAGGCGTTTGATTCGCTACGGACGGGTAATTACGGGATAATGGACTAAGAGCAAGGACAAAGCACCGAAAAGTGCCCGGCCAAGGCGGCCTCCCAAGCGGTGCCGCCGGCTGCAATTGCGACGCGGAACCAGCCCGGCCGGGTTGGCGTGACTTGGGACAAATGGAGGGGATTTTCCTAATGGCGGCTATGAAACCACGTACCGGCGACGGCCCTATGGAAGTTACCAAAGAGGGACGCAGCTTGATCATGCGTGTGCCGCTCGAAGGCGGAGGACGACTCGTTGTCGAGCTCAACGCCGCGGAAGCGGCCAACCTCAAGGAATGCCTCGTAGGCGTTACTGAATAGGCGTTTTGACTAGAGTTACAAAGCAGGGCCCGGCAAGCCGGAGCCCTGCTTTTTGTTTAAGCCGCCCCATTACTTCTCAAGGGTGCCCCTGCTTCTGCAGTGCACCTACTTCTTAACGGCCACCAGAAGTCCATCACCCGTGGGCAGCATCGCTGACGCCAGCCGTTCGTCGTCGCGAATCGCCTTGCCGATCTGACGCAAGACAACGGTGGTGGCATCCCGCGCAGCCGGGTTGGAGACGCGGTCTTTGTCCAGGGCATCGTTGATGACCAGAGTGCCGCCGGATTTCAGGAGGCGGATGGCCTGTTCCACATACTTGGGGAAATTCGGCTTGTCGGCGTCGATGAAGACGAGGTCGTAGGCGGAGTCGGTCAGGCGCGGCAAAACGTCGGCTGCGCGGCCCGAGATGGTGCGGGTGCGGTTGGCCGGGCTACCCGATTCCAGGAACGCTTCCCTGGCCGCCTTGAGGTGTTCGACGTCCACATCGATAGTGGTCAGCACCGCATGGGGACTCAATCCACGCAGCAGGCAAACCCCGGAGACCCCGGCACCCGAGCCGACTTCCACCACTGTCTGCGCCTTGGAAGCGGCCGCGAGTACGGTCAGTACGGCACCCACGCCGGGGCTGATGGGGTTGACCCCCAGTTCGAAGGACCGCTCCCGGGCGCGCAACAATACGTCATCCTCAGCCGGCAGATCTTCTGCGTAGGACCAGCTGCTTGACTTGTCGGCACTCATGAAGGGGTTCGCTTTCCGCGGGTAGGGGTGTTTGTACCAAGACTACTGTGTCCGCCCCCGTATACCCGTTGCAGGGAATCCTCCCCGCACCTGTGTCTACGGCCCATTTCAGCCTTGCGGGGAAATCCTCTGCCAGTCAGGAAATTCCCAGACAAACTTGGGATGATAATGCTCCGGTCATCCATGAGGTGGGCGGCGCCGAAGACTCGGTGAACCACAGTTTGAGGGGAGTGGACGATGCCGGCATCGCATGCTGCGCCAGTCCAAACATCAGAAAGCCTTGAGGCCGTTACTGATTGGGTCATGCCCAGCTGGGAGGAAGTGGTTTCGAACCACTCCGCCAAGGTGTATCGCCTCGCCTATCGCCTGACCGGCAACAAGTTCGACGCCGAAGACCTCACCCAGGAGGTTTTCGTCAGAGTTTTCCGTTCCCTTGAAAACTTCAAGCCGGGAACCCTGGATGGCTGGTTGCACCGCATCACCACCAACCTGTTCCTGGACCAGGCCCGGCGCAAGAGCAGGATCCGCTTCGACGCGCTTGCTGAGGATGCCGAATCCCGCTTGCCCGGCCGCGAACCAGGCCCGGAACAGAGCTTCGAACACAACAACCTCGACCTTGATGTCCAAAGGGCTTTGGAAGAACTCCCGCCGGACTTCCGCGCCGCCGTCGTGTTGTGTGACCTTGAGGGCCTTTCCTATGACGAAGTCGCGGAGGCGCTCGGTGTGAAGCTTGGAACCGTTAGATCCCGTATCCACCGCGGACGGACCATGCTGCGCGAGAAGCTCGCCCACCGTGACCCCCGCCCGGCAGAGGCCCGTAAGCCGCGGCTTAAGATGCCCCGCATCGCCAGCATTCTTTAGGTAGTCGATGCCTCGACGTTCACTTCGACCGGGAGCCCTGTCCCGGCGCAAATTGGCTGCGCTTCGCCATACGCGCAACCCCGAACACCTGGAGGACTGCTCGGACTGCCGGATCGCGCTCCGCCGGGAACGGCAGTACCTTGAACGCCTCCGTGGTGCAGCCGTGCCCGAAGCCAGCCAGGATCTTGCGGCGCGATTAATTCATCACACCGAACGGTTGGCCAACGAACCGGCACCAATTTACTCAACACCGCAATATCCACACCGTCGGTGGCGCGGCGTTGGCATTGCGGGTACTGCTGCCGGAGTCCTGGCGGTGAGCGCAGGAGCCTTGGCACTGTCCGCCTATGTGGTCGCCGGTGATGAAAGACCACAGGCCCTCGCGGGAACCAGCGATGTTGGCGCACTTGCCGGTGCTTGGACGGCCAACCCCACAGAAGCGATGGTTGGACCCGCGTTTCGGGCCGGCAGCAAAGTCAGTTTAAGTACTGCCCAGTTGGAGTCACTACGGGAAGACGGGTGGGCGTGTCCCGAGCTATCCGGAATGGGCTTCCACGTCGTGTCCGCCCAAGCCACCATGGATAACGGGAATCCGGCCGTGGAGATCAGGCTCGAAAGCAACGGTCACTACGCCACCATCGTGGAGGAACACCTCCCGGCGGATGAACCCGGCAGTGGACGGTCTACGTCCGCGCAGCTCTCTGTCACGCAGGGAAGCCCTTGGAAGGCTGTCTACACCATGCCGGCCGCAGTCATCAGCTATGCCTCCGACCTCCCGGCGGACAGCGCGGACGACGCCGTCCCTGAAATTGTCCGGGCGGGGGAGTCCATGGCATTCATGTCCGCCGATGATGATCCTGAAGCCTGGTACGAAAGGCTGCTGCGCGGCCTCCGGACCCTGCTCCGTCCTACCGGTTTATGAGCGGCACCACAGACAAGGTAATCTTCGTAGCGTGTTTGGAATCAACGGCCCGGAGTTCATACTCCTTCTGATTATCGGCGTACTCGTCATCGGTCCCAGCCGTTTGCCCGAATACACTCAAAAGCTCGCCAACCTGGTCAAGGAAGTCCGCCGGATGGCTTCCGGCGCCCGGGAGCAGATCAAAGAAGAAGTCGGCATCGACATCGACGAGGTCGACTGGAAGAAGTATGATCCCCGCCAGTATGATCCCCGTCGAATCATCAAGGATGCGCTCCTTGAAGACGACACCAAGCCAGTCAGTGCTGGAGGTCCCGCAGCTGCTGCCACTGCCGTAGATACCAAGCCCAAGGCCCCTCTGCGGGTCATTGAGCGGCTCGCCGAGGGCGAAGCTGCTCCGTTCGATTCCGAAGCGACCTGATTCGAAGCAGCCGACAGCCGTTGAGGGCGTTGGTTCTGTTCCAGGGCCGGGGCTCAGCGCGGCTGAATCCCCAAAGGCATGCCGGACAAACCGCGAGGCCGCGTGGCCAAGGCGGCAGCGATGCCTTCCATCGCTTTGGCGGCAGCTGTTTCAGGTGCTGCCAGAACCACGGGTTTCCCGGCGTCACCGCCCTCCCGCAAAAGGATGTCCAAGGGAATTTGCCCAAGGAGCGGAACGTCGCTGCCCACGGCAGCGCTTAACCGCTCAGCCAGGATGGCACCACCGCCACTTCCAAACAATTCCATGCGTGCGCCGTCGGGCATTTCCAGGTAGGACATGTTTTCGATGACGCCGGCCACTTTCTGCCCCGTCTGGGTAGCGATGGTGCCGGCTCGTTCGGCGACATCCGCAGCAGCTGCCTGCGGCGTGGTGATCACCAGAATTTCTGCGTTGGGCAGGAGCTGAGCCACGGAAATGGCGATGTCGCCCGTGCCCGGGGGCAGGTCCAGGAAGAGGGCATCGAGGTCACCAAAGTAGACATCGGTGAGGAATTGTTCGAGGGCACGGTGCAGCATGGGACCGCGCCAGGCCACCGGCTGGTTGCCTGCAACGAACATGCCGATGGAGATGACCTTCACGCCGTAGGCGACGGGCGGCAGGATCATGTCGTCCACCTGCGTGGGCTTCTGGTTGATCCCCATCAGGGCGGGTACGGAGAAGCCGTGCACATCGGCGTCCACGATGCCAACCCGGAGGCCTTGGGCGGCAAGTGCACACGCCAGATTGACGGTGACGGATGACTTGCCCACACCGCCTTTACCGCTGGCTACGGCGTACACCTTGGTCAGGGAGCCGGGCTTGGTAAACGGTATGCCGCGCTGTCCACCGGGCCCGCGGAGTTGTTCCTTGAGCGCTTCCCGCTGGGCCTGCGTCATGACCTTCAGCTCAACATCCACGCCCGTGACGCCTTCCACCCGGAAAAGGGCGTCGGTGGCATCCTTGGTGATGGTCTCCCGCAGGGGACACCCGGCGATGGTCAGCAGAACTGCGACGTGCACGGCGCCGCCAGCATCGGCGGACACCGATTCCACCATTCCAAGTTCCGTGATGGGGCGCCGGAGCTCAGGATCAATGACGGTGGCCAAGGCAGCATGCAGCGCCTCGGCAGATGCGGTGCTCATGGGGTCAGGCTCGGCTTTCGGGGTTTTCGGGCGATGGCTTGCCGGTGGAATGTTGTGGACCTGCAGCCCGCTGGGGCCGGACCTTCGGAATCTGCTGTGTTCGGGGTCCACGCGATTTGTCGCGCTTCTCCTTCAGCTTCTCCTTGACCTTCTCACCCGGCGATTCCGTGCCATCAGCGGAGGTTTCGTTCTCACGGAGTTCCTCCTGGGCATCGATGATGTCTTCCAGCAGGCTTCTAAGCTCGGTCCGGACATAGTCACGGGTTGCTACTTCGCGCAAGGCGATGCGCAGTGACGCCAGTTCCCGGGTCAAGTATTCGGTGTCGGAGAGATTGCGTTCGGCACGCTGGCGGTCCTGCTGGAGCGAGACACGGTCGCGGTCATCCTGCCGGTTTTGGGCGAGCAGCAGGAGCGGTGCCGCGTAGGAAGCCTGAAGGGACAACATCAGGGTCAGAAGGGTGAAGCCCAGCTCCACGCGGTCGAACTGCCAGTCCGTGGGAGCGAAGGTGTTCCAGGCAAGCCAGAAGACACAGAACACCGTCATGTAGACGAGGAACGTCGGCGTGCCCATAAAGCGGGCGAAGCCCTCCGTTGCGTTTCCGAAAGCGTCCGGGTTCGGGGAGAACTTGGGCAGGATACGTTGCCGACCACTCAGGGGCGTGTCAAGGCTGCTGCTCGAGCGTCCTGCGGACTTGGGGGATCGGGCGGCGTTGTTATCAGCCAATGCGGCCTCCAAGTTTCCTTATAGGGGCGTCGTCCTCATGGGCGCGCCAGTCATCCGGCAACAGGTGATCCAGCACGTCATCAACAGTCACCGCCCCCACAAGGCGGCCGTCGTCGTCAACGACTGGAAGTGAATTCAGGTTGTACGTGGCCAAGGTGCGGGCCACTTCGCTGATGTGGGCTTGGTCCGAAAGTGGCTCAAGGTTCTTGTCCACAAGGTTGCCCAGCGGTTCCGGCGGAGGGAAGCGCAGCAGTTGTTGAATATGCACCACGCCCAGGAAACGGCCTGTGGGAGTCTCCAAGGGAGGGCGGGCGATGAAGATGGACGAGGCCAGTGCAGGCGAGAGCTCCTCGCGGCGAACATGGGCCAGGGCCTCGGCGACGGTAGCTTCCGGCGGCAGGATGACCGGGACCGGAGTCATGAGGCCACCTGCTGTATCTTCGTCGTATTCCAAGAGGCGGCGGACGTCCTCGGCTTCCTGGGGTTCCATGAGTTGAAGTAGCTCTTCCGCCTGGGCGGAAGGCAGCTCGGCCAGGAGGTCGGCGGCGTCGTCCGGATCCATCTCTTCGAGGACGTCGGCCGCGCGTTCCACATCCAGTGCTGAGAGGATCTCCACTTGGTCGTCTTCCGGCAGTTCCTGGAGGACATCGGCCAGGCGCTCATCCTGGAGCTCACTTGCCACTTCAAAACGTCGCTTGTCACTCATTTCCTGCAGGGCTTCAGCGAAGTCGGCAGGTTTGAGGTCTTCATGTGTAGCAACGAACTGCGTGGCGGCCTGGGGCTCGTTGTGGGCGCCGGTCTGGGCATCGGCCCAATCGATGATGAGGGTCTCGTTGCGGCGGAGCCTGCCAAACGGGGACAAGGAGTGTCCCCGGCGGACGAAGAGCTTGCTGACAAACCAGTCCTTGGACCTGTGCTGGTCCATGGCGATGTCTTCGATCGTGGCGTCTCCGCTGCCGTCGGCCAGGGTCACGCGGCGGTCGAACATCTCAGCGACCACCAGTGTCTCGGCACCGCGCTGCTCGAAGCGGCGCAGGTTGACCAAGCCGGTGCAAATGATTTGCGTCTGGTCTATGGACGTAATGCGCGTCATGGGAACAAAAACCCGCTTCTTGCCCGGCACTTCAACCACGATGCCCACCACATGGGGAGCGCCACGGGTGCCGCGGGAGAGCACCACGACGTCACGCAACCGGCCTAGACGATCGCCCAAGGGGTCGAAAACGTCCAAGCCGAGCAAGCGCGCGACAAAGACGCGTGAGGGATGTGTGCTCATGTTTACAGGCTACCGAGTCTGCTCTCTTTTAGCTGAATTCCAGCCGCTACACATGTCCATGAGACACAATGGGGCTATGTCAAACATTTTTGGTGCTCCCAAAGCCGTTGAGGAATCCCGCAGTGTCCCCCAAGGTGACACCGTAGGCTCGTACACCTCGTATTTGGATGCCCAGAAGGCGGTGGACTACCTCGCAGACCAGCAGTTCCCAGTACAGCTGGTGTCGATTGTGGGCAACGACCTCAAAATGGTGGAGCGGGTAACCGGCCGCCTGAGCTACCCGAGGGTGGCATTGTCCGGCGCCCTGAGCGGCATGTGGTTCGGCCTCTTTGTCGGCGTCATGCTGTCCTTCTTTACTCCCGCCGGGGGACCGTTCTCCATCATCACCTCCGTGCTCATGGGCGCTGCCTTCTTCATGCTGTTCGGCATCGTCACCTACGCCATGCAGCGCGGGAAGCGTGACTTCACCTCAACCAGCCAGGTGGTGGCCACCAACTACGACGTCATCGTCGCTGTAGAGGCAGCCCACGAGGCCCGCCGTTTGCTTCACCAGCTGCCCATGAACCCATCGCAGGCAGCCGCGCCGCAGACCAGCTACAACCAGCCGACTGCGCCTTTCCAGCAACCGGGCCAGGCTCCCGAGCGGCCTTCCACTTGGAACGACCCCTATGGCCAGCGTGGCCCGGAAACCAATGGTTCAGCTCCGGAAGGACAGTCCGCAGCTGCTCCGGCGAACCAGCCGGCTCCGGCTCCGACGCCGACCCCGGCAGCTGTGCGTTACCCGGACCTCCCGGACGGTCGCCCGCAGTACGGTGTCCGGGTGACCGACGGCCAGGATCCGGCACGGAACGCGCCTCAGGAAACGGGAGAGCCGTCCAGCGCCGAGGATTCGTCCAAGCAGTAGTCGCTTCCGCAGGCGCCAGCTTCCGCAAAGCACAAAGGAAAGGCCACCGGATCTCCGGTGGCCTTCCCTTTGTTTTGGCTCAACCGCCCGTGCCAGCCCGAAAGCCCGCGCTTACCCCTGGGCTTCCTGGTAGATGCCGGCCATCCAGGACTCGACGTCGTCGGCCTTGCGCGGCAACGCTGCGCTGAGGTTGAGGGGACCGTCCGCTGTCATCAGGATGTCGTCTTCGATTCGAACACCGATCCCGCGGTACTCCTCGGGAATCGCGAGATCTTCATTCTTGAAGTAGAGCCCCGGTTCGATGGTAAAAACCATGCCTTCGGTGAGGACTCCATCGAGGTAGAGCTCCCGCTTTGCCTGCGCACAGTCGTGGACGTCCAGGCCAAGGTGGTGGCTGGTGCCGTGCGGCATCCAGCGGCGGTGCTGCTGGCCCTCCGGGCTGATGGCTTCCTCCACGGACACAGGCAGCAGGCCCCACTCGGCGAGGCGTTCAGCCAGGACCGTGGTTGCAGCGGTGTGGATGTCCCTGAACCTCACGCCCGGCTGGGCAGCAGCAAATCCGGCATCGGCGGCGTCGAGCACGGCCTCGTAGACCTTGCGCTGGACATCGGTGAACGTACCCGTGGCTGGGAGTGTGCGGGTCACGTCAGCTGTGTAAAGGGAGTCTGCCTCCACACCGGCATCGAGGAGCAGGAGCTCGCCGGCGTTGACAGTCCCGGAGTTGCGGTTCCAGTGCAGCACGGTGGCGTTGTTGCCGGACGCGGCAATGGTGTCGTAGCCGAGTTCGTTGCCTTCCTCGCGGGCGCGGGCAAAGAAGGCACCCTCCACTACACGCTCGCCGCGCTTGTGGGTCAATGCGCGGGGGAGGGCCCGGACGACGTCGGCGAAGCCTTCCACGGTTGCCGCCACGGCGATCTTCATCTGCTCGATTTCCCACTCGTCCTTGATGAGGCGCAGCTCGGACAGTGCTTCGCTGAGCTTCTCATCCAGGGCGTCGAGTTCGCCGAGGTCCAGGTTCTCGGGGTCTTTGGCCGTGTTGTAGCGGGCGGTGTCAACCAGCGCGTCAATGTTCTCGTCCACCTTGCGGACCAGCCGAATGGAGATGCCGCCGATTTCCGGGGCGCCCACGTTCTTGGTGATGGCCATCTCGAGCTCGGAGATGTGCGCGGTGGGGAGGCCGAGGCGGGCTTCGAATTCGGCCAGTGTGGGACGCACACCGATCCAGAACTCGCCGGCGCGGGAGTCTGCGTAGAACTGCTCTGTATCCCGGCCGGCCAGCGGACGGAAGTAGAGGGTGGCAGCGTGGTGACCGCCGTCGTCGCCCTTTCCTTCAGCAACAGGCTCCAGGATCAGCACGGCGTCGGGCTCGTGGTCGAGGCCCAGGCCGGTGAGGTGGGCGAACCCGGAGTGCGGGCGGAAACGGTAGTCGCAGTCGTTGGAACGGACCTTCAGCGGACCGGCCGGGATGACGAGCCGTTCGCCCTTGAACAGTTCGGAAATAGTACGACGGCGGCGGGCAGCGTGGTCTGCAACGGCGTCGCGCGCGGGGGTCACCTGCGGGGCGGGCGCCCAGTTGCTGGCCATAAATGCCTTGAAGGCATCTGATGTGGGCCGTTGCGAGCGGTTGTTGACACGCTCTTGCAATGGCTGGGAGGACGAGTTCTGGGTGTTTTCGGCATCGTTCACCGTTACATCGTCCCACCAGTTACGTGAGGAGGCCAACGGCGCAACACTCCAAGCAGGCCGGCATCCCATAGGCTGGGAAAGTGAGGATAGACCTGCATGCGCACTCAAATGTTTCCGACGGAACCGAGACACCGGCCGGCGTGATCATCTCCGCCGTCTCGGCCGGCCTGGACGCCGTGGCGTTAACTGATCACGATTCGACGGACGGTTGGGAAGCTGCCGCCGCGGCTGCACGGGAACATGGCATTGCCTTCGTTCCCGGAATGGAGATTTCCTGCCGGACCGAGCAGGGAATCAGCGTTCATCTGCTCAGTTACCTCCACGACCCCGCCCATGCGGGCTTGCTGGAGGAAATCACCAAGTCCAAGGACGCCCGGCTCACCCGTGCCGAGCACATGGTCACCTTGTTGTCCGAGGATTACCCGTTGACCTGGGATGACGTCATCCACCACGTGGCTCCCGGTGCCACGGTGGGCCGCCCTCACATCGCCGATGCCTTGGTCGCGGCTGGCGTTGTCGCGGATCGAACGGAGGCCTTCACGTCCATCCTCACCTCACATTCGCGGTACTTCGTGCAGCACTATGCGCCCAACCCGGCAGTCGCCGTCGAGCTTGTCCGGGCGGCTGGCGGCGTTCCGGTTTTCGCGCATCCTGTGGCTTCGTCGAGGGGACGCATCGTGGGGGAGCGAACATACCGGGACATGATTGATGCAGGACTGCTGGGACTTGAGGTCGAGCACCGCGACAACCCGGAGGAGGGCCGCACGTTCCTGCGGGGTTTGGCCGCCGAACACGGTTTGCTCATGACAGGGTCATCTGACTATCACGGAGCGGGCAAGCCTAACCTGTTGGGTGAAAACACTACCTCGCCCGAGGTTTTGTCACGCATTGAGGAGTTGGCAACGGGCAGCACGGTAATTCGCTGATGGATCTGCAACTGCTTGCCTCCGTGATCGTCACGCTGTTCGTCATCATGGATCCACCGGGTACCGTCCCGATCTTCATGTCACTGACGGCGCAGATGTCAGCCAAGGACCGGAACCGTTCCGCGTTCCAGGCTCTTTTGGTTGCCACCGGCGTGATCGTAGTGTTCGCGATCTTCGGGCAGTCCATCCTGAACTACATGCACATCTCGCTGGCAGCCTTGCAAGGCGCGGGCGGTCTGCTCCTGGTGCTTATTGCGCTGCAGCTGCTGACGGGATCCACCAGCGGCGAAGAGAATGCTGCCAAATATAAGAACGTGGCGTTTGTGCCGCTGGGAACGCCTCTCATGGCAGGGCCCGGCGCGATCGTCGCCGTGATGGTATTCGTCCAGCAGTCCAGTCAGCTCGCGGAGTACCTGGCAGTTGGCCTCGGCATTGCTGTTGTGCTGGGCTCGCTTTACCTTGCGATGCGCTTCGCAGGCGTCGTACAGCGAGTGCTCGGTGAAAACGGAGTGGAGCTGGTCACCCGGATCGCCGGCCTGCTGCTGTCAGCCATTGCCGTCCAGATGATCGCGGACGCCGTTCAGGCCTTCGTGAAGGGCGCTGCCTGATCCACGCTGGTAGCCGGCAGGAATCCGCTCTGATGGAAATCTGCCTTGCTGCCCAGCCGTTTCCGCATGACCTCGATAGCCTGTTCGTTCTGGTCTACGCACACGAAGTTACGGCCCAGCTTGGCTGCCACGGCACCCAGGGTTCCTGAACCAGCGAAGAAATCAAGGCACCAGTCGCCCTCGCGGCTTGATGCGGAGACAATTCTGCGAACCAGGCCTTCCGGTTTTTGAGTGGGGTATCCGGTCTTTTCGCGGCCCGTGGGCGAGACGATGGTGTGCCACCAAACGTCCGTGGGCAGCTTGCCGAGCTCGCGTTTGGCTGGAGTGACCAAGCCAGGAGCCATATACGGTTCCCGGTCCACTTCGGCGTTGTCGAAGTGATACTTGGTGGGGTTCTTGACGTACACCAGAATGTTGTCGTGCTTGGTGGGCCAGCGGTTCTTCGCACGGGCGCCGTAGTCGTAGGCCCAGATGATCTCGTTCAGGAAGCATTCCCTGCCGAAGATCGAGTCCAGCATCACCTTGGCGTAGTGGACTTCCCGGTAGTCCAAATGCAGGTACAGGGTGCCGTCGTCGGCCAGAAGTCGCCAGGCTTCCACGAGCTTGGGTTCCAGGAAGGACCAGTAGTCACTGAAAGCGTCGTCGTAGCTGTGCAGGGCGCCCTTGATGGTGTCGTAGGAGCGGCCCTTAAAGCCGACGCGGTCGCCGTCGCCGTCCGCGTTGCGGACCATGCGGGTTTCCTGGCGGCGTTGGACCCTGCCCGTGTTGAAGGGCGGGTCCACGTAAATGAGTGTGAAGGCGCCGTCCGGCAGCGTAGGGAGGAATTCCGCGTTGTCCGCGTGCACCACCAAGTTGCCGCCGTCCGGCGCCCAAACAGATTCAGTCATTGAGGTTTTTAGGCCTCGGTGCTGCCGGACTGGGCAGCTGCGGTCTCACCGGACACCACTTCGCCGTTGCGACGACGAGTGCGGGTCCGACGCGTACGTGACGGCTTCTCCGCATTGTCCGCGGTGGCGGTGCGGGTCTCCGAGGCGCCGGCAGCGGGGGCTGCCTCGCCATCAGAAGTACGACGGCGGCGCGTACGGTTGCGGCCGCTCTCACCCTTGGATTCACTGGACTCGGCGTCATTGGACCTGCCGGAGCGGCCACGGCCGCCGTCGCGCTTGCTGTCTCGTCCGCCATCGCGGCCTGAACCGCCGGAGCGGCCGTTCTTCTTACCGGTCTCGCCCAGGTCTTCCAAGACTTCAGCGTCGACGCCGGCGAGGACGCGCTTGTTGCGCGGCAGACGGCCCTTGGTGCCCTCGGGGATGTCGAGATCGGAGTAGAGGTGCGGCGAGGAGGAGTACGTTTCTACGGGCTCGGGAACGCTGAGTCCCAGGGCCTTGTTGATCAGGCCCCAGCGAGGCATGTCGTCCCAGTCAACAAACGTGACGGCCGTGCCCTTGTTTCCTGCGCGGCCTGTGCGGCCAACACGGTGAAGATAGATCTTTTCGTCTTCGACGCACTGGTAGTTGATGACATGGGTGACATCATCGACGTCGATGCCGCGGGCTGCGACGTCGGTGGCCACCAGGACATCAACCTTGTTGTTGCGGAACGCGCGGAGCGCCTGCTCGCGGGCACCCTGGCCAAGGTCGCCGTGAATGGCTGCAGCTGCGAAGCCGCGGTCAACGAGTTCCTCGGCAACCTTCGCCGCGGTCCGCTTGGTCTTGGTGAAGATGATGGTGCGGCCACGTCCGCGGGCCTGCAGGATGCGGGCCACAACCTCGGTCTTGTCCATGCTGTGTGCACGGTAGATGAGCTGGCGGATGTCGCGCTTGGTGAGGCCTTCATCGTTCGGGTCAGCCGCCCGGATGTGGGTGGGCTGGGTCATGTAGCGGCGGGCCATTGCGATGACGGGGCCGGGCATCGTCGCCGAGAAGAGAAGCGTCTGCCGAACGGCGGGGGTGCCGGCGATCAGCGTCTCGACGTCGGGGAGGAAGCCGAGGTCCAGCATTTCGTCGGCTTCGTCAAGGATGACCATCTTGACGTTTTTGAGGCTCAGGTGCTTCTGCTTGTACAGATCGATCAAGCGGCCGGGTGTGCCGACTACGATTTCGACGCCCTTCTGCAGGGCATCAACCTGCGGCTCGTACGCGCGGCCACCATAGATGGTGGCGATGCGGGCATTGCGCTTGCGCGAAGCGGTCTGGAGATCGTTGGCAACCTGCACGGCGAGTTCACGCGTGGGGACGATGACCAGGGCCTGGGGTGCGCCTGGGACAGCAAGCTTTTCGTATCCGGCGTCGTCGCGGCCGGCTACGCGCTGGAGGGCGGGAATGCCGAATCCCAAGGTCTTTCCGGTACCCGTCTTAGCCTGGCCAATGATGTCGTGGCCGCTCAGGGCGACCGGCAGGGTCATTGCCTGGATGGGGAAGGGGTGCGTGATCCCGGCGTCAGCCAAGGACTCAACGATGTCGGGGCGGACGTTGAAGTCTGCGAACGACTTTTCTTCGATCTCGTGGGGCGTCTCATCCGAGATGATCGTTTCCTCGGGTTCGATTGATTCGGTTCCGGTGGAGTCCGTCAGGACTTCGTGGGTATGCAATTCACTCACAGGGAGTTTCCTTATTCATTTGGGCATTGGCGCTGCATGCTCAACGGCGGCGGCGGAGCCGTACCGGAGCACGAACGGGCGCGCAAGCAAGTCCAGTGGAAGCCGATCGCGGGCTATCTAAGTACTGGCACTGGTGACCAGTTGGTACATCTCAAGATCGCGTAGGGGCGGGCTTGTTGAGTTCAAAAATTAACTGAATCAACGACCGGGCATCCATTACTACAAGCCCAGTCTATCCTCTGGGGGCCGGAAAGCCCGGATCGCCGGATGAACGGCTTCAGGGCAGCAACTGGAACCTGATCTCACGGCTGGCGATATCAGCCTTCAGCAGGCGGACCCGAACCTTGGTTCCGGACTCCATCTCTCCGTCGCACCGGGCCGTAACAGCGGGGTCTGCGATTTGCACGACGCCAAAGGGTCCGTTGCCGTTTCCATTGCCATTCCCGTTTCCCCTGGCGGCTCCGTTGGAGGGCTTGGACCCGGAAATGACCACGGCCTCGAATTCCTGGCCGATATGGTTGGCCACGAGCGCCGCTTCCACGGTGTCCAGTGCCGCGCGCTCGAGGCGTCCGGCCAACTGATCCGAGGCTGCCATGATCTCTGGCAACGAGGGGAGGGCTTCACGCGCCCACGCCGGGATCTCGTGGTTATTGCTGAGGGCTTCGCAAATCACCAGGACAAAACGATCGATGAGGCGTCGCAAGGGTGCTGTGGTGTGGGCATAGGGAGCGCCGATGGCTGCTTGGATCACATTGGCGGGAACATCGCCGTCAAAGGGCGTGTAACCTGCACCACGGAACAACGTGCCGGCCGAATGCAGGATGGCCAGCTGTTTGGGATCGGATGCGTCCAGTGTCCGCAGGTATTCGCCGTAGCTGACTTGTCCGTCCCAGGGTTTGGCGAGGGCAGTGGTCTGCCGCTTGAAATGCAGCAGCGACCGGTCATCAGGTGCAGGCATGGTGCGCAGGATGCCCACTTTTCCGTCGAGCATCATCTGAGCGGCGGCCATGCCTGTCATGAGGGAGATCTGCGCGTTCCAGTCCTCAACCGGCAGGGAGGGTGCCGCGGCGATTCTGTACCCGCCGCCGTCGGTCGCTTGGACTATTTCCTGCTCCGGCATGTTGAGGCTTGCGCCGCCCCGCTGCCGCTCGAGTTCGACGCGCTTTAGTCCCACTTCTTTGAGGAGTTGAAGAACGGGAGGGGCGGTACCGTCGTCGATCTGCTGTTGGGCGCCCTTGTAGCTTAGTTTGGCCCTGCTGCGCACTGTCGCACGGGCAACGGTGACGGCCAAAACTTCAGCTTCCGCGTCCAGGTCAAAATCCCAGACGAAAGCACTGCAGTCCTGCTCGGCCAGCAGGCTTCCCGCGTTCTCACTGATGACCTCCGGATGCAGTGGGATCCGGCCGTCAGGAGCGTAGAATGTTTGCCCGCGTTGACGCGTTTCGGCATCAAGTGCGCCGCCTGGCGCCACAAAGGACGGCACATCGGCGATGGCATAGAGGACCTTGTATCCGTCACCGGCCCGTTCAATGAACAGAGCCTGGTCCAGATCGGTGGACGTCGCGGGGTCGATGGTCACAAAAGGAATGTCCCGCAGGTCCTGGGCGGGCAACTCAAGGGCCTTCACCGCTTCCTGTGCCTCTTCCACAGCTTCTGCCGGGTACTCGCCAGGGAGTTCCAGCTCTGTCCTCAGGGCAGCAAGGGCCGCGGCGAGCTGGTCCGACGAGTCGTCGACGTTGGGCGCAATCCGATGATGTGACACGAAAATCAGGTTAGCCCGAAATGGGCCGATAGTCTTGGATCATGGGCACTTCCCCGGACCGCGCAGCCTATGCCGGGCAACTCTCAGCGGAGTTGCTCGGAGCCATGGCGTATGGCGAACTGTCCGCCTTTGGGCGGCTCGCGCTGGATTCCCGCCACGCACCCACGCTTCACGACAGGTCTGTGCTCGCGAAGATCGCAGTCGGGGCCTACGGAAACTTTGCCCTCCTCAATGACCGCCTGTCGGAGATGGGCCTGGACCCCGAACATGCGATGCTGCCGTTTCAGCGCTCCTTCGATCACTTCCACGAGCGCACCAAGCCGGGGGACTGGTTCGAATCCGTGATGAAGGCCTATGTCATCGATACCGTGTCATCAGATTTCTATAGGGCTGTCTCGATGTTCCTCGACCCGACAACGCAGCACTTCGTTGAGCGCGTCGCTTCCCCCGATCAGGCAACGGACGTCCTCCGCGTCCTGCTCAGGCGGGCCTTGGCAGATGACCCGCGCCTCGCTTCCCGATTGGCGCTGTGGGGCCGCCGCCTGGTGGGGGAAGCGTTGACGCAGGCGCAGCGCGTGGGCATGGAACATCCCTTGCTGGGGCCAATGCTGAAAAGCGGCGGGGACGCGCGTGCTGCGGTGAAAAGGCTTACGACGGAGCTCGCTGATAAGCATGCCCGCCGGATGATTGGCCTCGGCCTGACCGCCTAGCCCGCGGATCGCGCGGTACCTCCGACTTCCCTAGACGGTATCCAAAGCTTCCAGCAGCGACTTGGCCGCCGCCGTCGGGTCCGTTGCCGCTGTGATGGCCCGGACCACCACGATCCGGCTGGCACCCGCTTTCACAACCTGTTCAACGTTGCTGAGGTCGATGCCGCCAATGGCGAACCACGGGAGGGTCACACCGTCGGCTGAACGCTTGACCGCTTCTGCGGCATATGTGACCAGATCCAAACCGACAGCAGCGCGGCCGGGTTTGGTGGGTGTTGCCCACACTGGGCCCACGCAAAAATAGTCCAGTCCCAAGGGCCCTCGGGAAGTGGCCACAGCTGCATCGATTTGTTCTGTTGTGTGGGTGGAGAGTCCTATGCCGGTGGCGTTCGGCAGGAGTGTCCGGGCGGCCGTCAGGGGCAGGTCCTTTTGCCCGATGTGGAACACGGGAGCCCCGGAAATGCTGGCAACATCGGCCCGGTCGTTGACCGCCCAAAGCCGTCCGTGACGTTGTGCGACGCTCCGCAGGACGGCCAACATCTCCAGTTCCTCGGCAGCTTCCAGGGTCTTGTCGCGGAGTTGGATGATGTCCACGCCGCCTTCGAAAGCGGCGTCCACAAAGTCCTCAAAATCGCCCTGCTCCTTGCGGGCATCTGTGCACAGGTAGAGGCGGGCGGAGGCAAGAGCGTCAGGCTGAGTCATGGGAACCAGAGTAGTTCCTCTAAACTGGGCTCGTACTGCGGGAGCCGCGACATTCGTCATATGACTGTCCGGCTGAGAGGGCTTCAGCGCCGACCGCTTGACCTGATCCGGCTAGTACCGGCGTAGGGAAGGAAACAAATGGCAGATCCCCGCCATACCCCTCTTCATGCAGACGTTGCCGTCATTGGTGCCGGCGTCATAGGCCTCGGCATCGCTCACGAAGCCCGACGATTGGGCCGTTCAGTTGCGCTGATCGACCCCACGCCCGCTTCCGGCGCGTCCTTCGCAGCGGCCGGCATGCTTGCACCCGTCAGCGAACTCCATTACCAGGAAGAAGATCTTCTTGACCTAATGCTTGAGTCTTCCCAGCTGTGGCCCTCTTTTGTGGACGGACTGCATCGAGGCTCAGAGGACAGCGGATACCGCACGACGCCGACCCTCGCCGTGGGTGCCGACGCAGCCGACCGCCGGGCGCTTGCTGACCTAAGGTCGGTCCAGCTTGCCGCCGGCTTGGGAGTCGAACCTCTCGCTCTGCGGGACGCGAGGCAACGGGAGCCGCTCCTCAGTCCGCAGATCTCCTGCGCTTTTGACATTCCTGCCGACCACCAAGTCGATCCGAGAAGACTCGCGGCATGCCTCTTGGCAGGACTCGCAGCCCATTCGCCAGATGACAGTTCCTGGGTATCGGGAGCCGAGGACGGATTCGCCGTTGCTTCCAGGGCGCACGGTTTGCTGTGGGAAGGCGGGCGGGTCGCAGGAGTGGAGCTTGAATCAGGAGTCTATGTGCTCGCCGGAGAGACCGTGGTGGCCAACGGGCTGGGCGCGTCCAGGTTGTCCGGTCTCCCTGATGGTCTGAGCCTTCCGGTAAGGCCGGTCTATGGTGACATCCTCCGGCTCCGCGTCCCCGATCACCTGCGCCCCTTGGTCACATCAACGATTCGCGGAATGGTTCGTGGAGTACCTGTCTACATCGTGCCCCGGGACGACGGAACTGTGGTGATAGGAGCGACGCAACGCGAAGACGGGTTGTCAGCCTCTTCCAACGCGGTCTCGGCGGGTGGCGTTTACCAATTGCTGAGGGACGCCCAAGTATTGGTCCCCGCAGTGGCTGAACTGGAACTCCTTGAAGCAACCGCCCGCGCCCGGCCCGGAACTCCGGACAACGCCCCGCTGCTCGGGCGGGTCGGTGCTTCCAACGCCGACATCGAGGGCCTGGTGATCGCCACGGGATTCTTCCGCCACGGAGTCCTCCTGACTCCCGTGGCCGCCAAGATCGTGGGGGAACTCATGGTTAGTGGCTCAGCGGACCCCCGATGGGTCCCCTTTATGCCCCATCGTTTCGAGAGCAACGCCCCTGTTGCCCGAGCACTCACACCAGCAGGACGAACCACCACCAAGGAAACAGCATGAACATTAAAGTGAACGGAACCGACCACGCAGTCTCTGACGAAGCATCCGTCAGTACCCTCGTCACAGCCGTCACCGGTCGCGCCTTGGACGCCCGCGGACAAGCGGCCGACGGCGGCAAGCTGGGAGTCGCTGTCGCACGCAATTCCGAGGTAGTGCCACGCAGCCAATGGTCCGTGACAGCGCTCGCCGACGGAGACGAACTCGAACTCGTAACAGCAGTCCAGGGAGGCTAATCATGACAACAGCAAACGTTGACGTCCGCACCGACGCTCTGGTGATCGACGGCGTCGAATTTGGTTCCCGCCTCATCATGGGTACTGGAGGCGCGCCGAGCCTCGATGGCTTGGGATCAGCGCTCCTGGCTTCGGGAACCGAACTCACCACAGTGGCGATGCGCCGCTATTCGCCCGCCGAAACGGGCTCCCTGTTCCAACTGCTGGTGGACCATAACATCCGCGTGCTGCCCAATACTGCTGGTTGTTTCACGGCCAAGGACGCCGTGATGACTGCCGAGCTTGCTCGGGAAGCACTTGAGACCGATTGGGTGAAGCTGGAAGTCATCGCGGACGAACACACACTCCTTCCCGACGCCGTGGAACTGGTGGATGCAACGGAGCAGTTGGTGAACCGCGGCTTCAAGGTATTCGCCTACACCAATGACGATCCCGTACTGGCGCTCAGGCTCGAGAATCTGGGTGCAACAGCCGTCATGCCCTTGGGTTCGCCCATCGGGACCGGCCTTGGCATCCTCAATCCGCACAACATTGAGCTCATTGTGTCCCGGGCCTCCGTGCCCGTGGTGCTCGATGCGGGGATCGGCACAGCCTCCGATGCTGCCCTCGCCATGGAATTGGGTTGCGACGCCGTTCTGCTTGCCACCGCCGTAACGCGCGCGCAAAACCCGGTGCAGATGGGCGAGGCCTTCAAACACGCCGTGATCGCCGGTAGGCTGGCCAAGCAGGCGGGCCGGATTCCGCGGCGGGAGCACGCACTCGCATCCTCGGCGATGGAGGGCCGGGCAGAGTTCCTCTGATGAAGGAGCAGTCATGGCAGGTACGGACGAGCAACTGACCGAGGCAGCCGTCAACGATGCCCTCGGGGACCTTCCGGACTGGAAGTACCAGGGTGGCTTGGTGACTGTTTATAAAACCTCGACGGCGGCGGACGCGCTTGCGCTCATTGCCGCGGTTGGAGGGATCGCGGAGGATCAAAATCACCACCCGGATCTGGAGTGGCGCTACAACAGGGTTTTTCTCCGCTACGTAACCCACGATGCGGGCGGCCAAGTGACGAAACGTGACGTTGCCGCTGCCACCGCTGTGAGCGAAGCGGCCGCAAGGATAGGTGCAGCCGCGCAGCCTGAGCGGTATCCGCCAACCTGAAGCGCCGAGATGGCAGTTAACACCAATCCAAAGCTCGACCATTGGTGTTAACTGCCGTCTCGGGGGCTTAAGGCCTAAAGCCGCAGCGCCTTGGTGAGCGCCGCAGTGTCGTGCTTCGTTCGGGTCCGGCCCAGGAAGAGCACCACGGCAACCGCTGCGGCAGTCCCGAGCGCAATTGGCAGGACCCACGGAATCCATGTCGCGCCCGGCTGGTAGCCCAATCCGGCGCTGATGAATGCGATCCAGCTCAACGTGCCGACAGTTGCTGAGACGCCGGCCGGCAGAGCGATCCCGTATTTTCCGTGCCGCTTGTCGTTGGCCCACACGATGAATCCGGTGGCAATGGTGGCCAGAACCACCACGACGAGAGAAAGCATAAAAACTCCTTAGCGGACGACGAAACGTGGAGATTAAGCTAGAGGGCGCCGAAGCCTACACGGCGGACTTCCTCGGCGCCGATCTCCACGTAGCCCAGGACGTTGCCCGGAACGATGATCTGGCGGCCCTTTTCGTCCGTCAGGCGGAGTTCGGAGCCCTTGGTTACGGCCTCGGCCACGATCTTGGCAACCGCGTCGGCATCCAAAGCGGATTCGAGCACGATCTCACGGCCAACGTTCTGAATGCCGATCTTTACTTCCACAGCAAGGCCTCCAAGCCAATCAAGGGTTAAGTCAGTCCTCTATTTGTAGCCTAGGACTCTTTGGGGAAACGACTGATTCCGCGCCAAGCTAAACGATAGATCAGATCGCTGGCCACATCGAGGTCCAGATTTCCATCCGTTTCAAGCCAATAACGGGCGCTGACCTGCGCCATTCCGGCCAACCCACGCCCAAGGAGCTGCGCTTCAAGCGGGGGCAGCTTGGTGTCCTCCGCAATCACGTGCGCCACGGCGTCCGCGAACGTTTTGTTGAAAGTCTCCAAACGCGAGCTGACGTCGGGGTCGTTGATGAGGTCCGACTCGAAGACCAGGCGGTGGGCTTGGTCGTCGTCGGCGATGAACCTGTAATAGGCGCGCATGACGGCCTTGACGCGTTCCTTGTTGTCCGTGGTGGAGTTCAAGGCGTCGAGCATCAGCTGCGTCAAAGTTGCCAAGTGGCTGTCCAAGAGAGCCATATAAAGCTCGCGCTTGGAAGGGAAGTGCTGGTAAAGCACTGGTTTGCTCACATGGGCGGCTTCCGCGATTTCGTCCATGGCCGCCCCGTGGAAGCCGTTGGAGACGAAAACTTCCAACGCCGCGTTCAGCAACTGCGCGCGGCGCTCGTCCCGCGGCAACCTTGGTGAACGCGTTGTACCTGCCCGTTCCAGCTTGGCCGGTGCTCCATCGTTTGCCCGTGTGCCGTCAGCCACAGTCTGCCGCCTTTCCTTTGCAGTTATGACTACTCTACCGGGGGGTAATATGACCGGGCGGCATCTGCAGGCATACATTGGGGTATGGCCTCAATTGTTGCTGCCCACACTGCTGCGCCCGCTGTCCTGCCGCCCCTCGTCGAACCCGCCGCGCAACTCACGCCGGCCGAGGTGGAACGGTACTCCCGGCATCTCATCATTCCCGAAATTGGCGCCCTGGGCCAACGCAGGCTGAAGAACGCCAAGGTCCTCGTCATCGGCGCCGGAGGCCTTGGGTCACCGGCATTGCTCTACTTGGCCGCCGCCGGCGTGGGCACCCTTGGCATTGTGGACGACGATGTGGTGGACCTCAGCAACCTGCAGCGACAGGTCATCCATGGTGTGAAGGACGTGGGTACGCCCAAGATCGAATCCGCGCGTAATGCCATTGCAGAGCTCAACCCCTTGGTCAACGTGGTCCTGCATGACATGCGGCTCGACTCTTCCAACGCCTTGGAGCTGTTTGCGCAATATGACCTCATCCTGGACGGTGCCGACAACTTTGCCACGCGGTACCTTGTGAACGACGCCGCTGCCATCCTCGGCAAGCCTTATGTCTGGGGCTCCATCTTCCGTTTTGACGGCCAGGTGAGCGTCTTCTGGGCTGAACACGGGCCCACCTACAGGGATCTTTACCCGGAGGCGCCTCCCGCCGGGTCTGTGCCGTCCTGCGGTGAGGGCGGTGTGTTCGGCATGCTGTGCGCAGCGGTTGGATCGCTCATGGTGACTGAAGCCGTGAAGTTGATCACCGGCGTCGGGCGTTCTTTGCTCGGCCGCGTGGCGCTCTTTGACGCCCTTGGCGGAAGCTGGCGGGAGATTAGGGTCTCCAAGGATCCGGAAGCGGAACCCATCACGGAACTGACCGACTACGAAGCCTTCTGCGGCGTGACGCCACCGGCGGCCACGGATCAGGCTCACACTGTTACGGCCAAGGAACTCGCCGGGATGCTGGCCGAACGGGAGCTGGGGGAGCGGGACTTCGAACTCGTGGATGTCCGTGAGTCCGGAGAGCACAGCATCGTGAGCATCGATGGCTCGCGCCTCATTCCGCAGGGCCGCATTCTCTCCGGCGAGGCGTGGGTAGAGCTGCCGCAGGACAAGGACATAGTGTTCCACTGCAAGGCCGGGACGCGCTCGGCTGCAGTCTTGGAAGCGGCACGGAAGGCGGGCTATACCCGCGTCAGCCATCTCGACGGCGGTATCCTCGCCTGGGTGCGGGATGTGGAACCGGAGAAGCCCGTCTACTAGGCGGAGTAGTGGGTGCCCAGCCAACGCGACCCGACTGACCGGTGGGCGGCAATCTGGCGGCTAGGCGCTTTCGGAGCGGAGTTGCTCGTGATCCACCGGGCACTCGGCGGCCGGGGCTACAGCCTGGGGCTGTTCCACCTGGATGCCGTAGAGGGCCTCAAGCGCGGCAACGTAGTCGTCCTGCTGGCCGTTTGCTGCCAGTTCACGCGCCCGGACGGTGGGGATGTGCAGGAGTTGCTTGACCATTCGGCGCAGGGCGAACTCCACCTCTTCGGCAGCGGCAGTACAGCCGTGACGGGCGCGAACTTTTTCCATCTCCGCGTCCAGGACGTTCATGGTGTGGCGGCGGAGCGCCACGATGGCGGTATCCACGGAGCGGGCTTCGCGTTCGGACTCGAATGACGTCGCGGCACCGTTGACGATTGCGCTGGCCTGCGAGAGTGACTCCGCTTGTTCCTGGGGCGCCGCGAGCCGAACGGATTCGAGCGTCAGGAGTTCTACGCCGTCGAGTTCGCCCACTGCGGGATCGAAATCATGGGTGAGGGCGAGGTCGATCGCAATCAAAGGCTTGCCCGAATTTTCCCGGACACGGGCGAGGTCTGCGGCCTCCACCCGGTTGTCGGAGCCGCTGCAGCCGATCATGACGTCAGCTGCGGCAACAGCAGCGGGAAGAGTGTCGGCGTCGAGTGCTGTTCCACCGCGGGTCGCGACGAAGCCTTCGGCGCGGCCGGATGAAGAATAAACGGAAACATCCGTGCAGCCGCGCTCACGGAGAAGTGACATGGTAGCGCCGGCGTAGGCCCCGGTTCCGAAGACGACCACTTTCTTCGTGGACCAATCGTCGTTCTCGGCGAGGTCTGTGGCCAGGTCCAACGCGACAGACACGATCGAAAGCCCACGGGAGCCGAGGGCGGTTTGCGCACCAACATCCTTGGCGGTTTTGGAGGCCGCTTGGAAGAGACGTACGAGTCCGGAGCTGGCGGTGCCTTCCTGCTGGGCGGTGATCAGTGCCCGGCGAACCTGGCCTGCAATTTCACGCTCACCCACGACGGCTGAATCCAGTCCGGCGCTCACAGCGAAGAGGTGCCGGGTAACGTCAGGGCCGGTGTGGGTGGCAAACGAGCGGGAGACGAGTTGCTCATTGAGCCCGCTGAGTTCACTGATCTGTGAAACGAGGGCGGAGCGGGCTGCCTCAAGGTCAGCGCCGTTAGCGGTCTCGCCGTAAACCTCGTAGCGGTTGCACGTTGCGAGGACCACGGCTCCGGAGACCACAGAAGAGTCGGTCAGGGCTGCCGAGGCAAGCTCAGAGGAACCGTTGCTCAACTGAGCGACAGTTTCGAGGTCGATGTCGGCGTGTGTAGCCACCAATGAGAAAAGAACCACAGCACCCCAATCATAGCTTTTTCGTAGCCCGGTAGAACAATGTGGCGCCGTGGTGATCCACACGCAGGCGAGTGATCCCGGCCACAACGGCCCGGGCGGGGCGCGACGTGACAGCTTGTCGTTATCTTTTGCCCCGGATTTTCGGCACAATCGAAAGCATGACTTCTAGCGCGGCAGCATCCAACAGTACGGCCTCCAACGCCCCGGCGGGAACCCTCGACGCCAACCACCCGCTGAAGGACGGTCGGACCTCGGACTCGCCGCTGATTACGGCATACCGCGGCGGCACGCCCTCCCGCAGGCCGGTGTGGTTCATGCGCCAGGCTGGCCGTTCCCTTCCGGAGTACTTGAAGGTGCGCGAGGGCGTAGCCATGCTGGACTCCTGCCTTCGCCCGGAACTCGCCGCCGAGATTACCCTCCAACCTGTCCGCCGCCACGATGTGGACGCCGCCATCTTCTTCTCGGACATCGTCATTCCGCTGAAGCTCGCCGGTGTCGGTGTGGACATCGTCCCCGGCGTGGGACCCGTCCTGGATAAGCCAGTCCGGACAGCAGCCGACGTTGCTGCCCTGCCCACGCTGACGTGGGAAGCGCTGGAGCCCATCCGTGAAGCCGTCCGCCTGACGGCTGCCGAGCTGGGAAAGACCCCGCTCATCGGCTTTGCCGGTGCGCCCTTCACGCTCGCTGCCTACATGGTTGAAGGGAAGCCCTCGCGTGACCACCTCGGCCCGCGGACCATGATGCATGCGGATCCCGAGACCTGGGCCGCGTTGGCCAACTGGGCTGCCGATACCTCCGGCATGTTCCTCCAGGCCCAACTTGAGGCAGGCGCTTCGGCAGCGCAGCTCTTCGACTCCTGGGCCGGATCGCTGGGCCTGGCCGACTACACCAAGTACGTGGCGCCGGCATCCACCCGCGCGCTTGACCACGTTCGTGGACTTGGGGCGCCGCTGATCCACTTTGGCACCGGCACCTCCGAACTGCTGGTTGCCATGCGCGACGTCGGAGTGGACGTCGTGGGCGTGGACTACCGGCTGCCCTTGGACGAGGCAAACCGTCGGCTCGGTGGCACTGTGCCGCTTCAGGGCAACATCGACCCCGCTCTTCTGTCTGCTCCGTGGGAGGTCCTTGAAGCCCACGTCCGCGAAGTCATCGCCGCCGGTTCCCATGCCCCGGGCCACGTACTGAACCTTGGCCACGGAGTTCCTCCCGAAACGGACCCAACAGTGCTGACCCGCGTCGTGGAGCTCATTCACTCCATCCCCACGGAGTAGGAACAATGCGCGGGGGGCACACAACGCCCAAAGCAGCAGCAGGACCAACCGCCGTCGTAGTGGGCGGTGGGATCTCGGGCCTGATCGCCGCACGGGAACTGGCCGCGGCCGGTTCTGCGGTTACTGTCCTTGAGGCAAGCCAGGCCTGGGGCGGCTGCGTGGGCAGCCACGTTGTTGCCGGGCTGCGCTTGGACAGCGGAGCGGAATCGTTCGCCACGCGGTCCACAGCCGTAGCCGACCTTGCACGTGAACTTGGACTGGCGGATAGGATCGTGGCTCCGCACCCGGGCGGCGCTTGGGTGCAGCTGCCGGACGGGCCGCAAGAGCTCCCCAAAACTGGAGTGCTTGGGATTCCAGCGAACCCTTGGGACCCCGAGGTGCGGCGTTCTTTGGGCCTCGCCGGAGCCATCAGGGCCTCCATGGATCGGTGGCTCCCGGCCTCCGTTGGAACGTCCTCAGACGTCACCAGCGTTTCCTCTTTGGTCCGTGCCCGCATGGGCAAAAAAGTTCTTGAACGGCTTGTTTCCCCCGTAGTGGGTGGCGTTCACTCGGCCGACCCTGCCCTGTTGGATGTTGACATGGTGGCCCCCGGGCTGCGCGCGGGCATCCGCGCCCAAGGCTCATTGGCTGCAGCTGTTGCGGCTCAACGAAAAGCTGCCAAGGGATCCCCGGCCGGTTCCGGAAGCGCGTCCGGAGGTGCCTCCGGACCGGCTAAGGCGGGTTCCGCCGTCGCGGGCTTGAAGGGTGGAATGAACACCCTTGTGGACGCGCTCGTGGCGGACCTTCGGGAACGTGGGGTCGAGTTGCTCACGGGTCAACACGCCGACGACGTCGTGAAGACGCAGGATGGCTGGCGGGTCACCGCGGGCGATGCCACGTACGACGCCGGCAGGCTGGTGGTTGCGCTTGACGGTCCGGCCGCTGTTGCGCTGCTGGAGAAGTCCGTGCCTGAGCTGTCCGGCCTCCGCCCGGCTCCCGGGCCGCTGGTGAGTCTTGTGACGATGGTGGTGGACTTGCCCCAGCTCGACGGCAGGCCGCGGGGGACAGGAATCCTGGTGGCACCTGAAACGCCGGGGATCAAGGCTAAGGCACTAACGCATGCAACGGCCAAGTGGGACTGGCTGGCTGATGAGGCCGGTCCTGGCACGCACGTTTTGCGTCTTTCCTACGGTCGGCGCGAAGAAGCCGGCAGAGGCAGGGATGTTGTCCTCGATGATGAATCGCTGCTGGCCGCAGCTTTGGAGGATGCTTCCGCGCTGCTGACCGTTCCCATATCGCAGACGGACATCGTTGATTGGGATGTGGTGCGGTGGGCGGGTGCCTTGCCGTTCGCCGCCGTCGGTCATAAACAGCGTGTGGCGCAAGTCCGCCAGGTGTGCGCCACGGCCGACGGACTCACCCTGGTGGGTGGCTGGTTGGCCGGAAACGGCCTTGCCGCGGTAGTGGCTGATACGCGGGCGCAACTCGCCGCCGTACGAGCCGACGGACCGCCTGGTTTGTGATTTACATCACTTCTACGGCTTGTAGAACTGATCCGTTTCGACTTAGGGGCTGGCGCGGGGCAAACTTGAACCATGAGCCACACTTTTGCCGAATCTGTCACTAAAACTGCTGAAACCGAAGAACAGTTCTACACGCTGTGGACGGTCTTCAAGCGCTCGGCCGACGTCCTGCGCAGCGGCGATGCTGCACAGGAATTCGAAGCCCTCGCGGAGAAGCTCGCGGAGGGCGGCGTGATCCTCCGGGGCAGCTACGACGTCTCGGCCATGCGCTCGGATGCTGACATCATGGTGTGGCTCCATGGGCCCAAGCCGGAGGACCTGCAATCCGCCGTCCGCGCCATCCGCCGCAGCAAGCTCTTCGCAGGTACAGACATCGTCTGGTCCGCCATGGGCGTGCACCGCGAAGCCGAGTTCTCCAAGAGCCACGTGCCGGCCTATGCCCGCGGCGTCGAGCCCAGCACCTGGCTTTGCGTCTACCCATTTGTGCGTTCCTACGAGTGGTACCTGCTGCCCACGGACGAGCGCGGCAAGATGCTCCGCGACCATGGCCTTCTTGGGCGCGAATTCCCGCAGGTCATTTCCAACACTGTCTCCTCGTTTGCCCTGGGCGACTGGGAATGGATCCTCGGGCTCGAAGCACCTGAACTGGTGGACCTCGTAGACCTGATGCGTCACCTGCGGTCCACCGAAGCGCGCCACCACGTTCGCGAAGAAATCCCCTTCTACACCGGTCGCCGCGTCACGGCTGCCGAGATTGCAGAGGTCCTGGCATGACCCAGCCCGTTGTCTCCACAGCACCGAACGCCATCACTGAGCGTGGGCGGCAGGAACCCAAGCGGTACGACGCCGTGCTGCTCGCATCCTTTGGTGGTCCTGAAGGCCAGGAAGACGTCATTCCCTTCCTGCGCAATGTCACCCGGGGTCGCGGCATCCCGGATGAGCGCCTCGAAGAGGTCTCGCACCACTACCGGGCGTTTGGTGGAATCAGCCCCATTAACCAACAGAACCGCGAGCTGAAGGCCGCGATCGAGGCCGAACTCGCACAGCGCGGCATCGAATTGCCGGTCCTCTGGGGAAACCGGAACTGGGACCCGTACATCGCGCCGGTCCTGCAGGACGCTTACGACGCCGGACACCGCCGGCTCCTGATGCTCACCACCAGCATCTACTCCTGTTACTCCAGCTGCCGCCAGTACCGCGAGGACATTGGTATTGCGCTGACCGAAACTGGTTTGGACGGCAAGCTTGAAGTGGACAAGATCCGCCAGTACTTTGACCACCCCGGAGTAGTCCAGCCCTTCCTCGAGGGAACTGCCGCCGGCTTGGAGGAGATCCGTGGGAAGCTCGCCGCAGCAGGCGAAGCCGACCCGGATTCGAAAATTCGAGTGCTGTTCGCCACCCACTCCATTCCTACCCGGGATGCAGAGGCCGCAGGCAAGTCCGAGGACGAACCGCGCGAATTTGCTGAAGGTTCCGCCTACGCTGCACAGCACCTTGCCAACGCCAAAGCCATCATGGACGCTGTAGCACCTAACGTGGCTTGGGACCTCGTGTACCAGTCCCGCTCGGGCGCACCGCACATTCCCTGGCTGGAACCTGATATCAATGACCACCTCGAGGAGATCGCTCCGGAAGGCGTCCGCGGTGTGGTCATTGTTCCCCTTGGTTTTGTCAGCGACCACATGGAAGTTGCCTGGGACCTCGACACCGAGGCTCTGGAGACTTGCAAGAACCTGAACATCGAGGCCACGCGTGTGCCCACCCCGGGTACGCACGCGGCTTTCGTGTCCGGCTTGGTGGACCTGATCTGCGAACGCACGGTGGAAAACAACATCGCCGAGCGTCCCCACGTTACGGACCTTGGCCCCTGGTACGACGTGTGCCGTCCCAACTGCTGCGAGAACTTCCGCGGGGCAAAACCCGTCATCTCCGAAGTTGGCGCCGGTATCGGTATCGGCCACGACGCTTACCCCGCTCCGGAGGCCGCCAAGTGACTGTTCGCATCGGCACCAGGGCGAGCAAACTTGCCCTGACGCAGACGCAGCAAACTGCGGACCAGTTGGCCGCCGTCGGCGGCTTCCCGGTGGAGCTCGTGCACATCAAGACCGAGGGCGACGTAAAAACCGGATCCCTTTCCCAGATGGGCGGTACGGGTGTGTTCGTTGCTGCCCTGCGGGATGCCTTGCTCGCTGAGACCTGTGATGTCGCCGTGCACTCCCTGAAGGACCTGCCGACGGGGGCCGCACTTGGCCTGAGCATCGCCGCAACACCCAAGCGGGTGGATGTCCGTGACGTTCTCTGTGCACGCGGCGGTATGACTCTTGCCGAGCTGCCAGGCGGCGCCAAAGTAGGCACAGGCTCGCCACGGCGGGCCGCTCAACTACGGGCTGCACGTCCGGACATTGAGGTACTCGATATCCGCGGAAACGTGGACACGCGCCTTGGCCGTGTCCCGGGACTGCCGGGAAACACCACCGATGAAGTTGTTCCGGGCAAGTCCTGCGACCTCGACGCCGTGGTGCTGGCCGCTGCGGGCTTGGAGCGCATGGACCGCCTGGACACTGTCAGCGAGTTCTTCGAATCCGATGTCATGCTGCCCGCTCCCGGACAGGGCGCCTTGGCCATCGAATGCCGGACCAACGATGCCCCGCGTTTGGCGGGTTCCAGCGAAGGGTCAAACGGGGTGCTCGCTCAGGCCCTTGCGGCGCTTAACGACGACGACACCCGCCTCGCCGTCACGGCCGAGCGTGCAGTCCTGGCCAGGCTTGAAGCCGGATGTGCAGCTCCTGTGGGTGCCTACGCCTTCCGCAAGGGCAGCATGCTGCACCTTGAAGCAGTGGTCTGTGCCGTGGATGGCACCAAGACTGTGCGCGAGAAGAAAGCCACCGACGGTCTCACGGAAGTCGGAGCCACGTTGCTCGGCATCGAAGTGGCGGAGCTCCTGCTCGCTGCCGGCGCCGCGGAGATCGCGGACCTTGCGGCGTCCTGAGACGCATGAATTGAGCGGGCTGACCGGTCGGCGCGTCCTGATTACCAGGACCGCCGACCGTGCGCGTCCTCTGGCGTCGCTTTTGAGCGGTTTGGGAGCGGAGCCACTGGTGCTGCCGCTCATCGATTTTGAGAAGGCGGGGGACCAAGTTTCCCTTGACGCCGCCTTGGAACGTTTAGTGGCTGGCGACTTCGACTGGATGGTGATCAGCAGCATCACCACTGTGCGGGTTTTGTTGGACAAAGCTGCTCAGCGGGGCATTGCCCTGGCGGATCTTGTCCCAGCCGGCACGAAGGTGGCCGCCATCGGTCCCTCCTCCCGTCAGGTCATTGAATCCGTTGGCCTCCCTGTCGCCTTGGCGCCTGCGGACGTCCAGTCGGCCGAGGGTTTGCTTGCTGTGTGGGACGCGTCCAGCGGACGGGTTTTCCTGCCTCAGGCTGACATAGCCTCGCCGCGCCTGCGGGAAGGCCTGGCCGCTGCCGGGGCGGACGTGACCGCCGTTGTCGCCTATCACACGGTCGATTACCCGGCCCGTGCCGAACTTCGCCTTTCAGCGGAACTTCCCTCCGGCGTCGTGCTTTCCGCCTTTGACGTTCCGCCGACGCTCAGCACGGAACAGGCACGGACCGCACTCGATGCCGGAACCGTGGACGCCGTAGTGGCTGCTTCTCCCAGCGCTGCACGCCGCATCGCCCAGCTATTTCCGGCATTGGGCACCTGCCGCTTCGTCGCCATTGGACGTCCGACGGCGGCAGAGGCCTCGCGGATCGGCCTCACCGTTGCAGTCACAGCCAAAGAACCAACCCCGGACGGCATTGTGGCCGCCTTGGAATCTATTTTCGCCAACGAAGGGAACCCGCAATGAGCTTTCCGAACCATCGTCCCCGCCGCTTGCGCACAACTCCCGCCATGCGCAGGCTCACCGCCGAGACCCGCCTGGCGCCCGCGGACCTGATCCTTCCGGCGTTCATCCGGGAGGGACTCACTGAACCGAGCCCCATCAGTTCCATGCCGGGGGTCGTCCAGCACACCACCGAGTCCCTGAAGCGGGCCGCCGCCGAAGCCGTGGAGTTGGGCGTCGGAGGCATCATGCTTTTCGGCGTGCCTGCGGTACGTGATGCGCAAGGCACCGCCTCGTTGGATCCTGAAGGCGTCCTTAACAAGGCCATTCGTGACGTCAAGGCCGAGGTGGGCGATGACCTGGTGATCATGGGCGACGTTTGCCTCGATGAATTCACGGACCACGGCCACTGCGGCGTCCTTGATTCCGATGGCTATGTGGACAACGACGCCACGCTGGAGATCTACGGCCGGATGGCTGTAGCGCAGGCCGACGCCGGAGCCCATGTGCTGGGCCCCTCGGGAATGATGGACGGCCAGATCGCGGTGATCCGTCAAGCACTGGAAGAATCCGGACACCGGAACACCGCCGTTCTTGCCTATGCGGCTAAGTACGCGTCAGCGTTCTATGGCCCGTTCCGTGAGGCCGTGGATTCGCAACTCAAGGGCGATCGCCGGACCTACCAGATGGACGCGGCCAACCGTCGGGAGGCCATCTTGGAAGTTGAGCTGGACCTCGAAGAAGGCGCCGACATGGTGATGGTCAAGCCGGCCATGAGTTACCTGGACATCCTGGCCGACGTCGCTGCCATGAGCCCGGTGCCGGTCTCGGCCTACCAAATCTCGGGCGAGTACGCCATGATCGAAGCGGCCGCAGCCAACGGCTGGATCGACAGGCGCGGTGCCATCACCGAGTCCGTCCTCGGCATCAAGCGTGCCGGAGCCGACACCGTCCTGACCTACTGGGCCTCCGAACTGGCAGGCTGGCTGAAGGAGTCCTAATGACATCCGTTTCCTCCGACCCCACCGCTCCTGTGGGGGCCCACGAGATCCTGCTCGGCCTGAACACTTTCGGCGACGCCGGTGTGGATGCCGATGGGAACCCCAAGGAGCATGCCCGCGTCCTGCGCGAGTTGCTCCAGGAAGCGAAACTGGCTGACGCCGTCGGAATCCATGCCTTTGGTGTGGGCGAACATCACCGCCGCGATTTCGCCGTGTCCGCGCCCGAGGTCTTCCTTGCAGCGGCAGCCACAGTGACCTCGCGGATTCGCTTGGGCTCGGCCGTTACCGTGCTCAGCTCCGATGATCCGATCCGGGTTTTCCAGCGCTTCGCCACCGTGGATGCGTTGTCCAACGGCAGGGCTGAGGTGATGCTCGGCAGGGGCTCGTTCGTGGAGTCGTTCCCGCTGTTTGGTTTGGACCTGGCGGACTACGAAGTCCTGTTCGAGGAAAAACTGGAGTTGTTCGATAAGGTCCGCGCGCAGAAACCGGTTCATTGGGAGGGGCGCACACGGCCCAACGTGAATGGGCTGCAGGTATACCCCAAACTGCAGCATCACTTGCTGCCGGCCTGGATTGGCGTGGGAGGTACACCTGAGTCCGTGCTGCGCTGTGCCGAATATGGTTACCCCATCATCTTCGCCATCATTGGAGGAGAGCCGCGCCGCTTCGCGCCATTGGTTAACCTTTACCGTGAAGCGATGGCCAAGTACGGCCATCCGATGCGGCAGATAGCAACTCACTCGCCCGGATTCATAGCCGACACGGACGAGGCCGCCCGCGAGGAACTCTTTCCGCATTGGCTGGAGCAGCGCAACAGGATCGGCGCCGAGCGTGGCTGGGGCCCAGGCAACCGTGGCGAGTTTGATGCCATGTGCGGCCCTGAGGGTGCCCTCTACGTTGGTTCCCCCGAAACTGTGGCGCAGAAAATCGCCCTTCTCAAGCGGAACCTTGGTGTGGACCGCTTCGACCTCAAATACAGCAATGGAACGTTGCCGCATCAATCCATGATGCGCTGCATCGAGCTTTACGGCACCGAGGTGGCCCCGCGGGTTGCTGAGCTGCTGGCCGCAGCATCCTAGATGGCGGCCATGCCGCTCCTGAATCACTGAAAGAATAGGAACCATGACTTCAAACACCCCTGTGTCCGACCAGCTTTTCGACCGTGCCCGGTCCCTGATGCCCGGCGGCGTGAACTCGCCGGTGCGGGCCTTCGGATCAGTGGGCGGCACTCCGAAGTTCATGGTGTCCGCCAAGGGCGCCTACCTGACGGACGCCGACGGTAAGGAATACGTAGACCTCGTCTGCTCCTGGGGGCCGGCGCTGTTGGGCCACGCCCACCCTGCCGTGCTTGACGCCGTTCACGCAGCTGTGGACCGGGGCCTTTCCTTCGGAGCCTCGACACCGGATGAAGCCAACCTTGCCGCGATCGTCAAGGACCGGGTGTCCGCCGTCGAACGCCTGCGGATGGTGTCCACCGGAACTGAAGCCACCATGACGGCCGTTCGCCTGGCCCGCGGTTTTACTGGCCGCAACCTGATCATCAAGTTCGCCGGTTGCTACCACGGGCACTTGGACGGACTGCTGGCGGCTGCAGGATCCGGTGTCGCCACGTTGGCACTGCCCGGCTCTGCCGGTGTCACAGAGGCCACCGCAGCTGAGACCCTGGTTCTGCCTTACAACGATCTCGCTGCCGTCGAGGCTGCCTTCGCTGCCCACGGCCAAAACATCGCTGCCGTCATCACGGAAGCGGCTCCGGCGAACATGGGCGTCGTCACCCCGGGCGAAGGCTTCAACGCGGGCCTATCCCGTATCACCAAGGAAAACGGTGCGCTCCTTATCCTCGACGAAGTCCTTACCGGCTTCCGCACCGGCTACGCCGGCTACTGGGGATTGACCGGTCGTCAGGAAGGCTGGGCTCCGGACCTGCTCACCTTCGGCAAAGTCATCGGCGGCGGAATGCCGACGGCTGCACTCGGCGGCCGTGCCGACGTCATGGACTACCTCGCTCCCGTAGGCCCGGTCTACCAGGCCGGTACGCTGTCCGGAAACCCAGTGGCCATGGCGGCCGGTGTGGCAACGTTGACCAACGCAACTCCTGAGGTCTACGCCTACGTGGATGCCCGTTCGCTGGAGTTGTCTGCCGCCCTGTCCTCGGCGCTGGATGCCGCTGGTGTGGATCACTCCATCCAGCGCGCGGGCAATCTGTTCTCGCTTGCATTTGGTACCTCTGCCCACGGCGTGCACAACTACGACGACGCCCAGCGGCAGGAAAGCTTCCGATACGCGCCGTTCTTCCACTCCATGCTGGACTCCGGCGTTTACCTTCCGCCGTCGGTCTTCGAAGCCTGGTTCCTATCCGCTGCGCATGACGACGCCGCGATGAACCGTATTATCGACGCCCTTCCGGCAGCAGCGAAAGCTGCAGCGGGCGCTACGGCCTAGTCTTTGAGGATGCCCCGGGCCATTGCTTGAAGCAGTTGTCCGGGGCATCGTCGCTTGTCCCGGGGTAGGCTCGTAGATGGAAACCCACCCCCAACGAATTCACGGTTTACCATGCGCAAGTCCCCGTCCATTGCATCACTGAGTGTCAGCATCGCCACCGCCGGAGTCCTTATGGTGACTGCCGCCGGCTGTGCCGGTGGCACACCGAACTCCGGCCAAAGTTCCGCGGAGGGGACGCCGTCAGTGGCTCCCTCTGCGCCTTCAGGAACGCCCGCTCCCACAACCCCGCCGGCGTTAGCTACCCAGTCCGCGGTTCCTTCCACGCCTCCTTCTGCTGCGCCAGCGCCTCCGCCAAGCCAGCCGTCAACTACGGAGCAGCAACTCGCCGCCCTCAGCCTGGAGCAGCGCGTGGGACAACTTTTCATGGTGGCGGCCAAGGCTACCGGCGCGGAACCTGGAACCATGCAAGCACTGACGAAATATCATGCCGGCAATGTTTACCTGAGCGGACGAAGTAAGGCCGGAACTGCCCCGACGGCGTCCCTTGTGTCTTCGCTGACGGGCACGGTCTCTACTGCCACCACTGGCGGAGTACCCCTTTTTGTGGCGACCGACCAAGAAGGCGGATATGTCCAGGTTCTCTCCGGTCCGGGGTTCTCCAGCATTCCCACGGCTCTGATCCAGGCGTCGTCGGGGGCGGAAAAACTCCGCGCGGACGCTGCAACGTGGGGGAAGGAACTTAGCAGCGTAGGCGTCAACGTGAACCTCGCGCCGGTCTTGGATACAGTGACCAGCCCACAGTTCGCACCCTCCAATGCGCCCATCGGCCAGTTTCAGCGGGAGTACGGCTACGACCCAGCCAACGTCTCGTTGCTGGGCAATGCTTTTGCCGAGGGCATGAAGGACGCTGGCGTGGAGCCGGTGGTGAAGCACTTCCCGGGGCTCGGCAGGGTTGTTCCCAACACGGACGTCACAAGCGATGTCCGTGACACGGCCACCACACGGAACGATCCCGCACTGGAGCCGTTCCACGCGGCCATCAAGTCGGGCGCCCAGTGGGTCATGGTTTCAAATGCCTACTACGACAAGATCGACGCCGCCAACATTGCACCGTTCTCGTCGATCGTGATGGACTCGATGCTCCGTGCTGACGCCGGCTTCAAGGGAATTGTCCTTTCGGATGATCTCTGCAGTGCAGCCCAATTGGAAGCATGGTCCGATGCCGAGCGTGCCCTGAACTTCTTTGGCGCAGGCGGAACCATGCTGGTGTGTGCCGATCCCACAAGTATTCCGGCGATGCACCAGGCGGTGGTACAGAAGGCCACGGCAGATCCTGACTTCCGGGCTAAGGTGGACGCCGCCGCGCTTACGGTGCTGCGGGTCAAGGCCGGTCAATAGCGGCCCCAAGGCAGTGAGAACAGCAAAGAACCCCGCCTTCGCTGAAGGGCGGGGTTCTTTGTAGCGGGTGTAGTCCTGCTGAGAGGGGTCCTTAGAGGACGTCCGAAAGGAAACCCTGAAGGCGTTCCGTTTGCGGATTGGTGAATAGTTGCTCCGGAGGCCCGGATTCAACCACCACTCCAGCGTCCATGAACGTCACGATGTCCGAGACGTTGCGGGAGAATCCCATTTCGTGGGTTACCACCACCATGGTCATGCCTCCCTGGGCCAGATCCGTCATGAGCGCGAGGACACCCTTGACGAGTTCCGGGTCCAGCGCGGAGGTGGCTTCGTCAAAGAACATGACCTCAGGCTTCATGGCTAGAGCGCGGGCGATCGCCACACGCTGCTGCTGTCCCCCTGAAAGATTGGCCGGACGCGAGTCGGCTTTGTGCTTCAACCCGACCAGGTCAAGCTGGGCCAAGGCCTCGTCGCGGGCCTGTTCCTTGGACATGCCACGGAGTTTGCGCAGTGCCAGCGAGATATTCTCAGCAACCGTCTTATGTGGAAAAAGGTTGAACTGCTGGAAGACCATGCCGATGCGGCGACGCAGTTCGTCCGGGTTGTCCTTGAGGACCGAACGTCCATCCAGCAGGATGTCGCCCTGATCCGGCTCGATGAGGCGGTTCATCACACGGAGCAGCGTTGACTTGCCCGAACCTGACGGGCCGATCACGGAGGCCGTGGTGCCCTTCTCGACGTGCAGGTCGATGCCCCGCAACACGTGGTTGCTGCCGAACGACAAGTGGATGTTTTTCGCCGTCAACGTCCCTGATGCGAATTCACTCATGCCTGCGCTCCTTTTCCTACGACGGCCGCTGCCTCGTCCGGTTCCTTCTTCTCGGGGCGTCCAGCGCGCATGCGGGCGTCAATGAAGTTGACGAAGTGCGTGAGCGGGATGGTCAACGCCAGGTAGAAGATGGCTGCTGCCACGTAGGGGGACAGGTTGCCGCTGTTGGCAGCTGCATCCTTACCGATCTGAAAGATTTCACGCTCTGTTGCCAGGAGGCCAAGCATGAAGACCAGCGACGATTCCTTGATCAATGCGATGAACTGGTTGACCAAGGCCGGAAGTACTCGGCGGATGCCTTGGGGTACCACCACAAGGCGCATGGACGAGCCGTAGCTGAAGCCCAACGCACGCGTGGCCTCCAACTGGCCCTTGTCGACGCTCTGAATGCCGGAACGGAAGATCTCGCCGATGTACGCGCCGGACATCAAGGACAGCGCCGCGATGGCCATGGGGTAGGGGCTGGTGGAGCCCGTCAGTTCGCGAATAATCGGGCCAAAGCCGAAACCGATCACCAGGATGGTCAGCACCGGAGGGAGCCCGCGGAGAATGTCTGTGTAAATGCGGGCTACCCACCGTGCTGCTGCGTTCCGGGAAATCCCCATCAGGGCAAGCAGCATCCCGAGGGCGGTCCCGATGATGCCTGAGACGACAGCCAGAACGATGGTGTTGGGCAGGCCCACGGCGAACATCTTGGGGATGACTTCGCCCATTGCCTCCCAGTCAAAGAAGGTCTGGGCTAGTTGATTGAGGATATCCATGGAACGCCTTGGTTACTTGGCGGGCAGCTGGACGGCCTTGCTGCCCGGCTTCCAGCCCTGGGGAGTCTGCTCAGCGGCAGTCGGACGGTCCTTGTACCACTCGGCCGTGAGCTTGGCCCAGGTGCCGTCGGCAATGACCGCGTCCAAGCCGGAGTTCAGGGCGTCGATCAGCGGCTGGTTGTCCTTGTTCACGGCGTAAGCGGTGAAGTTCTGGGTGTTGACAACCTTCTCGGCGATTTTGGTGTTGTCGCCGTCTTTGACCTGGCCTTCGGCCTGCTGCGAAGGAGCAACCCACGCGTCGATCTGGCCGTTCTTTACGTTGCCGTAGACCGTGTTGTAGTCAGGGAAACGGACAGGTTCGATCTTGAGGGTGTTCGTCATGTAGTCATCCTGGACGGTGCCCTGGACAACGCCGATGCGGAGGCCTTCCTTGACGTCGGCGAAGCCGGTGACTTTGGAGTCGCTCTTGGTCACGATGGCCATGTAGCCAAAGTCGTAGCCATTGGTGAAGCCGACCGTCTTGCGGCGGGCGTCCGTGGTGGAGATCGAGGAGGATCCGACGTCGAACTGCTTGTTGCCCACCTGGGACAGGAGCGCTGAGAAGTCAGTGGACGCAAACTCGACCTTGAGCCCAAGCTTGTCACCAATGGCGCGCAGGAGTTCGTTGTCATAGCCGGTGAATTTACCGGAAGGATCAATAAAGATATTCGGCGGGGCGTCGGAAAGGGTGCCCACGCGCAGGGTGCCGTCGGTGATGAGGCCCAGCTTGGACTTGTCGATCTTGTCCAGCGCCGTAACGTCAGCGGTGGTAAAAGTGTCCAGCGACTTCTGGTCGCTACCGGCCAGGGCATCGGTGGGGGAGCCGCTGGGCTCGGAGGTTCCTCCGCCGCATGCTGCCAGGGAAATCACCAAGGCTGCGGCCACGGGGGCAACAGACAGCCACTTAGGGGCTTTGAATTTCATGAAGAAATCACTTTCATCGGGTCACGGAGACGTTTCGCGGTGGGCGGGGAATGCGGCAGCAATACGAAGGTTGGCTGCCCTAGCAGACTTCAACCCGCCAAACTTAATTATGTCACCAGCCATCTAAGGTGCGGTGAATCGAAGAAATGGTTGCCTACACTCGATTAAGCCGAAGAAAATTCCCGTCAGTGGCTCTTCGGGGTCCAGACTATTCCGGCGGCAGAGCCTCGGGTGGAATCTGCGGGCGGCCACCCCTGAAAATGTGGATCCCGAAATTGCTGTGACTTGTGTCGCAAAAACGGGCAGTCGCCTGTTCCCGGGGCTAGAAGCCGCCCCGGCTTGCATCTTCGGGGGGAAGGACCGGCCACTCGCCCTCGATAACCGCTGTGGGCTTACTGCGCCGCAAGTACTGCTGGAAATCAGCGGCCTGGGATGCAGCCCAGTCTACTTGTAGCTGGTGCAGCGTGGACGCCGGCATCTGCAACTTGGGGAATTTGCCGGCCATGGCATCCAGCACACGGAGCGTAGCGAGAGCGTCCGCAGCGGAAGTATGCGCGTTCGTCAGGTCCACGCCGTATTCCTCGCACAAAGCGGTAAGGGTGCGCTTTCCCTTGCGGTACCGGTCCACCTGCTTGTTCATCACATAGGGGTCCAGCACGGGGAAGCGGCTGAGCTGGGGAACGCCGTAGCGGGCGGACTCGGCCGCCAATACGGTGAAATCGTAGCTGGCGTTGAAAGCAATGACGGGAGTGCCGTCGTCGAACAGTCCCTGGAGTACCCCAGCCACCTCGCGTGTAACCTCTGCGGCCGGTCGGCCTTCTGCACGGGCTTTCTCTGTGGTGACGCCGTGCACTTCGCTGGCTTCGAGCGGGATTTCAACACCGGGATCTGCCAACCACTCGTGCTCTGCGACGAGTTCTCCGCGGGCATCCACGACGGTGATGGAAGCGGTGACGATCCGTGCTGACCGTGAGTTTTTCCCGGTGGTCTCGAGGTCGAATGCGGCGCGGGAGAGGGTGTTCCAGGAGCTCATGTCTTCAAGCTACCGGCTGGGTCCGACACTATTCGGGCACGACACTCCTGCCGTTACGCTGAACACATGCGGATGGAGTATGTGACGGCGGTCCTGGCCGTTGTGGACCTTGTTCCATCGGGTTCGGCGGTTTCCTACGGTGACGTCGCAGAGCTTTTGGGAGCCGGTGGGCCGCGGCAGGTCGGCGCAGTGATGAGCCGTTATGGCAGTTCGGTCGCCTGGTGGCGGGTCCTTCGGGCCAGCGGGGAAGCGCCTCCAGGTCACGAAGTTGCCGCCCTGCAGCACTACTTGGAGGAAGCTACCCCGCTGCATGGCGCATACGAGGCCTTCCTGAGGACGGGCGAAGGCCGTTGGCGCGTCGACCTGACTGCGGCCCGATGGACGCCTACCGACTCCGACTTCGACCAACTGGATGTGATCTCGGACCAGTTGGAGCGTCAACTCCATAAATTGTCGGTGCCCGATGATGAAATGACTGTGTGACCGCGACTCCTGCCAAAACCCGCCAAGCACCGGCAGCCCTCCGCCTGCTCCCGCCGCGTGAGACCCACTACGCGGCTCCTGTCTTGTCTCCGGACCAGAGCGCAGTCGTTTCCCTCACCCAGGGGAGCGGCCCTGTCCTCGTGCCCGGGGGGCCGGGAACGGGTAAATCAACAGTGTTGGTGGAATCCGCCGTCCGCCGCGTCCGTGAGGACGGCTTGGACCCGGAACAGGTCCTCGTTCTTGCTCCCGGGCGCCACGCCGCTGCAGCCTTGCGTGACACCTTCACAGGACGGCTGGACCGCAGTCTCAGTACGACGCCGGCACGTACCTGGGCTTCCTACGCCTTCGACGTTATCCGGCGGGCAAAGGCGGAAGGAATATTGCCTCTGACACGGCCGCCGAAGCTTCTGTCGGGCCCGGAGCAGGACCTCATCATCAAGGAGTTGCTGGAAGGCCACTCCCGTCCGGGATCCCAGCTGCCTTGGCCGGAGGATCTCGCAGCGGCACTTCCTACCCGCGGCTTCCGTCACGAGATCCGGCAGTTGTTCGACCGCATCATCGAATCGGGGCGTACCGCAGAGGACCTGGTTGGGCTGGCTTACGAATGCGGACGGCCTGATTGGATGGCGGCCGCCGAACTGTACAGCGAGTACCGGGATGTCTTGGACCTCCGCATGCCTGAGGCCTTTGACCCTGCTGGCATCATCACCACAGCGCGACAGATCTTCCAAGACTCGCCGGCCTTTCTGGCTGCCGAGCGGGAACGACTCCAACTCATCCTCGTGGACGACGCCCAGGAATCGAATCCTGCCGTGTTCGAGCTCCTTGCCGACATCGGCGAGGGCAAAGACGTCGTGGTCACCTACTCACCGGATACCGTCGTGCAAGGCTTCCGCGGTGCACGCCCGGACCTGGTGTCAGAGTTGCCGACACTGCTGGGCGGCTCACAGCAAAAGGTTCTCGAACGCCCACTGTCGATTACCCACAGGCACGTGCCCGAGGTAGCTGAGGCGTGGATCCGGGTCGCGAGCCACATCTCGCAGCGCTCGGGTGGCCAGTTGGCAAGGCAAATGGAACAACCACAATATCCGCAGGGCATGCATTCCGCATCTGCCCGGGATGGTCGGGTGGAGGGCCATGTGCTGCCGTCAGCGGTCCACGAGTTGAGATATGTTGCACAACGCATCCTCGAAGCTCAACTACGGGAGTCGCGGGAGTTCAGCGACATCGCGGTGATCGTCCGGAACGGCGGTCAAATTTCCCAGTTACAGCGTTACCTGAGCGGCCAAGGAATACCGGTACGTGTTCCAGTGGCAGACTCGGCTGTCCGCGATGAGGTTGCGGTGCGTCCGCTGCTTGAGGCCTTTGCCATTGTGCTGGACCCGGCAAAGCTGACGCCGGAAACTGCCGTTTCCCTCCTAACCTCCCGCATCGGCGGAGCCACGGCCGTTGAACTGCGCAGGCTGCGCCAGTCCCTGCGCCGCGAGGAACTACTGGGAGGTGGTGGCCGCTCCAGTGACGCTTTGCTGATCGAGGCCCTGCTTCAGCCCGGGGCTCTGGCATCGCTGGGCATTGAAGGCAGTTCTGCCCGTAGGCTCGCCCGTATGATCGCAGCCGGTACCGCGGCGGCTGCGGAACCCGGTGCCAACGCGGAATCTGTCCTGTGGGCTTTGTGGCACGCTACCGGCCTGTCTTCCCGCTGGGCAGAAATGGCACTTGAAGGAGGCAACGCGGGGGCGCGTGCCGATCGGGACCTTGACGCGATGATGGCGCTGTTCCATACGGCGGAACGCTTCGTGGACCAACTGCCCGGTTCCGGTCCCGAACAGTTCCTGGACTACTTGTTGAACCAGGAGCTTCCAATGGACACGCTTGCTGCACGAGCACAGCTGGAGGCCTGCGTGGAGATCATGACTCCAGCAAGCGCGGCTGGGCGGGAATGGCCGGTGGTGATCGTCGCGGGGCTCCAGGAAGGCGTATGGCCCAACACCCGGTTACGTGGTGAGTTACTGGGCAGCACTGTCTATGCCGACGCAGTGGAGCATGGAGTGGACTACGCCCTTCGGCGTGGGCCCCTGAGCAGGCTCCGGGACATTCGTTACGACGAACTCAGGAGTTTTTCAACCGCCGTATCCCGGGCCCGTGAAGTATTGATCTGCACCGCGGTGTCTTCTGAGGATGAGCAACCCTCGGCTTTTCTGGACTACGTGGTTCCCCTGGAGACCGGTGAGTACAAGCGTGATTACACCCCTGTTGACCGACCCATGACGTTGAGGGCACTGGTTGCGGAACTACGGCAGCACGTTCAGGCGGAAGACGCCGGTAGCGGTGGCGCCCGCAGCGCGGAAGAGGCCGCCCGGATATTGGCCAGGCTCGCCAGCACGGACCCACCCGTTCCGGGTGCACACCCGGACACATGGTGGGGTTTGGCGGCGCTGAGCTCCCAGGAAGCCGTGGTGCCACCGGGCGGTACCGTCTCCGTCTCGCCTTCCAAAGTGGAGGCCGTACATAAGTCGCCGTTGGACTGGTTCGTCCAAGCAGCCGGAGGGGAGGCTGCCACCGACTTCGCACGCAGCCTTGGCACCTTGGTCCATAGCATCGCCCAGGAGCTCCCCGATGCTTCAGGAGCCGAGTACGTGGCTGAGCTCGTACGCCGCTGGCCCACTTTGGGCATGAAGGACAACTGGGAAGGGAAGCTCGATTTCCAGCGGGCAGAACTGATGGTCCGGAAGTTGGCCCAGTACGTGCTCATCATGCGCGCCGATGGAAGAAGCTTGCTGGCAGTGGAGCACGACTTTGAAGTTCAACTGCCTGATGTGAACGTGGATGCCGGCGGTGTCAGTGCTCCTCATGCTCCTGAAGAGGAAACCACGCGCCATGCGGTACTACGCGGTCAGGTGGATCGCCTGGAGATAGATTCGGAAGGCCGGCTTGTAATCGTGGACCTCAAGACCGGTAAGCGCCAACCCGGCAAAGCCGAGGTTGCCATGCACCCACAACTGGGTGCCTACCAGGCCGCTGTCCTCAAAGGCGCCTTCCGGGACGCCGGAGCCGGAGACGAAACGCCAGACGTCGGTTCCCTTGCGGCGTCTACGAACGGCTCTGTCCCCGGCGGAGCCGTGCTGGCCCAACTCGGGACCAAGACCAAGAGCCCTGCGGTACAGCAGCAGGATGCGTTGGATCCCGCGGACAACTGGGCCGAGGGGCTGGTGAATGAGGCGGCAGCGCTGATGGCCGGTGCGACGTTCGAAGCACGGCACGACCCCGGTAAGGGAGGGCATGGCGGCCATGGATGCCGTCTACCGGACGTTTGCCCGTTGTGCGCCAGAGGAAAGCAGGTCACCGAATGACAACCGAGCTCCTGGATGGCCATGCCTCCAGCACCCTGGGCGTGGAGGCAGTTCCCGAGCCCAGGTTCTCTCCTTCTGAGCTGGCCAACATCCTTGGTGAGAAGAACCACCCTACGCCTGAGCAGGCCGCCATCATTGCCTCGCCTCTCTCTCCCCGCTTGGTGATAGCCGGGGCAGGTTCAGGTAAGACGGCCACCATGGCGGACCGCGTGGTGTGGCTGGTGGCCAACGGATGGGTGCGCCCTGAAGAAGTCCTCGGCGTGACGTTCACCCGAAAGGCTGCCGGCGAATTGGCGAGCCGGATACGGTCCAAACTGGCCACCCTCCAGCGGATAGCGTCGGCGGACGACGGCAGCCTGGGTTTCCCGGAGGGACTTCTCGGCGCAGACGACCTCGAGCCCAAAGTGTCTACCTACCACTCCTATGCAAGCGGCATCGTGTCTGACTACGGCCTGCGGTTGGGCATCGAGCGGGACGTCGTCTTGTTGGGAGGTGCACAGTCCTGGCAGCTGGCCAGCGAAGTTGTGGAAGCATATGACGGCGACTACGAGCACTTCACTGCCGCCAAGTCCACGCTCGTCAATGCCGTCATACAGCTGGCCGGGGAGTGTGCAGAGCACCTTCAGGATCCCGGGGAAGTACGGGAATGGGTTCTGGAACGCGTTCACGCCTTTGAGCAGCTTCCCTACGTAGCGGGCGCCAAAAAGAATCCAACGCAGGCCGCAGGAGAACTTGCGGCCATGCTCAGGACACGCGCCAGCGTTGCCGACATGGTGGTCCGCTACCAGGAAGCGAAGCGTCAGCGCGGTGTCCTTGATTTTGGCGACCTCGTGGCGCTCGCAGCCCGAATTGCGAGCGATATTCCGCTCGCTGCCACCACTGAACGCGCCCGGTACAAAGTGGTACTCCTGGATGAATTCCAGGACACCTCCCACGCACAGCTTGTTCTGTTCTCCCGTCTCTTCGGTCAAGGCCACGCAGTTACTGCGGTGGGCGACCCCAACCAATCGATATACGGCTTCCGAGGCGCTTCCGCGGGCCAGCTCTTCCATTTTGTGCAGGAGTTTCCTGTCCTCCAGACGGACCTGTCCGGCCACGCCGAATCCTATTCCGTTGCCCCTACCTCCTATCTGACCACCGCCTGGCGGAACGGCAGGAACATCCTCCGGGCCGCCAACACCATCGCAGCGCCCTTAAACAGGTCGGCGGCACTGGACGGTCCGGCTGGGGAGAGGGAAACGGCCAGTAATGTCTCAGTCCCCGCGTTGGTTCCAAGCCCGGGTGCGGTGGATGGAAGTGTGGTGATCGGTCGCTTCGGCACGGATGAAGACGAAGCCGCAGTGATAGCCCGCGATGTCCGTCGCTTCCAACTGACTGTTTTCGAAGAAGAGAAGGATGGCACTCCGGTCAAACCCACCATGGCGGTTCTCTGCCGCCGGCGGGCGCAGATGGAGTGCCTCCGCCGCGAGTTCGAGCTCCAGGGGATTCCCTACGAGATTGTGGGACTTGGCGGCCTGCTGGACACGCCGGAGATCGTGGATCTGGTGGCGACCTTGCGCGTCCTGGCCGATCCAGGACGTTCCGATGCCCTGATGAGGTTGTTGGCCGGGGCGCGGTGGAGGATTGGTCCGGCGGACTTGATGGCCTTCAGCGACTGGTCCCGCTTCCTGGCTCGCCGGCGGTCGGCTCCGGAAACCCAGTCGGAATCCTTTGATGACAACGAAGAACCGTCGGGGACCGTAATTGAAAGCGATATCACAGATGCCGCAAGCCTCGTGGAGGCCCTTGACTTCCTTCCTCGTCCAGGCTGGACGTCCGGTCATGGGAGGAGCCTGAGCGCTACTGCCCTGAATCGGCTGACCCACCTTGCTTCGGAGCTGCGCTCGCTGAGGAGCTACATCGGCGACGACCTCACCACACTCCTTGGCGAAGTGGAACGTGCGATGCTCCTGGATATCGAAGTGGCGGCCAAGCCTGGAATCAGCATCCATCAGGCGCGCCGCAACCTGGATGCTTTCCAGGATGCGGCGGCCGGTTTCCTGCAGACGTCGCAGCGCATTGACCTGCTGGCTTTCTTGTCGTGGCTGGAGGCTGCGGCCTCGGAGGAAGGGGGCTTGGATGTAGCCCCCGTCGAGGCGAATCGGGAAGCGGTGCAATTGCTGACCGTCCACGCTTCGAAAGGCTTGGAATGGGACGTTGTTTTTGTCCCGGGCCTTAACGCTGGTTCGTTCCCCAGCAACAGGGATTCGAGATGGAGCACCGGCGCCGCGGCTTTGCCGTGGCCCTTGCGGGGCGATCGCGCCGACCTTCCCCAGTGGGATCTCGATCAGCCTGACCAAAAGGGATGGTTGGACGCCGAGAAGGACTTCAAATCCGAGGTCCAGCATCACGGTGAGGCCGAAGAGAGGAGGCTAGCCTACGTCGCTTACACACGGGCGAAGTTCGTCCTGTGGGCTTCCAGCGCTGCCTGGAATGGCTCTCGATCGGGGATGGCCGGCATGTCGGCCTTCCTCTCCGAACTGGCGCCGCTTGCCGGAGTTGCTGGAGAGGACAGTGACGCCGGCCAGCCGCAGTCGGTCGACAGTGCACAGTCCGCCGTCAGTGCGGTGGTCCATGCGGAATCGGTGGCCGAAGAGGCCTTGCCTCAGGAAAGCCCCTTGACCGTACTGCTCGAGGTTGCCCAATTTCCCTATGACCCCTTGGAAGGGCCGTCAGACCCACGGAACGGCGCCCGGCTGAGGCTGACTCCGGGCAGGCGGCTTGCAATGGATCGCGCCGCCGCCATGGTCCGTGGATATATCGAGGAACCCTGCCCGGCCCCTTCAGATGAATTGATCGGTGCCGCGGGGAAATGGTCCCAGGAGGCCGAACTACTGCTGGATCGCCAACGGCAACTCAAGACCATCCAGGACGTCCACCTGCCCAGCCACGTATCTGCCTCCCTCTTCGTTGACCTGGGCGCTGACCCTGCCGCTGTCCTGTCCCAGCTGCGCAGGCCCGTTCCCCGCGAACCGGGTATCTCAGCGCGCAAAGGTACGGCATTCCATGCATGGGTCGAGGAGTACTTTGGCACAACCGGCATGCTGGACCTTGATGAAGCGCCGGGCTCGGATTCCCATATCGACGAGGCCTACGGCTTGGATGACATGGTGGCGGCCTTCAAGCAGTCTGAGTGGGCCCAGCGCGCCCCGGCTTTCGTCGAAGTACCTGTGGAAACGCGGATTGGCGACGTCGTGGTCCGAGGGCGCATCGACGCCGTGTTCCGTGATGCTGACGGCAGCTGGCAACTCATAGACTGGAAAACCGGGCGACGTCCCGCAGGTCGGCAGCTGGCGACCCGGGCGGTGCAGCTGGCCGTTTACAGGCTGGCTTGGGCGCGACTAAAGGGTGTACCCCTGGAGGACGTCAGTGCCGCGTTCTACTATGTGGCCGACGACGCCGTTGTGCGTCCGCACGATCTTGGCAGCGCCGAGGAACTGGAGCTGATAGTGGCGAAGGCGTTGAAGAACAGCGGGGATCTGTAGGGACGCCCTGGAACCCGGGAAGGAGCTGGGTTCCGGGTTCTAGGAACGTTCGGCCGCGTGAAGCGGCGTGACGCTGACAACACTGATAGCGGCAGTGGAAGTGTCGTCGTGTGATGTCGTGCCGGGGCCGCTTTCTTCGGAGCTCTCTGAATCTTCGGCGTCGGGAATCGCCGCCACACTGACTGCAGGCTTGTCGGCCCGTGAATCCGTTGCTCTCAGCTGAGCGGCCTCGTGCTGAGCAGCTTCGTTCCCGGCGGCCTCGTCCTCAGCGGCTTGGGCAGCTTCTTCGTCGCGACGCACTTGCTCGTCGATGTCATCGGCAAGTGCCTGGAGCATGGACTCTGCTTCTGCCGTCATGCTCTGGTGCCCTGCCGCCATTGCCTTGACCAGATATTGGGCAAGGGCGAACTCGGCCAGCAGTGCGGCCCGACGCAGAAGGTGTGTGTCTGGAATCTCGCGGCGTGCTTGGGTGTAGTGGCTCAAAACGGCCTCAACAAACGAGGCTTCATTGGATGCCACCAACCAGGCGAAGTCGTCTGCAGGATCACCGATCCGGAGATCGGTCCAACCCGTCAGGGCGGTCACCGTGTCATCCTGCACCATCAGGTTGTCTTCATGAAGGTCGCCGTGGACCACTGAGGGATTGAAACGCCATAGGGCAACGTCTTCGAGGGCGTGCTCCCAACGACGCAGCAGGGTGGCCGGAATCTTCCCGGTGGTTGCCGCTTGGTCCAGTTCATTGAGTTTGCGTTGCCGGAACTCATTGGCTGAGTAACTGGGCAGGTCCGCATTGGTGACCAGGGTCAGTGGCAAGTCATGAATGGCTGCCAGGGCTGCGCCGACTTCCTTGGCCAAGGCGGGACTTCCGGCCGACAGTTCGTCGATGGAGAGCATGGAGCCTTGCAGATGGGCGTACACGAACGTCGTCAATGCACCTTGCCTCACCGTGCCGGCAATGGTGGGCACATGAAAAGGCAGTTCAGCGCGGATGGCGGGCGCGAAGGCCCGCAGGACCATAAACTCGGTTTCCAGCCGGGTGCTGGCTTCCGGATGGCGCGGTGAACGGACTCGCCAGCGTTTGCCTTCCGCGTCCAGCAGCAACGCCGAGTCGAAGTCGGCGTCGTCGTCGGGGGAAAAGGCTGCGGCCGTTGGCGACAGGCCGGGCACCGCCGCTGTTGCTACGGCGGCCAGTTCGAGCGGTGTTCTTCTCACGTTCTCAACGGTAGATTGAGTGCGGCCCGTGGCCATGATGCAGTGCGGCGAGTCTTCAGATCCGCAGCAAATGCGCCGGAAATGTGGAGCAAAACATGGCTTAAGTGCGCAAGAGGGCATCCTATGGGGTGGTGTCCACAACAGGGGACCTTTCCAAATGTTCTTTGTCGGTGCTAGTCAGTACGGTAGATACATGAGTCAAACGGAGTCCTCGGCGCTTGCCAATCACCTGATGGAGACTGTTCTTCCCGTCCGTCCTGCCATGGTGGATCGCGGCTCGGGCGTGCGTATGAAGCCGGGCATGATTGAGGATCTCATCGCCTCCGGCACCGCCAAGGCCATGGTTATTTCGCAGCGCAAAGCGTTGGTGACTGCTGACGGCCTGTGGTTCGGAGACGCTGCGCCGCTCTGGAACGCTCTCAATGGGTCGGAGGCCGGCGCTGTTGCTGCCATCTACTTGGGCAGCACGTTGACATCGTCCTCCTTGCCGGAGGGTACGTCCGTTGTGCTGTTCACAGTGTCTGAACCGCCAGCGCCCGGCACCGCCACGGTTCCGTTGGATGCTTCGTGGGCAGGTTTTCGGGATGTCGCGGCGCGCCTTGACGCCAAGGACACCGCCTTGTTCATCGAGGCCAGCGCAATCTCCAACTGGCATGCAACCCACACACATTGCCCGCAGTGCGGCACGCCCACGGACATCGAGGCCGGCGGCTGGGTCAGGCGTTGTCCCAAGGACAACTCAGAGCATTACCCGCGGACGGACCCCGCGATCATTGTCACGGTGGTTGGCCCGGATGGTCGGCTCCTGCTCGGCGGCGGAGGGCCCGTCGACGCCAAAAATTACTCCACGCTGGCAGGATTCGTTGAGCCCGGTGAATCGCTGGAGCAGGCTGTCGTGCGGGAAATCGGGGAAGAAGTTGGTGTCCGCGTGACGGCCTGCCAGTATCTCGGTTCGCAGTCTTGGCCGTTCCCCGCTTCCCTGATGTTGGGATTCACGGCAAGGACAGACGACACCGTAGCCCGGCCCGACGGCGTAGAGGTCACCCGGGCACGGTGGTTCAGCCGTGAGGAGCTGCAGGAAGCGGTGTTGAGCGGTGAAATCACCATCTCAACGCGCCTGTCCATCGCACGTTCATTGATCGAGCATTGGTATGGCGGCGTCATCGAAGACCTGCAGCCGTGACTGAAGGGATTTTCGACGGCGGTGGCTCACTTGAGGAGCGCATCCTCGGTGGGCTGGACGAAGAACAGCGGGAAGTAGCCAGTACCTTGGCGGGTCCCATGTGCGTCCTCGCAGGGGCAGGCACGGGAAAGACACGCGCCATCACCCATCGCATTGCTTACGGCGTTCACTCAGGGGTATACAGTCCCCAGAGGCTGCTGGCCGTGACTTTTACTGCCCGGGCCGCAGCTGAGATGCGCAGCAGGCTTCGGGACCTTGGCGTCGCCAACGTTCAGGCCCGCACCTTCCACGCGGCCGCCTTGAGGCAATTGCAGTTCTTTTGGCCCCAGGCAATTGGCGGTACGTTGCCCAATCTGCTGGACCACAAAGCCAACATGATCGCCGAGGCCTCCCGCAGGCTTCGCCTCAGCACTGACCGTGCATCCATCAGGGACCTGGCAGCCGAGATTGAGTGGGCCAAGGTGTCCATGCTGACGCCCGCTAACTACCTGGAGAATGCACAAGGTCGTGGAACTCCCGGGGGGTTCGACCTCACGGCGGTCTCCCGGGTGTTCCAAGCCTATGAGGACATCAAAACAGACCGCAACGTCATCGATTTCGAAGACGTGCTGCTCATCACTGTGGGGATCCTCCAGGAGGACCCCAAAGTGGCGGCAACAGTCCGCGAGCAATACCGCCATTTCGTGGTGGACGAGTACCAGGACGTTTCACCCCTGCAACAGCGGCTTTTGGATTTGTGGCTCGGCGGCAGGAACGAGTTGTGCGTGGTGGGCGATGCAAGCCAAACCATCTACTCCTTTACCGGAGCCTCACCCAAACATCTTCTGGAGTTCAAAGCTCAATTCCCAGGAGCGACCGTCGTCAAGCTCATTCGTGACTATAGGTCAACCCCACAAGTGGTGAAGTTGGCCAACGACCTCTTAGGCTCCCGCCGAAGCGGTGGCCCGGTGGCAGATGCCGCGTGGGCTTCGCCCCTCAAGCTCGTCGCCCAGCGGCCCTCTGGTCCGGAACCGCGGTTCATGGAGTGCCCGGACGACGAAGCCGAGGCAGCTGTGGTGGCAGGCAGAATTCAGGAGCTGCTCAACAGTGGTGTCAGAGCCAGTGAGATCGCCATTCTGTTCCGCACCAACGGCCAATCTGAAGCGTACGAGCAAGCCCTGGCCTCTGCCGGGATTGGCTACCAGCTCCGTGGCGGCGAGCGGTTCTTCGCACGCAAGGAAGTCCGCGATGCGATCCTCCAGTTGCGCGCGGCAACCCGCGCCGTGGCGGAGGGTCCCCAGGAATCCCTGGGCCAGATCGTGCGGGACATCGTTGCCTCACTTGGTTATACGGAGGCCGCCCCCCACAACGGGGGAGCACTGCGTGAGCGTTGGGAATCCTTGGCAGCCCTTGTCGCCTTGGCGGATGAGCTTGCTGCAAGCCGCGGGGAGTCCTTCACCTTGGCTGAATTCGTCAACGAGCTTCAAGAGCGCTCGGTCGCGCAACACGCACCTACTGTTCAAGGTGTCACTCTTGCTTCCCTCCACGCCGCCAAGGGCTTGGAATGGGATGCCGTGTTCCTGGTGGGTCTCAGCGAGGGCCTGATGCCCATTTCGTTCGCAGATACCCCCGAGGACGTGGACGAAGAACGCAGGCTGCTTTATGTCGGAATCACCCGGGCAAGGGAGCACCTGAATCTTTCCTGGTCCACAGCCCGAACACCGGGTGGCCGGGCCAACCGCAAGCCCTCACGATTCCTTGACGGACTTCGCCCCAATTCCGTGGCTTCCGCTAACGCGCGCAGCAAGACAGGTCCCACGCGGCGCAAAGCTGCCGCCCCGGCGTCGTGCAAGGTATGCGGAAGCATGCTCGCAAGTGGAGCCGAACGGAAGGTGGGACGTTGCAACCAGTGCCCGCCCACCTACGAGGAACAGACCTTCGATGCGTTAAGGCAGTGGCGCAGGGACGAGGCCCAATCGGCCGACGTCCCGGCGTATGTAGTCTTCACGGACGCTACGCTGACGGCCATCGCGGAGGCTAAGCCTTCATCGCTTGAGGAACTGGCCGGTCTGGCGGGAATCGGCCCATCCAAGCTCGAACGCTACGGCGAAGCTGTACTGGCAGTGCTCGCTGAGAGCAGTGAACTCTGATGACCCGATCTTCCTCCGACACCGGCATCCCGCACATCACCGACGACGGCGCTCCCGTTGTGGTGCGGAGATCAGCCAGACGGCGGCGAACCGTCGCCGCTTTCTGGGAAGACGGAAACGCCGTGGTGGCCATTCCTGCCAGCTTCACCAAGTCCCAGGAACAGGAGTGGGTCCGGCGGATGCTGGTTAAGCTGAAGAAGCAGGGGGAGCGGCAAACGGGTGCTGGCAGGCGTCGTCCTGCCACGGACCAAGCCCTAGCCAAGCATGCCGAGCACCTTTCAAAAACGTACCTCGGGGGGCGGGCGGTCCCGACGTCGGTCCGCTGGGTAGCCAACCAGAACTCCCGGTGGGGATCGGCAACTCCTGCGGATGGCACTATCCGGCTGTCCAACAAGCTTCAGACCATGCCTCAATGGGTGATTGACTACGTCCTGGTTCACGAGCTCGCACACCTGCTGGTGGCGGGGCACAATGCCGAATTCTGGAAATTGGTCGAGGGGTACCCCGAGACGCAGCGGGCAAAGGCCTTCCTGGAAGGTGTCGCCTTTGCTACGTCCCGGGGACTACCGGCAGATTCAAGCCCCGAGGATCCAGGCGATTCGGCTGTGGACCCGACTGAGGAAGGACGTCAAAGCTAGTCGCACAGCTTCTCTTAACCGCGCAGCTTCTCTTAGCCGCAGCTGTCCCTAACTGCACTTGTACTAAATAGCGCAACGGCCGCCATCGAGATGGCGGCCGTTGCGCTGTGTTTCAGACTAGGCCCGCTTACTTGCTCGGTGCCTCGGGGTCGGTGTCGTCCGTTGCCGCTTCGTCACCGGAATTGTCCTCCGCTGAGTCTTCCTTGGAATCTAAGGCTTCAGCTTCATCGGCCTTGGTGGAGTCGTAGCCGCCGCTCAGGAGCTTCTGCAGGGCGTCATCAACTTCGCTGTCACTTGCTTCGGCCAGGCGCCGACGTTCGGAGAAGCCCTTGGGATCGTCGAGGTCCTCACCGGTGGGCAAGAGATCCGGGTGGTGCCAGATCGCGTCGCGTCCGGCGATGCCCCTTTCTTCCTTCAGGGTTGCCCACAGTGTTGCTGCTTCCCGGAGCCTGCGGGGACGAAGTTCCAGGCCGACGAGGGACGAGAACGCGTGCTCGGCCGGTCCGCCTGTGGCACGACGACGACGCACGGTTTCGCGCAGTGCGGTGGCTGATGGCAGCATCTTGTCGGTTGCTTCGGCGGTGAGCTCGTCTACCCAGCCCTCCACCAAGGCGAGAGCCGTTTCGAGCTTCTCCAACGCGGCCGTCTGGACCGGCGTGCGTTCCGGTGTGAAGACTCCCTGCGACAATGCTTCCTGGATACCCTCGGGGTTGCTTGGGTCGAGGTCGCGGGCGAGGTCTTCAATGCGCGACATGTCAATGTGAATGCCGCGGGCATATGCCTCGATAGCTCCGAGGAGGTGGCCACGCAACCACGGGACCTGGACAAACAGCCGCGCGTGGGCGGCTTCACGGACGGCAAGGAAGAGCCGAACGTCGTTCTCGGGGAGGCTCAGGCCTTCCCCGAACTTGGCTACGTTTGCCGGCAGCAGTGCCATTTCCAGGTCTGCCAGGGGGACACCGATGTCGGTGGAGCTGACAACCTCGGCTGAGAGTGCGCCGATTGCCTGTCCCAGTTGCATGCCGAAGATCGCTCCGCCCATGTTCTGCAGCATGGACGAGGCACCGCCCATCATGGACTTCATTTCTTCGGGCATTTGCTGGGTGAGGGCGTTGGACAAGGCATTGGCGATGCTGTTGGCCACGGGCTCAGTCAGGCGCTTCCACGTCCCCAGGGTCGCTTCAACCCATTCGGCCCTAGACCATGCCCTACCAATCAGGCCTGTTGCCGAGAGATCAGTAACCGGGTCCAGCCAGAGTTCTGCGAGCCTGAGGGCTTCGTCGATCTCCTTGGCCTGTTGGGCATTGACCGAGGGATCGCTGCCGGCAGCGGCGACACGCCGTGCATTCTCGTGGGCGAGCTGCCAATTCACGGGACCTTCAGAGGTAGAACTCATCATCGCCTGTACCTGCGCGAACATTTGCTGAAGGAGCTGCGGATCGTTGGGTAGGCCTGCTGCCTTGGCCAGCTCAGCGGGATCGATGTTGCCCATGTCCTGGCCGCCCATCAGGTTCTGGAGCATTTCTGCCAGCGGATCCTTGGGGGTTTCGTCGTCGTTGGACGGATTGTTGGGGTTGGAAGTCATGGTGCCGCCGATCGTCGAACTGGCTGGTGATCTCTTTCACCGTACCGCGCGGCCGGAAGGCTGTCTGCCCGGAGGCGGTGCCGTTCGCTGTAGGCAAAGCAGTCCTGCAACGTCAGACCGCGTAGTGTTGATGTTTGGTATGTGCCGCCGCCGCCTTCGGCGGCAGGAGCCATGGATCCGGTCACGCAAATGCCGGCATAGAGAGGCCTCAATGCTTACTTCGCCCAGCCCCGAGGGCTCATTGGACCCGCGTCAAACGCCCGACGCCGATTCCACCTCCACGCCGCCGGCGCCGCCCCGTGACGGTCGCTACATGATCATGGTGGTCTCGGGTCTCCTCGCACTCGGCCTCGGCATCGGGGCGGCAGCGTTGCCGGTTCCCTATGTCATAGAGTCAGCGGGTCCTACCTTCAACACCCTGGGCAAGGACGGCGACAAGCCTGTCATCAGCATTTCCGGCCGTGAGTCATTTCCAGCGAACGGCAACCTTGACCTGACCACCGTGGTCATGACCGGCGGTCCTAAGAGTCCGGCCACCATCTTTGATGTCTTCCGCGCCTGGTTGGATCCCTCCAGGGCCATTTATCCCGAAGAGCTCATCTATCCCAAGGGCACCACCGCCGAGCAGACAGTGCAACAAGGCGAGATTGCCATGGAAACATCGCAGGAGAACGCGGTGGCCGCAGCCTTGCGAGAGCTCGAGATCCCCTTTGAGCAGCGTCTCAACGTCGCAGGTCTGTCAGACCCTTCGCCATCCGCCGGGAAGATCCAGGAAGGTGACCGGCTGGCCTCTATCAACGGCAAGGCAATCACGTCCATGAGCGTGGTCCAATCCGAACTGGCCGCTGGCGCAGGTGCCCCGGTCGTCGTCGGCCTGGACAGGAACGGCACCTCGGTATCCGAAACGATAACCCCCACCAAGAACCAGGCGGATCGTTACGTTCTGGGTGTGCTGTTGGCTAGCGATTTCACGTTTCCGTTCGACGTCAGCATTTCCTTGGACAATGTTGGCGGACCCAGCGCAGGAATGATGTTTGCCTTGGGGATAGTGGACAATCTCACGCCGGGGGACCTCACTGGCGGCAAACACGTTGCGGGTACGGGCACGATCACCGCCGATGGCGCCGTGGGCCCCATCGGGGGCATTGCCCAAAAGATGATCGGCGCCCGTCACCAGGGTGCCACCATGTTCCTGGCGCCGGCATCCAACTGTGCCGACGTCGTGGGCCACGTTCCGGACGGGCTTCAGGTTGTCAAAGTGGAAACTCTGGCCGACGCCACCTCTGCCGTAGAGCGGCTCGGATCCGGTCAGGACACGGGGAGCCTTCCCACCTGCACAAACAACTAGACTGACGGTGGAACTTAGCTTCACCGCCACTCGTGGCATAGATGACGGCCCCTGCCACATCCCAGCGGCAGGGAAAGTCAACACGCGCACACCGACTGTTCACTGACACCAATGAGGTACAGAGTTTGTCCCGTCCCGCCAGCTCCAACCCGCCCGGAAGATCACCGCTGAGACGAGGTGCCCTGACGCCGACACTCATTGTCGTGGCAGTGGCCGTCGTAGGATTCATTTTCTTCGCCAATGTGTGGACTGACGTCCTGTGGTACCAGCAGCTTGGCTTTTTCGAAGTTTATATCCGCGAAAACCTCGCCAGGATCATTACGTTCCTCATAGGTTTCGCGATGATGTTTGCCGCTGTCTTCTTCGCCATCAGGATCGCCTACCGCTCCCGGCCCGTCTACGCTCCGGATGCTGAGGCGCGGGACAACCTCAACCGTTACCAGGCACAGCTTGAGCCTGTCCGCCGGGTTGTCATGATCGGCCTGCCCATCCTGTTCGGGCTCTTTGCCGGCAGTGCGGCAGCCAGCCAGTGGCAAAAGGCCCTGTTGTTCTTCAACCAGGAGCCGTTCGGACAGAGCGACCCGTTGTTCAACATGGATATCAGCTTCTACCTGATGACGCTGCCGTTCCTCGGTTTCGTCACCGGCTTCCTGATCAGCATCGCCGTTGTTGCCGGTATTGCAGGCATCCTGACGCACTACCTCTACGGCAGCATCCGTCTCATGGAACGCGGTATCTTTACGAGTCGGGCAGCGCAGATCCATATTGCCGTCACCGGCGCTCTTTTCCTGGTCCTGCTGGGGATTAACTTCTGGCTGGACAGATACACAACTGTCCAGAGCAACTCGGGCCGTTGGGCCGGCGCCCTTTACACGGATGTTAACGCCGTTGTACCCACCAAGGCGATCCTTGCGGTGGCCGCGGGCCTCGTTGCCATCCTGTTCATCATTGCCGCGATCATTGGTCGCTGGCGCCTTCCGGTGATTGGTACGGCGATGTTGGTTATCACGGCCATTCTGGCCGGCGGTGTTTATCCGTGGGTTATTCAGCAGTTCCAGGTTCGTCCGTCGGAGAACACCTTGGAAAAGGAGTTCATTGATCGAAATATCAAGATGACCCGGGCTGCATACGGTCTGGATAAGATCAATGTGTCGGCCTACAACGCCACTACCACGGCGACTACCGGTGCCTTGGCAGCGGACGCGCAGACTACTGCCAATATTCGCCTCCTTGACCCGAACCTGATTTCCTCGGCGTTTGCTCAGCTTGAGCAGTACCGCCCGTATTACCAGTTCCCGCAAACCCTGAATGTTGACCGCTACATGGTTGACGGCAAAGTCCAGGACACCGTGATCGCGGTTCGTGAACTGAACCCGGACGGCCTGAGCGCCAACCAGCAGACGTGGGTTAACAGGCACATCGTTTACACCCATGGCTATGGTGTGGTGGCAGCGAAGGGCAACAAGTTCACGGCCGATGGCAAGCCGGAGTTCCTGCAGTCGGGCATTCCATCCAATGGCGTTCTGGGTAACGATGCTTCTTACGAGCCGCGGATTTACTTCGGCGAGAACTCACCTGAATACTCCATCGTGGGAGCTCCGGATGGTGCCCCCAACCGCGAGCAGGACCGGCCTGCGGGCCGTGAAGGCGGCGGCGAAACACAGTACACCTTCAGCGGTAACGGTGGACCGAACGTTGGCAACTGGCTCAACAGAATTCTCTACTCCATCAAGTTCCAGTCTTCTGACCTACTGCTCTCGGACGGCGTGAACGCGGAATCCCAGATTCTCTACGAACGCAATCCGCGAGAACGCGTTGAGAAGCTCGCCCCGTACCTGACAGTTGACGGCAACGCCTACCCGGCAGTGGTGGACGGCCGCGTCAAGTGGATTGTTGATGGTTACACCACCAGCCAGTACTTCCCGTACTCCCAGCCTCAACAACTGCAGAACGCCACGGCCGATTCCCAAACCAGCGCAGGGCGCACAGTAGCCTTGCCGAACAGCTCGGTGAACTACATCCGGAATTCGGTCAAGGCAACCGTGGATGCCTACGACGGCTCGGTGAATCTCTATGCATGGGATGATCAGGACCCCATCCTGAAGGCTTGGCAGAAGGTCTTCCCCACAGTTATCAAGCCGTACTCGGAAATGTCCGGGGACCTCATGAGCCACGTTCGCTACCCCGAAGACCTCTTCAAGGTTCAGCGTGAGCTTCTCGGCCGTTACCACGTGACAGATCCGGACAGCTTCTATCAGAACAATGATGCTTGGAGCGTTCCGAACGATCCCACCGTTTCCGAGGCAGTCAAGCAGCCTCCGTTCTATATGTCACTCCAGATGCCTGACCAGGAGAAGCCGGCCTTCCAGCTGACCTCATCGTTCATTCCGCAGACTGTCAACGGCAGTGCGAGGAACATTTTGTATGGATTCCTTGCAGCTGACTCTGATGCCGGAAACGAGAAAGGAGTCAAGGCCGATAGTTACGGAAAGCTGCGGCTCCTTGAGCTGCCAACCGACACCCAGGTGCCGGGTCCGGGCCAGGCGCAGAACAAGTTCAACTCCGATCCCACGGTGTCCCAGGCGTTGAACCTTCTGCGTCAGGGTGCATCAGATGTGCTGAACGGTAACCTGTTGACTCTTCCCGTGGGCGGCGGTCTGCTCTACGTGCAACCCGTCTACCTGAAGTCCACAGGTGAGACGTCGTACCCCACATTGCAGCGTGTGCTGGTTGCCTTCGGTGACAAGATCGGCTTCGCGCCCACCCTTGACGAGGCACTGAACCAGTTGTTCGGCGGAGACTCCGGCGCTTCTGCCGGGGATGTCGCAAACAATGGCCAGACGCCAACGGCGCCTCCAGGCACTACTACACCGCCGGCTGGCCCCACCGATGCCAAGGCCGAACTCAAGGCAGCTCTGGATGAGGCCAACAAGGCCATTCAGGATGGCCAGGCCGCTCTGGCTAAGGGTGACTTCGCCGGCTACGGAGCGCAGCAGACCAAGTTGTCTGACGCACTGAAGAAGGCGATCGACGCCCAGGCCCGCTTGGACGCCACTCCGGCACCAACAGCGACGCCGGGAGCTACTCCCACTGCTACGCCGTCTCCTTCACCAAGCAGCTAGTTCTGTAGGTGGTTGAAGGCCGGTGCCTGCTTCCTTCCGGGGGCGGGCACCGGCCTTTTTAGTTGGCGAGACGCACATCACGTCGCCACGATTTGGTCTGCCATTCACCGGACGGTAATGTTGTTCTTGCGACGCGGGGTGGAGCAGTTCGGTAGCTCGCTGGGCTCATAACCCAGAGGTCACAGGTTCAAATCCTGTCCCCGCAACTGGAGAAAAGGTCCGGATCAGTAAACACTGATCCGGCCTTTTGTTTTGCCCGGAAACCCCTAGCCGGCATTTCCGAGTCCAACCTTCTCTCACTTCCCGCGGGCTTGAGCCCAACGCTCGCTCACTTCGCTGGGGCTTGAGCCCAGCGCTCGCTCACTTCCCTGGGGCTTGAGCCCAGCGCTCGCTCACTTCCCTGGGGCTTGAGCCCAACGCTCGCTCACTTCCCTGGGGCTTGAGCCCGGCCCTCTCTCACCTCCGGCGGGCTTGAGCCCCACGCTCGCTCACTTCGCTGGGGCTTGAGCCCGGCCCTGTCTCACCTCCCGTGGGCTTGAGCCCAGCGCTCGGAGGGCGTTGGCAGGCCGATGCAGAAGCTCCTGTTGGCTGTGGGCCAAGGTGGCTGCGAAGTGATTAGGCTTGGGGTAGTGATCTGCGGCACCTTGGGTGCCATATGGTCAGAAGCACCCTTGAGGGTGCGGTAGAGTTGTTCTTGCGACGCGGGGTGGAGCAGTTCGGTAGCTCGCTGGGCTCATAACCCAGAGGTCACAGGTTCAAATCCTGTCCCCGCAACTGGAGAAGAGATCCGGATCAGTGATAACTGATCCGGATCTTCTGTTTAAGTGCGCACCGGCACACCGGTGCTAGCATCAAACCCGGATTTGCTGGGGTAAGGAACGGATGGGACGGCCCAATGGTCAACGACGACTACAAGTTAGGCCTCGAGCGTGAAGTCCTCCAGAGGGATGGCCCTGTTGCCGTGTATCAGCAGGTGGCAGACGTCCTGACAGATCAAGTCAGCCGTCTGGAACCGGGGTCGCGGATCCCCACCGAGGAGTCCCTGATGGACGCCTACGGCATTAGCCGGACCACCGTCCGGAAGGCGATCGAAACACTGGTCGTGAAGGGCCTGCTGGTCCGGAGGCAGGGCAAAGGGACGTTCGTGATGGCTCAGCGCCCCGTCAAGATGCTGAATCGTCTGGCACCGTTCATGGAGACGTTCACGGCGGCTGGCATGAAGACTGTCAAGGGACTCATCGAATACAAATGGATGGAGAAGGACAAATCGGTGCCAGCCAAGCTGGTTTCCGATGACAATCTCGTTCTGGTCATTCGCCGCTCATACTCAAGTGCCGGATGGCCCTATGCCATTGCGGAGATTTTCATACCGTCGCATATTGGCCGTCATATCAGCCTCGCGGATGCTGAACGGAACTCCATCTACCAAGTCATCCAGGACAGGACGCTGAAGCCCCTCCATCGGGCGGAAATCACCGTGACCATGCATGCGCCGCCAGAGCACCTGGCAGACGCCCTCAACGTCCGTGGGTTCGCCATGGTGCCACGTTTGGAGCGGACCACCTTGGGCCCTCATGGAGAGGTCCTAGAGTGCACTGTGACCTACTTCCACCCCAAGGGATTCGAAATCCGCGCTGAAGTGGCAACCGACGCCAGCCCCACCCAGGATTCGGCGGTTCCTTCGGCAGGTTAGGTGAAAAACGCAAAATGGGCCGGATCCCTTAGAGGATCCGGCCCATTTCTTGGTTCAGCGGTGCGTTGTGGGCAGTCCGCCCGATCGGCGATAGCGGCCCGGTTAGTTCCTAGAGCTTGTCGAAGTCAGATTCGTCTACGGTTGCGCCTGCTGATGCAGGGGCTCCCGCGCCGATGGCAGGCTTGGAACCGCCCGACTTCAGGGCCGCAAGACGGGCCTCGATCTCAGTCTGCTCTCCAAGGTCTTCGAGCTGGTTGAACTGGGCATCGAGGCTGGAGCTGGCGAGTTCCTGCTGGCCCAGGACCTTGGCCTCTTCGCGGCGGATCTTCTCTTCGAAGCGGCCCACCTCGCTGGTGGGATCCATGATGTCGATGCTCTTAAGCGCATCGTGCACCTGAGACTGCGCGGCAGCGGTCTTGGAGCGTGCTACCAACTCGTTGCGCTTGGCGGTGAGCTGGTTCAGCTTGTTCTTCATCTGGTCAAGCCCGGTCTTGAGCTTGTCCACTACCTCGGTCTGGGAAGCGATGCTCGGTTCTGCTGCCTTTGCCTCGGACTCGGCAGTCATCTGGCGCTGGATGGCTACCTTCGCCAGGTTGTCGAACTTCTGGGCATCAGTCGCGTCACCGGCAGCGCGGTATTCATCGGCTTTCCGGGATGCTGCCAGAGCCTTGTTGCCCCAGTCCTGAGCGTTCTTGACGTCTTCGTTGTAGTCCGCCTGCAGCATCCGGAGATTGCCGATGGTCTGGGCCACGGCTGATTCGGCCTCGGCAATGTTGTTCGTGTAGTCGCGGACCATCTGGTCCAGCATCTTCTGCGGATCCTCAGCCTGGTCCAGCAAGGCGTTAATGTTTGCCTTGGCGAGCTGCGAGATCCGACCGAAAATGGACTGCTTAACCATGGTGTTGCCTTTCGTCCTGCTCAGTGGTGACACTGAAATCAGTGATCAGTTGTTGTAACGCTCCTATGCGGGGCATGGACCCCGCCTAGTCTGTCTGGCTAGAAGCTGCCGGAGTCTCCGCCGCCAAAGTCGCCTCCGCCGCCGCCCCAATCGCCGCCGCCACCGGAATCGCCGCCGAAGAAGCCACCGCCACCTCCGCCGTCATTGCCGCCGCCCCAGCCGCCTCCTCCGCCGTTGAGGATGGAGTTGATGAGGATGCCGCCGAGGATGGCGCCGCCGAGGCCACCGCCTCCGCCACCTCCGCCGAACATTCCGCCACGTCCGTAGCCCTGCCCTTGGTCGGCGTAACCGAACTGGTCGACGTCGGACTGTGCGAGTTGGGCAGCCTGCGCTGCAAGCGAATGCGCCTGCTGAGCGTAGGTCAATGCGGTGACGGGATCATTGCGGGAAATGGAAAGCGCGTAGTCGAGGTTTCGCTGAGCCTCGGCCAACCTCGTCCGGGCCTCAGTGCCCACACCGCCGCGACGGGCTGTGATGTAGTCCGATGTTGCGCTGATCTGTGCCTGTGCGGCCATGATTGTCTGCTGCAGCGAGGCCTGGGCGCGCCGGGCCTGCTCCTGCTGGTCACGGATGCCGGACAAGGACTGATCGAGCGCCTGATGAGCTGACTCTACGCGACTCAGAGTCGCGATTGGATCGATCTTTCCGCCTTGGATCTCGGTCTTCACCTGCGCCAAGGCGGCTTCCACGCCAGCCACGGGACCGGCGAGTTCCGGGTGTTCGCCGGACTGGATCATCGCACGCGCTTGGGCAAGGTCTTGGCTGGTCTCCGCTACGGCGCCTTCAAGGGAGGCCCGGGCCTCATCCAAGCTGCCGGCAGTCTTGGAAATGGCATCGATCAGCACGTTGGTCTGGTGCAGGCTTTCCTCCGCCGCGCGGACTGCCACAGCTGCCAGGCTGTTCTCACCCGTCGCCAACTTCTCTTGGGCGGCAGTGACGGCATTCTGAACAAACGCGAGTCGCTCCTTGGCCTGCAGAATGTTGTCTGAGACCTGAGCCAACGCGGATTCGGCGTACTTGGCGCGCAAGCCCTCAAGGGACCGCTCTGCGCTGGCAATCTTCGCATCCGCTTCTTTGGCCCCCGCAGTCACTGCTGCCAAAGCTTGAGGGGCGTTCTTCTCAAGCTCGCGCAAGGAGTCAAAGTCGGCCTTCTGGTCGCGCAGGGACGCCAAAGCGGCTTCTGAACGGCGAATAATCTCACCGAGCCAGCTCCTCTGTTGCTCTTCAGTGTCAGGGATGTGGTCGTCCAGCTGCTGTTGCAGCTTGAAGGACTCCGTCATGTGGCCCTTCGCCTCTTCGAGGGCTTTGGTGAAGTTGCCAATCGCGGAATCACCGTACTGCGCCTGTGCGAAACCGAGTTCCTGCTCGCTGGACTTGATAGCGTCGTCCGCCTCGATCAACAGCGAGCCGCTCTTCTGTCGGAGTTCCGGAATGCTGAGGCCAGCCAGCGGGTCAAGTTCCTCGCCCTGCGGTCCATAGCTGGCGCTCACGGCCTTGGTGCTGCCCTTCTTGCGGCGGTTCCGGAGGTAGAGGTAAGTTCCAGCGCCGCCGGCTGCTACCACACCGACCCCGACAAGGACGCCGACTCCGGCGTTGCCGCTGGGCACTGTTCCGCTGCCTCCTCCTGCGGCGTCACCAATAGCAGCAGCAGTATCGATGGCTGCCTGGGCATAGTCCTTCTTCCCGCCGGCCAGATTGGCAACGACGGCGTTCTGCGCGATGGCAGATTGTTTGGAGTAGATGGAGCTACCCGAGTTAAGGGCGAAGTTGTACTGGCCGGCCGTTGAGATCGCCAAAATAGCGTCTGCCTTGCCCATGACCTTCTTCTCGGCAACGGCCTTGGTCCACTCGGCCGGGGATGACGGATTCGTAAAGGAGTCCACCGTGACCACGTACAGGTTGTACTTGTGGTCCTTGAGCGTCTTTTGGATGGCCTCCTGGACTTCGCCTTTTCGGCCGCCAAGGACATTGGCGTCGTCCACGATGTTTTGGCCGGACGGAATGGTCACCGGATCGGCAGCCCAAGCGGCGCCGGCCGGCAGGGCCAACATTCCAGCCAGGCCGAGAACGGCGAGTACGCGTTTAACTATTGACCGCATGTGCAACCCTTCAGCACGTCTGCGACTGGAACAAGGCGTACCAATCGTCACAGAATGCTCAGCGCCCCCACGCATGGTGTAAAGCCGCAGGTCGCTGTGGCAATTCCTCTTGATTCTATGGTGCACCCCATAACCCGTCCACAGGGGTGAATATGCCACCAGCGAAATATAGGAGAAAGCTGGATTGTTGACCCCTTGAGGTTCTTTTTGAAGGGTATGCCGCCGCGGAGGGAACAGGGGTCAGTGCCTTTCAGGAAGCTCCCAGCGAACGTCCGCTTTTGTTCCAGTTATTGGGTACATAGTTAGTGGAGAAGAGGACGAAAGGAAGACCCATGACGGAGAACCCAGCGCAGGGCACCGCACCAGAGAACCGCGAGCCATCAGAGCCGCGGAATACGACGGCGGAGCAGGGCGATACGGCCGCCACCCAGCAGCAGCCTGCCTGGAATTCAGGACGCGGAGCGGGGTCGGACGGCACCGCTCAGCCCACCACTCCGCTGCCTGCCTTCCAGGCGCCGGCAACCCAGCAGCAGTCTCAGCAACCACAGCAGCCGCAGTACTACGGCGCTCCGCAGCAGCAGCATGATCCAGGGCACCGCCCGAACTACCCTCAGCACCAGCCGTTCTACGGTGGTTCAAACCCGGGAACAAATGGAAATACCGGCAGCCAGTTCCACAACGCACAGGGATTCCAGCATGCGCAAGGCCAGAACGGCTCCGGAATGCAGCACACCCCCGGCCACTCTTCGGCGGTAGCCAACAAGCGCAAGCCGGCGTTCGGTGTGGGCACCCTTGTGGCAAGCATGCTTGCAGCAGGTTTGATCGGTGGTGGTGTAGTGGCCGGAAGTAACGCGCTGTGGGATAACCCCGCTCCTGCTGCTTCGACAGGCGGGCAGTCCAGCACGGTCATCGTGAACAACAAAGACGACGTCAACGTCATTACTGCAGCGGCAGCCAAGGCATCGCCCAGCGTGGTGACCATCAAGGCGACCAGCGGCAACGAGGGTGGCACGGGTTCCGGCATCATCCTTGACGACCAGGGCCACATTCTCACCAACACGCACGTCGTCACGTTGGACGGTGCTACCGCCAACGCCGCCATCGAGGTCCGGACGAACGACGGAAAGGTCCTGAAGGCCACCGTGGTTGGCACGGATCCGTTGTCAGACCTCGCTGTAATCAAGGTGAGCGATGCATCGGGCCTGGTCCCGGCGACTCTGGGTGACTCGTCCAAGATCAACGTGGGGGACACCGCCGTCGCCATCGGTTCACCGCTGGGCCTCACCGGCACGGTGACGGACGGCATCGTGTCAACGCTCAACCGCACCATTAGTGTTGCGTCGTCTGCGGTGCCGGAAGGTACACCCGATGAGAGCCAGGGCGACGATGAAGGCTTCCAGTTCGCACCACCGAATGGTGGCCAGAGCCAGAGCGCGGCCAACGCGGGTTCGATCGCGATCAACGTCATTCAGACCGATGCTGCCATCAACCCCGGTAACTCCGGCGGTGCCTTGGTGAACAGCAAGGGCGAGGTTATCGGCGTCAACGTTGCCATCGCTTCCGCGGGCAGCGGTACCTCCGAAACGTCCACCGGCAACATCGGCGTTGGTTTCAGTGTTCCGATCAACCATGCGAAGCGTGTCGCGCAGGAGATCATCGACACCGGCAAAGCCAGCCATGGTCAGTTTGGTGTGTCCGTTCGTTCGAAGTCCTCTTCGGGCAGTGATTCAGGCTTCTCCGTGGGTGCCGAGGTTGCGTCAGTGACGTCGGGTTCGGCAGCTGCCAAGGCCGGGCTCAAGGTTGGCGACGTCGTAACCAAGTTCGGCGACTACACCGTGAGCGATCCCAACCAATTGACCGCCGCTGTCCGCGAACAGCCGGCCGGTGCCAAGGTGAAGGTCACCATCCAGCGTGGTGGCCAGACGCAAGAGGTTGAGGTCACCCTCGACGCAGCCCAGCAATAGTCAATAACAACGCACGACGGTGGACGGCAGCTCACGACTGTCGCCCGCCGTTTTGCTGTCACCCGCGGCGAACGGCGAAGGAACCGCATCGCGCGCAGCTGAAACAGGACTTAACGCAGGGAGTGGTTTTCTGCGGGCAATATGCTTAGCTAGGACGAGCCCACGCGATGGGCAATTTACGGCCACGCTGCTGCGTTTGGCCGTCCACAAGCATGGAAGGCTGCTTCGAAGACAGTGGAAGAGACATTGAAGATTGTCGTTCTGGTCAAGCACGTCCCGGACGCCCAGTTCGACCGGCACATCACCGGACCTGGCAACACAACCGACCGTGAAGAGAGCATTTTGTCCGAACTGGACGAATACGCCCTCGAGGCAGCGCTCCAACTGGCGGAGGAACGCGGCGGCCCGAAGGCCGGAAACGAGGTCATTGCCTTGAGCATGGGCCCGTCGGGTGCGGTCAATGCTGTCAAGAAGTCACTCCAGATCGGCGCGTATTCCGGCGTCCACCTCAGCGATGATGCTTTGGCTGGTTCGGATGCTGCTGCTACATCGCTGGCACTCGCCGCCGCCATCCGCCACATCTCAGCCGATGGGCGACCAGTGGATCTGGTTCTTACGGGAATGGCGTCCACGGATGGCGAGACTTCGCTCATCCCGGCCCAGCTTGCCGAGCGTTTGTCGGTCCCGCAGGTCACCTTTGCCTCAAGCCTTGAAGTGACGGGCGGCCAGGTCAGGGCCCGCCGTGACGCTGGCGCCTTCTCCGAGACGGTTGAAGCGCAGCTCCCTGCAGTGGTCTCGGTGACTGACCAGATCAACGAACCGCGCTATCCCAACTTCAAGGGCATCTTGGCTGCCAAGAAGAAGAAGATTGCCTCCCTGTCGCTGGCCGACATCGGTGTGGACGCCTCGCAGGTCGGCTTGGCCGGCTCGTGGACAGTGGTTGAGTCTGCAGAGGCACGCCCACCGCGGACAGCAGGAACCATCATCACAGACGACGGCGACGCCGGCATCAAGCTGGTCGACTTCCTTGCCGCACAGAAGCTGCTCTAAAGGGGACTCCAACCATGGCAAATGCACTTGTTTTCATTGACAACCCGGGAGCAGCTCTCAAGAAGAGCAGCCTGGAGCTCCTGACCATCGCCCGTTCCCTGGGGGAGACCGCCGTCGCGTTCACCGGGGAGCTTCACGACGACGTCGCCGCCACCTTGGGTGCCCACGGTGCCACCACGGTCTACCAGCCGTCGGTGGACGACCTCGACAACTACCTGGTGGGGCCCAAGGCCGCCTACCTCGCCGCTGCAGTGGCAGCGTCCGGAGCCACGACGGTACTCCTGGACAACTCTCCTGAGGGCAAGGAAATCGCGGGCAGGCTCGGCATCAAGCTCAACGCCGGCGTCATCACGGACGTTGTGGGCGTTGAGGCTGACGGCACCGCGCACAAGTCGGTGCTGGCGGGCTCCTACAACACCACCGCGAAGGCCACCACTCCGGTGACGGTTCTTTCGGTCAAAGCCAACAACGTAGAACCGGCGCCTGCCGGTTCGCCCACTGCGCCGGCTACTGCCACGGTTGAGGTTCCGGCAGACGCGACCGCCAACTCCGCACGCATCGCGGCGCGGAGTGAGAAGCCCGTCAGCGGCCGGCCGGACCTCAGCGAAGCAAGGATCGTCGTTGCCGGTGGTCGTGGCGTGGACGGCGACTTCGGCCCGCTCGAAGAGCTTGCCGACGCCCTGGGCGCGGCAGTTGGTGCGTCCCGAGCCGCTACCGATGCGGGGTGGATCGGCCACGATGCACAGGTTGGCCAGACCGGTGTCACGGTGTCACCGCAGCTGTACATTTCTGCCGGCATTTCAGGAGCCATTCAGCAAAAGGCCGGGATGCAGACTTCCAAGGTCATCGTGGCCATCAATAAGGACGCAGAATCGCCTGTGTTCGAGATTGCCGACTACGGCATCATCGGTGACCTCTTCAAGGTTCTCCCGCAGGCAACTGCGGAGATCAAGAAGCGGAAAGGCTGATCCCTTTGTCCACTGACGCCACGTCAGCAAAGAGCCCGTTCGATGCCTCCACGGAGCGCGTTGAGCGGGTGCTTTGTTTTACTGCCCATCCTGACGACATCGACTTTGGAGCTGCCGGGACCATCGCTGCCTGGACGGCGGCCGGCGTCGAGGTCAGCTATTGCATCATGACCGACGGCGACGCCGGCGGCTTTGATCCGGTGGACAGGGAACGGATCACCGAACTCCGAGCAGAGGAGCAACAGCGGGCAGCAGCCATGGTGGGAGTCGCCGACATCCACTATCTGCACGAGCGTGATGGCTACCTGGAGCCGACACATGGCGTCATCAAGCAAGTAGTGAAGCTGATTCGCGAAATTCGCCCAGGCATCGTGCTCACTATGCACCCGGAAAGGAACTGGGACCGCCTCCAGAAGAGCCATCCTGACCACCTCGCGGCAGGCGAAGCCGTTACCCGTGCGGTCTACCCCGCAGTGGAGAACCCCTTTGCCTACCCGGAGCTGGCCGCGGAAGGACTTACTGCCTACAAGCTCCCGTGGCTATGGTTTATCTCCAGCCCGGACGCCCGGGAGAACCACTTTGTGGACGTTTCGGACCAAGTGGAGGCAAAGCTTGACGCCATCCGCGTCCATGCAAGCCAACACCCGGACATTGAAGGAATGGAGCGGGTGGTCCGGGGCATGATGTTGGCCAACGGGGAGCGTGCCGGCCTGCCTGCCGGGACCAGCGCGGAAGCCTTCCACGTGGTGTCCGTCAACGGGTCAAGCACCATCGCCGGCTTCTGACGTTGCTGTGGTGTAACCCGTGTCATATGCTTGATCTCGGTTAAATCATATTTATTCGAGGAAGGCAGACTTTGATGGCGAAGACTGCGCAGCAACCTGTACTGGTGATTATGGGAGTCTCCGGTTCAGGCAAATCGACTGTAGCCGGCGTATTGGCAGGAAAACTTGGATGGGACCTTGCCGAAGGCGATGATCTCCATCCTGAGGCTAACGTGACAAAGATGCACTCGGGGCAGGCCCTCAGCGATGAGGACCGCTGGCCTTGGCTGGGCATCATCTCGGATTGGATCCGGGCGCACGTGGACGCCGGAACCCCGGCGATCATCACCTGCTCGGCATTGAAAAAGAAGTACCGCGACGTCCTCCGGGGTGAAGGGGTTGTCTTCGTCTTCCTCCAGGGGAGCAAGGACAAGATCTCGGACCGCCTTGCCTCCAGGCATGGTCACTTCATGCCGCCGTCGCTCCTGGAATCCCAGTTCGACGCTCTTGAGGAACCCACGGAAGACGAAAACCACATCTCACTGTGCGTTTCCGCGTCGCCAGCAGAAGAAGCCGACGAAGTCATTGAACGGCTCGGTCTCCGGCCCTTGGGCGCCGGTACCGAAGTGACCGCCTCGTGAGGGTCCTGGAAACAGCGACCCAGGTGCAGGAATGGACAGCGCACGACACCCAACTTCTTGTGGTGGCAGCACTTGGCATTGCCCTGATTGTGGTGCTGATCGCAAAACTGAAACTGCATCCGTTCCTGGCGCTGGTGTTGGGCTCGGCCTTCGTGGGACTGGCGTCAGGCGTGGAACTGGGCAAGGTCATCACCAACTTCGAGGACGGCGTTGGGGGTGTCCTGAAGGAAGTCGGCCTGCTCATTGCGCTTGGAGCCATGCTCGGGAAGCTGCTGGCTGATTCCGGCGGAGCCAACCGCGTGGTGGACACCCTGTTGGCCAAAGCCAGCGGCAACAAGCTCGTGTGGATGATCACGCTCGTGGCTGTGATCATCGGCTTGCCGATGTTCTTCGAAATCGGACTTGTCCTGCTGCTTCCGGTGATTGTCCTGGTTACTCAGCGGTCCAAGATGAAGCTGATGCGTATCGCGATCCCGGCGTTGGCTGGCCTGTCTGTGCTTCACGGACTGGTGCCACCGCACCCGGGTCCGTTGATTGCGATCAGCGCAGTCAAAGCTGAGCTGGGAACAACGCTCGGCTTGGGCATCCTCGTCGCTATTCCTACGGTCATTATTTGTGGCCCGCTCTTCTCGCGGTTGGCTGCCCGATGGGTACCTGTTGATGCGCCGGCGGTAGCCGGAGGCATAGACACCCAGCACGCAGCCGATCTGAGTGAAGTGAAGCGCCAGCCCTCGTTCCTTGTGACGCTGCTGACCATCATCTTCCCTGTGGTCCTCATGCTGCTGAAGGCCTTGGGCGGCATCATCTGGCCGAACTCTGAAACGGCACCGGCAATCAGGATCTTCTTCGACTTTGTGGGCCAGCCCCTGGTAGCCATGACGCTGGCGGTCCTCTTGGCAATCGTGACGTTCGGCTACGCCGTAGGCTTCACGGGTAGCAAGATCACAGGCAAACTGGGTGAAAGCCTGGGACCCATCGCTGCCATCCTCCTCATTGTGGGCGCCGGCGGTGGTTTCAAGCAGACACTGATCGGTGCCGGCGTAGGCGATGCCGTCAAGAAATGGGCAGAAGGCGCCAACATGTCGGTCCTGGTGCTCGGCTTCATCGTGGCGGTGGCCCTCCGCCTGGCTACGGGCTCGGCGACAGTGGCAACCGTGACTGCGGCGGGCATTGTGGCACCCCTCGCCAGCAGCCTTAGCCCGACGCACGCAGCCTTGCTGGCCTTGGCCATCGGAGCAGGGTCCCTGTTCCTGTCCCACGTCAACGACGCTGGATTCTGGCTGGTCAAGGAATTGTTCGGCCTTACCGTGGGGCAGACATTCAAAACCTGGTCCGTGATGGAGACACTGATCTCCGTGGTGGGCTTCGGCTTCGTGATGCTTCTATCGCTCGTGTTGTAGCTGCGAAAGCGATCTTGTAGCTGCGAAATCAGCCGACAAACGCACGACGGCGGCCGTCCCTTCTTGGGGCGGCCGCCGTCGTGCGTTACAAGGCCATGTGTCAGGCGCTGAGCCCGACCACCAGGACCGGGTCCGTAGTGGGGGCGCTGGATCCGCCAGTGGGTTCCACGGTGATGGCTACGGACGAGGCTGAGGACAGGCCCTTCACAACAGCTGGTTTGGAGAGTGTTTCCGCATCCATGGTTCCCTGCGGTACAGGGGCGGAGCCATCCTTGGGCAGGGTCCACAACTGGTAGACCTTGCCCTGAGGGGCCGGTGCGACGCCATCCATCAGAACCACGAAGGAATCTTTTGCCGTTGATGCAGAGATGGTGGCCGTACCGCCGCCGGGAACAGGCGCGGATTTCTTCTGGACATCCTGTGCCTGAAGGACCTGGTTGACCGGGTCGTTCTGCGCAGAAACGTAGGCGCCCACTCCGATGCCGCCCAGTGCAATCACCGCTGCTGCGGCGGCTGCCACTATCCATCTGCGTGCGCCACCGGCGCGTGTGCGTTCTTCGCGCTTGGCCCTGGCAGCTGCAAGGTCGTCGACGGCGGGATTCACCGCAGGTGGGGCCGCCGGCTCAGCAGTGGGTCGGGTAGCGGCATCCGTGGTGATGCGTTCCATGATGTTGTCGAATAGTCCGGCCGGGGGTGCCTCTTCCGGCGCGAAACTGACTGACAGTGCCTCGCGGGCTTCGCGGACCCGATCCAGGAATTCAGGACGTTCCGGAGCGTCCTTGATGTAGTCGTCGATCATGGCCCGTTCGTCGTCACTCAGGGCTTCCAGGGCATAGATTTCGGCCAATTCGAGAACGCGGCCCTCAGCGAGGTCGGTGGCGATGTCGTTGGCAAACATTCTGCGGATAAAGCCTCCACTGGTGTTTTCACTCATATCAGCCCACCCCCAGGCAGGTCTTCAGGCGTAGTAGTCCATCGCGGATGCGGGACTTGATGGTCGGGACGGCGGCACCGAGATGCTCGGCGACTTCCCGATAGGTCAATCCGCCGTAGTATGCGAGCCGGACTGATTCGCGCTGCGTGTCCGTGAGCGTACCGAGGCAGCGGCTGACAGCTTCGGCTTCCAGGTTGGTATCGGCTTCCTCCGCCACCAGGTCGCGGTCCGGGTCCTGGCTGGCTGCGCCGTATCTGGCCTCGCGGTCAGTTGCTGCTTGCACGGCGCGGACACGGTCTATGGCCCTCCGATGGGCAATGGTCATGAGCCAAGCCAGCGGGCTGCCTGCGGCGCGGTCGAATCTGGCAGCACCCTGCCAGACCTGGATATAGACCTCTTGGGTGGCGTCCTCGCTGAGGTCGGGGTCTATCAGGACGCGCCTGGCCATACCGAAGACACGCCGCGAGGTGAGGCTGTAGAACTCGGCGAAGGCCTGCTGGTCGCCTGCTGCCACGAGTTCGAGCAGGCCAGCCAGCTGCGAGTTCAGATCAGTCGCAGGGCCGGTAGCTTCGGAGACCGGGGGGCCGGGATTGTTGGGGATGTCCATCACCGTCCAGCATATGTCGTCCCGTTTGAAACCGGCAGCATAACGGGATTGCGTCGAAGGCGCGGCGGTGCAGCGGCTTGCCGTCATCACCCTGGTCTGCAGCGCACTCACGTAGGCTCCCTCAACGAATGTCCAAGGCAGGAGTTGTCCTGCATAAGGTATTCGGTGCTGCGGCCCCGTTGGATGGGCTAGACCTTGGCGCCGGCGAATCCGTTCTGCCGCCAGGCTTCAAACACGGCGATCGACGCAGCATTGGCCAGGTTGAGCGAACGAAGTGAAGGCTTCATGGGGAGGCGAACGCGCGCCGTAACGTGCGGATCCTGTTTGAGCCAATCCGGCAGGCCCACGGATTCCGGCCCGAACATCAGGACGTCTCCCTCGCGGTAACTGATGTCCGTGTAAGACGTCTCACCGTCCGAGGTGTAGGCGAAAACCCGTTCCGGCTTGAGTGCGGCCCAGGCGGCTTCGATGTCCTTGTGGACAGTAACTACGGCGAGATCGTGGTAATCAAGGCCGGCGCGACGCAGCTTGGCATCGGAAAAATCGAAGCCGAGGGGCTCCACCAAGTGAAGCTCGGCCCCCGTGATGGCGGCCAAGCGGATGGCGTTGCCCGTATTGCCCGGGATTTCTGGAGTGTGGAAGAGGATGCGGAACACTGTCCCATCTTAGTCAGCCACGTGGAGGTCGACTGCGCCTAGTGCATCCCGCGAAGCAACCGTGCCAGGACGGGTATCACCACGGTGTTCGGCGCTGGCCCTGAACTGAGGAATTGCTTGAGTCCCCTCGCCAACCCCGCTGCATTGACCACTTCTACAGGATTGTGGGTCGATACGCCCTTGCCGTATTGGTCGATCACCGGTTCGTGGAGGTTGCCGTCAGGGCTGTGCAGAACTACCCAACCTGTGACATTGAGTTCGGGAAAGAGGTCCTGCATGTGGCGGACGATGTGCTCGAGCTGCGGAGGAGCTACCGAACGCCCGCCATGCCGCAGAGAATGGCCGTCCCACGCATAGGCACCTTTGGGCAACAGCATGGAACCAATCAATGCCAGACGGTAGCCGGAAAGGACGGCGTGGTCGATGTGATTATTGTCCGACGGCGAGCGCAGGCCGTTGATCAGCCGGGCAGCGGGTATGGCAGTCAGGACCTGCCGGCTGATGAGCTGCACAGTGCGCATCTCGCGTTGAATGCGGGCCTCGGCTCCAAATATGCCGCGTTTGCGGGGGAGCCCGTGAACCTGCTGAGCCGCTTCAGCTGCTGAAATGAGCGGAACCTCGTTGGGGTCGTCAAACGCAGGGACATAGACAGGGGGGTCACCCGCAGTATTGCGTTGGGCTTGGGGTCGCTTGACATTGGTAGTGGCGGAAGGACCCGGCGCGGCAGCGCCGGTGTAGTCCCCGGGCCGGGGCTGACTGACGTTTGAGGCTCCACGGGCGTACCTTCGGTCGTACTCTGCCCGTCGTTTGGGATCAATCAGGGTCTCGTAGGCGAGTGTCACGCGCCGGAACATCTCCGCTTCTCCACCGTGGTCAGGGTGGGCCTTCCGGGCAGCCTTGCGGTAGGCCACTTTGATCTCCTTGTCCGTAGCTGTGACGGAAACACGGAGAACCTGATAATGCGAGTTGTTGCCCTCGGCCAAGCACAGGCCCTTCTCTGGGATGATGGTGCGCTTCTGAAGAGGCGCAGTACTGGCAAGTTTATCCAGCCACTATGTGAACGTCGGTAACGGGGCGCGTGGTTCCCGCTGGCATAATTCACGCTGTGAACCCTTCGGCAACCGATAGACCCTGAGCATGCCGAAGAAAATCGCTGTCGCCATTAACCCGGCTGCCTCGTTCGGCCGGGGGCGCGATGCCGGGGACCAAACCGTGGGTCTTCTCCGCGCCGCCGGCCGGGACGTCGTCGTACTTGAAGCGGACGACTACGACGCCCTGCGGAGGTCGGTGGATGCGACCTTGACGGCTGGAGTGGAGGCCTTGGTAGTGGTGGGTGGTGACGGCATGGTCCACCTGGGTGTCAATGCGCTCGCCGGGATGGACATTCCCTTCGGCATTGTTCCCGCCGGAACAGGCAACGACGTCGCAAGGCTGTTGGCGATGCCGCTGAACGACACTGGTGCGGCTTGCCGCAGGCTGCTGGCCGCGCTGGAGACGGGCGGGCGCAGGATCGACGTCGGACGGGTTGCCGCCGGCGGTGAGACCACCTACTTCGCCGGTGTCCTTTCCGCCGGCTTTGATGCCGCTGTCAACGAACGGGCCAATTTTTGGCGGTGGCCCCGCGGGAAGATCCGGTACAACCTGGCGATGCTCAGGGAATTGGTGTCCTTCCGTCGCATTACCTATACCGTGACCGCCGATTGCGTGACCTGGCGTCAGCCTGCCTTGCTCATTTCGTTGGCTAACGGTCAGTTCATAGGCGGGGGCATGCGGATTACCCCTGACGCGGTTCCCGACGACGGGTGGCTGGACATGTTTGTGGTGAAGCCGTTGTCGCGGCTCAGCTTCCTTGCCGTGTTTCCCAAGGTCTTCTCAGGGAAGCACACCAGCCATCCTGCCGTGGAAATCAGACGGGTCCGGAATGTGCAGTTGGACGCCGAAGGCGTGGTGGCCTACGCAGACGGCGAGCGCATAGCTGCGCTGCCCGTCGTTGTTGACCTTGTTCCCGCAGGCCTATGGGTGCTTGCCTAGTACGCGGGGTGCTGGCGGCACCTCGTTGCAGGAGGCGGCTAGACTCGATCGCGGCGACAAGCCGCGGGAGCCGGAAATCAGGCGGCAGGCTTCAGACAGGGAGAAATAGTGGCGAACAACGTTCGACGACGACTGGCTGGTTTGTTTGCCGCCGGAGCCGCAGGTGTCATGCTGGCCGCCTGCACCGTCAACGTTCCCGATCCGGCAGCTCCGAAGCCTTCGCCATCGGTACCCACACTTGCGACTCCCACTATCACTCCCGGACACGACGCGGCCGCGGTGGCGGCGAAGGATTTGCCGCTGGCAGCAGGGGGAACCTTGGCGCCGGGGGAGCCCGTGACGGTGTCTACGCGGTTGGAGGAAGTGCCTGGCTGGTCGGTGGTTCATTCGGGCCTGCAGGGTGAGTCCAGATACACGAAGACGGACGGATGCATCCTCGCGGTTCGGCTCAGCGTGAATCAGGGTCCGTTGGTGGTGGCTGGCGACGACGCTGCTTCAACCAAGGAACTGTTCAATTACTTGAATGCCGGCGTTGCGGTGGACGGCTTGAAACCGGCGTCGTTGCGTTGGGGGGAAGACTCTGACAAACCGCAACACAGCGTTGAGTTCCTCAGTTTGGAATCCTCTTCAGCGTCCGGCGGCCAGTCAGCAGTTGTCTTGGCCAGGTTGTTCAGCGCCCCTGCTTCCTCGGTATATGTCTCCCTGTCATGCCCGGATGACAAGACCTTGGCCCCGGCGCGCGCTGAGATGATGGCCCAGCTCGTGGTGGTGCCGCCGTCCTGATCCTGGTTCGACGGCTACATGGTTCGGCGGCTACAAGGTTCGGCGGTTACCTCGAGTTTGCGACTGCGAGGCGGTTCAGTGCCAGCGCTGCGATGAGTAGGCCAAAGTCCCTGAGCGCTACATCGAAAAATGCGCCCATCATCAACAGGTTGATGATGATGCCCGGAAGCCATCCCGCCACTATGAGGGAGGCGCAATGGTGAACACCGTTCGGAGCAAGAGGAAGGCGTGCTTGGAAGAACCTCTAAGGGCAGTTCTTCCGGAGCCGGATGCCGTGGTGGTTGCCATGATGCTCTCCAAAATTGTGTAACTCAATTTTAGATCTGACCCCTGACTAAAGCAATGGTTCTTGTTTTTAGAGTTAGGGTCTATGCATGGGTACAGTTGACCTCCCGTGGATCCGTAAAATCGCAGCCGTCGCTTCCCTGGGGGATGAGAACCGCCGCAAGCTATATCAATTCGTTCTCAATGCCCGTGGCGCAGTCGGCCGCGATGAGGCGGCCTTGACTCTGGACTTGCCCAGGAGTTCGGTCTCTTTCCATTTGGACCGCCTGGTTCGCGAAGGACTCCTGCAAGTCGAGTTCAGGAAGTCACCCGACAGGACGGGGCCAGGGTCCGGGCGGCCATCCAAGCTCTACAGGCCGAAGGTGGATGAGATTGGAGTCTCCATCCCTGAGCGGCACTATGACCTCGCCGGCCACCTCATGGCAGCAGCCATCCAGCGTGCTGAGGCGGATGGCGCACCCGTTGAGGCAACCCTGCGTGAAGTCGCTGCCGCCAAGGGAAGGGAACTCGGAAGGCCCGGCGATTTCCTGGTTGCGATCTCGGAGCTCGGATACGAACCTACCCCCGATGCCTCCGGGGGATACCGACTGCTCAACTGTCCGTTCCATCGCCTGTCGCGTGACCACAAGGACGTGGTGTGCGGCATGAACGGCGCCTTCCTCAACGGCGCTGCAACGGCCTCCGGACTCAGCGCCGACGTCGTCGTGCCGGATCCGGACCATGGCCCGGGAAGCTGCTGTGCGCGCATCACCGCCCATGAGGGCGTTTCCTGAGCGGTCGGGCCCCAGGCGCTCGCCGTCGGTAGAATTACAGGGTGCCTGTATACCTTGACCATGCTGCAACCACGCCCCTGTCGGCCCAAGCGTTGGCTGTCATGACGCGCGAGCTCGCGCGGACGGGAAATCCTTCGTCGCTGCACGGCGCAGGGCGCCGCGCGAGGCGGGCGGTAGAGGATGCCCGGGAGACGCTCGCCGCGGCAGCCGGGGCGCATCCATCGGAGGTTATTTTCACCTCAGGCGGGACTGAAGCGGACAACCTGGCAGTCAAGGGGCTCTATTGGGCCAGGCGGGACCAGAGCCCGCGCCGCACGCGCATCCTTTGCTCCGCCGTCGAGCATCACGCGGTCATGGATACCGTTGAGTGGCTTGAAAAGCACGAAGGCGCGCACGTTGTGTGGCTTCCCGTGGACGCTGAGGGCAAGGTCCGGATGGACGTCATCAAGCATGAAATCGAACGGGAGCCGGAATCGGTAGCCCTGGTAACCGTGATGTGGGCCAACAATGAAGTAGGCACCATCCAGCCGGTTACGGAGATCGTTGAGCTGGCAGAGCCTCATGGCATCCCGGTTCACTCCGATGCTGTCCAGGCTTTCGGTTCTGTTCCCGTGGATTTTCGTGCCTCCGGACTTTCCGCGATGTCCGTCTCAGGACACAAGCTTGGTGGTCCCGGGGGAGTCGGCGCCCTTTTCCTCGGTAGGGCTGTGAAGCTGACGCCGGTGCAGCACGGTGGAGGCCAAGAGCGTGATGTGCGGTCCGGGACGTTGGACACCCCCGCAATTGCTGCCTTTGCCGCAGCCGCCGAGGCTGTGACGGCAAACCTGGAGCGTGAACGTGAACGCCTCAGCTCGTTGCGCGACCGCCTCATTCGCGGGGTACTCGAATCGGTTCCGGACGCGGTGCTCAGGGGTGCTCCCGGGGACGGTCGGCTGCCGGGAAACGCCCACTTCACTTTCCCCGGTTGTGAAGGCGACTCACTGCTGTTTCTCCTGGACTTGGCAGGTGTTGAATCCTCAACGGGTTCGGCATGTACCGCTGGGGTGCCCCGGCCGTCGCACGTCCTCCTGGCCATGGGCTTGGACGAGGATACCGCCCGAGGAGCCCAGCGATTTACCCTGGGCCACAGCTCCACCGAGGCGGATGTTGAAGCGCTCCTGAAAGCACTTCCCGAGGCATGCCTCAGGGCCCGGCAGGCAGGAATGGCTGGTCATGAATCCAGCATTCAAACAGCGGCGACAGAGGCCCGGCAAACCGCGGCGGAAACTTTGTAGCGACTTCTGCTATCCGGGCACAAGGTCGTTCAGGGGTACTCCTGGATCCGTTAGTTTCGCTACATCTACCGGGACGCGGCTCGAAATCAAGGCCTTGATGGGTTTCTGAACCCGATTCTGGTTGACGCTCATTCCCGCCACTACGTTGCCCTCCCTCAACCAGAAAGCAATGAAGCTGCCCTCCTCCAGCGATCCGCGGATCACCGGTGGGACTCCGGAGGTCAGCGAGGGAAAGCCCGAATACTCCATGCTCAGGCTGAACTGGTCCGTATAGAAGTAGGGCACCACATCCAACTTTGCGTCCTGGCCCATCATGGACTTGGCAGCAACTTTGCCGCCGTTGAGTGCGTTGGCCCAATGCTCGCTGCGATGGTGCTCGCCGGTAAAGGGATGAAGTGCGTTGGCCACATCCCCTGCGGCCAGCACATCCGGAGCGCTCGACCTCAGTCCGGCATCCACCAATATTCCATTGCTTATTTCGAGCCCGGCAGTTTCGGCGAGTCCTGTGTCCGGGATGACGCCGACGGCAACGATGACGACGTCGGCAGGCAGCGTTTCTCCCATATCGGTGCGGACCGCCGTCGCCTTGCCCTCCTGTCCATCAATCCCGACGGCACTAGCCGGGAGGCGGAAACTGACGCCTTGGTCTTCATGGAGCCGCTGGAAGTATTTGCCGAGTTCAGGGCCGATGGCTGCACTTAGAGGTATATCTTCCAACCCCAGCAGCGTGACGTCGTTGCCGTACGTGCGGGCCGCCGCGGCCAGCTCCATGCCGATCCACCCGGACCCGATCATGACCACCCTCTGTCCTCCTCCTTTAAGGAGGGACTGAAGTCGCAGGCTGTCATCGAATGTCCGGAACGTCATGACTCCGTCAAGGTCTGCGCCGGGGAGCTGGATAGTGCGAGGCCGGGAACCCGTAGCCAGAAGCAGCTTGGAGTAGCTGAGGCGTCGGCCGTCGGCCAGGGTTACCTCGTGACCAGCCGGGTCGATCCAGCTGACGGTGCTGCCGAGGAGAAGCTCGACGTCATTCTCCCCGTACCAGTCCTCGGGTACTACCAGGGCAGAATCTGCGTCAGCTTTGCCCAAGAGGAATTCTTTGGACAGGGGCGGGCGTATATAGGGTGTCCGGTGCTCGGCGGCCACCAGGGTGACGACGCCTCCGTAGCCCTCGGCCCGGAGGGTTTTGGCCGCAGTAGCGCCGGCGAGCCCGCCGCCCGCTATAACGATGTGTTCGTTTGCCATGTCAGCTCGATTCTAAAACCAATAGTCTTGACTTTAGAAGGATGGTTGGGGACAGTCAAGGGGTTTTAGGGTGGGCGAGGCACTGCGGGCTAGAATGGATGGGCACGCCGACTCTTCCCAGCCGGATCAGTTGCCCTAAATCCACAGACACAGAAAGCCAGCATGCGAGTACTTGCAGCAATGAGCGGCGGAGTAGACTCCGCCGTGGCCGCAGCCCGGGCCGTGGAGGCCGGACACGACGTCGTCGGAGTCCACCTTGCGTTGTCGCGCATGCCCGGCACCCTGCGCACAGGAAGCCGGGGCTGCTGCACTATCGAAGACTCGCGCGATGCTTGGCGGGCCTGCGACGTCCTGGGCATTCCCTACTACGTGTGGGACTTCTCAGAGCGTTTCAAGGAAGATGTGGTCCAAGACTTCATCGATGAGTACGCTGCGGGCAGGACGCCCAACCCCTGCATGCGGTGCAACGAGCGGATCAAGTTCGCCGCTCTTCTGGAAAAGGCCATTGCACTGGGCTTCGACGCCGTGTGCACCGGTCACTATGCCAAAGTCATCGAAGACGCCGACGGCAACCGGGAACTCCACCGCGCCGCCGATTGGGCAAAGGACCAGAGCTACGTTCTCGGTGTACTGACACATGAGCAACTCAAGCACTCCATGTTCCCGCTGGCGGACACCCCTTCCAAGGCGGAGGTGCGCGCCGAGGCCGAGCGTCGCGGACTATCCGTGGCCAACAAGCCGGACAGCCACGATATTTGCTTCATTTCCGACGGCGACACCCGCGGATGGCTCGCCGAGAAGATTGACATGACCACCGGTGACATCGTTGACGAAACCGGGACCAAGGTTGGTGAGCATCCCGGTGCCAACGCGTTTACAGTGGGACAGCGCCGCGGCCTGAAGCTGGGAACCCCCGCGGCAGATGGCAAGCCCAGGTTCGTCCTGGAAATCCGCCCCAAGGAAAACAAGGTGGTTGTGGGACCGGAAGCCCTGCTGGCGATCGATGAGATCCGCGGCATCAAGGTTTCATGGGCCGGCTTGCCCATTTCCGAGGTTTCCACCGGTGCCGAGTTCGACTGCCATGCGCAAGTCCGGGCGCACGGCGATCCTGTTCCGGCAATTGCCCGTGTGGAATCCGTTGCTGACGAATCCGGCGTGGAGCGTGCCCAGCTCGTTGTCACTCTGACGGATCCCCTGAGGGGCGTGGCCCCGGGCCAGACCGTCGTCCTCTATCAGGGCAGCCGCGTCCTGGGGCAGGCCACCATTGACGCCGCCCGCTCACTTCAGCGGGAAGTCCTCTAGCAGCCGGCTCCTTCCTGGCGAAACCTACTGGAAAGTAAATTTTGTGTCTCGAATCACAAAATGAAGGGTTCGCGGCCTTCGAAGTCTGATTGAATCGTGGAATCAAGAGTGTGCGCCGTCACAAATATCCCACGGCGGCGCGCCGAATCCATCGAACAGAAGGTTCACCAGATGGCACTGAACAAGAAGGCCCTGCACGGCGTTATCGCGCTGGCGGGCATTTCCGCGCTCGCCCTGACGGCATGCACGGGTCCCTCCGGCGGCGGTTCATCATCCGCCCCGGCTGCCGCAGGCCCCATCGCCTACGGCACTACTGACAAAGTCACGTCGCTGGATCCCGCCGGGTCCTATGACAACGGTTCGTTTATGGTGATGAACCAGGTCTACTCATTTCTCTTGAATTCCAAGCCCGGCGGTGCGGAGCCCGTACCCGACCTCGCCGAATCGTCGTCGTTCACGGCGCCGTCGGAATACACCGTCAAGCTCAAGTCGGGACTCAAGTGGGCCAACGGGCACACCCTGGACTCCAAGGACGTCAAACACTCCTTTGACCGGCAGGTGGCAATCAACGATCCCGCCGGGCCCGCCTCGCTGCTGACCAACATCGAAAGCGTGAGTACGCCCGATGCCACCACGGTGGTGTTCAAGTTGAAGAATGCGAACGACCAAACGTTCAGCCAGATCCTCAGCAGCCCTGCCGCGCCGATCGTCGACGATGAAGTCTTCCCGGCCGACAAGATCCTTTCGGACGACGAGATCATCAAGGCGAACGCGTTCTACGGCCAGTACACGATTGACAGCTATAAGAAGAACGAACTGGTCAGCTTCAAGGCCTTCGCTGACTACCAAGGCGTTCTTGGAAAGCCCGCCAACGTTGCTGCCACCATCAAGTATTACGCCAGCCCCACCAACCTGAAGCTCGAAATCCAGCAAGGCGCCATTGACGTTGCCTTCCGCAGCCTGAGCGCCACGGATATCGACGACCTCCGCAAGGACTCCAAGGTCAAGGTCCTCACCGGGCCGGGTGGCGAGATCCGCTACATCACCTTCAACTTCGACACCATGCCATACGGAACAAAGGCAGCCGGCGCAGACCCTGCCAAGGCGCTCGCAGTTCGCCAGGCAGTAGCCAACCTCGTTGACCGCCAGGCCATCGCTGACCAGGTATACAAGGGCACCTACTTGCCGCTGTACTCCAACGTTCCGAGCGGATTCCTCGGTGCCAACGAGTCTTTCAAGGACGCCTATGGCGACGCTGGTAAGCCAAGCCTGGACAAGGCGAAGAAGGTCCTGACGGATGCCGGCATCACGGAACCCGTCGCACTGAACCTGCAGTACAACCCGGATCACTACGGCGGATCCTCCGGCGATGAATACGCCATGGTCAAGGAGCAACTGGAGAAGTCCGGTCTCTTTACAGTGAACCTGCAGTCCACCGAATGGGTTACTTACAGCAAGGCCAGCCGCGCCGACGAGTACCCCTTGTTCCAGTTTGGCTGGTTCCCGGACTTCAGCGATTCCGATAACTACCTGACGCCGTTCTTCCCGGAAGGCGGCTTCCTGAAGAACCACTACAACAATCCCGAAGTCAATGAGCTGATCGCCAAGCAGTTGACGGATGCGGACAAGACCAGCCGAGAGGCTGCCATTAAGGATGTCCAGAACGCCCTGGCCAAGGACATCTCCACCCTGCCACTGCTCCAGGGTGCCCAGGTGGCGGTCGTCGGAAGCGGAGTGAACGGCGTCGAGAAGACGCTGGACCCGTCCTTCAAGTTCCGTCTCGGAGTAATTTCCAAGTAACCGCACCTTTGTGAAGAAAGGGAGGCGGGACACTGATCCGGTGTCCCGCCTCCTTTGCTGACCACCCACGTGGCCGGCTCGCATGTGACAACCCCGCGCAATCCACGGGCAGGAAATGCAGGTAACAATGACAACACTTATTGAGGTTCCCGAGGCTGAGCCCGGCATCGTTGCTCCCAAGAGCAAGTCCAAAGCCGGGGGAGGGCTGGGCAGATACATCGTGGTCAGGTTTTTCCTGATCATTCCCACCGTTTTCATATTGGTAACTCTTGTCTTCTTCCTGATGCGGGTCATTGGGGACCCCATCACGGCATCGCAAGGCGGACGACTGCCCCCGGACGTCCTGGCCCAGCGAATACAAGAGGCCGGCTACGATAGGCCCGTCCTGGTTCAGTACTTCGAATACCTGGGCCAGCTCATCACCGGCAATTTTGGCAGCACCATCACCGACCGGCGGCCGGTGGTGGAGGTACTCACCACCTTCGGCGCAGCCACACTCGAACTGTCGATCAATGCACTGATCGTCGCGCTCGCAGTCGGCATCCCGTTCGGGCTCATTGCCGCACAGCACCGGGACAAGACTCCTGACGCGTTTCTGAGGTTCTTCGCCATCCTCTGCTACGCAACACCCGTATTCTTCTCCGGGCTCCTCCTGAAACTCACGTTTTCCGTGTGGCTTGGGTGGTTCCCAGTGGCCGGTCGAGCCTCTACGCGGACGGAACTGACCATGAGTGCCCTGGCTGCACCGTCTGGCATTTACTGGCTGGACGCATTACGCAGCGGCAACTTCGCAGCTTTGGGGGACATCGTCGCCCACGCGGTGCTCCCCGCAGTAGCCCTCGGGTTGTTGACCGCCGGCGTCTTCCTGCGACTAGTGCGCACAAACGTCATCGGGACGCTGGGAAAGGACTACGTCGAGGCCGGGCGTTCCCGCGGCGTCAGTGAGTTCCGCCTGGTGACCAAGCACGCCTACAAGCCGGCACTGATTCCCATCATTACGGTTATGGGCCTGCAAATCGCCCTGATGCTGGGCGGTGCCATCCTCACCGAAACCACGTTTGAGTGGAAGGGCCTGGGCTATCAGCTGGTGCAGTACCTGAACGCGCGCGACTTTGTGGCCGTCCAAGGAATCGTAGTGTTGCTGGCCATCATTGTGGCTGTCACCAACTTCGTGGTGGATATCATTGCCGCGCTCATCGACCCTCGAGTGAGGTACTGAACATGAGCACTTCCCAATTGACCCGACCCAAGCAGCCCTTGTTCTCAAGGTTGCCCGTGATAAGCCACCTGAAGAAAAGCGTAGGACTTCAGCGAGGCATGCTCATTGTGGGTGTCGTCCTCAGTGGACTCTTCATCCTTACGAGCATTTTTGCTCCTCTCCTTGCTCCCTATGGCTACTCGCAACTCAGCGATGCATCCGGTTCGTTTCCCACCCAGGAAGCTCCGAACTCCAAGCACCTGCTGGGTACAACCGTTGGCGGCTACGACGTCCTGTCACGGGTGATCTGGGGTTCCCAAACAGCGGTGACAGTCATCGTTGTGTCTGTGGCGATGTCCCTGTTCCTCGGTGTCGCCCTTGGTCTGCTCAGTGGTTATTTCGGAGGGTGGCTGGACAGGATTCTGGTGGTAGTAGCGGATGCCATCTATGCGTTTCCCACCCTGCTCCTGGCAATCGTCATTTCCATTGTGATCAGCCGGGGACAATCCAGTTTCTGGGGTGGCATCTTCTCTTGTGCTTTCTCCATAACGGTGGTCTTTGTCCCGCAGTACTTCCGGGTCATCCGGGCAGAGACCATTCGTCTCAAGGCCGAGCCTTTCGTCGAATCGGCCAAGGTGCTCGGAGCCTCCAGCGTGCGCATCATCGGGAGGCACATTTTCAAGAACGCCACCAGGACCCTTCCGCTCATGTTCACCTTGAACGCCTCCGAGGCGATCCTGACGCTCGCTGGCTTGGGCTTCCTTGGCTTCGGCATCGAGCCAACATCGGCTGCTGAATGGGGCTTTGACCTCAACAAGGCACTGGCGGACACCTCGTCCGGTATTTGGTGGACGGGCGTCTTCCCGGGTATCGCGATAGTTCTCACCGTCCTGGGCCTGACCCTCGTGGGCGAGAGCATCAACGACCTCAATGACCCCCGGATCCGTGGGCGCAAACGCGCGGGCAGGACGCCGGCACCAACAACGGCAGGAACGACCTCAAACCCGGCAGAGGCAGGCAAGCCATGAGCACCAACCTTGGAAATATGTCAGATCACGTCAGCACCGGGCAGCCCGTACTAACCATCGATCGGCTCCAAGTCACCTTCGCCACTGATAGCGGGGACGTCCATGCTGTAAAGGACGTCAGCCTGGAAGTCGGAGCCGGTGAAGTAGTGGCCATCGTAGGGGAATCCGGTTCCGGCAAAACCGTAACAGCCAAAACCATTTTGGGCCTGCTTCCGGAAACTGCTATCAGTTCAGGCGCCGTGGTGATCAATGGCAACAACGTCATCAGCGTCAGCAAATCCACGCTTCGGAAAATCCGTGGCCGGGATGTCGCAATGGTGTTCCAAGAACCTTCCACAGCCCTGAACCCGGTCTTCACCGTGGGCTGGCAGATTGCCGAAGGTATCCGAGCACACGCCACGGACGGTCGTCGCATCTCCGCCAAGGAAGCCAAGCACCGGGCAACCGAGGCGCTCCGCAAGGTGGGCATCCCGGATCCTGAGACGCGGGTCAACTACTACCCGCACCAGTTCTCCGGTGGCCAGAAGCAACGCGTGGTAATCGCTGCGGCCCTGGCCCTTAACCCGGGACTGATCGTGGCGGATGAGCCTACCACCGCGCTGGATGTCACAGTCCAGGCTGAAATCCTGCAGCTCCTGCGCGACCTGAGGGACAACTATGGAACCTCAATCGTGCTCATCACGCACAACATGGGAGTCGTCGCAGACTTGGCCGACCGCGTTGTTGTCATGTACCAGGGCGACGTCGTGGAAGAGGCTCCTTCCCGGGTCCTGTTTGCTGAACCCCGGCAGGAGTACACCAGGAAACTGCTGGCCGCAGTGCCGCACCTCGGACGGAACTCGGCCTCAGAGGGCGCCCGTGGCCGGCTCCATCAGGGAGGCAAAATCCTGGTGGAAGCAAAGAACCTCACCATCGAATACCCCGGGCGTTTCGGCAGGCACGGGTTCAAGGCCGTGGACAACGTCAGCTTCACGGTGTCGGAGAACGAGGTTTTCGGGCTGGTAGGGGAGTCCGGTTCCGGAAAATCCACCATCGGAAGGGCCATTGCGGGCCTGACCCGAACCACCGGCGGCAGCCTGAAGGTCCTTGGATACGAGATGCTGGACTTCAAGGAACGTACCTTCCGTCCGCTCCGCAAGGAGATCGGCTTCGTTTTCCAGGATCCGGCGGCGTCCTTCAATCCGCACCTCACCATCGGCGAGTGCGTCGCGGAACCGCTGCTTATCCACACCAAGCCCGGTGCCGCTGAGGCGAGGAAAAAGGTAGGTGAGCTGCTCGAATCAGTCCAACTGCCGGCGTCGTACGCGGAGCGCTACCCGCACGAGCTGTCCGGTGGGCAGCGGCAGCGCGCATCCCTGGCGAGGTCGCTGGCACTCAACCCGCGCCTCCTGATCGCCGACGAACCCACCTCCGCCTTGGATGTCTCAGTGCAGGCCAAAGTGTTGGACCTCTTCAAGGACATACAGGAGCAGTACGGTTTCGCGGCTCTGTTCATCAGCCACGACCTCGCAGTAGTGGACATGTTGTCCCACTGGGTTGGCGTGCTGTACAAAGGCCAGTTGGTGGAGCAGGGGATCGGAAACCATGTGATGGGCTCACCGCAGCATGAGTACACCAAGAGGCTCATCGCCTCGCTGCCGGTGCCGGACCCGGATGAACAAGCACGACGGCGGGAAGCGCACCGCACTCTGCTTGGCGGCTAGACCCTTGCTTAGCGCCTAGCATCCACGGAAAATCCGCACAACGTAGAGAAGGTACGCCCCCCACTGTGGCGGGCGTACCTTCTCCGCGTTGAGTCGTGTGGCAATAGGTGACTGTCATGGTTGCTTTGCCGTGCCGGTCCTGGGCGGCAGGTAACAACCGCGGCGGCACCGCCCCACACCATAGACTTGGGTGCATGACCGAGCAGAACAACGCCCTTCCCCATGACGCCGATTCCTTCAACCCGGCAGCAAGCTCCCTGGCCGGCCACGTGGACCGTGCCGTCATGGATGAGCTGTTGTCCATCCGGTCCAGCATCGACAACATCGACGCAACTCTGGTCTTCCTACTCGCGGAACGCTTCAAGGCCACCCAGAAGGTAGGAATCCTGAAGGCCACCCACAAGCTTCCCGCCGGAGATCCGGGCCGCGAATCGGCCCAGATAGCCCGCTTGCGACGGCTCGCCGAGGATGCGCACCTTGATCCAGCCTTCGCAGAAAAATTCCTCAACTTCATCATCAGCGAAGTGATCCGCCATCACGAGGCAATCGCCGAGGATCACCAGATTTCCAGCCAGCAGGCCTGATCCGTGGCGGAAGTGGTTACCATGCGCGCCAGCGCCACCGCACTGGGTCCTTGGCCTGGAAGCGACCCCGCGGAAGCAAGCCGGATCATTCGGGGCGAATTAGGGGACCCCCATCTTCCTTTCCTGCCCGAATTGCCTGATCGAGGGGTGGGGTCGGATGCCGTCGGCAGGACCGGCTCATTGTTGATGGACCTGGCAATCGACGTCCAACCGCACGGCTGGCGACTGGTGGACAAGCCCGGGAAGGATGCCCGGCGCGCCCACTCGGCGCTCTCGACTGACATCAATATTCTGGCCGACATCGCTGGTGCCGAGGATGTCGCTGCAACAGAGTTCAAAGTCCAGCTGTTGGGCCCCATGACTCTTGCTGCCAATCTTTACCTGCACAATGGCGAGCGGGCACTTCTCGATTATGGCGCCCGCAGGGATATTGCGGAATCCTTGGCCTCCGGCGTCGCAGAGCACCTCAACCGCATCGCCACGGCTGTCCCGGGTGCCCGTTTGGTGGCCCAAATTGACGAGCCGGACATCGCCTCCATCATGGCCGGCACGATCCCGACGGCGAGTGGCTACCGAACGTTGCGGTCCATATCCGGGGAGGAAGTGACTGGCGCGTGGCGCGTGGTGATCGAAGCTCTCAAGACAGCGGGCGTCGTGGAGGCCGTGGTCTCCGTACCGGAAATCGAAGCGCCCATCGAGCGAATCCTCGCAGCGGGAGCCGACGGCGTCGCGGTGCCCCTGAAAGCCCTGACAACACGCCAATGGGAGCAGTTGGCTGTAGCGGTCGAGGACGGAAAACGCCTGTGGGCCGGTGCACTTTCCACCAGCGAGCCACAGGCGCAACTGCCTCGCACCGCCGAGGTTGTTGAGAGCATCTGGAAGCCGTGGCGGCAGCTCGGGCTGCCTGCCGCAGGCCTGTCGCGAATCCGCGTCACTCCCTCCACAGGGCTGGCGGCCTTCAAGCCTTCAACGGCCAAGGACGTGCTCACCAAATTGACCCAAGTGGCTGACGGACTGGACCAGCTGGCTCAGGGCTGACTTGCGGAAGCGTCAGATTCTCTTTTCCCAGCGGTCCGGTTCCGCATAGCGGGGGAGCGAGCTACCGGGGGCAGTTCCTGGCAGATACGGTGCCAAGCGGTAGTCGAAGCGTCCGGCATATACAAGGACCAAGCCGATCTGGGGTTGGATGACTTTCACTTGGATGTGGTGCTTGCGCTCCGCGCTGTCCCACCACTGCTCAGCGTAGGCACGCGCATCAAGTGCGTTCGGCAACGGAATTCGCAAGGGGCCCAGGAATAGTCTGCTTGCTTTGGACACGCCACGAAGGCGGCCCTCCGAGGTAACGCTGACATCCAGGTCAGTCACCAGGCGACGGTAACGCCCCACATGGTCCACCAAGCGGGCATTTCGATGGTCGGAGCCAGTCAGGACGGCGCTCGTCGTATCGTGGAACAACCGTGTGCCCGAGGGAAAATAGATCTCCCGGCGGGCCGTCAGGGCCGGTCGTCCGAAAGGATCCAGGTGGGCGTGGTTTTCGATCCGGAACGGAATGCCCTCACCATATTCGGGGAAGAAAGCCTCCTCGCTCCCCGTCAGTGCGAGCAGAGGCCTCAACCACTTTTGCCGGCACCCCACAACGTCAAAGACTCCTTCACCGATTCCATACGATCCCGAACCGGCAGCCAACGAAAAATACTCCTGGAGCTCCGGGGTTAGCCGGCTGAATTCGTCACCGAGTGCCAGCTGGTAGATGGGGGTATTCATTGCGGTCCTTCCTTGTAACTGAAACTGAACCTGGGCCTAAAGCCTTCCGGCTGCTTTGAGCCGGATGTAGGCGTCAGCGAGCAGGGGAGGAACATCGTGAGGTTCGGCATCCACCACTTCGGCTCCGAGTTGCCGGAGTTGGGCGGTCACCGCGGAACGCTCCAACAGTGCGCGTTCGGCGGCGGCTGCTCGGAAAACCTGGCTGGCAGTGGTTCTTTCTTCTTTCATGGCAGAAAGCAGGGGATCCCGAACCGAGGCCACCACCACAACGTGTTGGCGCGACAATTGCGCCACAGTGGGGAGGAGTCCCTCTTCGGGGGCACCGCCGTCGAGCGCCGTCAAAAGAACCACCATGGACCGGTGCGCCGACACGGCCCGTACCTGCGCTGGAATCTGCTGCCAATCGAGTTCGATCAGTTCAGCTTCCAAGGGGGCCATGGCTTGGACGAGTTGACCCAGCAGATTGCCTTTTGAGGCCGATTCCACGCGAGCGCGGAGTCGTCGATCATAGGCGAGGAAGTCCACGCGATCGCCTCCGCGCTCGGCCAGCACTCCGAGCAGCAGCGCCGCCTCAATTCCGGTATCGAGCCGGGGTTCATCCTCGATCCGGGCAGCTGCTGTGCGTGAAGTATCAAGCACGATGACCACACGCCGGTCGCGCTCCGGGCGCCACGTCCTTACCACCACTGAAGTCCGCCGCGCCGTGGCTCGCCAGTCGATAGATCGGACATCGTCACCGCGGACGTAGTCGCGCAGTGAATCGAATTCGGTGCCGGCCCCACGGATCTGCACGGCGGCCCTGCCGTCCAGCTCCCTGAGCTTCCGGAGTTTGGAAGGGAGGTGACGCTTTGAATGGAACGGGGGGAGGACCCGCAGCTGGCCAGGTAGTGCGCGGGTCCGTTGCCTTGCGGCCAAACCCATGGGGCCAAACGATCGGATGGTCACGTGAGGGCTCTTGAGGTCGCCGCGACGCCGAGGAACCAGGGTCACTGTCAGGCGGCGACGCTCGCCGGAGGGGACTACCAAGGACTGTGAAGAGTTCAAGGCGCCGGCGGAGGGCTGCCACGTGTCTTTTACCTCGGCACGCAACTTGCGCCGCGTGCCATTGGTGATAGTGACATCGGTGTCCACCTTGCCCTCAAGCGTCACGTTTCCAGGTTGCGTGCGTTCCAAGGCAAGCTTCGCGGGCGAGGCTGCGGAGACAAGATCCATAACCAGCAGGAGCAGCAGGCCCAAGGCCACGAACAGGACGGTGCTCCACGCAGGAAAAACCACCAAGGGGGCCAAACTTAGAAGGGCCAGCAACACGAAACGACCCGTAATGGCCACTCAAACCTCCTCAGCCGGTGCTTGGCCCGGGATCACCGTGGCACCGGGACGGACGCCAGGATACTGCCCAGGACGTCGTCCACTTGGATGCCGTCCATTTGAGCCTCCGGACGCAGACCCACCCTGTGCCGCAGGCAAGGCAAAGACAAAGCCTTGACATCATCCGGAGTCACGAAAGACCTGCCGGACAACCATGCCCATGCTTTGGAAGTGTTGAGCAGTGCGGTGGCCCCACGTGGAGAAACGCCTAGTTGGAAAGAAGGAGCAGAACGGGTGGCGCGAACCACGTCAACTATGTACGCGAGGATTTCCGGAGCTACGGCCACTTGCGCCACAGCCGCTTGAGCGTTGGAAAGCTCGACGGCGCCCGCTACAGGCCGTACGCCGGCTGCAGACAGGTTCCGGGGATCAAAGCCGCTGGCGTGACGGCGGATGACCTCGATCTCCTCTGCCCGTCCAGGTAGTGGCATGGTCAGCTTGAGGAGGAACCGGTCCAGTTGTGCCTCCGGCAAGGGATAGGTGCCTTCATACTCCACCGGGTTCTGGGTTGCCGCCACAATGAACGGGCTCGGAAGGGGGCGGGACACACCATCCACCGAAACCTGGCGTTCCTCCATCGCTTCCAGGAGCGAGGCCTGGGTTTTGGGCGGAGTCCGGTTTATCTCATCGGCAAGCATGATGTTGGTGAAAACCGGGCCCTCACGGAAAGTGAACTCAGACGTATGAGAGTCATAAACCAGTGACCCCGTGACGTCGCCGGGCATGAGGTCCGGAGTGAACTGGACGCGCTTTGTGTCCAGGCTCAGCGCGGTGGACAAAGCCCTGACCAAAAGGGTCTTGGCCACGCCGGGTACACCTTCCAGGAGGACATGTCCGCCACAGAGAAGGGCGATGAGCATACCCGTTACGGTGGGGTCCTGACCGACCACGGCCTTGCCCACCTCTGTCCTGACATTCAGCAGTGACTGCCGCGCCGGATCCTCAGCGGGCCGGCGATGTCCGTTGTCTGCGGGCCCAGTTCCCTGAGGCGCACCCTGGTGGGTAGCGTTCCGCGGGCTGGCGTCTTGCAGGCTGGCGCCCTGTTGCGATGGATCGGGCTGCAGTCCATCCGGGCGGGGCGTCATACCTCCTGCGGAGTGGCTGTTGCTGTCCGTGTAGCTGTTTGGCTGGCTGCTCATCGGGCGGTCGCCTCCTGTTCGATTCGTTCAATCTGTTGTGCCCATTGCACCAGTTGTCCTTCGCTTTCCGGCATGAAGTCGATCAAGACAAATCGGACTTCCTGGGCGGATTGCGCCGCGTGGCGGGCTGTTGCGTCGACTATTGCCTCAGGGGTGGTGTCGGCGCCGAGGTTGAAGTGCCGGGCCAACCGTGACAGGGTGCCTGCCCTCAAGTTGTCGGCTGCCCGTCCCACAGCCCGCGAATCCTGGTAAAGGCGTGCCCGGCCTTCTGCTGTTTCGACAGCCTTGACCACCACGGGGAGCGGCTCGAATACGAGAGGGCCCATGCGCCGGCCCCGCCAAGCGATGGCCAACAGGGCTACCAAGCCCAGCCACGGGCCAGCGAAGGCCAGCCATCGCGGCGCCAGCTCGTTCAGAGTGGGGTTTGAATTGGAGGCGGAGATGTCACCGACGCCCGGGATGTACCACACGAGGTCCGCGTTGTTTCCCAAGGTACGCAGGGCGAGGGCAGCATTGCCCTCCAAGGCGAGGTGTTGATTGTCCAGAAGTTCCCTGCTGCCCAGGACAATAACCCGCCCATCGGCCGATGCCGCGTACAAGCCCGGTCCGTCGTCGCGGGTGGGATAGCAAACCACGGGTCCTGAATAGACGGAACCCTGGGCGGACACCCTGCCCGCTGCCCTTGCGTCTTCCTGTTCACAGCCGGGCTCGATGACCTGCGTTGCTTCTGGAACCACACCGCCGGGCCGGATCCCCTGGTTGAGGGCGTTAAGTGTCCTCAGCCGTGGAGTAACCACCACAACACGATCGGCTGCGGCAGTGATCTCCTCCAGTTGGGACCGGTCAAGGAAGCCCTGCGCGTCATAGAGGAAGACCGTGGTTTTGTCATTTGCTGACAGCACATCCAAAGTGTCTTCGTACGTGTCTGTCGGAGTAACGGATACGCCTTGGCGTGAGAGGATTTCGGCTGCGGCCATGGCTCCATCCGGTGCTGGATTCCGTGCGGAGAGACGCCGGGAATCCGTCGCGGCGGAGACACTGTTGACGGCCAGGAAAGTGACCAAGCCGGCTAGAAGGGTGCCCAGGGCAATCCACACCAGGTGTTTCCGGAACCAGGCGTTGAAACGCTGACCCGCGGAAACTCCTTCGGAAGCGACATTGTCTGCACCCACGGCACTGCCTTCCAACGTGGTACTCATCGTGGTACCGCGAATCCGGCGTGGGCTTGTCCCGTGAAGTCGGGCTTCAGATCAAGAAGATCAGCATCCAGTTGGCGGACGGACTCATAGTCCGCCCGTGTTGCGGCCTGTTCGCCGTACCGCACGGCGTCGAAAACACCGGCAGCGGCGAGCAGCCTCACTTGTGCCGCACCAAAAACCTCGCCCAGTTGACCGGCTGCTTCGTCTGCCGTCCTGCCCGCTCGAGCATCAATGATGTCCCGTTCTTCGGCCGATCGGACAAGAGCGCGAAATTGATCGACGACGGCGGCTGGCCAGTTGCCGCCGTCGGCTGCAGTTGCTGCCCTCCTCCGGTATCCCTCGGCATCGACGCTCTGGTCTTCTCCATAGAGATCGCCGGGTTCTTCCGTTCTCCGGGCGTTGAGCCTTGGCCTGATGACCACGATGGCAGCAATGATGAGGGCTAAAGCCAAAACCACAATCAACGGGAGAGCAAGGTTGGGCCCGGTACCCGGTCCGTCACCTTCCAAGGATGCCAACCAGTCAAGGAAATCGCGCCACAACTGGTCCAGCCAGCCGGGCCTTGCATCCGGATACCGGGGGTTCGATAGCTCCTCGGCAGCCCAACGCCGTGCTTCGTCACGGTCAGGTTCCACCGGCGGTTCCCTGAAAGCCGGCGGTGCAATGCCTATCGCGGTGACCCTCATGCGGGAGGCCGCTGCCCGGGGGGAGCAGAAGGAAACTGCCCGCCATCAGCTGGCCAGGTGGTGTTTCGGGTCAAGGTGGATGGACTGCCGGGAATACCGTCAGGATCGGAACCTGTTTCCATGATCCGCATCAATTCAACATCCAGGCCATCGCGACGCATCCGAAGATCCATGTAGATCAAGCTCGACACGGACGCTTGAAAGGCGAATGTCACGGACCCCACCAACGCCCCGATCGCTGTTGAGATCACAGTGGTCAAAACCAACGTGGAGGTCATCGAGTCGGGATCAGGATGGGGAGCAACTACGCCACCAATGGCAGCAGAGGCCAAGGACACGGGAATTTGCACAATCTGGGCGATGATTCCCACCATGATGGCTACCACCAGGGTGATGCCGAAGATGCGCCACCAATTGTTCTTGGTCAATCTCCAGGATCGGAGCAATCCTTGGAAAACGCCGGTCTGCTCCACCACGATGGCTGCGGGAGCCAGCATCAACTTCAGGCCGACCCAAACGAACGCCACAAAGGAACCAAGCCCCAGTGGCAGGACAATAAGCAGGGCGGCGGGCCCCATGGCAGTGAACAACAAGATCGCGAGCCCGATCACTGCGGCAGCTGCGAGGAGGCCGCCAAGCGTCAGCAGCGCGGCAACGCCGAGGAGCGGCAGGATTCTCGGGCCCGCCAGCTTCCACATTTGCTTGAAGCCTGTCCGGCGGTTGAGAACCGAGCGGGAGACCGGGACAACCAGAACTCCTTGGAGGACAGCACCCAGGAAACCGATCAGCACGGAAACGCCCAGGGTGCCGGCCATGAAAGCGAGGAACGGGCCCATCGCATCGGCCAACTCTGCTTCTGAACTGACAGATTCAAGGGAAGTCGACAGTTGGAACATCCCAACGGTGACGATGCCGATGAAGACTGCTCCGATGGCTTGTACGATCAGCGCGGAGCCAAACATGGAGGCAGCATTGCGGCGGATTGTTTGGAAGGAACCATCAAGAATCTCGCCGAACTGCAGCGGACGCAGGGGAATGACTCCGGGCTTTGGGGGAGCGACATAGAGAGGCTGCCCATACGGAGGCCCCGGAGGCCATCCCGGAGCAGCTTGGCGTGGATGGTTCTGCCCGCTGCTCTGCGGTGGCGCCCATCCCGGAGGGCCTCCCCACTGCGGCTGGTTTCCCCACTGTGGTTGACTTCCCCACTGTGGCTGGTTTCCCCATGCGGACTGATCGCCCGGCGGCGGATTCTGGCCGTGCTCTGGTTGTGACACGATTCCCTCCCCATAAGATCCGGCCCGCCGACTCCCGACGTCCCCCACACGGACCTTCGCACCCAGCCTATAGTCCCGCCGTCGTCCCTCATAGCCTGCAGCCCATGCTGCCGCCAGGGGCGTGGTAGCGGCAGGTGCAGTACGGTGGAAGTTGCCTTGGGGGCGCCATGCCGTGCGCCGCGCCCAACGGGACAAAGACTTGGTGATAAGGGAATATATAACTATGAAGGCACGCATTCTGGTAGTTGACGACGACGAAGCACTTGCAGAGATGATTGGAATCGTCCTGCGCAACGATGGCTTCGAGCCGGTGTTCTGCGCAGACGGCGGCCAAGCTTTGGAGGTCTTCCGGTCCTCAAAGCCGGACCTGGTGCTGTTGGACCTGATGTTGCCGGGCTCCGATGGCATTGAAGTCTGTCGGCAGATCCGTGGCGAATCGGACGTCCCCATCGTCATGCTTACCGCCAAGTCCGATACTTCAGACGTCGTTCGCGGGCTTGAGTCCGGCGCCGATGATTATGTGCCCAAGCCCTTCAAGCCCGCTGAACTTGTAGCACGAGTCCGGGCCAGGTTGCGGCCGGGCGATCAGAAGGCCCCCGAAACCCTGCGTATCGCAGACGTGACCATCGACGTCGCAGGTCACTTGGTGACCCGTGGCGGAGAGCGGATCTCCCTGACGCCCCTGGAATTCGACCTCCTGGTTGCGCTGGCACGCAAGCCGTGGCAAGTATTCACCCGCGAATTGCTCCTCGAGCAGGTGTGGGGATACCGCCATGCCGCTGACACGCGACTGGTCAACGTGCACGTCCAGCGCCTGCGCTCAAAAATCGAACGCGATCCGGAAGCGCCCGAGGTCGTTTTGACGGTGCGTGGTGTCGGATATAAAGCAGGTTCCTGAGTCCCCGGTCGGCAAGACCGGCGAGGCAGGCGGGGGTCTGGGTCCCAAAGCTCCCGATCTGGCCGGTGTCCAACAGGTGACCCCGGCAGATTCGGCGACCCCTGAGCAAGCCGCTGCGTCCGCTGAGCCAGCCGCTGCGTCCGCTGAGCAACCCGCTCGGGAGGCCAGGGACCTTTCATGGCTACTGTCCCGGGCGCGGATCTGGACACGGCGCGGATTGATCCTGGTCCTTCGAGTTTCGCGACTCGTCTCCATTGGCGTGCGGCAAATAAGACCAGGGCTGCGCTTCGTTTGGCGTTCCTTGTTGAGGCGCTGGCGGCGGTCCTTGGAGTTCCGTACAGTCCTGACCACACTGCTGCTCGCTGTGACGTCGTTCGCGATTGTGGGCGCATACTTGTCCAACCAAATCGCCAACAACCTCTTCCAGGAGAGGCTGGCACAAGCGGAATCCGAGTCGCGCTTTAACGTCAAGCAAGTCCAGGACACGTTCGACGGCGCCCAAGTCACCGACCAGTCAAGCGTCATCACCTTGGTTTATGACACCTTGACAGCCGTGGAAGGCCGGGGCTCGGTCATCCAACGCAGATATGTCTTCGAAGCTGCTCCGGAACAAACCAAACCACGTAACCGCTGGGTGGAATCGCGCGCTTCGGACCAGCTGACGGTTCGCGTCATTCCCCCAGAGCTGCGTAAGGCCGTTCAAAGCGGCGGAAAGCAGCAGTTTTGGGCCTCCACGCAGTTCCCGGTTGGGAACGAGGACCGGCCCGGTATCGCCGTGGGAAACATGGTCACCTTCAACGGAACGGCTTACGAGCTATACCTGATCTACGACCTCAATACTGCCCAACAGACACTGGACGAGATCCAGAATGTCCTGTGGGCAGGCGGTGCGGCTCTGGTCCTCATGATTGGTGCCATTGCCTGGTACGTGACCCGTAACGTCGTCAGTCCGGTCAGCCATGCTGCCGTCGTATCGGAGAAGCTTGCTGCAGGTCAACTACAAGAACGAATGGTTGTTAAGGGAGAAGACGAAGTCGCCAGACTGGGCGCTTCCTTCAACCATATGGCTGCAAGCCTCCAGGAACAGATCACCCAATTGGCCACGTTGTCGCAGATGCAACAACGCTTTGTCTCTGATGTGTCCCACGAACTGCGTACCCCGCTCACCACGGTTCGCATGGCGGCCGAAGTCCTGTTCGATGCGCGGGACGATTTCGACCCCATGAACAAGAGATCGGCGGAATTGCTGTACCACCAGGTTGAGCGCTTTCAGTCGCTGCTTTCCGACCTGCTGGAGATTTCACGATTTGACGCCGGCGCCGCCGTCCTGGATGCAGAACCGCAAGACATTTTCCAGGTGATCTCGCACGTTATGGAAGGTGCGGCACCGGTGGCAGCGGAGTATGGTTCCGAAGTCCGGCTGAACGCCCGACAGAAGAGCATCATCGTGGAGATGGACTCGCGTAGGATCGACCGCATTCTCCGCAACCTGCTGCTCAATGCACTCGAACATGGCGAGGGCAAGCCTGTCCATATATCTGTCGCGGCCAACCATGAAGCAGTAGCGGTGTCAGTAAGGGACCACGGCATCGGAATGACCCATGCTGAGGCGGCCAGAGTTTTCGACCGCTTCTGGCGGGCAGATCCAGCACGAGCCAGGACCACGGGAGGAAGTGGTTTGGGCCTTTCCATCGCAGCCGAGGACACCAAGCTCCATAACGGCTGGCTTCAGGCTTGGGGCCGAAAGGGTTCCGGTTCCAACTTCCGATTGACGCTTCCGCTGCGGCAAGGAGGCACCATCGTGAAGTCTCCGCTTCAGCTGGAACCTGCGGACATAGGATTCCCTGGGGCGGCAATCGAACGGCAAATGCTGGTTCTGGGCCAGGAATCCGGCGACGTTCCGCAGCCGACTCCATCTGTGGGCGTGAAGCTTGAGCCTGACGACGGTGGAACGGGGGAGAAGTCGTGAGGACGTTGCGTCCCGGGCGTACGAGGGCAGTCGTCGCGCTGCTGGTTGTGCTGATGGTCATGCTGGCTTCCTGCGCCCAGATTCCCCGCTCCGGCCCCGTCGGTAAAAGCAAAGACGAAGGCGCCGGTAACCCCAACGCGCCGGTATTTTTCCCCGCTGCACCGCGGGCCGGTTCCAGTCCTGAGACTGTGATTGAGGATTTCTACATGGCTGGCAGCGGCTACGAGGATGACTATCCTGTGGCTCGTCAGTACCTGACGCAAGCTCAGTCTGTGACGTGGAAGCCGGACAAGCGTGCGATCGTTTTTCGCGAGGCACAGGTAGTCAAAGCAGCGGGCGAGAACGAATACCTCTACGAACTCGATCTCGCATATTCGGTGGATGCAGACGGCGTTGCCACCCAGTTCCCTCCGGGTACCAAAGAGACCATTCCGCTAACGCTCGAGCAGGTTGAAGGAGAATGGCGGATCTCGAAGGTGCCCGATGGCACCGCCATCCCCGAGGAGACGTTCAAGGTTATCTATGGGGCAAACCCCATCTACTTCTATGACCCGACGTTCACCTATGCTGTACCGGACTACCGGTGGTTCATTAAGAAGAACACAGTCAAGTCCATGACCAGCGCCCTGCTGGCCGGTCCCGCCCCCTACCTGCGGGGGGCAGTGGTCAGTGCTTTCCCATCGGGAATGAAGCTCGCCCGCGAATCTGTTCCGGTTGTCTCTGGTGCAGCGCAGGTAGACCTCTCCGCCAAGGAGCTTTTCGAGGCCTCTGCGGAGGACCGTCAGAGGATGCAAAACCAGTTGGCACTGACCTTCCGTAGCCAGCCCGATGTCATCAACGTTCAACTTCGCGCCGATCAGGACCTGGTACGGGTGGAAGACAACGGTACGGTTCTGCCTCCGGTGCTGGACAAGAGCGTTCCTGCCCGCCAGATCGCAGTAAACAACGGCGATCTGGTGCGTTACGAGAACAACAGAATTACTCCGCTGCCGGACATTCAGTCTGTGGCTGGTCTGGGACCGCACTCGCCTGCTGAGTCGCCGGTGTCCCAAACAGCGGCTTTCCTCAACGGCGATAAAACCACGCTTTACTCCATCGAACCGGGGCAACCTGCGCGACAACTAACCACCAGGAGTACCCTCACTGGTCCTTCCTTCAGCCCGAACGATTGGGTGTGGACAGCAGGTCCTGGTGCCAACGGGGCAGCCGAAGTTGTGGCTTACAAGCCCACAGGCACAGCTCCTGGTACCGGCGTTCCCAGCGTCACTATGACGCCGGCCTGGCTAACGGGACGAACAGTCAAGGACTTCAGGGTCTCCCGGGAGGGGACCAGGGCGCTGGTCATTTCCGAAGTAAACGGTAAGTCCGCTGTACAGATTACGGGCATAGTCCGTAACCCGGACGGCGTTCCGAAGGACCTCACGCTTCCCATCACACTGCTGAGCAATACAGCCGCCGATCAAGGCGCCTGGGTCAATGGTTCCACGGTGGCCGTGATGTCCGGTTCGGCCACTTCGACGGTGGTTCCGGAGCTGCTGTCACTGGCATCGGGTGAACCGCAGGAGTTGGCACCGTGGGACGGTTTGACCAGCCTCAGCGTTGGAAACGGAGCAGAGCAGATTTACGGTCAGTCTGCTGCCGGTATCTTCCAACGCGTCGGAAACGGCTGGGAGCTTCAGCTAAAGGGACCCACAGAACCGGCATTTCCAGGCTGACCGCTGTTTGTCAGGGGCTCCGGTCCATGGATTCAACCCGATTGTTATGCACATAGCGTGCTGTGTGTCTTCTCAGGTAACGACCAGGCGGTAAAGCTGAAGAGTGACCTTTACAGTCCCCAGCTCATGGTTCCTTACACAGCAGACCCGGCAAGATGTCGACCCTGACCTGAACCCGGTTGAACCTGACAGGGCTCGACGCCGCGCCACTGACCAACGGAGAACCGGCCGACTCATCGCCGCGTTGCAGGCGGCCTGGGTTGACCTTCTGACCGTGCTGATTCCCGTGGACTGTGTCTGCTGTGAAAAGGAAGACGCAGTACTTTGCGGAAGTTGCGCAAGGAAGGTCCGTCAGCTGTGCAAGCAGCCGTTCCGGGCCGAGCAGGAGTCGCCGGCTTTGGTTGACGTCGACGGCACGGCAAAGACTGAAGTGGTAGCAGCGGGGGCATACCGGGATGAGCTGGCGCGGTGCCTCCTCTCTTTCAAGCACCACGGTCAGTGGCGGCTTGCGGCTGTTCTGGCTCCTTGCCTTGGCAAAGCCGTGCAGACTGCCATCGGTGGCCGCTCCGGTTATTGCCTTGTCCCCGTTCCCAGCAGCGGTAAGGCCTACCGCCGGCGCGGATTCAGTCCCCTGCATCTCCTGCTCTTTTTCATTCGCGTGCGCCGGATACTGCCGTTTTGCCCAATCCTTGACGTGCTGGAGAGGCGGGGGGAGCCGCCAGTGATGACGGCGCGCCCTCGAGCCGTCCTGGAGGTGGCAGCCCGGCTTTTTGGGGAGGTATCAGGACGTACCCCTGTGGAACGTGCAGGCGGTGGCCAAAAGGGGCTGGGAAGAGGCGAACGTGCTCGCCGGGTCCGGGGATCCATGAGGATACGCGCAGGCAGAGGCAAGGAACTGAGGGGACGGAGATGCATCCTCGTTGACGATGTTCTCACCACCGGGGCAACCCTTGCTGAGGCAGCGCGGGCGGTCACTCTTGCCGGCGGCGTAGTCTCCGGCGCTGTTGTGCTCGCGGCCACGAGGCCACCAGCCTACGCCTCCGTCGCTGCTGGGGACCACCCGACGCAGTGATTAAGACTCAATCAAAAATTAAGTGGCTAAAGGATGAATAACGGGTGCCGATGAACTAACGTCGGTTGTGGGTACCAAGAACAGATGTACCTGTCGATAGCGGCTCGGAAAGGGGCTCGACTGTCCGTCAGACAAGCCCCCAACAGCGTCGTTGTCGTGTCACCTGAGTTATTGGAGGGCACCATGGAGTTCATGATCAGCGGACGAAATCTGACAGTTTCTGACCGCTTTCGCGAATATGCCGGCGAAAAAATCTCAAAGATTGAATCGCTGGGGGATAAGGTCCAGCGGGTTGACGCCAAGGTTTCCAAGGAAACCAATCCCAGGCAGACGCCTGGCGAACTCACCGTTGAAGTGACTGTCCTGGGCCGAGGCCCCGTTATCCGTGCCGAAGCCACAGCCGCTGACAAGTTTGCTGCCTTCGATCTCGCGTACAACAAGCTGCTTGAGAGGCTTCGTCGTGCGAAGGACCGCAAGAAGGTGCACCACGGCCGCCACACGCCTAAGGCTGTGCGGGAAGCCACGGCAACACTTGAGCCAGCCAGTGCGAGTGAGCCGCTTTATGTAGAGGCAAGCAACCACCAGGAGTCCGCGCCGCAGGCAGATGAGCGGTCACCCTATGACATTGAGAACGATATTCCGGCCGGTGACTCTCCCGTCTTGATCCGCCGGAAAGTTTTCCCCGCAGCATCGCTGACCCTTGATGACGCTGTGGACAACATGGAGCTCGTCGGGCACAACTTCTACCTGTTCCTGGACAAGGAGACCAACGCGCCGTCGGTCGTTTATCGGCGCAGTGGCTGGACCTACGGTGTCATCACGCTCGACTCCACATGCGAGCCCGGCGAGGAAGCCGTGGAAGAAAAGATCCACGCCTACCGCTCCAATGATCAGGCCGCAACGGCCAAGTAAAGCCTCAACCTAAGCACGAAGGGACTTCAGTGACCGCTTCGCTGAGCCTGTCACAGGCAAGGCGGATCGCATTGGCAGCTCAAGGATTGGCAAAGGTCCGGCCCACCGGCCCCGTGACTTCACGGGCTGTGGGCCGGACCTTTGCCCAACTACAGCTTGTCCAGATCGATTCAGTTAACGTGGTGGCTCGGAGCCACTACCTTCCGTTCTTTTCCAGATTAGGTAACTACGATCGCCTCATCCTCCAGTCGATGGCAGGCCGCAACCCACGCAAAATGATGGAGTATTGGGCACACGAGGCAAGTTTTATCCGCCCGGAGCACTTTTATGACTTGCTCATATGGCAAAAGCGGGCCTGGGTGGGAGCCCATGGCCTGGATCCGGCCGTACGTCAGGATATGGAGGATCGAATTTTGGACGCCCTCACCGTAGGACGCCCGATGACAGCATCCGAACTGACTGTAAAGCTCGGACACGATGAAGGCCCGGAACGTGATAATTGGGGCTGGAACTGGAACATCGTCAAGCGCGTCCTGGAGCACCTCTTCGAAGAAGGACGGATATCCGCTGCTTCTCGAACATCGCAATTTGAACGCAAATACACCCTGACCTCACGGGTAATTCCACCACACGTGACTCCGTCCGACGTCGACGCCGAAGCGTCCATTGATCGTCTGATGGAAGCAGCCGCCCAAGCCCACGGCATTGGTACGGTGAGGTGCTTCTCCGACTACTTCCGGACACCCCTGAAAGCAGGTGCAGACTCTGTACGGCGGTTGGTCCGGGCAGGCCGCCTTGAGCCTGTTGTGGTCCGGGGATGGGACAGGGAAACCTACAAACATGTTGACGCCAAGCTGCCTCGAAAGGCCGCGGCCCGGGCGCTTCTGAGTCCGTTCGATTCTTTGGTCTTCGAAAGACGGCGACTCGAGGAGCTGTTCGGATTCCACTACCGGATTGAGATCTACACCCCAGCCGCCAAACGACGGTTTGGCTACTATGTTCTTCCATTCCTGCTCAGGGATGCCATCGTCGCCAGAGTGGACCTTAAAGCGGACCGCGCATCCGGTCAGCTCCTGGTGCGCTCCGCTTTTGGTGAGATGAACGCGCCGGTGGACACCGCCGTCGAACTTGCCCAGGAACTTAGGCTCATGGCTACATGGCTCGGCCTTCAGGGAGTGGTGGTGTGGCCAGTGGGGGACATTGCCGGACCGCTTTCCGAGGCGGTGGCAGAAGGTCATGTTGCGTCCGAACAACGCCTCCAACCGGGCAGTCCGCTCAGAGGGGAACGCGGCAACGTGGCGCTGGTCTCTCCCGTAGACTGAAACAGCCAGAATTCGGCAGCATGAGACTGGGAGCAATTTCACGTGGCATCACTAATCGAAAAACTTCTCCGCACGGGTGACAAAAAGACACTCAAGACACTGCGGAACTATGCCGATTCCATCAATGCCCTGGAAGACACTTTCAAGTCCTTCTCGGACGCTGAAATCCGCGAGGAAACGGACCGGCTAAGGTCCCGCCACCAAGATGGCGAATCCTTGGAAGCCCTCCTCCCGGAAGCCTTCGCCGCTGTGCGCGAAGCCTCGTCCAGGACCTTGGGGATGCGGCATTTCGACGTGCAGCTCATGGGTGGCGCTGCGCTGCACCTGGGCAACATCGCGGAAATGAAGACGGGTGAAGGCAAGACCCTTGTTGCTACAGCGCCTGCGTACCTTAACGCTCTTTCGGGCAAGGGTGTCCACGTTGTCACGGTGAACGACTACCTTGCTGAGTACCAGTCCGAACTCATGGGCCGCGTCTACAGGTTCCTTGGTCTTTCCAGCGGTTGCATCTTGTCCAACCAGGACCCCACCGTACGCCGGGAACAGTACGCCGCAGATATTACGTACGGCACCAACAACGAATTTGGCTTCGATTACCTGCGCGACAACATGGCTTGGGACGCGAGCGAGCTCGTCCAGCGCGGCCACAACTTCGCGATCGTGGATGAGGTTGACTCCATCCTGATCGATGAAGCGCGTACTCCATTGATCATTTCCGGTCCCGCGCAAGGCGACACCAACCGGTGGTACAGCGAATTTGCCAAAGTCGTCCTTCGTTTGCAGCCTGACGTCGACTATGAAGTCGATGAGAAGAAGCGGACCGTGGGCGTGCTGGAGGCCGGTATTGAAAAGGTAGAGGACTACCTCGGAATACAAAACCTTTACGAATCTGCCAACACCCCGCTGATTGGCTTCCTCAACAATGCCATCAAGGCCAAAGAACTGTTCAAGCGGGACAAAGACTACGTCATTCTCGACGGCGAGGTCCTGATCGTTGACGAGCACACCGGCCGCATCCTTGCCGGGCGGCGCTACAACGAAGGCATGCACCAGGCTATTGAGGCCAAAGAAAACGTCGAGATCAAGGCGGAGAACCAGACTCTCGCCACGGTGACGCTGCAGAATTACTTCCGCATGTATTCGAAACTGGCCGGCATGACCGGTACGGCCGAGACTGAAGCTGCGGAGTTCATGAGCACCTACAAGCTCGGTGTCGTGCCCATTCCAACTAACCGGGACATGCAGCGTATCGACCAGCCGGACCTCGTCTACAAGAATGAGGTGGTTAAGTTCGATGCTGTTGTTCAGGACATCGCGGAACGTCACGAGAACGGCCAGCCTGTGCTGGTGGGTACCACTAGCGTCGAAAAGAGTGAGTACCTCTCCAAGCTCTTGGCCAAAGAAGGTATCCGGCACGAAGTACTGAACGCCAAGAACCACGCACGGGAGGCGTCCATCGTTGCCCAAGCCGGGCGAAAGGGCGCGGTCACAGTAGCAACCAACATGGCGGGCCGCGGTACTGACATCATGCTTGGCGGCAACGCCGAATTTACTGCCATTGCCGAACTTGCCAAGCGCGGCCTTGATCCTGAGGAAAACTCCGAAGAGTACGAGGCCGCGTGGCCGGCGGCGCTTGCCGCGGCCAAGCAGGCGGTCAAGGACGAGCATGAAGAAGTTCTGGACCTTGGCGGACTTTATGTGCTTGGAACCGAGCGCCACGAATCCCGCCGGATCGACAACCAGTTGCGTGGACGTTCCGGACGGCAAGGCGACCCCGGCGAATCCCGGTTCTACCTCTCTCTGACAGATGACCTCATGAGGTTGTTCAACTCAGGTGCGGCCGAACGTCTGATGAACAGTTCGGTGCCTGACGATGTTGCCCTTGAGTCGAAGCTGGTTTCCCGTGCCATCGCATCTGCGCAAGGCCAGGTAGAGGGCCGCAACGCCGAGCAGCGTAAGAACGTACTCAAGTACGATGACGTCCTCAACCGTCAGCGTGAAGCCATTTATGGCGACCGTCGTCGGATCCTTGAAGGCGATGACCTGCACGAAAAAGTCCAGTACTTCCTGGAAGACACCATCAACGCACTTATTGACGCCGCCACCTCTGAGGGATCGGGCGATGACTGGGACTACAACCAGCTGTGGGCGAATCTCAAGACGTTGTACCCGGCAACAGTGACTGCCCAGGAAATCATTGACGAAGCCGGCGGTAAGTCCAGGGTCACTGCGGAATTCCTGAAGGAGGAGATCCTCTCTGATGCCCGGCTCGTTTACCAGGCACGGGAAGAGGCAATCGGCTCTGAGAGCATGCGTGAGCTCGAGCGCCGGGTTGTGCTCTCGGTCCTTGGACGCAAGTGGCAGGAACACCTCTACGAGATGGATTATCTCAAGGAGGGCATTGGTCTTCGTGCAATGGCCCAACGTGATCCCTTGGTGGAATACCAGCGCGAGGGGTTCGTGATGTTCCAAAGCATGATGGAAGCCATCCGTGAGGAGAGCATCGGTTTCCTCTACAACCTCGAAGTTGAGGTAACACCCGCCGAAGACGTGGTGGTGGCGGACGATTCTGCCGCCGGCGCACACACCGAGCATCACGACCCGCAAATCCGTGCGGCAGGCCTCCAAGCGCCGGAAAAGCCGGCGCAGCTACAGTACACCGCGCCAGGTGAAGACGGAGCAACCCAGACACGCATTGAGGGCCGGACTTCAGGCCGCTCCGGCAATCCTGCGAAAGCGGCCACCCAGGACCAGCGCAAGCAGGCCAAAAAGAAGCGTCGCTGAACCGGTCTCCTAACGCGCTAATGAAAAGGGTGAACCCTGGATTATGGTCCAGGGTTCACCCTTTTTGTCCGCCTCGAAGCAGTTTCTTCCGTTGAGTTTATCCAATTTCCAGTGCGGTAACCTGCCAAACTCCGTCCAGCCGCTCCAGCCTCATGGCTACGGCGCGGCAGCGTTGCTCTTCCGCCACTACGATGCTTGCCTCGCAAATGGATTCGGATATTGAACAGACCCGGACAGAGCGGACCATGGGGCTCAAGTGCGGCTGCGGGTTACCCCTGGTCCTGGCTGCGTGCTTCCGTGTGAGGGCTGCTCGATGCTGGAGGGACAAGTAGCACTCCGAATCCAGTGAGCGGGAGAGTTGTTGCAGTGGACGGGTGCCGGCCAGGACCTCCAGGGCTGCCTGCGCGATGCTCCTGGCCACAAGCCGGACATCGATGTCCTGGCCACCCGGGCCGTATGTGGGGGTTGTTCGTTTTGTGCTCCGACGGCTTGCTGGTCGGTTCGCTGTTGCAACGGTCATGTCATACCTCAGGCATTCACTACATGAGCTCAGCGTGGGGACGCTTGGCTCGGTGGCTTCTGCTGGGATGACGCTAGGAATCGGCTTTGATATGTGGAGGCGCCCCTGAGCGGGCGGGTCTGTGGAAATGGCGGGCACTAGCCCTTGGCTGCTAGCCCGGTGAGGGCGGCTGCAGAACCTGTCCCGCAAGCAGCACGGCTGGGTCACTTCCGATGGTTTCGCGGTTGGCGGCATACCACCTGGGCCAGATCAGCGCGACGTCCACGTCAGTTGCGAAGGGTCCCAGCCTGGACGCTGCAATTGACCACAACGAGTCTCCATCCTTGACGACTACGCCGGGGTCGCCGGCTTGTGTCGATGAACGCGAGGACTGGCGGCTCAGAAGCCCTGGATCAACCACGGGAGGTTGAGGCTGCCAGCGTGGATCAATGGCCCGGCTGCTGGCCTTGTCGTTGTCGTCTGCGGATGCAGGGGTGGAGAAGTCGCGCTCCGCGGAAGCGGGAATCCACGCTGGCTGCGCGTGGGCCGCGTTGCCGGGAGAAGCACTATGCCAACCTGGGACAGGTGGGCGGGTATCTGCTTGAGCGACCCCTGCGCCCAGAAGGTTCAGGCTCATCACCGCCACGGCGATTCGCAACATAAAGCCAGGGCTGAACTTCGAAAGCGAGTCGGCACGCTTCCTGTGCCCTGACTGGTGCAGTAGCGACGCCAGGAAGGCGATGAACAAGGAGAGCGCCCACCAAATCACTATCGCAATCCCGGCAGCGCAAACAGCAAACCCGAGAAGGTGGTCAAAAGTTGATCTTTGGTTAAGTCGCTCAGCGGCTTCCCACTGTGCAAGGAGCAGGTTTCCTACAAGAATCAGGAGCAGTCCCAGACCAAGAACAGACGCTGCGAGGGTGGCGTCACTGCGTAATGTTCGTGCCATTCAAAGCCCCCAAGCTTCATTTGATGCAATTTGATCTAATTTGATCTTGATAGACCCATTTTGGGCACAATTGCTTCCTCTTGTCCAATCCGAGTGTTCTTGTCCCGCCAGATTGGCCGTGCTTCTTCCAGCAGCCTAGTCTGACTACATGAGATGGGACTCTCTTTTCGACGATCTGGAAGCACAATTCTCCGCAGGGCGTGCTCTGGAGCACGAATCTGAGATCACAGATCGGGCCAGGGTTGAGCTTGCGGGAATCGATCTAAGTGATCGCCTGCGGGGGGCTGCTGGTGCCGAACTCAAGATCGCACTGGCTGACGGCAACGTCATCCGAGGGGTGCTGGCTCATGCGGGTAGCGAGTGGCTGGTCCTGACGGAGGGGGCTCGACAGTGGCTGGTGCCTCACGCATCGGTGCTCTCATACCAAGGATTGGGGAGAGTGGCATTGAAGCCTTCGTCACGGATACTGCAAGGAGCGGGGATAGCTTCAGCACTGAGGGCGCTGTCACGGGACCGCTCTGAACTGGTAGTTCATCTAAAGGTGAGCACGGGAGACGGGCAAAAGCTGCATGGAGTCATAGACAGGGTGGGGCGTGACCACTTCGACCTCGCAGTTGTTCCGCACGGTGAAGTACGCCGGGCCAGCAATATAGCCGCTGTCCTGACCATCCCTTTCAGTTCATTGGCGGCGCTTTGCTCTGGGGGGAGCCAAGAATTCAGGGGTAGCGGCAATTAAGGGTGGTTAGCCTTGCTCTTGGCCTCTTCGATCATGCGGCTGGCCTCTGCGTAGCGGTCCTCGATGTACTGCTCAAGCATCTTTTCCTCAATGCGCCATTGCCCCCGCCCTCCTACCTGTATGGCCTTCAGTTCGCCGCTTCTTACCAAGGCATAGGCCTGAGGGGAATTAATTTGGAGCTGTTCGGCGACATCCGCAAGAGTCAGGAATCGGGGCATGGCTTCATTTTGCCACTGTTGTTGGCTTTTGGTGTAGTTATCCACAGTTTCGGCCTGTTTGAGGCCAATGACTTTGGACCTGTGGAAGGCGCCGGTAAGAATGAGGAGGCAGGTGCCGTCGGCCATGCCATAACTCAAAGCGGGGATGAGGAAAATGGGTCAGAGTGCGGACGTTGCAGCTCCAAGGCTACAGAAACCATCGTGGAAGGATCCCCGGCTGCTCATAGGCGTATTGCTGGTCTTGGGGTCTGTAGCCGGCGTCATTGCATTGCTTGGTTCAGCTGACAGGACTACGCAGGTCTACTCGGCCAAGGAAGACATAGCCGTAGGTCAGGTGGTCGCGGAAGCGGATTTATCCATTGTCAAGGTCCGCTTGGATGAGGTCGAGGCCAGTTATGTCACAGTCGAACACGGCCTCGCTGAGGGGAAGGTTGCGCTGCAGCGGGTGGCAAAGAATCAGCTGGTCCCGCAGGCAAGCCTGGGTGCTGCCGATGCCGTCGATCGTAAACCGGTGGCCATTGCCATGGAGGAAGAGCTGCCCTCGCAGGCCGTTCCAGGCGCCAGAGTTGATGTCTGGATTGCAATGCCGGGTTCGAACGATGCGTTTGAGGAACCGCGGCTACTTCTGCCCAGTGCAGAAATAGCCGGAATGACCAGCGGCTCTTCTACGTTGGGTGCTGCGAAAACAACCGTGGTGATGGTGCTGGTAACTGATGAGCAAATGCCAAAATTGTTGGGTGCCCAAGCAAACAAAGCCAAGGTGTCGGTCGTTTGGAATCCTGCGGGCGTGGTTCGGTGAGCATTCCTGTCGTTACCGTTGGTTCCGCACAGGAAGTCGTAGTCGGCGGGTTGGAACGCCTGCACGGACCGGTAACAGTGGTGCGCCGTTGTTCAGAGCTTGCTGAACTGATTGCTGCTTGCCAAAGCGGTCTCGCAGTAGCGGCAGTGGTAGCTGAAGGTTCCGAGGAACTCACCACCACGCTGGTTGATCGCCTGGGAGCAGTCGGCGTCTCCATCGTCGCCTTGACGGATGATCCCGCTGAGGCCAAACGCCTGCACTCCATCGGCGCCCTGCCAGCTTCGACTGGCATTGATGCCGCAGAGCTCGCGGCCAAAATAGCGGAGGCTGTGGGTCGCGAAGGTCCACGGAGCCGGCCTTGGGTTGGTAGGGACGCAGGATTCGCAGATCCAGGGGCGGGTGCGCTTTTGGAGCCTGCAGCGGAATACATCGACGACACACCAGAGGGGTCGGGTCAGATAACTGCTGTTTGGGGACCGGTCGGTGCACCTGGCAGGACTCTTCTTGCGGTCAACATAGCGGCGGAGCTGGCCGCGGCCGGCGAGTCCGTCATCCTCGTCGATGCTGATAGTTATGGGGCCAGTGTGTCGGCGATGCTTGGGCTACTGGACGAGTCTGCGGGTTTGGCCCAGGCCTGCAGGCTGGCGGACCAGGGCTTGCTCGATGTTGAGGCACTTAAGTCGGCGGCCATACCTGTTTACATGAAAGCCGGGACTTTTCGGGTTCTCACGGGAACTACCAGGGCAGACCGGTGGACGGAATTGAGGGCGGGGGCCGTCTCGATGGTCCTCGAAAGGGCAAGGCAGGTGGCGGACCATGTGGTGGTGGATGCGGGTTTTTGCCTTGAAGCCGATGAAGAGCTCAGTTTTGACACAATGGCTCCGCGGCGGAATGCCGCCACGCTTCGCAGTTTGGAAATGGCTGATGTTGTGTTCGCCGTAGGAGTGGCGGATGCCATTGGAGTGCCTCGATTAGTTAGGGGGCTGGCGGAGCTTGAATCCGCGGTTCCGGAGGTATCTCCCCGTGTTGTATTGAACAAGGTGAAGCGTTCGGCAGTGGGCCATTCGCCCAGACAGCAACTGGGCGACGCTTGGGATCGGTATGGTCCGGGAGTGGGCGTGGATGCCTACCTTCCGGCAGACTCCGTGGCGTGTGATGCCGCTTTGCTTGCAGGTGCAGTGCTCCTGGAAGTTGCGCCTGAATCGCCCCTGAGGATGGCTATAGCCAACTTGGTCTGTGCACCTGTACAGCGAAATCGCAATTCGTTTGGCCGAACTATCAGAGCTTTGCACCTCCTTAAGCGCTAGGCTCGCCATGTGGGCTGCAGAGTCGCAGCAATGAACATGTGATGGAGGCGTTTGTAGATGTCGTCAGGATCCAGCGTGGAGGATCGGTCCGAAGCAGCAGTTGTCCGTGAAGGGTTCTTCGGCGACTACTATGAACACCTCGCAGAGGAAGACTCGCGTGCGTATTCACCCGAACTGCTGATTGCGCGGGCAACAAAGCACAGGAACGTTGCCCAGTCCCGACGGCCCGGAAATGCCGTCGTCCAGATCGCCGTCGAACCTGAGAGAAACGTTGTATATATCGTCACGGACGATATGCCGTTCCTCGTCGACTCTGTCAATGCAGAACTTGTTCGCCAGAACTGCGCGATCCGTTTGGTGATGCACCCGTTGTTCGTGGTCACCCGTGACCGGGTGTCCGGTGAGCTGAGCGGTATTTCCAGAGTCCCGTCCAACGTTGGCATTTCCAGCGGCGACACCGCAGCGCTCCCCAGCGTGGCCCACCTCCTCGGCGATGGCGATAACGCCTCGCATATGGAGTCATGGATTGCTGTTGAAATTGACCGTGTCAGTGACGATGCACGCGAAGAGTTGATCGCAGGGCTGCAACGGGTCCTCGGCGACGTCAGGGCAGCGGTGGAGGACTGGCCCAAGATGCGCAGCAAAGCTCTCGAGCTTGCCGAGGCGTTAGGCGGCATCACGCACCCGGAGCAAGTCGCTGAACTCCGGCAGGCACAGGACCTTTTGCGGTGGCTGGATAATGGAAACTTCACTTTCCTGGGTTACCGCGAATACGACCTCGTTGACGAGAACGGCGAGGACGTTCTTCAACTCCGTGAAGACAGTGGCCTCGGCCTCCTGCGCGCCGGCGACACCACGCGTCAAGTCCAGCACCTCACGGATGCCGGCCGTAAGCGCGCGAGGGAGAAGCGTGCCTTGGTGATTACCAAGGCGAATTCGCGTTCCACTGTGCACCGGCCCGCCTACCTGGATTACATCGGAGTCAAAAGTTTCGATGCGTTGGGTAACGTTAACGGTGAACGGCGGTTCATTGGCTTGTTCGCCACCAGTGCTTACACCGGATCGGTTCGCAACATCCCGATCGTTCGGGACAAGGTGGATGCTGTCCTGCGTAACGCGGGGTTCCCCATTGACTCCCACTCGGGGAAGGATCTTTTGGGAATCCTTGAAACGTATCCCCGCGACGAACTGTTCCAGATTGAAATACCTGATCTGGCCGCCACGGCCACCGGCATCCAGCGACTCCAGGAGCGACGTCGGACTAAGCTGTTCCTGCGCCCCGACATCTACGGACGGTTCATGTCCGCCGTGGTCTACCTGCCGCGTGACCGGTACACCACCAGCGTAAGACTCCGGATCGAGCAGGAACTCCGCGAAACGTTCCACGCCGAAAGCATTGACTACGAGGCCCGGATCACTGAGTCCGCGTTGGCTCGTGTTTTCTTCAGGATCAGGCTGCCCCGCACGGCTGAACTGGCAGAAGTTGACGTGAAAGAACTGGAACAACGACTGATGCGTGCGTCCCGGTCTTGGAGCGAAGGTATCGCCGAGGTGCTCCGTGAGCACCGTTCTGCCGAGGATGCCGATGTTCTGTCTGCGCTGTGGGCCGAGGCATTTCCCGCGGGGTATCGCGTGGACTACGAAGTGGAAGACGCTCTTGAGGACATCGAACGCTTCGAGAAGTACGGTGCGGAGGCAGAGCGGGCAGGGCGGGTTACCAAGCAAATCAAGCCCGGTGTCCACGTATATCTTCCCGAAGGTGCCGGTGAGGCGTTGGAGGAGGATGCCCGGGTCAAGCTCTACCTGATGGAGCCCAAGAGCCTTAGCCAAATCCTTCCGTACTTCCACAACCTCGGCCTTGAGGTCTTGGATGAACGGCCCTTCGAGATCGAAACCTCGGATCATCGCGATTTCTTCCTTTACGACCTCGGACTCAAGTACCCTGCGGGCGTCGACCCCCTGGCTACGGGAGACCTGCTGGGCGCCTCCTTTGGTGCAGCCATCACGGGCGCTGTGGAATCAGACAACTTTGACCGGCTGGTTCTCCGTGAAGGCATCCACTGGCGTCAAGTGGTGGTACTGCGTGCCTACGCCAAGTACATGCGGCAAATGGGCAACACCAACTCCTTCGGATTCATTGCTGATACCCTCCTGGGTAATCCCGATGTTGCACGTGGGCTCAATGAGCTCTTCTCTGCGCGCTTCGACCCCACCGTTCCCGAAGGGCAGCGGGCCGAACGCCAAGCCGCAGCGCGGGCAGCGCTCGCCGAGTCGATCGAGCAGGTGGCCACGTTGGATGCAGATCGCGTTCTGCGAACCTTCGTGAACCTTATTGAGTCGACTCTGCGGACTAATTACTACCAGAACAAGGAATACGTCAGCTTCAAACTCGATCCCACGTCCATTGAGGGTCTTCCTTTCCCGCGCCCAATGTTCGAGATCTGGGTTTACTCTCCGAGAGTTGAAGGCGTGCACTTGCGCTTCGGGAAGGTAGCCCGCGGTGGCCTTCGCTGGTCTGACCGCCGGGAGGACTTCCGGACTGAGATTCTGGGCCTCGTAAAAGCGCAGACCGTCAAGAATGCGGTCATCGTCCCAACGGGTGCCAAGGGAGGTTTCTTTGCCAAGAAGCTTCCGAACCCGGCAGTAGACAGGGCTGCTTGGATGGCGGAAGGAATCGAGAGCTACAAGACTTTCATCCGAGGCCTTCTGGACATCACAGACAACCTCGTTACCTCAGCAGACGGCGAAAGGCTGGTGCCGCCGTCGGACGTTGTTCGGCACGACGACGACGATTCGTACCTTGTAGTGGCGGCGGACAAGGGCACCGCCACGTTCTCCGACACCGCCAACGGGCTTGCGGCAGAATACGGCTTCTGGCTCGGTGACGCGTTTGCCTCGGGCGGGTCAGTCGGTTATGACCACAAAGCCATGGGCATCACTGCCCGCGGAGCCTGGGAATCAGTCAAGAGGCACTTCAGTGAGCTCGACTTGGACACCCAGACTGAGGAATTTACGGTGGTTGGCGTTGGCGACATGTCTGGTGACGTCTTCGGTAACGGCATGCTGCTTTCCAGGCATATCCGGCTGTTGGCCGCCTTCGACCACCGCCACATCTTCCTTGATCCCTCACCTGATGCTGCTGCATCGTTTGCTGAGCGGCAGAGGCTATTCGAACTGCCCCGATCCTCGTGGGACGACTATGACCGTAGCCTTATCAGCGAAGGTGGCGGTGTCTATCCACGCCAGGCCAAGACCATCCCGGTCTCGGACCAAGTACGCAAGGCATTGGGCCTGCCGGATGGAACAACGCAGCTAAGCCCGCCGGAACTTCTTCGCGCGATTTTGCTGGCCCCTGCAGATCTCCTCTACAACGGCGGTATTGGCACCTATGTCAAGGCTAGTACTGAAACGCATGCTGCAGTGGGTGACAAAGCCAACGACGCCATCCGTGTGGACGGCCGGGATCTGCGGGTCAAGGTCGTGGGCGAAGGCGGAAACCTGGGATTGACGCAGCGTGGACGTATCGAGGCCGCTTTGCAAGGCGTCATTCTGAATACGGACGCAATCGATAACTCCGCCGGAGTTGACTGCTCCGACCATGAGGTCAACATCAAGATCTTTGTTGACCGGATGGTAGCGGCCGGCAAGCTTGACTCTGCGGAACGAGCCAGCTTCCTCGCCGATATGACCGATGAAGTGGGACGGCTTGTCCTACAGGACAATATCGACCAGAATATTCTGCTGCTCAACGACCGGACCCGCGTCGCGGACTGGAGCCCAAGTTACGAGCGCCTCATGGACTGGCTGGAGAAGTCTGCAGACCTCAAGCGCGATCTCGAAGCACTCCCCACCACGGAAACCCTGCGGTCGAGGTTGGAACAAGGCCAAGGACTCACGTCTCCCGAGTTGGCGGTCCTTGCTGCATACGCAAAGATCGAGCTGACCGGGGCGTTGCGGGACAGCAACCTCGCCGACGATCCGTGGTTCGCGGACACGATCCGTGAATACTTCCCGAAGCAACTGCGGGAGAAGTTCGACGCTGAGTTGGACACCCACCCGCTGCGGCGCGAGATTATCGCCACTGTGGTCGCCAACGACATCATCAATCTGGGTGGCATTACCTTCGCCTTCCGGGCCATTGAAGAAACGTCGGCAAATGAGGTGGCCGTTGCCAAGGCATTTGTGGCGCTGCGTGAAATCTACGACCTCGATCCCATGGTTGCCGAGCTGAATGCGCTTCCGGCATCTTTCCCGACCGAGCACTGGAGTGAAGTCCATTTGGACATTCGCCGGTTGCTCGACCGGGCAGTGCGCTGGGTGCTGGGCCAGGGGATGGGGTCACAGCCCATTTCGGAGGTTGTTGAATCCTTCAAGCCCATGTTGGCCCCACTGAGGGCCAAGCTTCTGGATTACCTCCGGGGAGAGGACAAGATCCGCATTTCCGGCTGGTTGGACAAAGCCCGAACCTGGGGACTGCCGGAGCATCTTGCGCACAGATGGGCCGAGCTGTTCGAGAGCTATGCTCTCTTGGACATCGCGCGGATTGCCCAAACCGGAAACGAGGGTGTCGAGGACGTCGCGCACGTCTACTACACCGTATTCAACCGCTTCCACGTGGATTCGCTGCTGGAACGGATTAGTTCCTTGCCCCGCGATGACCGCTGGCAGGCTTTGGCGCGCGCAGCTCTCCGTGATGACTTGTACTCCACGGTGGCGGATATGACGACGTCGGTCCTTGAGTCCACAGAGTCCGGCGCCTCGGCTGAAGATCGCCTGAAGGCATGGGAAGGGCAGAATGCCGAACAGTTGGGGCGTGCCAAGACGATGTTTGATGAGGTCAACGCACTCGAAGCCGACGACATGGCTTCACTGTCGGTAGCATTAAGGCTCTTGAGGTCAATCGTTCGACGCTAGGGCCTGTCCCGGCGTCGCAAATGGAGGTGCAGTGGCAATCTTTACAGACCCCATCAGGGAACACGCTGATTTCGGGCCTGGAGATGCCGAATGGCTGCACCTCCTCGTCGGTGACTGGCAGATGGTGGCTGACTTGGCATTCGCGGACCTCGCTTTGTGGTTCCCGCATCCGGAGTTCGGCTACATTGCCCTCGCCCACGTCCGTCCGTCGACATCTCACACGGTGTTTCACGCGGACTTCGTGGGGGAGGGCATCCGCTCGGATCTGCGTCCGATTGTGGATAAGGCGTGGAACAGCCGCTCGATCGAGCGATCAAGTGAAACAAGCTGGAGCAGCGACATGGCACTCCGTGTCGAGGCTGTCCCCATGGTGCGCAACGGCAGAACACTCGCTGTCGTGACATCCCATATGGACTTGTCCAGTTCGCGCATGCCGTCCAGGCTGGAACTCACGTATCGTCAGTGTGCCTATGACCTCTTGCGGATGGGAACCCTGGGCCTGTGGCCAGACTTCGCATCACCGACGGGCTCCCGCCGGGGAGCCCCGCGAGTCGGCGACGGGCTCATCAGACTCGACGCGGAGGGCATTGTGCAGTACGCAAGCCCCAATGGCGTGTCTGCCTTCCGTCGGTTGGGGGAAGTAGAGTCCCTGGAAGGGCGTTCGCTGGCGGAGGTCACTGCAGGCCTTCTGAAGGACCGGCGGATGGTGGACGAGACATTGCCGTTGGTTGTGACTGGGCGGATGCCGTGGCGCAGTGAGATTGAGTCCAGGGGTGTCAGTCTTTCACTTCGGGCCATTCCACTGCGAGATGAGCAGCAGCGTTTCGGTGCCCTTGTCCTTTGCCGTGACGTTTCGGAACTGCGCCGCAGGGAAATGGAACTTGTTACCAAGGACGCCACCATCCGGGAGATCCACCACCGGGTAAAGAACAATCTTCAAACTGTGGCAGCTCTTCTGCGGATGCAATCGCGGCGAATGGTCAGCGACGAAGCCAAGCAGGGTCTGGAACAGGCTATGCGGCGCGTTGCCACGATCGCGCTCGTCCACGAGACCCTTTCCCAGGGCCTGACGCAGAGTGTCGACTTTGACGAACTGATCGGGCGGCAATTCAGGCTGTCAGCTGAAGTGGCCTCACCGTCCCAGCAAGTGCGAACAGAACGCTCAGGTATGTTCGGCGAGTTGCCCAGCGACTTTGCCACGCCACTGGCGTTGGTGATCAACGAACTTGTCACCAACGCTGTTGAGCATGGACTTGAGGGACGTACTGGAACGGTGTGGTTGCTGGCCGATCGGGCAGATGGCGAAGGCAACGACGAATTCCTGACGGTGACCATAGCCGACGATGGCGTGGGCCTGCCGGATGGCCAGTACACCGAGGGATTGGGCCTGCAAATTGTTCGTACGCTCGTGACCAGCGAGCTCGGCGGGTCCATTCAGTGGAGCCCGCGCGAAGGCGGCGGGACCGCCGTCGAGATCGTCCTCAACCTTGCCCGGGCGTAGCTCCCCAAGCCAGGATTCCTGAATCCCAGGAGAAGCACTTAACGAAGAAGGCCGCGGACCAAGGGTCCGCGGCCTTCACTGTCCTTGGGTTAGGAAGCGCGGCGTGCGCGAGCAGCGCGGCGCTTAAGTGCCCGTCGTTCGTCTTCACTCATGCCGCCCCAAACACCGGCGTCTTGTCCGGACTCCAACGCCCACTGAAGGCAGGTGTCTACAACGGGGCAGCGGCGGCAGACGCTTTTGGCTTCCTCGATTTGCAGAAGTGCTGGTCCCGTGTTGCCTACTGGGAAGAAGAGCTCCGGGTCCTTTTCGAGGCAGGCTGCGCGATTACGCCAATCCATGCTGATCAGTCACTCCATTCGTGAGAACTAGAAGGGCCTTTTGTGAAAACATTCACGAAAGGCTCCAAAGGAAAGGGGCCCGCATGGGCCCCCTTGGTCGTCTGAGTCAAGCGTTTCATGTTAACGCCTTGTAAACAAGGGGTGTTAGTGGTCGAAATGCCCGGAATCCGTGAGCGATGCATCACATCAGCCGCCAGTGCCCTCACTGCTAGATGACTATGTCCGGTAGTGTGCCAGTGTGTCAAGACCTCCCGTGAATCCTGCCCAACCCGCGTCCGGCCCCGACGGAAGCGATGATCCTGATGCGTCGGCGAGCCTCGCAGCACACAGACCTGGTGCCGGTCGCCGTCCCCTGGGAATCGTTGTCATCTCAGTGGTTGTAGCGCTTGAAGCCCTCGCCCTCCTCGGCGCAGCTGCTTGGTACGCATTCGAACTGTTGACCGGCGCGCCAGTGCTGACCTTTTGGGGGGCAATCTTCACTCTTGGGCTGCTGTTGGCCTTCTCCGCCTGGCTATTTGCCGTAGGTCACTTCTTGTTCCGCGGCTATAGGTGGACGCGTGCGGCAGCGTTGGTGGCCCAATTGTTTGTTCTCACCATTGGTTTTCCCACCATGACCGGAGGGCTGGTGTTGCAGGGGTTGGCGATGCTGATTCCGGCATTCGCCGCGATTGTTTTTCTTTTTCAAAAGGACGTCGTGGCTTTTGCTTCAGGTACCGGGGGAGCTACCGGGGCTCTCTAGTCACCGGGCTGGGTCAGCGACACGGCAGCCTGGACACAGCGTGTCACCGGTTCAGTGCCCCTTGGCATGCGGTGGAAAACTTGTGGTGAGTACGCCTTGAAAGGGCGTCGCTTCCGCCCCACGGATGAGAAAGCCGCGGCCCGGGAGTCCGGCCCCATCGGATTCCAGCCTCACTCCGAGTAGTTCGCCGTCGTGGGGTGTTCGGGGGGCTAATACCAAACCCATGCTGGACGCTTGTGCTTCCTTTGCCAGCGGCAGATGATGTAGCAGGGCCGGTCTCGTTGTCGCTGTCAGGATGATGCCCCGGACTTTGCCCACCAAGCCAGCCAAGGCCTGGCGTCCCTGGGGATCAAGCAAATCGGCATCGTCCACCAGCAGGATGCTGTTGGAGGCAAGGGTCTTCGCGGCGGCCTGGGATGCCACTAAGGCCCAGAATGGGCTGGCAGCCGCTGTGTCCGGCGGGTACACCCATGGGACCAAAGGATTCAGGGCGTGGAGCGATGCCAGGACTGAGCTCTTGCCGGAGCGAGGACCACCCAGGATAACGCTGACTCCATCTTCCCGCAGCGGCATGGCCACCGGGAGGGCTTCGTCTCCTCCAACGCCGATCCACAGTGGACCCAACGCACTGCTTTCCGCGGTGCGGGCTCCTACTCCGTTTCCGGCCGCCAGTCCTGAACCTGACCCCGGTGGCAGTCCTTGTCCCAGGTACGCCGCCACAAGGTCGGTGAATTCCTCAGCTCCAAGAAGATTCGGGAGGGGCCGTACCCGGAACGGCGGCTCAGATGAACCCAGGTCACCGAACGGCCAGGGTTCATGTTCCGGAGAAACACGAAACTGAGCCACGGTTGTGTTTTCGTCGGCAACATTTCCCATGACGACGGCGCGGCCGGGGAGGGACTCCATCTCCGGGAGGCGTGGCCAGTGGAATCGCGACTCTTCAGTAGATCCCGACGGAAAGTACGCGCGATTCTGTATCGAGGCAAAAAACCGTGAGCTGACGAGCTCCCGCTCGCCCGAGATCAAAACAGTAACGCCTAAGGAACAACCGTCCCTGATGATGTCCTGCAGAATTGCTTCTGCATAAGCAAATGGCCCACTCCGGAGCGCAGTGGCCCACGAGCACCATCCGCTCACGATTAAGACCAGAGGGGAACGGGCCGGCCCTACTTCGCCGGCACTTCGTCGACACTCCATTTCCGTAGCGAGGCGCTTTAGGACGCGCACTGCGAGGTGCAGTTGGTGCAGGCCCACTCTGGCACCGATTCGGCCTCCCTCGATGACATGGCCAAGGACGCCCATTGCGTCCAGGATATAGAGGTGCGGTTGGGGCTTCTGGGTCGCGAGCATCGCGGACGCGGCCCTGAAGCAGTCCGGCATACCACTCGAGTCGCTGCCGATCATTGCCAGATGGCCGTCTTTGGAAGGTGACCACAGAAGAGGTTCCACAACTTGATGCGTCGGCCTGTCGAGCATCGCCAAGGGGCCCACCGTCCACTGCCCTTCCGCCGTGGACAAGGGGCCGTCCATTCCAGGAAGCTCGTCACGCCAAAGGATCGTTGAGGGCAGGGTTGGGGCTACTGGGCGTCTGGGGAGGGGTTTGCAGAGGCGCTGCCATGCCTCGCGGACTGCTGAAACCACCCATTCGGCTCCAACATCCGAGAAGGAATCGTGTTTCCCGGATGTATTAGCTGCACCAAAAGAGGGCTCCAATGCCTGCGAAGCTGACTGCACGGCTGGCAAGGAACCGTCCCGCCACACGCCACCCACCGTGATGGTCGGGGGAACCGATAGGGACGCTGCCTGGAATTCTTCGGGGCTGCATGAAGCTTTGGCGAGATACGCCCGTCCCGGAGCTCCCACCCCTATGTAGGCAGCAGCCTTCGAATTGATGATGTCCATGGACTCTGACTCAGACTGCACGCGCAGGGCAATGCTTGATGTCACGTTCGCCCGGATGTCGGCGGACAAGGCTCCTTGGGGCCGCTGGGTAGCCATCACCAAATGAATACCCAGGGAGCGCCCGATGGTGGCCACGCGCATGAGCTCGTGAAGAGAGCCAGGGGCTTCGTCAACCAACATGCGAAACTCATCAATTACCAAGACCAGATACGGGATGTTCGGATTGCTGGATAACGCCAGCCGCCGATAGTCGGCGAGATCTGACACGTTGGCCGCAGCGAACAGCTCTTCGCGGCGCCGTATCTCCCCACGCAAGGAAACGAGAGCGCGGTCCAAATGATGCTTGCTGAGGTCCGTCAGCAGGCCAACGGAGTGAGGCAGGCCCGCTAGTGGCCGCAAGCCCGATCCGCCCTTGAAATCAAAAAACAAGAAAGTCGTGCGCTCGGGTGAGTCACTCAGCGCAAGGGAAGCCACAAGTGTCCGAAGAAGTTCGGATTTGCCGGAACCAGTGGTTCCGGCTACCAACAGATGCGGACCGTCCCGCTTGAAGTCGAAGGACAACTGCCCGCCGTGGCCTTTGCCCAGGACGGCGGTGAGGCCGTCTTGCTTGGATGCCGCTGCCCACCTCCGGAGCACTCTGCGCTGCCCGTAAGGGAGCAAGTCAGCGAGTGAACATTCCTCCGGAATCGCGTTGCTCATTCCAACTCCTTCACGGAAAGCTGAACCCCGCACCCTACGGCAGAACCTGTCGAAAACTTCGGCTGGCACGAGATCGGGGACGAAGTGCCGGCGCTCGCCGTCCATCTCCAGATAGCCTGTTGTTCCGGATGGCGATATTTCGATGATGCCGCCGGAAAGCTCAAAGTGAATGGAGCACCTGATGACCCGCCACGCGGCGGTTTGAGCAGCCTTCAAGAGATCGGACACGAATTTTTGATCGGTCGGTGGAACTTCGAGCATGATGAGCATCCCATTCAGCTCGCCGTTCGCACGCTGCAGGGCAGCCAGGACGGTGGTCAAGGTGCTTGTGAGGGTGACCCGGGGCAGGAACCTGGCGCTCAATGGCAACCTTCCTGCCCTGCCAAAGATAATGATGGGCGTTTCCGCCGAGCCCGAAAAGCTAGCCAGTTGCATCAACACGAATCGAATCAACGCTTCCGTGTGATCGGGGTGGCCGCAGAGCGTCACCACGGCATGTTTGGGATTCAAAGTCATTGCCGCGCTGCCTATGGACGGGGATCGGAAGTGGGGATCGTGGGGAACAAGCCGCATGTTTGCTGCGGCCTGGGTGGTGCCGAGCCGGAGCCACACGCCGTCGCCGTGACTGCCGATCCTGGCCGGCCCATTGTTCCCTGCCGGCACCGCAGCTGCAGCGACAACGGCGTGGTCCGCAGCGGGCTCCGTGGCCAGCTGTCCAGTCTTGGAATCGCCGTGTGCTGCCACAATTAGCTCTGCAGCTGAAGGTGAGCACTGCCGGCGTCGTTCAATGTCTTTCTGCACCGCGAGCGCAATGGCCAGTTTGCGTTCCCTGCGGCCCTTTTGCCCAGCGATCAGCGGAACGAGAAGGCTGATCGCTGAGATGGTTGTAAATCCCAAGTACATCCAGATTCCTGTGGCAACAGCCAAGCCGATACCGGCAATCAATGGCAGCCCGGCAGCTAAGGCCATTGCCAGATGGTTTCCGGAGCGACTGACATGAGGTACTTCGAGTGGCACGTCAACCGAACGACCTGCATCAACTGAAATCTCCGGAAGAGGACTACTTTCCGTGACTACGGTGAAGGTGGAATTCCCACACCTCACCAGTGAAGAGGATGTGATGAACTTTTGTTGAACGGGTCGGCCATCCACGAAAACCGGATTCGCGCCCCCAACCGCCCTGATTTTCAGCGCAGTGCTGGAAACCTCCAAGAAAGCCTGTTCCCTGGACATCCCGGTATCCGGCAATGAAATATTGAACGAACCCCTGCCGATGCAGTAGCTGCCTCGCTGAATCCGGAAGACGGAGCCTGCACCTGGTCCTGAATGGGTAAGCAACATCAGGGGCATGGACATGTTGTTCGTGTCTCGTTGCGGTGGAGCACCATCCACAATGACGGCGCCTGAAACAAGCGGCGGTAGTCCGACCGTGAGAGTAGCCAAGAATCGCCCACCCACCGTGAGGACGCCAGTTCCACGCGTTTCTCTGAGAAGCTGCTGTATTTGGGCGCCGGGCGTGCCTTCAGGGAGGGCGATGCTGAGTTCTTCCGGGCTGCCCATTGCTCCAGCGGCTCCGGGGGCGCAGACCAATGTGCACTCCAAGGCCATGGGTTCTTCCTCTGCATCTCGTAGGGTGTTGAACTTCGCGTTAACGAGAATCACGCTACGGCTCTCGGAATTGAAGCGCTGCGACCGTCTTGGCATATGTGGAAAACTCTCGCCAGGGCTCATGCAGAGGCCGCCTTGACACCGGGGCATGGTGTCTCAGCTAAGATGAATCTCGTTGTCGCGTGTGCTCAATGAGGAAGGACCTTCACCGGTGATAGTGGTTGCGGAGAGCGCCGATGTTTCAGACAAGGCGATTATTGGTGATGGATCAAAGATTTGGCATCTGGCCCAAGTCCGCGAGCAGGCCGAGTTGGGTGTCAATTGCATCGTAGGACGCGGGGCCTATATTGGCACCGGAGTCAAGATGGGGGACAACTGCAAAGTTCAGAATTATGCTCTTGTCTACGAGCCCGCAGTGCTGGAGGCTGGAGTGTTCATCGGCCCGGCCGTAGTACTCACGAACGATACTTACCCCCGGGCGGTTAGCCCGGATGGCGGTCTAAAGAGCGCCCACGACTGGGAGCCGGTTGGCGTCACCATTCGTGAAGGCGCATCGATCGGTGCCCGCGCCGTCTGTGTCGCCCCTGTGACCATCGGACGATGGGCCACAGTGGCTGCCGGCGCTGTTGTGGCTAAAGACGTCCCTGATTTTGCCCTGATGGTCGGAGTGCCGGCCAAACGCCATGGTTGGGTCGGTAAAGCTGGTTTCCCGCTGCAGCGCAGGGGCGAAAACTGGGTATGCCCGGAGACCGGCGCCACATATGTTGAACAGAACGATACCCTTCGAGAGGTAGAGGCATGAGCCCCGAATTCATTCCCCCCGCCAAGCCCATCATCGGTGATGACGAGCGCAAGGCAGTAGAGGCCGTCTTGGTTTCCGGCCAACTCGCACAGGGTTCGGAGGTTGCATCCTTTGAGCAGGAGTTCTCTCAGGTGCTCCTCGACGGCCGGGCTGCTGTGGCGGTTAACTCCGGTACTTCCGGACTGCACCTTGGCCTGTTGGCTGCGGGGATTGGCCCTGGTGACGAGGTCATCGTTCCGTCGTTCACGTTCGCGGCCACGGCCAACTCCGTAGCCTTGACGGGGGCCACGCCCATCTTCGCTGACGTGGACCTGGACCACTACACGCTTGATCCGGCCTCCGTCGAATCAAAAATTACGGACCGCACGGCCGCCATCATGCCGGTGCACCTCTATGGCCACCCCTTCGACGTGGACGGCATCGGCGCCGTTGCATCCAAGCACGGCGTGAAGGTCTTCGAAGATGCAGCCCAAGCACACGGTGCGGCTGTCAACGGTCGGAAGGTGGGTACGTTTGGCGACTTCGCCATGTTTAGTTTGTACCCCACGAAGAACATGACGTCCGGCGAAGGCGGCATGGTCAGCACCGGTTTGGTCGACGTCGAGCGGCGGCTTCGGTTGCTTCGTAACCAGGGCATGGAGCGCCAGTACGAAAATGAGCTTGTTGGTTTCAATGCCCGCATGACCAACATCCATGCTGCCATTGGCCGCGTGCAGCTGACCAAAATCAATGCTTGGACCAAGACCCGACAGGAGAACGCGGCCTTCTTCGATGCAAACATCGAAGGCGTCGTCACTCCCAAGGTCTCTGAAGGCTACGAGCATGTTTACCACCAGTACACCATTCGCATCGCTGAGGACCGTGACGGTTTCGCCAAGGCGCTGCGTGAGGAATACAACGTGGGCTGTGGCGTGTATTACCCCATCCCCAACCACCGTTTGGCTCCATTCCAGACTTCTGATGACCTCCCCGTCACGGAGGAAGCTGCGGCCAGCGTCTTGTCGCTGCCTGTTCACCCTTCGCTGAGCCAGGACGACCTTGATCGCATCGTGGCTGCGGTCAACGCCATTGCGAAGGCAGGAAGCTAGTGGCAAATCTGCGCGCAGGCCTCATCGGACTGGGGATGATGGGCCGCCACCACGCCCGCGTTATTCGTGAACTTGAGGGCGTGGACCTTGTAGCCGTGGCTGACTCCTTCGGTGATCCTCACAACGTAGCCAGTGGGCTCGAAGTGTGCAGTTCGGTTGAACAGCTCATCGAGCAGGGCATTGATATGGCCGTAGCGGCCGTGCCAACGGTGCTTCATGAGGAAGTGGCGCTGCGGTTGGCTGAAGCCGGCGTGCACTGCCTGGTGGAAAAACCCATTGCCAACGATTCCGTTTCGGGCCGCAGGATCGCCGAAGCGTTCGACTCGCGGGGATTGATCGGCGCGGTTGGTCACATCGAGCGATTCAACCCGTCATTGCAAAGCCTCCGCGAACGGCTCGGCAACGGCGACCTCGGAGAGGTCTACCAGATCTCGACCCGCCGCCAGGGGCCATTCCCTTCCCGCATTGCCGACGTTGGTGTGGTCAAGGACCTCGCAACTCACGACATCGACCTCACTGCATGGCTTGCACAGAGCAATTTCGTGAATGTGGTTGCTCACACCACCTCCAGGAGCGGGCGCGAGCACGAGGATATGGTCACAGCGATTGGCCACCTCAAGAGCGGCGTAGTCACCAACCACATCGTCAACTGGCTGTCGCCCATGAAGGAGCGCACCACCGTTGTTCTGGGTGAACGCGGCGCATACATCGCGGACACTATCTCGGCTGATCTGACGTTCATTGAAAATGGCACGTTCCAGACAGATTGGGATTCCATAGCGGCATTCCGTGGGGTGTCCGAGGGGTCATCCACACGCTTTGCGCTGGCAAAGCGCGAACCGCTGAAGATGGAACACGAGGCCTTCCGTGATGCTGTCCTCGGAAAGTCCATGAACATTGTCACAATGGCTGAGGGGCTTGAGACCCTTCGCGTTGCCGAAGCAGTGCTCGAGTCCGCAGGGACAGGCTCCGTGGTCTCGCTCTAGACATGGTTCTTTTTGCAGTATTTGAACGGGAGGCTGGCTATGGGCCAGGCCTCCCGTTTGTTTTTTGCGGAACATTTGCTGCTTTGCTGCCATGCGCCGCCGAATCGGGGAACGATCGCAACGTCGGGTAGCCTTGACCAGTAGACGTGGGCATCTCTGTGCCCGCACGCCAATACACAGGAGAGTTTGTGAACGCTGATCTCGTCGTCGTCGGCTCGGGTTTCTTTGGCCTGACCATTGCAGAACGCGCCGCTACCGAGTTGGGGCTGAAGGTTGCGGTGCTTGATCGCCGCCACCATATTGGTGGAAACGCCTACAGCGAGAATGAGGCGCAGACCGGAATTGAGGTGCACCGCTACGGCGCGCACCTCTTCCACACCTCGAATGAGCGAGTGTGGGAATACGTGAACCGGTTTACCAAGTTCACGAGCTACCAGCACAAGGTTTACACCAGCCATAAGGGCGAGGTGTACCCTATGCCCATCAACCTGGGTACCATCAACCAGTTCTTCCGTTCGGCCATGAGCCCCACCGAAGCAAAGGCACTCATCGCCGAGCAGGCTGGTGAACTGGCGGGAACAGACCCCCAGAATCTCAACGACAAGGGCATCCAGCTCATCGGCCGTCCCCTTTACGAGGCCTTCATTAAGCACTACACGGGAAAGCAGTGGCAGACGGACCCGAAGGACCTGCCGGCTGAAATCATCTCGCGACTTCCCGTGCGCTACAACTATGACAACCGCTACTTCAACGACACCTACGAAGGTCTCCCGGTAGACGGTTACACGGCTTGGATTGAACGCATGGCGGATCACCCGAACATTGAGGTCGTCTTGAACTCGGACTTCTTCGACGACGGTGAGTACGGCCGGTCCTCTGTCCTCGGACAGGTACCCGTTATCTACACGGGTCCGGTTGACCGCTACTTCGATTATGCAGAAGGCGATCTGTCCTGGCGTACGATCGATCTCGAAGAAGAGGTCTTGCCCATTGAGGACTTCCAGGGCTGTTCGGTCATGAACTACCCGGATGCCGATGCCGCTTTCACACGCATCCATGAGTTCCGTCACTTCCACCCTGAGCGGGACTACACCAAGGACGCCACCGTCATCATGCGCGAGTTCTCGCGTTTTGCTGAGAAGGGGGACGAGCCGTATTACCCCGTCAACACTTCTGACGACCGTCAGAAACTGCTGGCTTACCGTGATCTTGCCAAGGGTGAGAAATCGGTCCTGTTTGGTGGCCGCCTTGGAACGTACAAGTACCTCGACATGCACATGGCAATTGGTTCCGCCTTGTCCATGTTCGACAACAAGATCAAGCCGCACTTCACCGGTGGCGCCAAGCTTGAAAGCGGGGGAGTAGACGCATGACCGCTACAACAAACGAAAGCCAGGAGATCGCCATGACGGCCACCACTGCCGCTGAAATCCCCGCTTCGACGGAACAGAACCTGCGGATTGTCCAACGCGTGATTTTCCCGGCCAACCGTGACCTCGACACACTGCCCCTATACGTGGATCCTGACACCAACAAGGTCCAGAGGAGCGACAGCAGCGCCGATGTTCAGGCGATCGGCATGGCCAGGAAACTCCACCCGGAGGACATCTTGGACCGCGGCTCTGTCCAGGTGCGCCGCGGTGAACGTCTTTCATTCGGTTCTTACTTCAACGCCTTTCCAGCAAGTTACTGGCGTAAGTGGACCATCGCCACCAAAACCGTGCTTCACATTGAAACCGAGGGCGAAGGGACGGTTATCGTTTACCGCTCCAACGCTCGTGGCGCATCTCAGCGTGTCGACTCGATTCTGGTCGAGGGCGCTTCCGTCAATGATTTCGAACTGACGCTGGCGCCGTTTGGCGACGGCGGCTGGTACTGGTTCGACCTCATTGCGGGCGGCGATGGCATGACGTTGAAAAGCGCTCATTGGGCGGTCCCCGATGAAGGCCGCGCTCAAGGCCGCGTGACGCTGGGCGTAACAACGTTCAATCGCGCCGACTACTGCCTTGAGACCATCAAGTCCATTGATGCTGACGCTGGTCTCCGGGAAATCCTGGCAGAACTCATCATCGTGGACCAGGGCAATAAGAAAGTTGCCGACGAAGCTGGCTTCGACGCAGTTGCGCAGTCCATGGGTGATCAACTTCGGATCATCAACCAGGGCAACTTGGGCGGCTCGGGCGGTTTTGCCCGGAACATGTACGAGATGGTCGTCTCTGACAAGAGCGATTACGTCATGTTGCTGGACGACGACATCGAGCTGGAAACAGAGGGTGTCATGCGCGCAGTGGCGTTTGCCGACCTCTGCCGTAAGCCGACCATTGTTGGTGGCCACATGTTCGATATGTACAACAAGTCCGTCCTGCACGCCTACTCAGAGGTAGTCAACTTCTACCGCTTCCTCTGGGGTCCTGTGGAAGGACTCGGCAATCACGACTTCTCCACCGCAGGTTTGCGGTCCACTCCGCAACTCCACCGTCGCTGGGACGCTGACTACAACGGCTGGTGGATGTGCCTCATTCCCAAAACCGTTGTGGAAACCATCGGATTGTCCCTTCCTGTGTTCATCAAGTGGGACGACGCTGAGTACTCCCTTCGTGGCCGCGCAGCGGGCTTCCCCACCGTGACCCTTCCCGGAGCGGCAGTCTGGCACGTTTCCTGGGCTGACAAAGACGATTCAGTGGACTGGCAAGCCTACTACCACGAGCGCAACCGACTTATCGCGACACTCTTGCACTCCCCGTTCCCCAAGGGCGGACGCATCCTGCGGGAAAGCTTGAACACGGACGTCAAGCATCTGGTGTCAATGCAGTACTACCCGGAGCAAGCCCGTGTTATGGCTCTCCGCGACGTTCTTGCCGGACCAGGGGACCTGCACAAGCAATTGCCCACCATGATGCCGAAGCTCCGCGCCATGCGTGAGGAGTTCCCGGACTCGCAGGTTAAGACCGACCCTGCCGCCTTCCCGGAGGTCTTCCTCAAGCGTCCCCCCAAGAAGCCCCAGTCTTACAAACAGCCAGGCGCTTTGGGCCTGCTTCCCTGGGCGGTTAAGACTGTCCTTAAGCAAACGCTGGCTCCCGTCCGCGATACCGCCAAGACCAACCCTGAGGCTCACGTGGCTCACCAGGACGGTAAATGGTGGAGCTTGGCGCACCTGGACAGCGCAGTGGTGTCCAATGCAGACGGCACCGGTGCTTCATGGCACTTGCGGGACCCCAAGATGGCCCGTCAACTCGTGGTTGAATCGGCTAAACTCCATGCCCAGCTCTTCTCCAACTGGGAGACCCTCCGGGCGCAATATCGTGAGGCTCTTCCCGAGATCACCTCCATGGAGTCGTGGCGGGAAACATTTGAAGCTTCGGAGCCCAGCAAGTAGCAATGACGACTTCCACAGATACTTATGCTGTTCCCGGGGTCGGTGCCGGGCTGCTGGATGTTTACCGGCGCCGGTACCTCCTCAAGCTGATAGTCCGTAAGGAACTCCGTGTAAGGTACCGGGGCTCGGTCCTGGGCCTCGCCTGGTCCTACGTCAAGCCGTTGGTTCAGTACGTTGTGCTTTTCTTCGCTTTGGGAATTGTCCTGCGCGTCGGGGATCAGATTCCCAACTACGCGTTGTACATGTTCTCCGGCGTCATCGTCATCAACTTTTTCTCCGAAGCGTTTTCGAATGCCACGAGATCCATCGTGTCGAACGCTGCCTTGGTCAAAAAGATCTACCTGCCCAGGGAACTGTTCCCTGTTGCGTCAGTGTGGGTGGCAGCAGTTCATTTCCTCCCGCAACTTGTGGTTTTGTTGGCAGCTGCGCTGCTGAGCGGGTGGAAACCGGACATCATGCAGCTCATTGGAGCTGCTTTGGGCTTCGTCATTGTTGCAGTCACGGCGACCGGTTTGGGCCTCTTGGCTGGCGCCATCAATGTCTTCTTCCGCGACGCTGAAAACATCGTGGATATGTTGATGATGATCGTAACGTGGACGTCGCCGGTGCTCTATGACTGGACCATGATCCGCAGGCTCGCGCCCCCTTGGGTGTTGGTCATCTATCAGCTCAACCCGATCACTGTTGCTGTCGAATTGTTCCACTGGGCCTTCTGGTACCCCACTGTTGACCGTCCGGTGGAGCTTCCGCCGCATCTCATGTGGACGGGATTGATTGGTCTCGGCATGGCAGCCCTGTTCCTTATCATCGGCCAGCTCGTCTTCCGACGACTTGAGGGCCACTTTGCGCAGGAGGTCTAGATGGGCGCCGCAATAATCGTCAAGGGCCTTAAGAAGACTTTTAATCTCCGCCATTCACACTCCCTCAAGGAGACGCTCGTTTGGTTGGCCAAGGGTAGGAAAAGCGACCTCAGCAAGAAGTTCGATGCTCTCCATGATGTGAGCTTTGAGATTCAGCCGGGGGAGACCGTGGCACTGCTGGGGTTCAACGGCTCAGGAAAGTCCACGCTGTTGAAACTCATATCGGGCGTTATCCTGCCTGACAAGGGAACGGTCCGCACAAAGGGCCGCGTAGCTGGACTGATCGAGGTGGGCGCAGGCTTCCACCCGGACCTGTCCGGGCGCGAGAACGTCTTCCTCAATGCCGCCATTCTGGGAATGACCGAGCAGGAAATCAACGAGAAGTTCGACGAGATCGTTGCGTTCTCTGAAATAGAACAGTTCATCGACACCGAAGTGAAGTTCTACTCCTCCGGTATGTTCCTGAGGCTGGCTTTCGCGGTTGCGGTCCACACGCAGCCGGACATTTTCCTGGTGGATGAGATCCTGGCTGTAGGCGACGAACCTTTCCAGAAGAAGTGTTTGGCCAAGATCAAACAACTCTCGGAGGAAGGACGGACCTTGGTGGTTGTCAGCCACGACCTCGACATGATCTCACGCATCTGCGACAGGGGAGTGGTGCTTGCCTCCGGGACAGTGCAATTCGAAGGCCCAGCCAACGAAGCCGTAGCGTGGCTGCGGGACAGCAACTAGCAGATACTCCTTATGTGACCACGCATTAGGGTGGCATAAAGGCCACCTCCCATCTTCCCTGAAGATGGGCGGTGGCCTTTGCCGTACTCCGGAGCAGTACAAGAAGCTGCCATTCCATCAGCATGCATCGGCCCCGTGCGTGAATGGCTTTAGCGGGGCTTGAAGGCCACAAAAGAAGAGCGCCCGCTCCCAGTAAGGGGCGGACGCTCTTCTGCGTTACTGAGCCCTGAGGCCATGTCCGGTTGCTTAGACCGAAACCTTTTCTGCCGGCGCCTGAAGCACGCGTTCTTCCGACTTGGTCCGACGGTGCCGACGAACGTAATGGAAAACGGTGAACACCAATATCCCGAACCAAGCGACTGCTTGAGCGGCAAGACCCATGGTGATGCCCGGCGTCGTGAAGGAAACGTCCACTGAGGTGGCGCCGGCCGGAATATCCACCAGTATTACTCCCGCTGGGCCCTGAGTGAGCTTTTGCGGTTCCCCGTCAACCGTGACGGTGTACCCGGGCCAAGCGAGACGGGCGAGGGTCAACTTTCCAGCGCTGCCGTCGCCGGACAGGGTGATGTGTTCATCGTTGCCGTTCTTGACAGCATCCTGCACGGCGATACCGTCGGAAGCCCAGGAAACAGTACCGGGATAGGGCAGTGGATTCTGCCGCTGGAGAATTGTCCTGGTCTCATCCGAGGCCACGATCCTCCAGCCCGGGGCTACGTTCAGTTGGTCCGGGGCGATCAACGTTTTTTGGACGGCTACAGTCTCCACTTGGAGGACATCTGCCAAGGTAACGTCAATTTCGCTTGATGCCTGCTTGAACAGCTCCGTGTAGGCCAAGGGACACGTCTCCCCGCGGTAGTTCATGCACAAGGCGTTCACGTACGTGGTAAAGCTGATCCCGCTGTACCGACCCATGCTGTTGTTGACGTCCGCGTTGAGGATCTGATTGCCGTACAGGAGGCGGCCCTCAGTGAATTCCTCTCCTGTGATCTTCATGGTGTTGAAGATCTGAATGGTGTTGCCCCTGTAGTTACTGGTTGAGTCACGAAGGGTGTCTGCATCCACGGGTGAACCGATCCCGGCAACAGCGTTGTTGGGGACGAACTGTCGGGACTGCATTCCAAGCGTAGCGATTGTTCCGACAACCATTACGGCTGCGAGGCCGCGGTAGCCGAATCGCTTCCAACCGAGGACGGCCAGCCCCACAAGACCCAGCGTCACGGCCAAGGTGAAGACCTGCCATTTGCCGCCCTCAGGCACCATGGACCACGCCCGGTAGGTCCCGAAGCCCAGGATGGCCACAGTAATGAATAGCCGTTTTTTCCATGACGAGGTCTTCAGGCCCGCTGAAGCCACGACTGCGACGAGAACGATGACTCCGAGGTATACATACTCGATAAGCCGAATAGGCCAGCGGAAGACAAGCACCTGGGAGGGAGCGAAGGTCAGCAGGAAATAGATTCCAGTAATGATGTAGATACTGAATATTTGACGCGAGCGGTTCTTGAAGCTGCGGAAATCCAGCCACGGAAGCAACGGTAGGACAAACCACGCCAAGTAGCTGGACGGGACATTGTCTATGGGGGCCCAGAAGTTGTTAATCCGGGGCCTCATGGACGAGGTGCTCATGGTCAGCAACGATGACATATCCGGGGATAGGAAGAGGTCATTCAGGATTTCGCTCTGCTGCCGTACGGTGACGGCCGAGCTTAGGGGCAAGGGGAAATAGACCAGGACAGCGGTCAAACCAACCAGTGCACCCACGATGACGATTGGTATTAATCGACGCCAGTGCCTCATGAGCATGAGCTCGACGGCAACTGCAGCGAGAACCAGGATGACGCCGATGGCACCGTAAGGGTTTCCTGCAGTCATCGTCAGGAAGCCCAGGAGGAACGGCAGGAATGGTGAGGTGTTGCGACGCGCGTAGCGGCGAACAGACCACCAGAAAACGGTAATCCAGGCGAAAGCCATGAGGCCGCCTGGCCAACGGGCGGCCTCGTAGAAGAGCGTGAATCCGCTGAACGGGATGGCTACACCAGCAGCCAAAGCGAGCGGCCTGTTGGAACCGTAGTCGCGGGCGAGCATGAACGTCCCGAACGCCAGCAACGCGATGAATTGCACGATGATGAAATAACTCGCCAGAGACAAGTTCTCGAAGTTAGAGACGATAACTGAGTTGACGATGTTGACCGGGTTGAAGATGCCGTAACCCACCTCGGCCACGATGTTGCCGCCGACCCAGCCGCCGGGTTCCATCAGAGGGAATCGACCGGACCGTATCTCCTCGCCCATATGCCGCCACAAGGGGAGGAAAGACTGCATCATGTCGTCCCAGTAGTAGAACGTGGGATTGAACAGTCGCGGAATGATGGAGGCAACGGCCGCTATAGCGGCAGTAACAATTCCCCAATGCCAGTCGTGCTGCATGAAATAGCGCCGCCGGGTGACCGGGGGTCGCTGGGCAGTAGCCCCGGAGGTTCCTGCTGTCATGGTCTTAGCTTGCTCCTTAGCGCGCGGCATAAGTATGGACTTTGGCCTGAAAGACTGCCGTGGTTACGGAAAACCAGAAGGCGTCCGTCACCACCCGCTACTTGGCCTCGGAGGTGGAATCTACGGAGGTTTTGGAAGTGGACTGTTGCCGCCACCGGAAGTGAACAAAGGCGATACCGACGCACAGCAGATCGGCGATCGTGAACATAATTCGTGAAAGGGCAGCGATTGCCGTCGCGGCACCGGCGCTCATCATTCCAGCCAGGGCAAGGATCAAGATGGCTTCGCGGGCACCTACACCGGCGGGGAGCAGGAACGCCAGCACTCCCAGCGTCATTCCAAGAGCCAATGCACCGGTCAGTACCAGGAACGTTGCGAGGTCCAAAGTGGCCTCGTGACCAACCAGGATCCACAGGTGCAGGCCGAAACACAGGTACATCAGAACGCCAAGAATGAAGGCCTTCACCATGGTGTTGGCCTGAATTCGTTCGGGGAGCGGTGGCCGGCGGAACACTCGCAGAACAATGTTGACCAGGAACGTCACGACATTCGGGTTCATCGCCAGGATGACTACTGGGAGTATGACGTACAGCCACTGCAGATTGGGCTGCCGTTGGACCAGGATTGGAAGAGCAGAAGCTCCAACCACCAGGGCCGCCCCGATGGTGATTCCGGTGCTCACCAAGGACGCTACGAAAACCTGCGCGCGCGCAATGCCGTTTTTTCGGCCAAGCTCCATCTGAAGCACGAAGGCCCACACAGAACCGGGCAGGTACTTGCCGATCTGGCCGACCAGATAGATCTGGTTGAGCACCAAACCTTGGGGTTCAATGTCTACTGACCTCAGCAGACTCGCCATGACTACCCGCCACATGTACATTCCCAGGAGAACGCCAGGAATTAGTGCCAGCAGGGACAGAAGGACCTGCCACCATTGCAGGGCGAAGACGGTGGCTTGGACTTGTGGCCATTGGACTGCAATGAAATACACCGCAGCGGCGAACACGATCACTACCAAGGCGCGTCGGGCGAAATCAACCAGCTTGGCCTTGGTGCTCTTTGCAGCTGGCTGTTCAGGATTCAGATCGTTGTCATTTGAAGGTGTTTCCGCGATTGAACCCGTCATGAGGCATGCGTTCCCGCGCTTGGCGCCACCGCGAACTCACTCCGACGGCGGCGCATGGCTACCAGCCCCTTGAACATTTTTACGACGTCGGCAGTACGGATGGTGGTTTCGCCTGGTTCGTCGTCGGGAGCCAGCGTGACGGGCACTTCGACAATCCTGAAACCCTGCTTCTCAGCGGCGTAGACAACCTGGGTGCTGAAAAGGAACCCGGGGTCATCGAAGCGGTCAACCATGCTTCGAAGCCAGTCGCCGTCGACGATCAGCGTTCCTTGGGAGTCGCCGATCTTGGACCCGAGTATTACCTGTCGCAGGGTCTTGAAACCAAAAGTAGTAATGCCGCGGATGACACTGCGCTCAGTGATCGAGTCCTTGTGGGCCTTCGAACCAATGACAATGTGCGGTTTGGTTTCGAGCTTCTTGTCTTCGTCGAGATCATCAGTGCCGAAGGGGAGATCGTCCGCTGTGAGAAGCACTCTACGGCCGGAGCTTGCTTCGATGCCCCGGCGATAGGCATTGCCCATGCCCTTTTGGCTCTGGAGAACCTGGAACGTCACATTGGGAGTATCCACCGCATGCTTGAGCGCAACCTCAAGTGTGTTGTCGGAAGAACCGTTCTCCACGATGATGATCTCGGAGGTGCCACTGGTCAAGTAGCCGGAAAGGCGGGCCATTGTTGCCGCCAAAATCCGTTCTCCGTTATAGACCGGGATCACAACGGAGAGATCCGGTTGGCCTGCCTGGTCGAAAGTCAAGACTCTCCTCGGTAGTTCGTGCCGACGAATTCTTGAACGCCAGCCGCAGCCCGCAACGCTGTTGTCACGAGTTCCTTGCAAACCCTCAGTCTAGTTCATTACTGGATGCCTTCTGGGGAAGGGTGGCGGTTTCAGCGCTGACAGCAGACGAAAGGGGTGCACCGGATATTCTCCGATGCACCCCTCAAAACGGCAAGCCAGGTCCGGTCCCTGTCAGGGGAGTGACGTGAATCCTTGCCATCCGGTGCCTACCTGGCCCCAAGCCAGCCAGCCCCCGGAGCCATTGCCGGGATAGAGCCACAGATTGCCATTGGCGTCCCGGGCAAGTACGTCAGCTTTGCCATTCCCGTTGAAGTCCCCCGGTCCGAGCAACGCCGTCATGCCGTTCCATCCGCTTCCGATTTGGGAGCGGCTGCCCCAGCCGCTGCTGCCATTGCCAGGGTAGAGCCACAGGGCACCTGCAGTATCCCGGGCCAGCACATCAGCCTTCGCGTCGCCATTGAAGTCACCCGTGCTGAATATGGCGTTCATGACGTTCCACCCGGCTCCTACTTGGGTCCGACCAGCGCTGAACTTGCCCAGGCCGTCGCCCTTATAGAGCCATAGGACACCAGAAGAATCCCTGGCAAGGACGTCGGATTTTCCGTCCCCGCTGAAATCACCGGGGGCGATCACGGACGTCATGCCGCTCCAGCCTGAGCCCGCTACCTCAGGAGGCTGCCAGCCGCCCGCACCGTTTCCTCTGAAGAGCCACATTTGACCGGACGCGTCCCGGGCCAGGACATCGCTTCGTCCGTCGCCGCTGAAGTCCCGGGTTGGGGCGATCAGGTTGTAGTTGTTCCACGATGTGCCGGTGTTGACCTTGCCGAGCCATCCGCCTGTGCCATTACCCGGGTAAAGCCACAACGTACCGGCCGCGTCCCTGGCCAAGACGTCATTCTTGGCGTCCGAGTTGTAGTCCTTCCAGGTATTGGCTGGCGCCGCAGGCAACGTGTATGTCTGCGAGGCTACTGCGGATTGGTTTCCTGCAGCATCAACGGCGAAATACTTGACGGTGGTGGTCGCTGTCGGTGTCACTGTAACGGTTGTGGTCCCGCTCGGGCTGGAAACCGTCGGAGTTGAGTTGTTCGTGGTGTAGTAGATCTTCGCGCCGGACTCTGTGGTCAGAGTGACCTTTTGCCCGAGAGTGAGGTTTCCGCCTTGTGGGCTTGCCGTCACGGTCGGCGCAACATTGTCCAACACGTACACCTGAGTTTGGGGTGTGGAGGCATTGTTGGATGCATCGACGGCCATGTACTTGATCGTTTTGCTTCCCATCGTTATGGGACCGGTGTAGAGAGTACTGGCCGTGGTAGGAGTCGTGCCATTCTCTGTGTAGTAGATCTTGGCGTCGGCTTCATTCGCGGTCAAAGTGACCTTTGCAGCAGGACCGTACGTTCCGCCGAGGGGACTGGCTGTCACTGTGGGTGGCGTCGTGTCAGCCACGAAGACAGTGAAGTTGACGCCTGCGACGGCGGTGTTGCCGGCAACATCCCGGGCTTCCACCTCGAACCTCTTTGGTCCGTTGGCGATGTCTGCATAGACCTTAGGTGAGGTGCAGGTGGTGAAGGCATCAGTTCCCAAACGGCACCGGAATCCCGCCACATCTGGCGAGGTGGAGGCGAATTGGAACTGGTATCCGGCTCCCACGGTAGCGCCGCTGGCCGGAGCCGTGATGGATACCTGGGGGGCCGTCAGATCAGCTGTCACGGTTTGCGCAGCTGCAGCGCTGACATTCCCGGCCGAGTCTGTGCTGCGGATCCTCAAGGTATGGCTGCCCGCAGTGGTGAGCGTGAAAGTGTCGCCCGGTACACACGTCTGGAAAGCGGCATCCGCAGTGGAGTCAACAGAGCAGCTCAGTGTTGTTCCTGGCTCGAAAGTGGCACCGAGGACAGGTTTGCCGTTCACCACTTGACCACTGTTCGGAGCGGTGAATACCGGTGTAGCTGGAGCGATTGTGTCCACTGTGAAGGTCCGTGAAACCGGAACCCCGCCGGGGGCCGGCCTGACGGAAAACGTCTGCGGTCCATTGTTCAATGCAGTTGACGTGTAACTTCCGCCAGTGCAGTCAACCCAAGCACCGCCCATGGAGCATTCCAAAGCGCTGCCTGCTGGTTCGGCGGCCACTCCGAATGTTGGAGTTGTGTCATTCGTGAATTCGGGGTTGGGAGCCAGTGCACCACTCGCCAGCGTGGGGCCGGAAGTAATTTTAGCTACAGCGCCGCCGAGGATGCTGATGCTGCCTCTGCCGGTTGCCGGAGTGGATTCCAACTGGCCGGGATCGTCCAAAACCAGCAATTGTCCTCCGCGCATGCCCAGGCCGCTGATCTTGCTGAAGCCCAGAGCCCACTGGTTGTCTACTGCACCCGTGGTGAGGTTGAGGCGTGAGACCTTGTCTGTGCCTGCTGTCGTACCACTGCTCGTCCCTGTATAGATGACGTGCGCGTCGTAGTCGTAGAAGATGGACGACGCAATGCCTACGTTGTAGGAAGCCAACGGCACGTAGTCTGTCATTGCACCATTGCCCGGCGCGGAGAATGCCCTAAGACCCGTGGTTTCCAGGACATACACGCTGACATATCCGTTGCTGTCCCAGCCCGCTGCCACAAGGCCGCGCGCCCGGGTACTGACCGAAGCGATGGATTCAATGCTTGGGTGCATGATCGTCGGATCAACGATCTTGATGATTGAGCGGGCGTTGGCGAACGATAGGTAGATGTTGCCGTCCGGGCCGTCCGACACTGCGTTGGGGCGGACGTCACCGTCGAGGACCGTCAGCGTACTGCTGTACTCAAAGAGGTCCAGCGGAGGATTCCACACAGCCCGTACAAGATGAGAACTCCCAACGGCTGAGTCCGGGATGAAGGCTGTTTCGTCGCCGTTGCCAATAGAGCCGGGCGTCGGGTCGAGAACTACGGAAACACCGGGCACTTTGGGGCCAGGGCCGGCTCCGGGCAGGCTTCCGCCCAAGCAAGTGTCTTCCTCAATGGTGCCCGCGTTCCCATTAACGGGTTCGGACATCCGGCAGAATCCGGCCACACTGTCTGAAACCCACATCCTGCCAATGGGGTCCAGGACCGTTCCAGCCGGCTTGGTGAGCCCGATGCCTATGATCTGTTTCTGTTGGTCGGCATGTGCGGGGGTACTGGAGACCACCGCTGTCATACCTGCAACGGTCAGAAGAACCGCAGCCAGTGCTGTGGTGACCTTGTGGCCGCGACGCCGCCAACCGCCGTCGGGCCTTATCTGCCGTTCCATCACGCCACTTCCTTCAGCCACTTGGTGAGGACTGCGGCCTGCGGTGCCATGGGCGCCAGGGTGAGCGCTCCCTTGACGATGGGCACGCCGCCAAGCCCATAGAGTGCCGTACTTATGGTTGGTGGATTATTTCTGGTGCATGCTTTGATAATCGCAAGGCAAATGTCATTACGGTTGCCAACGGCCCCCGCTTCAAGAGCGACATTTACCGCGGCATTTTCTTCGGCTACCAGAACCTGGGGCTGAGGACCCACATATGTCACCACGACATCTGCGAATTTCTTGTATTGAGTGTTTGCCCAAACCTCTTCAAGGCTCGACAAGATGATGAGCGGATTTCCATTAATCCCGCGGCACTCAAATTGATAGCGCTTTACTGGTTCGGGTCTTTCGACGCGTGGTTTGTCGGCATCGCCGGCATTCGTCACGCCCAGCCTGAATGGCTCAACATTTTCAACGACCTTGACCGAGCAGCCTGTAAGAACGAGACCGGCTAGGCCAAGCTGGACGATAGCGCGTCTTGGCATGTCCACCGAGGGATCCCCACTTCATTCGGATGCTCCCCAGCTCCGCATGCAGTTGGATTTTCGCCCCAGCCGTTGCCGGCTGCATTACTCTATCTTCTCCCAAATTCCGCATTTGTCACTACTTAGTAAGTCTTTTTCTTCAAGGAGTATTCCTGACTGACCCTCAGCTGCGCCGCCGCTGGCCTTTGTGCTGCCGTCTGAGGCCGATACCGACCACGTGCAGCCCTCCGGCGGCGTCTTCCGGAGATGGAACTTTCCGGGCATCAGGCCGCCGTTGGTCACCGCATACTCGCCATCCGCAGCTCTCTCGCCGGACGCCCAATATCCAATAACTCGTCCTTGTGGCGCCCTGGGGCATAGCTCGCTGGCCGCCTGCAGCATCTGCCGGCTGCTGCGTCCGAAGAGCTCGGAAGCTGCTTCGTCGCTAACGCGGCTACAGAGCGACAATGCAGTTAGGTAGGCGTCGAGCCCTTCGGATGCTGGCACGCCGGGCTCAGCTAAGGAGATGATCCTTGCCTCATCCTCCGTGGGTTCGAACGGGACAGGCCCCTCGTAGTTTGCTGTGCAGGAAGCCAGCCGGACATATTCCGAGGAAGCCCAAACCTCGGCGAGGCTTATGTAAGTAACGTCTGGAACGGCCTCGTTAACGTTTGAACACACATACGAGAACCGGCCTGAATCATCAGGAGCCCCAGCACCCTGTCCGCTGCCTTCGCCCGGCTGCGTCGGTTCCGGGGTTGCTATGGCCGGTGATGAGGGTGCTGTGGTAGGAGGTTCCGATGCAAAAGAACCGGAAGGTGCCCCGGCGGAACTTGTCGTGGTTGGTGTCGGCGCGCCGGAGCAGCCAGCCACTAGCAGTAGCAGCGCCGCAGCGGCCGGGTACAGGGTTCGCATGGTGACCTCCACCTCCATGGTTGTCATAACCCGAATGCCGGTCAATGCATTTGCCTGCGAATCGGGTATCGATACCGCTACAAAATGGCGACGCCTGCATCGAAGGCCTTGCTCCAGAGACCAAGGCCTTCGACGGGTACGGAACTTAAGCGAACATCGAGTTCAGCGTGTTGATGACAGTTGCTTCTACGCCGGTTGTTCCGCCCCGAAAGTGGCCAATGTGCCCGTAAACGGTCATGGAGCCGCCCGCGATCCCGGGATGGTCCGGGTCCCAGCCGCCCTCATAGCTGCCGCCGGAGGAGTAGGGCGGCAGGAACTGTGCACTGGGCACGTAGTAGCAGGATTCATTTCCGTAGCCCCCGACGATCACGCCGTTTGCTCCGCCGAACCTTGCTCTGAAGTATGCGGCATAGCCACTCACCAGCTCGCCACCGACAATCCCGATCCTCAGTTGAGGGCTGCCTCCGAACTTCCACACTTGGAAGGGACAAACGACTGAGGTCTCGTAACTGCCGCTATCAATTCGACCGATCATGACTTGGGCGTGGCGTCCGTACCAGGCGGGATTGCCATCGAGGTTGGGTAGCCGGGATGCATAGGCGGCCCGGACAGCTGCCATGTTGCCTGCCGTGGGCGTGATATCCAAGGGGATCTCAACTTCCCGGTAGCTTGTCAGGAGCGGGCTGCCTATGATTCGACCCGGCGTCTGCATGGCCACGTCAACAGCAGCACCGAGTCTGGTGGCGTACTCGTCCCTCAACTCCCAACTGGGTACTCCCATGGGATTCTGATCTCCAGCCGCTCCCTGCAGGAACAAGGCAAAGCATTCGGGGTTGGTGTTTTCGATGTAGTTACATGCCCCGGCGGGAAAGTCGCCGTCGAACAGCGTACGCATACCAGCCGCGACCGGATGGCACGCGTAGTTGAAAATCACCGCCGCGGCGTTGCCGTTTGGCTTACGTGCCACAATGACGGGAACTGTGTTCTCAAGGTAGGGAAGGCCCACCCTGTTGTACGCGATGCTGGCCGTAGTGACCTTGTAGTCCAGAGTGACGGCAGTCTGCGAGGCATTGAGCGCTTCCCTGGCCGCGTCCACGAGGTCGTTCTCCAAGTGCTGGCTGTAGTTCTCCACCATAGACAAATCCGACAGCCCGTAGCACATGAACGGGTGGAGGGTGTCAACTATGGCCGGCCCGTTATGGGTGTGGGTGGACTGGATCAGGATGTCGCTGTTTGACCAGCTTGCCAACTCAAGGATCCGTTGCCGGGCACGTTGATGAATGGATCTGGGCAGGGCGAGAATGTCCACGCTCATGATCAGGTTGGGGGAGCCGTTTTCCCAAAGAACGATCGCCCGAACCCACAGTGATTCGTAGGGTGCACTACTGGTGGCCTCCCGGCCGCCGTCGAGGGTCCCGTAGCCCGCCATGTAGGGATTGACAGAAAGCGGCGGCGAAATGCTGACCTTGGCCGTTGAAACGGTAAACGCCATGAAAGATCACTCCTTGATTGTGCGCATTGGTGACCTTCGCTTGCCCCCAAACAAAGCCCGTTTCCCGAATGCGCTGAACAGCCAATACGTGAGACCACCTTCATTAGATCACGCCATCCAGGGATTTAGACCCGTCCCTTGGCTCAAACATTATTTGTTTCCATTACGTAGTTTTGCCCAAATGGGAAAGGGTCTGCACACTCCCTTTCGGAGTGTCCAGACCCTTTCGCTTTTCGAGTCGGAGTGTGCGGGCTTCTAACTTCCAGCGGGGGCGAGGATTCTCAACCCGCCCCATCCGGTGCCAACTTTGGTGGGCGAACCCCAGCTGCGATTCTGTCCGACCGGGTAGTAACGCAGATCGCCGTCGGTCGTCCGGGCCAGAACTCCGGTTGATCCCGCCCCGGCGAAACCACGGATGGATCCGAAGCTGTTGACCACATTCCAGCCGATACCTACGAGGCCCGGCGCTTCCAAGACCAGGGCTCCACTGCCGTTTGACCGGTAGAGCAATAAATCACCGGCGGCATTCTTCGCCAAGAGGTCCATGTTGGAGTCCTTGTCGAAGTCCATCTGGGCGATGCCCAATCCGGACCAACCCGTACCAATCTGAACACGCGCGCCCAAGCCGGCGCCGGATGGATTACTAATGTGGAACAACCGACCCGCGGAATCGTAGCCAACAATGCTCGGCCGGGCATCGGCCTTCCTCCACGAACCCACGGTTAGCGTCCAGTCCTTCCAACCGGTTCCGAGACTGATCGGCGCCCCGTAGCCCCGGCCGATGAATCCCGGGTAGACGCTAAGCCGCCCATCGGTCCACTGCGCAACGATGTCCAAGGCGCCATCGTTGTTCCAGTCTGCGAGGAAACCGGCCTTAAGGCCGGTCCACTGAGTGCCGATAAGCTCGGCTGGTAGCAAGGAAGTAGATCCCGACCCGGGGTAACGGTACAGGTTGCCGTCTTGACGAGCGGCCACGACGTCCTGCGCGTCCACCCCGAGCGTGCGCTCAACGTTGACCGGTGCGCCGCTGATGACGTTCGCGTCATTCCATCCCACTCCGATGAGGAAGCGGTTGCCCCAGGAACCGGAGACAGCCGGGTAGTAGTACAGGTCACCATTGGCAGTCCGGGCTTGGAGCCCTTGCGAACCGGAGCCGTTGAAACCCGCTGCGGAGCTGACCGATGTCATGCCGGACCAGCCGTTGCCAATCACCCGGCTCGATTCGGCGAGGAAAGATCCCACACCGTTGGAGCGGTATAGACGCATGATCCCGTCGGCCGTCCGGGAGACGATGTCCTGGTTGCCGTCGCCGTCGAAGTCCAGTTGGTTGAATTGGTGCCCTCCGAATCCGGTTCCGATCATCACACCTCCGCTGAGGGCACCTCCTGCCGCATTCGTGTACCGGTAAAGGTTTCCTTTGCCATCCTGGCCGATGACACCCGGATAACCGTCCCTCGAGTTCCACCACCCAACCGTGAGCGACATTTCCTGCCACCCGGTTCCCACCAGCAAGGGTGAAAGGAATCCGCCGCCGGAGGCACCGCGGAAGACTTGGAGCGAGCCGTCCCGCCACTGGGCGAGGATGTCTTGGACCCCGTCCTGGTTCCAGTCAACGACGTGGACGGATTGCGCGGTTCCCCAACCGGCCCCAATCGTTACCGGTCCTGTGATGCGGCCCTGGCCGTCTGCCGGGAAATTGTCCAGGCGTCCGGAGGGCATGGCAGCGAGCACGTCAGCCCCGGACCGGATGGAAGGGCTGGATGGGCGGGGGACTCCACGCGCAAATGTCCGAAGCTGGTCATAGGTGCCGTTGAAAATGTTTGAATCGCCCTCAAAGGGGCCGGTGCTGCTGTACTGCCACATGGTGTAGTTGCCCCAACTGACCGGCAGGTTACCCGGGGAGTTGGTTGGGTTGTTCCAGTAGGACGCGATCCACAGGGGGTAGCTTCCGAAGGTGGAGTTTCCCACACAGGTATTCCACCAGTCCGTGGTGCTGTAGATCACCGGGAAGCGGCCGGTCAGGGCCTTGACTGTGTTGCCAAAGTCGGCCGCCCACTGTCCGAGCTGCGCTTTGGACATGTCATAGCACGTGTTGCCGAAGTAGAACCCGTTGATGGTCCGTCCGGCATAGGGGTTGTACTCGATGTCCAGGACGGGAGGCAACGTGTACCCGTCGGCTGTCCACCCACCACCGTTTGCCACAAAATATCTGGCTTGATCGGCACCTGATGACCAGTTGGGTATAGCGAAGTGGTATGCGCCCCGGACCATTCCTACGTTGCGGGATCCGTTGTACTGCTGTGTGTACTTCTCATTCAGGTAGTAGTTGCCTTCAGAGGCCTTGACGTATGCCCATCGGGAACCTTGATTCCATTGGTTCTGCCAGTTGATGTCGGGTTGGTGGGCGCTGACGTCCTGTCCGGCAATGCCGATACTGGGCCGCCAATGTCCCGTGTCAGCCGCCATGGGGACTGCTGAGTCCAAGGCTCCGCCGATTGCTTTCGCTCCGGAAGGCTGCGAAGCCGCCTTCTGTTGATTGGCCATTACTCTCGGCGAGCGCTGCCCCATCTCTGCACCACCGGCTGGAATGGCGGCGCGCATGGCGGATTTCATGGCTTCGGCGTCCGGGGCGTTGCCGGGCATGGACCTGGGCGTTGCGGCAGGTGCTTCGGTCTGACCGGAGGCAGTGGGGCTTGTCGCCACGGGTGAGGGTTCGACGGCGGCCGGCCGCTCTTGCTGATCGGGCGCCGGTGCACTCGTTGACAACCCGCTGTCCGGAGCGGACCCGGAGCCGTCGCCGGCCGGCCGGGGGCCCTGCGGCGGCGGGCTTTCCTGAGTATTGGAATGCGGGGCCGGTCGAGGGCCGGAAGACTGCGCCCACGCGGGAACTCCCAGGCTGCTGGCCGCCAGCAGTGCGACAGTAAGCGCCAAGCCGGCACGTGCCAGAGGGATGCGGTGGACCAGGTCCATCGAATTTGTTTTCATTTTCACATCCGGCCCTGAACCGCGGCTTAGCGGCGCATGGTGTGGCTTGCGGACAAGCTCCGGGGCGGGCGCCTGCGCATGAGACCAAAGGCCAGCTCCTAACGGGCTTTACCCTAACATTCCGAAACTGGAGTGACTAGTGGGATTCCAGATGCATATGTGACAGAAGGGGGCATTTATCCACACCTGCTATCTCAGCGACTTGGGCGTCTGCTTTCGCTCGCCTAGCGTGAATGACTCGAGATGCGCCTCTCATTTACGGGTTCGTGATCATGGGGAGAGATGTGGATGCTGTAAAAATCGTCGAGGGAGAAGTCCGGGAACTCATACGACGCCGCGGTTTGGATCCGCTGGAACAAACCAAGGATGTTCGGCTTCTGGTAGATGAGGCCGTCGACGATTACGACGAACGGGCACTTCTTGGCCCTCTGCCTTCACTCGGACACCTCGAGGCCGCCCGACAACACATCTTCGATGCCGTTGCGGGGTTTGGGCCACTGCAGCCGCTTTTGGATGATGCCGGAATCGAGGAGGTATGGATTAATGCGCCGCACGAGATCTATGTGGCCCGCAATGGGGAATCCGAGCTGACGGCCGTAACACTCAGCGATCAGCAAGTGCGGGATCTCGTAGAAAGGATGCTCAAGAGCTCGGGGCGCCGTTTGGATCTTTCATCCCCTTTTGTGGATGCGGCACTTCCCGACGGATCCAGGTTGCACGTAGCGATCCCGGACATTACCCGTAAGCACTGGGCCGTCAACATCCGGAAATTCATTGCGCGGGCAAACCGACTCGAACACCTCGTTGAGCTTGGAAGTTTGACGCCCCAAGCCGCCAGGTTCCTTGGCGCTGCAGTAGCCAGCGGGCTCAACATCCTTGTTTCGGGAGCTACCCAGGCGGGAAAGACAACCATGCTGAACTGCCTTGCCGCGAGCATCGGTTCCCGTGAACGTGTCATCACGGTTGAGGAGATCTTCGAATTGCAGCTCCCGCTGCGCGACGTAGTCGGGTTGCAATGCCGGCAGGCAAATCTCGAAGGTGAAGGGGAAATTCCGTTGCGGCGGCTGGTTAAGGAAGCGCTTCGGATGCGTCCCGATCGCCTGGTAGTGGGAGAAGTTCGCGAAGCCGAAAGCCTCGATATGCTGATCGCACTGAATTCCGGCTTGCCCGGGATGTGCACCGTGCATGCCAATTCCGCACACGATGCCGTCACTAAGATCTGCACGCCACTCCTGGCGGGAGCGAATATCTCTAGTGCTTTCGTAGTCCCCACTGTGGCATCCTGCATCGATCTGGTGGTGCACTGCGGTCGACATTCAACCGGGCGCAGGCAGGTAACCGAAATTCTTTCCCTGGGGCGCAGGGTGGAAAACGGGATCATCGAATCCACTGGTGTCTTTGGCATGGTTGCTGGTCAGTTGCAGCCCAGGGCAAATTCCATGCCGGCAGCGGAGAAGTTTGCCCGGGCAGGCTTTGACGTGGCTGCCCTCCTGGAGTTGAACTGATGGCACCGTTGCTTGGGATCGTGTGTGGCCTGGGAGTGTTCCTCGTTTGGTGGTCAGCGTGGGTGGAGCCACCGGTTGAACCCAAAAGAAGCACGCCACGTCGCTTGGACCTCCTTCTGATGGCAGCAGGGATCGAGAAAGTCACGGGCGGCGGGCTCCTTGCCACCTGCGCCGGATTCGGCTTGTGTGCGCTGCTGGCGTTCTACGTCCTGACAGGCTCGCTGCCTGTTGCCTCATGCTTTGCGATATTCGGTTCCTGGATTCCGTTTGCGGCGGTACGTTTGCGTGCCCGGAAGCGCAGGACGGCGCTCCGGCAGCTGTGGCCGGATGTGGTGGACCACTTGCGGTCGGCGATTCGCGCGGGTCTTGCACTGCCGGAGGCGTTGGTCCAGCTGGGATACAACGGACCGGAGGAGCTAAGGGAATTGTTCTTGGACTTTGGAGCCGACTATAGAGCGGCCGGGAATTTTGAGGCGGCGGTGGAAAGGCTCAAGGATCGGCTGGCAGACCCTGTAGCCGACCGCATCATAGAAGCCTTGCGAATGACCCGGGAAGTGGGCGGTTCAGACCTTGGGCGTATGTTGGGTACCCTCTCTGCGTTCCTGCGTGACAGCGCCAGGACCCGAAGTGAGCTTGAGGCCCGGCAGTCGTGGACGATCAATGCTGCCCGGCTTGCTGTAGCTGCTCCCTGGATAGTTCTAGTGGTCATGGCAAGCCGGCCCGAAGCCATGATTGCTTTCAACTCCGGCAGGGGCGCGGTGGTGTTGCTGGGAGGGCTGCTGATCTCAGTTTTTTGCTACTCCGTGATGCTTCGTGTTGGCGCCTTGCCAGAGGATGAGCGGGTTTTTCGATGAACACCTCGATTGCTTTCGCCGTGTTGTGCGGCCTGGTCCTGGGCGCCGGATTCTGGTTAGTGCTTGTGCGGCTCCCGTTCATGCGGCCACTGCGATTCTCTGACCGCATTGAACCGCAGTTAAAGTCGCAGAATCTTGATTCGCGCCTTCTCCGTACGCCAACGGACAATCTCACGCCCTTCGGCCCGTTGGAACGCATACTCCGCCCCATCATTCGGGATGCAGTCATCGCCATGTCCCGGCTCAATCTTGGTTCCACAGCCCTGAGTAGGAGGCTTGCCCGTGCCGGTTCAAAACAATCAACATTGGACTTCCGGGCTGAGCAGCTTCTTTGGGCTGGCGCCGCTTTCGTGCTCTCTGTCCTCGTGGTTGTCGCGCGAGCGACCTCCGGGCAATTCAGTCCGGCCGCGTCCTGTCTCACCGTCCTTGGAAGCGCGCTGGGAGGCTACCTGCTTCGCGATTTTGTGTTGGGGCTGAGGATCAAACGGAGGGAATCCAGGATGTTATCCGAGTTTCCCAGCTTGGCGGAGTTAATGGCGCTCGCTGTTGCTGCCGGAGAGAGCGCAATGGGCGCAATGGACAGGGTGAGCCGCAGCTCGAATGGTGAGCTCTCCAGGGAATTTGCCACAATTCTGGCCGATACACGGTCCGGGAAACCGCTAACGGAAGCACTTCAGGCTTTTTCGTCCAAGGCTGACTTGCCGCCCCTGGTCAGGTTTATAGACGGATTGGTGGTTGCTGTTGAACGCGGAACGCCCCTCGCAGACGTCCTTCGGGCGCAAGCGGCGGATGTCCGTGATGCCGCGCAACGGGAACTCATGGAGTCTGCAGGCCGAAAAGAAATTGCCATGATGGTGCCGCTTGTTTTCGGCGTGCTTCCTCTGACCGTGGTCTTCGCTGCGTTCCCTGCCATCGCAGCCTTGGAAATGAGCCTTTAGCGCAGTGTCATCAATCCGTCCTTTCCGTACTTTCAACCGGCGATGCTACGTCAGTAATTGCTGGAAACACATTGGGGAAAACCATGAAACGAGTTACAAACAGATTGTCCGCTGCCTCTCTCCCTCTGCTTTGCTGCCAGTGGTTGTTCGTGGTCATTGCTTTGAGAGTGTTGCCCCAGAGGGAAGATCGCGAGCGCGGTGACGTACCTGGTTGGGTAATGATCACTCTAATGTCAGCGATCCTCGTGGCGGGACTACTTGCCATCGCGACACCGGCGTTGGGTGATCTCTTCAATCAAGCAATGAGCAAGGTGGGCAAGTAGGGCATGGGATGCACCATAAAAGCCTTGTAGGTGGCTGTTTCAATCCAAGGAGTGTTGGACATGTGAATGAGCGTGGATCAGCGGTTGTCGACTTCGTGTTGGTTGGCGCATTGCTGACTTTGTTTTTCATGGCGATTGTTCAGCTGACGCTGGTGCTGCACGTTCGGAACACGCTTATTGATGCTGCCGCTTCCGGAGCGGGCTACGGGGCATTGTCGGATCGAACGTCCTTGGACGCCCGTGCCCGGACTGCCGAGTTGATTGGTGCGGCGTTGAGCAGTGACTTTGCACGCGATGTCACGTCGACTGAAATCACCACAGATGGGATCCGAACATTGGAAGTTACAGTGAGGGCACCTCTGCCGGTGGTGGGCCTGATCGGCCCCGCCCAAACCTTGGAGGTCAAGGGTCATGCAGACGTCCCCGGGTGACACGTCAAGGTCCCTACTCGTGGCTTTCCGGCTTCGGCTGCGGGCGGCCTTGTGCTTACGGGCGGAGCCGCTTGGGACAGCAACGACTTACGCTCCCCAACAGGAACAAGAAGCCCAAGGGGGCAACGCAACGGTTGAATTCACCTTTCTGGCGTTGCTGCTCATGGTCCCCGTCGTCTATTTCGTGGTGACTGTAGGCCAGATCCAGGGCGGATCGTTTGCGGTAGTTGGCGCTGCTGACCAAGCGGCGAAAGTCTTCGTGACTCAACGGGATCCCGTCAGCGCAAGGATTGCAGCGGAGCGCAGTGTTCTTGTGGCCCTCAGGGACCACGGTCATGACGCTGAGAAGGCCAGCATCACCATCGCGTGTAATCGCGGGAGTTGTTTGGCAGCCGGCGCAACCGTAACCGTCACAGTGCGCCTGGACGTGTCTTTGCCCTTGATGCCATTCGCGGACGTGCTGCAATTGCACGCGAGTCGACTCAGTGCCTCGGCATCGCAGGTTGTAGGGCGTTACCAATGACAGTGGTGGCACCGAATGGGCACCCGCGGGAGGATGGCCAGATATCGGTTCTCATCCTGGGTTTCGTGCTGTTGTCGCTCCTCCTTGCTTCGGTGGTTATGGGAGCTTCAGCTATGTATTTGGAGCGCAAGAAGCTCCTGTCCCTGGCTGACGGAGCGGCTCTCGCGGCCGCAGATTCCTACACGGTGGGGGATATCGGGGGAAGCGGTATTCCTTCCACATCGCTGGTAGATGCAAGGGTGCTCGCCGCAGCCGGCTCCTACCTCGACGCCAGCAACGCTTTTTCCCGACATGACCAACTGGCTATCGCGCCGGACACGGGAAGCGAGCCGGGGGGTACAGCAGTGGTAGTCCTCACTGCCATAGCGCATCCGCCGGTGATCAGCTTTCTGCTCCCCGATGGGATTCTCATTGAGGCGAGGTCAACTGCCCGTTCCCGGCTGACCCAGTGAGTGCGTCTATCATGGGCGGGGCAAAGGCGCCATCAGGGAGGCCAACAGATAGCGTACGCTGGGAAGATCATGGCTGAAATTGATTTTCCCGCGGAAATCCGCGCACTTCGAGCAACGTATAGCTCAATCGAGAACGTCACCGATATCGATGCCTTAAAGGCTGAGATCGCTGAGCTGAGCGAGCAGGCAGGGGCTCCGGACCTTTGGGATGATCCTGCTTCTGCCCAAGTGATCACTTCCCGGTTGTCGCACCGGCAGTCCGAAGTTGAGCGCCTGTCCAAGCTCGCTTCCCGGATTGACGATCTCGAAGTCCTGGTGGAACTAGGCCAGGACGAGGGCGATGAGGATTCGATGGCGGAAGCGGCCAAAGAACTTTCCTCTATCCGCAAGGCGCTGGCGGAACTCGAGATTACAACCCTTTTGTCGGGCGAGTATGACGAACGCGAAGCTGTAGTGACCATCAGGGCAGGAGCCGGCGGCGTCGATGCAGCCGACTTCGCAGAGATGCTCATGAGGATGTACCTGCGTTGGGCCGAACGCCATGGGTACCCGACCACTGTGATGGACACGTCCTATGCCGAAGAAGCCGGCCTGAAATCGGCCACCTTCGAAGTCAAGGCACCTTACGCCTTTGGCACGTTAAGTGTTGAAGCCGGAACCCACCGCTTGGTCCGCATCAGTCCTTTCGATAATCAAGGGCGCCGCCAGACATCCTTCGCAGCGGTGGAAGTCATCCCCTTGATCGAGCAGACAGACTCGATCGAGATCCCGGACAATGAAATCCGTGTTGACGTCTTCCGGTCGTCAGGTCCGGGCGGGCAGTCGGTCAATACAACTGACTCCGCAGTGAGGCTGACTCACATCCCTACGGGCATTGTGGTCTCAATGCAGAATGAGAAATCGCAGCTTCAGAACCGGGCGGCCGCCATGCGCGTGCTCCAGTCCCGACTGCTGCTGGTTAAGAAGGAACAGCAGGACGCGGAAAAGAAGGCATTGGCCGGAGACGTCAAAGCCTCCTGGGGCGACCAAATGCGCTCCTACGTCCTCAATCCCTACCAGATGGTCAAGGACCTGCGAACGGAACATGAGGTGGGCAACACCTCGGCGGTGCTTGACGGCGATATAGATGATTTCATTGACGCCGGCATTCGTTGGCGTACCGGCAACCGAAACGCAGCGGCCAACTAGACACCGACTAATGTGGCTTGGGTCATGTGAGACTTCGTATTCCGCGACACGCCCTTGAAAGCCGCGGAATAGCGGCTTACCCGTGCGTATAGTCGAGTGGCCGGTGCTCTCACTTCCCCCATCGAAAGCCCGCGCTCCGGCTGTTGGACTGGGCGACTATGTCATGTCCGGCGGGGTTCTAAAGGGCCATGATCAGATTTGAGAATGTCACCAAGGTCTACGAGCAGAATGCCCGACCGGCGCTCGATTCTGTGAGCCTTGAGATCAACCGCGGCGAATTCACCTTTCTGGTGGGCGCTTCAGGATCCGGCAAGTCCACCTTCCTGCGGTTGATCCTGAAAGAGGACAAAGCCTCGTCCGGATCCGTTTACGTCGCGGGCCAGAATGTTGCCAACATTTCGAGTTGGCGCGTCCCGAAGCTTCGGCGCGGAATCGGCGTCGTCTTCCAGGACTTCCGGTTGCTCCCTCAGAAAAACGTCTTCGCGAACGTAGCATTCGCGATGCAGGTGATCGGCAAAAGCCGCTCGATTATCAGGGAGACAGTACCTGAGGTCTTGAAGACGGTTGGCCTTGAGGGCAAGGAACGTCGCATGCCTCATGAACTATCCGGTGGTGAGCAGCAGCGCGTGGCGATTGCCCGCGCCGTCGTAAACCGCCCTGGCATTTTGCTGGCGGACGAACCGACCGGAAACCTTGATCCCATCACTTCGATGGGAATCATGGGAGTCCTGGACAAGATCAACCAGAACGGCACCACGGTAGTGATGGCAACCCACGACGACGACATCGTCAATGAAATGCGCCGCCGCGTGGTGGAGCTCAAGAACGGCAAGGTCATTCGCGACGAAGCCAAGGCGCTGTACACCTCGATGATTCCCGTGGTTGGGGAATCGCGCCGGCTGCGGGACGCCAGCGGGGAAGAGCTCAACCGTGCGCAGGGGGCACAGCTGTGAGGCTTTTGTTTATTCTGGGGGAAATCGGTGGTGGCCTGCGCCGCAACCTCTCCATGGTTATTTCCGTGGTCTTGGTGACTTTTGTTTCCCTGACGTTCGTTGGTGCGGCGGGAATGCTGCAGATGCAGATCAACCAGATGAAGGGCTACTGGTACGACAAAGTGCAGGTAGCCGTCTTCCTCTGTAATGACGGTTCGACGGCGGTGGGCTGCGCTTCGGGTTCGGCCACCAAGGAACAGCAGGACAACCTGCAGGCAATGCTCGAATCACCGGCAATCAAGCCGTACATCAACGATTTCCAGTTCGAGTCCCAAGCCGAGGCGTACACGCACTTCAAGGAGCAGTTCTCCAACTCTCCGATTGTGGATTCAGTATCTGAAGACCAGTTGCCGGCCTCGTTCCGGATCAACATGAAGAACCCCGAAAAGTACGAAATCATCAGCGAGACGTTCTCCTCGCAACCGGGTGTTGAAACAGTCAGTGACCAACGGCAGGTGCTCGAGCGCATTTTTTCCTGGATGAACGGGGCATCGGTTGCGGCCATAGGCGTGGCGGCGGTGATGATTTTCTGTGCGGTCCTTTTGATCACCACCACCATCCGTCTGTCGGCATTCAGTCGACGGCGGGAGACAGGAATCATGCGGCTGGTTGGTGCATCCAAGACGGTGATTCAACTGCCGTTCATCCTGGAAGGTGTAATAGCTGCCGTTGTGGGTGCGCTACTGGCCTCCGTCACGCTCTGGCTTATGGCCCACTTCTGGCTGAACGGCGACTTGTCGAGGCAGTTCCTCAACACCCCGTTCATTTCGTCCACGCAGGTCCTGGTGATCGCACCGGTGCTTATTGCCCTTGGCGCTGGTCTTGCCGGCATCTCTTCCCTCTTAACTCTCCGGCGTTACCTGAAGGTGTAACCGTGAACGTCCTGACTGAAACAACGCCCATGCTGATAAGCGAAAAGGAATCCTGATGACCACGTTGGACCCGAACCCCCTGCGCCGGCGCCTTGCGTCGGGCCATGCTCGGTTTCTGGGGGCGGTTCTTGCTGTTGGCCTGGCTGTCAGTCTCCTTTCAGGCGCTCCAACAGCCCAGGCAGATAGCCTTGAGGACCAGCAGGCTGCGCTGGAAGCAGAAGCGGCCCGGGTCCAGGCTTCGCTCGAGTTTGTCGACTCAAACATCGCAAAGGCTGCCGGTGACCTGGTGATTTACCAGGGCCGGCTTCCCGGTGCACAACAGGCTCTGCTTGAGGCGCAGGGGCGGGTGGCTAGTGCGGTGAAGGAAGTTGAGGCACTTGCCGCCAGGGTTGAGCTTGCCCAGCAGAACAAGGCCAAAATTACGGAGCAGCTGGAGAGTGATAAGCAGAAGATCACGGACACCAAGAAGCTGATCGGACAGATCGCCTCCCAGGCCTACAAGTCCGGTGGAGTTCCCACCAATATTGCACTCTTGTTCGGCTCCAGTGAATCCGGAAGTTTGACCGAGTCCATGGACTTGGCTGACCAGGCCATGCGCAGCCAAAACGCGGCGATGACCAAACTCACCCAACAGAACGCCACCAACGTGAACTCCCAGGCGAGGCTTGTTGCTGTCGAGGAAGAAATCCAGGACCTGAAGGCAAAGGCGGACGCCGCGCTGGAACGGGAAAAGTCGGCGAGGGACGAGGCTGCGAGCAAGAAAGCCGAAGTCGACAAGCTGATTGAAGACACCACCCGCCTCAATGGACAACTTCAGGCCGCTAAGCCGGGCATTGAGGCCAACCTTGCGCGGGTAAAGGCCGAACAGAGTACGGTCGCCGCCGAAATCGTGGAGCGTGACCGGAAGCTGAGGGAAGCCTGGGAAGCGGAACAGCGCCGAATTGCCGAAGAGGCCGCGGCTGCGGCAGCTGCTGCAGCCGCAGCCCAAGGAAGGCCCGCACCTCCTGAACCGCCGTATTCTCCTCCGCCGGCCGGTTCGCCGTCGGCCTTCGGTCTTCGGCACCCCTTCGCAAGTGCTGTCCCCATTACGTCCGGATTTGGCTGGCGGGCAACACCACCAGGCACCATCGACTTCTATGGCACCGGTGGTTACATGCACACGGGCATCGACTTCGGCGCGGCATGTGGCACGCCCGTCTATGCAGCGGCGGCCGGCGAGGTCTTCAACTCGGGCTGGAATTCCGCCGACGGCGGCGGATGGCGGGTAAAACTGTCCCATGGTGTGGTGCAAGGCAATTCGCTGACCACCATCTACTACCACAACAGCAGCATTGTTGTAGCAAACGGCCAGCAAGTATCGGCGGGGCAACTCATCGCTTACTCGGGTAGCACGGGTAACTCGACAGGTTGCCACGCGCACTTCGAAACCTGGCTCAACAGTGCCGCAGTGGACCCCATGACTCTCCTTTAGCGTGCGGATGGCGCGCAGAGGTTGTCTCGCGCTGGCGTACACTAGTTGAAATCCGCATCTAACAAGGAGTTCTACCGTGCCCAAGGAAAGTGGCCGTAAGGTAGTGGCCACCAATCGGAAGGCCCGGCATAACTACCATGTCCTGGACACCTATGAGGCAGGCATTGCCCTCATGGGAACAGAGGTAAAGTCCCTCCGTGAAGGTCATGCCTCCATGGTTGATGGCTTCTGCACCTTCTACAACGACGAACTGTGGATGGAGGGCATCCACATCCCTGAGTATCACCAGGGGAGCTGGACAAACCATGCTGCTCGCCGCCGTCGTAAGCTCCTGCTGCACCGCGATGAACTGGACAAGATTTCGCAGAAAATTCGTGAGTCCGGCTTCACCGTAGTGCCGCTTCAGCTTTACTTCCTGGACGGCCGTGCCAAGGTGGAAATTGCCATCGCCCGAGGCAAGAAGGATTACGACAAGCGCCAGACGCTCCGTGAGCAGCAGGACAAGCGTGAGTCGCTGCGTGAGTTGAGGGAACGCAACCGACGCTAGGGAGCGTGTCTCCGGGGAATGATCAGCCGGTTGGATGCGTTATGATAGGTAGTCCGACGGGAGTTCAAAGACTCTTGGCGGGTTTGGTAACAAAATACGGGGATGATCGGTTTCGACGATGTTAGTCGCGACAGGTGAAGCGGGCCGAGGATGCAGAATTATCTCGTAAACGCTGTCTGCAAACCAATAAGTGCCGAATCTAAGCGCACTGACTTCGCTCTCGCTGCCTAAGCAGTAAGACAGTCCGTCAGCCCGGGGTTGCTATCGCCCCGGTTCCTGGCGTCATTTAGATAGCCACTGCTGTTTGCCTTCGTCATTGAGGTAAACGGGACTTTTAGATGACTGGGCCCGGATCAGCCACCTGTTCGCAGGATGGCTGGGGCCGAGAAAATCCGACGCGAACTGCGCCCGGAGAAGCCCTGACAAAACGACATCGGACGGGGGTTCAATTCCCCCCATCTCCACCCCGGAAAGCCCTCGGATCCTTGTGATCCGGGGGTTTTCTTTTGCCCGCACGCAAAGCGTTCACCCACGGCGTAGCACCTTCCGGACTACCGGCAACTGCATGGCAGTTGTACAGGGTAGACGCGTCGCCGAAGGTTAGCGGTGAATCGCGGCGGATCTTGGCAGGAGGCACGATATGACGACAAACGAGGCTTTCGAAGAACAGGCGTCAGACGACGATGGCGCCTTGGATGCGTACTCGCAGATTGTCATACGGGTTGCTGAGTCGGTGACGCCCCACGTTGCCGCGATCGAAATGACAAGTACAGATCGCCGCGGACGGGTCCACGGAGGAAGTGGTTCAGCTGTGGTCTTCACCGGCGACGGATACATGCTGACCAACGCCCACGTGGTGGCAGGCCTCCAGTCCGGTCGGGCCGTTTTTGCGGATGGCAAGCAAACTGATGTGGAGCTGGTGGGTGCAGATCCCCTTTCCGACCTGGCCGTAGTCCGTGGCTTGAAGTCAACCCCGCCTCCGGCTTTGCTGGGCAACGCTGACACCTTGCGGGTGGGCCAACTGGTGATCGCCGTGGGGAATCCGCTCGGTTTGGCCGGTTCGGTAACTGCTGGCGTGGTGAGCGGGTTGGGGCGTTCCATCCCCGTAAGGGCGGGCGAACACAGGCGGGTAATTGAGGACGTCATTCAAACCGATGCTGCGCTCAACCCAGGGAACTCCGGCGGTGCACTGGCCGATACGAGGGGACGCATCGTAGGTATCAACACTGCCGTTGCGGGTCTTGGGCTTGGACTGGCCGTACCCATCAACACCACAACCCAGCGCATCATTGCGGCGCTGCTGAGGGACGGTCGCGTGCGCCGCGCTTACTTGGGGCTGGTGAGCACGCCAATACCACTGGACGCCAGTGCAGTGGTGCGGACCGGGCAGAAGGAAGGCCTGCGGGTGGTGGAGGTCATCCCGGGCTCGCCGGCGGAGTTGTCCGGGCTCCACGCGGGGGATGTGGTGCTACGTGCGCAGGATCGTGCGGTGTCCAGTGCTGAGAGCTTGCAGAAATTGCTGTTTGCCGAGGCTATCGGCCAGCCGTTCCCGCTGACGGTACTCCGGGAAGGCAAAGTACTAAAGCTCACTGCCGTTCCATCCGAAATGGGTCAGCCGACCTAGTCCTCGCGAACGTCCACAACTCCGATGAACCGGCTTCCCACGCCTTCATACTCGCTGCGGACATCGCCGAGGAACAGTTCGGGAAGTTCGCTGTTCCGGTGGCTGCCACAGAAGACGAACGAAAAGTCCGGCCACCATTTCTTGGGGCGAACGGCCTCGGTGTATCCGCAGACAGCACATGTCAGATGGACCCAGACGGGTCGCTTGCCGGTGCGGTTGGCCCGGGACTGTACCAACCACGCCGGAGGGTTGTCCTGGATGTCCCTGAGCTCGGCCTCGGAGAGGCGGGACGGAATGCCGTGGCGTTGGGCCATTTCCATCGAAATATCAAGGGCCAATGCGGCATCACGTCTGCTAATCACCATTCAACGATACGGGACTTCCCGGGCGTAGGCTGTGCACATGACTGACGCTGCGGTCCTGCCGCCGAGTACACCTCTCCAGAAACGCGTCCTTGTGGTGGCAATCGTGGCTTCTTTCATCGCAATCCTGGATGGTTTTGTGGTGAATCTCGCACTGCCAGCCATCGGAAGGGAACTGGGTGGCGGCCTGGTCATTCAACAGTGGGTGGTGGACGCCTACCTGCTCACGCTGGGGGCATTGATCCTGGTTGCCGGTTCACTATCTGACCATTTCGGCAGGGCAAGGATCCTTGAATGGGGGCTGGCCGGTTTTGCCGCGACCTCCGTGATGTGCGGACTCGCGTGGACCGGCGAAGTGCTGGTAGTCTCCCGGGCGTTGCAAGGGGTCGCCGGCGCCCTCCTGGTTCCGAGTTCCCTCGCCATGATCATCTCGTCGTTCACCGGCCCGGCCCAGTCAAAAGCCATCGGGCAATGGTCAGGTTGGACGAGCGCCGCGGCCATTGTGGGCCCGCTGATCGGCGGCATCGCTGTGGACCTGCTCTCGTGGCGGGTGATCTTCTTCATCAACGTCATCCCCGCTGTTGCCATCTGGCCAATGCTTGCGCGCCTGCGGGCGTCGGACGCGGCGAGGGACAAGAGCAAACACATCGACTATCTGGGAGCTCTCCTGGCCATGGTTGGCTTGGGCGGCCCGGTATATGCCTTCATTGAACAAGGGCGGATGGGGTGGGGGAGCGCCCAGGTGTGGGTCCCCCTTGTGGTGGGTGCGGTTGCGATGGTGCTGTTCCTCTTCCACGAGGCCCGGACTGCTGAGCCCATGTTGCCGTTGCGTCTCTTCAGTATCCGCAATTTTGCCTGGGGCAATCTCGCTACTCTGGCCATCTACGCCGCCATCTCGCTGGGCTTCTTCGTGTTGGGCATCTACCTGCAGCAGGTCGGCGGCATGGGTGCCACGCTTGCGGGCATGGCGCTGCTTCCCGGCACGGTCATCCTCATGCTGGGTGCGTCCTACTTTGGTGGCCTCTCCGGTAGGTACGGCCCAAGATGGTTCATGACGGTAGGCCCTCTACTGTGTGGTGCGGGCTTCCTGATGTCGTTGAGTGTCCGGGAACCGCTCAACTACTGGACGCAGGTGTTGCCGGGGCAGATAGTCTTTGGCCTTGGGCTGGCGACATTGGTTGCGCCCCTCACGGCCGCCATTCTAGGTGCTGTTCCCTCGGAGGAGGCTGGGATTGGTTCGGCCGTTAACAACGCCGTTGCCCGTATTGCGGGTCTGATCTCCATCGCCTTCGCAGGCGTGATTGTGGGGCCGGCTTTCACCCGGGGCGGACTGTACAACGCTCTGCTGGTGACTGCGGGCCTGTTCCTGTTCGGGGCGCTGGCCTCCGCCGTCGGAATCCGGAATCCTGTGCAGGAAGGTGCGGCGGCCGCCGTCAGCGAACCGAACACCGCGTCCGACGACGGTGGTGCGAGCGGGCAGCCAGGCTGACCTAAAGCGCGCCCGCGTTAATGGGCATGGGGCATGGGGCATGGGCTTGCCGGGGTCGGGCTTATCGGGCTGGAAGGATGCAGCCTTCGTGCGTCTCCGCACTTTGAACCCAAAGAGCTGACGTGACCTCGTCCGCGAGGTCGAACTCGCGGCCTTTTGCGCCGCTGCCGATGCGAACAACCAAGGCCCCTCCAAAGGGTTTGCGGCCCACTACTTCAACAGGCGCGTCCAAGGAAATCTCTTCCGAGGCAAGGTATCGCAAGAGGTCCGGATTTTCATCGCTGATTCGCGTGATCCGGCCGGAGTGACCCTGATCCAGTTCAATCATTCGGTACGCGTGCGGCAACTCAACCGAACCATCGGCGGAGGGAATCGGGTCTCCGTGAGGGTCCCGGACAGGATGCCCAAGCTTGGCCGACATCCGCTCAATGAACGTATCGGACACAGCGTGTTCCAACATTTCGGCTTCGTCGTGGACCTCGTCCCAGCTGTAGCCGAGTTCATCCACCAAGTACGTCTCAATAAGCCGGTGCCGGCGCACCATGGAGAGTGCGAGCCGCATACCTTCAGGGGTCAGCCTGATGGCGCTGTAGGGTTGGTGATCAACGAGGCCCTGATCCTTGAGCTTGCGCACCATCTCAGACACGGAGGAGTTAGCCACCCCAAGGCGCTGGGCAAGTTGGGACGACGTAATTGGTTTGTCCTGCCACTCCGTGTAGGAGTAGATGACCTTGACGTAGTCCTCGATCGAGGAGGAGGGCGTACTGGTCTTCACACCCCAAGCCTACCGTGGCGTTGTACCTTGAACCTTGACTGCCCGCCAGGTCTGCGTCATGTAGGGCAACCCGATGGTTTCACCAGCGGCGTGGCCGAGGTGGTCGTAGAGGTACCACTCAAGGTTGCCCATGACTTTCGCGCGCGTGGGGTCGTTGGCGCGGAGATAGTAGCTGCGCGACTTGGTCAGTTCCATGATGTCCTCAGGTGTCAGGGCATCCTCCCAGCGGGTCAGATGACTTTCCAAACCTTCAAACTCCGGGCCGATGACTGGCCGGAATCCGGGCTTGTGGACATCGCCTGCATGCATGATGCGCGAGAGGCGGTGAACCCACGGAATTGAAGTGTCCAGTTGATTCCAGACCAGTCCCAAGATTCCATGGGGCCGCAGGATCCGGGCGATCTCCGTGCTCGCTGCGAGGGGCTCGCACCAATGCCAGGCCTGGGCAACGCTGACGACGTCGAATGCTGAGTCCGTCAGTCCAGTTGCCTCGGCCGTTCCCTCCAGCGCATTGACCTGGGGGCAGGCTTTTCGCAATTGCTCCAACATGTCCGTGGAAGGATCAACGGCGCTGACCGCCAGGCCGCGTTCTACGAGGAGTGCCGTGAACTTTCCCGTGCCGGCTCCAAGGTCGGCCGCGGACCGCGCCCCTGGAGGAAGCAGCCAGTCCACGGAATCGGCCGGATAGCCGGGCCGCACGCGGTCATAGTGTTCGCCGCCGTCCTGGAAGCTCTGACCGAGTTCATGCCGGCGGGAAGCATGCAGCCTTGGACCACGCGGCCCGGCTGGTCCGGGAGTACGTGGCTGTCCGCTGGAGGCAGCCGGTGAACGCAGGACCACGAAAAGCTCCTTCACAGGGTCGCTAAAAGTACCCTACGAATTTACCGCAGTGTTTCTAGTCCGCAGTGTTTCTAGTCCACAGTGCAAGGGGCTGCGCCCGCAGTGCCAGGAGTGTTCGGGGCCCATTCGGGGTAGCTGCGATGGTCATTTGCAGGAACCCAACGGCCCTCGTCCACCACATAGTCCCAGCCCAGTCCGTCGCGCTTCAGTCCTTCGATGCCTGCGAGCAGCCTGGTGGCATCCTCCAACCGGGAGCCGACGCCGAAGCTGGCGCGCAGGGATCCGGAGGGGAGCCCGAGGCGCTTGAGGAGCGGGTGGGCGCAGAACCGGCCATCACGGAGGCCAACGCCATGCTCGGCCGCCAGGTAAGCCGCAACCAGTCCGGCGTCGAATCCTTCTACGGAGAAGTTGACCACACCGATGGTGTCAAGGGAGTCAGCGAAGATCTTGTGGACGGTCACGCCATCGATGGCTTCCAGGCCCTTCACCAGGTACGAGCGGATTGCGGACTCATGGGCGTGCCACGCGTCCTGGTCCAGCCCTGCGAGGACTTGGGTGGCGCGGGCAAGTGTCGCGGCGCCCAGCACGTTGGGGGAGCCGCCCTCGTGGCGCGCAGGCCCCGCGGCCCAGCTTACGGAGTCCAGGCGCGCTTCACGTACCGCGCCGCCTCCGGCAAGGTGCGGTATGCCGGCGTCGAGCCAGTCCGGACGACCCACCACGACACCTGCGCCGAAGGGGGCGTAAAGCTTGTGTCCGGAGAAGACGATGTAGTCGACGTCCGCCTCCGCGATGTTGATCCGGCGATGCGGTGCGAGCTGCGCAGCGTCCACCACGATCCGTGCGCCGTATTCGTGGGCAAGCGAAGCAAGGCGGGCGATGGGAAGGATTTCCCCGGTCACGTTCGAGGCACCGGTAACGGCCAGCAGGCTGACCCCGCCCTGGGCAAGTTCGGCCTCCAGCTTGTCCAGCGTTTCGGCCAGGGTTGGTGCTGCGACGACGCTGCGGTGGGGGACTCCTTGCCACGGAAGCAAGTTGGCGTGGTGCTCGATGTCCAAGTACAGAACTTCGCCTGCAAACTCGCCGTCCACCTGTGGTAGGCACCCGGCCAGGAGGTTCAAGGAGTCCGTGGTGTTCCGTGTGAAGATCACTGAATCATCAACCCGCCCGCCGACGAAATCACGGACGATGTTCCGCGAGTTCTCGTACACCGACGTGCTGATTTGGGAGGCGTACCCGGCGCCCCGGTGAACGCTGGCGTAGTAGGGCAGGACCTCGTTGAGGTAGGCCGAAACGATGGTCAAAGCCGGAGCCGATGCGCCGTAATCCAAGTTTGCGTAACGGACGTGGCCACCTTGAATCAGCGGAGCCTGAAGTTCAGCGCCAGTGACCGCGGCAAGCGGACGCGCAGCGGTGCTCGTCTCTGCTGCGGATTCTTCGACAAGGGACGGAATAGTGTTGGGGTTGAACGTGACAGTGCTCATGGAACCTCACTCAAGAGGGACCCCCATAGGGGGATCCGCGCTTGCCGCATCCGTTCCGGACCGGCCGGGTCGTCACCCGGGGCACCCCACCGCGAATGGAGGGTTGCCGGCCAGCAAACCGGGGTTTAGCGCTGGCACTCGTGACCTGTAAAAAAGGCTAAGGCACGTCCGGGGACGCTTCCAAAGCCGCTGCCTTTTGTTAAGCCCTTTGTTACGTCGAATGCGAAATCCCTTCCTCGCCGAATAAAAAACGGCGGAGACCCGCAAAAGGGGTCATCCGCCGTCGAAAATTCCGCCCGCTGCTTGGTGGCTGGACGCTGAAAGTTTAGAGAAGGTCGTCCAATCCGGGGTTGAGGCGCTTCAGGACCTCGGAGTGCAGGATCGAGTTAGTGGCCAGGGCGTTACCGCCAAACGGACCGTCTTCGCCTTCCAAGGATGTGAAACGGCCGCCTGCCTCGGTGACGATCGGGACGAGTGCTGCCATGTCGTAGAGGTTCAGTTCAGGCTCGCAAGCGATATCCACGGCACCCTCGGCCACGAGGCAATACGACCAAAAATCACCATAGGCGCGTGTCCGCCAGATGTCTTCCGTCAGCCCAAGGAATTCATCCAGGTTGCCGCGTTCCTTCCACCCCGAGAGGCTGGAATATGACATGGAGGCGTCGGCCAGGCGGGAAACGTTGGACACCTTGAGCCGCGTCGCCGAGGCCAGGGAGCGGCCCATGTAGGCGCCCATATCCTTCGCAGCCCACCATCGCTTGCCCAGCGCAGGCGCACTCACTACGCCCACCACAGGTTCCCCTTCATCCACGAGGGCGATCAGCGTTGCCCACACCGGGACGCCGCGAACAAAGTTCTTGGTTCCGTCGATGGGGTCGATGATCCAGCGACGTGAACCGTGACCGCTGCTGCCGAACTCCTCGCCGAGGACCGCGTCCCGCGGACGTGAGCGGGACAGTTGACCGCGGATTGCTTCCTCAGCGGCCTTGTCAGCATCAGTGACAGGTGTGAGGTCGGGCTTGGTTTCGATCTGCAGGTCCAGTGCCTTGAAGCGATCCATGGTCTGGGCGTCGACTGAATCGGCGAGGACGTGGGCCAGGCGCAGGTCATCGTTGTAGGTGGAAACGGGATGGGTCATGCCACCAAACTATCCTGAATAGTTCGCTTCATTGGGGACGTGAAGCAGACAACGAATCAGTTGACGGTGCCCAGTTCCTTGGTCTCCTTCGCTTCGAGCCTTGGGTCCGCACCCAGCAATCGGCGCAAGGAGGCCAACCGGGCCACACCTGATGGCCCTGCGTGGCCATCGTTAACCCAAGCATCCAGCCCGCAATTGGTGGCGGTGGCACCGTGCTTGCAGCCACGGTCGCAGGTCTCCGTGCCGGGCTCAAGGTCCGGGAACGAGTGCAAAATCCGGTCGGGATCCACGTGCGCCAAGCCAAAGGAGCGGATACCGGGAGTATCGATGATCCAACTGCCGGATGGTGCATCGTCCAGCTTCAATGCCAAAGCCGAGGATGATGTGTGCCGTCCCCGGCCCGTCACCGCGTTGACGCCGCCAGTGGCGCGCTCTGCGCCTGTCAGCGCGTTGACCATGGTGGATTTGCCCACGCCGGAGTGACCGAGCATGACGGTGACTTTTCCACCCAGGTGCGAGCGGAGTTGGGATACGGCGTCCTTGTCCAGCCGGGCTGACAGGCCGTCATCGGAACGGGCATCGATGCCTCCGGCATCGGAGTCGGCGGTCCTGCTGATGATCACGGGAAAGTCCAAGCTCAGGTAATTGGCCAGGAGTTCCGCCGGGTCCTTCACATCCGCCTTGGTGATGAGCAGCAACGGCTCGATGCCGGCGTCGTACGCTGCAACCAAGGCGCGATCAATGAATCCCGTACGTGGCTCCGGATTGGCCGCCGCAACAACCACCACGAGCTGATCGGCGTTGGCGACAACTACCCGTTCGATGGGGTCCGTATCGTCGGCACTGCGGCGAAGGAGGGTCTTCCGCTCTTCCACCCGGACCAGGCGTGCCAAGGTATCGGGAGACCCTGAAACGTCACCCACCAATGCGACGAAGTCACCAGGGACAACGGGATTGCGCCGCAGTTCGCGGGCGCGGGCTGCGATGACGATGCGTTCGTCCGCGGAATCTTCGCCCACAATTGCCCTGTACCGTCCGCGGTCCACCGTGATGATCCTGCCTATGACTGCGTCATCGTGGCTGGGGCGATCCTTGGTGCGTGGCCTGGATCCTTTTTTGCTGGGACGGATGCGGACGTCTGATTCGTCCCAGGAGCGTGCGTCACGGCCCATGGTCAGTTGCTGGCCTCATCAAGATCGGTGTTGGCATCAGTTGGCTGCAGCATTGCTTCCCACATCTTTGGAAAATCCGGCATGGTCTTCGACGTCGTGGCGATGTCCTCAACCTGCACGCCTTCGACGGCGAGCCCAAGAATCGCCCCGGCAGTGGCCATCCGGTGGTCCGCGTAGCTGTGGACCACGCCACCGTGAAGAGCCGCCGGGCGGATAACCAAGCCATCGGCGGTCTCTTCCGCGTCGCCCCCGAGGCCGTTGATTTCGGCAACCAGCGCGGCGAGCCGGTCAGTTTCGTGTCCGCGGAGGTGGGCAATACCGGTTAGCCGTGAAGGGCCGCTGGCCAATGCGCACAGCGCGGCAACAGTCGGTGCAAGTTCGCTTGTTTCGTCGAAGTCAGCGCCCTTGATTTCCGTCCCGCCGGTCACGGTCAGTGTTCCGTTCTGGAAGGTTACTTCTGCTCCCATGGTGGTCAGGATGGTTCGCCACTGATCGCCCACTTGGGTGGTCCCGGCAGGCCAGTTGGGGATGCGGATGCTGCCGCGTGTGGCCAGCGCAGCGGCGAGGAAAGGCCCTGCGTTTGAGAGGTCTTGTTCGATCCGCTGGTCAAAAGCGCGGATGGGTCCCGGAGAGACCCGCCAGTGGTTGGGCACGGAATCGTCCACGACGACGCCAACGCCGCGGAGGACTTCCACGGTCATGGTGATGTGGTCCAAGCTGGGCACGGGCTTGCCCACGTGTTCCAGATGCAAGCCTTCAACGAAGCGGGCACCGACCAGCAATAACGCGGAAACGAACTGCGATGAAGCGCTGGCGTCAATCACCAGGTGGCCTCCCCGAACCTCGCCGGTGCCCTCTACGGCGAAGGGAAGGGACGACGGCGTCCTGCCGCCATCCGTTGCCACCGGAACGCCGAGGGCGATCAAGGCTTCGATGATGGTTCCCATGGGCCTGTTGCGGGCGTGGGGATCGCCGTCGAAGACGGTCGCGCCTTTACGCAATGCAGCCAACGGGGGGACGAACCGCATGACAGTTCCGGCCAGTCCGCAGTCGATTGCCGTTTCAGCCCCTGATGCGGCGGGATCCATGGGCGTTATCTCCAGGTCCGGCCCGAAGGATCCATCCCCGGGTACCTCGGTGACGGTTGCTCCCAATTGTCGGAGGGCCTGGATCATGAGCGCAGAGTCGCGGGAATGCAGGGGAGCCCGCAGCCGTGAGGGACCATCCGCCAAAGCCGCCAATACCAGGAACCGGTTGGTCAGCGACTTTGAACCAGGGACCGTCACAGTTGCGTCCACGGGGCCCCTGGCAAACGGGGCGGGCCACAGTGGCAGCATGGTGGCGGCTTTGTTTGATTCGGTGTTTGCGGCGGTGGTACCTGTCATGCTTCCTTATGCTCCAACTGCGTTGTCAACGGCCTTGCGAACTGCTTTATCTGCCCGCTTGATCTGCTTGCCCGTCACCTTTTTGGCATCGGCAGCCAAGTGCTCCGCCCGCCAGGCAATGCTGGGCCGGCCCGCGGTGTCAACAGAGGCAAGGAGCACGCCGCCGGTGAGGGAAATGTTCTTCAGCAACTGGGCCTTGCGGGCACTGCGGCCTTCCTTTGTGCTGATGTCGGCGGATCGCCACTCCACATAGGAATTCAAAGCCGAGGTCACAGCCAAAACCGTGGCGGCAAAACGGGAGAGCTTGCCGAGTCCGAGCAAGGCTCCGGCGCCCAACTGCGCCCCGCCGATGACGCGTGCCAAGGTCTTTTCGTCAGCCTTGAAGGGCAGGGATTCCGAGGCGCGGCGAAGGACTGGCGAGAGTTGCTTCGCAGTGTCGTCCGCGTTCCTGAGCTTATCCAGCCCTGCGACGACGAAGCTGGACGCGAGCATGGGACGTGCGAGAAAACGGATAACAGACATGTCTTGCCTCCTGGATGGCTTGCCACATTAGTTCGATAAGTGTTGTGTTCAAGGGGTGCAGTCTGCTCTAGTCTTGCACTTTTGCGGAATATTTACCCAGCAGCAGCCGTTGTGAACTTCAGGTGCGGTGGAGACCGGACTGCGGCATTGTGTTTGCCGCCTGTTGAACGGAGTTGGTTTTTTGACTTTGGTTAAGGACCGGGTGGTTCTACCGGAGCCTGTGTATGGGATGCGGCCGGAATCCCGGCAGCTGACAGTAGACTTGGCAACGATGAGCACCACTGAACCGGCCGCAGCGGCCATGTACCAGGCAACCGGCGCGGACGACGCGGCGGCTGTAACCGACGTCGATCCTGCTACGGAAACTCCAGAACAGCGGCGGGCGCGCTTTGAGCGCGACGCCATGCAGTACGTGGACCAGCTGTATTCGGCAGCCATGCGGATGGCACGCAACCCATCCGACGCTGAAGACCTGGTTCAAGAGGCTTACACCAAGGCGTTTTCTGCCTTTCACCAGTACAAGCCGGGGACCAACCTCAAGGCCTGGTTGTACCGCATCCTGACCAACACGTACATCAACCTTTATCGGAAGCGGCAGCGTGAGCCGCTGCAGTCCAACTCGGACACGATCGAGGATTGGCAGTTGGCCAAGGCAGAGTCGCATACTTCTGCGGGTTTACGGTCGGCGGAGACTGAGGCTCTTGACCACCTCCCTGATTCCGACGTGAAGAACGCATTGCAGTCGATCCCGGAGGAGTTCCGGCTGGCCGTCTACTTCGCGGATGTTGAAGGGTATGCGTACAAGCAGATTTCAGAGATTATGAACACCCCGATCGGCACGGTCATGTCACGGTTGCACCGCGGCAGGAAGATGCTGCGGGACATGCTGGCGGATTACGCCGCCGAACGGGGCTTCAGGGCCCAAACCGAAGATCAGGCCGCGGCCGGAAGCAACAATCAGGAGAAAGAGAAATGAGCGACTGCCAGGGATTGGGCGATTGCGACGATACGCGAATGCAGCGGATCTACGAGTACCTCGACGGTGCGTTGACCCGCGAGGACTTAACTGAGATCAAGCAGCACTTGGACTCCTGCGAGGAATGTGCCGAGCAGTATGACCTTGAGTGCCTCATTCGCACCATGGTCAAGCGATCATGCACGGAGTCGGCCCCGGAGAACCTAAAAAACTCCATCCTTGACAGGATTCACTCCATCAAGCCTGTGGACGCCTGATTCGACTCCCATTTACCTTATGAGGCTTAACATCGAAGGCCCCGGAAACCGCATGGTTTCCGGGGCCTTCGCTTTTAAGCCTGTGACGCTAAGCCGATGGCTTAGGTGTTGGGACGCTTGCCGTGGTTCGCGCCGCCGCGCTTACGGTCACGACGCTTACGTGCACGCTTGCTCATAGCTGGCCTCCTTCAAGGATTGATACTCAATAAAGCTGCCCTCCAGTTTCGCACATCCGGGTGCTGCGCGGCGAACCGGGCGGGTGTTGGGGTGTTCGGAACTAGCTGAGTGGTCACCGAGGAGCTAGTCCTGCAGCGAATTCCTGATCGAGATGCGGGCTTGGTCCAAAACTGTACGAACGGTTTCCAATGCCAAGGGAGTCAGCGGCTGGGAGGCGCCGTGTTGGCGTAGCTCGACACGGATGTCGTCCCTGAAGGACTGAACCAATAATTCAGCTTCCTTGAGGATGCGCTGGCCATCGGGAGTGTAGCCCGCCGTCCTGCTCCTAAACGTGGCCGAAGAGGCGCTGGTGCGCGCCGCCTCCGCTGTGGCTGCGAGATCTGCGCGCAGGCCACGCATATTTGCCCGGATATCATCCCGCAGGTTGTCTGCCAGTCGCCTGACGGAGGCTGATATGGTGTCCTCGACGTCGGCCAGCTCCTGCCGACGGCTGTCCAACTCAGCGCGCCCGGCTTCCGTAATGAGGTACTTGGTGCGGCGTCCTTCGGTCTCCGTGGCAACGAGTCCTTCCTCCTCCAGCTTGCCCAGCCGCGGGTAGATGGTGCCGGCACTGGGGGAGTAGGTGCCGCCGAATCGGTCGCCCAACGCTTTGATCAGCTCGTATCCGTGCTTCGGACCTGTCTCGAGCAACGCGAGCAGGTAGAGCCGCAGGGCGCCGTGTGCGAAGACGGGAGGCATCAGAGGCCCGCTTCCCCTGGGACCGGATGGCCGTTTTCCGGCGTGGGCGCCGATCCGTGAATGATGTAAGTCTTGCCGGACACCGTGTTTGTCCGCACCAGCATCAGCCTTTCGTCCGGGCCGACAATCGTGTGAATGTTGCTGCCAGGCTGGGCGTACATTTGGTCGTCGATTACCACGGTTCCGCTGGCCGATTTCGCCACGATGTCCAAGCCGACGTCATACGGCAGCCGGATGGTCAGGTCGCCGGAGACGGAGTTCGCGCCGAGGTCGTTGGTGTAGTCCTGGAGATCGAAGCTGAGGTCGCCGCTGACGGTGCTCGCACGGACATTCTTGAACTTTCCTGAGGCGGTCACTTCGCCGGAGACGCTTTTGGCGGTCAGGACGCCGTCGTGGTTTCTGGCGATGACCTCGCCACTGACCGTGTTCACGTGCAGTTCGCCGCTGGTGTTGTCCGCCAAGACCGATCCGGAGACGGTGTTCAGGCGGGTGCGCCCGCTGATGCCTGACACCATGCCGTCGCCACTCACAGTACCTGCTTCAACGTCGACGCCTGAAGGCAGCGCGATGCCGACGATCACAGAGTTGGTGCTTGTGTTGTTGACTGTCCCCATCAGGTTGCGGAACCAGCCCTGAGGGCCTTGGAGTTGGTGGCGGACTTCGAGTCTTCCGTCAACAAGGGTGACCGTCAGGGGGTCGCCCGTGATCTCGCTGATTTCGATACGTACGAATGGCTCGTCGTGTGTCACGACGTCGAAGCGGCCTTTGACGATGCCCAGCTTGAGAGAGCGAACCTCCTCTACATCTATGGTTTGCGGGCCTGTCACGGTCCATAGTTCGTCAGACATGATCCCTCCAAGTTGCGATATATCGCGTCGTTAAACAACACGATATATCGCGTTTGCCCCATAGGCAATGCTTACCGGTGATCAGGCCGCAGGCCGGTAGATTTGGTCGATGAGCGAACGCGCAATGATCACCGCCGGATCCCGCCCGTCAACGGCGGGCGCCAGATTCGTCCATACCACCAGCGTGACGGAGTTCACCGGGTCGCTGCCCATGAAGGTATTGAAGCCTGGGAGTTCTCCCGTGTGGCCGTAGAGGTTCCCGAACTTCGCAATGCCCAGGCCATACGATGCGCCGCCCGGGATATCCGGGTTGGTGGGCAGGACGCTCTCAAGCCGCTTTTGTTGGAGTTCCGGCTTCAGGAGTTTTCCATTGACCAGGCCTTCACTAAGAGTTTTCAGGTCAGTGGCGGTGGAGATCCCCGAACCGGCTGCCCAAGCCCACGACGGGTTGACGTTGGTGACGTCGTTGGGGGCCAGAGTGCCGGCAGCAGCCTCTTTCTGCATGTCCTCCGGAAGTGCGGGATTGGTCATGGTCAGGACGTTGTCCCCGAAGAAGTAGCCCTGGGGATGTGGTTCCGGGACACTATTGGACGAAATGTCGGGGAAGACTGTGCCCTTAAGGCCGAGCGGCTCGAAGATCCGTTCCTTGAAAAGTTGTCCGAGTGGCTTCCCGTCGACTTTTTCTGCGATGAGGCCGAGCAGGACTGTGTTGGTATTGGAGTAATGGAAGCCCTGGCCTGGAGCGAAGTATGGTGGGTGGGCAAACGCCAGGGCGAGTAGTTCTTCCGGCTTCCACGCCCTTTGCGGGTCTGTATCCATGGCCGAATTGAGTTCGAGCGTTTCGGTGTAGTTGAACAGTCCACTCCGCATGGTCAGCATTTGCTCGACCGTAATGGCGTCCCCGTTGGGAACGTCGGCGTAGTGTTTGGACACCGGATCATCCAAGGACAGCTTGCCCTCCTGGACCAACTGCAGAATGACAGTGGTGGTCCAGGTTTTGGTGACCGACCCTACGCGGATATGGTCCTCTGCTGATATCGCTCGTTGGGCGTCGCGGACGCCAGTGCCGTACGAAGCAGTGAGGGTTCCTTCAGGGGTAACCAACAACATCATGGCCCCGGGGACGAGGACTTCCTTTGCCGTCCGCTCGAAGTCTGCACGCAGGGTTCCGGCGTCGAAGGGCTGCAATGCAGCCGAGGCCGCCGATGGCGGACGGGGTGATGCTGGGGACGAAGGCGTAGCCGTCGACGACGTCGCTGAAGGAGCCGGTGGACCGGAACTGCAGGAAACCGTGGCTGCCACCGCGGCAACAACGGCCGCTGTGAATGCTGCTCTGACAGAAACCTGCACGTTCCGCGTCATGGCTACTCCGGTTGAGCGATATTAAGCCACTGGAACCAGCCGCGGTGCAGAACAAGCCACGCAATCAATCCGTAGCCGGCCTGGCCCGGTGTTCCCCCATTGGCTGCGAGGTCCGTCCTCCACTGCTCATGATTGAGCAAGGGGGAGAAGGTGTCAACGTAATGGTGGTTTCGTCGGGTGGTGACATCGGCAAACGCAGTGTTTAGTTCAGCAAGCCGCTTGTTGCGCGTGGGATCCAGCGTGGGAGGCGGGCCCACCACAAAGACTTCCACGCTACTGTGCGAAGCGCCATCAAGGATGTTGGCCAGATTCAAGCGGCTGCGCGCGGTGGACAACCCAAACTCGAGATCCCGGCCCGAAAGGCCGATCACCAATCGATTCTCATGCGTATCACTGAAGCGTCTGCCGGCTTCCTCCTGCCAGCGCGCGGCAAGGCCCTCAGTACCTTCCATGGGGCAGGGGAGCGGGAAACTTTCCACCACGACGGAATCCTGGGGTGTGCGGGCCAGGACTCTTCCGAGCCAACCCAAGGCGCGGGGATCCCCCAGGCCCGCGAGCAGTTCATCTCCTACAGCTGCGATGCGCAGCTTCCTGTCTTCCACGGTTACCTCTTCACACTCGTTACGGTCCTTGCACGGTTTCCGAATCATCGGCCGGTTTGGGAACCGGGTACTTGTCCCATTAAACAGAACTGCCCGGCCTAAGGCGCGCTCATCGCTCCTTAGGCCGGGCAGTTTCGCTTACTTGCGTTCGAACGCCTGCTTGATCAGGGCGTCCTGTTCAGCGGCATGGCGCTTCATGGAACCGGCAGCAGTGGATGCCGAAGCAGGACGTGAAACGAGGCGGAGCTTACGGTCGAGCTCAGGCGCCAGGTTCAAGCCCATGAACGGCCAAGGACCCTGGTTGGCGGGCTCGTCCTGTGCCCACACGATGTCAGCGTTCGGGTACTTGGCGAGCTCGGCGTCGATCTCAGCCTTGGGCAGCGGGTAAAGCTGCTCTACGCGGATGATCGCCGTGGAGGTATCCCCGGACTTCTGGCGGTTGGACAGGAGATCGTAGTACAAGCGTCCCGAGACCAGGATGACGCGGTCCACATTGGCGGGCTGCACTTCCGGATCGCCGATAACCGTCTTGAAGCCGCCGGTGGTGAAGTCCTCGACAGCCGAGGCGGCACCCTTGAGGCGGAGCAGCTGCTTGGGCGTGAAGATGATCAGCGGCTTCCGCGGACGGCTGTAAGCCTGACGGCGCAACAGGTGGAAGTGAGAGGCAGCCGTGGTGGGGTTGGCCACGATCATGTTGTCCTCGGCGCACATCTGCAGGAAGCGCTCGATGCGCGCAGACGAGTGGTCCGGCCCCTGGCCTTCGTAGCCGTGCGGGAGCATGAGCACCAGTGACGAGCGCTGGCCCCACTTCTGTTCGGCCGAGGAAATGAACTCGTCAATGATGGTTTGCGCACCGTTGACGAAGTCACCAAACTGGGCTTCCCAGAGGACCAGGGCATCAGGGCGCTCCACCGAGTAGCCGTATTCGAAGCCCATGGCTGCGTATTCGGACAACAGGGAGTCGTAGATCCACAACTTGGCCTGGTCATCGGAAAGGTTGCCCAATGGCAGCCACTCGTTGCCGTTGGCGCGGTCGTGGAACACAGCGTGACGCTGCACGAACGTGCCTCGGCGGGAGTCCTGGCCAGCAAGGCGAACGGGCACTCCTTCCATGATCAGCGAGCCAAAGGCTGCGATCTCGCCAAAGCCCCAGTCGATGCCGCCTTCGCGGGACATCTGCTCACGCTTCTCCAGAAGCTGCTTGAGCTTGGAGTGAACGGTGAAGCCTTCCGGAATTTCCAGGTGCGCCTTGCCGATACGGGCAAGGGTCTCTGCGGAAATTGCCGTAGACGCGGGGGAATTGGTGCCGAAGTCCGACTGCTGGGCAATGGGACGCTCGATGTCCGAGACCGCCGCGGAGTCAGCCGTGATGATCGGGATCGGCGACGTCTGCGCAGCATGCGTTTCGGCGAAGACGCGTTCGAGGCGCTCCTGGTAATCGCGGAGCAGCTGCTCTGCCTCTTCCTCGGTGATGTCCCCACGGCCGATGAGCGACTCGGTGTACAACTTGCGAACGGAGCGCTTGGCTTCGATCAGGTTGTACATGAGCGGCTGGGTCATCGAGGGGTCGTCGCCTTCGTTGTGGCCACGACGGCGGTAGCACACCATGTCGATGACGACGTCCTTGTGGAAACGCTGGCGGAACTCGTAGGCGAGCTGCGCAACGCGCACCACGGCCTCGGGGTCATCGCCGTTCACGTGGAACACAGGGGCCTGGATCATCTTGGCGACGTCCGTGGAGTATGTGGACGAACGCGAAGACGACGGTGCCGTAGTGAAGCCCACCTGGTTGTTGACGATCACGTGGATGGTACCGCCGGTGCGGTAACCGCGCAGCTGCGAGAGGTTGAGGGTTTCCGCCACAACACCTTGGCCTGCAAAGGCGGCGTCGCCGTGGACCATGATGGGCAAAACCGGGAAGGATTCGCCTTGGTCCAGTCGATCCTGCTTGGCGCGGACGATGCCTTCCAGCACGGAGTCGACTGCCTCGAGGTGGGACGGGTTGGCGGCGAGGTAAACCTTGGTCTGCTTGCCGTTGTCAGACGTGAAGGTGCCTTCGGTGCCGAGGTGGTACTTGACGTCACCGGATCCCTGGACCGAACGGGGGTCCTGGGTGCCCTCGAATTCGCGGAAGACCTGCGCGTAGGTCTTGCCTGCAATATTGGTCAGCACGTTAAGCCGGCCACGGTGGGCCATGCCGATGGCAACTTCGTCGAGGCCGTCGTCGGCTGCGTCTGAAATGACAGCGTCGAGCAGCGGAATGAGCGACTCGCCGCCCTCAAGGGAGAATCGCTTTTGGCCAACAAACTTGGTCTGCAGGAAGGTCTCGAAAGCCTCAGCAGCGTTGAGCTTGGAGACGATGCGCAACTGCTCTTCGCGGCTCGGCTTGGAGTACGGGTGCTCCAACTGGTCCTGGAACCACTTGCGCTCGGCGGGCTCCTGGATGTGCATGTATTCGATGCCCGTGGTGCGGCAGTACGCGTCACGCAGAACGCCAAGGATGTCACGGAACTTGAGCTGCGGCTTGCCGCCGAACCCGCCCGTGGGCCATTCGCGGTCCAGGTCCCAGAGCGTCAGGCCGTAGGTCAGGACGTCAAGGTCCGGGTGTTTGCGCTGGACGTACTCCAACGGATCGGTGTCAGCCATCAAGTGGCCACGCACACGGTAGGAGTGGATCAGCTGCTGGATGCGCGCAACTTTGTTGATCTCGTCAGCAGGGTCAACCTGGAGATCCGGGCTCCAGCGCACGGGCTCGTACGGAATGCGCAGGGCTTCGAAGATTTCGTCGTAGAAGTTCTGCGCACCGAGGAGGAGCTGATGAACAAGCTTGAGGAACTCGCCACTGCCCGCGCCCTGAATGACACGGTGGTCATAGGTGGACGTCAGGGTGAGGATCTTGCTGATGGCGTTCTGGGCGATGATCTTCTCGCTGGCACCCTGGAACTCAGCCGGGTAGTCAAGGGCACCGACGCCGATGATGGCAGCCTGGCCCTTGGAAAGACGCGGTACCGAGTGGACCGTACCAATTCCACCCGGGTTGGTCAGGGAGACAGTGGTGCCTGCGTGGTCATCAGCGGTCAGTTTGCCGTTGCGGGCGCGCTTGATGAGGTCCTCGTAGGTGTGCCAGAACTCGGCGAAGTCCATGGTCTCTGCCTTCTTGATGTTCGGAACCATCAGGAGGCGGGTGCCATCGGGCTTGGGCATGTCAATGGCGATGCCGAAGTTGACGTGAGCCGGCTGCACCGCGCTCGGCTTGCCATCGATTTCGTCATAGTAGACATTCATCGAGGGGAACTGGGAGAGCGCGCGGACAACTGCATAACCGATGAGGTGGGTGAAGGACACCTTGCCACCGCGGGCGCGGGCAAGGTTGGAGTTGATGACCACCCGGTTGTCGATGAGCAGCTTGGCAGGAACTGCCCTGACGCTAGTGGCAGTGGGAACTTCAAGGCTGGTCACCATGTTGGTGGCAATAGCCTTGGCCGGGCCGCGGAGGACGGAAACGACGTCTTCCTCAGGTGCCGTAGGAGCCTTGGTGCTCTTGGGCAGCTGGGCCGGGATGGGCTGGGCCGTGGTGCCGGCGGCGGGCTTCTTTGCTCCGTCCCGGGCAACCGTGGCAGGTGCCTTTTTCGCCGGGGCGGGTGCCGCCGGTGCAGTTTCCGCGGCGGGCGCCGCTGCGGGAGCGGCCGGCGCCGGTGCCGGTGCCGCTGCAGCCGGAGCTACCACGGGAAGTACTTGGGTAGGGGGATTGGCAGCCGTTGCGGCTGCGGAGGATCCGTTGGAAGAAGTGCCGTCACCGGAAGCAAAGGACTCGAAGAGTGGCCACCACTTGGCGTCGACCGAATTCTTGTCCTGTTGGTACCGCTCGTACAGTTCGTCAACGAGCCACTCGTTTCCGCCAAATTCCTCTGGTAGACGGTGGCTGGGCTGCTCTGGCACTTGAAATACGCCTCTTCCATGAGTGTTGTTTTCCCGCTGGCCACAGATGCTCTCCACAACGATGGGCCAGGGTCCGGGTCCCGCGAACTCAGACCCATGTCAGTCTAGTTAGGATCGTTGGTTAACTGCCAATAGTGGTGACCTAAATCATGTTGCGGCTGACTTAATGGGCATGCGCTTCTTCTTCGAAGCGTACGTGACGTCAGCGAGGCGTCCCTGGTCGGGCGGACTGTAGACTGAAGTTCTTATGGACAGTAAATCTAGGTGCCGGCCTGGGAACTGTCGGGGGAGCCAATCTGGCAACCCCGCACAGCGTGCCCGTCGAGCCGGCAACACCCGTTCACATGCCCATCACTCGCCGGCGGTCACAGCCGGTGGTGCCGCAGACCATGCGTCCGCGGGACCCGACCAGCCTCCGCCGGGGCGCTTTCCCGGGCAAGAGGCCTTAACCCCATTGCACGTGCCCACTCTTGGAGTGATGCGCTAAGTGGAATGGATTCTTCTCCTTGCCGGCTTTGCCCTGATTCTTGGCACCGGCTTCTTTGTAGCAGTTGAGTTTTCCCTTGTTGCCTTGGACCAGGCAAGCGTTCAGCGGGCTGTCGATAACGGCGACCACGCTGCGGCGCCGCTGCTCAAGTGCCTTAAGTCCCTCTCCACGCAGCTGTCCAGTTGCCAGCTTGGCATCACGCTGACAACCCTGTTGACAGGTTTCGTGATGGAGCCCTCTGTGGGGCAGTTGCTCGTTGGCCCCCTTGGCTTGCTTGGCCTCGCTCCTGAGGTAGCGCATTCGGTCGCGCTGATTGTTGCCATGGCGTTTGCCACGCTGCTGTCCATGCTTTTGGGTGAGCTGGTCCCCAAGAACATGGCCATTGCCCTCGCTTTCCCTTTGGGTAAACGCCTCGCGCGGCCCCAGCTGATGTTTACAGCCGTTTTCAAGCCGGCCATCGTGGTCCTCAATGGCTTCTCGAACAAGGTGTTGAACCTGTTTGGCCTCGAAGCCAAGGAAGAGATCTCGGGGGCAAGGACCCCTGCAGAGCTTGCATCCTTGGTGCGGCGCTCGGCCGAGCTGGGGACTCTGGATGCCGGGACAGCCAACTTCGTTGCCCGCACCCTGAACTTTTCCGGGCGCACGGCGGCGGACGTCATGACGCCCCGCATCCGCATGGAAACTATCGACGCCGACCAACCCGTCTCCGACGTTCTGGACGCTGCGCGGCGAACCGGATACTCGCGATTCCCTGTCATCGGGGATTCCACGGACGATATCCGCGGCGTGGTTCACGTTAAGAAGGCCGTAGCGGTCCCTGCGGAGCGTCGGGCCAAGCTCGAGGCAGGCGCGATCATGACTGACGTCCTGCAGGTTCCAGAGACTATTCATCTGGACGCGCTCCTGTCCGAACTTCGCGAAGGCAACCTTCAGCTGGCTGTTGTGCTTGACGAGTACGGCGGCACCGCGGGAATCACCACCCTTGAAGACCTTGTGGAAGAGATCGTGGGCGAAGTATCCGACGAGCATGACAAAGTTCGGCCGGGAGTGCTGCAGAGTGCATCCGGCGACTGGTATTTCCCGGGCTTGCTGAGGCCGGACGAAGTGTCCGAGCAGATCCCCAACCTCACTGTTCCTGATGAATCCGCTTACGAGACTGTTGGTGGGTACGTCATGAGCCAGCTGGGGCGCATTGCCAGAACAGGCGATGTGGTGGACACCGTTGGGGGGACGCTCACCGTGACCCGGATGGATGGCCGAAGGATCGACAGGATCTGTTTCCATCACGTGGAGACGGGCGAATCATCATCCGCTGACTCCGGAAGCACACGTCACGAAGCAGGTGCCGTATGAGCGACTGGGCAGGAATCGTCTGGCTCGTGGTCCTTTTGATCGGCAACGCCTTCTTTGTTGGTGCAGAGTTCGCAGTCATGTCTGCGCGTCGCAGCCAGATTGAGCCGCTGGCCGAAGCTGGATCCAAGCGAGCGCAAACAACGCTGCGCGCCATGGAGAACGTCTCGCTGATGCTTGCCTGTGCGCAGTTGGGCATCACCGTCTGTTCGCTCCTGATTCTTCAGGTTGCAGAGCCGGCAATCCACCACTTGCTGGCGGAGCCCTTGGAACTGGTCGGCGTCCCCGTTGAACTGGCAGACGTCATCGCTTTTGCCATCGCGTTGCTGTTTGTCACGTTCCTGCACGTCACCTTTGGTGAGATGGTGCCCAAGAACATTTCGGTCTCCGTTGCGGACAAAGCTGCCCTGCTGTTGGCCCCGCCGCTGATGTTCATAGCCAGGGTGGTCAACCCGATCATCTGGACGCTGAACTGGCTGGCCAACCACATCCTTCGGTTGATGAAGATTGAACCCAAGGATGAAGTCTCCTCTTCGTTCACGTTGGAGGAAGTGCAGTCGATCGTCCAGGAATCCACGCGCCATGGTCTGGTGGACGACGAAGCGGGCTTGCTGAGCGGTGCTTTGGAGTTCTCGGAACATACTGCTTCACACATCATGGTTCCCTTGGACAAGTTGGTGGTACTGAAGACGGCGTCCACTCCCGTGGATCTCGAGAAGGCGGTCAGCCGCACCGGATTCTCCCGGTTCCCGATGGTCGACGACGACGGCGAGCTCGCCGGATACCTGCACGTCAAGGACATCCTGTCCATTCCTGACGAGGGGCGAAGGTACCCTATCGCCGAGGGTCGAATCCGTTCGCTGGCAAACCTTTCCCCGGATGACGAGATCGAACAGGCGATGTCCGTCATGCAACGCACGGGTTCGCACTTGGCCCGTGTTGTTGGTGCGGGCGGCGAGACTCAGGGCGTCCTGTTCCTGGAGGACGTCATTGAGCAGTTGGTAGGTGAAATCCGTGACGCCACGCAGGCCACCGGCATTCGCCGTTACGGTGGCCAACAAGCGCAATAGCAGGAGAAAACGAGTCCGGCGTCGATGGCTCTCCATCGACGCCGGGCTCGTCTAAACAGGAATGATTCCTATTAGGGGTACACTGGATGGAGCCCCTAATTGTGTTTGATTCTCATTTTGACTAGATCCGAGGTCTCCGTGCGCCGCTCCGCCGTCCGACTTTCCCTTGCCGCCTCTGCAGGTCTTGCTGCCCTGTTGTTGTCCTCCTGCGCCGGCCCGGCCGGCGGCGATGCCCCGTCGTCATCTGATGCCATTGAGGTAGTGACCTCCACCAACGTCTATGGGGATGTGGTCAAGGCAATTGGTGGTGACAAGGTCAAGGTGAGCGCGATCATCACCAAGACCAGCCAGGATCCGCACTCCTATGAAGCCACTGCGCAGGACAAGCTGGTGATCTCCAAGGCCAAGCTGGTGGTGGAGAACGGGGGAGGGTACGACGAATTCCTTCACAAAATTGCTGACGAGACCAAGGTCGGTCACCAGAACATGATCAGTGCTGTGGAGATCTCGGGGCTGGCCCCCGAAGAAGAAGGACATGGCACGGAATCCAGTAGTGCCGGGGCCCACAACGAAGATGAGCACGCGCATGAGCATGGCGAGTTCAATGAGCACGTCTGGTACAGCCTGGACGCCATGGGCAAGCTCGCCGATGCCGTTGCCGAAAAGTTGGGCACCCTGGACACCGGATCTGCCTCCACTTTCACTGCGAACGCGGATTCCTTCAAAGCAAAACTCTCTGAACTGACCGGCAAGCTCGGTGACATCAAGGCCGGAAACGAGCGTGCACCAGTGGCTGTAACCGAACCCGTTCCCCTGTACCTCCTGGAAGCGGCCGGCCTGGAAAATAAGACGCCGGAGGCTTACAGCGCGGCCATCGAAGAGGAAACAGATGTTCCTCCCGCTGTCCTGAAGGAAACTGCAGACCTCGTCAGTGCCAAATCTGTGCGTCTCCTTGCCTACAACCAGCAGACGGAGGGGCCACAAACCGAGTCCGTCAAGCGGGCGGCCGAAAATGCAGGGGTGCCGGTTGTGGACTTCACCGAAACGCTTCCGGACGGCAAGGACTACCTTCAGTGGATGGCGGACAACGTGGAATCCATTTCGGCAGCACTTAAGAAGTAGCCATCCAGCAAGGCAACGTGCAGTGAAGAGCCCCGTTGGCGTCCTAAGATATTCAGGATGGCTGCGGGGCCTTTGCCTGCCATCAGCACACAGCCGCGGAGACCAGCGGCACAACTATTGCGTTCCTCGGAGCGCATGGATCGAGGACAACTTTTGACACCGGTAGTGAGCCTCCGCGGAGCGAGCCTGCAGTTCGGCAAGAGGACACTGTGGCGGGATCTGGACCTGGACATTCACCCCGGAGAGTTCTTTGCGGTGCTTGGTCCCAACGGCAGCGGCAAAACAAGCTTCCTGAAAGTCCTCCTGGGGTTGCAGGAGCTGCATTCCGGAACGGTGTCGCTGGGCGGCCACCCCGTTGAACGCGGGAGCAAGCGGATCGGCTACATACCGCAGCAAAAGTCCTTTGCGGCGGATACTCCGCTCCGGGCCCGCGACCTGGTAGGGCTGGGGATCGATGGGCACCGCTGGGGAATGCGATTCGCATCCGGCAAAGTCAACCAGCGGATCGACGAGTTGTTGGAGCAAGTGGGGGCGTCAGACTATGCCAAGGTGCCGGTGGGTCAGTTATCCGGTGGTGAGCAACAACGTCTCAGGGTGGCACAGGCACTGGCCACTGAGCCTCAGGTTCTCCTATGCGATGAGCCGCTGCTTTCCCTCGATCTGCATCACCAGCAGGGCGTCAGTTCACTGATCAACAAGCAATGCCACGATCGGAACAGTGCCGTGGTCTTCGTGACCCACGAGATCAACCCTGTCATCGATTACGTAGACCGCGTCCTCTACCTTGCCGGTGGCCAGTTCCGCGTTGGAACGCCTCAGGAAGTCATGACCACGGAGGTTCTTTCCGAGCTGTACGACAGTCATGTGGAAGTCATCCACACCAACGGAAGGATCGTCGTCGTCGGTCTTCCAGACGCAACCACGCACTTTCATGACGATGCCCACGCCACCGCCGGGGAGGAGTTCTAGATGGATCTTGAGAGCATCCTGCAGACCATTTTCAACTTCGAGAACTACGGTGAGTTGCTGGTACTTGTCCAAAATTCCATCTGGGCGGGAGCTGTCCTCGGATTGCTGGGCGGACTGGTTGGCACCTTCGTGATGAAAAGGGACCTTGCCTTCGCTGTTCACGGCATCTCAGAGCTGTCCTTCGCCGGCGCCGCGTTTGCTCTCCTGATTGGCACCGACATCATTTTCGGTTCCTTGATCGGCTCGGTGGCCGCGGCAGTGCTTCTGGGTTTCATGGGAGTCCGGGCCCGGGACAAGAACTCGATCATCGGGGTGATCATGCCGTTCGGGCTGGGCCTGGGGATCCTGTTCCTCGCCCTTTATGAGGGGCGCGCGGCCAACAAGTTCGGCTTGCTGACCGGTCAGATTGTGTCCGTGGATACGGTGCAACTCCAGGTTTTGGCCGGCACCGCAGTGCTGGTGATGGGGGCACTGGCGGCCATCTGGCGGCCACTGAGTTTTGCCAGCGTTGACCCGGAGATGGCTGAGGCCAGAGGTGTCCCTGTCCGTGGCCTGGCCATCGGTTTCATGGTTCTCCTGGGTGTCAGCGTGGCCCTGTCCATCCAGATCGTTGGCGCGCTGTTGGTCCTTGCCTTGCTGATTACCCCTGCAGCTGCTGCGCTGCGGGTCACCACATCGCCCCGTTTGGTGGTGTTGCTGAGTGTAATCTTCGCGATGACGGCCACAGTGGGCGGTATTCTCCTGGCCTTGGGCAGCCGCATTCCGATCAGCCCCTACGTCACCACGCTGTCCTTCCTGATCTACGTGGTGTGCCGGATCACTGGCAGGGTTCGCGCCAACAGAGGCCTCAACGGGCGGGTGTCACGCGACCAACCGGCAGGTGCGCTCTAGAGCTTGCCGGCTGCTTTCTTGGCCGTGCATTCGGGGCACAGTCCGAAGATCTCCACTGTGTGGGCCACCTCGGTGAAGCCATGTTCAGTTGCCGTACGGGCAGCCCAGGTCTCGACGGCGGGTGCTTCCACTTCTTCTGCCTTGCCGCAGTTGCGGCATAGCAGGTGATGGTGGTGCCCTGTGACTGCACAACGACGGTAGACGGCTTCGCCGTCACCGTTCCGGAGGACATCAATGAGCCCATCGTCAGCCAGGGACTGCAGGATGCGGTAGGCGGTGGCCAAGGACACCGAGATGCCCTTGTTCTGCAGAAGCCGGTACAGCTCCTGGGTGCTGACGAAGTCATCCAATTCATCCAAGGCGGCACTGACGGCCAAGCGCTGCTTGGTGACGCGCTGCTCCTTGACGCCGCTGGTGGCCGGCGCGTCTTGGCCGGTCGAGGCGGGACTGGTGCCTTGTGGCATTGAAAGACTCACTTCCCTGGGGATGCTGGCAAACCCCAATTTTACCAGTAGGGGAACCTTGGAAACCGTCAGCGGGCGGCCCTAGGCTGTCTCCATGAAGCTCACCAAGTACACCCATGCCTGTGTTCGGTTGGAGAAGGAGGGAAGGGTCCTGGTGATCGATCCCGGGACTTTCTCAGAGTCAGAGGAAGCGTTAAGGGGAGCCCACGCTGTCCTCGTCACGCACGAGCACAATGACCACATTGACCGCCCGGCAGTGACGGCAGCCCTGCGGGGCAACACCATGCTGGAGGTCCACGCGCCAGCCGGGGTGGCAGCTGCGCTCAAGGAAAACGCGGATGTCGCCGGCCGCGTGCATGCTGTGGAGCCCAACTCCGTCTTTGAAGCTGCAGGCTTTAACATCCGGACTTACGGTGGGCAGCATGCCGTTATCCACGCCCAGATTCCAGTTGTAGCGAACATCGGCTACCTGGTGGATGACAACGTATTCCACCCCGGGGATTCATTCGTGGTCCCTGACGGAATCAATGTCCAAACCCTTCTTGTCCCCATCCATGCCCCGTGGTCCAAAGTGGGAGAGGTTGTGGACTTCGTCATCGCCGTCCGTGCTCCCAAGGCTTTCCCTGTCCATGACGGGCTGCTCAACGAACTGGGCCGGGGGATAGTAGAGGGACATGTGACACGGATCGGGGCCCGCTACGGAACCACTTACGCGCGACTGGCGCCACATGAATCCGTGGAGGTCTAGCCGGTCCACACTCCTGTGTTGTGGAAGTGTTCAAGTACCGCTTCGTGCGGCGCCGGGTCCAGTCCGTGCGCGGCCAGCCATCCGGCGTCGTTGTAGCTTCCCGCATAGCGGTCGCCGGCGTCGCACATCAGGGAAACGACGCTGCCTTTACGGCCCTCGGCCACCATCCCGGCAACCAACTGCCAGACGCCCCAAAGGTTGGTCCCGGTTGAAGGCCCTGCGTGCAGGCCGGTGAGTTTCCGGAGGTGCCGCATGGCGGCAACCGACGCGGCATCGGGCACCTGGATCATATGGTCGATGACCGCCGGCACGAAGCTGGGCTCAGACCGAGGCCTGCCGATGCCTTCAATCCTGGAAGGCAGGCCAGTGGCTGCGGCTGCGTCTCCGTCCCGCCACGCCGGGTAGAAGGCTGAGTTTTCGGGATCCACTACGGCTAGGCGGGTGTTGTATCGGTTGTACCGCAGGTAACGGCCGATGGTGGCGCTGGTTCCGCCGGTGCCGGCGCCCACAACGATCCATTCCGGAACCGGATGCTCTTCCAAGGACAACTGATCGAAAATCGACTCCGCGATGTTGTTGTTGCCCCGCCAGTCCGTTGCCCGCTCGGCAAACGTGAATTGGTCCATGTAATAGCCGCCGGACGTCCTGGCCGTCTCTTCGGCTACGGCGTAAACCTCCGAGGCGTGGTCCACCAGCAGGCAGGCACCACCGAATTCCTCGATCAGGGCGATCTTCTCGGGGCTGGTGGTCTTTGTCATGACTGCAATGAAAGGCAGTCCGATGAGCCGGGCAAAGTAAGCCTCCGATACGGCCGTGCTGCCGCTGGAGGCTTCCACAATGGTGGTGCCCTCGGTAATCCAGCCATTGACCAAGCCGTACAGGAACAGGGATCGCGCCAGACGGTGCTTGAGGCTGCCGGATCTGTGGGTTGACTCGTCCTTCAGGTACAGCTGGACTCCCCAGTGGTCAGGGAGTGGAACTGCATAAAGGTGGGTGTCGGCGGAGCGGTTATTCTCGGCCTCGATCTTACGGATGGCCTCGCTGGCCCATGCCCTGTCCTGAATACACGAATTGCTCACCGGATAAGCCTAGGCTGGAATTCGGACACCGGCAGCAACGAAACCTCGGCAGGACGAGCAGCCGCCAGAACGAAGGAGATCCCATGGCCACGTTGATGAGTGCGTCAGAACTGCACCAGCGACTCGAAACCGGGCGGCGGAGCGTACTCCTCGACGTCCGATGGGTCCTGGGCCGCTCTGACGGGCACCTTGAATATCTGGGCGCCCATCTTCCCGGTGCCGTTTTCGTGGACCTCCCCACAGAGCTGGCCGATCACGCACAACCCGGGCTGGGCCGCCACCCTTTACCAAGCCCGGAGCGTTTTCAGGAGTCGGCTCAAAAGTGGGGGATTAACGACGGTGACACCGTGGTTGCTTACGACAACAGCGGGAGCATGGCCGCGGCACGCGTTTGGTGGATGCTGCGGAACGCTGGATTTGTCTCTGTGTACCTGCTCGACGGCGGCCTTGCCGCTTGGCGGGAGGCTGGTTACCCGGTGGAATCCGGTGAGGTGACTCCCGCCGTCGGAAATGTCACTCTGGGAGAAGGCCTCATGCCGGCCATCACTGAGCAGGAGGCGGCACTGTGGCACCGCAATGGTGTGTTGCTGGATGCCCGGGCAGGGGAGAGGTACAGGGGCGAGGTAGAACCGATAGACCCCAGGGCCGGGCACATTCCCGGTGCGGTGAGCGCGCCGACCACAGGGAACGTCTCACCCGACGGCATGTTCCTTCCAAGTGAAGAGCTGCGGAGGCGTTTTGAGGAGTTGGGTCTGGACAACTCGTCCAACGTTGCTGTTTATTGCGGGTCCGGCGTGACAGCTTCCCATGAGATTGCTGCCTTGGAGATCGCCGGATACCGTGCGGCGCTCTATCCCGGTTCATTCTCGCAGTGGTCAAACAATGCTTCGAATGACGTTGCTGTGGGCAGCGCGCCGTTTGACGATGACTCCGCTGGCCCAAGTGGCACAAGCACGGCTGCCGGGAGTAGCGTCGGAGCATGACTCCCGGACGCCCTGTGCCCCCGCCCCTCGCCAAGCCCGTCACTTTGGATAGCAAAGAAGACCGGTCCGGAACGCTGGCTGCAGCGTACGGGGCCACTTCCCCGGAAAGTGGTTTGGTGCCGCTGACTGTTGCGCGCCGGACCCCTACAGCGGACGACATCGAAATCGCGATCGAATTTTGTGGTTTGTGCCACTCTGACGTGCATGCAACGCGCGGCGAATGGCGGGTTCCTCCCTACCCGTTGGTTCCCGGACACGAGATCGTGGGCCGTGTGACACGTGTGGGTGCCGGGGTGCAGGAATTTGCCCCGGGCGATCGTGTTGGCGTGGGTTGCATGGTGGATTCCTGCCGCGAATGCGAGAGCTGCCTTGAAGGACTGGAACAGTACTGCGAGAGGGGCAACGTCGGTACCTACGGAGCTGTGGACCCGCGTCACGGGAACCAAATTACGCAAGGCGGATACTCTACGTCGGTAGTGGTGGACAGGCGCTTCGTGCTGCGAATTCCGGAGGCCCTTGATCCGGCAGCAGCGGCTCCCTTGCTGTGTGCTGGAATCACCACTTACTCTCCGCTGCGGTATTTCGACGTGGAGGAAGGCGACTCCGTGGGTGTCGTAGGGCTTGGTGGCCTTGGGCATATGGCAGTGAAGATCGCCAAGGCCATGGGTGCCGTTGTCACCGTATTCACGACGTCGGAATCCAAGTTCACGGCTGCCCGGGAACTGGGCGCGGACCATGTGGTCCTCTCCAAGGACGCGGACGCCATGGAGGCCGCCAACCGGAGCATCGACGTCATCATCGATACCGTCGCAGCGCCGCATGATCTCAATCCGTATTTCCGGACCCTTCGCCTGGACGGAGCACTCTTCCAATTGGGCCTCCCCGCGGATGACATGCCCCCGGTCAGCCCGGGGCTGCTCATCCGCCGGCGACTCGCCTATGCGGGTTCACTGATCGGCGGCATTGCGGAAACCCAGGAAATGTTGGATTTCTGCGCCGAACATGGTGTTGTGAGCGACGTCGAAATAGTGGCAGCCGGGCAACTCAATGAAGCTTACGACCGCATGGTGGCCGGGGACGTGAAGTACCGTTTCGTACTGGACACCGCAACACTCCAGGAACAATCCGAAAGGGCAGACGCATGAGCACGCTGTTCACCAAGATCATCAACGGGGAGATCCCGGGCCGTTTTGTCTGGAAAGACGAGGACGTGGTTGCCTTCCTGACCATCTCGCCCATTACCCAGGGACACACCCTGGTGGTGCCGCGTGAAGAAGTGGACTCGTGGACGCAAGCCAGCCCGGAATTGCTGGCCAAGGTCATGGACGTGGCCCAGCGCATCGGCAAGGTGCAGGAGGATTTGTTTGACGCCAAGCGCGTTGGCGTGCTGATGGAAGGCTTCGAGGTGGACCACCTGCATGTCCACGTGTGGCCTGCCTACTCCACGGCAGACTTTGAAATCCACAACGTGGACCACAACCCGGATCCCGCAGTCATGGAGGCCACCGCCGTGAAGCTCCGTGCTGCCCTTCGGGAAGCCGGCCACGGGGACGCTGTTCCTGAAGACTAATCCTGGGTGAGGACCGAGCCCTCCATGAGTTAACCCGGCAGCGCTTAATAAGCGCTGCCGGGTTTTTTCATCCCTTTTGGCCGTGTGGGAGCGATACAGCCGCTAGACGGGTGCCAAGGCCTGGTTCAGGACCGTGCGGATGCGCTTTTCCGACACCGAGTAGGCAGTACCAAGCTCGACGGCGAAGAGGCTCACCCGCAGCTCTTCGATCATCCAACGCACCCGGGTTAACTCGGCGCCGGCCCTGCGCCCCGGAAGGAGCGCCGACACGGCATCGTCATAATCGTCTTCCAACGCCTGCACGATAGCCATGTTCAAGCTGTCCCGTTGAACGTTACCCGGGAGCTTTTCCAACCGCTTCTCGATCGCCTGTAGGTAACGTGGCAGTTGGCTAAGCTGCGCGTAGCCCGTCTGTGCCACAAAGCCCGGGAAAACCAGCTGCTCCAGCTGGCTTTTCATGTCGTTGAGGGCGCTGATCAGAGGCAAGCTGGCGTTGGACTTCAGCTGCTTCTGGATGCGCCGCGTACTGGCCAGGATTCGTTCGACGACGGCAGTCACCGTAAACACGGTGTCGATAAGTTCTGCCCTGACGACCTCGTACAACGCATCGAAAGCCACTTTGTTCCACGGCAGATCATGAGGAACCAGTTTGTCGATGGCAGCCAGTGCGCAGTCAGCGATAAGTGCACTCACGGATCCATGCGGGTTTTGGCTGAAAGTCAGCTTTTCCGTATTACTGAGGTGTTCCAGCACGTATCGGTCCGGCGGCGGGATCCGCAGCGCCAGCAGCCGGATGACACCGCCACGCATGGCGGCTTCCTGTTCCGCTCGGGTTTGGAAAACGCGAAGTGCAACAGACTTGCCCTCATCGACCACGGCAGGGAAGCCGGTCACGGCGTGCCCCTTCACGGTGCGAGTAACCTGACGCTCAACGGTGCCGAAGTCCCATGCAGTGATGCCCTCGCGTTCGGCAACCGCCCCACCAACGGCGGGAGCCGGCCCTGATGCCGGCGTTCCACCACTGGGTGCGCCGCCCGCCGCCCCGGTTGTCTTGACGCCCTTCGCGCGTGAGGTCGTCGCAGGTGTTGCTCCGAGGGACTCAGCGATGGCGCGGCGCGTGGCCGGCGCCAGCTTTTCCTGGAGTTCAGCCAGGTTCTTTCCTTCGTCGAGCACCTTGCCACTGCTGTCCACCACCTTGAAGCTGACGCGTAGGTGAGGCGGTACTGCTTCCCAATTCCAGGATCCGGGAGGAATGACGTGCCCGCGGAGCCGTCGAAGGACCAGTTCCAAGGATGGCTCGAGCTCATCGGTGGCGGGATCGAAATCCGCTTCCAGTGCCGCGGTTGCTTGCTTTGCAACGTCCGGGGCAGGCACAAAATTCTTCCGGATTTGTTTAGGCAGCGACTTGATGAGGGCAGTGACCAGCTCCACCCGCTGGCCGGGGATTTGCCAGCGGAAGGGGGCATCGTCGAGCTGATTGAGGAACAACACCGGAACTTCGGCGGTGACGCCGTCGGACGGATTGGGGGCCGAGCCAGGAGCCACAGGATGGAACTCGTAGCTCAGTGGTAGTTCGAATCCCTTGTGCATCCAAGTCTTCGGATACGCGGAGTCGTCCAAGGCTTCGGCGTCTTCGCTCATCAGTAACGATTGGTCGAAGTCCAAGAGGTCGGGGTCTGACTGCCGGGCGTCCTTCCACCACTTATCAAAGTGCCTCTCGGAGACCACTTCCTTGCCCACGCGTGCGTCGTAGAACTCGAAGAGCGTCTGATCGTCCACCAGGATGTCCCGGCGCCGCATGCGGGTTTCGAGTTCTTCGATTTCCTGCAGGAGGGCGCGGTTACGGTGGAAGAACTTGTGATGCGTCTTCCACTCACCTTCCACCAGCGCATGGCGGATGAACAGTTCACGTGAGAGCTCGGGATCGACCCGCCCGTAGTTGACCCGGCGGTTGGGAATGATCGGGACGCCGTACAGCGTCACTTTCTCATGGGCCATGACGGCGCCTTGCCGTGAAGACCAATGCGGTTCACTGTACGAACGCTTCACCAGGTCAGGGGCTACCTGCTCGGCCCACACGGGATCGAACTTGGCGGCGACACGTGCCCAGAGGCGGCTCGTTTCCACCAGCTCCGCAGCCATGACGAACGTGGGCGATTTCTTGAACAGTGCTGACCCGGGGAAGATCGCAAAACGGCTTCCGCGGGCACCGGCATATTCACGTTTGCGCTCATCGAGGAGGCCGATGTGGCTGAGCAAGCCCGAGAGCAGGCTGATGTGGATGCCCTCGTAGTTGCCTACGGGATCCGCTTCCCGTTTGTTGTCCAGCGATATGCCAAGGGGTTTGGCCATCTGCCGGAGCTGGGTGAAGAGGTCCTGCCACTCGCGGACGCGGAGGTAATTGATGAACTCGTTGCGGCATAGCTTGCGGAACTGGGTAGAGGACAGCTCGCGCTGCTTTTCCTGGATGTAGTTCCATAGATTGAGGAAGCCGGTGAAGTCCGAGAGCTCGTCGCGGAACCGCGCATGCTTCTCCGCAGCTAATTGTTGCTTGTCCGTTGGCCGTTCACGGGGGTCCTGGATGGTGAGGGCAGCCGCCAGGATCATGACTTCACGGACACAGCCGCGCTTTCCCGCCTCCACAATCATCCGGCCCAGCCGTGGATCCACCGGCAGCTGTGCCAGTTTCTGCCCGACGGCGGTCAGTCCACTGCCGGGGCGACCGTTGCCACCCGCGTCACCGGACTTGGGCGAGGTCAAGGCGCCGAGTTCGCGCAGGAGCGTGACGCCGTCGTTGATGGCCCGGGAGTCGGGCGGTTCCACGAAGGGGAAGTTCTCTACGTCTTTGGGTCCGCGGGCAACTCCCATGGCGGTCATCTGCAGGATGACGGCAGCGAGGTTGGTCCGGAGAATCTCCGGGTCCGTGAACAGTGGACGCGACTCGAAGTCTTCTTCCGAGTACAAACGGATGGCAATGCCCTCGGAAACGCGCCCACAGCGGCCCGAGCGCTGGTTGGCCGAAGCCTGGGACACGCGCTCGATGGGAAGGCGCTGGACCTTGGTCCGGTGTGAGTACCGGGAAATGCGCGCGGTTCCGGTATCGATCACGTACTTGATGCCAGGTACGGTCAGCGACGTTTCGGCAACGTTGGTGGCCAGGATAATGCGCCGTTTTCCGCCGGGGTTGAAAACCCTGTGTTGCTCTTGAAGGCTCAGCCGGGCAAAAAGGGGCAGGACTTCCGTCCCGGTAAGGCGCCTGTTCGTTTGGATGCGGCCGTTGATCGCCTCAGCAGCATCGCGGATTTCGCGCTCACCGGAGAAGAAAATGAGGATATCGCCGGGTGCCTCCTTGGCGAGCTCGTCCACGGCGTCGCACACAGCGTCAAGGGGATCGCGGTCCTCCTCAAGTTCATCGTCCGAGGTGTCTTCGTCCCCGCCCGTCGGCTGCGACAAAGGCCTGTACCGGATCTCTACAGGATATGTTCGCCCGGAAACCTCAATGATTGGTGCCGGATCTTCCTCGGTGCCGAAGTGTTTGGCAAACCGTTGGGGATCGATGGTGGCCGAGGTGATGATGACCTTGAGGTCCGGGCGCTGGGGGAGGATTCGCTTGAGGTAGCCAAGGATGAAGTCGATGTTGAGGCTGCGCTCATGGGCCTCGTCGATGATGATGGTGCTGTATTTCCGCAGGAGTTTGTCCCGCTGGATCTCAGCCAACAGGATGCCGTCGGTCATCAGCTTGATCTTGGTGGACGTACTGACCTCGCCGGTGAAGCGGACCTGGAAGCCAACTTCCTGGCCAATTTCCACGTCGAGTTCGGAAGCGATGCGCTCGGCCACGGTGCGGGCTGCCAGCCGGCGTGGCTGGGTGTGCCCTATGAGGCCCCTCTCTCCAAGGCCAAGCTCGAGGCACATTTTGGGGATCTGGGTGGTCTTACCCGAACCGGTCTCGCCGGCAATGATGGTCACCTGGTTTGCGGCGATGGCCGCCATCAGATCCTCGCGGCGCTCGGATACGGGCAGCTCTGCGGGGTAGGAAATATGAAGTGTCATGGCTGCTGTCAGTCTACTGTGAGTGCGGTTCAACGTCCGCTGTGTCGGTCACAGTCCCGGCCGCAGCGCGCAGCCGGCTCGAGAGTTCCATGGCGTAAGCCTTGAATTCAGCAGGCTCGAGGATCTCAAAGTCCATGTCCATAGCTGCCAAATATGCCGCCGGGGCGGCCAGGTTGTCCCATCCGGACCGCAGGATTGTGGCCTTTGGACCGTCGGCCGTCAGTGTCGCGTACTGGGAATTAACGACGGCGGATACCTCGGCCAGGGGAGCGCGGAGCCGCACTACGACGTCGAACCTGTACGGCGAGCGGGTGATGGACTGCTGCACGTAAGCGGCGAGGTCTTCCGCCGGCAGGGGCCTTGGCGTGTACCTCTTCCGTTCCGACGGCAGGGAAGCAAGACGGTCAGCCCTGAAGGTTCGCCAATCTTCCCGTTCAACGTCCCACGCCACCAGATACCAGCGGCGTCCGGTGTCCACCAACCTGTAGGGCTCCACCAGCCGGCGTGCCGATTCGCCGTCGGATTTCACGTAGTCGAAGGAGATTTGGCGCCGGTCCGATATGGCAGCGGACACGACGGTCAGTTGCTGGGGATCAACGGTCCCCGCGTTGCTGGGGAGGGTGGTGACGGCGGCTTTCAGCATGGCGAACTTGGGACGCAAGCGGGATGGCAGGACCTGCTCCAGCTTGGCCAAGGCGCGGACGGATGCCTCACCGATGCCTGCCACGGGGCCTGCGGCTACGGAATTCAAACCCAAGGCGACAGCCAGGGCTTCGTTGTCATCCAGCAGCAGCGGCGGAAGCTGCGCGCCGGCACCAAGCTGATAACCACCGGCTATGCCGGGGGAGGCTTGTATGGGATATCCCAGGTTGCGCAGCTTGTCGATGTCCCGGCGCACGGTCCGCTCCGTCACACCCATGCGGTGGGCCAAGGCTGGTCCCGTCCACTCGCGGCGCACCTGCAGCAGTGACAACAGCTGGAGGAGCCGCGCAGACGTTTGGATCATGCATGTGAATCTAGCCCATGGGACATCCGCATGGGTCCATTGGCGGGACCATGGGCAAATAGGGACGCCCGCCGTTCAGAGGAATCCTGCAGAATTCCATGAACGGACGGGCGTCGTGTGGATGTGGCTTGCCGGGTTTTGCAGTGGCTTGGCATTCCCCTAGTAGATGCGGGGGTTCCAATACGGGCTGCTCGGAGCCTCGAAAGCGCTCCAGGGTTCCTTGGAGTTGATGGGCGGGTTGTGCCCGCGTCCATCCTTCAACAGGGCTGAAACGGTGGCAGCGACGGCGGTGATGAGGACGATGAAGAGGATGATTCCAAAGATTTCCATGCCTCAAGCCTGCTCCTGTGGCAGTTGAAGAAACAGTGGCAGAAATGCCCCATTCAGACAATTTTCTGCCACACTGGAGATGTGTTGAAATCAGTGGCGGTGATCGTGGTCCCCAACTTCTCGGTCTTTGAATTCGGTACAGCCTTCGAGGTCTTCGGCATTGACCGATCGGACCGTGGTGCCGGTGTCCCGGCTTTTGACTTCCGGGTGGTTGCCCCGGAACCGGGTGATATCCGCATGAAGTCCGGCTTATCCCTTCATGTAAACCTCGGCCTCGAAGCAGCAGCCGACGCGGACCTCGTCATCATGGCGCCGTTCGGCCGCGACCAGGAAATCCCGGAAGCGGTGCTTGACGCCTTGCGCGCTGCGCATGCCAGAGGGGCGTGGGTGATGTCCATTTGCTCCGGTGCTTATGCTTTGGCCCGGGCAGGGTTGCTGGACGGACGCCGGTGCACCACACACTGGCACTACTCGCAGGACCTGGCCAGCAGGTACCCGAATGCGATCGTGGATGAGAACGTCCTCTACGTTCAGGACGGGACCATCATCACCAGCGCCGGCACGGCCGCCGGAATCGACGCATGCCTCCACCTTGTCCGCGAAGAACTAGGGGCGAACGTGGCTGCGGCAATCGCGCGTGACATGGTGGTACCCCCACATCGCGACGGAGGGCAGGCCCAGTTCATCGACCGGCCCATGCCCCGCTGTGGTTCAGCGCCTATGGAGGCGTTGCTGCGCTGGATGGTTGAACACCTCGACGAAGAGCACAGCGTGAACGAGTTGGCTGCGCGGCTCCACATGTCTCCCAGGACGTTCGCCCGCCGTTTCAGGGCGGAAACCGGCGCGACACCCGCAGCATGGCTGAACTCGCAGCGTGTGCTGCGTGCGCAGGAACTGTTGGAAACCACTGAGTTGAACATCGACGAGATCGCTCGTGTTGCAGGGTTCGGGCATTCGGTCCTGCTGCGCCACCACTTCACCAAAGTGCTTGACACAAGTCCGCAAAGCTACAGGCGGGCATTCCGGGGGCAGTTGGCAGAAGCCATCTGAAATCGCGTCACATCAGCAGCCGATGGAAACCGCTCCGGGCCATGTGTGTGGCTCGTTAGCGGCGGCTTCCGAACCCGCCCCGTGACTCTGCACCTTCGGCCTTGGCACATTCCACCAGTTCCTGCCAGGGGCCTGTGACGGCGCGGTCGGGAAGGGTTGCCCGTCGCTGCCCCGCACGGATGGAGTACATAAAACGGTCCGGCTCATTGGGTGTCCGGGACTGGCTCTTGGCTTCGTCCCACGGGCAGGCCTCAACGATCGGCACCCATCGTTCCTTCTCATCGGGGGACACGGCATCTACGCTCCAGACGCGTGTCATCGCGGCGATTCCCCCACTGCGTTGGACGGTGATCTTCATAGCCGGCTGCTTCTCGTTCGACGTTCCGTTGTCAGCCAACCGGCAGGGACCGAACCAAACTGTCCGGTCCCGCCACCTGACTAAACCTTGACCTTCACAGTCTCCCACGCCTTCAGGACGGCGTCATGCTCAGCTGATCCACTGCCGAAAAGTTCCTCAGCAGTTGCGACCGTGGTCCTGGCAAACTTTCCAAACGTGCAGTTTGCCGGCAGGGATCCACTGGTCAAGGTGCCGTACCAAATCTGGCCGGGCGCCTCCCAGGCATTGCCTCCCAGTTCTGTGGAAACCACGTAGAAGGCCTTATTGGGGATTCCGGAGTTGATATGCACTCCGCCGTTGTCAGCACTCGTCCGTACATACGTATCCATGGAATCCGGTTGTGGGTCCTTACCCAGAACGTCGTCGTCATAAGCTGTCCCGGGCGCTTTCATTGAGCGCAGGGCGGAGCCTTGTACCTGATCTGTGAAGAGGCCCTCCCCGATGAGCCAACTGGCATCCCGGGCGGACTCCTGCTTCAAATACTGCTCGACGAGGACCCCGAAGACGTCCGACATGGACTCGTTCAGCGCTCCAGCCTGATTTCGATAAGCCAAATTGGCTGTGTATTGGGTGACCCCGTGTGCCAGTTCATGGCCTATGACACTCACGGACTTGGTGAAGCGCTGAAAAATCTGGCCGTCGCCGTCGCCGAAGACCATCTGGCTCCCGTTCCAAAAGGCGTTGTCGTAGAGCTTCCCGTAATGGACCGTTGCATCCAAGGCGAGCCCTGCGTCGTCAATCGAGTCCCTGCCGAAGATCTCCCCATACAGCCGGTGTGTGCTCCCGAGGCCGTCGTAAGCCTCGTCCGCAGCAACGTCGCCGACGGGCGGAGATCCTTCCTTGCGGACAATGCGGCCGGGCAGGGTCTCGGAGGACCCGGCGTCGAAGATTGTCCGCTTGGGCGGACCGGGTTTGGCTTGACGTGCGCTCGGCGGTGCAGCGGGGATGGGGGCCGTCCGGATGGCCTGCAGATCCTTGATATGCAGCAACGACTCCTTCGCGGCCCTGGCAACTGCCCGGAGTCGTGGTTCGTTCCGGGCAGCAATCCGGCGCAGCATATACGGCGGGACGATTGAACACATCACGGCAAAACCCCTTTGGCTATCGGTATGACCAACTGAAATCAGCCTAGGAGCAGGGGCTGACAATATTGCGGTCCAAGCGCGGCAAGCCCCCAACTGATAGTCCATATCCGGCACAAAAAAATACCCCGCCAGCAAGGCTGGCGGGGTATTCGTTGTGCCCTCGATAGGATTCGAACCTACGGCCTTCTGCTCCGGAGGCAGACGCTCTATCCCCTGAGCTACGAGGGCATCCAGGGTTCCCTCCGTTGCCGGTGGGACGTCCTAGAGCTTAGCAGTCCCTGTGCCGCAAATGAAAACCCGCCACAGCAGACGAAAGTCACGGTGCCGGACCAGCAAGCCCGGCCCCGAACCCTTCGAATCAGTAACCCGCAAACGAGTCCACGTGCACCCGACGCGCTCCTGCGCCACGTGCTGCAGCTCGAAGGGAATCCACACTCGCCGGCGAGCCCGAGACAAAGACTTCCCGATCCCCGATGTCCGGAACCAGCTCTTTAAGGCGCGCTGCATCGATTCTGGAAGTACCGGCGTCGACCATGAACTCCGGGGGAGTGGAACCGTCCGCAAGGCGGGCGATCACCTTGGCGCCGGAGGCTTCCAGCTGTTCCACGGCGGCCAGCTCCTCGCGGCCCTTCGCTAAGTACAGCACCACGGTGTTGCGCGCGGCGTCGTCGGCGGCCAGGTGTGACAGGAAAGGCGTGATACCGATTCCTGCGGCGATCAGCAGGACCGGCTTCCCGGCGTCGTGCGGTAAAACAAAGTCTCCACCCACGGCTGTCGCGGAAACGCTGTCCCCGGGCCGAAGCGCAAGCAGTGCCTTCTTCGCTGCAGACAGCGGCTCGGCCGTACCCACGCCGAAGGTAACCTCAGCCGCGCCAGGTGGGCTGGTAATGCTGAAGACGCGGCGACGGCCCTTGCCGTCGGATCCGGAATGCGGCAGGTTGAGCTCCATGAACTGTCCGGGCTCAAAACGCACAGGCCGCTGCGGTTCGAACCTGAATTCAGTACTGGCGGGGGTGAGGGGGCGCGAGCCCTTAAACGTCAGATGGACGCCGCCGCGCTGTCCAAGGAAGAACGCAATGAGGTTGCCCAGCAGCAGTGCGAGCTCCGGGGAGTTGGCAATGAAGCCGAAGTTATAGGGGACCGCGAAAACGACACCCACGACGGCGGCAAGCGCCAACTGCTGCCAGCGGCGGGGAGGCAGGGTGAGAGGTTCCGAAAGCATGAAGCCGACGAAAAACAGCAACGGCCGTTGGGCCAAGGCCTGCCATAAAGCCTGTCCCAGCGTCATATCGCGGCTCAGCAGCTCCACGGTGATGATGCTTGTGGCAGCCACCAGGAAAACGGTGCCCATCAGCATTTTCCGTGTGCGATACAGGACAATCACCACTCCCGGAACCAGGAGCCAGAGCATGGCCGGGGTGGCGGCCCACCACGTGGCGATATTGAGCCCCGTCAGGCCCGTAATGAACGCACCTGCGGCGGCCGGGTTGAAGATATGTCGCCCGCGGAAGGCCAGAGCGTACTTGGACACGCTGGCAAGCACGCAAGCCAAAGCAACGCCCGCCATCTCCATCGCTCCAAAGGCGGGCCAGAAGAGGAAATACAGCAGCAGTCCGGTGATCAGTGACGACTCCGTATGCTGCTTGACACCAAAGAGCAAAGCCAGGAGTCGGCCGGAGGCATAGGTTGCGCCCAGGCAGAGCACCAAATGGACCAACATCTCAGGTAGGCCAAAGGTCAGCCATCCCAGGATGTTGAGGACCATGCTGTAGGCCGCCAGTACTCCCAGCACCCAGAGAATCAAGCGGTACATGGTGAAGCGGCCCAACCAGGTGTCCACGCGAGACTTAGCGGCAATCATGTGAACAGTCTCCCCTCAAAACCCTTCGAAAAGGCGGCAGCACCGCTCGACGACACCGTAAGCCATGAGAATTCGAATTCCTTCTCCAGCGGAGCAGCTTCAAGCATGAATAATGCCGTGGCCAGGCCGTCTGCCACCAGGGCGCTTTCAGCCATGGTCCATGTGGCCACAGTGGTGTGTACAGGTTCGCCCGTTGTTCCGTCCAGGACATGGTGGAGTCCATCACCCCACGTGCGGCGGTTCGAGGCCGAGGCACACAGCGCGTAGTTGTCCAATTCCACTGTGCCTATGGCCTGTCGCGGGTTATAGGGATGCTCCAAAGCAACCGTGACGGGGTGTTTCCCGGAGTGCAGCATGTCGCCACTCCCGTCCACCAGGAAGTCGGTGTAGCCGGCTTCCCGCAGGACTTCGCCCAGTAGGTCCACGAGCTGGCCCTTCCCGGCGGCTCCAATGTCCAAAACCACCGGCTGTTTGGCGGCCAGCTCGGTCCCTGCCCAATCAAGGACGTCTTCCCAACGAGGCGGGGGGACGGGCCTGCCCGATGGCGCGAGGGCATAAGTGGCGTCATAACCCAGCCGCTCCAAGCTGCTGCCGATGAGTGGGGTCATGGCACCACCGCTGAGGCGATACAGCGCGGAGTAGACCTTTTGCAGGACGACGGCGTGCCCCGGCAGGGTGATCTTGCCTGCACTACGGGAAAGGCCGGACACCAAAGAATCCGTCCTGAACCGTGACCACGTCTTGTCGTATGCCGCTACTGTTTCAAGCAGTTCGCTTCGGACGGCGGGTACTAAGCTGTCCGGCGTCGAAATCTCCCACTGCGTACCGATCCCTTCGAAGCGGAAGGTGCTCCAGCCAGGGTGCGGCATGGCTGCTACTTGGCCTGGGACTTGATCTGTTCCACGGCTTCGTTGAAGCCACCGGATGTCAGCGAAGAGCCAGCCACCTTGGAGACGTTGAGTTCGTCGATATCCTTGCCCACGATCTGTGCGGCGATGCCACTGGCGAACTCACCCTGGAACTTCTTGGTATTGGGATTGGAAGGGTGGACGGTGATGTTGACCGCAGAAACCTTGTCGGCTGCAAGCGTCAGTTCAACACCCACCGTCTCCTGGCCATTAGGCGAAGTGTAGGTGCCGTCGGAACTGTAGGTCCCGTCCCTGTAGCTGGACGCGACAGCCGTTGACGATGAAGTGCCCGCTGCTGAAGGGCTGCTGGTGGAGGCCTGGCCTGCATCCTGGGTAGCGGGGGTTTGGGTTGAGGGGGCTTCGGTTGTGGGGGCGCATGCCGCGGCTGTTCCAATGATGGAGAGGCCGGCGAAACCAACGTAGATGCTCTTGCGGAGTGGCGTAGTCATGGTTCTGCTCGTTTCAACTGGACAAGAATTCGTCAATGGTCATTTACGTCAAGGGATACTGCGTGTACCGGGATGACCAACGAGGCCACCTCCTACGTGTTCACAACGTCGAATTCAGCGTAATGGTTCAGTCTGTGGCGTCGGGTGGCCGTTCCTGTGAATACGCTGTGACCACATTATCCACATACGGGACCCTCAATTCCGCGACTTTGCGGGCCCCCGGTAGGCTAGAGGCGTGACTCCCGAAGAACTCTCTGCTGCCATATCCGCCTGCCTTAAGGACGCCGTTTCCACCGGCGAAATCGCCCTGACGGAATCTGCCGTGCCCGACGCCGTACGAGTGGAGCGACCCAAGAACCGGGATCATGGAGACTGGGCCACCAACATCGCCCTGCAGCTCTCCAAGCAGGCCGGCATGAATCCCCGGGAATTCGCAGGCATCCTCAGCAACCATCTGCAAGGCATTCCCGGTGTCACCGGAGTGGAAATCGCCGGTCCGGGCTTCCTGAACATCACCGTGGATGCTGCCACAGCCGGCGCCCTCGCCAAAGCCATTGTTGAGGCCGGAGCCAGCTATGGCACCAACCAGGCGCTCGCGGGCCGTGTGGTCAACATGGAGTTCGTTTCCGCGAATCCCACCGGTCCGTTGCACATCGGGCACACTCGCTGGGCCGCTTTGGGCGATGCCATTGCCCGCGTTCTGCGTGCCTCCGGCGCCACCGTCACCGCCGAGTACTACATCAACGACGCCGGCTCGCAGATGAACGTCTTCGCCAACTCGGTCCTCTCGCGCCTTCACGGGCGTGGCGTGCCTGAGGGTGGCTATCCGGGCGAGTACATCCGCGAGCTTGGCGACGAAGTCCTGAAGGCCCATCCGGACATCCGGGAGCTGACGGACGAGGCAGCCCTGCCCGTAATCCGCGCCGCCGCCTACCAGGCACAGATGGCGGACATCAAGACCACCTTGGCCGAGTTCGGCGTCGAGTTTGACGTCTTCTTCTCCGAAAAGGAACTGCACGACGCCGGTGCGATCGAATCCGCCGTCGCCCGCCTTCGCGAGCAAGGCCACGTTTTCGACGACGGCGGCGCCGTCTGGTTGCGCACCACAGACTTCGGTGACGACAAAGACCGTGTAATGATCCGCGCCAATGGCGAACCTACCTACTTCGCTGCGGACGCCGCGTACTACCTCTCAAAGAAGGACCGCGGCTTCACGGAGAAGATTTACCTGCTTGGTGCGGACCACCACGGATACATCAACCGTTTGAAAGCAATCGCGGCCTGCGCGGGAGATGATCCCGAGGTCAACATTGAGGTCCTCATCGGCCAACTTGTGTCCGTGAATGGCGCCAAGCTTTCCAAGCGTGCCGGTAACATCATTGAGCTCAAGGACCTTATTTCCTGGCTCGGCAAGGATGCCGTCCGTTATTCCCTGGCTCGTTTCCCGGCTGACTCGCCGCTGACGCTGGATCCCGAACTGCTGAAGAAACACAGCAATGAGAATCCGGTCTTCTACGTGCAGTATGCGCACGCCCGCTCCCGCGGCACAGCACGCAATGCTGCCGAGGCCGGGGTGGAGCGTTCCGTCTTTGACGCATCGCTCCTGGACCACGCCACGGAAAACGAGTTGCTCTCCTACCTCGGCAGCTACCCGTCAATCGTGGCGAAGGCTGCCGAACTGCGCGAGCCGCACCGTGTGGCACGCCACCTCGAAGTCATCGCCGGTGCCTACCACCGTTGGTACGACGCTTGCCGCGTTTCGCCGCAAGGGGACGAGCCAGTACAGGATGTCAACCGCACGCGTCTGTGGCTGAACGACGCCACCAGCCAAGTGCTGGCCAACGGACTCGAACTGCTGGGCGTTTCTGCGCCGGAACGGATGTAGGGAAATGACCACAAATGCTGCACACGCTTCTCCGCTCGCACCCGAATGGCTGACTGTTCCCCAAGACCTCAACGCCTTGCAGGCACCCATGTGGGCGGCCGGAGTTGAGAAGAACGACGCCGGTGAGGTCACTATTGACGGCGTTTCCATCAGCGAGCTCAAGGAGCAGTACGGAACTCCGCTGTTCGTGATGAGCGAATCGGACTTCCGTTCCCGTGCACGGGCGTTCAAAGACGCGTTTGATTCCGCCTTCGCGGACATTTGCGGGGGAGTGGACGTCTACTACGCCGGGAAGTCGTTCTTGTGCACAGCAGTAGCCAGCTGGGTTTCCGAGGAGGGCCTTCGCTTGGACACCTGTTCGGGCGGCGAGTTGGCTGTGGCCGCCCGTGCGGGAATCGAGGGCCCCAATCTTGGCCTGCACGGCAACAACAAGTCCGACGCCGAGATCAAGCGAGCCTTGGATATGAAGGTCGGCCGAATCGTGGTGGACAGCCTCGATGAATTGGAGCGGGTGGCGAAGATTGCCTCCAGCCGCGGCGAAACTGCCAAGGTCATGCTCCGGCTGACCCCAGGAGTACACGCCCACACCCATGAGTTCATTGCCACGGCACACGAGGACCAGAAGTTTGGCCTCTCCATGGCCGGCGACACTACCGATGAAGCCGGCCTGTCAGCAGCCGAGGAAGCGGTGGCTGCAGCAACCTCCTACGCCAGCATCGAGCTCTTGGGCCTGCACTGCCATATCGGTTCACAGATCTTCGAGCCGGACGGCTTTGCCCTTGCAGCGGAGAAGCTGCTGGGCTTCCTGGCCTCCATGCAGGCCAAGTACTCCATCGTCATGCCCGAACTGGACCTGGGCGGCGGCTACGGAATCGCCTACACCCCGGTGGATACACCCCGGCCGCCAGCCGAAATCGCGCAGGCGATGGCCGCCGTCGTGCGTTCCAAGTGCGTTGAGCTGGACATCACTCCACCGCGCATCTCGATTGAACCCGGACGCGCCATCGTGGGCAGCACCACGTTCACGCTTTATGAAGTTGGCACGCTCAAAACCGTCCGTGTCGACGTCACTGAAGGGGAAGAAGGGGACAACAACGTTACGTATCCCCGCCGCTATGTGTCGGTGGACGGCGGGATGAGCGACAACGCGCGCCCGGTGCTTTACGACGCGGATTATTCGGCAATTTTGGCTTCCCGGAACTCTTCGGCGGATCCTCAGCTGTCCCGCGTAGTGGGCAAACATTGCGAGAGCGGCGACATAGTTGTTAGAGATGTATATCTGCCCGCGGACGTGGCAGCCGGTGATTTGCTCGCAGTACCGGGTACCGGCGCCTACTGCTGGGCCCTCTCCAGCAACTACAACTACCTGGCCAGGCCTGGCGTTGTCGCTGTACGCGACGGAGCTGCCCGGCTGATTGTCCGTGGGGAAACCGAAGAAGATCTCTTGAACCGCGACATGGGAGTGGCGAATGTCTGAAGTGCAAACCCTGAAGGTGGCCCTGCTGGGCTGTGGCAACGTTGGGGCCCAGGTTGCGCGGATTCTGATTGACGACGCCGAGGCCCTCGCAGCCCGCAGCGGAGCCCGCTTGGAACTTTCCGGCATCGCCGTGCGCAATATCGACTCCCCGCGCGACGTCGAACTGCCGCGCGAACTCTTCACCACGGATGCCGATACCTTGGTCAAGGACGCAGACCTCGTCATTGAACTCATGGGCGGCATCGAACCTGCCCGTTCGCTGATCCTGACGGCCATCCAGAACGGCGCATGCGTTGTCACCGGCAACAAGGCACTGCTCGCACAGGACGGCCCCACACTCTACGAAGAGGCAGACAAGGCTGGCGTCCAACTGTCCTACGAGGCCGCCGTCGCCGGGGCGATTCCCATCCTGCGCCCTATCCGCGACAGCCTGTCCGGCGACCGCATCACCCGGGTCCTGGGCATCGTCAACGGCACCACCAACTTCATCCTTGACCAGATGGACACCACAGGTGCGCAGTTCTCCGACGCCCTCGCCGAAGCCCAGCGCCTTGGATATGCAGAAGCGGACCCCACTGCCGACGTCGAAGGCCACGACGCTGCAGCGAAGGCAGCGATCCTTGCATCGTTGTCCTTCCACACGCGCTTCTCGCTGGATGATGTCTATTGCGAAGGCATCACCAAGGTCAGCGCTGCGGACATTGCCTCCGCCAAGGAAGCTGGCTTTGTCATCAAATTGCTCGCGATCGCCGAGAAGATCGAGTCATCGGACAACGGCAGCGGCATTTCCGTGCGCGTCCACCCCACGCTCCTGCCTCGCGAACACCCGCTGGCTGCTGTCCGTGGCGCCTTCAACGCCGTTTTCATTGAAGCGGAAAATGCCGGCGAACTAATGTTCTATGGCCAAGGTGCAGGTGGGACGCCCACCGCATCCGCCGTGCTTGGTGACCTCGTGTCTGCCGCGCGGCGCTTGGTTCTGGGCGGCCCCGGCCGGACGGAGACCACCACTGGCCACGTTCCGGCGCTGGCCATCGATGCGTCCACCACCAGCTACTACATCGGCCTGGACGTCGCTGACCAAGCCGGCGTGCTGGCCAGGATCGCGCACATCTTTGCGGAGAACGGCGTTTCCATCGAAATCATGCGTCAAACGATCCACCGCGACTCCGCCTCCAACGTTGAGTCGGCCGAGCTGAAAATCGTGACGCACCGTGCGTCCGAAGCTGCACTCGCGGCAACCGTCGAGGCCGTGAAGGGCCTGGACGTCATCAATTCTGTAACATCCGTACTCCGGGTAGAAGGGGTCTAAGTGGCTCACCAATGGCGCGGAGTAATCCGCGAATACGCTGATCGTTTGCCTGTAACGGAAGCCACCAAGGTCATCACCCTGGGTGAGGGCGGCACGCCTCTGGTCCATGCGCAGAAGCTTTCAGAGCTGACCGGCTCCGAGGTATACCTCAAGGTCGAAGGCATGAACCCCACGGGTTCGTTCAAGGACCGCGGCATGACAATGGCCATGACAGCTGCTGTGGAGGCCGGTGCCAAGGCTGTGGTTTGCGCCTCCACCGGCAACACGTCCGCCTCAGCTGCTGCCTATGCCACTGCCGCAGGCCTCAAGTGCGCGGTGCTGGTACCCGAAGGCAAGATCTCCATGGGCAAGCTGAGCCAGGCTATCGCCCACGGTGCCACCCTGCTCCAAGTTGACGGTAACTTCGACAACTGCCTGGACATCGCTCGAAAGCTCGGGGAAGCCTACCCGGTGTTCCTGGTGAACTCAGTCAACCCGGCTCGCATCCAGGGCCAGAAGACCGGCGCCTTCGAAGTTGTGGACACACTGGGCGACGCCCCCGACATCCACGTACTGCCAGTGGGCAACGCAGGCAACATCAGCGCCTACTGGAAGGGTTACAAGGAGTATTCCGCGCCGTTCGAGACGGCAAACGGGACACTCCCGGCTGTTTCCACCAAGACACCCGTCATGTGGGGCTTCCAAGCTGCAGGTGCCGCGCCGTTCGTTGCAGGGCACCCCATTACCGAGCCCGACACCATCGCGACTGCCATCCGCATCGGTAACCCGGCCTCATGGGAGACCGCAGTTGCGGCCCGTGACGAATCAGGCGGATTGATCGAGGCTGTCACCGACGACGAAATCCTGGCCGCCCACCGCTGGCTTTCAGCGAAGGAAGGCGTCTTCGTCGAACCCGGTTCCGCTGCAGGTGTCGCGGGATTGATCAAGAAGCACGCTGCAGGCCAGGTTCCGTCCGGCAAAACCATCGTCATCACGGTCACCGGACACGGGCTCAAGGACCCGCAGTGGGCCCTCCGCACCGAGGACGGCAGCGATGTCCAGCCCGTCAAGGTGCCGAACGATGTCGTCACTGTTGCCGCAGAACTGGGACTGGAAGAAAACTAAGAGTGGAATCAACGCAGCCCACCGCGACCGATCGTGCACTTGTCGCGGCAGGTCAGCGGCTGACCGTCAAGGTCCCCGGTACGAGTGCCAACCTGGGGCCCGGTTACGACAGCCTCGGCTTGGCCCTGTCGATTTACGACACCTTGACGGTGGAAACCCTCAGTGCCGGAGAGCTCGAGTTCGAGCTCTCCGGTGAGGGCGCTGACTCCCTCCCGCGTGACGCCAGCCATCTGGTTGTTCGTGCCATTGACCTTGCGCTGACTCGGCTTGGATTCCGGCATTCAGGTCTGAAGATCATTGCGGACAACGTCAATCCACATGGCCGGGGGCTGGGGTCTTCAGCATCCGCTGTGGTTGCTGCCGTAACAGCTGCCAACGCATTGGTTCCCACCGATTTCCGGCAGGACCGCGACTGGATTCTGCAGTTGACCAGCGAGATGGAAGGCCACCCGGACAACGTCGCACCCGCCATTTTCGGCGGACTGGCGCTGTCATGGCAGGACAGCGAGCAGTACAGCACCACACGCGCTGACGTCGCACCGTCAGTTATCCCCGTGGTGGCGGTCCCGGACTACGAACTAGCCACGGAGACTGCACGCGGATTGCTCCCGGCATCCGTTGGACATCACGCGGCAGCGATGAATTCCGGACGTGCAGCCTTGCTGATTCACGCACTCACTGTGGACCCAACATTGCTGCTGCCTGGCACGGAAGACTATCTCCACCAGAGCTATCGCGCTCAGGCAATGCGTCCGAGTGCCGACCTTATGGCTGCTCTTCGGTCTGCGGGCCATGCAGCCGTTGTCTCCGGCGCAGGCCCCACCGTGATGGTGCTGGCCAATGGATCTGAGGAAGCAGCCACTATCGCCGCATTCATCGGCACATTCACGGCGGACAACACACCCGACGTCGGTTGGCGTGTGATGACGCTGGCTGTGGACGATCAAGGTGCTAGAGTGGAAGTGCACCGCCAGTAAAGCCGCGGGCAGTTCCCTGATTTTGGATCTCGGTGTTTTGCCGTACCTTTCGTCAACTGTGCCAACGTTGGTGGTGTCGTCTCTTTCCGGCCTGTCTCAGGTGCCGCAGAAATCTCTCTGTTTCCTGAACCTACGCCGGCTGTCCGGGCAACTGGATCCAGTGATGACGATCAGTATCCGGCCCTGTTGGCCACAATCCATCAGGCACGGCCCAAATCACCGGCTGCAGATCTGAACTGCAGCCCAGAACAAATCATCGCGTCCAGCTCTCGCTCTGGACGCCGTCGAGGGGGAAGGATCCTTCGTGACAGAAACCACTGAGCTGGCTTCAGCTGTGGACACAACATCTTCTGCTGCTGATTCGTCAACTGCAGCAACCACCAAGAGCAGCGGCCTCGCAGGCCTTAAGCTCGCCCAGCTTCAGGCTCTCGCGAGCCAGCTGGGCATTTCCGGGGGATCCCGTATGCGCAAGGGGGATTTGGTCACGGCCATCTCCGCCCACCGTGCCGGCACCTCCACTACCAAGGCTCCCGCCAAGGCCAGTACGGCAAAAGCAACTGCGGCCAAGGAAGCCCGGGCTGCAGAGCCGAAGGCCGCTCCTGAAAGCAGCGCACCTGCTGATGCAGCTGCCGAGGCACCAGCCCAGGAAGCGCCCCGCGGTCGTGGTCGTGGCCGCAGCCGTCGCGCTACCAGCGATGGAGTAGTAGCAGCCGCTGAAGCCGCTGCTGCGCCTGCTGAGACCGCAGTCGCACCGGTTGTCGAAGCTCCGGCAGCCGTCGAGACCGGCGAGGCCGCTACTGAGCGTCGCCAGCCGCGTACCCGTAACCGCCGCCGCGGCGAAGCTGCCGCGGCACCTGCCGAAGCAGCAGAAGCACCAGCAGCCGAGCAGCGTGCTGACCGCACGGAACAGCGTGAGCAGCGTGCTGACCGCACGGAACAGCGTGAGCAGCGTGCTGACCGCACGGAACAGCGTGAGCAGCGCGAACAGTCTGACTCGGGCGACCAGCAGCGCGAACGCCGCGAAAACACCCGCGGACGCCGTGAAGACAACAACGACGGCGACGACACCGGCAATCGCCGCAATCGCCGCAACCGTCGTGACCGCAACGAGCAGAACGACCGGAGCGACCGCCGTGGCGGTCAGGACAGCCGTGATGGAAACACCCGCAGCGACCGCTTCCGCGACCGCAACGAGCGCCGCCGTGGCCGCGCGCAGGGACCGGACGTTGACGACGTCGAGGTTACCGAGGACGACGTCCTTCTTCCTGTGGCCGGCATCCTGGACGTTCTGGAGAACTACGCATTCATCCGGACCTCCGGATACCTCCCCGGTGCAAACGACGTCTACGTTTCCCTGGCACAGGTCAAGAAGTACAACCTCCGCAAGGGCGACGCCGTCGTCGGCGCCATCCGTGCACCCCGCGACGGTGAAGACCGCAGCCAGCAGTCTGCACGCCAGAAGTTCAACGCGCTCGTCCGCGTCACCTCTGTCAACGGCAAGACACCGGAAGAACTCAAGGATCGTGTCGAGTTCGCCAAGCTCGTACCGCTGTACCCGTCCGAGCGCCTGCGCCTCGAAACGGACCCTAAAAAGATCGGTCCGCGTGTCATCGACCTCGTGGCCCCGATCGGCAAGGGCCAGCGCGGCCTGATCGTCTCCCCGCCGAAGGCCGGCAAGACGCTTATCCTGCAGTCCATCGCGAACGCAATCACCACCAACAACCCTGAGGTTCACCTCATGATGGTGCTGGTTGACGAACGCCCCGAAGAAGTTACGGACATGCAGCGCACCGTCAAGGGTGAGGTCATCGCCTCCACCTTCGACCGTCCCGCAGACGACCACACCACGGTTGCCGAGCTCTCCATTGAACGTGCAAAGCGCCTCGTGGAAATGGGCATGGACGTGGTGGTCCTCCTGGACTCCATGACCCGCCTGGGCCGCGCCTACAACCTGGCAGCACCGGCCTCAGGCCGCATCCTGTCCGGTGGTGTGGACTCCGCAGCGCTGTACCCGCCCAAGCGTTTCTTCGGTGCAGCCCGCAACATCGAAAACGGTGGCTCGCTCACCATCCTTGCAACCGCGCTCGTCGAGACCGGCTCCAAGATGGACGAAGTCATCTTCGAAGAGTTCAAGGGCACCGGCAACATGGAACTCCGCCTGTCCCGGCAGTTGGCAGACAAGCGCATCTTCCCGGCTGTGGACGTCAACGCGTCCGGTACGCGCCGCGAAGAGAACCTGCTCTCGCCTGAAGAAGTCAAGATCATGTGGAAGCTGCGCCGCGTCCTTTCGGGCCTGGAGCAGCAGCAGAGCCTTGAGCTGCTGACCAACAAGATCCGGGAGACGCAGAGCAACGTCGAGTTCCTCATGCAGGTTCAGAAGACCACGCTCGGAGCGAAGTCGGACAACGACAAATAGCTGCTTTACTGAGCCGCTGATTCTGCTGCCCCCCGCCCCTACGCGTGGTGGCCAGGTCCTTACGGACTTGGCCACCACGCTCCGGCAGGCCCGAAGCCACTCCCGGGGCAGCAGAATCAGCGGCTCGTTCCGTTTTCGGCTCGCCTGTCGCGGGCCGGCAAATTACTCGACGGCGGTCAGGTCACCTTGGGCGTTACCGTCGCCTTCGCTGGCCGGCTTATTTGAGCGGTTGGTCGTCAAGACACCAATCGTCACAACTAGACTTGTCTGCGAGTCGAAAGAGGTTTGAAAATGTTTGAGTCCGTACAGGGATTGCTGGATGAGCATGCTGCTATTCAGGCACAGTTGAGTGATCCTGCCGTTTATGCCGATCAGTCTGCTGCCAGGAAGTTGGGGCGTCGGTCTGCGCAGCTTCAAGGCATCGTGGAGGCGTACAACAAATGGCGCGGTCTCAATGATGACTTGGAAGCGGCCAAAGAGATGGCGGACGAGGATCCGGAATTCGCTGCAGAAGTTGTGCAGCTGGAGGAACAGATTCCTGCGGCACAGGAGCGGCTGCGCCGTTTGTTGATCCCCCGTGATCCGGACGATGCCCGCAACGTGATCCTTGAAGTCAAGGGCGGCGAAGGCGGCGACGAAGCTGCATTGTTCGCTGGCGATCTTCTGCGTATGTACATGCGTTATGCCGAGTCGCGGGGGTGGAAGACTGAAATGATCTCCGCCACCGAATCCGATCTTGGCGGATACAAAGACGTTGCCGTGGCCATTAAGGGCAATTCGAACGACCCCGCACAGGGCGTATTTGCCCGCTTGAAATTTGAAGGCGGCGTGCACCGCGTCCAGCGGGTTCCTGTCACTGAGTCGCAGGGCCGCATCCACACGTCCGCTGCAGGCGTGCTGGTGCTCCCCGAAGTTGATGAGCCCGAAGAACTTGAGATCAACCAGAACGATCTCAAGATCGATGTTTACCGTTCATCCGGTCCGGGTGGCCAGTCCGTGAACACCACCGACTCTGCCGTGCGCATTACCCACCTGCCTACGGGCATCGTCGTGGCCATGCAGAACGAAAAGTCGCAGCTCCAGAACCGTGAAGCCGGTATGCGCGTTCTCCGCGCGCGCCTTCTGGCCCACCAGCAGGAACAGATCGACGCCGCCAACTCCGAACAGCGCAAGTCGCAGATCCGCACCATGGACCGTTCGGAGCGCATCCGCACGTACAACTTCCCGGAAAACCGTATTGCGGACCACCGCACCGGCTACAAGGCTTACAACCTCGATGCCGTCATGAACGGCGATCTTGAACCCGTGATCCAGTCAGCCATTGAAGCTGACGAGCAGGCACGCCTGGACGCCATCGGCGAATAGCGCTGCCGAACAATAACCACAGCAGAGTTCATCAATGACGTTTTACCAAGGCCAGAGCCTCGCGGACGCTGTTCGCGAGGCTACTGCCGTCTTATCCGACGCCGGTGTGCCCAGCCCGCGTGTCGACGCAGAGTTGCTTGCCGAGCACTTGCTGGGTGTCGGCCTAGGCCGCTTGCGCGCCATGATGCTCGGCGACGCACCAGCTCCCGACGGCTACGGGGAGCTAGTAGAGGAACGCGCTGGACGGGTCCCCCTGCAGCACATCACCGGCGTCGCTTATTTCCGTCACCTGGCGTTGCGGGTGGGGCCGGGCGTTTTCATTCCACGTCCTGAAACGGAATCGGTAGTTCAATTGGTTATTGACCACCTCGCTGGAATGCCGAAACCCAAGGTGGTGGACCTCGGAACAGGGTCCGGTGCTATTGCCGGTTCCATCGCCCATGAGGTTCCAGGCGCTGAGGTCCATGCCGTGGAATACAGTACGTTTGCGCATGCTTGGGCCGCCAGGAACCTCGAACCCCTGGGCGTCATACTCATTGAAGGCGATTTGCGGGATGCCCTCCCGGAGCACAACGGAACTTTCGACGTCGTCGTATCCAACCCGCCGTACATTCCCGCCGAAGCGATCCCGACAGAGCCGGAAGTCGCCCTCCACGATCCGCCGGAGGCACTTTATGGCGGGGGAGCGGACGGCATGGAACTTCCGACGGCGGCAGCAGCCTCAGCGGTACGGCTCCTCAAACCCGGTGGCTACTTCGTGATGGAACATGCGGAAGTCCAAGCAGCGTGGATCGCCGGCATGCTGCAACGAACGGGGCGTTGGAAAGACATCACCACGCACTATGACCTGAACGGCAAGGAACGTGCCACCAGCGCTGTCCTGGCAAGCCCGTCTCCCGATGAGTGAAAGAATAGCGCTGTGACCACAACCTATAACTGCACTTCCGACGACCAGCGGACTGAGGGGCTTCAGCATGCCCAGCGCGCCATCAGCGAAAAGAAGTGCATCGTGATGCCAACGGACACCGTCTACGGCATTGCCGCTGATGCCTTTTCACCTTTGGCCGTGACAATGTTGCTGGCCTCCAAGGGGCGCAGCCGGCAGATGCCCCCTCCGGTCCTGATCCCCCGGATCAATGCCCTGGACGGGCTGGCCACCGACGTCCCGGCCGATGCCCGGGCGCTGGCACAGGCCTTTTGGCCTGGCGGCCTGACCCTGATCCTGCATGCCCAGCCGTCCTTGGATTGGGACCTCGGCGAAACCAAGGGCACCGTCGCCCTTAGGATGCCCGATGACCAGATCGCCTTGGAACTCCTGGGGCTCACGGGTCCATTGGCCGTTTCCTCCGCCAACCGGACGGGCCAGGAAGCAGCACAGACGGCCTCGGAAGCACGGCTCCAACTGGCAGAGTCCGTAGAGGTCTACCTCGAGGGTGGTTTCCGTCCCGTCAAGGGAACGGCTGCCCTGCCCTCCACGATTGTTGATGCCACTTCCAACCCGTTCCGCGTAGTGCGCCAGGGAGCCATCGAGCTGGAACGACTCCGCGAGATCGTTCCCTCGATTCTGGGCATCGGTGAAACCATTCCTGCGGATGCGCCTGCTGCGGAGGACGCGACCGTAACAGCGGATGATGCGCCGATCGAAGTAACGGAAACGGCCGGCGTCGAAGATTCATCCCAGGAATCAGTGAAGCCAGAGGCCCCAAGCGAAGCCAAAACCGAATGATTCCGGAGCACCAACGCGTCCCCGTCTTTGACGTCGACGCCACTCCGATGCGCGTCGATGAGCTTATTGAAGCGATGGGCGGACTCATCGCGGCCGGAACAACCGCCACCGTGCTTGGACATAATCTTCACAGCATCACGCTGCTTCATTCGCGCCCGGATGTCCGCTCTCTGTACGAGGACAGCTCGATCGTCTTACTGGACGGTGCTCCCGCTGCAATGCTCTGGGGGCTCGCCCACAAGCGTCAGCTCCAGGCGCAGGGTGAGGGAACCATGGCCTACCGGCTCGGTTCCATGGATTGGATCCCGGAGCTGGGAAAGGTCAACGACCTGAAACGTGTCGCCGTAGTCGGTGCCGGACGGACCGCCAATACCAAGGCAGTCGCCCGGCTGCGCACCATCATCCCCGGTGCAGCGGTGGATGGAATGCCGGGTGAGGGATGGGACAGCACCCTCGAGGATGCGGTGGTGAACTGGCTGACGGATTTCCGTCCGCAACTGGTCCTGCTCGGACTTGGGATGCCGCTGCAGGAAACGGTCCTGCACCGCCGGCTCGCACAGTTGCCGCCTGCTCTCTATTGCGCCGTCGGTGGTGCCATTGAACAGGTCGCGGGGATCCAAAAATTGGCACCACGTTGGCTCGGACGCTTAGGGCTCGAATGGGCCTGGCGGCTGGTCCTTCACCCGGGCCGTGTGGCCTACAGAGTTTTCGTTGAACCTTGGAAGCTGGCAGGCCTGCTGATCCGGCGCCGTTTCCAACCATCCAAGACCAAAGGCAAGTAAATGACGTCCCACTCTGTCGTGGTCGCTGTCGTAGTGACCTATAACCGGCGTGAACTCCTCCAGACAACCCTGGAGGGCATTGTTGCAGGTACCCGGGTACCGGACGCCGTGGTCATCGTTGACAACGCCTCCACCGACGGAACCGCAGAGTTCCTCCAGCAGTACCAAAGCCCGGTGACCACTGATGTGGTCACATTGAACACGAACGTGGGCGGTGCCGGCGGGTTCGTCGTCGGTATGGAACGGGCCGTACTGGACCACGCTGCGGACAACGTCTGGATCATGGACGACGACACGGAACCGCAGCCGAATGCCCTTCATGAAGCATTGGACGTCTCAGAGGCCTACCAGCAGGAAACGGGCGAGGCCCCGGCCTTCGTCGCAAGCCGCGTTGTATGGACTGATGGCCGCGATCACCCAATGAACCGTATGCGGCCGCGGATGGGAGCGAGCGAGGACGAACGCAGCGTTGCTGCGCGTCTGGGTGCCACCCAGATCCGTAGTGCTTCCTTCGTGTCAGTGCTGATACGTGCTGAAGAAATCAAACAGCATGGCCTGCCGATTGCGGACTACTTCATCTGGAACGATGACCTCGAATACACCGCGAGGATTTCCCGCCGCGGGATCGCCTTGACTACCAACGCATCGGTGGCTAACCACCATACGAAGGTTTTTGGTGATGCGGGAGCGGATCCAGGCCCGCGCTTCTACTATGAAGTGCGTAACAAGCTCTGGGTTTATACCCGGTCGAACGCCTTGGCGCCGTGGGAAAAGATCCTGTTCACCGGTGCTTCGCTGCGTAACTGGACCCGCACGATCGCCGCCTCTCCAAATCGTAGAGTGCTGTTGGCAGGGCTTTTGAAGGGCCTGCGCCACAGCCTGAAAGCTCCGCGCTCCAACGCGCAGGTGCTCGAAGGGATCTACGTTTTGCGCAACGTCCAAGAGCCTGCCAGGTAGCAGCTGCGCAGCGTGAGTCCCAGCAAAACACGGTGGGGCTTGGCGGCTGCATCACAGGGTGGTCACGACCGTTGGCATTAGTATCGTGACTAGAGTCCACAGAAATCCCGCAACATTCGGCACAGCCGGTGCAGGCATGGCGACGGAGTAGTTCCATTTATCCAAAGACAGAATTCCACACCTTGAGCTGCCCACAACCCGACGGCAATCGAACCCGCCGGCTGCATTCGATGATCCATTCTTCCCGTGTGGTGTGCAGACTGCTGTCCGGGGCCGCGTCATGATCATGTACATGCTGATGGCCCTTACGGCGGCCGTGGTTTCGTACACCGGGACATGGGGTGCACGGGTCCTGGGAAACAAGCTGCGCTTGTACCAGCCCATCCGAAGCCGCGACATGCATTCAGCCCTGATCTCCAAACTCGGGGGACTGGGCATCTTTGTGGGCTTCTTCGCTGCGTTGGTGGTTGCGAGCAATTCCTTCTTCGTCAAGGACATCTTCAGGCACAACGATGCCCCTTGGGGGATCCTCGCTGGTGCCGTTGTCATTGTCGCGGTGGGGGTCGCGGACGACATCCTGGACATCCGCTGGTGGATCAAGCTCCTGGGCCAAGCCGCAGCCGCCTTCATCGTGGCTATCTGGGGTGTGCGGATGTCTGTGGTGCCCTTTATACCCGAACCGATTTTCCTCGAGTCCGAAGTCGTGCAGATTGTGCTCACCGCCGGGCTCATCGTCACCACCATGAATGCCGTCAACTTCATTGACGGACTGGACGGTCTGGCAGCAGGAGTAGCCATCATTGGTGGGGGAGCGTTTTTCCTCACCGCCTATTGGGTTCACAGGAACAATCCATCCACTGACAACTCAGACCTCGCAACACTCCTGATGGCCATCCTCGTGGGGAGCTGCATCGGATTCCTGCCACACAACTGGTTTCCGGCAAAGATCTTCATGGGCGACTCAGGAGCCATGCTTATTGGTTTGCTGATGGCCTCCGCCGGCGTCGTGGCCACTGGGCAGATCGGCTCCGGTCTCTACGACCGCGCCAACGGTATCCCCACCATCGTTCCCATCTTGTTGCCCTTCGCGGTGCTGTCCCTTCCCCTTCTTGACTTGGGAATGGCCGTTGTCCGCAGGACAGCCAGGGGCCAGTCGCCTTGGTCGGCTGACCGCGGGCACCTCCACCACAAGTTGGTGGACCTCGGATACTCGCACCGCAGCGCCGTCGTCATGCTTTATGTGTGGACGTGCATTCTTGCCTTCGGCGGCGTCGCCTTTGCTGTGTTCCCATGGCAAATTGTGCTCATCGTGGTCATAGCCGCAGCGCTCGTTATGGCCGCGGTGACGGCATGGCCTTACTTCACCCGGAACTCGACGCGGCCGGGGGAGTAGTTGTGACGGCCGGTTATGGTCACAGTTCTATCTCATGTAGAATTCTTTCTGCGGACAGTCACTCGCCCGTAACCCCACTTTGAGAATATGGCACCTGTGCCACGAGGATTGGTATCCCCATGACATCCAACGCCGAAACCGGACGCCCGTCCGGTAAACGTGGTGTTGGAGTTTCCGGTGAGACCACCAAGCTCTGGCTACGGCTGCTTTATTTCAGCGTCCTTTCTGCACTTGCGGCCACGGCCGTCACATGCGTCATCGCTGCTCTCGTGGCCGGCGGGCAGAGTGCGCTCTCCACCGCTCTCGGTGCCATGCTGGTGATGCTCTTCTTTGGCATCAGTCTCCTGATCGGCCACTTTGTTGGCCGGAACAATCCTTCAGGTGCAATCGGACTCTTTGTTGCGACTTACTTCATCAAAGTCATCGGATTCGCCGTAGTGCTGTTTGTACTAGGTAAACCGGACTGGCTCCAAGGCCGGTGGTTCCTCATTGGGGCGGTTGTTTCAGTCGTCTTCTGGCAGGCCGCGGAGATCTACGCTTTCAGCAAGGCCCGTCTCCAGATCTACAACGATCCCGCAGAACCGAAGGGTGGCCCGGATGTCTCCGCGTAAGCGTTATTCACGCCCGGTTGCCAATGCCCGGAAAGCTGCCAACCACAATGAATCTGCCGAAGCGGGAAACGACGGCGGATACAACGCCGGCATCGCTGTCTTCAGCTACATCATTGGCGGGATCATTGTCTGGAGTTTGATAGGCTGGGGTCTGGATAATCTGTGGGGGACCCGCTGGATTGTGCTCCTTGGCGCTCTGCTGGGAGCCGCAGGAGGGTTCTATCTTTCCCATATGCACGGCCTCACCAGGCAAAGCTCCAATCCTTCTGGCGAGAGCAACGCAGACAGCGGTCCGTCCACGGACGGGGACAGTAATGCCAAATAATTTCACATGGATTGTGAATGCGTCCAACGCGTTCGGATTCCAACCAATGCCCAATGATGGACACAGCAGAGAGGAAACGCGTTGATCGCGCTTGCGCTCCCCGCCCAGGATTCGGGGTCATTCACCCCACCCGGAATCGACGAAATGCACCTGCCGGCAATCCTGCCTTGGGGTGCACACGACGGATTCTCCAAGCAGATGCTGCTGGTGATCCTTTCGGTCGTCATTATCGCTACATTCTTCATCCTCGCTGCACGTAAGCAGCAGCTGGTTCCCGGCAAACTGCAGTTTGCAGGCGAGATGGCCTATGGCTTCGTCCGCAACAGCATCGCCAAGGACATCATCGGCGGCAAGGACTTCATCAAGTACGTCCCGCTGTTGTTCAGCCTGTTCTTCTTTATCTTGGTGAACAACATCTACGGCGCCATCCCGGTGATCCAGCTCCCGAGCTTCTCGCACGTTGGCGGTGCCTACGTGCTGGCCGGCATCGTGTACTTCACGTGGATCATCATCGGTATCAAGAAGAACGGCCTGAAGTACTTCAAGCTCGCCACCGTTCCTTCCGGTGTTCCTTGGTACATCCTCCCGATCGTCGTACCGATCGAGATCATCTCCAACTTCCTGGTCCGCCCGGTCACGCACAGCCTCCGTCTGTTCGCAACCATGCTGGCCGGTCACTTGATCGTCATGCTTGCCGGTTCCGGTATCGAGTACCTGGTCATGCAGGAGAACGTCCTTTTGAAGGGCACCTCGGTCCTGGTCCTGGTTGGGGCGATTGCCATGTACATGCTCGAAGCATTGATCATGGCCCTGCAGGCTTATGTGTTCACTTTGTTGACCGCGATCTACATCGAAGGCGCGCTGCACGCCGACAGCCACTAGGCTCCCAAACTTCCCCTTGTGGGGATTGAAGTAAACCAAACAACCTGCCACATGGGTGGCATCTTGAAAGGAAAAAAATGGAAGGCAATCTCAACCTCGTAGGTTACGGTCTGTCCGCAATCGGCGGTGGTATCGGTGTGGGTCTCGTGTTCGCGGCTTACATCAACGGTGTTGCTCGTCAGCCGGAAGCTCAGCGTGTGCTGCAGCCGATCGCGTTCCTTGGTCTGGCACTGACCGAAGCTCTCGCCATCCTCGGTCTCGTCTTCGCGTTCGTTCTCTAGTCTTCGGATTCAGAACAAGCGAATTCCGCAACCGAGTAGATAGGACGGGTGAAATATGAATCAGCTGATCATCTCAGCCGCCACTGAAGGCGAAGAGGCCGCTAACCCTCTCGTTCCCAATGTTTGGGAAATGGGCGTCGTCCTCGTCGGCTTTGCGGTCCTCCTGTACATCGTGATCAAGTTCATTGTTCCGATGTTCGAGAAGACCTTCGCAGAGCGCGCCGAAGCAATTGAAGGTGGCATTGCAAAGGCCGAAGCGGCACAGGCAGAAGCTTCTGCTGCTCTCGAAGAGTACAAGCAGCAGCTCACTGATGCCCGTGCCGAAGCCAACCGAATCCGTGAAGAAGCACGCGCCGAAGGCGCCCAGATCCTCGCGGACCTGAAGGCGAAGGCTGCAGCAGAGTCTGCACGCATCACTGAGCAGGCACACGCTGCCATCGAATCGGAGCGCCAGGCAGCTGTTGTCTCGCTTCGTTCCGAGGTGGGCACTTTGGCCACTACGCTGGCTGGCCGCATCGTTGGGGAAGCACTCACCGACGACCAGCGCGCCGCACGTGTTGTGGACCGCTTCCTTGCAGATCTGGAGACCCAGAGCGCAGGTGCAGCTAAGTAATGGCAGGTATATCGAGCGAATCGCTGACCACAGCGCTGGCGCAGCTGGAAGCCAAGCTTCCCTTCGCCTCGCTGCAGTTGGCTAAGGACCTCTTCGGAATCCTGGGAACGGTGGACAGCTCGGCTGGCTTGCGCCGCGCCCTGACTGACCCGTCCCGTTCCGGTGACGAGAAGTCGGCGCTGGTCAAGCAGCTGGTTGGCGGAAAAGTCTCCGCTGATGCTGCTGAGATTGCAGGCGGATTGGCCAGCTCGCGCTGGGCATCGGCCCGCGATATCGGCGATGCACTCGAGACGCTTGCCGCCACGGTTGTCATTGCCGTAGCTGAAAACAAGTCGGCCGTTTCTGCCTCCGGTATCACGGGGCTGGAAGAGCTGGAAAACGATCTGTTTGCCTTCAACCAGGCCGTCGCCTCCAGCCACGAAGTACAACGTGCTCTGTCTGAACCGCAGGCATCACCTGCGGCGAAGATTGCACTGGCCGAGAAGCTTGTTCCTGGCAGCAGCGAGGAAGCAAAGGTTCTCATCCGCCAGGCAGTTACGCAGCCACGCGGTGTCAAGCCGAGCAAGCTCGTCGAGTCATTCGCCAAGCTTGCAGCCAAGCGCCAGCAGCGCTGGATTGCAACTGTCAGCGTTACCCGTCCGTTGACGGAAACGCAGGCCAGTCGTCTGCAGGCCGGGCTTGATGCCCTGTACGGCCGCGAACTGAAGGTCAACGTCAATGTTGACCCCGCACTGATCGGTGGAATTCGCGTCCAGGTGGGTGACGAAGTGTTGGACGCTTCGGTCATCGCCCGTCTGTCCGAACTCCGCCGCCAGCTCGCTGGCTAGCGAAGACAAAGCACAACTTAACTGATATAAAACCCGGTCATCGTGAGCAACGATGATCACGAAAACAGGAGAGCAGGGACTGCAGATGGCCGAATTGACCATCAACGCCGACGACGTCCGTAATGCGTTGAACGAGTTCGCGGCGTCCTACGAACCCGGTAACGCAGAGCGCGTAGAGGTTGGTCGTGTGACCACCGCAAGTGACGGCATCGCCCGTGTTGAGGGTCTTCCCTCGGTCATGGCGAACGAGCTGCTTCGCTTCGAAGATGGCACGCTGGGCCTGGCCCAGAACCTTGACGTCCGCGAGATCGGTGTCATTATCCTCGGTGACTTCACCGGTATTGAAGAAGGCCAGGAAGTTCACCGTACCGGTGAAATCCTGTCCGTTCCGGTTGGCGATGCCTTCCTGGGTCGCGTTGTCGACCCCCTGGGCCAGCCCATCGATGACCTCGGCGAGATCAAGGCCGAAGCCACCCGTGCACTGGAACTTCAGGCTCCGGGCGTTACCGAACGCAAGTCGGTTCACGAACCGATGCAGACCGGCCTCAAGGCTATCGACGCCATGATCCCGATCGGCCGTGGCCAGCGTCAGCTGATCATTGGTGACCGCCAGACCGGCAAGACTGCCATCGCTGTGGACACCATTATCAACCAGAAGGCCAACTGGGCTTCGGGAGATGTCACCAAGCAGGTACGTTGCGTCTACGTTGGTGTCGGCCAGAAGGCTTCCACCATCGCAGCCGTCCGTCAGACCCTCGAGGATCACGGCGCTCTGGAGTACACCACCATCGTGGCGTCCCCGGCATCTGACCCCGCCGGCTTCAAGTACTTGGCACCGTATGCAGGTTCGGCCATTGGCCAGCACTGGATGTACGGCGGCAAGCACGTTCTGGTGATCTTCGATGACCTGTCCAAGCAGGCCGAAGCTTACCGCGCCGTGTCTCTGCTGCTGCGCCGTCCGCCGGGACGCGAAGCATACCCGGGCGACGTTTTCTACTTGCACTCCCGCCTGCTGGAGCGTTGTGCCAAGCTCTCCGACGAGCTCGGTGCCGGCTCGATGACCGGTCTTCCGATCGTCGAGACCAAGGCAAACGACGTCTCTGCCTACATCCCGACCAACGTGATCTCCATTACCGATGGCCAGATCTTCCTTCAGTCGGACCTCTTCAACGCCAACCAGCGTCCTGCTGTTGACGTTGGCGTGTCCGTCTCCCGCGTTGGTGGAGCTGCACAGGTCAAGTCCATGAAGAAGGTCTCCGGTACCTTGAAGCTGGACCTGGCCCAGTACCGCGATATGCAGGCATTCGCCATGTTTGCCTCTGACCTGGATGCTGCTTCCCGTCAGCAGCTGACCCGTGGTGCACGCCTGATGGAACTGCTGAAGCAGGGCCAGTACTCACCGTTCCCGGTCGAGAACCAGGTTGTTTCCATCTGGGCCGGCACCAACGGCTACCTGGACGATGTTCCGGTTGAAGACATCAGCCGCTTCGAGTCCGAGTTCCTGGAGCACCTCAAGCACCAGTCCTCCATCCTGACCACGCTGGCGCAGACCAACGTCCTGGATGACGACACCGCTGCAGCTCTGAAGGAAGCAATTGTGTCCTTCAAGAAGGGCTTCTTCGGTGAAGGCGACAACCACTTGGTTGGCGCCGGCCACGAAGAGCACGCAGCGATCTCCGGCGGCGACGTCGACCAGGAAAAGATCGTCAAGCAGAAGCGCTAGTTCCGATTACCTGTCCTGCCGGGGTCCGCAAGGGCTCCGGCAGGACAGCACATCGGGAACATAGGAAAGGATAAGTATGGGAGCCCAGATTCGGGTCTACCGTCAGAAGATCAGCTCGACGACGTCGATGCGCAAGATCTTCAAGGCGATGGAACTGATCGCTACCTCGCGCATCGGTAAGGCCCGCGCCCGCGTAGCAGCTTCACTGCCTTACGCGAACGCGATTACCCGCGCCGTTTCTGCTGTCGCAACTCAGAGCGAAATCGACCACCCGCTGACCACCGAGCCGGAGCAGATCCGCCGCGCCGCAGTCCTGATCATTACATCGGACCGCGGCCTTGCAGGATCCTACTCCGCTAGTGTGCTCAAGCAGGCTGAAGGTCTCACCGAGCTTCTTCACGCAGAAGGCAAGGAAGTCAAGGCGTACCTGGTTGGCCGCAAGGCGCAGGCGTACTTCGATTTCCGCAACCGGTCCTACGCCCGCGTATGGACTGGTGGCACGGACGCACCGGAATTCGAAACCGCGCAGGAAGTCGGAGCTGCACTTCTTGAAGACTTCTCCACTGACTTCGAAGAGGGTGGCGTGGACGAGATCCACGTTGTTTACACCCGCTTCAAGTCCATGGTGACGCAGGAGCCGACGGTTATCCGTTTGCTCCCGTTGGAGGTCGTCGAAGAGGAAGCAGCCTCGGAATCCGAGCTGTTGCCGTTGTACGAGTTTGAGCCGGAAACAGAGCAGGTGCTTGACGCACTGCTGCCGCGTTACATCGAGTCCCGCATCTTCGCAGCCATGCTGCAGGCCGCAGCTTCCGAGCTCGCAGCCCGTCAGCGCGCTATGAAGTCGGCCGGTGACAACGCTACCGACTTGATCAAGAAGTACACGCGCCTTCGCAACACGGCCCGCCAGGCCGAGATTACGCAGGAGCTTTCCGAAATCGTGGCCGGCGCAGACGCCCTCGCGTCCTAGCCTCCAACGGATTCGGCTCGAAGCCGCACCTGCACCAAACAGATAAACTTAAATCCACGCCATCTACTGAGTGAAGTGAGAGAGATGACTGCCACTGCTACCGAACACGTAGCTACGGCCGGTGCTACCGGCCGCATTGCCCGTGTTATTGGTCCGGTTGTCGACGTCGAATTCCCGGCTGACGCAATCCCCTCGATTTACAACGCTCTGACCACTGAGATCACTCTCAACGGCCAGACGAAAACCATCACGTTCGAGACCTCCCAGCACTTGGGTGACAACCTCGTTCGCGCCATCTCCCTGCAGGCAACCGACGGCTTGGTCCGCGGTACTACCGTGCAGGACTCCGGCGCTCCCATCTCCGTGCCCGTCGGCGACGGCGTCAAGGGCCACATCTTCAACGTTCTCGGCAAGCCGCTGGACGTCGAAGAGTCCGAGATCAAGGCTGACGCCTACTGGCCGATCCACCGCAAGGCTCCGTCCTTCGCTTCCCTCGAGGGCTCCACGGAGATGCTCGAGACCGGCATCAAGGTCATCGACCTTCTCACCCCCTACATCAAGGGTGGAAAGATCGGCCTGTTCGGCGGCGCCGGCGTTGGCAAGACCGTTCTGATCCAGGAAATGATCACCCGTGTTGCCCGCAACTTCGGTGGTACTTCCGTATTCGCCGGTGTTGGCGAGCGTACCCGTGAAGGTAACGACCTCTGGGTCGAAATGGAAGAGGCAGGCGTTCTCAAGGACACCGCCCTTGTATTCGGCCAGATGGATGAGCCGCCGGGAACGCGTCTCCGCGTGGCACTGTCTGCCCTGACCATGGCGGAGTACTTCCGCGATGTTCAGAACCAGGACGTGTTGCTCTTCATCGACAACATCTTCCGCTTCACGCAGGCAGGTTCGGAAGTTTCCACGCTGCTCGGCCGTATGCCGTCCGCTGTGGGCTACCAGCCTAACCTTGCCGACGAGATGGGTCTGCTCCAGGAGCGCATCACGTCCACCAAGGGTCACTCCATCACGTCGATGCAGGCAATCTACGTGCCTGCAGATGACTACACGGACCCGGCTCCGGCAACGACCTTCGCACACCTCGACGCGACCACGGAACTTTCCCGTGAAATCGCCTCCCGTGGTTTGTACCCGGCCGTTGACCCGCTGACGTCCACGTCCCGTATCCTGGATCCCCAGTACATCGGCAAGGATCACTACAACACGGCTGTTCGTGTTAAGCAGATCCTGCAGAAGAACAAGGAACTCCAGGACATCATCGCCATCCTCGGTGTTGACGAACTGTCTGAAGAGGACAAGATCGTCGTGTCGCGTGCACGTCGTATCCAGCAGTTCCTCTCCCAGAACACCTACACCGCCAAGCAGTTCACCGGTGTCGAGGGCTCCACCGTGTCCATCAAGGACACTGTTGAAGGCTTCACGGCCATCTGTGACGGCGAGCTGGACCACATCGCAGAGCAGGCGTTCTTCAACGTCGGCGGCCTGGATGACGTCGAGCGTCAGTGGGCCAAGATCCAGGAACAGACCAAGTAGTATGGCTGAGCTCGAGGTTGAGATTGTCGCAGCGGACCACTTCGTGTGGTCAGGTGCGGCCAAGATGGTGAAGGCCCGCACCAGTGATGGTGAAATCGGAATCCTGCCGGGCCACTCGCCCCTTCTGGCCATCATGGCCGCGGGCGAGCTGGCAATCCAGCCGGTTTCCGGTGATCGCATTGCAGTAGTTGTTGACGGCGGATTCTTCTCCGTCGACAACGATCGCGTGGTCATTGTTGCTGACAACGCCAAATTGGGCGAAGCGGCTACAGCGGGGATCCGATAGCACGACCTTGATGGACGATTCCCTTATTCCGTTCATCGCCCTGGCAACAGCGTTTACGTTGCTGATCATTTCACTGTGCCTTTTTGGGGTGCGCCGCTTCAATCTGCGGCGCGCCTTGGGCACGGTCGACGCCTCCATTTGCATGGCTGGAAACAGCTGGCAGATGGGGGTTTGTCGTTATCAGGACAATGAGCTTGAGTGGTTCCGCTTGATGTCCCTAAGCGTCATCCCCAAGCACAGGTTCACACGCAGCTCACTTGAACTGCTGGGCCGCCGCCAGCCCACGGAAGAAGAACTCGTCAGGATTCAGCCTGGCGTGGTTGTGGTTGAACTGCAGTATGAGGGCAGGAAGTTCATGCTCGCCATGAATTTTGATGCCTACGCGGGATTGTCGTCCTGGCTTGAAGCAGGGCCCGTTATCGGCGTCGGAACCTGGCGTTAGGCGCCATGGAGTTTTTTTCGGACGTCAGTCTGGTTGATGGGCCGTTCCTCTGGTTGAGCATCGCCTGTGGCGCGGCCGGTGGGGCCTACCTTCTATGGCGTCGACGACGTTCCTGGCCGCTGCTCGTCGCGGGCAGTCTGCTGGTGGCCGTAGGCGTGGTGGCGCTGATTCACTGGATCCTGGTGGATCTTATGGCCACGTTCTCGGAGAACCTTCCCTTTCAGACTGTGGCCTGGGCGGTCCCCGCTGTCGCAGCCCTTATCCTGTGCGCTGCGCGCTTCCCCCGCAACTCCTGGCGCGGCCGCTCGTTCAGCGTGGTGGCGATGCTCGGCGTTGTGCTTTTATGCGTGGTGCAGATTAATCTCTATTTCGGGCTGAATAACACGGTCTCGGACCTGCTGGGTACTGCGGTGGCGCGCATACAGCCACTGGAACCGAGCCTCAAACGCGCGCCGGATGCGATGCCCGGTCCGGCCCCCTCTGTGTGGAAAGCCCCGGATTCCATGCCCCGCAGCGGTGTCCTGCGGAAAGCAGACATTCCCGGTGCGGTCTCCGGTTTCAACGCACGGGAAGCGTACGTTTATTTGCCACCTGCCTATCAGACGGCATCGCGTCCCAGCTTGCCTGTCCTTGTCCTCTTCGCAGGCCAGCCGGGCGGTCCTGCAGACTGGCTGACTGGCGGCCAACTGCGTTCCCTCTTGGACCAATTCGCTGAAACACACCACGGGATCGCTCCCGTCACGGTGGTGGTGGACCCCAACGGATCAGCCAACGCCAACACCATGTGCATGGACAGCAACATCGCCTCCGTGGACACCTACCTTTCACAGGATGTGCCAGCGTGGATCACTGAGACGTTGGACGTCTCCAAGGATCACAAGCAGTGGGCTGTGGGCGGTTTCTCCTTTGGCGGCACGTGTGCCATGCAAATGGGAACCCTGCACCCGGATCTCTTTGCATCTATTCTGCCTTTCGCTGCAGAAAGGGAACCAGCCCTGGCCAAGGATCGAAGCAAGACCATTTCTGATTCGTTCGACGGGGACGTTGAAGCCTTCGAATCCCGGACACCTCTGGTGTTGATGCAGCAACGCGACTTTGCCGGCAGCGGGGTGTTTCTGGTTTCAGGTGAAGCTGACCAGGAGTTCACTGACTACATGCATGAGCTTGCTGAGGCGGCACGGAACGCTGGTTTTGAAACCGAAGAACATTCCATTCCTCAGGCCGGGCACTCCTGGGATGCAGTGATTCGTGGAATGCCGGGTGGACTGGACTTCCTGGCCGCCCGGTGGGGGTTGCCTCGGTGAGCCTTACCCTCAAAGGTGTGGCGGAGCCTGCGCTGAGGGAGGCGCGCCGGCATTTGCGGTCAACGCCGTTCACTCTGCTCGTGCTCGCCGTTTTTGTGGGCCTGTCCTTGGTCTCCGGGAGCCTCCTGGTTGGGCCATCCCGGTGGTGGCTTGCGGTGGCCAGCGTATCGCTGGACGGGTTGCGGTCGGGGGAATGGTGGTCCATCTGGACGTCGCTGTTCTTTACCACCAATCCGTTGGCCTATGCCACCGCCATCCTCATGATTTTGTTCCTGCTCGGACTGGCAGAGCGGAAGTTGGGCTCCCTCAAAACGGCTGGAGTGTTCTTCGGCAGCCAGTTCGGCTGTATATCGGCCTTCCTCTTGGTGACCCAGGTAGCGCAGTACGTCGATGACGGGTGGCTTTCAGAGATGGCCGACACCCGCCTGATCGGACCTTACGGTGCGGTACTTGCTACGGCTTTGGCCGCGAGTGCGTTCCTGCCCACGTTATGGCAGCGTCGCCTGCGCACAGTGGTGCTTTCCATTTCCCTGTTGCTGGTGCTCTACGTAGGACATGCGGAGACAGTTGTTGGTTTCCTGGGCGCTCTGATTGGCTTGCTCGCTGGTTGGTGGATGCAAAGCAGCCAAGGCCATCTCCACCTTCATAGGTCTACCAGCCGTGAAGTCCGGAACCTCCTGTCATTGACCATGGCGATTTTCGCCGTGGGGCCCATCGTGACCGCGGCAGCCAAGAGTCCATCGGGGCCGTTGGCCCTGTTGCGGGACGTCATCCTCAATCCGTTGCCAACCCTAAGCCAACTGGAAAGCAACTGCGGGGGCACCATTGACGTCGCTTGCCTCGAGATAGCACGCCAGGGCTATACAGGACCATTCGGCTTGGCCTTGGCAGTCGTGCCGGTTGCCCTGCTGTTGATTTGCGCCGACGGCATGAGGCGCGGACGCCGGCTCGCTTTGGGAATTGCCATCGGCGTGCAGTTGGTGGTGGTCGTCTTGTCCACCATCTACCTTGGCCTTTTTGCCGGTTTGCCGCGGCCGGCAGGACGCCCACATGTGGGGATGCTCAACTCGGCTGTGGTTCACATCATTCCGCTTGTGCTGGTCCCTTTGGCTTTGGCGCTTCTCCTGTTCGCGTATCGGGGCCACTTCCGGGTGGTAACCTCTGACCGCCTTCGCCGAAAGGTGTTCTGGGTGGTCGGCTTGACTGGGGGAGGGCTCAGCCTTGCGTACACAGCGGTGTGGCTGGCTTCCGGTGGATTGATTCGCGACGGCGGCTTGCTGGGTTTGGTGGCCGAGCTCGCCCGACAGTATCTCCCCGTCCCGCTTCCCGGCGTCTACCGCAAGGTCTTTGCGGAGCGTGATGTGCTGGAAGTTTTCCTCTTTTCCTACTCCGGCACGCTGTTTTGGCTCGTTGCCTTGATCGGCGTTTGGGTGTTGCTGATACGCGGACATCACACGGGTGGACTTGACCGACTGGCGCGCCAGGGCGCACGCTCCTTGGTGAAGCAGGGCGGAGATTCACTGTCATGGATGGCCCTTTGGGAACCAAATAAGTACTGGTTCACTCCCGAGGGCACCGGGGGAGTGGCCTACCAGCAGCACAGCCACGTGGCGTTGACTCTGGCCGGTCCCTTCGGAGCCCGGCAGTACCACGCAGCAACCGCCAAAGGTTTCCTGGAGTACTGCTCGCAGCATGCGCTAACGCCATGCCTGTACTCCTGCACGGACGAACTCTGGCCCATGCTGCAATCGCGCGGCTTCCGCCGGGTGTCTGTTGCCCAGGAGACACGCCTGCGGATCAGGGGTCTGGAGTTCAAGGGCAAGGAATGGCAAAACGTCAGGACATCCCTCAACCGTGCCGCAAAGATGGGGGTCACGGCGAGGTGGGGCCGATACTCCGAACTCCCTCATGGGGTGCGTGCCCAAGTGAGTGAGGTTTCCGAAGAATGGGCAGCCCAGAAGAAGATCCCGGAAATGGGCTTCACCATGGGTGGCCTGGATGAGTTGAATGACGACGACGTCCTGTGCTGCGTCGCTTTGGACGACAAGGGTCTTGTCTATGGTGTCACCAGTTGGCTTCCCGTCTATGAGGACGGTGTAATTGTCAGTTGGACACTGGACTTCATGCGGCGGCGGGGCGACGCTTTCCCGGGGGTCATGGAGTTCCTGATCGCTTCAGCCGTTTTGCACCTGCGGGATTCGGTGGAGCTGATTTCCTTGTCCGGTTCGCCTTTAGCCCGGGAGAAGGGCGAAATTGAGCAACGGGCCAAAGGCTTGGCAGGACTACTGGAGGTGGTGGGGCACGCTTTGGAACCTGTTTATGGATTCAGGTCGTTGGCGTCCTTTAAGTCGAGGTTCCAGCCCGAGTACAGAACGTTGTACATGTACTACCAAGACCCGCTGCATCTTCCTGCAATTGGGCGAGCGCTCAGCAGGGCCTATCTTCCGGGATTGTCAGTCCGGCATTCCGCGAGGCTGCTCCGGAGCTTGGTTGGTTGAATTGTCAACACTTATCCGAAGGACCCTTTTGGTATTTCTGCATGGTTAGTAACACTTCTTGTTGAGAAGCCATTTATTGCGGCGGGCATTCTTCGGGTTAAGACACGTTGACCCCGGCTCGAAAGCCAGGGTCAACGTGTTTGTTGTCTCTGCAACAAGCAGAGATCAACGGGTAAGACTAGACGACCGTAACGCCGGTTGCCTGAGGGCCCTTGGCTCCCTGACCGATCTCGAACTGAACGCGCTGGTTCTCGTCGAGGGTCTTGAAGCCACCGGTCTGGATCTCGGAGTAGTGAACGAAAACGTCCCCGTCCGCGTCATCCGGGGTGATGAAGCCGAAGCCCTTTTCGGCGTTGAACCACTTGACGGTTCCCAGTGCCATGTATTTCTCCTCATTGTGGAACATCAGTCCGATACACCTCGTACCGGGTTTGTTACTCCGCGAGAAGACCCTGAATATCGCACAAGCCGGGGCTTGGTTGATTCGCAGGAGCTTCACGCTCGCAACTGGTCTTGCGAGCATGAAAACCACCTACACAAAGACTGCTACAACACTTTCATGAGCTCTGCCGGAGGTCAACGGTGTTTTGGGCAATTCAGGAAAATTTTCGGTAAAAAGAAGGTAACGTCGGCTTCTGCAATTCACCAAGGTCCTTTTCCTTACTGGCAAGGCAGTCGTTCAACTAAGACAACCACTGGCCATTGCGCATTACGCCTGTCAGTTCCAGATCCTCGTTTGTTACGACGACATCGGCCCGCAGTCCCCGTCGGAGCCCGCCTATTTCGTCAGAAAGTCCCAAGACAGCTGCCGGGACCGCCGTCGCCGAGCAAATTGCGTCGGGAAGCGCGACGCCGGCTGCCACGGTTTTGCTGACGACTTCCAGGAGCGTGGAGGTGCCCCCGGCAATGGAGCCGGTGGCATCCAGTGTGGCCACGCCGTCGCTGACAGTGACCGGCGACGGGCCAAGCATGTAGTTGCCATCGGACAGTCCTGCCGCAGCCATGGAATCCGTTACCAGCACGATGTTGCCCGCTCCCACCAACTGGAAAACGGTGGCCACGGTGCTGGGGTCCAAATGCGTTCCGTCAGCAATGAGTTCAACAACTGCCTTCCCTTCCTGGGCCATGCGTAGGCATGCCGCAACGGGACCAGGAGCGCGGTGATGCAGGGGTGGCATCCCATTGAAAAGGTGTGTGACCGTGGGGAGCGAGCTTACGCCGTCGAATCCTGCTGACTCGAGTCCCTCGCGGGCCGCAGCCAAGGAAGCGGCGGCCGTGGCGTCGTCGCAGTCTGTGTGACCCAAGGAGGGGGTGACTCCATGGGAAGTCATCAAGTCCACCAAGGCAGCTGCGCCCGGAAGCTCAGGGGCGTAAGTCATGGTGGCGAGCTTGCCGGCCGCGGCGCCCACCAGTTCGTCCATGAGTTCCAGGTCGGGTTCCAGCAGGTAGTCCGGATTCTGGGCCCCGCAACGGGCATGGGAAAGGAAGGGGCCTTCAAGGTGGATGCCGGCCACGAGGCCTTCGTCCACTAGCTTGACGTACAGCTCGATGCCTCGAAGGAGATCTGCCCGGGGAGCGGTGACCATGCTTGCAAGGAAAGTGGTGGTTCCTGAGCGATGCAGGAATTCCACTGCCCTGCGCGCCGAGTTTTCTTCGCCGCCAGGGAAATCGCCGCCGTTGCCACCATGGCAGTGAACATCCACGAGTCCAGGGAAAAGGTAGCTGCCGCTGGGGATCCCTAAGCGGATTGCACTCTGGAAACCCTCGAAATCTTCGGGATCGAAGCCTTTGGCCGGTCCCGCGTAGGCAATTCTGTCCCCGTCGACGGCAACCAGGCCGTCTTCCACTACCTCCCCGTCACTGACAAGCGTTCCTCGGATGATCTGATGGCTCGGAGCGGAGGAAGAGGTGAAACCGGATGCAACAGTCATGATTCTGATTCTAGTGGGCTGCGGCACAGTCTCCCGAAGGGGAAAACTCAGAAGAGCCGCGACTCGCTGTCATCCACACCGCGCATGGCATCATAATCCAGCGTGACGCAATCGATTCCGCGGTCGTTGGCCAGTACCTTTGCTTGCGGCTTGATTTGTTGTGCAGCGAAAATTCCCCTCACGGGGGCCAACAGGGGGTCACGGTTGAGTAGTTCGAGGTAGCGCGTGAGCTGTTCGACACCGTCGATGTCTCCACGGCGTTTCAACTCAATGGCAACGGTGGCACCGTGCGCGTCCCTGGCCAGGATGTCCACAGGGCCGATAGCTGTGAAGTACTCGCGACGTATGAGGGAGTATCCGGATCCCAGAAGCTCGATTTGCTCGGCCAGCAGCCTTTGGAGATCTGCTTCGACGCCATCCTTGATCAGGCCGGGATCAGTGCCGAGCTCGTGCGAGGTGTCGTGCAGCTGCTCATAGATGTTGATGATGAGGCGATCATCTGTTTTGGCGGACTGAACCGTCCACTGTTCCACCACGCCTTCTTCCACTTCGGTTTCTTCCGGAGTGGTCACCCGCAGGGTCGCAGGGGGGCTCATCCAGTTCAGCGGCTTGTAGGAACCGCCGTCGGAATGCACCAACACCGAACCGTCCGCTTTGACCAGCAATAGCCGGGTAGCTAGGGGAAGGTGGGCCTTGAGGCGGCCAACGTAATCAACAGAACAACGGGCTATGACGAGTCGCACCCGCCCCACCTTACCGCCTCACCATCTACAAGAGGGTTGCTGGGGCAGAATGGAAGCATGCCCCGCTCCAACCGTCCTCGTCGCAACGCGTCCAGCACACGCTCCGGCAACGCCGGTGGCAGCAAATGGACGGGACCGACGCCGGAGCTTGACCTTGAGCGGGCACGCGGTGGTGTTGCGCGGCGTGAGAGTGCGCCGGACGGCGAATGGATGGTGCGGACCATGACGGCCAAGAAGGCGGAAAAGCAATACATCTGCCCGGGTTGTTCCACCGCGATCCTGCCGGGCATAGCCCACTTGGTGGTGTGGTCGGACAGCCATCTCTTCGGGCAAGCCGCGGGACTGGCCGAACGCAGGCACTGGCATACCAACTGCTGGACATCCCGGACGTACCGCTACCGCTGATTCCCTTAGGCTTGGTTGCATGACTTTCGACCCCGCCTCGTTCGTTTTTACCCCGCAGGACGCGCCATCGGAAATTCGTGCTTCCACGGTCCTCCCCGCCCTGCGGGAGAATGTGGAGTTCACCACCGAGGACGGCAAGGTGTTGCTGGGTGAGCTCGCACTCCCCGCATCAGGGGAAATAACCGCCACGCTGATCACGCTCCACCCACTGCCCACCCACGGCGGATTCATGGATTCCCACGTATACCGCAAGGCCTCCTACCGGCTGCCGGCGCTGGCGGGAGTTGCAGTCCTGCGCTTCAACACGCGTGGCACGGCATCACCGCGCGGTACCAGCGATGGTCAGTTCGAGGAAGGCATTGGTGAGCGCTACGACGTTGAAGCTGCCGTCCGTTTCGCCGTGGAACGCGGACTCCCGAACCGCTGGCTCGTCGGGTGGTCCTTCGGCACCGAACTCGCCCTCATGTACGGGGCAGTGGAGCCCGTGGCAGCGCAGATTGAAGGTGCAGTGCTGCTGTCCCCGCCCTTGCACCGCGCCACGGATGTGCACCTCAAGGAATGGGCAGCCTCCGGGAAACCGTTGACTGTCCTGGTGCCGGAACACGACGACTACCTGCAGCCTGCTGAAGCAGCCCAGCGATTCAGTCTTGTACCGCAGGCCCGGCTTGTCGGCGTCGACGGTGCAAAACACCTTTGGGTGGGCGAGAAGTACGCGGCCCGTGTCTTGAATGAAATCGTCGACGACGTCACTGTGGCAGGTGCCGGGGCGGACGGTCTGCCACGCGAATGGGCGGGGTCGGTCGCGAGTGCTTGACCCGGTCGCGAATCGCTAAGCTTCTGTACGGAAAAGCCCCTAAAAACGTGTCGTTTTTAGGGGCTTTTCTGTATGAAATACCTGTATGGGGCCGGGGTACTCAGTGCCGATCTTGGCGGACGATGAATACTTCCTTGATCAGCAACATGATGGCTGCCGCTGTCGGAATGGCGATCAGTGCGCCAAGGACGCCGAGCAGGCTGCCGCCCGCAATCACCGAGATCACCGCCACGGCCCCCGGTACAGCTACTGCACGCTGCATGATGCGCGGTGAGATGAAGTACGCCTCGAACTGCAGGTAGGCGAAGTAGGCGATCGCGTAGATCACGGCTGTCTGCCAGCCGGCGGTGAGTGCTACCAGGATGACCACGACAGCGGCGATCATGCCGCCTACCAGGGGAATGAACGCCAGCAGGGCAACTACGAAGGCAAGCAGGACGCTGAAGGGGATGCCCAGGATGGTCATCAGGATGAAGGCAAAAATGGCGTTCAGCAGGGCAACGCAAACCTGGCCTATGACGTAGTTGCCCACGGAGTCGGTAATCGCTTCGGAAAGCGCCTCAACACGTGGACGGCGGGACCGGGGAGCGAGGCGATAGGCCCACTTCTTCATGGATGGCAGGGCTGCCAGGAAGTAGAGGCTGAGGACCAGTACGATCAGGGAACCGAACAGGCCGTTGGCAACCGTGGACCCGAAACCGACCACACCGCCGAAGATTCCGCCCATCGCTTCGGGATCCTTGACAAACTTGTCCAGTTCGGTGGTGATGCGGTCACGCACGCCAAACTGGCTGTCTGCGTTGCGGAAGAAGTCCGAGTCCAGGAAGCTGCGGATCCAGTCCGGGGCTTGTCGGACGATTTCCGATACCTGTTCGACGATGGTGGGAATCAACGTTGCAAAGAATCCGGCCACCGCGAGCACAAGGGCTGAGACGGATATGAGGATGCCGGCGGGCCGGGGCACTTTGCGGCCTTCCAGCCAGCGGACCACGGGGTCAAGTCCGAGGGCGATGAAGAGTGCCGCCACGATCCACAAGATGAGCTGGGTGGTGTTGCTGGCGATATAGAACACGGCCAAGGCAATGCCGACACCTGCAGTACCCATGAATCCGACATATACAGGATGCTGGGAAGACATCCGCGGGCCAGGGGCGCCGAAGCCGTGGTCGTCCTCCGGGCGGAAGCCTTCGCGGCCTTCATCCGATTCAGCTTCCGGGGGCATCTCGAAACGTACGCGGTTCCGGGCACCGGGGATGGGTTGCCTGAGCCTGCGGCTGATAGCAGCAAGGCGTCCGGTGCGGACCGGAACCGCAGCAGCCGGCACCGTTGCGGAGGTGCCCTCTGAGGGGGCATCCACCGCACTTGCCCCGGGCTCATCGGCGGGACGGGGCTCCATGTGGTCTTTCACGCGGTTTAGTTGCCTTTTCAGTGGTGGTAAGGGGTGGACTTAGGCGTTGGAAGGCCCGGATATCATGATCATCGCCACACTATCAGGAGCGCGGAATGGCGCCGGAGCGGCACGGTGGCAGGCTTTTCGGGATGTCGGCGAGATCACCTCGATCTGACTCTCCTATAACAAAACGGTTACCCTTGAAGTTCAACGACCGCTGATGATAGGTGATCCTGTGCGTTTGAAGACTGCAGCCTTGCTGGTGCTGCTGGGCCTGCTGACGATGCTGGCCGGTATTGGCCAGCTGACTTTTTGGGCCCCCTCCGAGACCGTGACGGCTTCGGTTCCCAGCGATACCAAAGCTGCCCCGCTGACCGTGATCGACCAAAAGTTGATTGCCCTCCACGACGGGCCGGTGAAGATCAAGATCCAGGGTGAAGGCAACTTCATTGTTGCCACAGGACGCCCTGACGACGTCGAAGCCTGGGTCGGCGAGACTGCCCACAACACGTTGACCGGTGTCTCTGCGGACCAGAAATCGCTGGAGGTGTCCTCTGCCGACGGCGAGGCCACGGCGCCTTCCCCGGCTGGATCCGATTTGTGGGTCAGCACCGAGGACGCCAGCGGCGATTTGGACTACACCTGGAACCCTCCCGCCGATGGTGAGTGGTCACTGCTGGTTGCCGGCGACGGTACCCAGCCTGCGCCGTCGTCGATTTCAATGACGTTCCCGAACAACGCCACCACCCCCTGGGCAGTGCCGCTGATTGTTTTGGGCATCATCATCATCCTGATCGGAGCGGCGCTGCCGTTCATCGCCAAAGCGCTCAGCAACCGCCGCAAGCACGACGACGACGAGCCGCACGACGGCGGAGAGACCACCACGCTCCCGGTACAGTCCTCTACTGCCAAGTCGCCGGGCGCTGAGGCGTCTACGACCCAGTCACCCACCGTTCAGTCGCCTGTTGCTGACAAGGGACGTCGTCCTGGTGCCGGGACCGAAGGGCCAGCCCTCCGCGTCACTGCACTCGCGGCGACGCTGGCAGCGGTCATGGTCGGTGGAACAGCCATCGCCGCCCAGGCCACCACTACCCCCGAGGCGACCTCAACCTCTTCTGCTGCGGCAACTGCTGAAGGCGGAACGCCTGTCATGCTGGAATCCCAACTGCAGAGGATCCTCGAGCAGGTAGCGAGCACCGTGGATGCAGCGGACGCTGCAAAGGACGCGGCAAAGTTGGCCCCGCGCGTGGACATGATGGAACTGCAGGTCCGGACCCAGAACTACAAGATCCGGTCCGCGGTGTCTGCCTACGAGGCGCGCATGCCGGTCCGGGCCACCAAGCTTCAGAGCAGCGTTATCAGCACCAAGCGGGACTGGCCCCGTACGGTCTTCGCCCTCACCCAGGGTGAAGGAAACGTGGTGCCGCAGGTCCTGACCCTGGTGCAGCTTTCGCCTCGTGAGAACTACAAGTTGTGGGGCAGTGCGCCGCTACAGCCTGGCACCAACTTCCCGTCCTTCCCCATTCCTCGCAACGGAACTGAGCCTGTACCGGCGAGTGACAGCACGGGCTTGGCCTACAGCGGTAATCAGGCCTTGGAAATCCTGAGTGAAATGCTGACGAACCCGGAGTCGCCCAACCGTAGCAAGTTGGCCGATGGGCAGTCTTCTCCTTACATCGCAGGGGCACTGGCCTACCAGGCGGACACTGTGAAGAACGGAACCAGCGCAAACTTCAAGTTCACACACACGCCGGTCACCAACCAAACTGTGGTGCTGCGGACAGCCGACGGCGGCGCCGTGGTAGTGGGGCGTTTGGATTTCGCTTTCGAAGGCACACCCAAGGCGGCAGGCGACAAGCTTGTGCTTGAAGACGATTCCGCAGTCTTCGCTGGTGGTAAGGAAACCACTACAGGCATGGTTCTGAACTTCGCCGAATCCGTGGCCGTCTACATCCCGCCGGCAGGTTCTGCGGACCCCATGAAGCTCGTGGCGGCTACCCGCGGGCTGGTTGGAGCCAGCTTCAAGTAAGGCATACCCATGGCAGGGCAGCGGCTAGAGTGGACGGTATGAGTTCGCCCGGATACCGACCCACTCCAGCCGCTGCCAGCCAGCTCAATCTTCGCGGTGCCGTTGACCTGTCGTCGCTGCGCCGCCCGGCCGCCCCGCCGGTGCCGGCCCCCTCTGCTTCGGCGGAGGGCGGATCGCCGGCGGATGGCACGCCCCAAGCGGGTGACGCCGGCAAAGCACCACTTCGAGTGGATGCAACCGAATCAAATTTCCAGGACCTGGTGCAATTGTCCGCACAGATCCCCGTGCTTTTCCTTCTTTGGTCGCGCTATGCGCCCGAATCACCTGCCGTTCTCGATGCAGCCGAACGCGTCGTTGAAAGTTACAGTGGGCGCTTGGTGCTTGCAGCCGCCGATGTGGACACCTTCCCGCAACTGGCGCAGGCCTTCCAAGTTCAGGCAGTTCCAACAGCCGTTGCCGTGGTCAAGGGACAGCCCGTGCCGCTTTTCCAAGGACCAGCGGATGACGAACAGATCCGAAACCTGGTTGAGGAACTGCTCAAGGTTGCTGCAGCAAACGGGGTCACCGGCAGCATAGGTGATGCCGCACCGGCCGAGGATGCGGAACCCGCACCACTGCCGCCGCTCCACCAGGCAGCCATCGACGCGATCGAGGTCGGCGACTACGCCGGCGCAGCCGCGGCCTACAAGCAGGCGCTCCTCGAACAGCCGGCAGACTCCGATGCCAAGGCTGGTTTGGCGCAGGTCGAGCTGATGGCCCGCTTGGACCAGCTCTCCGCCCCTGAGGCCGAGAGCCTCCGCGAACTCGCGGCCGAAGAGCCGGACAACGTCCAAGCCCAGTTAACTGTGGCTGACCTCGATATCTCCGGCGGCCACATCGATGACGCTTTCAACCGCATTATCACGTTCATTGGCAGGAATTTCGGTCCCGAGCGTGAGACCGCCCGTGTGCGCCTCCTTGAGCTCTTCGAGGTTGTGGGAACCCAGGACGAACGGGTGGCAAAGGCACGCCAAGGGCTCGCGAGGGTTCTCTTCTAGTGCCGTCCGCGCTGTTCGCTCCGCTTCAGCTGCGCTCACTTACCGTCCCACACCGAGGCTGGGTATCGCCGATGTGCCAGTACGGCTGTCACCCGGAGACCGGAGTGGGCGTGCCCAACGACTGGCACTTGATGCACTTGGGTTCTTTTGCAGCCGGCGGCGCCGCCCTCATCCTGAGTGAGGCGGCTGCGGTGAACGCTGCGGGCAGAATCAGCCCCTTGGACGCCGGCTTGTACTCCGATGAGCAGGCGGCCGGATGGGAGCGGATAGTGGCGTTCGTGCACCGGCATGGTGCCGTCGATTGCAAGATTGGGGCGCAACTTGCCCACGCGGGGCGCAAGGCATCCACGTATTGGCCGTTTTCCGATCGCTCCGGCTCTGTTCCGGAATCCGACGGCGGGTGGGTCACCGTGGGGCCAGGCAATGATCCGTTTGACGGCTATGCCGCGCCGGAAGCTATGAGCGACGCGGAAATCCACGGCGTGGTGGCTGACTTTGCGTCCGCTGCCAGTCGGGCAGTGGCGGCGGGTTTCGATACTGTGGAGATCCATGGCGCCCACGGGTACCTCCTGCACCAGTTCCAAAGCCCGCTCATCAACGCCCGCACCGATGGCTGGGGTGGAAACGAGGAGGGGCGCAATCGACTTATGCTCGCGGTGGTGGATGCGGTCAGGGAAGTCATTCCGGACTCCATGCCGCTTCTGCTCCGCATTTCCGCGTCGGACTGGGCAGACGGCGGCGTTGACGTCGAAGCTTCCGTTCGGCTGGCCCGTGCCGCTGCCGAACGTGGCGTCGACCTTGTGGACGTCTCCAGCGGCGGCGCAGTAGCGCATCAGCAGATTAGGGCTGTGCCCGGTTATCAGGCTGGATTCGCCCAGCAGGTAAAGAACGACGCCGGAGTCCTCGCCGGCGCGGTGGGCTTGCTCACGAGCGCCACGCAAGCGGAGGATATTGTGGCGAACGGCAGGGCGGATGCGGTTTTCATGGCCCGCGCCGCATTGCGGGATCCGCATTGGTGGCTCAGGGCCGCATACGAACTGGGCCACGACATTCCATGGGTTCCGCAGTACCAGCGGGCCGTTCCCCGCCACGGCTTCTAGGACCTCCTCAGCTTCGTGTTGGCAAGGCTAGGCTGGGTCCATGACGGAACCACGCCATGAACCCACGTCCGCCTCCACGCCGCCACAAGCTTCTGCACCGCAACAGGCTGCCCAAACCCAGCCGGTCAATCAATTACCGGCTAGCGCCCTCCCGTTGCCTTCAAGTGGTCCTGCCGAGGGCGGGCCGCTGGCTGCACTGTCCATCCGCGGCCTGGCCAAGCGTTTTGGTGAGAAGATCGCGGTCGACGGCGTGAGTCTGGAAGTCCCCGCGGGTTCCTTCTACGGGATGGTTGGCCCCAACGGTGCCGGCAAGACCACTACGCTGTCCATGGCTACCGGCCTGCTGCGGCCCGACTTTGGCACGGCCCTGGTCCATGGCGTAGATGTTTGGGCGCGGCCCTTGGAAGCCAAGAAGCTGATGGGCGTCCTGCCGGATGGGGTGCGCCTCTTCGACAGGCTGACGGGCGAACAACTGGTGACCTATTCCGGGCTGCTCCGCGGCATGGATCGTGATGTTGTGGGCTCCCGGGTTTCTGAGTTGCTGGCCGCCCTCGATCTCCAAGCAGACGCCGGAACGTTGGTTGTTGACTACTCGGCCGGCATGACCAAGAAGATCGCGCTGGCCTCTGCGCTGATTCACGCGCCCCGCCTCCTTGTCCTGGATGAACCCTTTGAATCGGTGGACCCCGTTTCCGCTTCCAATATCCGGGGCATATTGGAGAGTTACGTCGCTTCCGGCGGTACTGTCATCGTTTCCAGCCACGTCATGGACCTCGTGCAGCGCATGTGCAGCCATGTCGCGGTGGTCGCCGGCGGTCGGGTCCTTGCAGCCGGATCTGTGGAGGAGGTCCGGAACGGCTCCACCCTGGAGGAACGGTTTGTGCAATTGGTGGGCGGCGGACACCGGACGGAGGGGCTGGAATGGTTGCGCACCTTCTGAGTCTGAAGTGGCGCCTGCTGCTTAACGGTTTCAAACGCAGCCCGTGGCAGTTGGTGGGCATGGCACTCGGCCTGCTCTATGCCTTGGGCGTCCTTTCTCTTCTGATTGGCGGACTCATTGCGCTGCGTTGGGCGGACGTTGAGATTGCCCACACGGTGGTAGTGCTGGGCGGTGCGGCCACGGTGCTGGGATGGGCCATTATTCCACTCCTCGCTTCTGCGGCGGACATGACCTTGGACCCGGCCCGCTTCACCACGTTCGCGATCCCCTCGAGGCAACTATTGGCTGGGCTCGCCCTGGCGGGGTTCATCGGTATCCCGGGTTTGGCTACGTTGCTCGCCGCTTTGGGCACGGTGGGAACCTGGTGGCGTAGCGTTCCAGCTGTGGCCGGCGCTTTTTTGGGTGCCATTCTGGGTGCCCTTACATGCATCGTTCTGTCCAAGGTGGTCACGACGGCGACCGCCGGCCTCGCCTCGTCGCGACGTTTCAAGGACGTCAGCAGCATCATTGTCTTCATCCCAATGATGCTGCTGGGGCCCATCATGGTGGGAATTGTGGACGGCGTTCGCGGCAGTGCCGATTTCCTGCAGGTGTTGGCCCGCACCGTGTCCTGGACTCCGCTGGGTGCGGCCTGGTCCTTGGGCGGCGACCTGGAGTCCGGTAGCCTGGGCGCCGCAGCCCTGAAATTTCTGATCTCTGCAGCAACCATTGCCGGCCTCCTCCTGTGCTGGCATGTCCTGCTGCAGCGCGCTTTGGTGACGCCCCCGTACTCCGGAGGGTCGGCCAGGAAGGGAGGGAAACTTGGACTGTTTGCCCTTCTTCCCGGAACTCCCGCGGGCGCAGTTGCTTCCAGAGCTTTGATCTATTGGATGAAGGATCCAAGGTATGCGGCCTCCCTGGTGATTGTTCCCCTGTTTCCCGTCATCTTTTTCTTCAGTGGATCACAGAGCGGCAGCTACGACCTGCTCATGATCCTGGGACCGTTGACAGCGTTCATGATGGCTTGGTCCATCTGCGCTGACGTCTCGTATGACAACACAGCTTTTGCACTCCACCTCGCGGCGGGCGTTAGGGGCATTGACGATCGCCTGGGTCGTGCCCTGGCCTGCTTGGCCATCTCACTTCCAGTGGTGCTCGTGTTCACTGTTGGGCCCCTTTTCGTCACTGGCGACTGGCGATGGCTTCCTAACCTTCTGGGGTTGTCGCTGGGAACTCTCTTTACCGGGCTGGGGCTCTCCTCGGTGATTTCGGCACGCTATAACATCGCAGTACCTTTGCCGGGGGACAGCCCGTTCAAGAAACCGCCGGGAAATGTCGCCCAGACGCTGGCAGTGCAAGCCGTCGGTATGGGCGTTTTGGCCCTCCTGCTCGTTCCGGAGCTTGCGTGGGTGGCTATCCAGGCCTTCAGCGGAGGTCCGGAAGCAGGCTGGATCAACTTGGCAGTTGGACCTTTACTCGGCGTCATCCTCTTCGTGGTTGGCGTCCGGCTCGGTGGAAAATGGTTGGATGCCCGCGGTCCGGAAATGTTCGCCCAACTCAGCGTGAACCGCTAGCCTCCGTAACAACCGTGCCCGTAGATGGGACATGGGATAACGTCTTTGTCAGATAGCTCATACTACGAAAGGCCATGACGATGGAAGTTGTCATTCTCCCTGGCGCCAAGCAGATCGGTGCGCTCGCTGCCGATGCCATCGAGGCGCTGGTACGCCGTAAGCCCAATGCAGTGCTGGGGTTGGCAACGGGGTCGTCACCGCTGCCCATTTACGACGAATTGGCCAGCCGGTACGAGGCCGGGGGACTGGACTTCAGCCAGGCGCATGGGTTCGCCTTGGATGAATATGTTGGGCTCCAAGCAGGACATCCCGAGTCCTACCGCGAGGTCATCCGACGCGAATTCACCAACCGGGTGAACATCAAGCCGGAGAACGTTCATGGGCCGGATGGCGCGGCTGAGGACCTTGAGGCTGCATGCCAGGGCTACGAAGACGCCATTAAGGCTGTAGGTGGAGTGGATCTCCAGATTTTGGGCGTTGGAACAGACGGTCATATCGGCTTCAATGAGCCTGGCTCCTCCCTGGCATCCCGGACGCGCATCAAGACATTGATCGAGCAGACCCGGAAGGACAACGCCCGTTTCTTCAAGAGCATCGACGACGTTCCCCACCATGTAGTCACGCAGGGCCTCGGCACCATCATGGATGCCCGGCATGTGGTATTGGTCGCAACGGGCGCCCAGAAAGCCCAGGCTGTCCGGGATTTCGTGGAGGGGCCGGTGGCTGCCATTTGCGCGGCCTCCATCCTTCAGATGCACCCGCACGCCACGGTTTTGGTGGATGAAGCGGCCGCATCATCGCTGAAACTGGCCGATTATTATCGGCACACCTATGACAACAAGCCGGAGTGGCAGGGCCTGTAGACGGTAAGATGTTTGGCATGACTACGCTTCCTCCGGATCCATTCGAAAACGACCCCATGCGCGAGCTTTCCGGAGCCGGAACGTCCACTGCCACCATTGAGCGCGAAGAAACGCGCCAGGAAGTGGAGCCCGGCGACCGCGAGCGGTTTTCGCATTATGTCCGCAAGGAAAAGATCATGGAGTCGGCCCTGACCGGCGAGCCCGTCATTGCCCTGTGCGGCAAAGTCTGGACGCCGGGGCGCGATCCCAAGAAGTTCCCGGTCTGCCCGGAGTGCAAGGAGATTTACGAAGGCCTCCGCCCCGGCAATGACGGTGGAAAAAACGGCGGCCCGGGCAACTCCAAGTAGTGGGTGGGAAGAGAACTCCAGCCCTTTCTGATCATCACCGTCCCAAGGTCCGCTTTGGCGTGCCCGGAAGGTCGGAGATCGTCGTCGCTGCCATCAGGCCGGGGGAGTCAGCATGACAGAAACACTCTTTGGTGGACCATCCCTGCCTCCGGCATACCCGGAGCGTGCCGCATGGGGTACCGCGCCCAAGCTCCGTGCGTGGCAGCAGGAGGCCCTCGACCTCTACATGACCCGCAATCCGAAGGACTTCCTCGCTGTGGCAACGCCCGGCGCTGGTAAAACCACCTTTGCGCTGCGCATCGCCACCACCCTGCTGGACAGCGGTGTGGTCAACCGCATCACCATTGTGGCGCCTACTGACCACCTGAAGCGGCAATGGGCAGACGCCGCAGCAAAAGTGGGAGTCGCCATTGATCCCAACTTCAAAAACTCCGATGGCCAACACGGCCGGGGATTCGTGGGTGTAGCCGTCACGTACGCACAGGTAGCGAGCAAGCCCATGTTGCATCGCGCGAAGACCGAAGCGGCCCGCACCTTGGTGATCCTGGATGAAATCCACCACGGCGGCGAGGCCCTTTCGTGGGGAGACGGCCTCCGGGAGGCCTTTGATCCTGCTGCCCGGCGCTTGTCCTTGACGGGTACCCCTTTCCGTTCGGACACCTCCCCAATTCCCTTCGTCGAATACGCCGAGGACCGGGACGGCATTCGCCGTTCCAAGGCTGATTACACCTACGGCTACGGAAACGCATTGCGGGACCATGTGGTGCGTCCTGTCCTGTTCATGGCCTATTCAGGCCAGATGCGCTGGCGGACCAGTGCCGGCGATGAGATGGCGGCATCCCTCGGGGAAGCGGCTGTAACCAAGGACATCACCTCGCAGGCCTGGCGGACTGCCTTGAACCCCACGGGAGAGTGGATTCCTGCCGTCCTGGCGGCCGCAGACAAACGGCTCGGCGAGGTTCGGCGGACCGTGCCCGACGCAGGCGGGCTGGTGATTGCCACGGACCATGATGATGCCCGCGCCTATGCCGGTCAGTTGAAGAAAATAACAGGCCAATCGCCTACGGTCATTCTCTCTGACGATTCCAAGGCTTCCAGCAAGATCGAGGAGTTCTCCGCGGGGGACCAGCGATGGATGGTGGCTGTCCGAATGGTGTCCGAAGGCGTGGACGTTCCGCGTCTGTCAGTGGGCGTCTATGCCACCTCAACCTCAACTCCGCTGTTCTTCGCCCAAGCCGTAGGCCGCTTTGTGCGTGCCCGCAAGAGGGGAGAGACGGCGTCGGTATTTCTTCCGTCCGTGCCTCCGCTAATGGTGTTGGCCAACACCATGGAAGCCGAACGCGATCACGCATTGGACCGCCCCGAAAAGGACGACGACGGCCTCTTCAATCCCGAAGAAAACCTCATGGCGGAGGCCAACCGCGAGGACAAGGCCTCAGACGAGCTCACCAAGGGCAAGTTCGAAGCCTTGGATTCCCAGGCTTCCTTTGACCGTGTCCTTTTCGATGGCGGCGAGTTTGGTACGGGTGCGGATATCGGTTCGGATGAAGAGCTGGACTTCCTGGGAATTCCGGGGCTACTCGACGCCGAACAGGTAGGCACGCTGTTGCGTCAGCGCCAGCACGAACAGCAATCACGCAAGAAGCGCCAGTCACCCTTGGCAGCCGCCGCCGCGCCTGCGGTTCCTGACCACCGCATGCTCATGGACTTGCGCAACGAGCTGGCTAAGAACGTGGCCGCCTGGTCCGCCCGCACCGGCACGCCGCATGGAGTGGTTCATACCAAACTGCGTGAAGTGTGTGGGGGTCCTGCTGTGGCCCAGGCGAACGAGGAGCAGCTGCAGGCCCGCCTGCGCAAGCTTCAGGACTGGTTCATCGGCAGGAAGTAGCTGGCTCCAAAATCTGCAAAAACTAAACACGGGAGGGCGCCGCGTTTGCGGCGCCCTCCCGTCTTTACAGCTAATAAGTTGCAGTCTTAGTCACGTTCAACTTCGACGCCGGCGGCTTCCATTTCGTCGTAGGCGGCCGAAAGGTCCTCGGCGATTCCGGCTGTGAGTTCAGCGATGACCGTGGTGCTGTAGCCGGCTTGGACGGCATCCAGTGCGGTGGCCTTGACGCAGTAGTCCGTTGCGAGTCCCACCACCACCACTTCCTCGACGTCGTGGCTCTGCAGCCAGTCGTCGAGCCCTATCGCGTCTTCTTCGAGGACTTCCGCTACGGCGGCGCCCGCCTTCAGGTCGCCGGTGGGGACATCGTCTTCGGGAGCCAGGACGCCCTCGAAGCCTGAGTAGGCCGCAGTGAACTGTCCCTTTCGGAAGTACGCCTGGATGTACTCGGGATCCAGGTCTTCGTGGAGTTCAGCACCTTTGCTCCGGGCCCTGCAGTGCGGAGGCCAGGAGTCAACCATGTCCGGGTCGTCTGAAAAGTGGTCGCCGGGTTCGATGTGCCAATCCTGGGTGGCCACAATGTGGTCAAAGTGTTGCTGGTTGGCGTCTACGTACTCGGTGATGGCACCTGCTACGGCGGCGCCACCTTCGACAGCGAGCGTTCCACCCTCGCAGAAGTCATTTTGTACATCGACGATGATCAGGGCCCTGGACATCAGTTCTCCTCGTAGATGGTGGGGATGGCAGCCTCGCCCCGCTGCAGGCGGTTCACGACGGCGGGCAGCTCGGCCATGGTGGCCGCGTGCCGTTCACGGGCACGGATGACACCCTCAGGTCCGGTCCATCCGGGCAGCACCTCGCCGTTCTTGACGAACTGGTGAAGCAGGACGCGGTCGTTGCCGTCGTCTTCGGGGCGGTGGCCTATTCCCACGATTTCCTGGGTGGCACGGCCTCGTTCGTTGAGCTTACGGAGGGCGTATTTGCGTCCACCCACGCTAGCCTTGTTTTTCGCGGCTTTGGCAACTGAGATGAATTCGCCGGCGTCGTTGGTGCGGCTGACCAGCTTGTAGACCATGCTGGCAGTCGGGGCCCCGGAACCGGTAACCAGGGAGGTGCCAACGCCGTAGGAGTCCACCGGGGCGGACTGCAGGGCCGCGATGGCGAATTCGTCGAGGTCCGAGGTGACCACAATGCGGGTGTTGACGTTGCCGAGGTCGTCGAGCATTTGGCGTACCCACTGCGCCTGGGCAATGAGGTCGCCGGAGTCCAGCCGGACTGCGCCGAGTTTGTCACCGGCGAGCTCGACGGCGGTACGCACCGCCGTCTCGACGTCGTAGGTATCCACCAGCAGGGAAGTGCCTGGGCCGAAGGCAGCGATCTGCGCTTCGAAGGCCTCCCGCTCGGTGTCATGAAGGAGCGTGAAGGAGTGCGCTGCTGTTCCGACGGTTTTGATGCCATAGCGCCGGCCGGCTTCCAGGTTGGAGGTGCTGGCGAAGCCGGCAATCACGGCCGCGCGGGCTGCCGCCGTCGCTGATTCCTCCTGGGTGCGCCGGGACCCCATCTCGATGCAGGGCCGTGAGCCGGCCGCCGAGGTCATCCTCGAAGCCGCGGAAGCAATGGCGCTGTCGTGGTTGAGGACCGAGAGGATGAAGGTTTCCAGGATGCAGGCCTCGGCGAACGTCGATTCGACGATGAGGATGGGGGAGTTGGGGAAGTAGGCGTCACCTTCTGCGTAGCCCCAGATGTCGCCGCTGAATTTGTAGTCGGCGAGGTATTCCAGCGTTTCCTGGTTGACCACTTTGTTCTGCTCGAGGAAGGCAAGTTCGTCATCGCCGAACCGGAAGTCAGCTATGCCTTCCAGGAGGCGTCCGGTGCCGCCCACCACGCCATAGCGGCGGCCGTCCGGCAGTCGCCGGGCGAATGCTTCGAACACCGAGCGGCGGTGTGCGGCGCCCGAGTGTAAGGCTGCCTGAAGCATGGTCAGTTCGTAGTGGTCTGTGTACAAGGAAGTTGCGGGGTGGTCCCACGACGAGGCTCTACTCACGAATTCACTCTAGTGCGAGCCGCCATAGAATGGACAGATGAGCCCTAGCGTTGCGTATGGCACGGACATCGATGAGCGGACGAAAGCTGCAGAGCAATCGTCCGCCGATGTCCTGATGGCCCCTGATATCCCGTGGAACCTTGTGATCTGGAATGATCCCGTGAATCTGATGAGCTACGTGAGCTATGTGTTCCAGAGTTACTTCGGCTACTCCGAGTCCAAAGCCCACAAGCTGATGATGGAGGTCCACAAGAAGGGCCGGTCCATTGTGGCCCACGGCAGTAAGGAACAAGTGGAACAGCACGCGGTGGCCATGCACGGTTTTGGTCTCTGGGCCACCGTGGAAAAAGCGGCGAGCGGCAACGAAACACCCGGGAAGGGCGGCCGCCAGCGTGGCTAAGGCATTCAAATACGGTCTCAAGGGCATCAGTGGATACCTCGAGCCAGCGGAGCGTGACCTCCTGCGCGGATTGCTGGACGATGTCATTTCCATGCTGGAATCGGATGTCCGGGAAAATGAGGACCCGCTGGCAGCGTTGATCGGCTTGGATATGGATGTGAAGCAGCCCAGCGACCGCGCCCTGCTGCGTCTCCTGCCGAACGTCATGAAGGACGACGACGGCGGCTCGCTGGAGTTCCGCCAACTCACCGAACGCTCTGTTCGGGAAAACAAGATCGGGGCCTTGAGGGCTGCGGCTCTAGGCCTGGACAAGAATGAACTCGTTCTGACGGCGGAGGATGCTACCCGCTGGTCGATGGCGCTGAACGATGTCCGGCTTGTATTGGCCGAACGCCTGGACATCCGTGATGAAGCAGACGCGGAGCATATCCACAGCATGCAGGACTGGAGCCAGGCGGAGGACGTGGAGAGCTATCTGGCCCTGGTCTACAACTTCACCACGTGGCTCCAAGAGTCTTTGGTGCAGGCGATGATGGCCGCAAGGCAGGCGAAATCCTGATCCGGATGGCGGGTTGCTGCTCCTTCCCCGAAGCAAATGCGACTGTCCTGTGACAAATCAGACACGAGGCGGAGAGCACAGGTAATGGCCGCACACCACGGGAAGCCTTATTCTCGAATAATTATGACTTCAGCATCGGGTTCACCAAGCGGCGCGTTGGGCAGTGACGCCCCCATCGGCAACGGGGAACTCATAGGGACACGTCCAATCGGCATTTTTGATTCAGGTGTGGGTGGATTGACGGTGGCGCGTTCCATCATCGACCAACTCCCCAACGAATCAATCCTCTACGTGGGCGACACCGCTAATGGTCCTTATGGTCCACTTCCCATTGCCGAGGTCCGGGCGAATGCGCTGGGCGTTATGGACGAGCTGGTGGATTCAGGGGTGAAGTTGCTGACCATCGCCTGCAACTCGGCCTCCGCCGCGGTGCTCCGCGATGCCAGGGAACGCTATACGGCGCGGTATGGCATACCGGTCATCGAGGTTATTCAACCGGCAGTCCGGCGTGCGGTCTCCGCTACCCGTTCCGGGAAGATCGGTGTTATCGGAACCTCGGCCACTGTAGGGTCCAGAGCTTATGAGGACACGTTTGCTGCCGCTCCGGACCTGACGATTACGTCCGTGGCCTGTCCGGCGTTCGTGAACTTCGTGGAGGCCGGAATCACCACAGGTCCGGACCTCCTGGCCGCCGCAAATGAATATCTGAAGCCCCTTAAGGACGCCGGAGTGGACACTGTAGTCCTGGGTTGCACCCACTACCCACTGCTGACCGGCGTCATCTCATTCGTCATGGGCGAGGACGTCACGCTGGTCTCCAGTGCTGAAGAGACTGCCAAGGACGTCTACCGCGCCTTGGCCAACCACGGCATACAGCGGACAGGATCCCAAGCACCCAGCCACGAATTCATTGCCACTGGCGACGCCACCCAGTTCGAGATCCTGGCCCGCCGCTTCCTGGGTCCGGAGGTCCTCTCCGTGAAGCATGTGGACCATGTTGCGGCCCAGTACCCCACAGGGAGTCTTGCCCGCATTACTCCCGAGATGCTGGAAGCGGCACGGTCGGGAGCGGGGCTGTCCCGCCGCTCGTACTTCGTCCAGCCCGAGGACTCCCTCACCAGTGGCACCGGCACAACCATGGGGGGTGGCCTGTGAAGCTGACAATAGTGGGCTGCACAGGCTCGTTCCCGGGCCCGGGTTCGCCGGCGTCGTGCTATTTGGTCACAGCCCACGACGGTGAGCGTGAATGGAAGATCGTGATGGATCTGGGCAGTGGTGCCTTGGGGGCCATCCAGCGCTATACGGACTTGGAAGACATCGACGCGATCTTCCTCACCCACTTGCATCCCGATCACTGCATGGACCTGTGTGGCCTGCATGTCGCGGTCCGGTGGAAGCCCGGCGGGTGGGGCAGGGATCGCCTGCCGGTTTGGGGTCCTGCAGCTACCGCGGACAGAATGGCCACGGCCTATGGGTTGGATCTGGATCCCGGCATGCACGAGGAATTCGACTTCACCAACTGGACTGAGCTCAAACCGGTCACAGTGGGGCCGTTCACAGTGACGCCGTTCGCCGTTAATCACCCCGTCGAGGAGGCTTATGCCTTGCGGGTAACTGCCACGGAACCGGGCAAGGACGGCGTGTCCGTGACCAAGATCCTGACGTATTCGGGGGACACCGATTCCTGCCAAGGACTCGAAGACGCAGCGAGGGACTCAGATTTGTTCCTTTGTGAGGCGGCGTTCGAGGAAGGCCGTGATGACGGCATCAAGGACGTCCACCTCACCGGTAAGCGTGCGGGGGAGGCGGCCATGAACGCAGGTGCCAAGCGCCTCCTCCTGACACACATCCCGGTGTGGACCTCACAGACCAAAGTACTGTCCGAGGCCAAACCGGTCTTCACGGGTGATGTGGCTGTAGCCGTTGCCGGAGTCCACTACACAATTTAGCTGTCCGCTTCGATCCAACTTTGCAGGGCGTCGGTTGAACCCCTCAGCTTGGCTAAGCTTGAACCATGACTTCTGAAGCTACAGCCACTCCCGTCATCCGCGCCGATGGCCGGACCCCTGACCAACTGCGACCCATCAGCATTACCCGCGGCTGGTCCAAGCAGGCGGAGGGCTCGGCGCTGATCGAGTTCGGGAATACCCGGGTTCTGTGCACGGCTTCCCTCACCGAGGGTGTGCCCCGCTGGCTCAAAGGCGAAGGCCGCGGCTGGGTAACGGCCGAGTACGCCATGCTTCCCCGGGCCACGAACACCCGGTCCGACCGCGAGTCGGTCAAGGGCAAGATTGGTGGACGCACCCACGAGATCTCCCGGCTCATTGGCCGCTCGCTGCGCTCCATCATCGACACCAAGGCGCTGGGCGAGAACACGATCGTCCTGGACTGCGACGTCCTTCAGGCCGACGGCGGTACACGCACTGCCGCGATCACCGGCGCCTACGTGGCACTGGCGGAAGCCATCCGTTTTGCCCGTGAGAACAAGCTGATCGCCCGCAACGCGGAACCCTTGGTGGACACCATTGCGGCTGTTTCCGTGGGCATCATCGATGGCGTTCCGATGCTGGACCTCCCATACGTGGAGGACGTCCGCGCGGAGACCGACATGAATGTGGTGGTCACCGGCTCGGGCAAATTTGTGGAAGTTCAGGGAACTGCAGAAGGTGCCCCGTTTGACCGCGACGAGCTCAATGCGCTGCTTGATCTCGCCCTCCTCGGCACCACCCAGCTGTCCGCTATCCAGCGCGAGACGCTGGCGGAAGCTCCGTGAGCGGCACGCCAATCTCCGGGGCTCCACGCCTCGTCCTGGCAACCCACAACAAGGGCAAGCTGAAGGAACTCCGCGAACTGCTTCGGGGCCAGGTTCCAGGGCTCGACGTCGACACGCAGGTGGTGGACGCCTCTGCCGCAGGTGCCCCGGATGTTGCCGAAACCGGTGTCACCTTTGCTGAGAACTCCCTCCTCAAGGCCAGGGCCGTGGCGGAAGCGACTGGCCTGGTGGCCATCGCTGACGACTCCGGATTGGCAGTTGACGTCTTAGGCGGAGCCCCGGGTATTTTTTCGGCACGCTGGTCCGGCACGCACGGCGATGACGTCGCCAACCTGAACCTGTTGCTGGCACAGCTCTCTGATGTTCCTGACTCGTTCCGCGGAGCTGCGTTTGTTTGTGCGGCCGCATTGGCTGTCCCGGGTCCCGACGGCATAACCCGCGAGACGGTGGAGTATGGCCAGTTGGAAGGGACGCTCCTGCGCGAGCCCCGCGGCGAAGGTGGCTTCGGCTACGACCCCGTGCTGCAACCGGCGGGGATGGATCGGAGCTGCGCCGAGCTTAGCTCGGAGGAGAAGAACGCTATCAGCCATCGGGGGCAGGCGTTTCGCGCGTTGCTTCCCGCGATTGTGTCGGCCTTGTCCGAGGCCGGTTCGAACTAGTTCCTTCGTGGACGCAAAAGGCACCCCGCTGTGCGGGGTGCCTTTTGCTGCGCTTTGGGAGCTTGTTGGAGCCTTAGTGCTCGCTGTGCTTACCGCCCTCGTGCTCCTCGATGAACTCTTCCACGGGGTTGGTGCCTTCGGCCGCGGCCCTGCGCTTTGCCATGAATCCCCGACCGATCTCAATGAAGATCGGGATGACGGAGATCAGGACTATGACGATGAAGATGATGTCGATGTTGTTGCCAACCCACTCAAACTGGCCAAGCCATGCGCCAAGCAAGGTAACGCCGCCGCCCCAGAGGACCGCGCCGATGACGTTGAAGAGGAAGAACTTGCGCTTGTCCATCTGCGCCACACCCACGATCACCGGCACGAAAGTGCGGATGATGGGAACGAACCGCGCCAGGATCAAAGCCTTGCCGCCGTGCTTTTCGAAGAACGCGTGGGCGCTCTCCACGTTTTCCTTCTTGAACAGCCGCGAATCCGGCTTATTGAAGATTGCCGGTCCGGCCTTGGACCCAATCAGGTAGCCCGTTTGGTTGCCGATGATGGCAGCCACGATAATCATGGCGCACATGGCCCACAGATTGAACTCGATGGCGCCGGTGGAGACCAGGAGTCCCGCCGTGAACAGCATGGAGTCACCGGGCAGGAAGAATCCCACCAAGAGGCCTGTTTCTGCGAACACAATGGCGCAGACCAGGAGGACAACCCACGGTCCCAAAGGTGAATCGCGGAGGAAGACGTCGGGGTTCAGCCAGTCCGGCAGGAACGAAGCCATAGGCGGCGAAACCGGTCCCGCGCCTCCGAATGTGGATACGGCAAGGTCGCTTATCGCAGAAAAGATCACCCATCAAGCCTACTTGACGGCCGTCGTCTAATATTTCCCGGCTATCCCTTGACTGCTGGTTTGCTGGTTGTATGGTTAGTTACATGAGTAATGAACCAGTAGGGCGGTGGTGCTGATGATCGATGACAGCAAACCGATCTTCATGCAGATCGCCGAACTCATCGAGAACGGAATCGTCGACGGCACCATGGCTGAAGAATCACAGGTTCCTTCCACGAATGAGTTCGCCGCTTTTCACCGAATCAACCCCGCGACTGCTGCCAAGGGCGTCAATCTGCTGGTGGATTCAGGAATTCTCTATAAACGCAGGGGGATAGGGATGTTCGTCGCCACAGGAGCGCGCGCCCAGCTGGTAGCACGCCGCACCGAGGAATTTTTCGAGCAATACGTCAAGCCGCTGGCAATGGAGGCCCGAAAGCTGGGCATCTCAACAGAGCAGCTGAACACGATGATTGAACGCAGCTCCGGGATTGCACCGGAATCCGGGACAGACAAGGAAAGGAGCGCGGCCCTGTGAACGACACCATCGTCGAGGCCCGTAACCTGATCAAGCATTACAAAGACCTCAACGCTCTGGACAACGTCAACCTCAGCCTTTCGGCGAACCGCATCTACGGCTTGCTGGGACGCAACGGTGCGGGCAAGACCACGTTGATGTCCATCCTCACCGCCCAAGCCTTCGCCACTTCCGGCGAAGCGCTGGTTTTTGGCGACAGCGCCTACGAGAACGATGCCGTTTTGGCCCGGATCTGCTTCATCCGTGAATCGCAGAAATACCCGGACGATTTCCAGCCGCAGCACGCCTTCCGCTCCGCTGCTCTCTTCTATAAGAACTGGGACCAAGGCTTCGCCGACCGCCTGGCCGAAGACTTCCAGCTTCCCCTCAAGCGCCGGATCAAAAAGCTCTCACGCGGTCAGCTGTCCGCCGTCGGAGTCATCATTGGCCTCGCCTCGCGCGCAGAACTGACGTTCTTCGATGAGCCGTATCTGGGGCTCGACGCCGTCGCCCGGCAACTGTTCTACGACCGCCTGGTGGAGGACTACGCCGAGCACCCGCGCACCATCATCCTTTCCTCACACCTGATCGACGAGGTGGCGAACCTCCTTGAACACGTCATCGTGATCGACCGGGGGCGGATCATCATGGACGCCGATGCCGACGAGATCCGGGGTTCGGCTGTCACTGTTTCAGGCTCCGCAGAAAAGGTGGACGCCTTCCTGGCTGGCCGACGGATCCTGCACCGCGAAACGCTGGGCTCCTTGGCCTCCGTGACGGTGGACGAGGTTCTCAGCGGCCGTGAACGCACCGAAGCCCAGGAGTTGGGCCTTGAACTATCGCCGGTTTCCTTGCAGCAGCTGGTGGTGCGGAAGACCATGGCCGGTACCGAAGCCGGCCTGTCACTAAATACCGGAGACTTCGCCGACGACGCGATGGAGGCAAAGCGATGAGCAGGACGCTGGCGGTCGCCCGGATGCAGCTGATCAACAAGTGGACGTACATTGGATGGCCGTTGACCATCCTGGCGGCATCCTTCCTGATGTCGCTCGCCATCTTCGCGCTCATTCCCGTCACCGAGGGGAAAAATGGTGGCGGTAGCCAGGCGCCCCTGTGGTACTTCCTGGTCCTTGGAATCCAGAGTATGACCTTGGTCTTTCCCTTCTCTCAGGGCCTCAGCATCAGCCGACGTGCGTTCTATCTGGGAACCTTGGGCCTCTTCTCGCTGATCGCGGTCGGGATGACAGTGCTCTACATGCTGGGTGGCGTCATGGAACGGGCAACCAACGGCTGGGGTGTCTATGGCTACTTCTTCAATATCCCCTGGGTCACTGATGGTCCTTGGTACTCGACAGCAGCATTCTTCTTTGTGCTGATGATGTTCATGTTCATCATCGGGTTCTGGTTTGCCACCATCTTCAAGCGTTGGGGCACCACTGGAACGCTGGTCTCGACGTTGGGCACAGCAGTCGCCCTGATCGGTGCCGCTGCCCTCACGACGTTTTTGCAGGGATGGGGACATGTTGGAAGCTGGTTTGCCCAGCAGACGCCGCTTAGCATCAGCGGGTGGGCTGCGCTGCTGTGCGTCATCCTGGCGGCCGGTTCCTATGCAACCCTTCGCAGGGCCACTCCGTAGGCGTCCAGATGTAGCGTTGGCCACAATGCAGGCCGGAAGGGCCGCCCCGCCGCAGAAATCGGCAAGGGCGGCCTTTTCCGGCTGTAACCTTGTCCAGTGGCATTGGACTTTACGGCGATCGACTTTGAAACAGCCAACGGCTTCCGGGGGTCTCCGTGTTCGGTAGGCCTCAGTAAAGTCCGTGGCGGAGTGGTAGTGGAGGAAGCTTCCTGGCTCATGCGCCCGCCCGAAAACCACGACCACTTCGAGTTCCACAACACGCGCATCCACGGCATCCGCGCCGAAGACGTCGCTGATCGCCCGCGGTTCGGGGAGCTCTTCCCGGAAATTGGCGCCTTTATCGGTGACGACGTGCTCGCTGCCCACAACGCGGCATTCGACCTCGGCGTTATCCGATCCGGCCTGGAAGTGTCCGGCCTTGCCGGGCCAGCCTACGACTACGTGTGCACCGTGATGCTCTCACGCCGTTGCTACTCGCTCGTGTCCAACTCCCTGCCCTATGCCGCCGAGGAGGCAGGCGTTCCCCTGGTCAACCACCACGACGCCGCGGAGGACGCCCGTGCCTGCGCCGGAATCCTTGTGGACATCGCCCGACGGAACAACGCCAACAGCATCGCCGAACTCTACCTTTCCCTTGGCCTTAACCTGCCGAAGCAACCGGCATTCGATCCAGCCCAAGGTCTCTCCAAAGCGACCATGTCCGCACTTGCTGCCAAAACCGGCAGCTTCGCAGAACGAACCCTGGAACGGGCACTTGGCGTCCCCAGCGGTTTCTCGAGCTGGCCGGAGGAGGGGCCCAACCCCCTACCGAACCCGGCTGCGGAACCCGGACATCCGCTCTTCGGCCAGACGGTGGTATTCACGGGTGACCTCGCCATCACCAGGCCAGAGGCGAAATCCCGGGCCGCGGACATGGGGGCACGTCCGGAAAGCCGGGTCACCGCGCGCACCACTGTTCTGATCGTCGGTGATGGCTTCGTAGCAGGCGACCTTCGTGCCGGCCGACTCACTGGCAAAGCCAAGCGGGTCCTGGAACTCCATGCCAAGGGCCAGCAAATCGAGGTTGTGTCCGAGGGTGAGTTCCTGCAGATGGTGGGCGGCGCGTAACCTTCCGGCCGCCGCGTCATCTGGTCATACTGCGCAATAATCCTTCCCGCCGGAAGAGCGGCACTCCTAGCCTTGGGGGATGACCAAGTCAGCCGTTCCCCAAGCTCCCGTGCGCCGTCCTGCCGGTGATGACGCTCCTTCTGGCGCTGCAGCAAAGGGTGGGGCTGGTTGGCGGGCTTTTTTCGCATTCCCAAATCCCGTTAACGAATATGCTGCCCGGATCACGGCCGGACTGGTTGTGGTGGTGGCCATCGCCACCCTGCTGACCGGCTGGGCTTGGGGCTTGGTGGCACTTGCTGCCGGGTTCTGGCTTCGTGTGCTGTTTGGACCACGGATCTCCCCACTTGCCCTCCTGTCCGTCAAGGTGTTGGCACCAAGGATCGGGCAGGCCAAGCTCGTGGCCGGTCCTCCCAAGCGCTTCGCCCAAGGGATCGGCGCCGCACTGACGAGTGCCGCCGTCGTGCTGTTTTTCACCGGCTTCCAGCCCGCCGCCTGGATCCTGCTGGCAGTGCTGATCGTGGCGGCTTCGCTGGAAGCGTTTGTGGGTTTCTGCCTCGGCTGCGCGATTTTTGGCTTCCTGCAGCGCAGGGGCCTCATCCCCGAGGACGTGTGCGAGGCCTGCAACAACGTCACGCTCCGCCGGGTATGACTTTGGTTTAGCCGGTGGTGACGGCAAGCAATTTGTCCGCCATGCCGCGAATGACTTCAGGCGCTTCCAGGGCGTCGAGCCAGTCGGACGGAAGACAGTCTTCACCGTAGTATGCCCCCAGGATGTTTCCGGCTATGGAGCCTGTGGAGTCGCTGTCGCCGCTGTGGTTGATGGCCACGGTTATGGCATTGCGGAAGTGTTCTGCCGGCGTGCTGCCGCTGGTGGACAGCACAGCATAGAGGCCGACGGCGAGTGCCTCCTCGGCAATCCAGCCCTCACCGAGCGCTGTGGTCAGTCCTTCCGGGTCCAGTGGGGCAGGCTGCATTGACAACTGCAGGGCGGCTTCCAGCCGATCCGCCAGCTCGGGTGCTTTGGTGGGGACACCGTTGACATAGCTGAGGGCCTGGATAGCGGAGGTGCGGATGTCGCTTCCGGCCACGATGTTGTGGATCAGCAGGCTAAATGCTGCTGCGCTGAGTCGCGCCGAAGGGTGTCCGTGCGTCAACGAAGCGGCGTCCGAGCTGAGCTTGTACACGGCTTCACGCGGAATGTGGGGGATGAGTCCGAACGGGGCTGAACGCATCACAGTGCCGCAACCTTTGGAGTCGGCATTGACTGGCCGTGCAACTGTTCCCATTTCCCCCGTTGCCAAACCGCTGAGGCAGGCATTTCCGGGTGCACGGCGGTGACGCAGGACCTCCTGGGCATCGATCCAGCGCGGTTGCGGAACGGGAGCGGAGGAGGCAACAGCTACATCCTGGGTGGCGAGCCAGCGGAGGTAGGCCAGCCAAAGGCAGGCGATTTCGTCCGCCGCTACGCCGTCGTTGGCCCATTCGAGCGCTTCCACAAGACCGTCAACGGTATACAACGTCATTTGCGTGTCGTCCGAGAAGTGGCTGCGGCCGTCGAGTTGCGCGAAAGACGTCAGGCCGCCGGAACCGTAGCGTGCACGAATTGCGGCAATGGAGTCGAACTCCACGGCATAACCAAGGGAATCACCCAGGGCTCCTCCCAAAAGTGCCCCCTGGACACGGGATTCGAAGGAAGGAACAGCGGGGGACTTAGGCTCAACACTCATGCCAGTAACTTACCGTGCCCGTGAACCTGCGCTGATATGGTGGGGAAGCTGCCCGGCACTGACAGAACTTGGAGTGACCTTTTGCGTGAACCTGCTTGGCGACGGACAGGCAAGACGCCCGACTACAGGTTTTCCCTTGCCAACGAGCGCACCTTCCTTGCGTGGATCCGCACGTCCCTGGCCTTGCTCGCCGGCGCAGTTGCCGTTGACCAGCTGGCTCCGAACATCGCGCCCACACCCGTCCGGTTAGTCCTTTGTGTGTTGCTGGCGCTGGTCGGGGCGGGGCTGGCGGCGCTTTCCTACCGCCGTTGGGGGCAGATGGAAGCCGCCATGCGCAATGATCAGGCGCTCCCGTTCTCCAGGGTCATGCTGTTCATGACCATTGTTGTTGCCGTAGCAGCGTTCGCTTTTGCTGTATTGATACTGGTGGCGCGGTAAGTATGGAAGTCCGCGACCCCGGATTACAGCCCGAGCGCACCACCTTGGCATGGCGACGGACGTTGATCTCACTGGTGGTGGTGGACTTGTTCATTTGGCGGAGTTGGCTGACGTCTGAGCCCTCCACCGGCATCCTCGTTGCCGGCCTTCCTGGACTTGATTACCAAGGGATCTGTGCACTCATGGCGGCACTTGCCACCATCGTTCTGGCGTCCGTGGTGTGGGTTCGCTCACGCCAACTCCACGTTGGAAACGAGGCAGCATCAGCCCGGCTTGTCCTGGTCAGCACGCTGGCGGTGATGGGTCTCGGTGCCACTGCCATCGCAGCCATTGCCCTGGGCGGATAAGCTCAAGGGCGGGATTCAGCAACCGCCCAGACTCGGCTGGCAAGATACTCAGTGGCTTTGAGCTTTCATTGCCCCTGCCAATGCCAGCGTGCGGCCGGTGATACCCGGCATCCATACCAACCGTAAGGACTCACTCGACATGACCTCTCCTGTACAAGCCACACCCGACACCCAACCGGGACTTCTTGCCCGGCTGTCGGCGGAAGCTTTGGGATCGATGTTCGTTGTGGTTGCCGCAGTGGGGGTCGGCATTTTTTCGAATCCTGGTGGGGCCCCCTTGCCGGTGGCTCTTGCCACTGGCCTTGCCGTAACCGTGGCAATGCTGGCTTTCGGCTACGTCTCCGGAGGGCACTTCAATCCGGTGATCACCTTAGGCAATTTGATTGCCGGCCGCATCCGGTCCGTAGCGGCCGTCGCCTATGTGGCGGCGCAAATCATTGGCAGCGTCGTTGGTGCTGCTTTGATCTATTTCGTGGTGACCACCGTGCCTGTCCTCACGGACGCCAGGGCGGCGTTCGACGTCGTTGCCCCGGGGTTCGGTGAGCATGCTTCCGCACAAACGCAGATGGCGGGAGTTCTGCTGGTTGAAGTCCTTGGTTCGGCCCTCATTGTGGCAGTGTTCCTTGGCGCGACCGCAGGCCGCCGGGCACTTCCTGCCATGGCGCCCTTCGCCGTAGGCCTTGCAATGGCTGTTCTGCTTCAGCTCGGACAGGTACTGGGAAACCTTCCCTTCAACCCTGCGCGGGCAACCGCCCAGGCATTCTTCAGCTCGCCTTGGGCGATAGGCAGCTTGTGGCTCTTCTGGGTGGCCCCACTGATGGGTGCCGCCCTTGCCGGCCTTGCTTTCCGTGGCTTCCAAGGCCTGTCACATACCACCGTCGCCGTGACCGATGACGTCCAGGGCGGCAGCGATGGGCTGAACGACGCCTTCGATGCCAACGAGGAGCCGCTTGAGGTCGACAGGGTCAAGGAAGCTCCTGCGAAATCTGACGAGGCCGCTACCCGACGTGTTGCGACTGCGCCGGTCAATGATGACGCCCGCGACTTCTTCGACGGCACAAAGGGCAAATAACCTCACGGGATCGACGGCGGACGGCTCGCCTGCGCTTTATTGTCGGTGCCCCCGGTTAACTTGAGAATATGCGGTTACTTCATACTTCCGATTGGCACCTTGGCCGGTCATTCCACGGCGTTGGCATGCTTGAAGCCCAACGCAAATTCGTGGACCAGTTGGTGTCGCTGGTTGAATCCAAGTCCGTTGACGTGGTGCTGATAGCCGGAGACGTCTACGATCGTGCCTTGCCCGGGCTGGATGTGGTCAAACTGCTTGATGATGCCCTGGTGCGCATTACTCAGGCAGGGGCCGGGGTTGTCCTGACCAGTGGCAACCACGACTCAGCCATCAGGTTGGGCTTTGCCTCGCGTCTGCTGGAACGCGGGGGAGTGCACTTGAGGACGCACGTGGAAGATCTTGATGTGCCGATCCTCTTTCCCCTGGGAGCCGATGGACATGGCGCCGATGGACATGGCAAGGACGGCACAGGAAACGGCCACGTCGCCATCTACGGCATCCCCTATCTTGAACCCCGGCTCGTGGCCGAGCGCCTGGGCGCTGAGAACGCCAACCACTTTGATGTCACTTTGGCGGCAGTGGAGCGGATCCATCAGGATGTTGAAGCCCGCCGCGCTTCCGGACCCGTGTATCCGGTGGTCCTCGCGCATACCTTTGCCAGTGGGGGCCTTACTTCGGAAAGCGAACGGGACCTGAGCATCGGCGGCCTGGGCGCCGTTCCATTGGATCTCTTTGAAGACTTCGCCTACACCGCACTGGGTCACCTCCATGGGCGGCAGGAATTGGCACCCAATGTCCGTTACTCCGGTTCTCCCTTGGCCTATTCATTCTCGGAGGCCAACCACCACAAAGGTGCCTGGCTGGTGGACCTTGACGCCGACGGAGTAATCGCTGTTGAGGAAGTTGTTTGGGATGCCCCCAAGTCCCTCGCCACGTTGCGTGGGACGCTGGATGATCTGCTCGGCGCCGAAGAACACACCTGGGCAGAGAGTGCTTACTGCCAGATCACATTGACGGATGCACAACGGCCCGCGCAGGCCATGGAGAGGGTGCGCACCCGCTTCCCCGATACCCTCGTTCTCTCCTTCGATCCCCAAGGCGCGGAGGCACGGACTTCCACCAGTTACAGTAATCGGCTCGCCGCTGCCGAAGACGACCTTGGAGTCTGCTGTGGTTTTCTGGAACATGTCAGGGATCGCGGTGCCAGCGATGCAGAGGAAGCGGCGCTGCAGGAAGCGCTTGAAGCTGTCCGGTTGCAGGAGGCTGAGCTGTGAGAATTCATCGTTTGGACATCGAAGCCTTCGGTCCGTTTGCGACGCCCCAACATATTGACTTCGATCATCTGAGCGCACAGGGTCTTTTCCTCCTCAATGGCGCTACGGGTGCCGGCAAGACCAGCATTCTGGATGCCATCTGTTTCGCGCTGTACGGGTCCGTTCCCGGTGCACGCCAAGAAGGGAAACGGCTACGAAGCGACCATGCGGCGCCAGCCGCGGAGCCGCGCGTGGTCTGTGAGTTCTCAGCACGCGGGCGCCGTTTTGAAGTGACGCGTTCGCCGGCCTGGGACCGGCCCAGCGCTCGCGGGCGCAACGGATTCACCACCCAGCAGGCCAAGACCCTCCTCAGGGAACGTGTGGCAGGGAGCTGGGAAGAGAAGTCTTCCAGGAACGACGAGGTAGGTGCCGAGCTCTCGGACGTCCTTGGCATGGATCGGGAGCAGTTCACCCGGGTAGTGATGCTGCCTCAAGGCGACTTCGCGGCTTTCCTGAGGTCCAAGGCCAACGACCGGTTGGAACTCCTCCAAAAGTTGTTCGGCACGCAACGATTTGAAGCTGTTGAACGCCAAGTCGTTCAGCAAGCAACCGAGGCCACCCGTGCCGTGCAGGAGAACGCGTCCGAACTCAAGCTGCTGCTTGACCGGGTTGCCGCGGAACAGGAACAACTCGGTCTTGCCGCTGCCGCTCCAACCGCCGGCAAGGAGCCGGGTCAGGAGCCTGAGTCCTGGCTTTCCGGTGTGGAGACAGAAGTCAAAGCTGAATGGGAGCGCAGGCTGGACGAGTCTGCTGCGGCAGAGTCATTGTCCAACCGCCTCATGGAGCAATTCCAAGAGGCGCAGGAGAAAGCGCTCCGGCATGGGCGGCTCGGCGCTGCAATGCAGCGGCGGGTCCTGCTTGAACTGGCAGCTCCCCGGGCTCTGGAGAACAAAGAGATGCTCGGAAGGCACCGACGCGCTGCTGTGCTCAGCGGACATCTGGAAGCGGTCGATACTGCAGCGCGTAAACTCGAAACCGCGGCTGCGCGGACGGAAGGCCTCCGAGGGAAACTTGCTGCGGCCGGCTTGGAGGCAACAAACACTGCCGCTGCCTTGGAAAATGTCAAGGCAATCAGCGCAGTCCTTGAGGCCCGGCTGCACGATGAGCAGCGATTGGAAGAGATCACTGCGCGCCTTGCCGCCAAGCGTGGTCAAACGGCGGAACATCAAGCCGCTGCCGAGGCTTCGGCGGCCGTGCTGGAACAGCTGCGCGACGACGTGTCCGCTGTGGAGTCGCAGATCCAGCCGCTCGAGCCTTTGGCTGGCCAACTGACAGAACTGGAGCGGGATGCGGAGGCCGCGGCGGAGCTGGTTCGAGTCGTGGCCCGCCATGACACGGCTGCCAGCGAGTTGGCCAAGGTTACTGGAAAGCACGTCCAGGCCCGGTCGGCGTCGCAGGACCTCCGGCAACAGTGGCTCGACGTCCGCGAGTTGCGTTTGGCCAACGCAGCAGGGGAACTGGCAGCGGCACTGGAAGACGGTAAGCCGTGCGCTGTTTGCGGAAGTGCAGAACACCCCAACCCCGCCGAAGCTGTGCGGTCAGCACTCTCCCTTGCCCAGGAAGAGGAAGAAGCCAAGGAACAGTTCGAGGCCAGTGAAAAAGCTCTGGGGCTCCTCGCCGAGCAAGTTTCCTCCTTAGCCCAGGTGCTCGCTGGACTCGTTGCCCAGGGAGGTTCAACCGATGCTGCTGAGGCGGAGGCCAAACTGAGATCTGCCCAGGAAGCTAGTGCGGAGGCACGTAAAGCGGCAGGCTCGCTGGAGAAGCTTCGGGGCCGGCAGGAAGCCCTCACCAAGCACATTTCCCTGATGCAGGAGGAACATGACGCGTCGGTGAGCGCGGCAGCCCACGCGTCGTCCGCCGTTCACCTGCTTCAGGAGCAATTCGTTGTCCTTGAAAAGGATCTGGCTGGCTTAAAGGGCGACTTCCCGAGCCTGCGCGAGCGGCTGGAAGCATTGATGGTTGAGCAGGAACTTCTGCAAGCAGCTGCGGATGCAGACCGCGAACTGGAGCGAGCAGTACAAGCCCGGGAAGACGCCGCCTTGTCGCTCCAAAAAGCTTTGCCGGAATCCGGATTCACCTCCGCTGACGAGGCTCGCCTGGAGATCCTCTCACCGGCCGATGTTGTGGGCCTTGAGAAAGACCTGGCAGATTTCGAGGCTGAATCATCCCGTTTGGATGAGTTGTTTGCCAGTGAGGACCTGGTCCTTGCCGCCAAGGAAGCCAGCATGGATGAGCATCCCTTGGGAGAAGCTGAACTTGCTGAAGCGAAGCTGATTGCTTCCAATGCCGCAGACATTGCACGGGCCAAGGCTTTGTCTGCGGGTCTTGCCGCAAAATCGGTGGACGCTGTTACCCGGTTCCGGAGGCAGTATTTGGCCTTGGCACAAGCAGGAAGCGGGCCGCGGAACCGGGCGCACATGCTTGCTGAGCTGGCCGACACCGTGAGGGGATCGGGCGACAACAGCTACCGGATGAGCCTGAATACTTATGTCCTTGCTGCACGGCTGGAACAAGTGGCAATCGCCGCCTCCGAGCGGCTCGTGGCCATGAGCGACGGCAGATATACCTTGCAGCATACGGACGCCAAGGCCGCCAGAGGCGCGAAGTCCGGCCTCGGTCTTGAAGTCGTGGACGAGTGGACCGGCCAACGGCGGGACACTTCCACGCTCTCGGGAGGCGAATCCTTCATGGCGTCGTTGTCATTGGCCCTTGGCCTGGCCGACGTAGTCCAGCAGGAGGCCGGGGGCGTGGACATCGAGACACTGTTTGTTGACGAAGGCTTCGGCAGTCTCGATGAACAAGCCTTGGAGCAGGTGATGGACGCCTTGGAGGGACTGCGCGACGGCGGCCGGGTAGTTGGCCTCGTCAGTCACGTTGGGGAGATGAAGCAACGCATTACCAGCCAGCTACAAGTGGTGAAGGGCAGACACGGTTCCAACGTGCGGATTGCCGACGCCGTACCGGTCTGACAGCTGTCCGATAGACTTAACCCGTTACACCGGGTCGCGCGCATCGGGAGGAGGGACGATGCGCACACTTTAGCGAACCCGGATTAATGGAAAAATCTTCTTTAGTTACACAGCCGCTATCATCGGCTGCCGCACGCCCCTCACGCCTGCCGGGCCGCTTCGCGCGGCTTCCCGAACTGGCCGGACCCGGCTTCCTTCCCTTGGGCCTTTTCGCCAGGCTCCCCCTGGCAATGCTGACAGTCGGTACCCTGACGCTGGTCACTGCAGTCAGCCACTCCTACGCGATTGGCGGCATGGCGGCCGGAGCGGTGGGCATCGGCTCAGCGTTGGGTGCTCCCGTCCTCGGCTCGTTGGCTGACCGGGCCGGGCAGCGGATCGTGCTCCTCGTGGCCGCAGTCATCAACACCCTTGCGGTCGCCGGCCTCCTTGCTGCGGCGTACCTCACTCCCGGCTATGGCTCAGCGGGCGATGCAGTGGGTGTCCTCATTGCAGCTTTCCTCGCGGGAGCCAGCTGCCCCCAGGTGGGTCCCATGGCCCGTGTCCGATGGATGGCGCTGACAACCCGCAACTTATCCCCGTCGTCAGCCAACGGAGGCAGAAGCGTTGCAGCCAACCGGGCTGACCTGGATACCGCTCTGTCCTATGAAGGCACCGCGGACGAGGTCACCTTTGTCCTCGGCCCTGCCCTTGTGGGTGTCCTGGCAAGCATGGTGGCACCCTGGTTGCCACTCGCCTTGGCAGCCGTGATGACCATCACGTTGGTTCCTGCTTTTGCGATTCATCCCAGCCAGTTGGCCGTTGTACCGGCACCTCGGAAGCCGAATGCCGGCGTCGTGACTCCCGGAGAGCAGTCCCCCCACGTGGGTCGGCAGCGGCGCAACCGTTGGGCGGGGGCTGTGGTGGCCGTTCCGGTGGTGGCGATGGTGTGCATGGGGACATTCTTTGGTGCGACGCAAAACGCACTAAGTGCTTTCTCTGCGCAGTACGCTACGGCCGAGATCGCTGGACTCCTGTACGCAGTAATGGGCCTGAGCTCTGCTGTGGCTGCCCTGTCCGTGGCGTTTTGGCCGCAACGGTTCAGCCTGGCTTCCCGTTGGGTTGCCGCAGCGCTCACGATGTCCGTTTTGTCCCTTTTGCTGCTTCTCCCCGCGGGCATCTGGCCCATGGTTCTTGTTCTGCTGATACTGGGCATTCCCGTGGGGCCGGTGATGGTGACAGTCTTTAGCATTGGCGGCGTGGTGGCGCCGGCAGGGCGCATGGCAACGGTGATGACGGCCCTCGCCAGCGGGATTGTCGCTGGAACAGCGCTTGGCTCGTACTTGGCCGGGCAACTGGCTGAAACGCAAGGCCCGGGGGCGGCATTCGTGGTTTCAATGGCGGCGGCTGCGGGCCTTTTGCTGCTGGGCGTTGTTACGTCGTTGGTGATGAAGCGACAGCCTCAGGCTTAGCTGCTAAGCGGCGTTGCGGTAACCGGTGGGAGAGTTCCCGAACGCGGCCCGGAAGATCCGGCTGAAATGGGCAGCATCGGTGAACCCCCACCGGGCGGCGATGGCAGTGACCGGTCGATCGGCCAGGACCGGATCCCTGAGGTCGCGCCGGCATCGTTCGAGTCGTCGTTGCCGGATGGACGAGGCCACGGTCGTCCCTATTTCCTGAAAGAGATCGTGCAGGTGCCGCGTGGAGATGTAGTGGGCTGCCGCGATGGTCCCGGGGGAGAGCTCGGAGTCCCCGAGATTGGCTTCGATGTAATCGTGGATGCGGCCCAGCAGCAGGAGATGCGGATCCCGGCCCGTCTCGATCAATTGATCGAGTTCACCGTTGAAGAGCGTGGTCACCAGGTCCAGTGCATTGTGCACCAGCCGGAGCCCGTTGGTGCCCGAGAGGGCTTCAAGGTTGTCGGCCAGTTTCACCAGGAAGGGACTGATCAATTCGCCGAGGCCCTCGTCGCCAGGAATGCGCAAGGCGGTCACGTGCCCCATGGCCTCGGCCGGAAGGTCCAGCAGGACATGCGGGAACATCAGCACCAAAGTGCGGAAGTCGTCGTCGAACGACAACTGATAGGGGCGGGAGGTGTCGTAGATGGAGAGATCACCGGGACGCAACACGGCTTCGCGTTCGTCCTGGACCAGGCGGCCCGATCCAGCGAGCTGAATACTGAGTTTGAAGAACCGCCCTGTGGACTTTGCTATCAGCTCCTGGGTGCGCATGACCGTATGGGGCCCGGCAGTAATCTCCACCACGGAGATCTGCCCCAGCACTCGTGCACGCATGGTTCCGTGGAATGTTGCCCCCTGGACGGAAGAACTGCCCGGCCCCGTTGCCAACAGGGGTACGAAGGAAGTGGAGATTGCCTTGCTCCACTCCTGGAACGACTCCGCCACGATGGTTTCCACGGTTGCGGGGCCCATATCTGCCGCGACGGTCATCAAACTCCCTTTCAAGGGCCCGCGGGCGCCGTTGCCTCCAAGGCTGTAATGCCGATAACGCGGACGTGAGCTTGCCCACGATTCTACACCGGGGCCCGGGTTCGGCCGTGCTTGCGTGCAGCGACAACTACCCTGCCGTGTGAGACAAGTCACGCACGCTCCCTGCGGTGGAAGATTGCGGAATGACAGACACCGTGCCGTGTAATCTCCCGCGGCACCGAGGCAGGAGCACACTATGAGCGTGGATAACCCCGTCAAGGGCAGGACCGCCGGAACAGTCGGTACCAAACGGCGGCTCGGCGTACCGGCAGTGACCTTCATGATTATCGCGGCCTCTGCACCGCTGACTGTGCTGGCGGGAGGTGTGACCACCACCTTCGCGGTCACCGGCGTGACCGGGGTGCCGTTGTCATTCCTGATTCTGGGCGGAATCCTGGCGCTGTTCGCCGTGGGCTACGCGGCAATGAGCCGCTACGTCACCAACGCCGGTGCCTTCTACGCCTACATAGCGCAGGGTATCTCAAGGCCGGCCGGTGTGGGGGCATCGCTGATCGCCCTCATGGCCTACAACCTGATGCAGGTGGGCATCTACGGTTTGTTCGGCTTTACGGTCTCCTCGCTCCTATCCGCGCGGCTTGGTGTCAGTGTTCCCTGGTGGATCCCCGTGCTCTTATGCATCGCAGTTGTCGGGTGGCTGGGGGTGAACAGGGTGGACCTGTCCGCCAAGGTGCTTGGTGTCCTGGTGGCCCTCGAGTTCCTGGTGGTCATCGTGTACGACGTCATCAGCCTCTCCGTGGCTCCGGAAGGGATCAGCGCAGTGACTTTCAGTCCCGAAAGCTTGTTTGTTCCCGGCATCGGCGCAGTCCTCTCCTTTGGGATCGCGGCCTTCATGGGCTTCGAATCCGCCGCAATTTACGGTGAAGAATCCAAGGACCCCAAACGAACGGTCGCAAGGGCAACGTTTGCCGCTGTGGGAATCATCGCTGTCTTCTATGCTGTATCCGCCTGGGCAATGAGCGTAGGGGCAGGACCATCCGCCGTGGTCGAGGCGGCTACTACCAACGGGCCGGACATGATTTTTGCTTTCCTGGGCACCCATGGGGGCCTGCTGCTCAGCGACATAGCCCAGATCCTCTTTGTCACGAGCCTTTTCGCCGCACTCGTTAGTTTCCACAACGCCGTAGCACGCTATTTCTTCTCCCTCGGCCGCGAGCGCGTCCTGCCGTCGGCGCTCGCCAAGGTGCGGGCGGAAAGTGGGGCACCGTTCGCCGGTTCGCTGGCGCAAACGGTGATCGCCGTCGTCGTAATGCTTGGCTTTGCGATTGCCGGTGCAAGTTCCGAACTCGGTGAACTGTACCCCGTACTGACCATGTTCACTTGGCTGACCAACAGCGGTGCCATGGGGCTGGTGCTGCTGATGACCGTGGTGTCGGTAGCTGTGATCGGTTTCTTCCGGCGGCAGCAGCACGGGGCCAGCCTGTGGGTGAGGGTCATCGCTCCTGGACTGGGATTCGTGCTGCTGGCGGTTGTTTTCGTGCTCATCATGGTTAACTTCAACGTCTTGCTGGGGCAGACCGAGTCAACGGCCGCTACGTTCGTCTTGCCGTTGCTGGTGCTGCTGCCCGGGGTTGCGGGCGTCATCTGGGGCTTGCGCCTCCGGCGCTCGCAGCCGGCACTGTACGCCCGGATCGGCCATGGAGCAGAGGACTAAAGGGGAATCAGGCCAGCTGGCTTTCGATACGAGCAGCACTGTCGGCCAGCGCCTTGCCCACGGCGTCAGCGTCCTGGTCCAAGCGGATATAGACGACGGCGATCGCCGCCGGCCGGCCGCCCGGAACGCGGATGGGGGCGGCGATGGAGGACAGGCCGGCGATGACTTCGTCGTGGCTGGTTGCGTAGCCCAGGCGGCGGGCTTCGTGCGCTTCGGCGCGGTAGGGGTTCCCTGCTCCTACCTGCTGCCAGCGGTCCTCCGTCATGGTTGATTGGATGGCGATCCCGGGAGCGCCGGTGGCGATGGGGTGGCGGTTGCCCGGGTGCTGGGCGAGGGCGGCACCTGAGTGTCGAGGCTCAACGGTGACCAGGTTGACGCATTCCTGGTGGTCCCACACCGCCACGAAGGCAGTCATGTGCAGTGTGTTCGCCAACTGGGTGAGCTCGGGTAGTGCTGCGGTTTGCAGGTTCCGCGAGACTCCGCGGGCCAGGACCGACAGTCCCGGGCCCGGCTGCACGCGGCCGGAGTCGTCACGCACCAGCAACGAGTGGTCCTCAAGCGTCCTCAAAATTCGATAGGCCACGGACCGGTGGACCCCGAGGGCCTCCGTGAGTTCGGCAATGCTGAGGGGGCGTTCAGCCGCTGCCAGAATTTCCAGCGCGCGGATACCGCGGGAGAGCGTTTGCGACGGCGGAACCTGCGTTGCCGTTTCCGGCGGACCTTTGACGTCGCTGCGGGGATTCATGCGAACCATTCTATGGTGGTCGACACGACAGGGGTCTGTGCTTTGAGTCACAGGTTGTAGTATTCTTTCCTAACTGACCGTTCTGTCGGTTAATGCAAGTCACGTGCCGACCAGTCACTCTCACCCCATGGAGTTCCAATGACCGAAACTTCCACTGTCGATTCACCGTCAGGGCCAAGCACCAAGCGCGAAGAGCGCCGGGTTCTGGCCGGGACGCTGGTGGGCACCACCATTGAGTGGTACGACTTCTTCATCTTTGCCCAGCTGACAGCCACGCTGTTGGCACCGTTGTTCCTTTCTCCTTTGGAGAAGTCCAACCCGGGAGTCGCCCAGCTCCTGTCGTTCGCCACCATCGGCATCAGCTTCTTGTTCAGGCCTCTGGGCGCCTTTGTGGCCGGGCACCTCGGTGACCGCCTGGGCCGCAAGGCCGTGCTCGTAATGACGTTGGTCATGATGGGTGCTGCCACCGCATTGATCGGGATGCTGCCCACTTACGCCACCATCGGTGTCTGGGCCCCCATCCTCCTGATCACCCTGCGTGTGGTCCAAGGATTCTCGGCCGGTGGCGAATGGGGTGGTGCTGCACTCATGGCTGTGGAGCATGCGCCCCTCAAAAAGCGCGGACTGTTCGGTGCCTACCCGCAGATCGGTGTTCCGATCGGCATGATCCTGGCCACCGGGCTCTTGTTCCTGCTGCAGTCGGGCATGTCCAAGGAAGATTTCGCGTCCTGGGGATGGCGCGTTCCGTTCCTGCTGTCCGTGGTCCTCATCGTGGTGGGCTACCTCATTCGACGCGCAGTCGGCGAAAGCCCTGTCTTCAAGGAGATCGCTCAGCGCAAGGCCGAAAGCAAGGCGCCCTTGGGTGAATTGTTCCGGAAGAACAAGAAGGAAGTGGTCCTGGCCGCGCTGATCTTCATCGCCAACAACGCCGCTGGCTACTTGTTGATTGCCTTCTTCATCTCCTACGCCACACGTACGTTGAAGATGCCCACGCCCCAGGTTTTGCTGGCCACTACCATCGCTTCGTTTGGCTGGCTCATCTTCACCATGGTGGGTGGCTGGTTGTCTGACAAGATCGGCCGCGTCAAGACTTTCCTCATCGGCTACGGCCTGGTCTTTGCCTGGATGATTCCCATGTTCGTGCTCATCGATTCCAAGGACATCGTGCTCTACGGAACCGCATTGTTCGTCCTTACCATTGGGTTGGGTCTGTCCTATGGTCCAATGTCTGCCATGTATGCGGAGATGTTCCCGGCCCAGGTCCGCTACTCGGGAATATCCATCGGGTACGCGTTGGGTGCAATTCTGGGCGGTGCCTTCGCTCCCCTCATTGCCCAAGCACTCCTGGACACCACCAAGTGGTCCGGCTCGGTGGGCATTTACATCATGGTGCTGTGCGTTATCTCTGCCATTGGCGTGATCCTGGCCAAGGAAACCCGGGGTCGTCCGTTGGGATACAGCGTCCACCACTAGAAGCTCCAACAAAGTCCAAAAGACGGGCGCGGTCCAGGGGCCGCGCCCGTCTTTGCGTCCCCGCAGGACTCTTCGCGTTTATGGACGACGGCGGCTACTTGCGGCCGCTGGCCTCTGCAGTTTCAAGCTGGCCTACGACGTCGTCGTCCGACAACTGCTCGAAGCGTTCGTAGAAGGCGCCGACAGCATGGAACTTTCCGGGAGTGTGCAACGCCATCACAAAGTCGCAAACCCGACCCAGCGACGTCGAGGCTTCCAGCGAGGCAACCGGTACCGCCGCGACGACTGTGCCGGCCCCGCCCGCCCGGACCGCCTCCACGGCTGCCCGCATGGTGGCCCCCGTAGCCAGGCCGTCGTCGGCCAGCACCACGGTCTTTCCGCGGAGATCGTGGCTGATACCCGGGTAGCGGTTGGCGCGACGGATAAGTTCGGCACGCTCATGCGCTTCCACTGCATCCAAGGCGGACTGGGAAATGCCGTGGGCCAGGACAAGCTCCTTCAGGGGTCTGTTGACGATCCTAAGGACGTCCCCCCGGGACCAAGCCAATGCCCCGAAAGCGGTCTCGTCACGCCCCGGAATGCCCAGCTTGCGGACCAGTACAGCGCCAAACGGCAAGTACAGTTCTGCAGCTGCGGCTGCGGCTACCGGGACCCCGCCACGGGCCAGGCCAAGGACGATGGTATCCGGCCGTTCCCTCAGCTGGGGCAGTCCTTCAGCCAGGCGTCGACCGGCTTCCGCGCGGTCCTTGAAACGCATGCCCATCTGCTCCACTTCCACGTAATTCGTTGCACTCCCAAGCCTACCGTCCAGACCTTGCCCGGTGGCGCCCCCACTGAAAGCATGGCCTTGTGAACAAGCCCATCGGATATTGGATCAAAAGGCTGGACGCCGCATTGGAAGTCCAGCTGGACGCCACCTTGGCCAGGATCAAGCTCACTAAGCGCCAATGGCACACCTTGGGCACTCTTTCGGAGGGTGCCCTGCTGCCTGATCAGCTGGAGGACATCCTCCAGCCGGTGTGGGGCGGCGATGCCCGGCTGCGCGAGCGGGAACTTGCAGCCCTGGTGGGGCGGGGAATGATCACCATGATCGATGACAGGCTGGCACTGAGCGAACGTGGTCGGGAAAAGTACCACGAGGCCCAACGGATGGTGGAAGATGCGCGTCAGGACTTGTCCATGGGCATCGGCATCGACGAGTACGCAATGGCCCTCAGCGTACTGGAACGTATGAGCCTTAATGCTGAGCGGCTGGCCCGCTGACTGCTATACCCCGAGGAATTCGACGGCGGCTTCCTTGAACGCCCGGCTGGTTATCACGTTGGTATGGGTGCGCCCCGGAATCACCAGAGTCTCCACCATGCCTCCACGCTTGCCGGCGATCGAGGCCAACTCGGGCATGGTGGCCGCCCGTTCGTCTTTCTCGCCGGCTACGAGCAAGAGGGGCATGTGCGGGGCGGCCTCCGCGGGATCAAAGGGCTCGCCCTTGATGGCCTCTATGAGCGACAACATGGCGAACAGGTTGTTGCTAGGAAGCATCTGGGCCATCTTCAGGAGCCCGGCGGTGGACGAGTCTTCAATGGGTGTGCCGTCGGCCAGATGCCGCTGGGCGGCAACGAGGTCGAAAGCTGCCAACGGATCTGCCGAGCTCGGCCCGCCCAGGACAATGCGGTGAACCAAGTCCGGCTGGGTGGCGCCAAATTCCCAAGCCAGCCGCGATCCCAGTGAATAGCCGATGACGTCGAGTCCCGTGGACGGGTCGCCGTCGCGCAAGGGCCGGGCCCCGGCGTCGGTCACTATTTGGAGGAGGTCGGCGCGGATGCGGCTGGGGGTGTACGAATCCAGGTCCTCGGGGGAGTGGCTCCGGCCGTGACCCGGCAGGTCTACGGTGATGACCCGGCGGCCGGCATCCTGAAGCGTGGTGATCCACCCGCTGTCCACCCAGTTCAGTTTCGTGGAGGAAGAGAAGCCGTGAATCAGCAGGACGGGGCGCAGCCCGGCGTCGGTGGACGGCTCGTGAACTTCCACGAACAGCCCGGGGTCCGTTCCCTCTACCGTGTGCCTGTGCTGTTCCATGGTGTGCCTGCCGGTCATCATGTCAGTCCTCATCGAGTACGGCGCTCAGGCGGACCCGGCGCTTGGGTGCTTCGTCCTTCGGAACAGTGCCCACGATCCCGGCGGTGTCATCCGGAACCTCGAACACAATCAGCGGTTCGCCAACGTTGATGGTGTCACCGGGCGCCCCGTGAATACGCACCACTTTACCCGCCTGCGGGCTCGGCAATTCGAGGGCCGATTTTGTGGTTTCGAGCTCCACTATCGCTTGGTTGCGTTCCACCTGCTGACCGGGCTCCACGAGCCAGTCCAGCACGGTCGCCTCAATGAGGCCCTCGCCGAGGTCGGGGAGCGGGAAGGAAATTTCAGCCACGACGGTACTCCAGTACACGTTGGATCCCAAAGAGGATGCGGTCGATGTTGGGGATGTATTCGTCCTCCAGGTCTCCGGAGGGGTAGGGCACGTCGAAACCGGTCACGCGTTCAACCGGCGCCTTGAGTGTGGCGAAGCAGCTCTGCGTGATGAGCTGGGCCACCTCCGCACCCAAACCTGAGGTCAGCGGCGCTTCATGGACGACGACGGCGCGGCGCGTCTTCCCGACAGACCTCGCCAGGGCTTCTGCGTCGATCGGTTTAAGCCACCGCAGGTCCAGGACCTCGACGTCGATCCCGTCCTCGGCCGCCAGCTCAGCAACCTGCAGGCAACGGGAGACCATGGCACCCCAGGCAACGAGGGTGAGGTGACGGCCTTCCCTGGCCACATGGGCGCCGGTGAGGCTGCCGCCGTTGGACGTGTCGCCGTCGTGGGCTGCCTCACCGGGTACCGGAGTGGTGACGTCCACAGGCCCCTTTTGCCAGTAGCGCGACTTGGGCTCCATGAAGATCACCGGGTCCGGCCGGGTGGCAGCGTACTTCATCAGATGGTAGGCGTCGTGCGGGTTGGAGGGGGAGACCACCTTGAGCCCGGGGACGTGCGCGAAGAGCGCTTCCAGGCTCTCGCCATGGTGTTCCGGTGCGCGGATACCGCCGAAGCTGGGTACACGCAGTGTGATCGGCATGGGTAGGGTGCCGCGGCTGCGGTAGTTCATTCGCGCGATTTGGCAGACGATCTGGTTGATGGCCGGGTAGGCGAAACCGTCGAACTGGACTTCCGGGATGGGGTGGAAGCCTGCCATTGCCAGGCCCACGGACATGCCAAGGATGCCGGACTCGGCGAGCGGGGTGTCGAAGACGCGTGCCTCGCCGTGTTTTGCCTGGAGGCCGTCGGTGATGCGAAAGACGCCGCCAAGCCGTCCGCAGTCCTCGCCAAAAATGACGGTCTTGGGGTTCTCAGCCAGGACCTCGTCGAGTGCACGGTTGAGTGCTTGCTGCATGGAAAGCTGCTGAACGCCGGCTGCAGCGGTGTCCGTGCTGTTGTCCGTCGTTCGCAGGTCGGTGATGGTCTCAGGCATGTTCGGACTCCTCACGCCACGCGGTGGCTTGGGATTGAAGGGCTGGCGTTGGTTCCTGGAAGACCAGGCTGAACATTTCGGCGCCGGGCCTTGGACCCAGGTCAGCGATGCCTGCCCGGACGGCTTCTTCCTCTTCTTCAGCCGAGCGCTGTGCGTCCGCGAAGAAGGCCTCGTCGGCCACTCCTTCGGCGAGGAGCCGCTGCTTGAACCGCTCCAGCGGATCCTCGCCGGCGTCGAGGCGTTCCTCCTCCAGCGTGCGGTAGCGGCCGGGATCGTCCGCGGTGGAGTGCGGACCGCGACGGTAGGTCATGGCCTCGATGACCACGGGGCCGTTGCCCGCGCGGCAGTGCGCGAAAGCAGAACGAGTGGCTTCGTAGACTGCCACGACGTCATTGCCGTCCACTTGCAAGGACGGGATTCCGTAGCCTGCGGCGCGAGCTGCGACGGAGCCGCCGGCAACCTGGCGTTCCGTAGGGACGGAGATGGCCCAGCCGTTGTTTTGGATGAAGAAGACCACAGGGGCTTTCATGACTGCGGCGAAGTTCATGGCTTCGTGGACGTCACCCTGGGAGGAGGCGCCGTCGCCGAAGTACGTCATGGCTACGCCCGTTTCACCCTTGGCGTGGCCGGCCAGGGTTTGGCCGTGGGCCCAACCCACAGCGTGCAGCACTGAACCTGCCACCACGGCCTGGATGGGTGCGAACCTGGACTCCAGCGGGTTGTACATGCCGCCGTGCCACGTGGCCTTGTGGGTGGACATGTAGCCCACCATGTCCAGGCCCATGGCACGGGCAACGCCCATCTCGCGGTAGGTGGGGAAGACGAAGTCCCTGGTCCGGTCAACGGCGTAGCCGCTGCCCACCTGTGCGGCCTCCTGGCCGAGTTCCGGCGCGTAGCCCGGGATGATCCCCTGGCGCTGCCAGGCCACGGCTGAAGTGTCCAAGTGCCGGACGGCTGCCATCAGGGTGTACAGCTCACGTAGTTGCTGGTGGGTGAGCGGGGCCGCGTCATCATCGACGGCGGCCAGCACAGGATGTGTAGTCATGGCTGTGACCCTAGTCACCCAGGGGGAGTGTGCGCAATCAGCTCAGTTCAAACGAAACACTTTGTACAATTTGGGAACACAAAGAAGCCCTACACAGTACAAACTGTGCAGGGCTTCTTTGTGATGATAAACAGTTGGTTACTCGACGGATGTGGAGTGTTTGGCGGCCTTTGACTTGGCGTTGATGAAGCAACCGGCGGCTATGACCAGGATCAAAATGAATGTTCCGATCAGCTGTCCGGCACTTTCCGGGTTGGCGAAGCCCACCACCAGGATCAGGCCCAGCAGGACGAGGCCGACGATGGTGAGGAAGGGGAATCCCTTCATGCGCAGCGGCAGCTCCGTGCCGTCCCGGTCAGCCCTGCGGCGCAGGATGAACTGCGACACCAGTGCGGTACCCCAGACCACCAGGCACGTGGAGCCCACGAGGTTCAGCAAGGCGGGCAGGATCTTCTCCGGGAACAGTAGTTCAAGGACCGTTGCGATGAAGCCGAAGGCAACCGAAATTCCGACGGCGGCAACGGGAACCTTTGAGCCGCTGAGGCGGGACAGGAAGCGGGGAGCTTCCCCGCGCTCCGAGAGGGAGAAAATCATGCGGGAGGCGCCGTAGAGATTGGCGTTGAGGGCGGACAGCAGGGCAACGACTGCTACCAGGGTGATGGCCGCGCCGGCACCGGGGATTCCCGCAAGGTCCAGCACGCCGGCGAACGGGGACTTCAGGCCCTCCGAGCCCACGGGAAGAACGGCTGCGATGACAAACACGGAGCCGATGTAGAAGACCAGGATGCGCCAGACCACCGTGCGGATGGCCTTGCCCACGCTGTGGGCGGGGTTCTCGGTTTCGGCAGCAGCAACGCTGACGATCTCGGTTCCACCGAACGCGAAGATCACTACGAACAAGGCGGCGGCGATGCCCCCAATACCGTTGGGAGCAAAGTCGCCAAATGCTGAGAACCCGGGGGATGGGACGTTTGGCAGCCAGCCGAACAGCAAGGCTGCGCCGATCAGCAGGAAGATGACGATTGCGGCCACCTTGAGGATGGCGAACCAGAATTCGAACTCGCCGAAGTTGCGGACGCCCACCAGGTTGATTCCCGTGAAGACCACCATGAAGACCAGCGCAAGGACCCAGACGGGGATGACGGGCCAGATGGAGAACAGCAGTCCGGCTGCTCCGATAGCTTCAGCGGCAATGACCACCACCAACTGGAGCCACCACAGCCAGCCGATGGTTCCTCCGGCGGTCTTGCCCATGGCTTTCTCTGCGTACACGGAGAACGCGCCGCTGTTCGGGTTGGCAGCTGCCATCTCGCCGAGGGCCCACATAACCAGGATGATCAGCGTCCCGGCGACGAGGTAGGAAATAAGCACTGCGGGACCAGCGGCCTGGACGCCCGCTCCTGAACCGAGGAAGAGGCCTGCCCCGATCGCACTGCCGAGCCCCATCATGGTGAGCTGGCGAGGTTTGAGTGAGTGGCCGAGGCCGGATGTTGGGGCAGGAGCCGCGATGGACTTCGTTGTCATACGTGTCTACCTTCTATGGATTACATGCTGGTTTGGCGTGCTGGCCTCATGGGCTTGGCACGCAGGCGTCGACGACGCAGCAAGAGCCGTGGAATAATTCTCGCAGTTTGTAAGATACATCACTTTTTGCTTTAGCGATGTGATGGGTACGGATCCCCGGGGACAGGAACTTTGATGCTGGTCGATGCGCTTGATGCAAAAATTGTACGTTTCTTCACTGATTCACCGCGATCCTCAGTGCTGGAGGCCTCCCGCGTGCTCAGGGTCGCAAGGGCTACGGTGCAGTCCCGAATTGACCGGATGATTGAGAACGGGGTCATTGGTTCCTGGGTTCCGCAGCCGGATCCCGCCAATTTCGGTTTTCCGGTGGTGGCCTTCTGCTCGGTGACCATCACGCAGGAGATTGGCCACGACGCCATCATCGAAAGCCTGAGCGCCATCCCGGAGATTATCGAGGTCCACACGGTCACGGGAAACTCGGACCTTATGGTGAGGATCGCGGCGCGGTCCAACCCGGATATGCAGCGCGTGCTCGATGCCATGATCGCAACCAAGTCGGTGGTCCGGTGCTCGTCTGTCATTGTCCTGAACAGTCACATCCAGGGCCGCACTTTGCCGCTGATGGAAGCGGCCGTGAAGCAGGTGTGACGTAAAGCATTTTGCTAACCACCAGTTGAGCCGTACCATTAGTTCTAGTCAACATGACTTTAACTAACGCTTCGCTATACGGGAGTGGTTTTGGGACGGCGATGAAGCGAGGTGAACGCCGTGAACACCAACTCAGCAAACGTCGCCGAGAGGCGGCTCGCACCGCCGTCGTTGGCTATTTCAACGGTGATTTTCGCGCTCCGCCCCAGTGAGAAGTCAGGTCGACCCACGTTGTGGCTACCTCTGGTCCGCCGCATCCGCGAGCCCTACAAAGACATGTGGGCTCTCCCGGGCGGGCCGTTGGCCCACGACGAATCGCTACAGGACGCGGCATCGCGAAACCTCCGCGAGACCACCGGTCTGGCACCCCACTACCTTGAGCAGCTGTACGCGTTCGGAGGCCTCCACAGGTCGCCCACCCAGCGGGTCGTCTCCATCGTGTACTGGGCTTTGGTCCAACCCACCGAAGCTGCCCTCGCCGATGAATCCGAGAATGTGCGCTGGTTCCGGGCAGACCGGCTCGGCGAACTGGCCTTTGACCACAACGCAATCGTGGACTACGCCCTCTGGCGGCTCCGCAACAAGATGGCTTACGGGTCCATCGCCTACCACCTGCTGGGAGAGTTCTTCACCCTCGCCCAGGTCCGCGAAGTCTACGAAGCTGTGCTGGACCGCCAGCTGGATCCCGCCAACTTCCGCAGGCACGTCAAGGCAACACCGGAAATCGAAGAAACCGGTGAATACCTCCAAGGCGGAAAACACCGCCCACCACGCCTCTACCGCTTTACCGGCACGCCCGGCCTCGGGCCAGATAACAGGAGTACACCATGAGCAGCGTCAACACTGCCGTCCAGCTGATCACTCGCGAAGAAGCCGAGAAGGGCCTCTCCCGCGCAGGGTCCACGTGCAGCCCGGCCCTGGCCAGGGGCCCATGGGAGTACGACCTTGCAGAGTCCCTTGCCGGTGAGCCCGCCTACGGCCCAGGCGCCTCAAGCGATGACGTAGCGCCCCAGGCCACGCCGCGCCAAGGCCAGCTGCCTGAAGAGTACAAGAAGGCCACCGACGCTGAACTTGACGCCCGCATCCGGGCCGCCAAAGCGACGCTGGGGGACCGCGCCGTCATCCTGGGCCACTTCTACCAGCGAGACGAAGTCATCCAATACGCAGACTTCGTCGGCGACTCGTTCCAGCTCGCCAACGCAGCACTGACCAAGCCGGACGCCGAAGCAATCATCTTCTGCGGGGTCCACTTCATGGCCGAGACAGCGGACATCCTCTCAACCCCTGAACAGGCAGTGATCCTGCCGAACCTCGCTGCGGGTTGCTCCATGGCGGACATGGCAGACGAAGACTCTGTTGAGGAGTGCTGGGAGCAGTTGGAGGAAATATTCGGTACGGACGCGGACGCATCCGGGCGTGTACCCGTCATCCCCGTCACGTACATGAACTCTTCCGCTGCGCTCAAGGCGTTCTGTGGAAGGAACGGCGGGATTGTCTGCACCTCGTCCAATGCCAAGGTTGTCCTGGAATGGGCCTTCGAACGCGGCCAGCGGGTCCTGTTCTTCCCCGATCAGCACTTGGGCCGCAACACGGCCAAAGCACTGGGCGTCCCGCTGGAACAGATGCCCATGTGGAATCCGCGCAAGGAACTCGGCGGCAACGACGAACAAGCGCTGCTGGACTCCCGCGTCATCCTCTGGCACGGGTTCTGCTCAGTCCACAAGCGCTTCAACGTGGGCCAGATCGAAAAAGCCCGCTTGGACTTCCCGGGCGTCAAGGTGATCGTCCACCCCGAATGCCCCATGGAGGTAGTGGACGCCGCCGACTCCGCCGGTTCCACCGATTTCATCAAGAAGGCCATCGCTGCCGCCACCGAACCCACCACGTTTGCCATCGGCACCGAGATCAACATGGTGAACCGGCTCGCCGCTGAAAACCCGCAACACACCATCTTCTGCCTCGATCCCGTCATCTGCCCGTGCTCCACCATGTACCGCATCCACCCCGGCTACCTCGCCTGGGTCCTTGAGGAACTTGTGGAAGGACGCATCGTCAACCGCATTACCGTGGACGACTCAGTTCAGGAAAACGCCAAGATTGCGCTGGAGCGCATGCTGGCTGCCAAGCCCGCCTAAGCCAGCTGAGCACCCCACCAGAAAGATCACACCGCACTAGCCGAATCGAGCCTCACATGACTACAGCGAGCGTTGCTGGAGGACCCGCCCCCAAGCGGCTGATCGTCGTCGGAAGCGGAATTGCCGGACTGTACTCCGCGCTGCTTGCCGCAGAAGCCGGCGCGGAAGTGGTGCTGCTGACCAAGGGTGCGCTCGCGGACAGCAACACCTACTATGCCCAGGGTGGGATCTCTGCTGTGCTGGACGAGCCTGCCCCCGGTGACACGGTGGCTGCGCACATTGCTGACACCCTCAAAGCAGGGGCGGGCCACTGCAACGAAGAAGCAGTACAGGTGTTGTGCGCCGAGGCGCGGTTGGACATCGCGGGGCTGGGACGGTTCGGCGTGCAGTTCGACCTCGACGACGACGGCGACCCCGCCTTGGGTCTCGAAGCCGCCCATTCAGCTCCGCGCATCCTGCACGCCGGCGGCGACGCCACCGGCGCCGGGGTGGCGGCCGCGCTGATCAGGACAGTCCTGGATTTCCAAGCCGCGGGCAGGATCCAAGTCATCGGGCATGCCCAGGTTACGTCGCTCTCGCTGGGCGGACCACAGGGCGGCCGCGTTGTGGGAGCAAATTTCCTCCACGACGGACGCCACCTTGGCGTCCACGGCGACTCCGTCCTCCTCGCAACAGGCGGAGCCGGGCAGCTTTTTGCCCAAACCACCAATCCTGCTGTAGCCACGGCAGATGGCTTGGCGCTCGCATGGCGTGTAGGAGCGGCCGTTGCGGACCTTGAGTTCTTCCAGTTCCACCCCACGTGCATGGTGATCCCGGCCGCGGCAAGGGAAGCAGAAGGGAACACAGACCCGCTGCTGATCTCCGAAGCAGTGCGGGGCGAAGGTGCCATCCTGGTCGACGCCAACGGGCACCGGTTCATGCCCGACTACCACCCCGACTCAGAACTTGCGCCAAGGGACGTCGTCTCCCGCAGCATCGCCCTGCACCTGGCGGAACTCGGCGACCCCAACGGCCATGTCTTCCTCGACGCCACCGTGATCGAAGAACAGCGAGGCCAAGGCTTCCTGGCCAAGCGCTTCCCCACCCTCAGCAAACGGACGCGCCAGGCCGGCGTCGACTGGACCCGCCAACTTGTTCCCGTCGCACCAGCGGCCCACTACTGGATGGGCGGTGTGGTGACCGACCTTCACGGCCGGACATCTGTTCCTGGTTTGCTCGCTGCCGGTGAAGTCGCATGTACTGGTGTGCAAGGTGCAAACCGACTGGCCAGCAACTCCCTGCTTGAAGGCCTCGTTTTCGGGCGGCGGGCTGTGGAAGCGTTCCTCGGGGGTAGTTCCACAGGTCCCTTGGCGCCTGCGCTCGAGCCTCGTACCGGCGATCGCCTCGCAAGCTCGGCGGCCGGTTCGGGCGCTCACTCGACAACGGCGCTGTCGGGACCTCCGGAACTACCGGTTGTTGACAGCGGACGTCCGCTGTCGGGGCCTCCTGCGCCGCTGGATGATGTGGCTGGTTACGTGAGCGCTCAATCGGCAGAGTCCGGTGGGTTTTCGCGGCAGGCACTTCGCCGCCTCATGACGGCCAAGGCCGGCGTGCTCCGGAGCGGGGAGTTGTTGGGTGAGGCCGCCGAAGCTCTTGGCGAGTGGGAGAGTGGGGTGCTGCCATTGAATGTTCCGGACTCCGTTGATGCCCGGGAGCATGAGGACTCCAATTTGATGTTGGCGGCACAGTTGCTCGTCCATGCGGCCCGGGAGCGTCGGGAATCGCTGGGTGCGCACTACCGCAGTGACAGCGTAAGCGAACCAGCCGCCGTCGAGGATTTTGACAAGCGTTACACCATGAGTCGGAAAGCGAGCCTAGTCCATGACTAACCTGACCCTCCCCGCAGCCCCCGTCCGGGACATCCTGGAACGGGCATTCGCCGAGGACGCACCCAGCGGAGACATCACCTCGCAACTGCTGATCCCCGCCGACGCGCGGGCCGATGCCGTGCTGAATGCTCGCGTCCCGGGAATCTTCAGCGGCGGTACGGTTTTCCGCGACGCCATGAAGCTTGTGGACCCGGACACCCAGGTTGAGCTGCTGATCGCTGACGGTGATGCGTTCGACGCCGGAACCCACCTCGCGCGGGTCAGCGGCAGGGCCCGTTCAGTGTTGCTTGCCGAAAGAGTGGGCCTGAACCTGGTGCAGCGGATGAGTGCAATCGCCACCAAGACCGCGGAATTCGTGAGGCTCGTGGAAGGGACGCGTGCGCGGATCACTGATACCCGCAAGACGACGCCCGGACTTCGTGTCCTGGAACGCTACGCGGTTCGCTGCGGTGGGGGAGCGAACCACCGCTACAGCCTTTCCGATGCCGTTCTGGCCAAGGACAACCACTTGGCCGTCATGACCGGAGGCGATCCCACCAAGCTGACCGAGCTGCTGGTTGCCGCCAAAGCCCAGCTCGGCCACACCACACACTTCGAAGTCGAAGTGGACAGAGCCGAGCAGATCGAACCGGTGCTGGCGGCCGGTGTGGACACCATCATGCTGGACAACTTCTCCTTTGACGAGCTCCGGGCCGGAGTCAAGCAAGTGGACGGGCGGGCTATCGTGGAAGCCAGCGGCAACGTGAACATCAACACCGTCACCGAAATCGCTTCGACGGGCGTGGACGTCATCTCCATCGGAGGCCTGACCCACAGCGTGACCGCGCTCGACCTCGGACTCGACATCGAACTCAAAGCCACACAGAACTGAAGGCGTTTCCGCCATGATCTTCCTCGACGCCGCAGCCACCACTCCGGTCCGCCGCGAGGCCCTCGAAGCCATGTGGCCGTATCTGAGCGGCGAGTTCGGCAACCCCTCCAGCCATCACAGCCTGGGCGAAGCGGCAGCAGATGCGCTCGCAGAGGCGCGGTCCGGCGTCGCGAAGGTCCTGAACTGCCGTGCCGGTGAGGTGACCTTCACCTCGGGAGGCACGGAGGCGGACAACCTTGCCCTCAAAGGCATTGCTTTGGCCCGCCAGGCGTCCGACCCTTCGCTGAACAGGGTGGTCATCAGCGCAATCGAGCATCCCGCGGTGGAAGAGTCGGCCCGCTACCTGGAACGAGTGCACGGGTTCGCCGTGGACGTGCTTGCAGTCGATGGAGAAGGCCTGGTGTCGATCGACGACCTGAGAGCGACGATTAGGCCTGAAACCGCTTTGGTGAGCATCATGTACGCCAACAATGAGATCGGAACCATCCAGCCGATTGCCGCCTTGGTAAAGCTGTCGCGGGAGCACGGCGTGCCTTTCCATACTGACGCGGTTCAGGCCGCCGGATGGTTACCGCTGGACGTCAAAGCGCTTGGCGTGGACGCATTGAGTATGTCCGGACACAAACTTGGTGCGCCCAAGGGATCCGGTGTGCTGTTCACCAAGGGCCGTCTTCGCGTGGAACCACTGGTGCATGGCGGGGGCCAGGAGAGGTCAAGGCGCTCTGGCACAGAGAACGTGGCCGGGGCCGTGGCACTGTCCACGGCCCTCAGGCTTTCCCACGCCGAGCAACCCGAACAGGCCCCGCGGGTTTCCGCTCTGAGGAATCAGTTCATCGATCAGATCCTCGCCACCGTACCGGACGCCGTGCTCACGGGTCACCGTAGCCAACGGCTGCCCTCAGTGGCTTCTTTCTGCTTCCCGGGCACCAGCGGCGAGTCTGTGCTGCTTGAGCTTGAGCGGCTTGGTGTGCTGTGTTCCAGTGGCTCAGCCTGCGCGGCAGGATCGGACGCGCCCTCACCGGTGCTGGTTGCCCTCGGCATCGCCCCTGAAACGGCACAGACTGCGGTGCGTTTCAGCTTCACGTCAACTGTCACTGACGCCGAACTGGAACAGGCCGCTGTTGCCGTGGAAACCGCCGTCGGACGTGTCCGGAACCTGGCGGCACCGCAGCCAGGCTAGAACCGGCGGCCGGGCTGGCTATACGTGCCGGGCTCGCCGAAAAATCCAGTGCCGCAACAGGGTAAACCGTACGGCCGTGGCCACGAACCCGGACAAAGTCGTGGTCCAAAGCTCTTCCGTGACAGTGGCTTCGGGCCGGAGGAGATGCAGGACGCCCAAGCTCCCGCCGGTAATGATCAGCGCAATGCAGATCACGATCACTCCACTCAGGTGATCCTGCGTGCGCTTCTTGCGGCCCGTGATTTTGAAAGTCAGGCGGCGGTTCAGGGCCGTGTTCATCAGCGACGTCAGGATCAGTGCCACAGCGTTGGCCAGTTGGGGATCAATCCAAGGCCGCAGCAAAGCATAGATGGCCAGGGAGCTTGCCGTGCATACGACACCAACCCCGGTGAAGCGGATCAATTGCCGGACCACTGGGTATTTCAGGACGCCGCGATGCCGCTTGCGTGGGAGTTTAGGGGAGGGAGGCGGGCGCAGCTCAGTGGCTTCCGCAGCTATCTCCATGGAGTTAAGCCTGACACACTATGCAGTCAGGTCTTCCCAGGAAGCGCCTGTGACGGGGTTGTGAAGCTCGCCGATTCCTTCCACACGGCACACTACGGTGTCGCCGGGTTGGATTCGGGCACACTCTGCCGGGAACCCTGTGAGCACAAGGTCGCCGGGTCGGAGGGTCATGAACGAGGTCAGATAGACCATGATCTCGTCCACTTTCCAACCGAGATCCGCTGAACTGGCCGTCCTGAGGGAGTGGCCGTTGTGGATAATGCCGATTTCAAGGTTCGAGTCATCCAGGTCCGTGACCATCCACGGGCCGACGGGCGTGAACGTGTCCTGGCTTTTGGCGCTGATCCAGAGTTCGTCGGTCTTCTGGAGGTCTCGGGCGGAGACATCATTGCCGATGGTGTATCCAAGGATTGCGGACCGCGCCGTTTCCAGGGTCAAACCTCGCGCGGCACGCCCGACGACGACGGTCAGTTCAGCCTCCGGGTCCACATAGCCCACGGTGGAGCTCAGTTGGATTGCTTCACCGGGGCCGATGACGCTGGATGCTGCTTTGTGGAAGGCCTGGGGAGGCAGGTCCCTGCCAGGCTGCCCGGTGTTGTGGGCCATGCCGAAGACGTTGACAGGTAACGACGGGGCCAGGAAGTTGAACGAATCCTCGCTGACCACATCGCCAAGCTCCCATCCCTCCCTGTCAGGACTGTTCGCGTTCGCCCTCGATCCCGGGAAAGGGGACTCCACCACGGTCCACTGTGTTCCGGCGAACGAGTCGAACTCCGTAGCGTCATTGGCCACGAAGAACTGCTCGTCGGTTGCCTGGGGAGAGGTGGGCCGGACACGGGCGATGCGACGGGGAAGTGGTGAAGTCATGAGGACATCCTACGTCCTCCTTGGGCTTCACCCGACGTTGCGAGGCCTGTTTTACGCCCTTCGACACAACTTTGGCGCGCAGAGCGGGCCTTCCAGCGCGTCAGGTCAGTGGAGCCGATCCGAACGCAACGCTGAAGCGGTCGCACCATAGGACCACAGACATCAGCCCGGCGACGTCGGTCCCAGCAGGGATGGCGTAGTTGTGGTTGCCGTGCGTGGCTTTGATAGCACCCAGATCCACGTATCGTCCGGAACGGTACTTGAACCAGTCACCGCCGGCCTCCAGGCTGCTCAACCAGACTTTGACGTCCGGACCGTCGCTGCTGGCCAGGTTCTCGAGTCGCAGCAGATGGCTACCATCGGCGAGCTTCACCAGATGGGCCGTGCCATTGGTCTCATGCTCCTGGGATTGGAAAGTACCCGAGCTAAGAATCACCGGAGTTACAGGGGCGGGCGGTGTGGGAACCGGCGCCGCGGGAACGGACCCTGCGGACGGCGTTGAGCTTGAGGCTGCGGGTTTGTCGCTAGGTCCCGAGCCCGCAGAAAACGGTGCAGCGGGCAGCGCTTCATTGAGGCTGCTGCTGGTGAAGAGGCGCCACGGCTGGAACAACGCGGCTCCCGCCACCACCGCTAAAAGGATCACCAAACCTGCCACGGCCGCAAGGATCCTGTGGGCCCGGACCAGTCTCCGGAATCGGATCATGCTCCACAGTGTGTTCATGCTCCAAGGCTAGGCTTCGCAGGACCGATGCGGGTGCTCCAAGGCTTACGGTTCGATGACGCGTTGTCCTCGTGGCGCGGAGGAAGGACACAGGGGCCGGGCTTAGAATCCGTTCCATGCGTCTGGCGATCATTGGGTTGGTCCTCCTTGTGGCTGGTGGGATCACCGTGGCCACGGGTGTCCTGCCATGGCAGGAAGTGGCGGTGCTGGTGGACCGGGTGGCACCCATCCTTGGCTTCGTGGTTGCCATGACGGTGGTGACAGAACTCGTCAGTGAGGCCGGCGCCTTCCAGTGGATAGCCCGCCATCTGCGCGGTTGGGGGCGTGGGAGCAGCATCCTTCTGTGGTTGCTTTTGGCTTTGTTTGCGACCTTGAGCACTGTCTTCCTGTCGCTGGATACGACGGCGGTGCTCCTCACTCCCGTAGTGGTCACCGTTGCCCGCCAAGCGGGCCTGCCCGTCCTTCCCTTTGCCCTGACCACGGTGTGGCTCGCCAACACGGCCAGCTTGTTGCTTCCCATCTCCAACCTGACCAACCTCTTGGCGCAACACAACCTGGGCGGAATCAGTCCCGCAGAGTTCGCCCAACTGATGTGGGCGCCGTCGTTAGCAGCCGTCCTGGTCCCTTTGGTGTTCGTGGCCATCGTTTTTCGGCGCGAACTGCGCAAGACCTATGCGCGTGATTTCACCCGTCCAGCCCAAGGAACTTCGTCCACGGCAACCACCGACAGGGTCTTGCTGATCCTCAGCGCCGTGGTCCTGTTGCTGCTGTTGCCGGCTCTGGTATCCGGAGTTGCCATCTGGATTCCTGCCGGGGCAGCTGCGGCCACCCTCGCGGTAGCGTTCGCAGTCCGTAGGCCCAAGGTGCTCAGGGTGACGTTGATTCCGTGGTCGCTGTTGCTGTTTACCTGTGGCCTCTTCCTGGTAGTCGAGGCAGGCCAATACCTTGGAGCGTCACTGCTTCTTGGCCAAGTGGCCGGGCAGGGGGAGGGGTTCCTTGAACTACTGAGACTGGCCATGACGGGAGCCCTTGGCTCCAATGTGGTCAACAACCTCCCTGCCTACCTGCTGGCCGAGCCACTGGCAGGAAACCCCGAGAGGATGGCCGCCCTTTTGGTGGGAGTCAACGCGGGGCCCTTGATCACGCCCTGGGCATCACTGGCCACCCTGTTATGGCACGACAGGTTGGTGCGGATGAACGTGCTGATCAAGTGGAGGGGATACGCGCTCTTCGGCCTGATTGTGGCGCCCCTGACAATACTGGCCGCCGTTGCGGCGCTCGTATTTTTTGGCCCTGGTGGGCTGTTCGGCTAGCCCAGGTAAAGTTCCCCCACAGGTACTTCTGCCGCCAAGCGGTTGGCGGGTCCAGCCAGCGGGCACGCCCAAGCTTCGTTGTAGGCGCACGACGGGTTGTACGCAAAGTTGAAATCCAGCACGAGCTCTTGCCCGGCACCGGTTTCGCGCGTCCCATGGAACGAGCCCTTGACGGTGTCCAGCAGATATCTTCCCGCTCCGTAGCTTCCGCCGTCCCTGCCGGATGTCGAGTCACGGAAGGGCACGAAGATGCCGCCGCCATAGCTCCGTAGACGCCAGGCCGCCAAGGAGCCCAATCCAGGTAGCTCAAGGGTGCCGATCCTTGTGAACGGCACCACGCCGTCAGTCCCCGTTTCGACATTCATCTCCTGGCCGGCTCCTTCGGGCGACAAGGCGGCATACATGCGGAAGGAGGGATCGTAGTCAGCGGTCCGCAGCCCGGAAAATGAGGCTTTCATCTCTGCTGTGAGTGCTGACGCGGGATGGGTTGCGAACATCAGGTCCCGTTCCTGCCGCCAAAAGACATGCGCGTCGAACGGGTTGGTGGCTGCGAGTTGACGCACCTTGTCATAGAGAGCAAACGTCCTCAGGCGCCAGTCGGCAATATCAACCGCTGACATAGTGGGAATGTCGTCCTCGAAATAGTCATGCTGATCGGGAGCCATACCCTCAGCCTAGTCCTGTGCGTGTCGCGGGATCGCCGCAGCTAGGCTGTGCTCATGAAGGGCATCCTGAACCTGCGCCGCATTCCGATGCAGTTCGCTGCCGTGGTACTGGCGGGTTCCGTACTCGCGGCCACCACCTCCTGCTCCGCTGAAAACAAAGGCCCGCAAGTAACCTCCACGGCCAGCTCCCAGCCCAACAGTTCGGAATCAGGGACAGGCACTGCGGAAAGCACGACGCCGGCAACGGGCTCCGCGGCCGGCTCGCCGTCCGTATCCCCTGGCGCAGACGACAGCGCGTCGGCCAGCGCGGAACCCAGCCCGGCCGCAACGGCGGTGTCTTGGAAGACGTACACGGACTCCGCCAAAACCGTCAGCTTTGAGCTACCGCAGGAGTGGATAGCCCAATCGGTGACGCCGGAGGCCGGCTCTCTGGCCCACGCAGTGAAGGTGGAGGTCAAGGATGCTGAAGGACGCTATATCGCCACCCTCCAAACTGGCCTGCCCTCGGCTGCGCCCGTTGCCTGTCCCGCCGGGCGGGCCCGCCCGTACGTTGTGATCAGCAGCGTTCCCTTGGACGTCCCGCACTCGGATGGCCCGGACACCATTGATCCGCGAGTGGTTTTCCGCGTAGTCCAGGGTTACAAGTTTTTTGGCTCCTACGGCATCACCAATATGGTGGCTGGTGTGGACGGGCAGTCCTGCGAACTGAGGAACAGGGTGCTCGGCCCTGCCGGAAAGGGCGATATCTCCTTTGGTGACGTCCTGGCGATCCACGCCTTCGCCGCGGACGAGAAGGTGGCCCCGGCCAAGGCTTTCGATACTCTGGACCTGGCCGCGAAGTACGCGGTCCACGGATCTGAATTCGCCAATGTCCAGCGGATGCTACTGTCTCTGAAGGTCAATCTGTAGTCCTGCGATTGGCTGATTCACAAACACGGCGGCGATGGGGATGCCCGCCGAAACCCACCCCGGAGATCAATGGAACGCAATGTTGCTGCCTCGCTCGTTTTCAAGACTGCAGCCAACACCAAGGTGGCCATGGCCATAGCTGTGGCCAAAAACCATGGCTACGACGCAGTGGAGGAAACCCTGTCCATCACCCTGGACGGTGCTGAGGTTCCCTTTGCCGAACTCAGCGACCACCATGGCGGCCGCTTTCACTACCTGGAGTTCACTGAGCCCAGCGAGGTAACAGTGGACTATCGGGCAACGGTTCATGGCTTTGGAGAGCCGGATACATCCAGCCCGATGGAGCTCATCAGGTATGTCAGACCCAGCCGGTACGCGGAGTCAGACAGGCTGCTGCCTACTTCCTATGCCGAGTTCGGCAGCCTTCAAGGTCCCGAACTGCTCCAAGCTGTACGCAACTGGGTGAACGGGGAATTGCGGTACGTCAGCGGTTCGTCCCGGGGAACTGACGGAGCCGTGGAAACTTTGCTCCACCGTAAAGGCGTGTGCCGGGACTTCGCGCATCTGGCAATCGCCCTGTTGAGGTCCAAGGACGTTCCTGCGCGCCTGGCGGCGGTGTACGCTCCAGGGCTGAGTCCCATGGATTTCCATGCTGTTGCCGAGGCACACATTAACGGAGCCTGGCACATCATCGACCCCACCGGACTCGCTCCCCGTGAATCCATGCTCCGCATCACTGCCGGACGCGATTCATCGGATACCGCGTTCCTGTCCACCGTAGGCGGCAGCCTGACCTTGAAAACGCTCAAGGTCAGTGCGTCGGTAAACGGAGAGCTCCCGGTGGAGGACCCCCGGGAGCTCGTCAGCTTGCGTTAGTGCCGGGCGAATTGCGTCAGTGCCCCGCTACCGAGGCGCGGAGTTTCTCAGTCAGTCTTAGAAGCTCCCGCTGCTCCTCGGCCGTGAGCGCAGGCGCCACCAGGTGCGCGATGTCCCGCACATGTTCCCGGCCGATGGTTTTTTGAAGCTCACTGCCCGCTTCGGTGAGTGAGAGCAGGACTCCTCGACCGTCGTCGGGCGCTGTTGTTCTTTCCACCAAACCGCGCTTCTCCAAACGGTCCACCAAGCGGCTCAAACTGGATTGGCTCAGCAGGACTTTGTCGTTGATTTCATTTAGCCGAAGCTGGCCCGAAGGGCATTTGGACAACGTGAAGAGCACGTCGTATTCCTTGACGGGCAGGGTCTTGAATGCCGGTCCCGACTGTAGCTTCCGCATCACCGCCACCTGGGAGCGGAACAACGACTCCCAGGTTTCGGCGGCGAGGCGAACGGCGGAGGAGGCCGAAGGGCTGGACATCAGGCGTCCTGCCCCGCAGCACCAGCAGTGGCGGATTCGCTGACCGTGGCTTCCAACGCGGTGGCGACGCGTGAGGCGTGCGTCGGTGCGTCCGGCACGTGCGCCGGCTTCATGGCGGCGTATTCCTTACGGAGTACCGGCAGGACTTCTTCGCCAAAGAGGTCCAGCTGCTCCAGCACAGTCTTCAGGGGCAGGCCGGCGTGGTCGATCAGGAACAGCTGCCGCTGGTAGTCACCGAAGGCCTCGCGGAATGTCAGTGTCTTCTCGATGACTTCCTGCGGGCTGCCCACGGTCAGTGGAGTCTGCGAAGTGAAGTCCTCCAAGGACGGCCCGTGCCCGTAGACCGGCGCGTTGTCGAAGTACGGGCGGAACTCCTTGACCGCGTCCTGTGAGTTCTTCCTCATGAAGAACTGACCACCAAGGCCAACAATTGCCTGGTCTGCCTTGCCGTGTCCGTAGTGCTCGTAGCGCTCGCGGTACAGGCCGATCAGCTGCTGGTAGTGCTCCTTGGGCCAGAAGATGTTGTTGGCAAAGAACCCGTCGCCGTAGTAAGCGGCGACCTCTGCGATCTGCGGCGTCCGGATGGAGCCGTGCCACACGAAGGGGGCCACGCCGTCGAGCGGCCGCGGTGTTGAGGTGAAGTTCTGCAGGGGTGTGCGGAACTTGCCGGACCAGTTCACCGTGTCCTCATCCCACAGTTTGCGGAGCAGGCTGTAGTTCTCAATGGCCAGTTCGATGCCGTCCTGGATGTTCTTGCCGAACCAGGGGTAAACCGGTGCCGTGTTGCCACGACCGAGGACCAGATCCACGCGGCCATCGGAGAGATGCTGGAGCATGGCGAAGTCTTCGGCGATCTTGACCGGGTCATTGGTGGTGATCAGGGTGGTGGCCGTGGACAGCGTGATGCGCTCGGTCTGGGCTGCGATGTAAGCCAGGGTGGTGGTGGGGGAGGAGGAGAAGAAGGGCCGGTTGTGGTGCTCGCCCAGGGCGTAGACATCCATGCCGATTTCTTCCACCTTCTTGGCGATGGCGACGGAGGCCTTGATGCGTTCGTTCTCAGTAGGCGTGCGGCCCGTGGTGGGGTCGGTGGTGATGTCGCTGACGCTGAATACGCCGATCTGCATGATGTGCCTTTCTCCCTGCCCGAGGTCCCGGGCTCTGTAAACAGTGTACCTCAAACTAGATGCATTTGCATGTATCGATACCTGTAACAGGGCAGGGCCTGGAATTGTTCCCGGCCCTGCCTATCGAGGGGCTGATGCGTTGGGGAGCCCGTTATTCTCCGGGATTGTGCGCTGCACGGCGGCCCGTGACGCGCGGAATCATTCCAGTGGTCCAGTCCTGGAACTCGCCCGATCCGTTGCTGGAGCTACCGTTGCTGCTGCTGTCACTGCCGCCGGGTCGGTCGTCACGTGTCGTCGTCGGCTTGTCCTGCAGGGCTTTCAGTAAATCCTTCTTCTCGCGGCGACCCTCCACAAGCTTGTAAAGGACCGGGACCAGGACCAGCGTCAAGGCAGTGGATGAAACCAGTCCACCGATCACCACGATTGCCAGTGGTTGCGAAATGAACCCTCCGCCACCCGTGAGGCCCAGCGCCATGGGAGTCAGGGCGAATACGGTGGCCAGTGCAGTCATGAGGATGGGACGCAAGCGCTGGCGTGCACCTTGCGTGATGGCATCGGCAACATTCATGCCCGGACTGCCATCATGTGGTTTGCGGTATTGGTTGATGAGGTCGATCAACACGATGGCGTTGGTGACCACGATACCCACCAGCATCAGCATGCCGATCAGTGACGGCAGGCCCAACGGAACGCCTGTCACCAACAGCAGACCCACTGCACCGGTAGCAGCGAAGGGTACAGAGACCAACAGGATCAGCGGCTGTATGAGTGATTTGAACGCGGCCACCATGATCACGTAGACGATCGCGATGGCTGCCAGGAGGGCCAGGCCAAGCTGCCGAAAGGACTCAGCCTGCTGGGTGGTGGCACCGCCGATAGTTGCCGTGACCCCGGCGGGCAGTTCCACAGCTGCCAGCCGTTCCTGCACTGCGGCGCTGACGCTGCCAAGGTTGGAGCCGGAAGGCGTCACCGTCACCCTCGCGGTCCTCTGCCCATTGCTGCTGGTGATGGATACGGGGGTGTCAACCTGCTCGACGGCGGCAATCGTCTCCAGGGCGACGCCACCGCCGCCTGTGGGGAGCTGGAGCGCACGGACTGCGGCAATGCTGGTGAAGCGCGTGCCCTCGCCAATTTGCACCGGATAGTCGTTTGTTTCGATCCGCACCGTACCGGCGGGAATGGGGCTTACGGTGGATGCCAGGAAGGCGCCTACCTGCTCCTCCGTCAGTCCTGCTGCCACCGCCTTTGCCCGGTCAACGCGAACCTGGACCACCGACTGCTTTGAAGCGAGGTTCGTGGCGACTTCGGAGCTGCCGGGGACGCCTTCCATGGCTTTCACCATGGCATCGCTTGCTGTCTGTAGGTCTGCGGAGTTCGCTGCCCTGATGGTGATGTCCACAGTAGAGGAAGTACCGAATCCTCCCTGCTGGGATCCAACGGTGACTTTACCGGCGGCCCCCTCCAGCCTGGCGCGGACCTCGTCCTGGAGTTTGCCTTGGTTTACTTTCTCGTCGGTGACAATGGTGAACGTCGAGTTCGAGGAGCCGGTTGACGTAAGGGCGGCGAAGCCCGTTTGGGCATTCCCTGAAGTGACCTGCACGTCCTTGATGCCCTGAATGCCCTTGAGGGATTCCTCAATCTTGGACGCTTCATCGCTGGTGGCCTGCAGGCTGGTACCCGGCGGCAGGACTTGGCGCACCGTCATGCTGTTCTCTCCGGAACGGCCGAGCAGGTCGGTGGCCAGAAGTGGTGAGACGGCGATGGTCGCCACCAACACCAGCGCTGCCGCGGACAGGGTAATGACCGGATGCTTTTGAGTCTTCGCAAGAATGGGAAGGTAGCCGCGCTGGAGGCGAGTCCTCTGTTCGGCTTCACGGGCCTTCTCGGCAGCTTCCTTGGCAGATGCCTGTGCCTCAGCGCCTTTTCCGGGGGAGGACAGGAACCAGTAGGCCAGGACCGGAACGATCGTCAGGGAAACCAACAGTGACGACAACAGCGCAATGGTCACTGTCAAAGCGAAGGGACGGAACAGCTCTCCGGCGAGGTCGCCCACGAAAGCGATAGGGAGGAAAACGGCCACGGTGGTGAGGGTGGAAGCCGTGATGGCTCCGGCCACCTCGCGGATGGACGTCAGGATAGCTGTTAGCTTGTGTTCGCCGTAGCTGAGGTGCCGCTTGATGTTCTCGATGACCACGATGGAATCGTCCACCACGCGCCCGATCGCAATGGTGAGGGCACCCAGTGTAAGGATGTTCAGCGAATAGCCTGTGGCGGAGATGCCGATAAACGTGATCAACAGGGACAACGGGATGGATACGGCCGTGACCAGGGTGGAGCGCACGGACATCAGGAAAACCAGGATGACGGCGACAGCAAAGCCCAGGCCGAGGAGCCCTTCGGTAGTGAGATCCTTGATGGACTTCTCAATGAAGGGTGCTTGGTCGAAGACCGGCGTGAAGGTCGCGTTGTTGCCGAGCTCGTCTTCCATGGGGCCGACGGCGTCCCGCACCGCATGCGAAATCGCCACCGTATCGCCCTCGGGCTTCTTCGTGACGGACAGCGCCAGGGTTGGCTTGCCGTTGGTACGGGTGATGGAAGTAGCAGCGTCGTCTTCAATACTGACGTCGGCCACGGCTCCGATGGTTGCAGCACCCTTGGCGCCGGCCAAAGGCAGTCCCTTGATGATGTCCAGGGAATCCACGGGGCTGCCGAGCTGGAGGGACAGGGTCTTGCCTTGATCCTCGATGGTGCCGACAGGAACCAAGGTGCCGTTATTTTTCAACGCATTGCTGATGGACTGGAGCGAGGCTCCTGTTGTTGCGAGGTCCGCGGGGCGGGGCTGTATCAGGATGTGTTGGCTGGATCCGCCGGTCACATCGGCGCCGCGGACGCCGTCGATCTTCTGCAACCGGGGAACGCTGAGCCGCAGGAGGTCAGCGTTGAGTTCGCTGAGGGGTTTGTCTGAGGACACCGCCAAATAGACGATCGGGAAGTCGCTGATGTTGCCGGCAATGGACTGGGGTTCGACGTCGGCGGGCAGTACCCGCTTGGCATTGGAGATCGCCCGGTCAATCTGGTTGCGCGCCCGGTCCAGGTTGGATCCGTACGTGAACACCATGGTGATCTGCGAGACGCCGTTGCGGGACGTGGATGTGGTGGACTCCAGACCCTCAACGCTGTTCAGGGCGGTTTCCAATGGCTGGCTCAACTGCTTGTCCACAACCTCCGGGGAGGCTCCGGGCATGGAGGTCACCACGGTGATCTGCGGGAACTCGATGGACGGAATGAGTTCCTGCTTGAGCGACCCCATGGTGATCACGCCGAACACCGCCGCAAAGACGGTGATCAGCGCGATCAGGGCCCGGTTTCCCAGGGACAGTTTGGCCAAGCGGAACATTGCATTGACTCCTGCGGTCTACGTAGCGATTCGACTGACGGGAACCGGCCGCAGCCCCGGGTGTGGCCTAGCTTTGGATAGCGTTGGCCACTTCCAATTGCAGCGACCTGGCGGTGCTTGCTTCCAGTTCCACGGCCAGGTCCGGATTCTCGTTGAGCTTGACGCCGTAGCCCGGCATCATGTCCTTGAGCTTGGACTGCCATCCCTTGAAGTTCTTGGGGAACGACTTTTGCAACAGTTCGATCATGATGGGCACGGCGGTTGAAGCACCCGGGGAAGCGCCCAGCAGGGCGCCGATGGAACCATCGCGGGAAGCGATGACTTCAGTGCCGAACTGCAGGACGCCACCCTTCTGAGGGTGCTTCTTGATGATTTGTACACGCTGGCCGGCGGTGATCAGTTCCCAATTGCCTCCTGCTGCCTCGGGGTAGTACTCGCGCAGGGCCTCCACCTTGGCCTCGTGCCGCTTGGCAACCTCCTTGATGAGGTAGACGGTGAGGTCCATGTTGTCCTTGGCTACGGCCAACATGGGAATGATGTTTCCCGGTCGGATGGACAGTGGGAGGTCCAGGTAGCTGGAGGTCTTCAGGAAGTTGGTGGAGAAACCTGCATACGGGCCGAAGAGGAGGGAACGCTTGCCGTCCACGTAGCGGGTGTCCAGGTGCGGGACGGACATGGGCGGCGCGCCGACGGATGCCTGGCCGTAGACCTTGGCGCTGTGCTGGGAGGTGATGGCGTCATCGGTGCAGCGGAAGAACTGGCCGGAGACGGGGAACCCGCCGTATCCCTTACTTTCAGGAATACCTGACGCCTGAAGCAGGTGGAGGGCACCGCCGCCGGCTCCGACGAAAACGAACTTTGCATGGATACGGCCGTGTTCGCCGGACTTGGGGTGCTTGATGGAGAGGTCCCATCCACCACCTGCTGCGCGGTGGATGTTGGTGACGTCGTGTCCGTAGTTGACCTCGGCACCGCTGCTCTGCAGGTAGCCGGTCAGTTCGCGGGTCAAGGCCCCGAAGTCGACGTCGGTGCCTTCCGCCGCGCGGGTTGCGGCAACGCGCTGCTTGCGGTCGCGGCCCTTGACGATCAAGGGTGCCCATTTGGCGATGTGGTCCTGGTCCTCGGTGTATTCCATGCTGCGGAACAGCGTGTTGGGCTTCAGGGCCTCGTACCGGGTCTTCAGGAAGTCCGCGTGGTCATCACCAATGACGAAGCTCATGTGCGGGACGGTGTTGATGAAACCCTTGGGGGACCCGATCACGTTGCTGTCCACCAAGTGGGACCAGAACTGGCGGGACAGCTGGAACTGCTCGTTGATGTGCAGGGCCTTGGAGGGGTCTACGGAACCGTCTTTTGCTGCGGGAGAGTAGTTAAGCTCACACAGCGCAGCATGGCCGGTGCCGGCGTTGTTCCATGGTCCGGAACTTTCGAGCCCTGCTTCGTCGAGTCTTTCGAAGAGGGAGATGGTCCAGGTGGGTTCAAGTTGCTTGATGAACGCACCAAGGGTGGCACTCATGATTCCACCGCCAATAAGGACGACGTCGGCATGTTGAGTCTTGGAAATGAAGGTCACGATCAATCTCCGTTAGCGGCGGCACTGGCTGTCACAGAATATCCCCGCGCAGACTCAATACTGAAATTGCGGGGAATCGTCAAGGCTTTAGGCGGACGTTTGTGAAAACTTCGTTGAGGACGGGGGAAGCCGGGTAGCTTTCCACCTTGTTGGACAGCGCCAGGGCCGAGATGGGGAAGGCGATAGGCACAGCCGGTACCGACGCCGCGATCTCCGCGTTGATGGCTTGATATTGGGTGTTGCGGTCGTCACCTTCGGGCATGGCCCGCGCGCGTTCTATCTTGTGGAAGACTTCCGAGTCCGCGTAGCCGAACTCGGCCCGTGATTCGCCGAACAAGGGTCCCAGGAAGTTGTCCGCGTCCGCGTAGGAGCCATTCCAACCGAGCAAGTGCAGGCCGCGGTCACCGGCCGACTGGACCCGTTGGAGGTAGCCGTCTTCCCAATCGATGGGAACCGGCTTGATGTTGAAGCCGACGGCCACGAGTTGGCGACTAAGTTCGGCGTAGATCTTTTCCGGGGTGGGCATGTAGGCCCGTGTGGCGTTGAGCGGGTAGTAGAACTTCAGCTCTTCACCCTTGTAACCGGCCTTCTTCAAGAGCTCTTTTGCCTTCTCCGGGTTGTACCCCAAGGAGGGAGCATTGTTGTTGAAGCCACTCAGTTTGGGCGGCACGAACTGTGATGCCTGCGCAGTGTTGTCGATGAAGAACTTGCGGATCAACGCTTCCTTGTCGATCGCCATTTCTATCGCTTGGCGGACCTCGGGCTTCTCTAACGGCGCGACTGCCTGGTTGATGCCGAGGTACATCACCGAGAACGGATCGCGCTGGATGATCTGGACACCCTTCTTGACCAATTGGTCAAAGGTCCCGGAGGTCACAAGATCGTAGGCGTCAATTTTGCCGTCCAGCAATGCCTGTTGACGCGTTTCCGCGCGATCGTAAGGGATGAAATTGATGGTCGCTATCTGTCCTCTGTTGCCCCAATAGCCCTTGTAGCTGGACAAGGTGATCTTCTTCTCGTCCCAGCCAGTGAACTCATACGGACCCGTACCAACGGGATGACCGGCGTAGCTGGACATGGTTTGGCCATTCCGGACCTGGTCAAGGACGTTGGCCTTTTGTGCCTCCAGGGCGGCGGGAGAGGATATTGCGAAGGCAGGCAGTGTCAAAGCCTGGAGGAATCCCGTGAAGGGCCGCGTCAGATTGATCCGGACGTCGCTGGCCGAGACCACTTTGCAGTCTTTGAAAATGGAGAACACCGGCTGGTCGGAGTAGGCCTTGAACACGCTTTGGAAGGAGATTCCGGGTGCTTGCTTTCGGAGGTCCTCGGGGAAGGTGAACCAGCGGTTGAAGTTGGCGCATACTGCGGTTGCGTCCAGTGGAGTGCCGTCGTGAAATGTCACGTCGGACCGGAGCGTGAAGTCGTAGCTCAGCCCGTTGTTGTTGTCCTTCCACTCCGTGGCCAGGAGGGGAGTGGTTTGGCCTGTCTCGCCGTCTACCCCCACGAGTCCTTCGAGGACTTGACGGGTGACCCGGTAGGACTCGGAATCAGCGGTGACTGCAGGATCGAGGCCCAACGGCATGGACGCCGTACCGAAATTGAAAGTTGCCGAGGGTTCGACGGCGGGGGAGTTGCTGGCGGATGTGGACAGTGCGGGGCCTGGTGTTCCTGTGCATCCTGCCAGTCCCAAAGCCACTACGGCAGCTCCGAACTGAATGCTTAGGCGCCGCCTTTTGCTGCTTGCCACTCTTGTCCCCTCAAGCCGGTTGGAAGTGCTGTGGCCGGCTTCGGCCAGACCGCATTCCAGTCTAGTTGAACGTCCTGAGTGCACTTCCCAGCGCACCTTCAGGATGGCCCCGTCTGCTTGAGGAGAAAAATACCCCCGGTCCTGCAACCGGGGGTATTTGTGTATCTGTGCGCAAGGGGGGACTTGAACCCCCACGCCCGAAGGCACAGGAACCTAAATCCTGCGTGTCTGCCAATTTCACCACTCGCGCTGGCTGGCAACCAGACCGCCCGTTGGACGGTCGATCCCATATACCGGCCTCCAGTGTACCCGCTACTTGTCCAGCTTGAGGTCCCGCCGGAGCTTGGCAACGTGTCCCGTAGCGCGCACGTTGTATTGCGCCAAGGAGAGCCTTCCATCGGGATCAACCACAAAGGTGGATCGGATCAGCCCCATATAGGTGCGGCCGTAGTTCTTCTTCTCGCCCCAGGCGCCATACGCCTCGGCAACGGAGTGGTCCTCGTCCGAGAGCAGGCGGAACGTCAGTTGTTCTTCCGCGCTGAACTTGGCGAGTGCTTTGACGGGGTCGGGGGAGACGCCAACAACTTCATACCCCGCAGCTTGCAGGGACCCGAGCGTGTCGCGAAAATCGCAGGCCTCCTTGGTACATCCGGGAGTGGATGCCGCGGGGTAGAAATAGAGGATGGTTTTCCGTCCCCGGAGGTCCCTCAAGCTCATGCTTTTGCCGGTTTCGTCCTGAAGTGTGAAGTCCGGGGCGATGTCTCCCGGGATAAGTCGTTCAGCCAAAATGTGCTCCTTGCCAGTGATCGCGATTTCCCAGTTTAGTGGGAGAAGCCGCGTCCTCACCGCTTCCACGCATATACTGTCGGCATGCCAGATATGGAGAGATGGCCCACCACCCGATTGCTTTCGACAGCTGCACGCCTGGTGGAAATCTCGTGGAACGAAAAATTGAAGTCCATCGGCCTTACCCACGCCGGTGTCATTGCCATGCAGGTATTGGCTGCCAAGGGTGCCATTACGCAGGCGGCTTTGGCCGAAGTTGCGCGGGTCAAAGCCCAAACCATGGGAACCACGCTCGCGAGGCTTGAGCTGCACGGGCATGTCACCCGACAACGTAGTGATTCCGACCGCAGAAGTCACGTGGTGACCCTTACCGATGCGGGTATTGCCGCTCTTGCTGAAGCAGTAAAGCTTGAGCAGGATGTTCTGTCGCCTGTCGCCGTGGACACCGCACGCCTCCGGGAGGAACTTCGGATCGTTGTCCGGGGCCTTGCCGGGCTGCCGGCGCCGGAATCGCACCAGATGGACACCGACCTGCCTCAAGTCTGACCCAAGCCTGTGGCCGGGGTTTCCTTCGCGAAAGGAACCCCGGCAAGGAAACAGAAAGGCTCCGGATCGTAGATACGATCCGGAGCCTTTCCTGTATGGTGCACCCCCCGGGACTCGAACCCGGAACCCATTGATTAAGAGTCAATTGCTCTGCCAGTTGAGCTAGAGGTGCAGCTATTGTTTCGGCTTACCCGGGAAATTTACATTCCCCGTTGACCTCCGCAACGACAAATAACTCTACACCACTATTTGACTACCGGAGACCAAAAGGGACAATCCGTGATGCACGCCATTTGATTGACCTTGAAAGAGTATTGAACAACAAAAAAGGCCTTGGAGTGATATTCACTCCAAGGCCTTTTGCTTGGTGCACCCCCCGGGACTCGAACCCGGAACCCATTGATTAAGAGTCAATTGCTCTGCCAGTTGAGCTAGAGGTGCAGCTGTTGATTTTGATCAAACCCGGAAGCTTTTCTTTCTCCGGCGATCTCCGCAACGACATGTAACTCTACACGACTTCCCCCGAAGAGGGAAATCGGCGCCTTGTCGCCTGCGGCCTCACGGCCCAACCTTCAGAATCACCGCAAAATCAGGGTTTCTGTTGTTGCTGATGACCCAGAGGGTGCCGTCTGGAGCCCGGGTTACGTCCCTGAGTCGCCCGTATTGTCCTGTGAAATAGGCCACAGGGGTGCCCGCGTTCTCGCCCTCGAGCGGAACCGCCCATAGTCTTTGGCCACGAAGCGCACCTGTGTAGGCAATGCCGTCCACGATTTCGAGGCCGCTTGGTGAGGCGTCGGACGTTGATGGCCAGACGACCTTCGCATCGATCAGTCCGCTTCTGGCCGGCGCGCCGGTCACTGTAGGCCAACCGTAATTTCCGCCCGGGATGATCAGGTTCAGTTCGTCATCCACATCCGGCCCGAATTCGCTGGCCCAGAGGCGTCCGTCGCTGTCCCACGCGAGGCCCTGCACGTTCCGGTGCCCATAGCTGTAGACGGGGTTATCGCCGAAGGGATTTCCCGGCGCCGGGCGTCCTTCCGGTGTGAGCCGAAGGATTTTGCCTCCCAGGGCGTTTGTATCCTGGGGTTGTTCCCGGCGCTGTGAGTCCCCGGTGCCTACGTAGAGGAACCCATCGGGGCCAAAGCGGATACGACCACCGTTATGGGTTGACGCCTTGGACATTCCGGAAAAGATCACTTCAGCCTCGCCCAGGACCAATTGACCACCGGAGTCCTCGGTCAGCTTCATTCGTGCAATCCGGTTATCGCTTGGCGAGGTGAAGTATGCGTACAGCCAGCGGTCCGTTGTGAAGTCAGGCGAGAGGGCCAGGCCGAGTAATCCGCCTTCTCCGCCGGGGTCGACGCCGGACACCTCGCCAATGGTGGTGGCCTGGCCGTTGTGGATGCCCTTGATTCGGGCGGAGTCCCGCTCGGAGACCACAGCTGTGCCGTTTGGCAGGAAGACGACCGACCACGGCAGCTGCAATCCGACGTCGAGCTTTTGAGCGACTTCCGGGATCTGTGGCGCTGCGGGCATCGTTTGGGCGGTTCCGGGGGCGGACGTCGCTGGACTGGTTGTCCCCTGCCGGGTCGCTGACGCGTCGGGTGTTGCCGCGGTGCCCGGCGACGATGGACTGCCAGTGCATCCCGTTAGCGACAGGACAAGCACAAGCGCAGAGGCAGGCGCCAGTCGTCCATGCCGTTCCGGAGAGCGCCTGCCCATGTTCCTTCCCGCCTGTATTCCTGGCTGCGCGGGGTTTTTCTCAGTGCCTGCTGCGGCGGGGTGGGCGGAAACCGGCAGCCTCCGCGTGTGCGGATGATTCGAACCAGACATCGGCAGCAGCGTCGTCATACCCTGCTGTGTCTTCGTCGTGGTAAGTCATGGCCGAGGCGTCGGCCTTGACGGGATACGCATCCCCTGGCGCGCTGGATGATCCGGTGCCGTAGGGATGCTCGACTGCCAGGTGACCGGAGCCGGCCGAATCTTCGGCTGCTGCTGACTCTGCTCCCGGCAGGGTGGGGGATTGGGCATCGGTGTACTCGTGATGATGGACAGGGGCGCCGCTCTCGTCTGTCCAGGAAGACTCCCACTCGGCCTTATCTGCTGCCTCATCTGCTGCCTCGTTGGAGGCGGCGGCGGGAGAACCTGAGTCCCAGTCGTCAACGTCGCCAGCGTCGGGGCCACCGGCGTCGGCGGCATGGATCTTCGTGTCCGTGTCCACAACGGGTTCGTCCACAACGGGTTCGTCAATCACGGGCTCGGCCACCGCGGGGGGTGCGATGACTGGTTCGGCCACTGTCAATCCGGGTGTGGTGGCCGGCTGGACATCGGAGGCCGCAAGAGCTGGTGAATCGTCGACGGCGGTGCGGGGCCAGGCTTGCGTGTCATCAGTGACGGGGGAGGCGCCGTGGATTTCTTCAGATGGACCGGGCTCGGAACGGTGGGGTTCGGGGGTGCCGGGTTCGGCAATGTCTGGTTCGGCAATGTCTGGTTCGGCAATGTCTGGTTCGGCAACCCTTGGTTCGTCGACAGTCGGGCCGCTGCCTTCGGCGGCGGTCCTGCCCAGGTTGGTCACTCCAGCCAGGCCGGCCACCCCTGCCGCCGTTGCGGCGGGGTCCGGCATGGAAGCTGTGTTGCTGGGTTCCATCGCTGCCGGAGCAGTCGTGCTGGATGGCCCGGAAAGGCGATCATCCGCGGGAGCTTGGCTCGGGGTGGTATCTATGTTTCCTGTCTTGTTGCGGTTCATTAGCCACCAAACAATTGCGACGACCAAAACAATGACAATGACCCAAATTAACCAGTCCATGGTGGAGGCCCTTCTGCTCACTGGGGTGAAGCTCGTGGTAATCCCGACGTTACGTGCCTGCTTATGGGCTGTCCAGCGTTTGACCTGCTGCTTCGCCTAATTTGACAGTCCCCTTACTAATTTAGGGCCTCGGGAAATCATGGTCAGGTAATTCTCCGCGAGTCGCCTAGTCTGACTCCATGGACTTCAAAAGGCTGCAGATTCTGCGCGAATTAGCGGACCGGCAAAGTGTCGGCGCCACCGCCGAGGCCATGAATGTCACAGCCTCGGCCGTTTCACAGCAGCTGAAAACACTCCAGGCGGAGATCGGTGTTGTCCTTGTGGAGAAGGTGGGTCGGGGCGTTCAGTTGACCGAAGCAGGGATGGCCATGGCGGCAGCAGCATCGGATATAGCCACAGCCATGGCCCGGGCGGAGTCCACCATTGACACCTACCGGAAGGGTTGGCAAACACGCGTTACGGCTGCGTTCTTTCCCAGTGCAGCGGAAATGCTCCTTCCGGGAGTGCTGCACCGCGTCTCCTCCGTGGACGGGCTGACTTTCGATGCACATTTCGAGGATCCGGGAACCGCCCACTTCGCTCCCTTGGTAGCGGACTACGACATCGTGCTGGCCCACAGCGTGGACGGGCCGGAAGTTTTTGCCCGGCGGGGCCTGACTGTAGTGCCGCTTTTGGAGGAAGCCCTGGACGTTGCCATGCCGGCCGGCCATCCCCTGGCATCAAAAGCCCGGCTAAGCCCCCAGGATGTTGTTGATTACCCGTGGATCGGCGTCCCCGAGGGCTTCCCCTTCGACACCGTCCTCCGCCAGATCGAACTCCATGCTGGCCGGCAGGCCCTGAGGGGTCAGCGATATCCGGATCTGAGGGTGCTTGAGGCTTTGGTGGGCGCGGGGCATGGCATCTGCCTACTGCCTCGGTACACTGCCCGGGCAAGTGCGCGGCGGGGGCTCGTTCTTCGGCCTCTTACAGACGTTAAGGCAAGCAGAAGCATCGTGGCTTTGTCGCGGCAGGAAGTTGCCGCGCGGGCCACCATTGCCAGCGTCCTGGACATGCTCAAGAGCGAAGCTGAATCCATTGCCAGGGAACTCAATGAGTCACATCCCACCGCGTGAGATGCGGACCGCCTGGGCGCGGACCATTGCTTGCGGGCAGGATGGCCGGAAAATCGCAACATTCGGCAGTTTGGGCTTAACCCTGCGTGCGGCAACGTTCGCAGCCGCCCGGTGCACATAGACTTTGGACCATGAGTGACACCACCCGAATTGCGACAGACAATACGCCGGACATCAAACCACGCAGCCGGGTGGTGACCGACGGCATTCACGCGGCGCCCGCCCGTGGCATGTTCCGTGCTGTGGGCATGGGCGACGACGACTTCGCCAAGCCCCAAATTGGTGTTGCCAGTTCGTGGAACGAAATTACGCCCTGCAACCTTTCCTTGAACCGCCTGGCGCAAGGTGCCAAGGAAGGCGTCCACGCCGGTGGTGGCTTCCCGATGCAGTTCGGCACTATCTCGGTCTCGGACGGTATTTCCATGGGCCACGAGGGCATGCACTTTTCCCTGGTTTCCCGTGAGGTCATCGCCGATTCCGTGGAAACTGTGATGCAGGCCGAGCGCATCGACGGCTCCGTGCTCCTGGCCGGCTGTGACAAGTCCCTTCCGGGCATGCTCATGGCTGCTGCCCGCCTGGACCTCGCGTCGGTGTTCCTTTATGCGGGCTCCATCATGCCGGGCTGGGTCAAGCTGGAGGACGGCTCGGAGAAGGAAGTCACCCTCATTGATGCCTTCGAGGCCGTGGGTGCCTGTGCCGCCGGCAAAATGAGCATGGAAGATCTTACCCGCATTGAAAAAGCCATCTGTCCCGGCGAAGGTGCCTGTGGCGGCATGTACACGGCCAACACCATGGCCTGCATCGGCGAGGCTTTGGGTATGTCCCTTCCTGGTTCAGCCGCCCCGCCGTCGGCAGACCGCCGTCGTGATGATTTCGCCCGCAAGTCCGGCGAAGCGGTAGTAAACCTGCTGCGCTTGGGCATCACGGCCCGGGACATCATGACCAAAAAGGCGTTCGAGAACGCCATCGCCGTCACCATGGCCTTTGGTGGTTCCACCAACGCTGTACTGCACTTGCTGGCGATTGCCCGCGAAGCCGAAGTCGAGCTGACCCTGGACGATTTCAACCGCATCGGCGACAAAATCCCGCACTTGGGGGACCTTAAGCCCTTTGGGCGCTACGTTATGACCGACGTGGACAAGATCGGCGGCGTACCGGTCATCATGAAGGCGCTGCTCGATGCCGGACTGCTGCATGGTGACTGCCTCACCGTTACTGGCAAGACCCTTGCCGAAAACCTCGCCTCGATCAACCCGCCGGACCTTGATGGCAAGATCCTCCGCGCCTTGGACAACCCCATCCACAAAACCGGTGGCATCACCATCCTTCACGGTTCCATGGCCCCCGAAGGCGCCGTTGTGAAGAGTGCCGGCTTCGATGCTGACGTCTTCGAAGGAACTGCACGTGTCTTCGAGCGCGAGCAGGGCGCCCTCAGTGCGTTGGACAACGGCGAAATCAACAAAGGTGACGTCGTGGTCATCCGCTATGAAGGCCCCAAGGGCGGCCCCGGAATGCGCGAGATGTTGGCCATTACCGGAGCCATCAAGGGTGCAGGCCTTGGCAAGGATGTCCTGCTGCTTACCGATGGCCGCTTCTCCGGAGGCACAACGGGCCTGTGTATCGGCCACGTTGCGCCGGAAGCCGTCGACGGCGGGCCCATCGCCTTCGTGAAGGACGGCGACCGCATCCGCGTGGATATCGCTGCCCGGTCCTTCGACCTCCTGGTGGACGAAGCCGAGCTGGAGGCCCGCAAGCAGGGCTGGGAGCCGCTGCCAGCCAAATTCACCAAGGGTGTGCTTGCCAAGTACGCCAAGCTTGTCCACAGTGCCTCCACGGGGGCGTACTGCGGGTAGTTCCTGCTTTGGACTTCGGCTGCCGAGAGGCGGCCGGAGTCCGGCAGGCGGACATTGCTGTCCAAATAGTGAGATACGATAGTGGTCAATTGACACGTATCTCACTTTGAGGGAACACTGAACGCATGATCACATTCGTTACCGTCGGCATCGTCGTCCTTACCAAGCGCGTGGCTTAGCCCGACTGGTAACGAACCGTCACGCGCAAACCCCTCGAAGAGCCGGAAGGCTGAGGGGTTTTTTTATTCCCCGAAGCAAGACCCACCTATTGAAGATCCACTAAGGAAGAGTCCGATGAGCAAAGGATCGCCGATCAGCCCCTCGCTGATGGCTGCAAAGTCCGCTGGAGCCCACAAAGCTCCGGAAAAGGTCGACCGTACGGCTGAGTCCGTCGTCGTCGACGCTGCTGCACCTCTCTCTCCTGTACTTGGGCCGAACACCGTTGTACCCCCAACGGTGATGTCCGGCTCGCAAGCAATTGTCCGTTCGCTCGAAGAACTCGGCGTGGACGATATTTTCGGTTTGCCCGGTGGCGCGATCCTGCCCACCTACGACCCCTTGATGGCCTCCAGCATGAATCACATCCTGGTCCGTCACGAACAGGGAGCCGGCCACGCCGCGCAAGGCTACGCCATGGTTACCGGACGGGTTGGCGTTTGCATCGCCACCTCGGGACCCGGTGCCACCAACCTCGTTACCGCCATCATGGATGCCCACATGGATTCCGTGCCGATGGTGGCCATCACCGGCCAGGTCTCCAGCGGAGTCATCGGCACCGATGCCTTCCAGGAAGCGGACATCGTGGGTATCACGATGCCCATTACCAAGCACTCGTTCCTGGTGACCGACCCCAACGACATCCCGCATGTCATGGCAGAGGCTTTCCACCTCGCGTCCACTGGCCGCCCCGGCCCCGTCCTGGTGGACATCGCCAAAGACGCCCAGGTTGGCCAGATGACTTTCTCTTGGCCGCCGAAGGTGGATTTGCCGGGCTACCGCCCTGTAGTGCGTGGCCACAACAAGCAGGTCCGCGAAGCTGCAAAGCTGATCGCTGCCGCCAGCAAGCCGGTCCTCTATGTGGGAGGCGGCGTGGTCAAGGGCCATGCCTCCGCAGAGCTCATGGAGCTCGCGCTGGCTACCGGCGCTCCCGTGGTCACCACCTTGATGGCACGCGGCGCGTTCCCTGATTCGCATCCGCAGCATGTTGGCATGCCCGGCATGCATGGCTCTGTCTCCGCCGTGACCGCGCTTCAGCAGGCCGACCTCCTGATTACCCTCGGTGCGAGGTTCGATGACCGTGTTACCGGCGTGCTGAAGACCTTTGCCCCCTTTGCCAAGGTCATCCACGCTGACATCGATCCTGCGGAAATTTCCAAGAACCGCACCGCCGATGTCCCGATCGTTGGCTCGGTTAAGGAAATCATTCCCGAACTCACCGAGGCCGTGAAGACGCAGTTCGAATTGAGCGGGACCCCGGACCTGGACTCGTGGTGGGCCTTCCTGGGCAACCTTCGCGACACGTACCCACTGGGATGGACCGAGCCCGAGGACGGGCTCACCGCCCCGCAGCGCGTGATCAAGCGCATCGGCGAGCTCACGGGTCCCGAAGGTATCTACGTAGCCGGTGTGGGCCAGCACCAGATGTGGGCCGCCCAGTTCATCAAGTACGAACGGCCTCACGCCTGGCTGAACTCCGGTGGCGCAGGAACCATGGGATACTCGGTTCCGGCTGCCATGGGTGCCAAGGTCGGTGAACCGGACCGCGTGGTCTGGGCCATCGACGGTGACGGCTGTTTCCAAATGACCAATCAGGAGCTGGCCACCTGCGCCATCAACAACATCCCGATCAAGGTCGCCATCATCAACAACTCCTCGTTGGGCATGGTCCGCCAATGGCAGACGCTGTTCTACGAGGGCCGCTATTCGAACACGGATCTGAACACAGGCCACGACACCATCCGGATTCCGGACTTCGTGAAACTGGCCGATGCCTACGGTTGCGCTGCACTGCGTTGTGAGCGCGACGAAGACATCGATGCCACCATCCAGAAGGCACTCGAAATCAATGACCGTCCCGTGGTCATCGACTTCGTGGTCAGCCCCAACTCGATGGTGTGGCCGATGGTGCCTTCGGGCGTCAGCAACGACCAGATCCAGGTTGCCCGCAACATGACCCCGGAATGGGAAGAGGAGGACTAGGCATGAGCCGTCACACACTGTCCGTTCTGGTAGAAGACAAGCCCGGCGTGCTGACCCGCGTGGCCAGCCTCTTCGCCCGGCGCGCGTTCAACATCAATTCCCTGGCTGTGGGACCCACCGAGGTTCCTGGCATGTCCCGCATGACGGTTGTCGTCGACGCCGACGGCGACCTCATCGAGCAGGTCACCAAGCAGCTCAACAAGTTGGTCAACGTCATTAAGATTGTTGAGCTGACTTCTGAATCTTCCGTACAACGTGACCACATCCTGGTCAAAGTACGTGCGGATGCCGCGACACGTCTGCAGGTTACCCAGGCTGCAGACCTGTTCCGTGCCGCCGTCGTCGACGTGTCCACAGACTCGTTGGTGATTGAGGCAACCGGTACCCCCGAGAAGCTTGCTGCGCTGCTTTCAGTGCTCGAGCCGTTCGGCATCCGTGAAATCGTGCAGTCCGGCACCTTGGCCGTTGGACGGGGATCCCGCTCCATGAGTGACAGGGCGCTGCGCTCCGCGTGAGCGTTGCGTCCAGTACCGCAGCACCACTATCAATATCTAAGAAACCACTCAAGAGGAGTTACGCAAGTGACTGAAATGTTCTACGACGACGACGCAGACCTGTCGATCATCCAGGGCCGCAAGGTAGCCATCGTTGGCTACGGCTCCCAGGGCCACGCCCACGCACTTAACCTGCGCGATTCCGGCGTCGATGTTGTTATCGCGCTGAAGGACGGCTCCAAGTCGGCCGCCAAGGCACAGGACGCAGGCTTCACTGTCAAGAACGTTGCGGACGCCGCCGAATGGGCAGACGTCATCATGATCCTGGCACCGGACCAGCACCAGCGCTCCATCTACAACGACTCCATCAAGGACAAGCTGACCGAGGGCAAGGCACTGGCCTTCGCCCACGGCTTCAACATCCGTTTCGGCTACATCGAAGCTCCGGCAGGCGTTGACGTCATCCTGATCGCCCCGAAGGCTCCGGGCCACACCGTGCGCCGCGAATTCGAAGCCGGCCGCGGTATCCCGGACATCATCGCTGTTGAGCAGGACGCAACCGGTTCTGCTTGGGACCTGGCGAAGTCCTACGCCAAGGCCATCGGCGGAACCCGCGCCGGCGTCATCAAGACCACCTTCACGGAAGAGACCGAGACCGACCTCTTCGGCGAACAGTCCGTTCTCTGTGGCGGCGTTTCCCAGCTCGTCCAGTACGGCTTCGAAACCCTGACCGAAGCCGGCTACCAGCCGCAGATCGCCTACTTCGAGGTTCTCCACGAGCTCAAGCTCATCGTTGACCTCATGTGGGAAGGCGGCATTGCCAAGCAGCGCTGGAGCGTCTCCGACACCGCAGAGTACGGCGACTACGTCTCCGGCCCGCGCGTCATCACCCCCGAGGTGAAGGAAAACATGAAGGCTGTCCTCGCTGACATCCAGAGCGGTGCTTTCGCCAAGCGCTTCATCGACGATCAGGACAACGGTGGCACCGAGTTCAAGGAACTGCGTGCCAAAGCAGAGCAGCACCCGATCGAAGAGGTCGGCCGCGAACTGCGTTCCCTGTTCTCCTGGCAGCAGCAGGACGCTGACTACGTTGAAGGTTCCGCAGCACGCTGATCCTTCGGTGCCGGCCTAAACAGCCGGCGCACTACGACGCCCGTCCGGACAACATAGCCGGGCGGGCGTCGTCGTTTCTCCACCGACACCATTTTCTCCAGTGAATTGCCCAGCCTCTTGGGCTGTGAACTTCTTCACAACAGCTACCGGTCCGGCCGTAACATCCCTCCCCGGCACCGGAAACCCCGCCCGGATTCGATATTCTGGGCTGGTCCCGGCGCCGCGCCCCGGGCCACGCATCCGCTCCTTGTCCAGTTCTGTCCAAAGTTGTCCAAAGTAAGGTGCCACCCCGTGTCAGTCAGCAAACCCATTGTCCTCCTCGCCGAGGAACTTTCGCCCGCCACAGTCGAGGCATTGGGCCCGGACTTTGAAATCCGACAGACCGACGGCGCCGACCGTTCCCAGTTGCTGTCCGCCATTGCCGACGTCGACGCCATCCTGGTGCGTTCGGCCACCCAGGTGGATGCCGAAGCCATCGCTGCGGCCAAGAACCTCAAGGTCATCGCCCGCGCCGGCGTGGGGCTGGACAACGTTGACATCAAGTCCGCAACCCAAGCGGGCGTCATGGTGGTCAACGCCCCGACGTCCAACATCGTTTCTGCCGCAGAGCTCACTGTGGGCCACATCCTTAGCCTCGCCCGCCACATCCCGCAGGCCAGCTCTGCGCTGAAGAACGGCGAGTGGAAGCGCTCAAAGTACACCGGCATTGAACTATTCGAGAAGAAGATCGGAATCATCGGCCTTGGCCGTATCGGTGCACTGGTGGCGGCACGCCTGCAGGGATTCGAAACCGAAATCCTCGCCTATGACCCCTACATCACGGCTGCACGCGCAGCCCAGTTGGGCGTCAAGCTTGTCACCCTGGATGAACTGCTGGAAAACGCCGACTTCGTCACCATCCACATGCCCAAGACACCGGAGACGGTAGGCATGCTGGGTGCTGACGCCTTCCGGAAGATGAAGGAATCAGCGTATGTCATCAACGTGGCACGTGGTGGCCTGGTGGACGAGGAAGCGCTGTACACCGCTCTGAAAGAGGGCCAGATCGCCGGCGCCGGCGTGGACGTCTTCGTCAAGGAACCCAGCACCGACCTTCCGTTCTTCGAGCTCGATAACGTAGTTGTCACCCCGCACCTCGGTGCCTCCACGGATGAGGCTCAGGAGAAGGCCGGCGTGTCAGTGGCCAAGTCGGTTCGCCTTGCCCTTGCAGGCGAACTGGTGCCCGACGCCGTAAACGTTGCCGGGGGCGTCATCGCTCCGGATGTTCGTCCGGGTATCCCGCTGATCGAAAAGCTGGGCCGGATCTTCACGGCGCTAACCCACGCGTCCCTGACCCAGATCGACGTAGAGGTGGCCGGCGAAATTGCCGCGCTGGACGTCAAGGTACTCGAACTGGCCGCGCTGAAGGGCGTCTTCGCTGATGTGGTCACGGAGCAGGTCTCCTACGTGAATGCTCCGGTAATCGCTGAACAGCGCGGCATCAACACCCGTCTGATCACCACCCCGGACGCCGAGGACTACCGCAATGTCCTGACCATCCGTGGTGCCCTCAGCGATGGTTCGCAGATCTCCGTTGCCGGTACCCTCACGGGTCCCAAGCAGGTGGAGAAGCTCGTAGGCGTCAACGGATACGACGTCGAAATTCCCATCAGTGAGCACCTGGTTGTTGTGGCCTACGCGGACCGTCCGGGTGTGATTGGCACCATCGGACACATTCTTGGCATGAACAACATCAACATCGGCGGGATGCAGGTTGCCCGCCAGACCGAAGGCGGCCAGGTTCTCGCGCTCCTGACCATCGACAGTTCTGTTCCGCAGCAGGTGCTCGAAGCCATCAAGGCCGGTATCGGCGCAGAGATGGTTCGCGAAGTGGACCTGGAGGACTAGCACCGATCTTCATCAGCCAGGTTCGCGTGCCGGCGACACACCTGGCACGCAGGAGTGGCCGGTCTGCTTACAATGGCTGGGTCCGGGATTCGGACCCGGCAGCAGGCCGGCCACAACTTTTTGCACATACAGCCCGGTCTTCCTCTGTGTCTTTTGAGGAATCACGGTGCGTGTGTGCGCGCCCGCAATCAAGGTCTCAGGGAGCCCAATGAACGCCGTCCAAAGGTTCATCAGAAGCCGTGTGCTGCTGCTGACCGCGGCCATTTTGATCGTCGCCATGTGCTTGTCCGTCCTCGTCCAGAGCCAGTCGCAGGCGGCTCTGAACAGGACAGTGGACGAGAACTCGCGGGGACTCTACGACATCCTGGTCCAGGCAAAGCCTGACCAATCACAAGATGGCGACGGCGGTGCATTGATTCAGCCGGAAATCGCCAACGGCCAAGGCGGCATTAGCTTTGAGCAGCTGGAGAAGATCCGGACCATGGGCCAAACGGCCGTGGCCGCACCCATCAGCCTGGTCTCGCGTGTATCGCAGAACCTTGAAGCTCCGCGCCTCAACGCCATGGACTACCTGGGCTACAACGCGGGCCTTGCCGGCGCAGTGACTGCCGGGGATCCATCCGCCATGGATGCCAGCAAGTGGCCTGCAGCGGAATCGGTACTGCCTGATTCCCCCAAGAAGTACCGCCTGACCGCCTCGGCCACGAGTTCGGACGGAGCTAGCGAGAAAACCCTTTTCAAGACCAGCGCTGAAGGCACCTTGGGCAAGGGCCGACTGATCCAGGAACAGACGGCAGGTGGCACCAACGTTCGGATCGCCGGCCCCGAGGGCGAGACAGGCGTTAAGTTCCCGGCCCCGGCCCTGGGCTCGGAGCACAACCTTTTTAATCTCTCCGTTGCGCTTCCCTTGGCGCCTGAGGTGACAGAGTCCGTCGTCGCCGTCGACCCTGCCGCTGAGCGTGCGCTGCTGGGCTCGGCAGGAGACTTCCTGGCACCCTTGGAGAAGGCTCCTCCGGCGGACGCCCGTGACGCGGGCGCCATCGGACGCCACTTCGAGAGTCTCTTCACCACCGGCCTCAGCATGGACCAGTTGGAAGAAGGCCCTGATTTCCTGGGCGTCAAGCTCAAGCACTGGGCGCCGCTGATGACGCAGTACCAGCAGGCCAAGCGCGACGGCCTGTTGACTGAAGATTCCAAAGCCATTCCGCTGATTGTCCGTTCAGGCACATCCCTTGACCTGCAGTACTCGGTGAAGATCGAGGAACTTGACGCAAGCGGCAAGGTAGTCAACGAAGTGGGCACTGTAACGCGTTCCCTGGACAAGGACTACCTTCCGTTCGTGTCCAAGTCCCCGTTCGCCCTCGAATGGCCCGGATCCACCGATCACAGCAAATTGCTGGGCAGCACGGCCTCCTTCAGCCAGGGTTTGTACAACCCGGCCACGTGGAGCACCGCATTTGCCGCAGCACCTCAGTACAAGGACGGCGACGAAGCCTCCAACGGCGCGTCGGACAAGAGCGCCACACCGGGGGACTGGGTAACGGTGAACCGCCTGCCGGAGAAGTCGTCCTTCGGGGCCCCCGTAGACCAGACCCAGCGTAAGCCCGTTGACGAGCGCTCCTACCGGGAAGACCTGGAAACAGGCAAGAAGCCGGCCACGCCGCTGCCCATGGTGTACGGAACCTTCGACCCTGCCGCGGTGAAGTCAGCTGCCGGGGATGTCAATAAGCTGCCCCTGGGCGGGTACGATCCCACGCCGATGACTCTCACCAAGGACTCTGAGGGCAAAGAGGTTGAGGGCACGGAACTGAAGCCATCGCTGAGTGCTACAGGTTTGGTCAGCCAGTCCGCCGGCGCCATCACCGACTATTACGGTCTGGCAGCCGCACGTGGTTACGACACCAATGCGGACGTCATCGACGCTATCCGTGTCAAGGCGTCAGCAACCGGAAACTGGAAGACGGCACAGCCCGAGGTTGAGAAGTTGGCCACCCAGATCCGCGAGCTCGGCCTGGAGGCTACCGTCGTGGCTGGTTCCGCACGTGAAGATGCCAATATCTTTGTCCCCGGCTACAGCAAGGACGACGCCGGCAAGGAATCACCCCTGGGCACCGTGCAGCAGTCGTGGGTGCGCCAGGATGCGGCCGATGCCGTGTCGGGCTCCCTTACCGGAACCAACATCACCCTTCTTTTCCTCACGCTGCTTGGTGCAACTCTCCTGACAGGCGCTTCCACAGTCAGCTACATCCGACAACGCCGAAGCGAAGCCGGAATCCTCCGCGCCATGGGTTGGACCCAGAAACGGATCCGCTCCTGGGTCCTGGAAGAATTCGCTGTGGGAGCTGCAGCCCTCGCAGCAGCGGGAATCATCCTCAGCTTGCTGAGCTGGAACATTGCCACCGTGATCGTCTCGGTCACGATGCTGGTCATCTACAGCGCTGCCGCCTTGCTCGCCGCGCAGCAGCTGCGCCACCGCGTGGTGATTGATCAGGAACCGCAGCACGACGAACGCCTGGTGACCGTTGACTCGCCCCTGACGTTCGCCAACAGGCAGCTCACCACCAACCGCTTCAACTCCATCTCCCTGGCTGTGGCTGTGGGTGTGTTCGGCGCCGCAGTCGGTGCCCTGATCGCCCTCCTGATCGACATTCCCCGAGCAGCAGGCGCCAGCGCTTTGAGTGGTCTGGCCGCTGCCAGCATCGCCTTGCCGAGCGTCATCCTCGCTGTGTTCGGTGTGGTTGTTGGCCTCCTCCTGACCTTGGTCACTGGTCGCTTCGAACTGCATGCCAAACGGGAGTACCTCGGTACTTTGCGTGCCATGGGCTGGAACCCGGACATGCTTGGCCAGGTCCGCTTCTTCGAAAACGCACTTGTGGGCACAGTGGCACTTCCCTTGGGTGTCCTTGGTGCCCTGGGGCTGGGACTGCTCCTGGCTCCCTACGCGGCTCTTTGGGCCGGTCTGGCCGGTCTGCTGGCCGTAATTTGCTGGATTCCGATTGCAACGAAAGTAGTCAAATGACTGACAACCTCAACCCCGAGCTGAAGGCCACCCCGGAATCCGCGGACGAGTCGCTGCAGACCCGTGCCAACACCATCGTGAGGGCCACGGACCATGCAACTCCTTTGGAACTGAGCCGGGTCACCATTCATTACGGTGGCGACAAGGGCGGTGCCGAGGAAGTGGACGTCGTTGACGACTTCAACCTCACCCTTCACGCCGGCGAGATGCACTGCGTCGCCGGACGAAGTGGTTCCGGTAAGACCAGCATCCTGACGGTGAGCGCAGGACTGACGCTTCCGACGTCGGGCAAGGTCTTCTGGGAAGGCCAGCCGCTGGACACTATGGGCGACGACGAGATCGCGGACCGCCGACGGGCCCTGATTGGTTACGTGGATCAAGGCGGCGCCTTGATCGATGGCATGAGCGCCTTGGAGAACGTCCTGCTCCCCGCCGTACCCGATGGCGAAGTGGAACAGCGTACGGAGATGGCGAAAGACCTCCTGGACCTGGTGGGCCTCGGACGCCGTATGCGCCACCGTCCGGCGCAGCTGTCCGGTGGTGAACGCCAGCGTGTCGCCATTGCCCGTGCGCTGATTCTGGGCACCCGTGTTCTGGTGGTGGACGAGCCTACGGCCAGCCTTGACCGTGCAGCGGCCAACCGCATCATCGGCATTCTCAAGGACACCACCAGTGATGGCATTGCCGTTCTGGTTGCCTCCCACGACCATGAGTTGGTCCGGCTCAGCGATACGCTGACCGAACTTAACTAAGCTATTTCATCCCAAAAAAAGGTAACTTCTTAGAGTGACGTCTCCAGAGAAATCCCCGTTCTACATCACCACCGCAATCAGCTACCCCAATGGTGTGCCCCACATCGGCCACGCCTATGAGGTCATCGCGACTGATGCCATGGCGCGATTCAAGCGCCTTGACGGCCATGAGGTGTTCTTCATGACCGGAACGGACGAGCACGGACTCAAGATGCAGCAGTCCGCCGAGAAGGAAGGCATCACAGCCAAGCAGCTCGCGGACCGCAACTCGGCCGCCTTCAAACAGATGAGCCAGGACTTGGGGATTTCCCACGACCGCTTCATCCGCACCACGGATAAGGACCACTACACGGCTTCCCAGGCAATCTGGAAGAAAATGGAAGCCAACGGTGATATCTACCTGTCCAAGTACGAGGGCTGGTACTCCGTCCGCGACGAGGCATACTACGTCGAGGATGACACCGTTGTGAAGGATGACGGGCTCCGCTACTCCAAGGAGACGGACACCCTTGTCACTTGGACTGCCGAGGAAAGCTACTTCTTCCGGCTCTCCAACTACCAGGACAAACTCCTTGCCCTGTATGAGGAACAGCCTGAATTCGGGGCGCCGCAGTCCCGCTTCAATGAGGTCATCAGCTTTGTGCGGCGTGGTCTGGAGGACCTGTCCATCAGTCGCACGACCTTTGACTGGGGCGTCCCGGTCCCGGGCGACGAGAAGCACGTCATGTACGTCTGGGTTGACGCGCTCACCAACTACCTGACCGGCGTCGGCTACCCGGACATCGAGTCGGAATCCTTCAAGAAGTTCTGGCCCGCAGACGTCCATGTCATCGGCAAGGACATCTCACGCTTCCACGCCATCTACTGGCCCGCGTTCCTCATGAGCGCAGGGCTGGAACTGCCTAATCGCGTCATGATTCATGGCTTCCTCACCAATAACGGTGTGAAGATGTCAAAGTCCTTGGGGAACGTTGTGGCACCCCAGGATTTCGTGGCGCAGTACGGCCTGGACCAGTGCCGCTACTTTTTCCTCCGTGAAGTTCCGTTCGGGGCGGATGGCAACTACAACCACGAAGCGATCGTGGGTCGCATGAACTCGGACCTGGCCAACAACTTCGGCAACCTCGCCCAGCGTTCGCTGTCCATGGTCGCGAAAAACTGCGAAGGCAAGGTTCCCGTTCCAGGCGCGTTGTCACCTGAGGACAGCGCCTTGCTGGCCCAGGCGGGCGAATTGTTGGGCACTGCACGTGCTGCCTTCGATAAGCAGGAATTCAGCAGGGCCCTCGAGGCGATCTGGACTGTCCTCGGCGACACCAACGCCTACTTCGCGGAGCAGGCTCCGTGGGTGCTGCGCAAAACCGATCCGGTACGTATGAACACGGTCCTGTACGTCACCTTGGAGGTTGTCCGCATCGTGGCGATCCTCGCCCAGCCGGTCATGCCGTCGTCGTCCGCGAAGCTCCTTGAGGTGCTCGGGCAGCCTGAAGGCGAGTCGCGTCAGTTCGCCGCCGTCGCCACCCCGATTGTTGCCGGCACGCAATTGCCCGCACCGACGCCGGTTTTCCCGCGCTACGAAGAACCTGCCGAGGCATAGGCCCGCTTTCACATAAGAGCCATAAACACGAAACGCTCTCTCACTTCCTTCCGGTCCGTCCGGGAAAGTGAGAGAGCGTTTCCTGTTACAGGGCGACGATGTGGGAGAGGGTCTAGGCCGTGGCCAGTCCCTCCACCGGTGACAAGCGTGCCGCGCGCCGCGCAGGGACCACCGAAGCCAGGAGGCCGGCCACCACGGCGACCCCAAAGACAGCCGCCAACTGGAGCCACGGCACGGCCGGAACAACAGTGGCGACACCTCCCAGGCTTGCCTGCGCGCCGAGCCAGCCATAAACGATGCCCAAACCGGCCCCCATGATCGCAGCCACCCCGGCGACGAGCACGGCCTCGATGGCCAGCATGCCGCGGAGTTGACCCCGGGTCAGCCCCAGGGCACGGAGCAGCGAGTTCTCGCGCGTCCGTTCAAGGACCGAAAGCGACAATGTGTTGGCCACACCGATCAACGCGATCACTACCGCGACGCCAAGGAGCCCTGTGACTACCAGCAACAGGACATCGATGATGCTGTTGAAGGTCACCCGCTCAATCGCGGCACCGCTGACGGTGCGCTCATGTACGCCCAACTCTGCCGCGATCTCCTTTTGGATGGCCTGAACACGGTCCGCGGCTACGGAATCGTCCAGTTTCACCCACACCATGCCGGGCGTTTGGGGCAACGTACCGGCGGAGATGCTGGAGCTTTCCACGAAGGCAGGCACGTGGCGGGTACGCAGCACTATGGCATCGAGCGAAACGGTGCCGGCCGCCGTCGTGATGCTTGCCGGGCCTTCGGGGGAGTCCTCAGGCAGGTAAACGGTGCCCGTGGACGGCTTCAGGTGGTTATCACGAACCACGGATGCGGCGTCGGCGGCGGAGAGACCATAGATGGTCATGCCGGCGTCGGGCGTCGCATTGTCATTCATCGTTCCCACTGGCTGCAACAGCACCGCAGCGCTGACGCCGTCGAGCGCTTTGATCCGGGATACAGCCTGGGCGGGATCGTTCGCGTCCACTGCGGTCTGCGCGGACAGGTCCACCGGGTAGTTTTCTGCCAGGGTGTCGTTGAAGGCGTGCCTGGAGGTAGCCGCTCCGGTCATCATGAGGGAAACCAAGGTGACGCCGATCAGCAGCGCGGCGGCAGTAGCGGAGGTACGGGCAGGGTTTCGCATGGCATTGACCGCGGCAAGCTTGCCGGGAACACCCGCTGGTGCGGCCAGCCGGCCGGCCAAGGCCACCACGGAGGGGATGAACAGGGTGGAGCACAGCAGAATGCCCACAAACGAGACAGCACCACCGAGCAAAGCCACCAACAAGGAAACAGTCATGCTGCCGTACACCAGCAGGGCTGTTCCGCCCAGCAGGGCCACCAGGCCCAGGACAAGGCGGACCTGGCCACGGCGGTTGCTCACTGCGGCGTCGTCGGCGGGGCGGAGGGCGGCAAGTGGTGCGACGGCGGTGGCCGCTTTCGCGGGCACCAGCGCAGCGACTACGGTCAGTAGCGTTCCAGCCACCAAGCCGGCAATGATGGCCGACGGCGGCACCGCCAACGTAGCGAAGGCCTGCTCGGGCTGGGACTTGGCCCACGCGATCAATCCGGTCATCAGTCCTGTGGCAGCGAGGACACCCAACACTGAAGAGATGAAGCCAACCACGACGGCCTCCAGCATGACCGACCCGCGGATCTGTGCCCGGCCGGCGCCCAAGCATCGGAGCAACGCCAACTCCCTGGTCCGCTGAGCCACAAGGACGGAAAACGTGTTGGCCACCACCAGGGTGGAAACAAGGATGGCCACTCCTGCGAAGGCGAGAAGCACAACGGTCAGCTGGTCCTGGCCCGCACTGAGCATGGCCACGGTGGAGGTGACCTTCTCCTGTGCCGTTTCCAGCACGGGCGCAACAGCACCTGCCGATTCCATACGGTGTGCGATGTAGTCCTTGGCGGCGGTGTCGTCTTCGCCGGGCTTGAGTGCGAACTGTAGCCCGGAGTACCCGGCGCCCGCGTCCTGGACCGCATTCAATACCGACTCAGAAGCCACCAGCTGGGAAGCCGACGACGTGAAGGGATCATTGGTTGCCTTGGTCAGGCCCGAGATAGTCACTTTTGCAGTCTTGACGGGTCCTGCACCGCGCAACTCCAAAGTGCTGCCGACTGTGAGGCCCAGATGATCGGCCGTCTTGACGTCAACGACGACTTCCGAGGCACTCGATGGCATGGACCCGGAGGAAAGCACTGCACCCTCCAGGGAAGACGGCGCCGCATTGCGCAGCCGGCCGTATTGTTCACCGCCGCCAGCCTCGAACGTTACGTAGGTGGAGCGCTCGGCATAGCTGTCCTGCACGGCAGGCGAGGAAACCGCCGCGTCCACCGCTGCCTGGGTGAACGGCTCCCCGTTCTTGGACGTAGCCACAACATCGGCGTTGCGATACGCCTCGCCGATGCTCGCGCCCAATGATGCATTGGTGCTCGCGCCCACCATTAGCGTGGACGAGAGGAACATGACGGACAACATGACGGCAAGCCCGATAGCGAGGAAACGCCGGAAGTGGGTGGTTAACTGGGAAAGGGCAACACGCAACATGCTTCAGGCCCCCAGCTTGCCGAGGGCAGCGAGCACAGTGTCGGCAGTGGGATCGTGGATCTCGCCCACCAGGCCTCCGTCGCTCATCAGCACCACGCGGTCCGCGTAGCTCGCTGCCACGGGATCGTGGGTGACCATGATGATGGTTTGCCCCATCTCCTGGCTGCTCCTGCGCAGCAACGCCAGCACTTCACCGCCCGCCCGTGAGTCCAGGTTTCCGGTGGGTTCATCGCCGAAGACGACATCGGGACGCGTCAGCAACGCCCGGGCTACAGCCACGCGCTGCTGTTGGCCGCCCGAGAGCTCATGGGGCCGGTGCTTCAAACGGTCCTTGAGCCCAAGCGTTGTGACAACCGTGTCCAGCCACCCGGCGTCGGCGGTGGTTCCGGCCAAAGCGAGCGGAAGTGTGATGTTCTGCTCGGCGGTCAAAGTGGGCACCAGGTTGAACGCCTGGAAAACGAAGCCGATCCGCTCCCGGCGCAGAGCGGTGAGCTGACGGTCATTGAGCCCCGTCAATTCGGTGCCGCCCAGCAGAATTCGTCCGGAATCGGCCGTGTCCAAGCCGGCAAGGCAGTGCATCAAGGTGGACTTGCCGGAGCCGGATGGTCCCATGATGGCAGTGAACCTACCCGCGTCAAAGCTCACTGACACTTTGTTCAAGGCAGTGACGGTGGTGTCAGCACGGCCATAGCTCTTAGTTAGCTCATGCGCCTCCACGGCGGGACGGGCCTGGGCGTTTTCCGAGCCTGCGGGTCGATCGGTTCCTGACGGGTGGGGGAGAGGCGTGAATGTTGTCATGGTTCCACGCTATGTTTCCGGCCCGCCCTGCCGGATCGGGCTGCAGGCCCATTCTCCGGGAGGCTTGCTCATACCGTGGTCTGAGTTGCTAGGTACCCGGGGCTACAACGCCGGTCTCATAGGCGATGACCACCACCTGGACGCGGTCCCGTGCGCCAAGCTTGGCCAGGATGTGCCCCACGTGGGTCTTTACCGTGGCCTCGGATAGAAACAGCCCCGCAGCGATTTCCGGGTTTGATTGTCCCTGCGCGATCAGCTGGAACACCTCGCGCTCGCGGGTTGTCAGGCGCTCGACGGCGGCAGCATGTTCAGTCTGCTCCGGCGTCTGCGTCCGCAGGAGTGGCGCCACGTGGTCAAGCAAGCGTCGCGTGGTGGAAGGTGCGATCACGGCGTCCCCGCGGTAAACAGTGCGTATGGCCTCGAGCAATTCCTCCGGCGGTGCATCCTTCAGGAGGAATCCACTGGCACCGGCTTGGATGGCAGCTAGAGCGTACTCGTCAAGGTCAAAGGTGGTGAGGACCACGATTTTGACATCTGCCCGCTGTGAACCGACGGGCTGTACCGCTGCCTGTTCGAGGATGCGACGGGTGGCTTCAATCCCGTCCATCCCTGGCATGCGAACATCCATCAGGACCACGTCGGCAGCGGTGGCGCTCAGGGCTTGGACCGCCTCGATCCCATTGCCGGCCTCAGCAACTACTTCAAGGTCCGGCTGCGAATTGATGAGCATGCCAAAACCCGATCGGACCAACTGCTGGTCATCAACGAGAGCCACCCGGATGGGTGTTGGAACGTCAGGCATGGATCAGGCCTCCGAATACGGGATAAATGCGGACACGCGGAAACCGCCGCCCTGTTCAGGTCCCGCGGTCAAGGAACCATCGTAGAGGGAGACGCGCTCACCCATTCCCAAGAGTCCGTTACCGCCCCCTGCCGTGGGGGGATCGGCAGCGGCTCCCCGGCCGTCGTCGATGATGTCCAGCTGCAGGCCGCGGGCCTGCCACGTCAGGCTGACACTCGCCGTCGCCTTCGGTCCTGCGTGTTTCATCACGTTGGTCAAGGCTTCCTGGATGATTCGATAAGCCGTGAGTTCCGCGCCGGCTGGTAGGGCCCTGCGAGGCACACCGGTCTGTTCGAAAGCCACCTGCAGTGTGGCGGCGCGGAAGCCGAGCAGGAGTTCGTCCAAGTCGGAAAGCCGGGGTTGAGGGCGCGTAGGTGAGTCGTCGTCGGAGCGGAGGACGCCCAGCAGTCTTCGCATCTCGCCCAGCGAGTCACGGCCCGTGGCCGCAATTGTGGCCAATGCCTCGGTTGCGAGTTCGGGTTTGGCGGCCGCCGCATAACGGGCTCCGTCGGCCTGGGTGATGATGACGGACAGCGAATGCGCCACGATGTCGTGCATTTCCCGGGCAATGTGGGATCGTTCGTCGGCGGCCGCCAGCTTGCGCTCCTGCATCTGCTCCACTTCAAGCCTTCGCGTGCGGTCTTCAAGAGCCTGAAGCTGTAACCGGCGTACGCGTGTGAGGTCGCCCAGCGTCCAGCTCACCAGCACGAGCATCCATATCAGGACGGTATAGAGCGCACCGATGGTGAGGCCCAGGATGCCGGACTCAGCGGTGGTTGAAAAGAGCCGGGTAGTGAGCATGACCCCACCCAGCAGTCCGGCCAAAAGAACCGTCCGACTCGCCCACGCTGGGCCATAAGCAGCCGTCGCGTAGATGACAAGGGGGACGGCTATCTGTCCGGCTACGGGTTCGGCACCCACCGCCCACTGGATAAGGCACACAATGATGACGACGCCGGCCGCCACTGCCGGGCGAGTGCGTCGCCATGCGAGGGGAAGCAGGAGGCTGCAGGACAAAAGGAACAGCCAAGGCCGGTCCGCCACCAGATAAACGGGACCGAAGAGGAGGATAAGGAGGCACGTGGCCGTCATATCAACTTTGAAGCGGTTGATCCGGAACCATTCGTATATCTCGTGCCTTCTATCCACGCTATGACTCTATGTGCTCGCTCGCCGCGGGGGCATCATGCCGTGGTCTGAGTCCCACCCGGGCTGCAGTAGGGGCAGTGTTCGAAGAGTGAGACGATTTTGACCAGCATGTGGATTGCTTGGCTAGATAGAGCTATGAGTGCAACGTCCATCAATCTCGCTGTCATCCCTGGCGACGGCATTGGCCCTGAGGTCATCGCCGAAGCCGTCAAGGTCCTCGAAAAGGCTGTCGCCGCCGAAGGCGTTGCCCTCGAGCTGACCAACTACAAGCTTGGCGCCCAGCACTGGCTTGAGACCGGCGAGACCCTCCCGGACGCGGTCTTGGAAGACCTCCGCACGCGTGACGCCATCCTCTTCGGAGCAGTGGGCGCAGCTCCGGGAGATACCCGCATCCCTTCCGGAATTATCGAACGCGAGATGCTGCTCAAGCTCCGCTTCAGCCTGGACCACTACGTGAACCTGCGCCCGTCCCGCTTGTACGGCACCGTCGGCAGCCCCCTGGCAAACCCCGGCGCCATAGATTTCATCGTGGTCCGCGAAGGCACCGAAGGTCCGTATGTGGGAAACGGTGGCACCCTGCGCGGCGGAACACCACACGAAGTGGCCACGGAAGTTTCCCTCAACACAGCTCACGGTGTGGAGCGCGTCGTCCGCGATGCCTTCCGCCGCGCCAACGAGCGTCCGCGCAAGCACGTCACGCTCGTCCACAAGCACAATGTTCTGGTCTTCGCCGGCCACTTGTGGAAGCGCACAGTCGAGGCCGTAGCCCGGGAATTCCCCGAGGTTACCCACGACTACCTCCACATTGATGCCGCCACCATCTTCATGGTCACTGACCCCTCCCGCTTTGATGTCATCGTCACCGACAACCTGTTCGGCGACATCCTCACCGACCTCGCCGCTGCCGTCACTGGCGGCATCGGCCTGGCGGCATCAGGCAACATCAACATGGACCGCACCGCACCGTCCATGTTCGAGCCCGTCCACGGCTCAGCCCCGGACATCGCCGGACAGCAGAAAGCCGATCCCACCGCGGCCATCCTCTCCGCGGTGCTCCTCCTGGACCACCTTGGCTACACCACGGCGGCCCGCAAGATCGAAGCGGCTGTAGTCGCCGACGTCGAAAGCCGCACCGGTGAGCCACGCAGCACGGCTGCTATTGGCGATGCCATTGCGGCCGCACTTTAGGCCCATTTCTCAGGCGTAAGCTTGTGTTGAATTATTTACCTGCTTCCCTGGTCCATCGCTGAACCACACCCTTTTTTGGGGCCCGGTTCGCCCTGCCAGGTAGCTGACTGTGGAGGAAACATGACTCAGACTGCCCATGGCGTCGAATTCAGCCAGCAGCTTTCGGATACCCCGAAGTCTGCTGAGGAGCGTGCAGCCGTCCTGGCGAACCCGGGCTTCGGCGACTACTTCACCGACCACACCGCCGTCGTCGACTACAAAGTTGACGCCGATGGCAATGGTGGTTGGCAGAATGCCAGGATCGAGCCTTACGGACCCATCTCCCTGGACCCCTCGGCTGCTGTCCTGCATTACGGCCAGGAGATCTTCGAGGGCCTGAAGGCCTACCGTCACGCTGATGGTTCGGTTTGGACTTTCCGGCCCGAGGCCAACGCCGCGCGCTTGAACAAGTCCGCGCGTCGCCTTGCCCTCCCGGAGTTGCCCGAGGAGTACTTCCTGGGCGCCATCCGCGAACTGGTGCAGGCGGACAAGGAATGGGTTCCTTCCGGTGACGGTGAAGCCCTTTACCTGCGCCCGTTCATGATCGCCACGGAGGCGTTCCTGGGTGTGCGTGCTGCCCGTGAAGTGTCCTTCCGCGTCATTGCTTCTCCTGCCGGGAACTACTTCGGCGGCGAGCTCAAGCCCGTGTCCATCTGGATCTCCCGCGAATACGCCCGTGCCGGTCGTGGCGGTACTGGTGCTGCCAAGTGCGGCGGCAACTACGCAGCTTCCCTGATCGCTCAGCAGGAAGCCGAAGCGAACGGGTGCAAGCAGGTCCTTTTCCTGGACCACTTCAATGACGACGCCGTGGAAGAACTCGGCGGCATGAATGTCTTCTTCGTCATGAAGGACGGCTCCCTGGTCACTCCCGCCTTGAGCGGCACCATCCTCGAAGGCGTTACCCGCATGTCTGTTATCCAGGTGGCCAAGGACATGGGCCGAGAGGTGACCGAGCGCAAGATCACCCTGGACGAGTGGCGCGACGGCGTTGCCTCCGGTGAGATCACCGAGGTCTTCGCTTGCGGCACTGCAGCTGTGATCACGCCGATCGGTGTGCTCAAGGACGCTACCGAATTCATCGGCTCCGAGGACGCGAAGGCCGGGGAAACCACCATGGCTATCCGCCGGCAGCTCCTGGGCATCCAGACCGGAACTGTCGAGGACGCCCACGGCTGGCTGACCCGCCTGGTTTAAGTTTTCGGTTCAACAGAACGCACGACGGCGGCCCTTCCACTTGGCAACAAGCGGAAGGGCCGCCGTTCTGCTTCCTCGGACGCTCTATCACCTCCCTCGGGTTTGGGGCGGACGCTCTATCAGGTCCCTCGGGTTTGAGCCCTACGCTCTTTCACCGTCCGAGGGGAGGCTGTCGAGTGGCGACGACGGTGGGGGTGTGAGTGAGGGTTGGTGGGAAGGGCTTGGGGTGTGAGTGAGGGTTGGTGGGAAGGGCTTGGGGTGTGAGTGAGGGTTGGTTCAATGCCAAGATGGGACAGTGACTTCAGAATCAACGGCGACTTCCAATGGCAGTTCCCTGCAGCGCAGCAGCGAACTCACCCGCTTCCGATTGGCACCCAACCCCGGCCCAATGAGCCTGGACGGCACTAACTCGTACGTCATCGGCGCCCCGGGATCCCGTTATGTGGCGGTGGTAGACCCGGGCCCTGAAGACGAACAACATTTGGCTGAGTTGGCAGCGGCAGGTGTTGTGGATGTAGTTCTCATTACGCACCGGCACGCGGATCACACTGAGGCGTCGGCACGTTTTCACCAGATTACCGGGGCGCCTGTCCGTGCTGCATTACCGAAGCATTGCCACGGCGGCGAGCCGCTGATGGACGGCGAAGTCGTGACGGCGGGCGGCGTGGAAATCCGCGTAGTGGCCACCCCGGGTCATACATCGGACTCCGTCTGCTTCCATCTCCCGGATGACGGCCCCAGCGGATCCGTTCTCACCGGCGACACGATTCTGGGCCGTGGAACTACTGTGTTGGACTATCCGGATGGCCGGTTGGGCGACTATCTTGCAAGCTTGGACCGGCTGGAAGCGATAGGACCCGCAACACTGTTGCCCGCACACGGCCCTGTACTCCCGGCCCTGGACGAAAAGTGCCGTGAGTACCGTGATCATCGTGAGCAGCGCCTCGATCAAATCCGGACGGCGTTGAAACACCTCGGTACGGGTGCATCCATCGCTGCGGTTACGGATGCCGTTTATCCCGACGTCGACCCTTCCGTGAGGTGGGCGGCAGAGACTTCCGTTGCGGCCCAGTTGGATTACCTCCGAAGCTGAACCCGGACTGTAGGCTTGAGCCCATGCGTATCGCCCGGTTTGTAGTTGATTCTGATCCCCTTTACGGCGTTGTTGAAGGCGAGCCCGGCAGTGAAGAAATCACTGTCATCAACGGTGACCCCTTCTTCAACGGCGTCGAACGTACCCATGTGAAGCACAAGCTGGAGGACGTGCGGCTCCTCGCCCCGATCATTCCCCGCAGCAAAGTCATTGGCGTCGGCCGGAACTTCGCGGAGCACGCCGCCGAGCTCGGTAACGAGGTTCCCCAGCAACCGCTGCTCTTCCTGAAGCCCAACACTTCGGTGATCGGCCCGAACGATCCCATCATCCTTCCCGAGTTCTCCGAGGAAGTTTCCTTCGAAGCCGAGCTCTGCGTAGTCATCGGCCGGATCTGCAAGGACGTTCCCGAGGACCGGGCGGACGATGTGATCTTCGGCTATACCTGCGGCAACGACCTCACCGCCCGCGACGTCCAGAAGACCGATCTTCAGTGGGCACGGGCCAAGGGGTTTGATACCTCCGCGCCGCTGGGTCCGTGGATCGAAACCGAGCTCGACCATGAGGACCTCTCCATCCAGGGACGGCTCAACGGCGAACTCCGCCAGGATGGCAGCACCAACCAGATGATCCGCGGTGTACGCGAGCTCGTCTCGATCGTTTCGCACGCGTTCACCTTGCTTCCGGGTGACGTCATCATGACCGGCACCCCTGCCGGCGTCGGCCTGGTCAGCGAAGGCGACCGCTTTGAAGTGGAGATCGAAGGCATCGGCCGGCTCTCCAACCCGGTGGTTCGCCGCTAGGCTCCCAGCCATGCCTTGGACCTCGACGGCGGCACGCAGCTTTTGCACGAAAGGTGCGTGCCGCCGTCGAGCGTTCCCATGCGGGATTCCGTGGCAACGCCAAGCGGTAAAGTTGGAACCACTATGACTACTGCTTCTGCGTCGAACGCTGCCTCCAGCGCCATTCCTGCCGTCAACGCCGAGACCCCGGTCCGCGTCCGTTTTTGCCCGTCACCCACGGGAACGCCGCACGTTGGCCTGATCCGCACCGCCTTGTTCAACTGGGCCTATGCACGCCACACCGGCGGCAAGCTGATCTTCCGCATCGAGGACACGGACTCCGCCCGCGACAGCGAAGAGAGCTACCACCAGCTGCTGGACGCGCTCAAGTGGCTCGGCATCAATTGGGATGAGGGCGTGGAGGTTGGCGGACCGCATGAGCCGTACCGGCAGTCGCAGCGTGGCGACATTTACCAGGACGTTATCGCCAAGCTCAAGGCAGGGGGACACGTCTACGAGTCCTACTCCACGCCCGATGAGATTGAAGCCCGTCACAAGGCGGCCGGCCGCGACCCGAAGCTGGGCTATGACGGTTTCGACCGCCACCTGACGGATGAGCAGCTGGCACAGTTCAAGGCCGAGGGCCGCGAGGCCGTCCTGCGTCTCCGCATGCCGGACGAGGACCTGACATTCAACGACCTCGTCAGGGGCGAGATTACTTTCAAGGCAGGCTCGGTTCCCGACTTTGCCGTTGTCCGGGCCAACGGTGCTCCGCTCTATACGTTGGTGAACCCCGTTGACGATGCCCTCATGGGAATCACCCATGTCCTGCGTGGCGAGGACCTCTTGAGCTCCACTCCGCGTCAGATTGCGTTGTACCGGGCGCTTTACGCCATTGGCGTGGCCGAGTATATGCCGGAGTTCGGCCACCTTCCCTATGTCATTGGCCAGGGAAACAAGAAGCTTTCCAAGCGCGACCCGGAGTCGAGCCTCTTCCTGCACCGCGAGCGAGGGTTCATCCCAGAAGGCCTGCTCAACTACCTGTCGCTGCTTGGCTGGTCCCTGAGCGCGGACGAGGACATTTTCACCGTGGAACAGCTCGTGGCTAACTTCGACATTCATGATGTCCTGGGCAATCCCGCCCGTTTCGACATCAAGAAGGCCGAAGCCATCAACGGAACGCACGTGCGGATGCTCGCGCCCGAAGACTTCAAGGAACGTCTGGTTCCCTACCTCCGCGCTGCTGGTTTCGTTGGGGAAATCCTGACTCCGCGCCAGGAAGAAATCCTGGCTGAGGCAGCTCCTCTGGTCCAGGAGCGCATTACCCTCCTGGGTGAAGCTCCCGAGATGCTGGCTTTCCTGTTCAAGGCCGATGACGCCATCGATGTCGCGGACGATGCCCGCAAGGGTCTTCCGCAGAACCTGGAAGAAGTACTGGATGCTGCCTTGGCGGCGCTGGAACCCATCGGGGAGTGGACCGCGGAGAACATCCAGACGGCTCTCAAGCAGGCTCTGGTTGAGGACTTGGGTATCAAGCCGCGTGCGGCGTTCGGGCCAGTGCGCACTGCCATCTCAGGGCGACGCATCTCGCCGCCGCTTTTCGAGTCGATGGTGATCCTCGGCAAGGATTCCTCGCTCGCCCGCGTCCGCGCCTTCCGCGGCTAGCAACGGAAGCAGTCATGGCTATCTCAAGTACTTTCGGCACCATCCGCGGTGTCCTCTTCGACATTGATGACACCTTGGTGGACCTTGAGTACGCCATGACAACAGCGCTCCGCGATGTTAGCGAACATCTCCTGCCCGGCCTGGACCAGGCCGGGTGGGTGAAGTTCGGACGCATCTTTACCCACGAAACCACGCACTTCTACGACCGCTACCTGGCTGGTGAGCTGACATTCAACGAGCAACGCCTGCTGCGAGGCAGGGCTGCTTTGGGCCATTTTGGTGTGGAGCTTCAGGACGGCGAGGAGTCCCAGGCGTGGGTTGCCGAGTATCACCAACGCCAGACGGCGTATGTCCGGGCTTTTGACGACGTAGAAGGTGTATTGGACGCACTCGACGCTGCGGGCATCCCCTACGGCGCGGTCAGCAACAATGTGCATGATTATCAGCGGGCGAAGCTGGACGGTGCCGGGCTTTCAAGGATCAAGGTCCTCGTGGGTACGGACACGGTAGGGGTGCCGAAGCCGGATCCGGCGATCTACCTCGAAGGCGTGCGCCTGCTGGGCACCCGTCCGGGGGAGACCCTCTATGTGGGTGATAACAGGCTGCTTGATGCTGACGGCGCAACGGCAGCGGGCCTCATAGGTGTGTGGCTCAACAGGACGGCAGAAGTGGTGGAGGAGTTCACCGGCCGCCAAGTGGACTCACTGTCGCGGTTGCTGGTCAAGGCGGCTACCCCGGCGTAGGAACCGTGTGATGCAGGTAACGGCTTTCCGATTTGTGCAGGTGGCAAGACTCCGGTAGAGTCATTACTCGTGCTGAGGGGCACGGAGGGAAAAGCTGAGGGAAACCAAAGCGCTGAACTTCGGTCCGAAAGCCGCTTTGGGATATGGTGTAATTGGCAACACTACGGTTTCTGGTACCGTCATTCTAGGTTCGAGTCCTGGTATCCCAGCTCTGAAAATCCGCGTAAACACGCTGGAAATTCAGAAGTTTCAAGTCGCTGAGTCGATTTGGAGTGCAGCTGAAAGTATGAAATACTCATTCAGCTTGATCGCCGGAAACGGTGACAAAAAGTGCAAGGCCCCATCGTATAGCGGCCTAGTACGCCGCCCTCTCACGGCGGTAACGCGGGTTCGAATCCCGCTGGGGTCACAAACAAATCCCCCGGAACCATGGTTCCGGGGGATTTCTTTTTCCCCATTTCTGTCGTCTGTGCCTGCGCCGCACCTGTGATGGGGATCGGGCTGGCATGATGATGCTGTGACCGCAAATGATGATGAGACAACACCCCGGGCCACCCAAGCTGCCCAAGGTGCGGCAGCCGCCGTCGAGGCCTTGGAAGCTGCCCGCGCGGAACTCGCGGCCACAACCCTTCCGCTCGCGGTGCCGGAGGTCCGGGAAGCCCGCCAGTGGATCCGTGAGTCCCTGGCCCAGCTCGACGACTACGTGATTCCCCGTTACCGGAGCCTTGACGCTCCGCTGCTGGCGGTCGTAGGCGGTTCCACCGGCGCAGGCAAATCCACGCTGGTCAACGCGTTGGTCGGCTACCCGGTGACCCGTGCCGGCGCTATCAGGCCCACTACCCGCCAGCCCATCCTCCTGCATCATCCTCTGGACGCAGGGTGGTTTGAAGGTCACCGGATACTTCCCAGCCTGGACCGTATCCGTGGCACGGTGTCTGCGAGTCCTCTGCCGGCGCATCAGGCGGGGGCCGCTCCGGACGCGCAGGCCATCACGTCTTTGGTACTGGTGGGACACGAGTCAGTGCCCCAAGGCATCGCCCTGCTGGACGCGCCTGATGTCGACTCAATCTCCGATGACAACCGCAGGCTCGCCGGTCAGCTGCTTGCTGCCGCTGACCTCTGGGTGTTTGTCACCACGGCAAACCGCTATGCCGACGCCGTACCTTGGCGCCTGCTCCTTGATGCAGCTTCGCGGGATATCACCGTAGCGGTTGTCTTGGACCGCGTGCCCGCGGCTGCAGAGGATGAAGTCAGGACTGATCTCCAGGCGATGCTCGACCGACAGGGGCTGGCGGACGCGAAGCTCTTCGTCGTTCCAGAGAGTGCGTTGGATGGACTGGGCATGCTTCCTGAGGAGTCCGTGGTTGGCTTGCGTCAGTGGCTGGGTGCCTTGGCAGCCGATGCAGTCGGACGCGCGGAGGTGGCCAGGCGGACACTGAACGGCGCAGTGAAAGCCGTCAGCATCCGGTTGGAGGGTATCGCGGGTGCCGCTGCGGCCCAGGATGCGGCTGCCCACGACCTCCAGGCAACGTGCGTTGACGAGTATGAGCAAGCTCTCTCCCGCATTCTGGAGGCCACCAAGGACGGGGCGTTGCTCCGCGGTGAAGTGTTGGCGCGGTGGCAGGACTTCGTGGGAACAGGGGAGTTCTTCCGGGCACTCGAGCAGAACATTGGCCGCATGCGGGACCGTGTAGGGGCCTTCTTCCGAGGCGAGCCCGCTCCCGCTGTGAAGGTTGAAACCGCGATCGAGACCGGGTTGCAGGCGGTGATCCTGGACGAAGCCGCGAACGCGGCCGAAAACGTGGACAGGCGCTGGCGTTCGGACCCTGCTGGTCGGGAACTTCTTGGGTCCGAAGATCTTTCTGGCACCAGTGAGGGTTTCCATGCGAAGGCCGCAGCAGCTATTCGGTCCTGGCAGGAAGGACTGATGGAGATGATCCGCACACAGGGACAGGGAAAGCGCACCCAGGCCCGGTGGTTGTCCTTCGGCGTCAACGGGCTCGGCGCTGCGCTCATGGTGGTGGTGTTCTCCATGACCGCCGGCTTGAGTGGCTTGGAGATCGGTATTGCAGGCGGAACGGCCGTCGTTGGACAGAAGCTGCTGGAAGCCGTGTTCGGCGAGGATGCAGTACGCCGCTTGGCCCAGCAGGCCAGGGAGGATCTGCACACTCAGTGCCAACGGCTTCTGGACGACGAGAGGCAAAGGTTCCTGGACCGGCTTGAAGCGGCCCACCCGAACTCCGGAGACGACCTCGCCCGGCATGCCCAAGCCCTGCGCAGCCTGGCAGGGGTCGCATGAGCCGCCACGGCCAGGTTTGCGAGTCGTCCCAGCTGCAGCGCAGGCTTGAATCGCTGAACACTGCCAGGGAACTGGCCGAGGGCGTCCTGCCGGACCCCGATCTGCAGTCTGTGTATGACGTTTTGGAGCGTGCTACCTCGCGGCGGTCATTGTCAGCAGGGCATACCGTGGTGGGGTTTTTTGGGGCGACGGGTAGCGGAAAATCGTCGTTGTTCAATGCAGTATCAGGCAGCGAGCTCGCAACTGCCACTGCGCGGCGTCCCACAACGTCTGCACCTTTGGCAGGCATCTGGGGCGAAGAAGGCAGCGGCCCTTTGCTTGATTGGCTGGACGTCAAGGAGCGGCATGCCCTTCCGCCGGTTCCCGGGCTCGCAGACGAGAACAGCGGCCTGGTGCTGCTGGACCTACCCGACTTCGATTCCACCAAAGTGGAAAACCGGGAGATTGTTCAGCGCATGGTGGGCATGGTGGATGTGCTGGTGTGGGTCCTGGACCCGCAAAAGTACGCCGACGCTGCGGTGCATAACGACTTCCTTCGACCCATGGCCTCCCACGGTGCCGTCACGCTGGTTGTCCTGAACCAGGTGGACAAACTCAACGCAGCCGACGCAACTGCCGTGATGCAGTCCTTGGAAGGGATCCTGGCGCGGGATGGACTGGGCAAAGTCAAGGTCCTCAGTGCGTCGGCGCTAACCGGCGACGGAGTGCCGACTCTCCGCGGGGCCATACGGAACGTCGTGGTCCAACGGCAGGCAACAACACAGCGCCTATCTGCAGACGTCACCAAGGCCGCGGCGGAACTCGCCCGGGCCTCCGGCGAGGGCGAAGCCCGTGGCATCAAAGGAAGCGCGAAGGGCCGCCTGGCCTCTGAACTCTCGACGGCGGCAAACGTTCCAGTGGTGGTGGACGCCGTACAGCGATCTTTCGCGAGGGAGTCCGCCAAGAGGACCGGGTGGCCCGTCACCCGGTGGCTGTTGCGTTTCCGACCCGACCCATTACGGAGGCTTAACCTTGGCCGGGACGACACCAAGCCTGAGTTGAGCCGCACATCGCTGCCTCCCGCGGGTGCGCCGGAGAGGGCGCGGACAGATGCCGCCGTCAGGGACTTTGCCGATGAGGCTTCTGCCGGCGCCCCCGGTCCATGGCGTGCAGCCATACGCAGCGTGGCCAGGGACGGGCGGGAACAGCTGCCTGACGCGTTGGATCAAGCTATTGCAGGCACCGACCTAAAGACGGGCAAACGTCCCCTGTGGTGGGTTCTTTTCAATACCCTTCAATGGATTGCGCTTCTGCTCGCAGTGGGTGGCCTTGTGTGGCTGGGTGTGTTGGCCGTACTCGGCTACTTCCAAATGCCAGTGCCGGAGGTCCCTCGAACTGAAGGGTGGCCATGGCCTACGCTGATGGTCGCAGGGGGAGTCGTGCTGGGAATCGTCCTTGCCATCACCGGAAGGATTCTTGGAGGCTGGGCTGCCCGGGTCAGGGCATCTGGGGCAGCCAGGCGTTTGAAAGCTGCCGTGGCAACAGTTGCCGAGCAACGGATCGTGGAGCCTGTCGAGGTTGAAATTACGCGCTTGAAAGCGTTCAACGCGGCGCTGAAGGCCGCCCGCTCCGGCTAGGGCAGGTGCTGCTTGCCGAACGTGCAGTTTAGAGGGCCGCAGCAGCGTCCCTGACTTTGATGAGCGTGCGCAGGTTCCTTGTAGTAGTGCTGGCTTTGTAGCGTGCCTTGGCCGAGAGCTTGCTGAAGGGGCTGTCCAGCGTGCCGCCGGCGGGAGCCAGCCATGCGGAGGCTTCCGGGCCCAGCCGCACTTGTTCCACGCCTTCCAGCGCTTCGCCTGCCTGAAAAAGTTCATCGAGCATAGCTGTGTCGGAAGTGAGGGTGATGTAGCTGTGCGTGGTTTTGTCGTCCGCCGGGTACGGGCACGCGTCCACCAGTTCCGCTACCCGTTCGGCAGTGAGGACAACCACCCAGGCGTCGTAACCAAAGGTTTCCCGTAGGCACTTCTCGAACTGCGCCTTGACGTCCTTTGCGCTGAGTTCACTCTGAAGCACCACATTTCCACTGGCCAACAGGGTCTTGACCTTGGTAAATGGGCGGTCCTTGAGGGCTGATGCCAGATCGGCCATCTTGATATTGATGCCGCCCACATTGATGCCGCGGAGGAACACAGCGTAGTTGTGCACGCTAGTCATTGTTCTTGCGCAGGGCGTCGGTCAAAACCCGGGCGGCGTTGCAAACCACCTCGGCGTGGAGGCGGCCTGGCTGACGGGTGAGGCGCTCTATCGGACCTGAAATGGACACAGCCGCGATGACCCGGCCTGACGGTCCGCGAACGGGGGCTGAAACCGAGGCGACCCCGGGCTCGCGTTCGCCAAGGCTCTGGCCCCAGCCCCGGCGTCGTACGCCTGCAAGGACGGTGGGCGTAAAGCGGGCGTTTTGCAGCCCTTCGAGGAGGCGGTCGTGGTCTTCCCATGCCAGCAGGACCTGCGCGGCAGAGCCGGCCTTCATGGAGAGTTGAGTGCCCACCGGGATGGTGTCCCGCAAGCCGATGGGGCGTTCTGCGGAGGCCACGCAGACACGCCAGTCGCCTTGGCGGCGGAAGATCTGCGCGCTTTCGCCTGTGGCGTCCCGGAGCTGAATGAGAACGGGTCCTGCGGAGGCAATCAGTCGGTCTTCGCCGGCAGCGGATGCGAGCTCCACCAACCGGCTACCCAGGACGAAGCGTCCTTGGATGTCGCGGCTCACCAGTCGATGGTGAACCAGAGCAAGCGCAAGGCGGTGAACTGTGGGCCGGGCAAGGCCCGTGGCCGCTACAAGTTGCGCGAGAGTCGTGGGCCCTGCCTCAAGGGCATCAAGTACTTGGGCCGCTTTATCAATGACACCGACTCCACTAGAATTGTCCATGTAATGATATTGCCGTCTCAATATCTGAGATGCAAGTTGTTTCGCTGGCCTATTTTGCGGCGGTGCTGCTTCAGTGGAACAAGAACAACGCAACAAGCCAACCGCAGTGAAGGGAGCAAGGCCGTGGGAAAGACACTGGCCGAGAAAGTCTGGGACGCGCACGTAGTGCGCAAGGGTGAGGGCGAAGGAGCCAACGCCCAGCCAGACCTTCTCTTCATCGACCTGCACCTCGTCCATGAAGTGACGTCCCCACAGGCGTTCGAGGGCCTGCGCTTGGCTGGCCGGCAGCTACGACGCGTCGACCTGACCATCGCTACGGAGGACCACAACACTCCCACGCTGGACATCGACAAGCCAATCGCGGACCTGACCAGCCGCACGCAGATTGAGACCCTGCGTGCCAACTGCAAGGAATTCGGCGTCCGGCTGCACTCCCTGGGTGACAAGGAACAGGGGATCGTGCACGTCGTGGGGCCGCAGCTGGGACTGACGCAGCCGGGTATGACAGTGGTCTGCGGTGACTCGCACACCTCAACCCACGGCGCCTTTGGTGCGTTGGCCATGGGTATCGGCACATCCGAGGTGGAGCACGTCATGGCCACCCAAACCCTGTCCTTGAAGCCGTTCAAGACCATGGCCATCAATGTTGAAGGCACCCTGCGTCCCGGCGTCACCGCCAAGGACATCATCCTTGCCGTCATCGCCAAGATCGGGACAGGAGGCGGCCAGGGATATGTTCTCGAATACCGTGGTTCTGCCATCCGTGCCCTGTCGATGGACGCCCGTATGACCATTTGCAACATGTCCATCGAGGCCGGTGCACGCGCCGGCATGGTGGCTCCGGACCAGACCACGTACGACTACATGCAGGGCCGCCCCCACGCGCCGGAAGGCGCCGACTGGGATGCCGCCGTCGAGTACTGGAACACGCTCAACACGGACGCTGACGCAACCTTCGACGTCGAAGTTGACCTGGACGCCGATACCCTGGAGCCGTTCGTTACCTGGGGAACCAACCCGGGCCAAGGTGTGTCGCTGTCCTCAAAGGTACCGTCGCCGGAGGACTTCGGTGATGAGAATGCCAAGGCAGCTGCCGAGCGCGCCTTGCAGTACATGGGCTTGGAAGCCGGCACCCCCATGAAGGACATCCGCGTGGATACCGTCTTCCTGGGATCCTGCACCAATTCACGCATCGAGGATCTGCGCGCTGCTGCCGATATCATCCGTGGCCGCGAAAAGGACCCCAAAGTCCGCATGCTGGTGGTACCGGGCTCCGCACGTGTCCGCTTGGAGGCAGAGGCGGAAGGCCTGGACAAGGTCTTCAAGGAATTTGGTGCGGAATGGCGTTTTGCCGGCTGCTCCATGTGCTTGGGAATGAACCCGGACCAGTTGGAACCGGGGGAGCGCTGCGCTTCAACATCCAACCGCAACTTTGAGGGCCGCCAGGGCAAGGGCGGCCGGACGCACCTGGTCTCGCCTGTCGTGGCGGCGGCTACCGCTGTCAGGGGCACGCTGAGTTCACCGTCGGACCTCGAGTCCGCTGCCGCAGGCACACTGACCGGAATCGCAGTCTAGGAGGATCCCATGGAAGCATTCACTACCCACACCGGCATCGGCGTTCCACTGCGCCAGAGCAACGTGGACACCGACCAGATCATCCCCGCTGTGTACCTCAAGCGCATCACCCGCACCGGGTTCGAAGACGCCTTGTTCGCTGCTTGGCGGAAGGACGAGTCCTTCATCCTGAACCAGGCCCCGTTCAATGCCGGCTCCGTGCTGGTGGCCGGCCCTGATTTCGGTACCGGGTCATCCCGTGAGCACGCTGTCTGGGCGTTGAAGGACTATGGTTTCAAAGCCGTTCTGTCCTCCCGGTTCGCCGATATTTTCCGCGGCAACTCCGGTAAGCAGGGACTGTTGGCGGCCCAGGTGGCTCAGGATGACATTGAACTGATCTGGAAAGTGCTGGAAAACCATCCGGGCACCGAGGTCAAGGTTGACTTGGTCTCCAAGACGGTCGAGTGCGGCAATGTGGTAGCGCCGTTCGAGATTGACGACTACACCCGTTGGCGCCTCCTGGAAGGCCTCGATGACATCGGCCTGACCCTTCAGCATGAGTCGGACATCACGGCGTACGAGGCCACGCGCCCATCCTTCAAGCCGAAGACGCTTCCGGCGAAAGTTGATGCCCGATAACCCCTCATACCAGGCCGCAACGCTGCGGATAAAGGACCGGCAGGCCTCTCTTGGGAGCGTCTGCCGGTCCTTTTTCCTTTGAGAACATCGCATGCCGGATACGCGGGGTGTCGGGCGGTTCCATTTCGGATCGGTAAAGCGAGCTTCTATGCTTAGCTGGAGCCTTTGTAAGTTTGGGGGGCGAGTAGTCGTGAGGAAACCGGTATAGATGAGTAGTGTTCTGACAATCCGCGGTGGCGTCCCTTTGACCGGGCGAGTGACCGTTCGCGGTGCCAAGAACCTGGTGCCCAAGGCCATGGTGGCGGCGTTGCTGGGCAGCGAACCATCGGTGCTGAGGAACGTGCCGGAAATCAAGGACGTCGAGGTTGTCACCAGCCTGCTGCAGCTGCACGGGGTGACCGTTGTGAAGGATCCGGTATCGGGAGACCTCACCTTGGATCCCAAAGAGGCAAAGACAGCCTCCAGCACGGCAATTGATGCGCACGCCGGCGACTCACGGATTCCCATCCTGCTGTGCGGACCGCTGATTCACGCGATCGGCGAGGCCTTCATCCCGGATCTGGGTGGCTGCAAGATCGGTGACAGGCCCATCGACTATCACCTGAATGTCCTGCGGCAATTCGGCGCCGTGGTGGAAAAGCGCCCGGGTGGCATCCACATTTCTGCCCCGAACGGTCTGCATGGAGCCAAAATCTCGCTGCCGTATCCATCGGTTGGGGCCACCGAGCAGGTGCTCCTGAGTGCAACGCGTGCCGAGGGCATCACCGAACTCATTGGCGCGGCCACCGAACCCGAGATCATCGACCTCATTGCGGTCCTGCAGAAGATGGGCGCCATCATCAGCGTCCAGACTGACCGGACCATCCGGATTGAGGGCGTCAAGGACCTGCGTGGCTACAATCACCGGGCACTGCCGGACCGCAACGAGTCCGCGTCCTGGGCCTCTGCTGCATTGGTTACCCGCGGTGACATATTTGTTGAGGGTGCTTCGCAGCGCGACATGATGACGTTCCTGAATACCTACCGCAAAGTTGGTGGCGGCATGGATATCGGCGACGACGGTATCCGTTTCTACCACCAGGGCGGTAAGCTCTCCCCGCTCGTCCTGGAGACGGATGTCCACCCGGGATTCATGACGGACTGGCAGCAGCCGCTGGTGGTTGCCTTGACCCAGGCAGAGGGCGTTTCCATCGTCCATGAGACTGTCTATGAGAACCGCTTCGGATTCACGGAAGCCCTTGCACGGATGGGTGCGAACATTCAGGTACACCGCGAGTGCCTGGGTAGTGTTCCCTGCCGGTTCGGACAGCGGAACTTCCTGCACTCGGCAGTGATTTCGGGACCCACTCCGCTCAGGGGCACCGATATTGACATCCCCGACCTCCGGGGTGGTTTCAGCCACCTCATCGCAGCGCTGGCTGCTACGGGCACGTCACGCGTTACGGGCATCGACATCATCAACCGCGGTTACGAGCGCTTTACCGAGAAGCTGGCCGGCCTCGGCGCCGATTTCGATATCACCACCACCAAGTAGCGGGGGCTCCTTTGAAGGAATCGGCCAAGAGCCGTGCAACGTTCATGCTGCTGGCGGGCCTGGCGCGTCCCTTGATGAACATCCTGATGGCAAAAAAGTGGGAAGGTGTGGAAAACCTTCCGCCCGGCGGCTTCATCGCAGTACCAAACCACTGCACTGAAATAGACCCCATCGTCATCGGACACATGGTCTACAACCAGAAGCGGCCGCCGCACTTCCTGGCGAAGACGGGTCTCTTCAAAGTTCCCGTGCTGGGCGGCCTACTGCACGCCACCAGGCAGATTCCGGTTGAACGCTCGACGGCGGGTGCGAACCGCTCGCTTCAAGTGGCCAAAGAGGTGGTGGACGCCGGTGGTGCCATCATCATCTACCCTGAAGGCACTCTCACCCGCGACCCCGATCTTTGGCCGATGAAGGGCCACACCGGTGCCGCGAGACTCGCCCTGCAGACCGGAGCCCCTGTGGTGCCCATGGCGCATTGGGGTGCACAGGAAGTTTTCCCGCGATATGCCAAGCGGTTCCACATCTTCCCGCGTAAAACTGTTCGCGTACTTATTGGCAAGCCCGTTGATCTCAGTGCGTTCAGGGAGCGGCCGCTGGACCGTGCGACACTGACCGCGGCCACTGAAGTCATCATGGCCGCCATCACCGAACTCCTTGAAACCCTTCGAGGTGAACCTGCCCCTGCAGAACGCTGGGATCCGGCTGTCCACAAACAGTCCAAGCACGGCCGCTTCATTCAGGGTGGTTCTCCTGATGCCCGCGAAGGGGAGGACGGGAAATGACTGCAGCCGAAACGAGCGTGTCCACACCGAATATCGTGGCTGTTTTGGGCGCAGGTTCGTGGGGAACCACGTTCGCCAAGGTCCTGGCCGATGCCGCGACGGCGACCGGATCTGAACGTAGTATCCGGATCTGGGGTCGTCGGGCGGAAGTCGTGGAGCAGATAAACTCTTCCCACCGCAATGAGCAGTACCTTAAAGACATTGAGCTTCCACCGTCTGTAACAGCATCCACGGATGTGGAGGAGGTGCTCAAGGATGCCACCCTGGTGGTCCTCGCCGTGCCTGCCCAGTCGCTTCGGCCCCAGCTCGGGGAGTGGAAGGCCTTCCTCGCGCCCGACGCCGTGGTTGTTTCCCTGATGAAGGGCCTGGAACTGGGCACCGACGCCCGGATGAGCGAAGTCATTGCTCAGGAGTTGGGTCTTCCCGCTCCCCGCGTGGCAGTAGTGTCGGGCCCCAACCTGGCCATGGAGATAGCCCGGGAGCAACCAACAGCGTCAGTTGTTGCCTGCAGTGACGCAGACACTGCTGCTGCCATAGCGCTGTGCTGCACGGCGCCGTACTTCCGGCCATACACCAGCACTGATGTTGTGGGGGTGGAAATCGGCGGGATTGTGAAGAATGTGATTGCGCTTGCTGTAGGCATTTGTGAAGGCCGGCAGATGGGCGATAACACTAAAGCTTCGGTGATCACGCGCGGACTCGCTGAGACGTCCCGGCTTGCGCTTGCCCTGGGCGGAGAAGCCCACACCATGGCTGGACTTGCCGGACTCGGCGATCTCGTTGCCACCTGCTCTTCAGCACTCTCGCGTAATCACACCGCTGGCAGGTTGCTTGGTGAAGGCCTCAGCCTTGAGCAAGTGGCCGAACAGATGACGCAGACTGCGGAGGGCATAAAATCCGGCCCCGCTGTGCACGAGCTGGCCGGCAAGTTGAATGTTGAAATGCCCATTACGGCCGCCGTCGTGGCGGTGCTTGAAGGCAGAATGTCCGTTGATGACCTGGGGCCACGACTGTTGGCCCGGGCACTGAAGTCCGAAGGCGACTACTGATGGTGACTGACCAATCCACCCCTTTGACGGGCCGCCCCCGTGTAGCGATCCTCTTTGGGGGGCGCTCCAGCGAGCATGCCGTCAGCTGTGTCACCGCAGCTGGCGTCATGGGGGCGATCGACAAGAACAAGTACGAGGTCATACCGATTGGCATCGCCAAATCAGGGCAGTGGGTACTGGCCTCGGGCGACACCAGCGACTGGTCCTTGAGCTCTGCAGCGCTTCCCGAGGTGGCGCCGTCGGGCAAGACCGTGACCTTGGCTGAAGTGGGTGGTGAGCATCAACTCATCGTGACCGAGCCCAACGCCGTTCCCCAGGAACTTGGTTCCGTGGACGTTGTTTTCCCCCTGCTTCATGGGCCATGGGGCGAGGACGGAACCATCCAAGGCCTCCTGGAGCTTTCAGACACGCGCTATGTCGGCGCCGGTGTGCTGGCCTCGGCCGTGGGGATGGACAAGCATTACATGAAGGTGGTGTTTGAATCCGCCGGACTGAGCGTCGGACCGTACGTAGCTGTAACAGATCGCGAATGGACCACGGACGCCGAGGCTGTCCGTAAGCGGGTGGACAAGCTCGGATACCCTGTGTTCGTTAAGCCTGCCCGCGCGGGTTCGTCCATGGGTATCTCCAAGGTCGACTCGATGGAAGGGTTGGACGCTGCCATCGAGGAAGCCCGCCGCCATGACCTGAAGCTGGTCATTGAGGCCGGCATCGTGGGCCGCGAGATCGAGTGCGCTGTCCTGCAGGGCCGCGGCACGTCGGCCCCCCGTACTTCCATGCCGGGTGAGATCGCGGTGGCAGCCGGTGAGCACCAGTTCTATGACTTTGCTGCCAAATACGTTGAGGACGGCGCCGCCGCCCTGAGTTGCCCGGCTGACATGCCGGACGAGGCAATCGCACGCGTGCGTGAACTTGCCGCCGTCGCTTTCGACGCCGTCGGGGCCGAAGGCCTCAGCCGTGTTGATTTCTTCTACACCCCTGCGGGCGAGCTGATCATTAATGAGATCAACACCATGCCCGGCTTTACGCCCAAGAGTATGTACCCGCAGATGTGGGCGGCTTCCGGGCTGGCTTACGGGGACTTGATCGACGAACTGATCCATCTGGCTCTGACACGCAAGACGGGGCTGCGCTAAAGCACTACTGCGCGGATGGCAGGTTCTGCAGATCTTCCTGGCCCACGCACTTTCCGGTTGCCTTGATCTTGCCAACCGCGGCTGCCAACTCAGTCAGGACAGTTGCTGAACTGATATTCGCGGCCTCTAGTTTGACCGGATCTATCAGGATCTCCGTAGCTGGTTCGCGGCCGAATGTGGTCAGGGTGTAAACGGGATCGCCTTCCTTGATGACCCAGTCGATGTCGTTGACGCTCACACAGCGGTCCGTGGTGGGTCCGGGGACGTTCACTCCGCAGCGAAGGATGACCTGCGAAGGATCTCCCCAGGCAGCCGTCGCCTGGCTGTTGGTTTTGCGGAGGGCAGCATCCCCGATCTGGTCCGGCAGAGCCACCATCATTGGCGCGCAGGCAGGATTGGCGGCGTCGGAGGCTGCAGTGACGTCCACGGCTGGCGCGCAGGCCGATAAAGCGGTGACGGAGACGGAGGCCAAGGCGAACGCCAGGGCGGTCCGGGGAAGGGTCTTTTGGTGCATCTATCCAGCCTATCCCGCAAGCGCTGGCAGGCAGATTCGGGTTGCCCGGGTCACATTCCCGCCGAAACTGCCGTTGAGAGCCGCATTATTCTGTCGGTGGATCGCGATAGCGTAGAGCGGTGCCATGAGAAGACACGGGCGCCGTGCCAAGAGAAGAGTTGACAGCAGTGCCAGAAGAACCGTTGACCGTCCAACACCTGTCGGAGTCCGAGCTCCTCGCACGGATTTTTCCGCGCCTGCACCATAGCCCCGGCGTTTTGCTGGGACCCGGCGACGACGCCGCCCTGATAGCAGCGCCGGATGGCAGGGCGCTCATCTCCATCGACACCCAAACTCAGGACCAGGACTTCAGGCTTGAGTGGCGTAACGGCTACCGCACCACCGGATTCGACGTCGGCTGGAAGGCCGCAGCGCAAAACCTCAGTGACATCAACGCCATGGGTGGCAGCGCCACGAGTCTCGTGGTAAGCCTCACCATGCCGCCGGAGACGCCCGTCGAATGGGTTGAAGCGTTTGCTGATGGGCTCACTGCTGGAATTGTTGGCTTGGGCGCTTCGAATTGCTCGGTGGCCGGCGGAGACCTTGGAAGGGGCCGCGAGCTGGCGGTGACCGTCGCCGTCGTCGGAACGCTTGCCGGTATGGCGCCAGTGCTGAGGTCCGGTGCCAGACCCGGGGACGTCGTGGCAGTTGCGGGGACGCTGGGAAGAGCAGCTGCGGGCTGGGCGTTGCTGGAAAGCGACATTCCGTTCGGCAGCCTGTCTCCTGAGCTGCGGAGCTTGGTGGACAAGCAATGCCGGCCAATGCCACCACTGGCAGCCGGACCGCTGGCTGCGGCTGCGGGTGCCACAGCCATGATGGACATTTCCGATGGCCTGCTGCGTGATGGCAACCGCCTGGCCGGGGCCAGCAACGTGGTCCTCGATTTCGATCCCGTTGCTTTGAAGACGCACGCAGCCTCACTGGAACCAGCAGCTGCCCTTCTGGGAGGGGAAGCCATGCGGTGGGTGCTTGGCGGGGGAGAAGACCACGGTTTGCTTGCTACGTTCCCAGCAGGAATTCAGCTGCCGCAGGGCTTCACTGCGATAGGCTCGGTGCAAGCCGTTGTCGAGCCGCCAGGCAGTGGCGTCCGGATTGCCGGGCAAACTGCTGACACCGTTGGATGGGATCACTTTGCAGACTAAGATCGCCGCGAATGCACACGCCATGAAACGTTGGCTCGGCAAGGCGGAGGTGGTCCTCGGCAACCACAGCGACCGTCTCAATGCGATCAACATCTTCCCTGTCGCGGACGGTGATACCGGAACCAACCTTTATCTCACTGTTCGGGCAGCTGTTGCTGCCCTAGGCGGAACTGCGTCGGACTCTACAGAAACCGGCAACGACGTCGGCGCTGTACTGTCCAGCGCCGGGCAGGCCGCCATGGAGCAAGCCCGAGGCAATTCGGGCACACTCTTCGCAGTGTTCCTATGCGCCGCTGCCGAACCCCTGGCCGGAAAAACCCGCCTCAGCGCACCCCTGCTTGCCACCGCGCTGAACAGGGCACAGATCCGTGCCTGGTCTGCCTTGAGTGAACCTGTGGCAGGCACCATGCTTTCGGTTTTGGAAGCGGCCGCTCATGCCGCTCAAGCCGTCGACGCATCCCAAAGCGGCGACGACAGCAACCATGCATTGGGGCTCTCGCTCGACGCTGTGGTGGAGGCAGCCTACCAAGCCGTCGTCCGGACAGAAGATGAGCTGGCACAACTCCATGAAGCACATGTTGTGGACGCAGGGGGCGTCGGGATGCTGCTGGTGCTGGATTGCCTCCGTGCCGCAGTCCTCGGTGAGGAACTCCAGGAGGAGCTGCTTGACGGCCTCCACGGCTATAAATTGCAGGATCCCCACATCCATGAACACATGCCGGTCGATGACGGTGTGGAAGTCATGTGCACCATCAATCTCTCGCCCCTGAATGCGGCCATCCTTCGGCAACGCCTGGACGAGATGGGCGATTCCGTCATCATGAGCCAAGTTGGCGGTGCCCAAGGCACCGATGATGAAGACGACGAATCCATTGTGGAAATCAGCTACCGTTGGCGCGTTCATGTCCACGTCGCCGACCCGGAGCCGGCCGTGGCATTCATTCGCTCGCTGGGAGAACCGACTGATATAGCGGTAAGCCAGTTGGCAATACCCCGTGATGACGTGCAGCACCCGGCTGTCACACAGGAACCCGACGGCAGCGAATCCGCCAGCATCAGTGAAGCTTTCAATGTCTCAGGCCAGTCACGGCATGAATACTGAGCTGGACCTGCCCCTCGAACGCAGGATCGGCAAGCGGTCCGCGGCCGTCATAGACAAGCACTTGGGCCTAAAAACGGCCGGAGCCTTGCTGAACTACTTTCCTCGCAGGTACTTAAACCGCGGAGAGTTGACGCCCATCAGCAAGCTCCCGCTGGATGAAGAGGTCACGCTGATTGCCCGGGTGCTGTCCAACAGCACCCGCCAGATGAGGGCACGCCGGGGTTCGATCACAGATGTGGTGGTGACGGACGAAGCCGGTGGTGCCGGTGTTCCAGGTACGTTGAAGGTCAGCTTCTTCAACGGGTTCCGGGCAAAGGCTGAACTCCTTGCTGGTCGTCGGGCCATGTTTTCAGGCAAGGTGACCCGTTACGGCGGAGCCCTCGGCCTGACCAACCCGGACTTCCTTCTGCTGGACGAGGACCCGGAAGCGGAAGGGTCTGTAGACCCGGAAAAACTCGCAGCCATGCCCATCCCCATCTATCCGGCAACGGCCAAGCTGACCAGTTGGTCCATCCACAAAGTCATCACTGCCCTGATCCAGACCATGGACCTTGATTCCCTGGAAGATCCGCTTCCGGCAAGCATCGTCCGAAGGGACGGCCTGCTCAGTGTCGCTGAGGCCTACCGCTTAATCCATTCACCCGGGACTGCCAAGGACTGGCAACGCGCTCAGGAGCGCTTCCGATACCAGGAAGCCCTGGTGCTGCAAACGGCCCTCGCACGCCGGCGCGCCCAGCTGGCTGCTGAAGAAGCCACTGCGCGCCGTCCGCGCGTGGGAGGTTTGCTCACCAAGTTCGATCAAAACCTGCCCTTCACCCTGACTGCCGGCCAATCCGCCGTCGGAAAGACGCTGGCTGAAGAGCTCGGGCGCGACACTCCCATGAACCGGCTGCTGCAGGGCGAAGTGGGCTCGGGAAAGACGATCGTGGCCTTGCGGGCCATGTTGCAGGTAGTGGATGCAGGTGGCCAGGCAGCACTCCTGGCGCCCACGGAGGTCCTGGCGGCCCAGCATTTCCACTCCATCCGCAAGACGTTGGGTGCGCTCGCCGGCGACCACATCTTTGGCGGTGCCGGCATGCTTGGCGGCGACTCCACTCAGGAAGCCGTTCAAGTGACGCTCCTGACCGGTTCCATGCCCACCGCTGCGCGGAAACAGGCAATGCTGGACGCGGCCTCAGGAAATGCGGGAATTGTCATTGGCACGCACGCTTTGCTGAGCGACAAAACCAGCTTCCAAGACCTCGGGCTGATCGTGGTGGATGAGCAGCACCGCTTTGGCGTGGAACAGCGCGATGCCCTCCGGGCCAAGGCGCAGCGGCCTCCACACTTGCTGGTCATGACAGCCACACCGATTCCCCGCACGGTGGCCATGACGGTATTCGGGGACCTTGAGACCTCCATCCTTGATGAGCTTCCGGCCGGGCGTGCGCCGATTGCCACTCACGTAGTGGGGCTCGCGGAGAATCCGGGCTGGGTGGACCGAATATGGAAACGTTCCCGCGAAGAAGTCGATTCGGGTCACCAGGTTTATGTGGTGTGCCCCAAGATCGGCTCCGACGACGACGGCGACTTCAGTCCGGGCGAAGCGGAACCCAGCGATGCCGACCTGGCGGACGAAGGCCCGGCGCGGGAACTCGCCTCGGTGACCGCCGTCGTCGAAAGCCTCCTGCAGGAGCCTTCGCTGGCTGGTGTCCCGGTAGCGCCGCTCCATGGGCGGCAGGATCCGCAGGTGAAGTCAGAGACGATGGCCTCCTTCGCCTCCAACAACACCAAAGTGCTGGTGTCCACCACTGTCATTGAGGTGGGCGTCGATGTCCACAACGCCACCCTCATGGTGATTCTCGATGCCGACCGCTTTGGAATCTCACAGCTCCACCAGCTGCGCGGGCGGGTAGGCCGTGGAGGTTTGCCCGGCACTTGCCTGCTTGTGACAACGCTGGAACCCGGGCATCCGAGTCGTCGCCGGCTTGATGCCGTTGCTTCAACGACGGATGGATTTGAGCTGTCCCAGGAAGACTTGAAACTCCGCCGTGAAGGCGACATTCTCGGTGCTTCGCAATCCGGCGGACGCTCCACCCTGAAGTTGCTTCGTGTACTTGAACACGAAGACATCATTGCCCGGGCACGTACCGACGCCCAAGGCCTGGTGTCGGAAGATCCTGCCCTGCAACAACAGCCGGCACTTGCTGCTGCAATAGATGATTATTTGAACCCTGAGAAGGAGGCGTTCCTTGAACGCGGTTAGAGATCCATGGAAGCGCGTTCATGGGGAATCCCTGTGAGCCGGATCATCGCCGGGGTTGGTGGCGGGAACCCGCTGGCCAGCGTCCCCGGAACGGCGACGCGTCCCACCACGGACAGGGTCAAGGAGGCGCTCTTTTCCCGCCTGGAGTCCTTGGCAGTCATTGAAGATGCCCGGGTCCTGGACCTTTATGCAGGCTCTGGATCCTTGGGCATCGAAAGTGCCAGCCGAGGGGCCAGGACTGTGGATCTGGTGGAGTTCGATGCCAAGGCAAGCGATGTCTGCCAGCGCAATGCGGATTTGGTGAACCAACTCCTGGGCGGGAAGAGGGTCTCAGTCCATCGTTCCAAGGTGGAGTCATTCCTGGAGCGTGCGGCTGACGCGGACATCTGGGATCTCGTCTTCCTTGATCCGCCTTACCCCTTGGACGAGCCTGCCTTGAGTGCTGTGCTGGCAAAGTTAGGTCCCCATTTGGATGATGCGGCCGTTGTGGTGGTGGAGCGGAGTTCGCGGAGCCCTGAGCCTGAGTGGCCCGACGCCTTGGAATGTTTCGCCGACAAGAAGTACGGCGAGACCAAGCTGTGGTTCGCTGAGCCGGCCTAGCGGATCCTCTCTTCAGCCCGTAATGCTGTCGAGTTCCACGCCCGTGAGGACGGTTGCAGGATGGGGGCCACGCGCCAGCAGTTGCGCTGTCCAGTCCGGGGACCACGGTTTGCATGTGCCTACCAGGACGATGTTGCCCGGGTAGCGGCCACCGAACATTCCCGTTTCAGCGAAGGCTGCGACATCCGGCATGGCTTGGCGCAGCGCTGCCACCTGGCTGCGGACGAGCGTCAGCGCAGGTTCGTCACCCACGTTGATGATCAACACCCCATCCGGCCGGAGCCTACTTGCTGCTTCCTCATAGAATTCCCGGCAGGCAATATGGGCTGGGGCCTCCGGCCCGGAGAAGATATCGAGAATCACGACGTCGAACATCACCTGTGCGGGAAGCTCCGCCAGTGCGTCGCGGGCGTCACCGATGTGAGTCGTCAACGAGGTGCCGTCAGGCATGGGCAGCTTCTGAAGTACGAAGTCCAAGAGCTCACGCTCAAGCTCAACAGCGTATTGCTCCGAGCCCGGACGGGTGGCTTGGATGTACCGCGCCAAGGTGAGGGCACCGGCGCCCAAATGCAGGGCGCTGATGGGTACTCCGGGTTCTGCAGCCAAGTCCACCACATGCCCGATCCTGCGGAGGTATTCGTAGAAGATCTCCGAAGGATCAGCCAGGTTCACGTGCGATTGTTCGGCACCACCAATACTCAGGACGAAGCCGCCCTCAACGAGGGTGTCTTCCCCGATGGTCGCGTGTTGTCCTGTGGTTCGGAGGAATCGTGTGGCTTGGTGCTGGCCGGAGCCCCTGGCGTTCAGAGCCGGTCCTTCAGTGTGGCAAGGCGTTGGGCGGCTTCCTGCAGGACGCCGGTCTTTTTACAGAAGGCGAAACGCAGCAGGCTTCGCGTACGCTCGGCTCCCTCCGGATGGCAGAATACCGGGACCGGGATGGCTGCTACGCCTACGAGCCCTGGCAGGCGTCTTGCGAGGTCAACGGAGTCGCGGATGCCCAGGGGTGCCGTGTCCACGTTGATGAAGTAGGTGCCGCTCGGGTTATGAACGCCGAAGCCTGCGGCCCGGAGGCCTTGGGCGAGAATGTCCCGTTTGCGGCGCAGCTGATCGGCGATGCCTGTATAGAACTCATCGGGAAGGCCAAGGCCCACTGCGATGGCGCTCTGGAACGGGGTGCCTGAACTATAGGTAAGGAACTGCTTCACCGTACGCACTGCCGCCACCAAGTGTGCCGGACCAGTGAGCCAACCGATTTTCCAGCCGGTGAAGGAAAACGTCTTTCCGGCGGAGGAAATGGTGATGGTGCGTTCGGCAGCGCCAGGAAGCGACGTAATCGGTAGGTGCGGTACGCCGAAGGTGAGGTGCTCGTAGACTTCGTCGCTGACGATGATGGCGCCGTACTTCGCTGCCAATTCAACAATCTTGGTCAAGATGGATTCCGGAAAGACGGCGCCCGTGGGGTTGTGGGGGTTGTTCAGGAGGACAACTCTGGTGCGGGTGCTGAAGGAGTTTTCCAACGTCGCGAGGTCGGGTAGGAAATCCGGGGCCAACAGGGGAGCGGTGACGTGTTTGGCTCCAGCCATGCTGATAATGGCCCCGTAGGAGTCGTAGAAGGGTTCGAAGGTCAGGACTTCGTCGCCGGGTTGGATAAAGGCGAGCAGCGTCGCTGCGATCGCTTCTGTTGCGCCCGTAGTGACAAGGACTTCAGCATCTGGATCCGGGTTCAGTCCGTAAAAGCGCTGCTGGTGTGCGGCAATGGCTTCCCTCAACGCGGGAATGCCTTTGCCGGGCGCATATTGGTTTGCTCCAGCGGCGATGGCGGACTGGGCTGCCGCTTTGATTTCCGCGGGGCCGTCTTCATCGGGAAAACCCTGGCCGAGGTTGATGGCACCGGTGGACAGTGCCAAGGTGGTCATTTCCTCGAAAATGGTCACTCCCAGCGTTCCTTCGGGGGAGAGCAGGTTGGCACCCCTGGCCGCGCGCTCCCATGGTGTTGCGTCGGTACCTGCGGTGGTTCCCGCGCTCATATCAAGGGAAGAATTGCTGCCTGCGGATGCCATGTCAGACATGGTATCCCGGCGAAGCCATGGGGTAGGTTCGTCTCATGAGACGCGCGGTATGCCCTGGATCCTTTGACCCTATCCACAATGGACATCTCGAAGTCATCGCCCGGGCCGCCGGCCTGTTCGACGAAGTCATCGTGGCCGTGTCCACCAACTACGCCAAGAAGTACAGGTTCAGTCTTGAGGACCGAATGGAGATGGCGCGGGAAACCTTGGCCTCCTTGCGCGGCATCATCGTTGAGCCGATGGGTGAAGGCCTGCTGGCGGAGTACTGCCGCCACCGAGGTATCTCGGCCATAGTCAAGGGTCTTCGTTCATCGTCGGACTTCGATTACGAGTTGCCCATGGCCACCATGAACCGCCAGTTGGCCGGCGTCGAAACGGTCTTCCTGCCTGCGGAAGCGCATTACGTGCACCTTTCCTCCACCTTGATAAAAGAGGTCAACGTCCTCGGTGGAGATATCTCCGATTTTGTCCCCAAATCGGTGCTGAAGAGGCTCCTTGCTGGCGAGCCGCCAACAGAACCGCCGCGCAAGGGGTAGGCTTGTCGGGTACCTTGCGCCTTCGCGCAGAGTTCCCCAAGCTGAAACCACCGCGCATTCACGCGCGCCCGGCGTCGGTTTGAGTCCTCAAGCGTGATCAGGCTAAGATGGTACGTCGGTCATATGTTCTACAGGAGTTCTCATTAAGCGAGATGCAAGTTCGCCCTTGGCGCTGGTAGTCAAGGACCTTGGACGTAGTCCAGGGACCATGCGGACACTCAACGAGCATGTACCTGCGCCAAGTGACCTTGGTGTGGCGCTCATTGGCGTAAAGGAAGGCTCGGATATCGAGCTGGATCTTCGTCTTGAGGCCGTACACGAAGGAATTCTGGTATCCGGAACCGTAGTCGTCGAAGTAACCGGCGAATGCGGTCGATGCCTGGATCCCCTTGCGTATGACCTCGAGGTCAATGTGCAAGAACTTTTCTTCTATGAAGGCGTTGAGCTTTCAGGCGAAGAAGACGATGAAGAGCAACGTCGAGTCGAGTACGATCTAATCGATCTTGAGCCGGTGTTGCGGGACGCAGTTGTCACTATGCTGCCGTTCCAGCCGGTGTGCCGGGAAGACTGCCAGGGCCTGTGTTCCGAATGTGGAGCGCGCCTGGAAGACGAGCCGGGGCACCACCACGAGGTCATTGACCCTCGCTGGGCTGCCCTAGCTGATCTGGCTAAGACTGACCGGCAAACCGATTAGTAAGTGTTCGTCTAAGAGAGAAATGAGATAGCCGTGGCTGTTCCCAAGCGGAAAATGTCTCGCGCAAATACACGCGCCCGCCGTGCCCAGTGGAAGGCAACTGCCCCCAACTTGGTCAAGACCATCGAAAACGGTCAGGTTACTTACAGCCTGCCGCACCAGGCAAAGGTCGTCACTGACTCTGCCGGCACCGCGCTGTTCCTTGAATACAAGGGCCGCAAGGTCGCAGACGCCTAATCTGCCGTACAGGCTGACTAAGGATGTCTTCAACTGAAGAGCTTCTGAAGCGTCTCGGTGTCTCGATTGACACCGAGACGCTTCGTCTTGCTCTGACACATCGCTCATACGCGTATGAGAACGGCGGGATTCCCACCAACGAGCGCCTCGAGTTCCTCGGCGACTCCATACTGGGATTCTCCGTGACCGACTCTCTCTACCGTGAGAACCCCTCGCTGCCCGAAGGCGAGCTCGCAAAGCGACGCTCGGCCGTCGTCAGTACGCGCGCACTGGCCGGGATTGGCCGGCAGATTGGCGTGGGCGAGTTTATCTACCTCGGGCAAGGCGAGAAGCTTACCGATGGCAAGAACAAAGCCTCCATCCTGGCTGACACCATGGAAGCCCTGATCGGTGCCACGTATCTCTCGAACGATATCGAGACCGCACGCCAACTGGTCATGCGCCTGGTAGGACCGCTCCTCAAGGATGCAGGTGCACTTGGGGCGGGAACTGACTGGAAGACGAGCATCCAGGAACTTACGGCCAGTCGGCAGCTGGGCGCCATCCACTATGCTGTGGAAGGTTCAGGTCCGGACCATGCCCGGACGTTCGAGGCAGTACTGAACATCGGCGGAACTCCCTACGGCCGGGGCTCGGGTCACTCCAAGAAAGAAGCGGAGCAGGAAGCTGCAGCTGATGCGTGGCGTGCTCTGACCGCCCTGGATCCCACTACTGCCGGTCCTGCTTCCTCCTGAACCCGGATGCCTGAACTTCCAGAAGTAGAGGTAGTCCGACGCGGCTTGGCCCGTTGGGTCCGTGGCCGAACCATCACCGGCGTGGATGTCGTCGACCCGCGCTCCATCCGACGACACACACTCGGAACCGAAGACTTCATCGGCAATCTTGAGCAAGCGACTGTGATGGACGTCGTGCGGCGGGGGAAATTCCTTTGGATGCCCCTGGCCATGTCCGGCTCGCCCGAAACCGACCCAGGAATTTCGCCGGACCTCAGGGACGGCCTCCCGAAGGTCGCGTTGATGGCGCATCTGGGAATGAGCGGCCAATTGCTGATGCAGGACCCCGAAGTTCCGGATGAAAAGCACCTTAAAGTCAGGATCAGGCTCAGCCCCGTAGACGGTATGCCGGAGCAGTTGCGGTTCGTGGACCAAAGAATTTTCGGCGGCCTGTTCGTGACGTCCCTGGTGCGGACTGCCGACGGCGGCCCTGGCGGCTTGGGCGAAACGCCCCTGCCGGAAATCGCAGAAGAAGCATCACACATCGCCAGGGATCCGCTTGACCCCTACTTCTCGTTCGACGCGTTCTACCGCAAAGTCCGGGGCCGTAAAACCGGCCTTAAGCGGGCGCTGCTGGACCAGTCGATTATTTCAGGCATCGGCAACATCTACGCGGACGAAGCGTTGTGGCGCGCCCGCCTCCATTACGCCAGGGCCACGGACACACTTCGCCGCGCGGATGCTGAGCGGCTGGTAGAAGCAGTGAAAGACGTCATGAACGCTGCCCTTGCCGCGGGAGGGACTAGTTTCGACTCGCTTTACGTCAATGTAAACGGTGATTCCGGGTACTTCGCGCGGTCACTCAATGCCTACGGACGTGCTGGTGAATTGTGCGGTCGATGCGAGGCAATAGGCCTCCGCAGCACCATTAAGCGGGAACAGTTTATGAACCGTTCTTCCTATACCTGCCCCGTATGCCAAGCGCGGCCCCGGAATGGACGTTGGTAGGGGCAGTACTGTTCCAAAGATCGGGACCGGATCCAGCCGTGACCGAACAGAAGTTCAAGTCCAAACCGGATCACAGGAACGAATCCGCTAAGTATCCCTTTGCAGGCAGTAGATTTAGGGGATACAGACACCCGGGCCACCCAGGAGAACCGAAGCGCCTTGCACCTGAAAAGTTTGACTGTCCGAGGATTCAAGTCGTTTGCGTCGGCCACGACGTTCGACTTTGAGCCGGGCGTCACCGCCGTCGTCGGTCCCAACGGCTCGGGCAAATCCAACGTGGTGGATGCCCTGGCTTGGGTCATGGGAGAGCAGGGCGCAAAAACCCTCCGTGGCGGCAAGATGGAAGACGTCATCTTCGCAGGCACCTCAGGCCGGCCACCGCTGGGCCGAGCCCATGTAGCCCTGACAATCGACAATGCGGACAACGCGCTCCCCATCGAGTACAGCGAAGTCACCATCTCCCGGACCCTCTTCCGGACGGGTGGGTCCGAGTACGCCATCAACGGTGCACCCTGCAGGCTTCTGGATATCCAGGAACTCCTCTCCGATTCCGGCCTCGGCCGCGAAATGCACGTCATCGTTGGACAGGGCCAGCTGGACCGCGTCCTCCATGCCACCCCTGAGGACCGCCGCGGCTTCATCGAAGAAGCCGCAGGAATCCTTAAGCACCGTCGCCGCAAGGAAAAGACTGTCCGCAAGCTGGAAGCCATGCAGGCCAACCTCGCACGGCTCGGTGACCTCACTGCAGAGATACGGCGGCAATTAACCCCCTTGGGCAAGCAGGCAGAAATAGCCCGCCGTGCCCAAACAGTCCAGTTCGATGTCCGTGATGCCCGCGCCAGGCTTTTAGCAGATGACCTCGTGCAACTGACCACAACCCTTGAAAAGGACGTCGCCGACGAAGCAGCGCTCAAGGAGCGCCGCCAAGTGGTTGAGGCAGAGCTGGGTGTGGGGAGGCGACGCCAAGCTGCCTTGGAGCAACAGGCTGCCGAGGCCACACCACGGCTCAACGCCGCTCGCGACCATTGGTACCAGCTATCAGCGAACAGGGAACGACTCCGCTCACTAGGGTCACTGGCCACCGAGCGCAGGAGGCTCCTGGGATCCTCGGAGGTCCCCGCCGACACAGGACGCGACCCCGAGCAACTCGAACGCCAAGCCGCCAGGGTCCGTGAGGAACAGGCCGCACTTGAGCACGACATCCTTGCAAAGCAAGCGGCGCTCCTGGAAGCCACGGTTGCCAAGGACTCGGTCGAAGCACTCGCAGCTGCGGAGGACAAGCGCTTGACGGCCATGCTGAGGGCAGCCGCTGACCGACGGGAGGGGCTGGCCAGGCTGGCAGGGCAGGTGGCCGCGGCCAGGTCCAGGGCTGAAGCTGCCGAGGCCGAACGTGGTCGCCTCAGGGAATCTCTTGCTGCCGGTGATGAACGGCGCCGCAAAGCCCAGAGCGAGTTCACTGCCCTCGAGTCGCAAGTGGCCGGCGTTGAAGATGGGGAAGAGAGCCTTGACGCTGAGTACGAGGATGCCAATGACGTCCTGGACGCAGTCCTGGCGGAAATCGAGGAACTAAAAGCTTCTGAGCGGGAAGCCGTCCGTGAGCGGGACGCGCTGACGGCGCGACGCGATGCGCTTCAGCTTGGGCTCAACCGCAAGGACGGCTCCGGAAGTCTGCTCACGGCCGAGGGCGTGCTTGGACCTCTGGCCGCGCTGGTCTCCATTGAGCCGGGCTACGAGGCCGCCATTGCTGCTGCCTTGGAGAGTGCCTCCGACGCCTTGGTGGTTGCCGATACGGATATGGCTGTAGCCGCCATTCGATTGTTGAAGGAAGACGACGGCGGACGGGCAGCACTGCTTCTTGCAGGTGGTAACACCGCCGGTAAAGACGAGCAAGCCGACCCCGCGCTTCCCCGAGGTAGCCGCTGGGCGGCGGATGTTGTCACGATTGCTGATCCCGCTGCCCAAGGGGCGCTCAAGCTCCTGGCCCGAACCGCCGTCGTCGATGATCTGGAGGCGGCGGCAGCATTCATAGCGAAACAGCCTGACCTCAGGGCCGTCACCCGGGAAGGTGACATCCTCACCTCCCTGACCATCACAGGAGGATCGGCCAACGCGCCGTCGCTGCTTGAGGTCCAGGCAGCAGTTGACGACGCCGTTGCCCGGCTTCAGGAGGTCACAGCCCGTCTGGAACGTGGACGCTTCGCCCTGGCCGGGGCTCAATCGCGTCGCGCTGAAGCGCAGGACCGCGCCGACGCCGCGTTGGAGAGGCTGCACGAATCGGATGCGCGGCTTGCAGCGGTAGCCGAGCGCTTGGGCCACCTCAATTCGGTTCTTCGCAGTGCCGTTGGCGAAAGCGAACGGCTCGCAGCTTCCATGGCCAAGGCTGAGGCGAACATCGCCGAAGCTCAACTGGACCTCGAAGTTGCGGCGGAGCGCCTCGCCGCGGCCCAGGAAGCTCCGGACGAGGAACCGTCCACAGACCAACGGGACGAACTCGCCGCCAGGGCCAGAACCGCCCGGGCACTGGAAACGGAGGCCCGCCTCGCCCTCCGCACATCCGAGGAGCAGTTGGGGGCCATCAGCAACAGGGCCGCGTCGCTTGAGCGGGCAGCAGCGACCGAACGTCGCGCCCGTGAAGAAGCCGCACGGCGGGCTCAACGCCGACGCGCCCAGGCCCAGCGTGCCGCGGCAGTCGCGTCAGCTGTGGAACAGACCCTCCGGTTCATCGATATTTCGGTGGATTTGGCTGGTTATGATCGAGACCTTGCCGAGCAAAAGCGGGAGCACTTGGAAAAGGAACTCAGCGAGGTCCGCACGGTGAACGATGCCCTGGCCCGTGAGCTTGCCCAACTTACCGACTCCGTTCACCGGGACGAGATGGCCCGGACGCAGCAGCGGCTCCGCATCGAGGCCTTGGAGACGCGGTCCATCGAAGAACTGGGCCTCTCCGCTGAACAACTCATCGCAGACTACGGTCCCGATCGACCGGTGCCGCTGCCCCCTGGTGCCACCACCGACAAGTGGGCTGAACTTAGAGCGCCCGTTGATGAGAACGGCGAGGCCATCATTGAGGGAATTCCGTTCGTCCGGGCAGAGCAGGAGAAACGGCTGAAGAAGGCCGAACGGGAACTGGCGGCGCTGGGCAAAGTGAACCCCCTCGCGTTGGAAGAGTTCGCTGCTTTGGAAGAACGGCACCAGTTCCTCAGTTCGCAACTCGAGGACCTCAAGTCAAGCCGCAAAGACCTGCTGGACATCATCAAAGAGGTGGACAACCGTGTCCAGCAGGTATTCACTGAGGCATTTGCTGATACTTCAGCGCAGTTCGACCACGTCTTTGCCCGGCTTTTCCCCGGCGGCGAGGGCAGGCTGGTGCTTACTGATCCTGACGACATGCTCACCACCGGAATTGAAGTAGAAGCCCGGCCGGCGGGCAAGAAAATCAAGAGGCTCTCGCTGCTTTCCGGCGGGGAGCGCTCACTCACGGCAGTGGCGCTGCTGGTGGCCATCTTCAAAGCACGTCCATCGCCGTTCTATGTCATGGACGAAGTGGAGGCGGCCTTGGACGATACGAACCTGGGCCGGCTCATCACCATCTTCGAGGAACTGCGTGAGTCCAGCCAGTTGATCGTCATCACCCACCAGAAGCGCACCATGGAAGTGGCCGACGCGCTTTACGGAGTCACTATGAGGGGCGACGGCGTCTCTACGGTCATCAGCCAGAGGCTCGGTGCCGGGGCATAGCTTTATGAGAAGGTAGGGGAGTGAACGATTTCCTACCCATAATTCTGTCCATTCTCGCTGCGCTCGTAGTGGTCGGCGGACTCGTGCCGGTACTGATGAAAGCCCGGAAGACCGGAGCCAAGTACCCCGGAACACGCGACGCGAACGACCCCCTTCAGTCATCGGCAGCAGGCGGCGGAACCCTTGTGGAGGACCGCCCGGATGCGGTGCAGGTCCCGGCTCCGACCTTCGACGGGACCGTCGAGGATACGGACGTCCCGGATGACGCCGCCGGGCTCGAAACCATCGCGATTGACACTCCGGCGCCGGTGGAAGGCAGGCTCACCCGCCTCCGTGCCCGCTTGATCAAGTCCAATAACATCCTGGGCAAAGGCCTCCTGGCTCTGCTGTCGGGCGACAAGATCGATGAAAACGTCTGGGACGAGGTGGAGGAGACCCTTCTCCTGGCCGATCTCGGCACCGAACCCACCATGCAGCTGGTCGATGCCCTGCGTGAGCGCGTCAAGGTGCTGGGCACACGCAGCCCCGAGGACGTCAAGGCGATGTTGCGTGAGGAGCTCATCAAGCTGGTTGATCCTTCCATGGACCGATCCCTGAACGTCGAGCGCAAGGCTGACCGTCCCGCCGTCGTGCTTGTTGTTGGCGTGAACGGCGTGGGCAAGACCACCACAGTGGGCAAGCTGGCTCGTGTGCTGGTAGCCGAAGACAAGGACGTCCTGTTGGGCGCCGCTGATACTTTCCGCGCAGCTGCTGCGGAGCAGTTGGCCACGTGGGGTCAGCGCGTGGGCGTGCCCACCGTCAAGTCCGACATTGACGGCGCCGATCCCGCTTCCGTGGCCTATGAAGCAGTCAAGGCCGGCATCGATCAGGAAGTCGATGTGGTCATGGTCGACACCGCAGGACGCTTGCAGAACAAGACGGGCCTCATGGATGAGCTCGGCAAGGTCAAGCGGGTAATTGAGAAGCTGGCCGAGGTTGATGAGGTCCTGTTGGTCCTGGACGCCACCACCGGACAGAACGGCCTCAATCAAGCCCGCGTCTTCGCCGAGGTGGTGAACATCACGGGCATCGTGCTGACCAAGCTGGATGGAACCGCCAAGGGTGGCATCGTCGTGGCCATCCAAAAGTCACTGGGCGTTCCGGTGAAGCTCATTGGGTTGGGTGAAGGTCCGGACGACCTCGCACCGTTTGACGCTGAAAGCTTTGTGGACGCACTGCTCAACTAGCGTCGTCACCGGAGGGGGAGTGCTTCGAGGGCTCGCGTGCCGGCAGCCATGCCACTGCGGTGAGGATAAGCACCCCTCCGGTGATGCCGAACGCCCATCCGTAGCCGAGGCGGTCAGCGAGCAAGCCGGCAACAATTGGACCGACAATAGCACCCGTGTCGGCCGCCATCTGGAAGATGGCGAGTACTTTCCCTCCCGAGCGTCCGCGGCCGATAACATCAGCGACGGCCGCTTGTTGTGCCGGGCCCAGTAAGCCTGAACCGAAACCCGCTACCGCGGACGCGATGAGGAATGCCGTCAGGTCGGTGGTGAGCCCGATGACGCCGGTGGCTGCGCCCGTGATCAGCAGGCCCGGGATAAGCAGGGGCTTACGTCCCCAAGCGTCGGCGAGCCGCCCGCTGAAGGTCAGCGCCAAGGCGTTGCCCACGGCAAAGATGGCCAGCGCCCAAGCGGCGGTCTCCGGCGCTGACTGCAGGACCGCAACTGCGAAGAGCGGGATGGTGGCCATTCGGACACCGAAGGTCACCCAGCCGTTGCCGAAACTCGAAAATATGGCGGCGCGGTAAGCGGAGTCCGCCAAGGCTTCCTTGAGCGTCATGGCCGGGACCGGTGTAGCGTCCTCGGCTGCCTTGCCTTCCCCGCTGAGCATGGTGCGCACCACCAAAGCGGCCACCAGCAGTGCTCCAGCGTAGGCAAGGAACGGTACCCGGAGGCCGAAGCCTGCCAGCAAACCTCCCACGACTGGACCCAGGACGCTTCCGATCAGGAATGCGGAGGCGTAAGCCCCGGACACGCGGCCCCGACGCTCGGGCGGTGCGAGACGAATGAGGAGTCCCATGGCGGCAACGGTGAACATCACAGAGCCGGCCCCTCCAAGGCCCCGGAAGATTAGTAGTTGCCAATAGTCCTGCGCGAAAGCGCATGCCGCGGTGGAGACGGCCACGATCAACAAACCGGTGACGTAGACGTTCCGCTCACCGAACCGTCCAATCAAGGCGCCGCCGGCAGGGGCGAAGACCAACCGCATGAAGGCGAAAATGCTGACAATCACGGCGGCGGCCGTGGCCCCAACATCGAATGTCGTAGCGAACTGCGGCAGAACCGGGGCCACCAAGCCAAAGCCAAGCGCGATCAGGAATGCCGCGACCAACATCACCTTGATATCGCGCGGAAGGGGAGCTTTCTCGGGCCTGATCCTTGGGGCTTTGACGGATCTGGGCGACTCGGTCATACGGTGATGGTCCTTCTGGTGGGATTTCTGTTGATGCTTCTGGGGATATTGAGGTGTATGTGGTCGGAAACCGGGTATTTCCTGTGAAGTCCGACGCCTGAAACATATCCGTAACATCAGGGATATGCACCATTTACGTTGGGGAGGTTGTTGTAACGAGCCCGCAATGTAAAACCTGCGCAGGTGAAACACGGCGGCACAAAACTCTTAAGCAGGACGCAAACGGCGTCAGGACAGCGGTTGAACCGCAGATCTAGCAAGAGAGGAACGTGCACCATGGAACTTACCGCAGGTCACGTATGGGTCATGGTGGCGGCGGCGCTTGTGCTGTTCATGACACCTGGTCTGGCATTTTTCTACGGCGGCATGACACGCGCCAAGGCAGCCTTGAACATGATGATGATGAGCTTCATCTCCATCGGCATCGTGGGCGTCGTCTGGGTGCTGTGGGGCGCTTCGATGAGCTCCGGCGAAGGTTTCATGCAAATTGTGGGTAACCCGTTTGCTGCCTTCGGCCTTATGGGAGTTGAAACCACTCCGGACGCAATGATCAAGATCGGATACGCGGCAACGTTTGCCATCATCACCGTCGCCCTGATCAGCGGTGCGATCGCTGACCGCGCCAAGTTCGGTGCCTGGAGCATCTTTGTTCCGGTCTGGGTCACCTTGGTCTACTGCCCGCTGGCCTACATGGTCTGGGGAGGCGGACTTTTCGGCGCCGAAGGCGCCATTGGCAAGGCACTTGGCCCCGCCATCGACTTTGCCGGAGGCACTGTTGTCCACATCAACGCTGGTGTTGCGGCCCTGGTTCTGGTCCTCATCATCGGTAACCGCCGCGGCTTCGGCAAGGACCCGAACCACCGTCCCCACAACATCCCGTTCGTGATGCTCGGCGCTGCGATCCTCTGGTTCGGCTGGTTCGGATTCAACGGCGGCGCAGCAACCACCGCCGAGCAAGCGGGCCTCATTTGGATCAACACCTTGGCAGCCCCGGCAGCAGCCATGATCGGCTGGCTCATCACTGAACGCATTCGTGACGGCCACCCGACCTCGCTCGGCGCAGCATCAGGTGTCGTAGCCGGTCTCGTAGCCATCACCCCGGCTTGTGCAAACGTGGATCCCATTGGCGCCCTCGGCCTGGGTGTCGTTGCCGGTGTCGCCTCTGCCCTGGCAGTTGGCCTGAAGTTCCGTTGGGGATTCGATGACTCCTTGGACGTTGTAGGCGTCCACCTCGTCTCCGGCATCATCGGCACTGTGGCACTGGGCTTCATCGCCAAGTCCACTGACGGAGTCGGCGGCGGCCTCTTCTACGGCGGCGGCTGGACCCAGATGTGGGCACAGCTCGCAGCGGCAGGCATCGCGATCGCTTTCTCGGCCATCATGACGGCCATCATCGCCTTCGCCATCCACAAGACCATGGGCTTCCGGGTTTCCACGGAGCAGGAGAACGTGGGCGTCGATCTCAGCCTCCACGCTGAGACGGCCTACGAGTTCGGAGTCAACGGCCACGGTGGTAGCTTCCAGCCGCTGCACAATGCCGTGACAGGAAAGTCCGACCCCGCTGCAGCCAAGGCCCCCGCAGAAGGCAAGGAGAGTGTCCAGGCATGAAGCTCATCACAGCGATCGTCCGTCCCGAAAAGCTTGAAGCAGTCCGGGAAGGCCTCGAATCATACGGGGTCCAGGGCCTGACGGTCAGCGCAGCCAGTGGCTACGGCCGCCAGCGCGGCTACACCGAGGTGTATCGCGGGGCCGAGTACAACGTGGACCTCCTGCCAAAGATCCGCATCGAGGTCCTGGCTACCGACGAGCAGGCAGACGACATCCTGGATGTCCTCATCGCCAGCTCAAACACAGGCCGCGCCGGTGACGGCAAGGTGTGGACCGTGGATGTCTACGAAGCAGTTCGGGTCAGGACCGGAGAGCGCGGCGCAGCCGCAATCTAAGTCCTTCACGGAAACAAAAAGCGGGCCGGGTACCAGTCAAGGTACCCGGCCCGCTTGCGGTGCTGCAGTGCCTAATTCACACCTTCTTTAGTCCTCGACGACGGTGGGCCAGTCCGCCGGCCCCGCGCTGCCGGCGTCGTACTCCTCCAACGGGACGTCGCCACCCTCCCAGGCGCGAAGAACAGGCTCGATGATCCGCCAGCAATCCTCGGCTGTATCGCCGCGAACGGACAACAAAGGGTCTCCGTTGAGGATGCCTTCCAGCACTTCTCCATAGGGCAGCATTCCGGCTGCGTTGAGCTGGGCCACCAAACTAGCGCGGTCCAGCGTGAATATATCGCCTGGGCCATTCACATCGACGTCGAGTTGGAGCACGTCCGGACCGAAGCCGATCCGCAGCTGGTTGGGGGAGTCCACGCCCGAAAATCCCTTGGGAAGGTGGGGGACCGGACGGAAGGTAATCACGGCCTCCTTGCGCCGGCGTCCCATGGCTTTTCCTGAACGGAGGATGAACGGCACGCCCTTCCAACGCCAGTTGTCGATGTCCACCCGGACCTCGGCAAGCGTTTCAGTATTGCGGGCCGGGTCCACGCCGTCCTCGGCAGCGTAATCCGGCACTGCTCGTTCTCCGAGAGTTCCCGCAGCGTATCGGGCCCGGCGTGTGGAATCGGTGTACGGGGCTTTGATGCTGCTGGCCCGCAGGACCGTCGCCACGGCGTCACGTAGGTCCCTTTCCTCGATGGTGGCCGGGGCATCGATGGCAAGGAAGGCCATGATGTGCAGGAGGTGGCTTTGGATCATGTCGCGGAGCGCCCCGGCGGTGTCGTAGTACCGGGCGCGGCCCTCAAGTGCCAGGTCCTCGTCAAAGATGACCTCTACTTTTTCGATGTGATCGCGGTTCCACACCGGTTCAAGGAACCTGTTGGCAAAACGAAGACCCAGGATATTCAACACCGTGGCTTTGCCAAGGAAGTGGTCTACGCGGTGGATGTGGTCCTCGGGCACCAGTGCGGCGAGTGTCTTGTTCAGCTCATGCGCAGATTCTGTTCCCGAACCGAATGGCTTCTCCATCACCAAACGCGTTCCCGCGGGCAGCTGATCCCGGTGGAGAACCTCGCAGGCCTTCTGGCTGACGTGGGGCGGCAAAGCGAAGTAGATGGCTACCGGACCTTCCAACCTGGCCAGCAGTTCCGCCAAAGGCCCGTCTGCCGTGACATCCAGCTGATGGTATTCGGTTGCTCCGGCTACTGCAGCCAGAGCAGCGCGGCCTTCTACGTCGGCTGCATCCAGCGCCGCAGCAAAGGCGCCATGCACCCGTTCCTGCCACTGTTCAGGGGACCAAGGGTCAGAACCCGCCCCCACCAGTCGAAGCCCGGGCGCACGGCCGGAAGCCAGGAGCCCGGCTAGCCCGGGCAGGAGCAGCCTGCCTGTCAGGTCCCCGGACGCGCCGAGGATGAGCAACGTTTTTACAGTTGTTTTGCTGGTCACTGTGCCAGCATGCCATCTTGCAGGTGCGACTTGGTACCCTAGATAGTCGAGTCCCGTAGTTGAGACATATTTGCCGGGGCAAGAATCGTCAAGACTATGGCGTGCCGCATTGGCCGCCATTCGTAGACCATCGAAAGAAGTGCACGGCGCGTGTTCAATTCACTCTCTGACCGGTTGACAGCTACCTTCAAGAACCTTCGTGGCAAGGGCCGCCTCACCGAGGCTGATGTCGACGCCACCGTTCGCGAGATTCGCCGTGCCTTGTTGGATGCGGACGTTGCCGTATCCGTGGTCCGCGAGTTCACTGGCCGTATCCGTGAACGCGCTTTGGGTGCCGAAGTCTCGGGAGCACTGAACCCGAGCCAACAGATCGTGAAGATCGTCAACGAGGAACTCAAGGAGATCCTTGGTGGCGAAACCCGCCGCATCCGCCTGGCGAAGACCGGCCCCACCATCATCATGCTTGCCGGCCTCCAAGGTGCCGGTAAGACCACCCTCGCCGGCAAACTGTCCAAGTGGCTCAAAGCCCAGGGTCACAGCCCCATGCTGGTGGCATGTGACCTTCAGCGCCCCAATGCAGTCACCCAGCTTCAGGTTGTTGGTCAGCGCGCGGGCGTCCCCGTGTTCGCTCCGCACCCCGGTGCTACGTCCGAGCTCGAGCACCCTGCCGGTGACCCGGTAGCAGTGGCCAAGGCCGGCGTCGAGGAAGCGCGCCAGAAGCTGCACGACGTCGTGATCGTTGACACCGCCGGCCGCCTTGGCGTCGACGCCGAGATGATGGATCAGGCTCGCCGCATCCGTCAAGCGATCATCCCCAACGAAGTCCTTTTCGTCATCGACTCCATGATCGGCCAGGATGCCGTCAACACGGCGATGGCCTTCGATGAAGGCGTCAACTTCACGGGTATCGTGCTCTCCAAGCTCGACGGCGACGCCCGCGGTGGTGCCGCGCTTTCGGTAGCGTCCGTGACCGGTAAGCCGGTCATGTTCGCATCCACCGGTGAAGGCCTGGACGATTTCGAACTGTTCCACCCTGACCGCATGGCCTCCCGCATCCTGGACATGGGTGACGTACTCACCCTGATTGAACAGGCGGAGAAGGCGTGGGACAAGGACGAAGCCGCCCGGATGGCGAAGAAGTTCGCTGACCAGGAAGACTTCACCCTGGACGATTTCCTCGCCCAGATGCAGCAGATCCGCAACATGGGCTCCATGAAAAAGATGCTCATGATGATGCCGGGTGCGCAAAACATCCGGCAGCAACTGGAGAACTTCGACGAAAAAGAGATCGACCGCGTCGAAGCAATCGTCCGCTCCATGACACCGCACGAGCGTGTGGCTCCGAAGATCATCAACGGTTCCCGCCGCGCCCGTATCGCCAGGGGTTCCGGTGTGCACGTGTCTGAGGTCAATGGCCTGCTGGAGCGGTTTGCCCAGGCCCAGAAGATGATGAAAAAGCTCGCTCAGGGCGGTGGCATGCCGGGCATGCCCGGGATGCCCGGCCTTGGAGGCCCCGGCGGCGGACGCAAGGGAGGCAAGAACGCCCCCAAGAAGAAGGCGCGCTCGGGCAACCCTGCCAAGGCAGCCCAGGAGCTTCGTGATGCCGAAGCCAAACGGGCAAACGCAGCCTCGGCAGCCCCCACGGGCGCAGCGTTCGGGCAAGGGGCAGCAGACTTTGATCCCTCATCGCTCAACCTCCCCAAGGGCTTCGACAAGTTCCTGGGCAAGTAGTCCGTGGCTGACATCCCAACCGCGTCGCAGTTGGGATGTCATAGCCGTGGAATAGGCTGAACCAATGCATAAGCAGCGCGTAGTCTTCGTCCACGGCCTCGGAAGTTTCGGTGCTGCGGCATGGCCGAAGCAGCATGGTATGGCACTTGCATATGATGCACTCTTCCTTCGACGGCACGGCTTTGACGCCGTAGCCGAACCGGTGGAATCCAACGTGGCGGCCGACGTCGCAATCTTGATCAATGCCTTGGCCGATACCGGCGGCGGTCACATCGTTGCCCACGAGCAAGGCGCCATTTCCGCAATGCTGGCAGCCGTCGAGCGCCCGGATCTGGTGCACTCACTTTGTTTGGTAGAGCCTTCCTGCTTGTCCCTGACCGCTGAGCTTCCGGCGACCGCTTCCTATCGGGCCCTGATGGAACCGCTGTTCGACGTGCGAAGCCAGCTAAACGACGCCGATTACCAGCGTGAGTTTTACCGGCGTGCTTTTTCTGCCGAGACCGGCGGACTGGACAGTCCGGAGGCGCGGCGGTCAGCACGCAGGCTCCGGCTCCAAGCACCGCCATGGGAGGCCCCGCTTCACATTGTGCCGGGCGTTCCCACGCTTGTTCTTACGGGCGGTTGGGAGCCCTTGTACGAGGAAATCGCCGGCTACCTCCAGGAGACCGGCGCCCTACGCCGCGTGGCAGCGGGTGGACACCGGCCCCAGGATTCCGTTGATGGCGATCAGGCAATCCGCTCATTCATTGCGGACGTCGGACGAGCCATGTCAGCTCAGGCTTCCTGAACTGCTTCCGCTTCCACTCAGGTCCGTCGGGACCTGAAGTTCCGGCAGGTAGACCTTTCCACCTGAGGCAAGGAACTCCTGGCTCTTTTCCCGCATCCCGCTGTACATTCCGGCGATTGCGGCCTGCGATTCTGCCGAACCGTACTCGTCCCGGATGTCCTGGCTGATGCGCATCGAACAGAACTTGGGGCCGCACATGGAGCAGAAATGGGCGGTTTTCGCGGGTTCGGCGGGCAGGGTCTCGTCGTGGAAGGATTCTGCCGTGACCGGGTCAAGGGACAAAGCGAACTGGTCCCTCCAGCGGAACTCGAACCGTGCCTTTGAAAGAGCATCGTCACGCTCGTGGGCCCCCGGATGTCCTTTGGCGAGGTCAGCTGCATGAGCCGCGATCTTATACGTGATGACTCCCGTCTTGACGTCGTCCTTGTTGGGAAGCCCCAGGTGCTCTTTCGGGGTCACGTAGCAGAGCATTGCGGTGCCGTAGCGCGCAATTTCGGTGGCGCCGATTGCTGAAGTGATGTGGTCATAGCCAGGGGCGATATCCGTAACCAGCGGCCCCAAGGTGTAGAACGGCGCACCTTTGCACAGCTCCTGCTGACGCTCCACATTTTCCCGTACCAGATGGAAGGGAATGTGCCCGGGTCCCTCCACCATGACCTGGACGTCGAAATCCCACGCCCGCTGTGTCAGCTCCGCGAGCGTATCAAGCTCGGCGAACTGCGCGGCATCGTTGGCATCGGCGATGGAACCCGGGCGTAGACCGTCTCCCAGGGAGAACGCGACATCGTATTTGGCGAAGATTTCGCACAACTCGTCAAAGTGCGTGTAGAGGAAGTTCTCTTGGTGGTGTGCCAGGCACCATCCGGCCATGATCGAACCGCCGCGGGAAACGATGCCCGTGACTCGGTTGGCGGTCAAGGGCACGTACCTCAGCAGAACGCCAGCATGGATGGTCATATAGTCCACACCCTGCTCACATTGCTCGATCACGGTATCGCGGAAGATCTCCCACGTCAGCTGGTTGGCCTCCCCATTCACCTTCTCAAGTGCCTGGTAGATGGGCACCGTTCCGATCGGAACGGGCGAGTTGCGGATGATCCACTCGCGAGTGGTGTGTATGTCGTCTCCCGTGGAGAGGTCCATCACTGTGTCAGCGCCCCACTGGGCTGCCCACTGCAGTTTGTCCACTTCCTCTGCAATGGAGCTGGTGACTGCGGAATTGCCAATGTTGGCGTTGATCTTGACCAAGAATGCCTTGCCAATGATCATCGGCTCGGATTCAGGATGGTTGATATTGTTCGGGATAATTGCCTTTCCCGCGGCAACTTCGCTGCGGACCAGCTCAACGTCGCAGTTCTCCCGCAAAGCGACAAACTGCATCTCCGGAGTTACGACGCCTTGTTTCGCGTAGTGCATCTGCGTGACGGTCCTACCCACAACAGCGCGGCGCGGCACCGGTTGCGCGCCCTTCCACTCAGCTGACGCGGCTCCACGCCGAACCGCGGACTTGCCGTCGTCGAGCAGGTTCCGTTCCCGCCCATAATAGGCCTCCGTGTCTCCGCGGGCTTCGATCCATGGCGCGCGGAAAGGCTCCAGGCCAACCACGGGATCGCGGCCGGGGCCCGCTGTTCGGTAAACCTGCAGAGGCTTGTTGGCTTGGCCATTGGGGGAGGGCTCCAAGGCGATTTCCGTCACGGGGACCCGTATGCCGTTGTTTGGATCTTCCAGCCAAGCCAACGAATGCGACTTCAAGGATTGCGTTACGGCTTCCACGTCGGTCTGGTTTTGGCCCGTGTTGATCTGGTTTCGGCCCGCGTTGATCTGGTTTCGGACAGGGCTGTGCTGTGTTTCTGTGGTGCTCAAGGGAATACTCACTTCCTTCGCCGGCATTACCCGGACAGGTTCAACGGTCGCAGACTGCGTCAGTCCGATCTCAGCCCCTGCAGGGGCCCCCGTGTGGTCGTAGACGAAGCTACCACAGCTCCCAACGGGCTCCCAGTCACATGCATGCAGCAGGCTCCAATGCGCCGCCCCCCGCTACGCTTTTGCCATGGCCAACATCATCGAATTCAGCGGACCTGTGCTTGTATCGGCAGGCGAAGAGCGCCATGGGCTGTGGTCCGTAGACGGCAGACTGACGTTTGAGCGTCCTGTCGCGGCGCCGGACAGGGTGTTGGCTGGCTGGGTCCTGCCCGGTTTGGTTGATGCCCACTGTCACATCGGACTCGGCGTTGGAGGCGCGGTAGACGAGCAGGCCACACGTGCCCAGGCCCAAGCAGACCTCGACGCCGGCACGCTACTGATCCGCGATTGCGGTTCGCCCGCCGACACCCGCTGGGTGCAGCAACGAACGGGCCTGCCGCGACTGATCAGGGCCGGTCGGCATATCGCCCGGAGTCGGCGATATCTCCGCGGATTGGGTCATGAAATTGAGCCCCGGGAACTAGTGGAAACGGTGCGAAAGGAAGCCCGGGACGGCGACGGCTGGGTAAAACTCGTGGGTGATTGGATCGATCGCGGTGTTGGAGACCTCGCTGCCTCGTTCCCTGCAAAGACCGTCAAGGAAGCCATCTCCGCGGCCCACGATGAAGGTGCCCGGGTGACCGCCCACTGTTTCGGCGAGGACACCATAGATGACATGCTCGACGCCAATATCGACTGCATAGAGCACGCCACGGGCCTCCTTCCCCGCCACCTGCCGCGCTTGGTGGAACAGGCAGTGCCTATCGTGCCTACCTTGGTCAACATTGCTACCTTCCCGGATATCGCAGCCCAGGCGGGGCCTAAATTTCCGGAGTACGCGGCCCACATGATTCGTCTCTGGGAGCGTCGTCGGGAGCGTGTGCTGGAGGCCTTCGAAGCGGGGGTTTCCATCTATGCAGGTACTGATGCCGGCAGCGTGATCAAACACGGGCGGATTGCGGACGAAATGATGGAACTGCACGACGCCGGCCTTCCGCCGGTGGCGGTCCTGCACGCGGCAGCCTGGGGTGCCCGTGAGTGGCTGGGAGTCGAGGGCATCAGCGAAGGCGCAAGCACCGACGTCGTGCTGTGCAGTGACGATCCCCGCCGTCATCCGGGTACCGTCGCGGCGCTTAAGCACGTCGTGCTCAGGGGCAATGTCGTTCGTTAGGAATAAATTGAAGCTTCAAGTAATTTAGATAGGTAAGAAGGTGCCGATGCGCGGCCACCTCAGAACCGGGAGCTTCACATGACCTCATCATTCAGCCAGGATCTTCTGCCTGCCGAACTCACCATGGGCACTGTCATGCTCAAAGTGGGCGACATGAAAGTCATGAGTGACTACTATCAGCGAGCACTTGGCCTGGAGGTCGTGGCTGAGCAGGATGGTGGCCTGTACCTGGGGCGCGTAGCCAAGCCCGTGGTCCACCTTGCCCCCGCTGCCGGGCTGCAGATTCCCGGGCGCGGAGAGGCTGGTCTGTTCCACACGGCAATCCTGTTCCAGGATCAGCCGTCCCTGGCCGCGACTATTGCTACGGCTGCGGAGTACGAACCTCGCGCTTTCGCGGGCAGCGCCGACCACTTGGTTAGCGAAGCGTTCTACTTCACTGATCCCGAGGGCAACGGAATTGAGCTTTACTACGACAAGCCGCGCGAGCTTTGGCAGTGGGACGGCAAGAACGTTGTGATGGACAACGTGGCATTACCTCCGCAGCGATTCCTCCAGCAGCATCTGAGTGAAGCTGCCGTGGCGGGTCAACGCGGGGCTGCTGCCGGGATAGGGCACGTGCACCTGCAGGTGGGCGACGTTGAAACTGCGCAAAAGTTCTACGTGGAGACCCTCGGCTTCGAGCGAACCGCAGGCTGGCACGGCCAAGCACTCTTCGTTTCCGCCGGCGGCTACCACCATCACATGGCCATGAACGTCTGGAACAGCCGCGGAGCCGGCCCCCGAAAGGACACGCTCGGCCTCGGGGAGGTTCTGATTGAAGTCCCTGGCAATGATGACGTCGCAGCGCTGGCCGATCGCTTGAAGGTTGCAGGGGTGCAGAATCATCACACAGGGGCTGAGCTTCAGTTTGAGGACCCCTGGCGGAACAAGCTGCGGGTTGCCGTCCGCTAACGGCTTGCTGCTTCCCCTGTGGGGGCTTTCTCCTGCGCTGGCCTGCACTAGGCTGGGCAGTGACGGCGCGGAGTCATTCAGATTCGCGCCGCCGCCCCGTCAGCACGAAGGAATGAGAGTACTTTCCATGGGCTTTGCCGAAATTTTTGTAGCCACCCACGATGAAGCACTCAAGCGGGCAGCTGCCCTTGAAAAGGGGGCCGATGTAACCGGCCCCGCCGTGAGGATCGACGGCATCACCGACTTCGAAGTCGAACAGTTGGGCGACCTCGCGGGACAAGCTGTCCACGCTGCCGGAGCTGACTATGAGCTTGCCCTGGTTGATGTCACCAGTGATGCCCTTCTTGGCGTTCCTGAAGCCATGGTGCGGGCCTTGGCCGAACTGCTCACGTATGAGAGCGAAGGGGACGCGAATGTCCTCGATGACGTTGCTGCTGCCTGGGCTGCCCAGGACGATATGCCGTTCGACGCTGCCCAATCGCGCCAGTACGTTCAGCAGTTGGCCGCCTTGGCCACGGACGTTGAGAAGGCGGAGCGTTCCGGGCTCTTTGTCTGGTCTGAATGAGGCATTGACCCGCACAGCACGGCACGTTTAATCCGGCGCGTAGGCAAGAACACGCCGCTCGACGCGGGCCAAGTCGTATTTGCTCCGGGCATCTGGCACAATAGACAGGTACTCGATCAGTGCGGCCCCTCTCTCCGTGCTCGTATCTTGTCCTTCGAACCGTCAAGTATGGCCCGCCCCACGGGTGCAAAACGTCGGGTTCACCTCGTTTCAGAAACAGGAGTGACCACAAAAGTGGCCGTAAAGATTCGCCTTAAGCGCTTCGGTAAGATGCGCGCACCGTACTACCGCATTGTCGTCATGGATGCCCGCGCCAAGCGCGATGGCCGTGCCATTGAAGAAATCGGCAAGTACCACCCCACCGAAGAGCCGTCGTACATCGAGGTAGCTTCCGAGCGCGCCCAGTACTGGCTTTCCGTTGGTGCCCAGCCCACCGAGCAGGTTGCCGCGATCCTCAAGATCACCGGTGACTGGCAGAAGTTCAAGGGCCTGCCGGGCCAGGAAGGCACCCTGAAGACCAAAGCTCCGAAGGAAGCCTTCGTAACCCCGGAGAAGGGTTCCGTCATCATTCCGGAAGCCATCACCAAGAAGGCCAAGAAGGACGAAGCCGAAGCTCCGGCCGAGGCTGAAGCAGAGACCACCGAGGCTGAGTAAGTTGCTGGCAGAAGCGCTCGAGCACCTGGTCCGTGGGATCGTTGACAGCCCTGAGGATGTCAAGGTCAGTGCCAAGAACAACCGCCGCGGGGAATCCCTCGAGGTGCGCGTTCACCAGGAAGACCTCGGACGGGTGATCGGCCGTCAGGGACGCACCGCACGCGCATTGCGCACTGTGGTTGCAGCCTTGGCTGGTGGCGAGCAGGTCAGGGTCGACGTCGTCGACACCGACCGTCGCCGGTAAAGCGCTCAGCACTACTTGTCTTAGGTCCGGCCCCTTCACCGAATATGGTGGAGGGGCCGGATTGCTTTATCCACATTTTCCTGTCCGTTGCCGCCCGATGGCGCGGGCACTACAAGAATTCAGAGGAACCCATGCAGCTCCAGGTGGCCCGGATCGGCAAACCCCATGGCATCCGCGGCGAGGTTACAGTGCAGGTACTCACCGATGCCCCCTCCGAGCGCTTCGTCGCGGGAACGGAGTTCGTTGTCGAGCCCGCCTCCGCTGGACCTTTGACCATCCGCAGCGCCAGGTGGAACAAGGACATCCTCCTGCTTGGCTTCGAAGAAATCGCCGACCGTAATGCCGCCGAAGTCATCCGTGGTGCGAAGCTCTTCATCGAAACCGAGGAACTCGACGACGAAGATGACGACGAGGGCTGGTACGAGCACGAGCTAGTTGGCTTGGAGGCCAGGGTCGGTTCGCGAGTAGTGGGCAAGGTTGCCGCCCTCACCACACTGCCGGTCCAGGATCTGTTGACTGTTAAGACCGACGACGGCAAGGAAATCCTGGTTCCCTTCGTCGAGGAAATTGTGCCCGAGGTCAACGTCGAGGGCGGATACATCCTTATCACCCCGCCAACAGGGCTCTTTGAGATCAACGACGACAACCCCAAGGAGCCCAAGGATGATGCCGGGGATGATGTTGAATGAGGATCGATGTCGTCAGCATTTTTCCTGAATACCTCGCACCGCTGGAGCTCTCACTCATAGGCAAGGCCCGCCAGGACGGATTGTTGGAGCTCAACGTCCTCGATCTACGCACCTTCACCACGGACAAGCACCGTACTGTAGATGACACACCGTATGGCGGCGGCGCCGGAATGGTCATGAAGCCGGAGCCCTGGGCGCAGGCGCTCGAATCGGTCGCGGCCGCCCGCGAGGGCTCCAAGCCTGTGCTGATTGTCCCTTCGCCGGCAGGGGAGAAGTTCAACCAGGCTTTGGCTTATGAGCTAGCCGAAGAACAGCAGTTGGTCTTCGCCTGCGGACGCTACGAAGGCATCGACGAACGCGTCATCGATTGGGCGCAGGAACACTTCACGGTCCGGCCCGTAAGTCTCGGTGATTACGTCCTCAACGGCGGCGAGGTGGCCGTGTTGGCCATGGTCGAGGCCATTGGCCGCCTTCTTCCCGGCGTCGTTGGCAACCCTGAATCCTTGGTTGAGGAGTCCCACTCCGATGGCCTTTTGGAGTATCCCGTTTACACCAAGCCGTCAGCGTGGCGGGAACACGACGTTCCCCCGATCCTCCTCAGCGGTAACCACGGCAAGATTGCGCAGTGGCGGCGCCACGAGCAGTTCCGCCGGACCGCTGAGCGCAGGCCTGATCTTATGGAGGGGTTCGACGCCGGTGGGTTGAGCCGCGCGGACCGGAAGGCTCTCGCGGACCTCGGGTACGACGTCGTTGAGGGCCGCCTCCGGGCCAAGTCCGGCGGCGACGCCGAAAACTAAGTCCACTTCCCGCCGTCGAACGTCGCCGTAGCCATGGCAGTTGGCCGGATGGTGGCGACTATGGCAGAATTAACCCTTGTGTCTACTGGGCTGACACCTGCCACAGGGGGAGTTCAGCCAACAGTCGGACAACCCGGCGACGCCAATCAGTGGCGGAGCTGGACACTAAGAAACTTCGGCGGAGATTTCCGGTTGCTTTCATGCCCGGGCTTGTCTGCCGTAACCCAAAGTGAATGACCTGTGGCGTTCACCAGGAGTGGATTAATGCATATCCTCGATAGCGTAGATGCAGCCTCGCTGCGTAACGATGTTCCGGAGTTCCGCGCGGGCGACACCCTCAAGGTTCACGTCAACATCATCGAAGGCAAGAACTCCCGTGTCCAGGTATTCCAGGGCTTCGTCCTAGGCCGCCAGGGTGACGGCGTTCGCGAAACCTTCACCGTGCGCAAGGTTTCCTTCGGTGTCGGCGTAGAGCGTACCTTCCCGGTACACTCCCCGATCATCGACAAGATCGAGGTCGTCACCAAGGGTGACGTCCGCCGCGCGAAGCTTTACTACATGCGTGCACTGCGCGGTAAGGCTGCGAAGATCAAGGAAAAGCGCGACTTCGCCAAGTAAGTCCTGCGACTTACGCAACGGGTCCAGGATTCGTGCCCGGTAGTTCCGGAGCAATCCGCAACGCAACAGGGATACGAGTCATGGACACATCAGAACGCCAGCCCCGTAAACAGGGCTGGCGTTTTGTTTTGCTCGCACTGGTGCTGGCCGTGGCGATCAGCGGCTTGGTCCGATCCTTGTGGCTGGATGTTTACTACATTCCTTCCGAGTCCATGGAGCCCCTCCTGATTGAAGGGGACAGGATCCTGGTCTCGCGGACGGCATTCAACTCCGAGCCGATTCGCCGCGGGGACGTTGTGGTCTTCGATGGCCGCGGTTCCTTTGCACCCTTGAGCAGCGGTCAGAGCCCGTTCATTGACGCGGTGTCTGCCGCAAGCCAATGGTTTGGGCTGACCGGCAGTGACACGACATACGTCAAGCGGGTGATTGGGGTCGGGGGTGACCACGTCAAGTGCTGCGACGACGCTGGCCTTCTCACGGTCAATGGTCAGATTCTTGAGGAACCCTATCTGTATCCGGGGGATGAACCCAGCAAGCAGAAATTCGACGTCGTAGTTCCTGATGGCCGTCTATGGCTCATGGGTGACCACCGTTCGCGTTCTGCTGACTCCCGTGGACTATTGGGAGCACCGGGTGGCGGCATGGTTCCGGTCGATCGTGTTATCGGGCGACCGGTCCGGATTGTTTGGCCACTTGATAGATTTGCAGAGATGCCTCGCTCAGCGCAGGCCGAAACATCATCGAAGAACGGACAGTAAATGCCGGACAAAGCTCCTGAGAATCCCGAGCGGTACGACGACGACGCCCGGCTCTCGGACGGAACGGCAAGTGCTGCCGGTGTGGCTGAACCGCGCCAGGTTGACAGCGTTACCTCCGGTGCGGACGAGCCCCGCTCCCGTGATTCTGAAGGTGGCGCCCACGCCGCAGAGAAGCCGCGCAAAAACCCCGTGCTCGTGTGGGTCAAGGAGATCGTCACTGTGGTGGCGATTGCGCTGGTGCTGTCCTTCCTTCTTAAGACTTTCCTGTTCAGGGCGTTTTATATTCCGTCCGAGTCCATGGAGAGCACTTTGGACGTCAACGATCGCATCTTCATCAATCTCCTGGTTCCCGGGCCATTCGATCTTGAGCGCGGGGACGTCGTGGTCTTCAAGGATACTCAGGCTTGGTTGCCGCCAGTGGCCAAGAAGCCGGCCGGACCCATGGACTGGGTGGGTGACGGTCTGGAGTTCGTAGGTTTGGCTCCTGATGACAATGAGCAACACCTTGTTAAGCGCATCATCGGACTCCCGGGGGACAGGGTTTCCTGTTGTGATGCAGAGGGCCGTCTTTCGATTAATGGGGTCCCGGTCAACGAGACCTATGTCAACCCGGCAGAAGTGCCCTCGCCCACGACTTTCGACATCGTTGTTCCGGAAGGAAAGGTGTGGGTGATGGGCGATAACCGAAATCACTCAGAGGACTCCCGGGCGCACCAGGAAGTCAACGGTGGTTTCATTAACATTGAAGATGTTGAAGGTAAGGCCACCGTGATCGCTTGGCCGATCAACCGCTGGACCATCCTCGACAACTATCAGGACGTTTTCCGTGACGTCCCTGAAGGCACCTCCTCAAAGTAAGGCATCCCGGCAAAGTAATGGCGACAACGGCTACCGGTTCGAAGGGCAAGACGAAGGTCAAGGCCGCGTCCAAGACAACGGCGAAATCCACCACTAAAGCCAAGAACCCGGTGGGTTTCCCTACCCTTGACGTCGAACGATCCTTCTTGTCCTCCGGAGTACGCTTGTTGGCCGGTGTGGACGAGGTTGGACGGGGAGCATTGGCTGGTCCGGTGAGTGTGGGAATTGCGGTGGTCAACCTCGAAAGCCACGGCTTGTTGGCAGACGTCCGGGACAGCAAACTGCTCAAGCCCGAGGATCGCGACAGGCTGGAACCACTGGTTCGGGAGTGGGCCGTGGCCTCCGCCGTTGGTCACGCTTCGTCCCGGGAGATCGACCGGATCGGCATCATCGCGGCGCTCCGTTTGGCCGGAACGCGTGCCTGGTTCGAGATCCTGGCTGGCGGTGTTACGCCTGATGCTGTGCTGCTTGACGGCAGCCATAACTGGTTGTCGCCTGAGGCTCAGGCCTCTCTCTTCGAGGCATCCGACTCAGGACCGGGGTGCGAAGCGCCCGTCCATACCAGGGTGAAGGCCGATATGAGTTGCCTCAGTGTTGCCGCTGCAAGTGTTCTGGCCAAAGTTGCCAGGGACCGCATCATGGTGGATCTGCATTCGGAAATTCCTGCCTATGGGTGGAACGAGAACAAGGGCTACGCCACTTCTGCCCACCGGGATGTGATCCGGCTGCAGGGCCCAAGCGAGTATCACCGGACAAGCTGGAACCTCACTGGGCCGGAGCTCCTCTGACGTCACCCTGAGCGGTGCTGCCGGCTTCCATGGCGCGGGCCGACCGGCTGATAGTGCAAGATGGAACTATGAGCGCCGAGGACCTTGAGAACTATGAAACCGACATGGAGCTTCAGCTCTACCGCGAGTACCGGGATGTTGTCGGTCTGTTCAGTTATGTAGTGGAAACCGAGCGGCGGTTCTACTTGGCTAATCACGTGGACCTGCAGGCGCGCAGCGCGGACGGTGAAGTCTATTTTGACCTGACCCTGCAGGATGCATGGGTTTGGGACGTCTACCGCTCGGCCCGCTTTGTGAAGAATGTCCGGGTGATTACGTTCAAGGACGTGAACGTGGAAGAGTTGCCGCGAAATGAGGAACTGGCTCTGCCGAAGGATGGCGGCCTCGGGGATTTGGGAGATCTCGGTAACTAGCGCCTGCCGTTGCCGGGAGTAGTCCTCCACAGAATCCATTTGGCCACGTTTACCCACATAGCTTCATAGGCCTCTGCCGCCACTCTCCGCTACCCGGAAGGCTGGTGAGCGGAGGTGGTGGTCATGAGACCAAAAGACCTGCTTGGCCGAAACGGTGAAGCACTGGCGGCCGGTTTTCTGGAAAACCAGGGAATGCGGATCGTCGATCGCAATTGGCGGTGTCCGGACGGCGAGATAGACATCGTGGCAATCGAGGGCGACACCCTGGTTGTTGCCGAAGTGAAGACCCGGAGGAGCCTGGCTTACGGACATCCTTTTGAGGCGGTGGACGCGGCCAAACTGGCCCGACTCCACCGGCTCTCATCGGCATGGTGCCGGGAGCACGACCTCCATGCCCCGCGGAGGCGCATCGATGTCGTCTCCGTGATCGATAGCGGCGTCGGCGAACCGCAGCTGGAGCATCTGCGGGGTGTCTGCTGATGGGGGTCGGGCGCAGCTACTGCGTTGCCCTGGTAGGGCTCAACGGCTACATAGTGGAGGTCGAGGCTGACATCGGCCAAACTCTTCCGAACTTCGTGATCCTGGGGCTCCCTGATGCTTCCTTGAATGAGGCGAAGGAACGCATTCGATCTGCGGCGCAGAATTCCGGGATTCCCCTGAGCAGACGAAAGATCACGGCCAACCTGATTCCGGCGTCCCTCCCCAAGCGGGGTTCCGGATTCGATCTCGCCATCACCATGGCCGTGCTCCGCGCCGCCAACGACATCCGTGAAATTGGCGGAACCGTCTTCATTGCGGAGCTTGGCTTGGACGGCAGGTTGAGGCCGGTACGAGGCATACTTCCTGCGGTGATGGCTGCTGTTCAGGCTGGGTATCCGGAGATCGTGGTAGCCGAAGCAAACGTCGCCGAGGCAGCACTGGTGCCAGGGGCCCGGGTCAGGGGATACAGGACTCTCGCCCGGCTCGCCTACGACTTCGGTGCGGACCCCAAAGACCTCGCCCTTGACTACGACCCGCCCGGCGGTGATCCCGCGGATGAGAACGACGACGCCGTGGGCATCGTACCTGATCTTTCCGACGTTTCCGGGCAATCGGAGGCGCGACGTGCCCTGGAGGTAGCTGCCGCCGGGGGTCACCACATGTTGCTGACCGGGCCGCCGGGGGCCGGCAAGACCATGCTGGCAGAGCGCTTGCCGGGCTTGCTCCCGGATTTAGCCGATACCGCGGCAATGGAAGTTACGGCCATCCGATCGTTGGCCGCTGTCCAGTCGTCCACGGTGCGGCTCGTCCGCAGGCCGCCTTTCGAAAATCCCCACCACAGTGCCACCGCCGCCGCAATCATCGGGGGCGGCTCGGGGCTTCCTCGGCCCGGAGCGGCCTCGCGTGCACATCGCGGCGTGTTGTTTCTTGACGAAGCTCCGGAGTATGAGCGCCGGGTACTCGATGCCCTCCGTCAACCGTTGGAGAGCGGAGAGCTTGTCATACACCGCTCGGCGGGAACCGCGGCCTACCCGGCAAGGTTTCAGCTCATCCTTGCCGCAAATCCCTGCCCGTGCGGAAAAGCCTCCGGCAAAGGCATGGACTGCACTTGCACGGCCATGATGCGGCGCAGGTATTTCGGACGAATCTCAGGACCCCTGCTGGACCGCGTGGATATTCAGTTGCAGGTGGAGCGGGTGTCCTTGGCCGACTTCGGCCATGGGGGTGAAGAAGAAGATACCCGCATCGTCGCGGAACGTGTACAGGCTGCCAGGGAACGCCAACTCGAGCGGCTGCTGCCCATGGGGCTTGAAACGAATTCCCAGGTGCCAGGGCGAACCTTGCGGGGGGAATTGCGGCTGCCTCCCGGGACCACCCGGATTCTGGACACCGCGCTGGAACGAGGTACCCTCACTGCCCGCGGCTACGACCGCGTCCTCCGGCTGGCATGGACGCTGGCAGACCTCTCGCACAGCGATGCGCCGGACATGGATCACATAGGCCAAGCACTGGGCCTGCGCCAAGCTGCAGCTGCGACATGAGAAGCACCGACACGAAGGGAATCACCGCAGTGGCCGAATTGGGGAAGCAAGATAGAGAACGGATCGCCAGGGCAGCATTGGCCCGGCTAATGGAACCTCAGGACTCCGTAGGCCTCGCATTGGTGAGGGCAGTAGGCGCCCTGGATGCCTTGGGTGTTGCAAGCGGCGAGCTGAAATCAGGTCCAAACCTGGAACAGGAGATCTCGGCCTTGCTTGTTGAAGGAGGAGGAGTATCGTCGTGGGCCGGGCTCCCGGCAAGCCTTCGTCGATGGGCGCCGCGTGTCGCCGACCTCGCGCCGGACCGTGACTTGGAGACCATGCGCCGATTGGGTGGGAGATTGATCATCCCCGGTGATGACTTGTGGCCCGAGCAGCTGGAAGACTTAGGGCTCCAAGAGCCGCTTTGTTTATGGTGGCGGGGAAAGGAGCAGCAGTTTCCCTCTGCCCGCCAAACCATCGCCCTTGTGGGTTCCAGGGACAGCACAAACTACGGAGCATCCGTCACAGGGGATCTCGCCTACGGCTTGGCACAGCGGGGCTATACCGTGGTATCCGGTGGAGCTTATGGCATCGACGCTCACGCGCATCGCGGAGCCTTGAGCGGTGGAGTCGCCGACGTGCCCACCATCGCCGTCATGGCAGGAGGCGTGGACCGTTTCTACCCATCCGGTAACGAGGACCTTCTCCGCGCAGTGTCCGTGCAAGGCGCTGTCATCTCCGAGGTACCACCTGGATCCGCTCCCACCCGTTACAGGTTCCTTCAACGGAACCGGATCATTGCCGCCTTGGCATCAGTGACGGTGGTGGTGGAGGCACGTTGGAGATCGGGCGCCCTCAACACGGCCCACCATGCTGAAACCATTGGAAGGGTTGTTGCTGCTGTCCCGGGTTCCATCCACAGTGCAAACTCGGCAGGCTGCCACCGCCTACTCCGGGATGGGGGAGCAGTGTGTGTCACCGACGTCGGCGAAATTGCCGAGCTTGCCGGCGCCATAGGAGAAGCCACAAGCGAGGAAAAGGACTCCGGAGCAGCGGTGCACGATGGCCTGTCCTTGGAGGATCTCATTCTTCTGGACGCACTGCCTCTCCGGTCCACCAGCTCGGTGGAGAAGCTGACTGTGGTGGCAGGACTGAGCGCGGATTCCGTGCGGGCCGGGTTGGGTCGGCTGGGGTTGCTGGGTTTGGCCGGCTCGGAGCGGGGAGGGTGGAAACGGGTCAAAAATGCTTAGTCCGTTGGGTCAAGCATGTTGATACACCTTCTTTGTGCTGGCGACTGGCACAGTGGGAAGCGTGGACGGACAATCACTACCAGCACCCCTTCAAGATGCAGTCGATGGCTTTCGGCGGTATTTGGAGGGTGAACGTGCCAGGTCTGCTCACACAGTCCGTGCCTACCTTGCCGATGTCGAGAGTCTCCTTGGCTTTGCCGTGCAGGAAGGAATCCATGAACTGGGGCAACTGGAGTTAGGCTCCCTGCGTCGCTGGCTTGGGGCGCAGAGTGAGGCCGGCATGGCCAGGGCCACGTTGGCGCGCCGAGCCGCAACCGCCAGGTCGTTCACAGGCTGGGCGCTCCGGGAGGAACTGATCAGGACGGACCCCGCGGTTCGTCTGCAGGCTCCCAAACGGGACAAGTCCCTGCCCGGAGTTCTTCAGCAACAGCAGGTCACCCGGATGGTGGATGACCTGAATACTGCAGCTGCCGACGGGGGCGTCATGGCACTGCGCAACAGGGCCATGGTGGAACTCCTGTATGCAACGGGAGTCCGGGTTGGGGAACTAGTAGGGCTCGATATAGATGACCTTGATCCTGATCGTCGTACCCTCCGCGTGCTGGGTAAGGGCAACAAGGAGCGCACTGTTCCGTTCGGCGTACCCGCGGCGGTGGCGGTGGACGATTGGCTCAGGCGGGGTCGACCGGCAGTGGTAACAGCCACGAGCGGACCTGCCTTGTTCCTGGGCGTGCGTGGCAACCGCGTTGATCCCCGCCAAATCCGGACGGTGGTCAGCGAACTGCTGCAGGCGCTCGGAGACACATCTGCCACGGGGCCCCATGCGCTCAGGCACAGCGCGGCAACCCATCTGCTGGATGGTGGAGCAGACCTGCGGGCTGTGCAGGAAATTCTTGGTCACAGCAGCCTGGCAACCACTCAGATCTATACCCACGTATCCGTGGACCGACTCCGGAAGAGCTACCAACAAGCGCACCCGAGGGCCTGAGCATGACCCCTCAAGTACCGCACTGGCGGAAACGGGCAGCGTACGGCAAAATGAAAGCACCACGGGGAAACCTTCAATTCACGGTTGAGGGTTAGATCTGTGCCAATATCGTCTGTAGTACCAAAACTGAATAGCCTGTCAGGGCCCGCATGAGTTTCATGGCATCCGGCAGCAACAGCAGAGCATCCAGGCAGAGGTCGTTGGGGAAGACGTACCTACAGCTATGGAGGATGGAATGTCTGTTGCAACAACCCGCGGTGTCCTGTTTGTGCACTCGGCCCCTACGGCACTTTGCCCGCACGTCGAGTGGGCCATTGGATCGGTCGTGGATAAGCGGACCGATCTTGAGTGGACCCCTCAACCGGCTGCGCCTGGAATGTTCCGGGCTGAGTTGTCGTGGACCGGGACGCCCGGTACGGGCGCGCAATTGGCATCGGCCCTCAGGGGTTGGGCTCACTTGCGTTACGAGGTAACCGAGGAACCCAGTCAAGGGGTGGATGGAGCGCGCTGGTCGCACACCCCTGAGCTGGGTATTTTCCATGCCGTCACAGACGTTCACGGCAACATCATGGTGACCGAGGACCGCATCCGCTACGCCTATGAGTCGGGCGCAGGGGATCCCTCAGCCGTCTACCATGAGCTCTCATTAGCTCTCGGTGAAGCGTGGGATGAGGAACTCGAGCCCTTCCGCCACGCAGCTGAAGGTGCTCCCGTGCGCTGGTTGCACCAGGTCGGCTAACAACAATCGATTCAAAGCACTGACTCAAAAGCGTCTTCCATAGCAATGAGAAGGGCCCCACCTGCTGGTGGGGCCCTTCTCATGTCCCATTGGACAGCGGTATAAAAGCGGACCTAGACGTTCCGGACAGCGATGACGGCATTGTGACCGCCGAAGCCGAAGGAGTTGCTTAGTGCCACGATGTCGCCACTGGGCAAGTCACGGACGGACGTCACAACATCGAGGGGGATCTCTGGATCCTGGTTTTCGAGGTTGATGGTGACTGGTGCTTTGCGCTCGTAGACGGCCAGGACGGTCAGTACAGCTTCAACAGCCCCTGAGGCGCCCAGGAGGTGGCCCATTTGCGACTTGGTGGCGGAGACCGCCACGTTGTCTACGTGGGTCCCCAGAGCGGCGCGCAGAGCCGTGTACTCGGGCTTGTCGCCTACAGGAGTCGAGGTGGCGTGCGCGTTGACGTGGACTACGTCCTCCGCCTGGATCCGCCCATCGAACATGGCAGCCTTCAGTGCTCGGGTGGCGCCCAGACCCTCAGGGTCCGGTGCTGTGATGTGGTAAGCGTCTGCTGTCACGGACGTTCCGGCGAGCTCGGCATAAATGCGCGCGCCGCGGGCGATGGCGTGCTCCTCGGCTTCCAGTACCAACGCACCGGCACCTTCGCCCATGACGAAACCGTCGCGATCAATGTCGTAGGGGCGCGAGGCGCGCTCCGGCTCGTCATTGCGGCGGGACAAGGCCTGCATGGAAGAGAAGGCGGCCAGCGGCATCGGGTGGATGGCAGCTTCAGCGCCACCGCAAACCACAACGTCTGCTTTGCCGGACCGGATCAGGTCCAAGCCAAGGTGGAGGGCCTCGGTTCCGGAAGCGCAGGCCGAGACGGGAGTGTGCGCGCCGGCCCGGGCGCCGAGGTCGAGGCTGACTGCCGCTGCCACACCGTTGGGCATGAGCATGGGGACGGTCATCGGCAGGACCCTGCGGGGGCCCTTGTCCCTGAGCGTGTCCCAAGCATCGAGGAGAGTCCAGACACCGCCGATGCCAGTGGCGAATGCCACGGCGAGGCGGTCGTGGTCGATTTCTTCAATCCCCGAGTCGGCCCAAGCCTCACGGGCTGCAATGACACCAAACTGCGTGGAGGGGTCCATGCGCTTTGCCTCAACGCGGCTCAGGACCTCAAGTGCCGGCGTCGAGCACCGGGCAGCAAAGTGGACGGGGAGGTCGTACTTGGCCACCCACTCGTCACCGAGCGTGCGGGCGCCGGAGACCCCTTTCAGCGCGTTTTGCCACATTGTGGGTACGTCGCCGCCGATGGGAGTGGTGGCCCCCAGACCGGTTATGACTACTTTGCGTGCCATGCGATCACTCTCTGTCGGATAGCCGTCCCGCATGCGCGGTTCACAGGGGGAGGCAAGAAAATCTATGGGTGTTACTGCGGCTGTGCCGGGCGCAAGGATCGGAATCCTGGCCCGGCACAGCTGGTGTCAGGACTAGGCCTGTGCGTTGGCGATGAAGCTGACGGCGTCGCCGACGGTCTTGAGGTTCTTGACCTCTTCGTCCGGGATGCGAACGCCGAACTTCTCTTCAGCGTTGACGACGATGGTCATCATCGAGATGGAGTCGATGTCCAGGTCCTCGGTGAAGGACTTGTCCAGCTCAACGGCTTCGGTTGCAAGGCCTGTTTCTTCGTTGACGATTTCAGCCAGGCCGGCCAGGATCTCTTCGTTGCTAGCCATGATTGGCTCCTTTTCTTGTTGTACCGGCTGCTGCCGGAAAGGGGGGCAAACCGCGGGTTGCGGCTTGGGTTTGTAAGTCGTATTCAGTTGCTGATGGCAGCCGGGACGAGTCCCGATCTACGGCAGAACCACTACCTGGGCGCCGAAGACCAGTCCGGCGCCGAAACCGATCTGCAGGGCCAGGCCGCCGCTCAGCTCAGGGTTTTCCTGAAGCAAGCGGTGCGTTGCCAGTGGGATGGAAGCCGCGGAAGTGTTGCCCGCTTGGGCGATGTCACGGCCGATGACAACGGATTCGGGAAGCTTGAGCTTCTTCACCATCTCGTCGATGATGCGCATGTTCGCCTGGTGGGGAACGAAGGCAGCGAGGTCGCTGGCCTCGATGCCGGCGGCATCCAAGGCCTGCTGGGCTACCTTGGCCATCTCCCAGACGGCCCAGCGGAATACTGTCTGGCCGTCTTGCCGCAGGGTGGGCCAAACATCCTGGGTTGCCGAAAGAATGGCGGGATCGTCAATTTCGTCGGAGTGCCGCGCGGATTCGCCCAGCTTCTTAACGTCCTCAAGGGAGTGGGTCATGCCGATGGCGTCCCACTTGCTGCCGTCCGAGCCCCAGACGGAAGGTCCGATGCCAGGAGTGTCGGACGGGCCGACCACCACAGCGCCGGCGCCATCGCCGAGGAGGAAAGAGATGGTGCGCTCGTGGTTGTCAATGACGTCTGAGAGTTTTTCAGCGCCGACCACGAGCACGTACTCGGCAGCGCCGGAACGGACAAGGGCATCAGCTTGGGCCACGCCGTAGCAGTACCCTGCGCAGGCGGCCGAGATGTCGAAGGCCGGGGCCGGCGTCGCGCCCAATCGGTCGGTAAGCGCCGCGGCAGCGGAAGGAGTCGCGTAGGGGTGTGTCACGGTGGACACGATGACGGCGCCCAGCTGGGACGGTTCAATTCCCGCCTGCTTGAGCGCCTCGCGTGCGGCGCCTTCTGCCATGTCGATCACGCTGACATCCGCGGCTGCACGATGACGGGTGATGATGCCGGTGCGCTGGCGGATCCACTCGTCAGAGGAGTCAATCCACTGGCACACGTCGTCGTTGGTGACGATGACGTCCGGTCGGTAGGCGCCGATGCCCAGGATGCGTGCGTTCTCGTTGACAGCAGATTTGTTGAGTACTGGAGTGCTCATGCCTGCCCCTCCAATTCAGCAAAGAGTGCGAGAGCCGCGGAGAGATCCTCCGGGGTTTTGACAGCAACCGTCTTGACGCCGGGCATGCCGCGCTTGGCGAGCCCTGCGAGCGTGCCGGCAGGGGCAAGTTCGATCACACCGGTGACACCCCGTTCAACGAGGGTTTCCATGCACTGATCCCAGCGGACCGGGCGTGAAACTTGTGCGATCAGGCTTTCGACGGCGGCAGGCCCCGCTGTGACCTCCTTGCCATCGTAGTTCGACAACAGCGGAACTGCCGGGTTTTGCGGCGACAGGGACGGCTTCAGGGCCTCAAGGGCGCTGACTGCCGGTGCCATGTGGGAAGTATGGAAAGCACCGGCCACCTTGAGGGGTATGACGCGGGCCTTCGCTGGCGGGTTGTCCGCCAAGGCCTTGAGTTGCTCGAAGGTGCCTGCGGCTACTGTTTGTCCGGCTCCGTTGACATTGGCGGGTGTCGCGCCCGCGGCAGTAATGGCTGCCAAGACCTCGGCGGGGTCTCCTCCTACCACGGCGCTCATGCCCGTGGGAGTCACGGCGGCTGCTGCGGCCATGCTGTTGGCGCGCTCCCGAACGAAGCTCATTGCCTCAGACTCCGTGAGGACGCCTGCGAGGGCTGAAGCCGTGATTTCGCCCACGGAGTGCCCGGCGAGGATGACGGGAAGGGTGCTGAGTTCGACATCGAACAAGGACTTGGCAGCAACCAGGCCGGCGGCAACGATCAATGGCTGCGCCACGGCAGTGTCTTTGATGGTCTCTTCATCCGAGATGGTTCCGTGGGCCTTGAGGTCAATGCCTGCGATTTCGCTCAGTGCGGCCAATTGGCCTTCGACGGAGGGGAGTTCCAGCCAAGGGGCCAAAAATCCGGGGGTCTGGGAGCCCTGTCCAGGGCAGACGATTGCAAGCACGTATCCAGCTTTCCAAATTGCCACGTGATCCACTGGTGTTTTGGTACACCAAGCTCACTGGGTCAGTTTGTAGGAAGTCTACAACGGTTCAGTTCTGGGAACGTGACGCATGACGTTCGGCAGCGGCTTTTGGTTGGGCTGAAAGGCGGCCCACCACCAGCGCCGTTTGCAGCACAAACGCCTCCCTGGGGAGGAGCGGATCCCAGCCTGTCACATCGCAGACGCGCTTCAAACGGTAGCGCACGGTGTTGGCATGGACGAATAGTTCGCGCGCCGTGGCTTCCAGTGAGTGACCGAGCTCCAAGTACGTGCCCAAGGTCTCCACGAGCCCGTTTGAGGCCGCGAGCAGGGGCCTGTAAATGTTCTTGATCAATGACCTTCGCGCGGCGTCATCACCGGAAACGACGCGCTCGGGGAGGAGGTCGTCTGCAGCAACAGGCCGAGGCGCGGAAGGCCACGCACGGGCTGCGGTCAACCCTGCGAACGCCGCCTGGGCGGAGCTGCTCGCCTCAAGCAAGGAGCCTGCTTCCGGGCCGTAAACCACAGCCCCCGGCGCAAAGAGCTCGCTGAGTTTGACGTAGGCTGTGTCTCGGTCTTGCACTCCGCCAAGGATCAGTATGAGCCGGTCGCCCTGGATTCCCACCAGTGCGTCCTCGGCGAAGCGCCCGGCCGTACGGCGAAGTTCACTGACATAGCTGGCGCTAGGCTCCGACGGCGAATTTCCCACCATTACGGTGAATCGCTCCTGCGCTTTCCAGCCAAGGGCCGCGATCCTGGACCTTAGGGCATCGGTATTCTCGCCTCGCAAAATGGCGTCAACGATCAACGCCTCCAGGCGTGTGTCCCAGGAGCCGCGGGATTCAGCAGCCCGCGCATAAACATCAGCGGCTGCGAAGGCCACCTCCCTCGAATAGCGCAGTACGGCTTCCCGGAGTGATGGCTGGTCCGATTCAGGGGCGATCACGGGCACCTGGTCCTCCACCACTTCCACCACGATGCGGATCAGTTGCAGGGCCTTTTGCAGGCTGATGGAACGGGTCAGTTCCGTGGGGGCGTTGCCAAAGACGTCCGTGAGGATCCACGACGGCGAACTGGGCCGCTCGTACCAGGTCACGAAGGCTGCGATGCCGTTCTGGGCCACCAGGCCCAAGGCCGAGCGTTCATCGGAGCTCAGGCGGCCATACCAGGGCAGTGATTTCTCGAGCTGCCGCATGGTGCTGGTGGACAGCTGGCCCACGTTGGCGCGGAGTTGCCGCAGGGTTTCAGCCTTTTCGGGTGACAATGCCTGGGGTGCTGCCTTGCGTTTGGTGGTTGTTTTGCTCGGCTCTGCCATGGAACGAGCATACGGCCCATCACGGGCAAGCTCCATTTGTGAGAAGGCTACAACTCGTGTTGTTGCTGGTCACGTCCTTGGCACGCATGTCCCAACGCGCTTAACGCCCGACGGCGGCCCCCACCTTTCGGTGAAAGCCGCCGTCGCGGATATTGCTGTCGCTGATTTTTCGCGAATTACCCGACGAACAGTTAGGCGTCGCCGCCTGCTCCGCCGGTGGTGCCGGCGTTCACATCCAGAAGCCGGTACTTTTCGATCGCCTTTTCCAGCGCACCTGCTTCAACTTCTCCCTTGGCGGCGAGGAGTTGGAGGGTTTTGGCGACGATGGAGTGGGTGTCGTTTTTGAAGTAGCGGCGTGCGGCTTGGCGGGTGTCGGAGAAGCCAAAGCCGTCTGCTCCGAGGGAGGCGAAGTCGTTGGGGATGAATTGGCGGATTTGGTCGGGGACGGCTTTCATGTAGTCGGACACGGCGATGACGGGTCCGGTGGTGCCGGCGAGTTGTTCGGTGATGAACGGGGTGCGGGCGGGTTGGCCGGGGTTCAGGAAGGCGTGTTCTTCGGCGGCGAGTCCGTCGCGTCGGAGTTCGTTCCAGGAGGTTACGGAGTAGATGTCGGCGGCGACGTTCCAGTCTTCGGCGAGGATCCGTTGGGCTTCGAGGGCCCAGGGTACGGAGACGCCGGAGGCGAGGATGGTCGCGGTGGGCCGGTTCCCGGTGGTGCCGTCCGCTGCGGGGGCGGGGGCGAGGCGGTAGATGCCTTTGAGGAGCCCGTCGATGTCGAGGTTTTCGGGTTCGGCGGGTTGGGTGATGGGTTCGTTGTAGACGGTGAGGTAGTACATCACGTTACGGTCTTCACCGGTGCCGTCAGTGTTGTTCTCGCCGTACATTTCTTCGAGGCCGTGGCGGATGATGTGGCCGATTTCGTAGCCGTAGGCGGGGTCGTAGGTTTTCACGGCGGGGTTGGTGGAGGCCAGGATGGGGGAGTGCCCGTCGGCGTGTTGGAGTCCTTCGCCGGTGAGGGTGGTTCGTCCTGCGGTGGCGCCGATGATGAAGCCGCGGGTCATTTGGTCCGCGGCGGCCCAGAAGGAATCGCCGGTGCGTTGGAAGCCGAACATGGAGTAGAACACGTAGATCGGGACCAGGGGTTCGCCGTGGGTGGCGTACGCGGTGCCGGCGGCGGTGAACGCTGCGACGGCGCCGGCTTCGTTGATGCCGGGGTGGATCAGTTGGCCGGCGGGGGATTCTTTGTAGGCCAGGACGAGGTCGCGGTCCACGGAGAGGTAGTTCTGGCCTTTGGGGTTGTAGATTTTCGCGGTCGGGAAGAACGCGTCCATGCCGAAGGTCCGGGATTCGTCGGGGACGACGGGCACGAACCGGGCACCGAAGTTCTTATCCCGCATGAGGTCCTTCAACAAACGGACGAAGGCCATGGTGGTGGCGGCTTGTTGTTTCCCGGACCCGCGTTTGGCGACTTCGTAGGATTTCGCCTCGGGCAGGGTGACGGGGGTGTGGGTGCGGCGTCGTTCGGGCACGAACCCGCCGAGTTCGGCGCGGCGTTCCATCAGGTATTTGATTTCCGGGGCGTCCATGCCGGGGTGGTAGTACGGGGGCCGGTAAAGGTCAGCGTCGAGCTGGTCATCGCTGATCGGGATGCGGAGGTGGTCACGGAAGGCTTTGAGGTCTTCCATGGTCAGTTTCTTCATCTGGTGGGTGGCGTTGCGGCCTTCGAAGTGCGGGCCCAGGCCGTAGCCCTTGACCGTTTTGGCCAGGATCACGGTGGGTTTGCCCTTGAACTCGGTCGCTGCCTTGTACGCAGCGTAGACCTTGCGGTAGTCGTGACCGCCGCGTTTGAGGCCCCAGATCTGTTCGTCGTCCAGGTCCGCGACCATGTCCTTGGTCTGCGGGGACTTACCGAAGAAGTGTTCCCTCACGAACCCGCCGGACTCGGCCTTGTAGGTTTGGTAGTCACCATCGGGGGTTTCGTTCATGATCTTCACCAACGCCCCGTCCTTATCGGCTTCCAGGAGGGAGTCCCACTCACGGCCCCAGACGACCTTGATCACGTTCCAGCCCGCACCGCGGAAGAACGCCTCGAGTTCCTGCATGATCTTGCCGTTACCGCGGACCGGTCCGTCCAGGCGCTGGAGGTTGCAGTTGATCACGAAGTTCAGGTTGTCCAGGTTCTCGTTCGCGGCGAGCTGGAGCAGGCCACGGGACTCGGGCTCGTCCATTTCCCCGTCGCCCAGGAACGCCCAGACCTGCTGATCGGAGGTGTCTTTGATGCCACGGTTCTGCAGGTACCGGTTGGACTGGGCCTGGTAGATCGCGTTCATCGGGCCGATACCCATCGACACGGTCGGGAACTCCCAGAAATCCGGCATCAGGCGCGGGTGCGGGTAGGAGGACAGGGCATGACCGGCCTTGGACTTTTCCTGACGGAACCCGTCCAGATCCTCTTCCGTGAGGCGGCCTTCCATGAACGCCCTCGCGTACATGCCCGGCGAGGCGTGGCCCTGGAAGAACACCTGATCCCCGCCCGAAGGGTGGTCCTTGCCGCGGAAGAAGTGGTTGAAACCCACCTCATACAACGTCGCAGCACCGGCATAGGTGGAAATGTGCCCGCCGACACCAATATCGGAACGCTGCGCACGGTGGACCATCACCGCGGCATTCCACCGCATGTACGCCCGGTACCGGCGCTCGAACTCCTCGTTCCCCGGGAACGGCGCTTCCTGGTCCACCGGGATCGTGTTCACATAATCAGTGGTCGTCACCATCGGCACACCCACCGACCTCGCGCCAGCACGCTGGAGCAACGAACGCATAATGTACTGGGCACGCTCGGTACCCTGCTCCGCGATCAACGCATCAAGGGACTCAATCCACTCCGCGGTCTCTTCCGGATCACGATCAGGCAGCTGGGCAGTCAACCCGCTGAGGATGTGTGAGGTCTCTTCTCCTGCAGCCACGTCCAACCTTCCTTTAGGCGCATGCATCGGCGCCTCAAGTCCGGCAGGGTAACTGCCCGTCGTGAACGCGTCGTGTGCGACATCTCTGTTTCAACAGCCCGGTCGGATGCGCCGGGCAGGTCTTGTGAGCGCTTGGCTGCCTGTGGAACTTCTCGGGGCGGTCGCCCTGCAGCCGTAGCGCTCATGGCCACTCTAGCTTTCGCGGCGTCGCGATGCGTAGCCGTGGGCGCCTGGGGGCGTTGTATGTCACACTCCCGCGGCCTCCGTGACGCAAAGCACGCAATCCTCTTGGCGTCGAAACACCGTGTGGAATGCGGAATATGGCCGCTGGCTGGGACAATAGCTTGAAGCACACGCCCAAAGGGTGTTGGCTGTTAGTAATGGAAGTCACTGCAAAAGGAGGAAACGTGAGCGAGGCCGACGCCGCCACATCGGTAAATGTGGCGGAAAGAATGGGTTTCAAAGATGGGGATCTGATTCAGGAACGCGGCTACGACGACGACGTCGATTTCGACTTGCGTGACGACATCGAAGATGTCACAGGCTCCGAGTTGTTGGATGAAGATGATCATGACGTCGTGGATGCTGTTGTTTTCTGGTGGCGGGATGGCGACGGTGACCTTGTTGATGCCCTGATGGATTCGCTCACCAACCTGAAGGAAGGCGGGGTTGTTTGGGTACTGACGCCAAAGTCAGGCCGTGACAACTACGTTTCTCCTGCAGACATCCAGGATGCCGCCCCCACTTCAGGACTACACCTGACTACATCGGCAGGGGTCTCAAAGGACTGGAGCGCCACGCGTTTGGTGCCCAAGAAGAACAAGTGACAGCAGTCCAACAGGCTCCGGCCCAGGTGCTCGTTCCTGAAGCGGGGCAGCTTGCACCGGATTTTGAACTGCTGAATCAGTACGGCGAGCCTGTCCGTTTGGCGGACTACCGGGGCCGCAATGTTGTCCTCGTGTTCTTTCCCTTTGCTTTCTCCGGCATTTGCACCGGCGAACTCTGTGAGATTCGCGACAACATCGCGGACTTCAAGGATTCGAATGCCACGGTACTGGCGCTGTCCGTAGATAGTAAGTTCGCACAACGGGCCTACGCGGAGCATGAGAACTTTGGCTTCGACCTCTTGGCGGACTTCTGGCCGCATGGGGCCGTGGCACGGGACTACGGCGTCTTCGATGAAGCGAGTGGAATGGCCCTAAGGGGGACGTTCATCATTGACGCTACAGGTGTCATCCGCTATGTCGTTGTCAATCCCCGCGGCCAAGCGAGGGACTTTGCCGAGTATCGCCGGGCGTTGTCGTCTTTGGCGGACCAGCCGTCATGAACCATCCCAGGCCCGGAGTCGGCATGACTGGATTTGCCAGCATGCCACCCGCGCCCGTAGGGCAACTTGACCCCGAAGAGTTGCAGGCGCTCGAAGTTGCCGGGGATCTCCTAAGCGGGAAGCGCTTAGCTGTACTCACCGGAGCCGGGTTGAGCACTGATTCAGGGATTCCTGACTACCGTGGGCCCGGTTCTGCGCCCCGGAACCCCATGACCTACCAGGAGTTCGTGGGAAGTGAGGCAAACCGGCGGCGCTATTGGGCGCGGAACCACATCGGTTGGTCCCACCTCAGGCATGCCGATCCTAACGCCGGCCATAAGGCAGTCGCGGTTCTGGAACGTCGCGGCCTGTTGTCCGGTCTCATTACACAAAATGTTGACAGGCTCCATGAGGACGCCGGAAGCATCAACGTGGTGGACTTGCACGGCCGATTCGACCAGGTGGTTTGCCTCAGCAATGGACACACCTTCACCCGGCGCTTGATCGCAGCAATCCTTGAAGAAATCAATCCTGGTTTCCTGGAGGCGGCACTGGAGTCCGGTGTAGTAGAGATGGCTCCGGACGCTGACGCAACAGTTGAGGACCACGAGCTCATTACCTCGTTCGTGATGGCGGTCTGTCCCATTTGCGGTGGGACGTTGAAGCCGGACTTTGTCTACTTCGGTGAGAACGTCCCCAAGGATAGGGTGGCCCGCGCCTACGAGATGGTGGATAACGCGGACGCCCTCTTGGTAGCGGGATCGTCGCTGACGGTTCAGAGCGGACTGCGGTTCGTGCGCCACGCCGCAAAATCGGGAAAACCAGTGGTCATCATCAACCGGGGAACTACCCGCGGCGACGACTTTGCTCAAGTGAAATTGGAACTGGGAGTCAGCGGCGCATTGGACTACCTTGCGCGCTCCTTGCCGGATCTTCCACAAGCTCCTGCGCCGATTGGTGTTTCGGGCGGTTGATCATGTAGAGTCATTGTTCGTTGGTTGAAGCGCGGAGGAAGTTACGAAGCACGGAAGCCGCGGTTTGGGTCTTTAGCTCAGCTGGTAGAGCGCCACGTTTACACCGTGGATGTCATCGGTTCGATCCCGGTAGGACCCACCAGGAAAACCCCGTCATTCAAGTCGAAAGGCTTGGAGGGCGGGGTTTTTGTTTGCCTCCTTCCAGCTGCCCGCGATCTTGAATGTCAGACCTGCACCCTACGGTTTCTTCCATGGAGCACGTACACATCGTCACAGTTGAGCCAGGCGCCCCGGCGGTCATCATGAGGGGCGGCCGGGAGTGGCGCATGGTGGTGGAACCAGTGCGGTGGTTTGAGCGGGTTGCCTGGTGGGAGCTGTCCCGCCGGATGCCCAGGGGGCAAGGGCGGGTTGATATTGAAGTCTGGCAGGTCCAGGTCCGCCTGGGGAGCAACCCACGGTCCGCCATCGCTACCTGGGAACTGGTGAGGGACGGAACTGGTGGGGGCTGGCGCCTCCGGGGCGAGGAACTCGCTGCTGCTTAGGCTGACGCCGGAAATGGATGAGCTCTCCACCACGACTATTGGGGGATGCCGCGGTGGAGAGCTCGAAGATGAATATACAGAGAACTTTCGGGTTTGGAAAGTGCGGTCTCACCGGAGGCGCAGTGTGGGGTGCAACTCACCCTGCCGAGTCACCCCCATTCCACTATGATGAGTATTGTTCAGCAGAATGAACAGCCGAATTGCGATGTCGAAGGAGAATCATGGCCGATTCCCGCACCTCCCGTTCCGAAGGGCTGGGCGCTTCGTCGCCGGCGCCTGCCGTCACCCGCGCTGCAGCCGTGTTGGAGGTGCTGGCCGAGTCGCCTACGGGCCGACTGACGCTGAGCGATCTCTCGCGTGAACTCGGAATTCCCAAGTCCTCCACGTCCAACCTGCTATTGGCGCTGGAAGAAGCGCGGCTCATTACCCGCCAAGGTGCCGACTTTGCCTTGGGGAGGAAGCTTGTGGAACTGGGAGCTGCATACCTCAGTCGCCTGGACGAGGTGCAGGAGTTCTACAAGTACTGCGAGCAAGCGCCTACGCTCTCGGGAGAGACTGTGAGAATCGCGATGCTCGATGGCGACCATGTCATCTATTTGGCACGGTACGAGGGCCATCCAGCGGTCAGGTTGACGTCCAACATCGGCGACAAGATGCCTGTCTCGCTCTGCAGCGTCGGCAAGGCCCTGATTGCACAGCTTCACGATCACGATATCGACGCGATGTTCCCGGATGGCATGGAGTTGCCCACCATGACCGCGAACTCCCTCAAGACTGCGGAGGAGCTCAAGGCCCAGATTTCCACCATCCGCAAGCAGGGGTACGCCTTCGAGGATGAGGAGTCCACGGTAGGCGTAGTCTGCCTGGCCGTGCCGGTCCCTACCCACGGGGCGCATGGCCCAAGCCTTGGCCTGTCGGTGACAGCGCTTAAGGCCACCTACTCGGAGGAGCAGGGCGCCCTCATGGTCAAGGAACTTAAGGAATTGGCGCGTTCCCTGGGTAACCCGATGGGTTAGTTCTTTTCAAACGCGCTAAATAAATCTGATTACAACCTTGGCAGTGCGTTCAACAAGCTGTACGCTGTTCATTATAGTGATCTTGGCGGTGATGCCATCACTATCTCGCTGGGCCAACGGGGGCCCGGGGTGATTTTGAGGGAGTGCTTGTGATAACTCGTGCAAATGAAAAGCTCGCGGCCGAGGCCGGGGACGCTGTAGTTGAGCCGGAACAGCTCCGGCGGGCTACGCTGGCCAGCTCTGTCGGCTCCGCGCTGGAGTACTACGACTTCTACCTTTACGGCTTGGCTTCAGCTCTGATCTTCGGTCCGCTGTTCTTTTCACCGCTCGGCCCTGACGGTGCGTTGATTGCGTCGTTCGCCACCTACGGCGTTGGCTTTGCTGCCCGTCCGTTTGGCGGTTTGATCTTCGGCTACATCGGGGACAGGTTCGGAAGGAAAATGGTCCTCATCCTCACCATCGCTTTGATGGGAACAGCAAGCTTTGCCATTGGCCTTCTGCCCACCTTCGAGCAGGCAGGAATGCTCGGAGCGATTCTGCTGGTTACGCTGAGGATCATCCAGGGACTCGGCGCCGGCGCCGAGCAGGCCGGCGCCACCACCCTGATTTCAGAAGTGGCTCCGCGCCGCCGTCGTGGGTTCTTCGCTTCATTGCCGTTTGTCGGCATTCAGTTAGGCACACTCCTTGGAGCCGGCACCTTTACCGTGCTCATGATGGCGGACCAAACAGCCGTTCACGCTTGGCTTTGGCGAGTGCCGTTCCTGGCAAGTTTCGTTCTGATTGTGGTCGCTGTGCTGATTCGACTCAAACTGAAGGAAACGCCAGCTTTCCAAGAGTTGGAGAAGCACAAGAACGTGGTCAAAAGCCCCATCCGGGAGCTATGGAAGCACTCCAAGAAGAACGTGCTTGTGGGTATTGGACTACGCATGGGCGAGAACGGAAACTCTTCAATCTACTCCGCGTTGCTGGTGTCATTCTTGAGTATGCCTGCTGGTGGCGGGTTCGTAGGCAACACGCAGATTGGCTCGACGGGGCTTTTGATCGCTGCCGGTTTCTCCGCCATTTTGGTGGTTACGTTCGGTGCGTTGTCCGACAGGTTTGGTCGCGTCCCCGTCTACCGCTACGGCGCACTGTTCCAGGCAATCATCGCGGTTCCTGCCTTCTACTTGGTCACACTCGGCAATGTCACACTTGTATGGGTGGTTATGAGCGTCGGAATCGCAATTGGCGTCCAGTCGATGCTTGGCCCCCAGTGCCCCCTCCTTCCAGAATTGTTCGGCTCGCAGTACCGCTTCACCGGCGTGGCCATGAGCCGGGAGATCTCTGCAGTGCTGGCTGGTGGTGTAGCCCCCCTGCTCGGTGCAATCCTGCTGGCTGCGACCAATCAATCATGGCTGGTCCTGGCCATCTACTCCCTGGTCCTGGCGCTCATCTCCTTCGTGACCACGTTCTTTACCCCTGAGACGGCCGGCAGGGACCTCGTCAGTACCGAAGACGCAAAGTAGGTTCCGCAGAAGCACCTGCACCAGGAACACTCAAAACAGCGCGGCACCTCCTTCAAGAGGGTGCCGCGCTGTTTTGCGACTGAACACAAAAATGAGGGGCTCAGACTGTGGTGGAAATTCGCCGGTGGCAGTGCAGAATTGGTGCAGCGAAAGAGGAGCGTGTCGATGACGGCAACCAAGGGCCTTGCGTCACCGGAGAGTACCGGGCAGGTCCGGGCCGGGGAAGGGAAGACTACGTTTCGGCCTGAGATCCAAGGCCTGCGTTCCTTGGCCGTACTCATGGTCGTTTCATACCACATTTGGTTCGGCCGGGTTTCCGGTGGAGTGGACGTCTTCCTGCTGATTTCGGCGTTCCTGATGACGTTGCAATTCGTCAGCCGTTACGAGGACGCGCGGCCGGTATCACTGGTGCGGCACTGGCTGCACCTGTTCTGGCGGCTGCTGCCTGCCGTCGTCGTGGTCCTGCTTGGCACTCTCGCGGCCACGTATGTGTTCATTCCCCGCACACGCTGGATCGAAATAGTCAGCCAGGGATGGGCTTCGCTGTTCTACGTCGAAAATTGGCTGCTCCAGCGCCAGGTGGTCAATTACTACGCGGCAGACCATAGCTTGGCGAGTCCTTTTCAGCATTTCTGGTCGCTGTCCATCCAGGGGCAGGTCTTTATTCTCTGGCCGGCCATCTTCGTTGCCACGGCCTGGGTGTGCCGCCGTCTGAATCTGCGGTACCGGGCCGTGCTGCTTGGGGTTTTCGGGCTGATCTTCGCAGTATCGCTGGCGTATTCGATCTACTTCACGGCGGCCAATCAGGAATTGGCCTACTTCGATACCTTTGCCCGGTTGTGGGAGTTTGCCTTGGGCACGCTGGTGGCGCTGTTGCTTCCGTATCTTCGGCCCGGGCGGGGACTGCGAAGCGTGCTTGGCTGGGCAGGGGTGGCCGCCATGCTGAGCTGTGGCGCCCTTCTTCAGGTGCAGACCGCGTTTCCTGGGTTTGTGGCTTTGTGGCCGACCCTTGCGGCCGTGGCTGTCATTGTCGCGGGGCAATCGGGCAGCCGCTTCGGAGTTGACAGGATCCTTTCGTCCAAGCTGTTGGTGGGTCTGGGATCTACCTCCTATGCGCTCTACTTGTGGCATTGGCCGCTGTTGGTGATTACTTTGGTGTGGATCGGCCAAGACCATGCAGATGCGATCACCGGCACCTTGATCGTGGGTGCGTCGCTGCTGTTGGCGTTCCTCACTACCCGGTTTGTGGAGCAACCCTTGCGTGCATGGCGATGGCCGGAGGCCAAGCGCCGGCGTCTGGCGTTGGCTGTATTTGTTTGTCTTGCGGTCGCTGCCGCTCCGATGGTGCAGTTCGGATACCAGCAACAAATGGCGAAGAACATTATCGCTTCGCAGAATGCCGACGATAACCCGGGGGCGCGGGCGTTGCTACCCGGATATGTCGACCTTGTTAGCGAGGGCGCGCGGACGCTGCCCACCCCTGAGCAGCTGCCGGAAGATTGGGGAAGGCTCGACGGCGCATGTACCGGAGATCTTCGTCCAACGGATCCGGTGCTGTTTGCAGAGTGCCAGCAGAACGACGTCGGTGCTGACGCCGAGAGGACCGTCTTTGTGGTGGGTCAGTCCCATTCGCTGCAGTGGCTTGGAGCCATCGGCCCCCTGGCCAAGGAGCACCAGTGGCGTGTCCAGGCCATCACGTTCGGGGCCTGCCCGTTCATGACCGAAACGGACGAGGTAGGGGACGAATGCAACGCCTTCAACCGAAACGTCCGGGAACACATCCGTATCCATCAGCCCGATGCTGTCTTCCTTGTTGGGACGGCAGCAGTTACAGACTCGCCGGATGAGGACCTCACTTGGGGTCTTGACGAACTGGTTGGCGAGATCACTGACCAGGGCATTGAGGTCATCGCCATGAGGGACAACCCGCGCTTCTCATTCAGCCCGAGTGAGTGTGCGATGGCGTCAGGCGTAGAGGACCCACGCTGCCGTCCAGCCCAGTCGTCGGTGCTTGCCGAAAGCAATCCCTTGGATCAGTTGGAGGGTACTTTCACGGGTTTGTCCATCCTGGACATGACGGACCTGATCTGCGACGGATCTTCATGCCCGGGCATCGTTGGCAACGTGTATGTCTACCTCGACGACAACCACCTCTCGAGTACCTACGTCAGGACCATGACCGAGACGTTGTCCGAGAGGTGGTTTGACGCCACAGGATGGTAGTTTCCGGCCTAGTAGAAGTGGACCGGATCAACCAGGTGGGGGAGTTCGCCACCGTCCAGGAATGTGCGCAGGTTGCTGCAGAAGCGTTCCGTGATGAGCCGGTTTTCCGCTGTGCTTAATGCCGAGGTGTGCGGTGACACCAGGACTTTGGGATGATTCCACAAAGGGCTGTCCTGCGGAAGTGGCTCCACCGCGAATACGTCGAGGCAGGCGTATGAGATCTGGCCGTTGTTCAGGGCTTCCAGCAAAGCGACCTCATCCACTACGGTGCCGCGGCCGACGTTGACGAATACGGTTCCCGGCTTCATGGCGGAGAAAATGTCCTTGTTGAACAGCTTCTCCGTGTATGGGGTGCCGGGCAGTGTGTTCACCACCGCGTCGGCGTCCGCCAGCAGGCCGGGGAGGCCCTCATTGGTGGTGACCTCGTCGATCCCCTCCATCGGTTCCACAGTGCGCTTCGTTCCACTGACCTTCATCCCCAAGGCCCGGGCGATTCGAGCAGTCTCCATGCCAATCTCGCCGAGGCCTGCGATGACCACTTTGGAGCCGTTGACCAGCTTGGTGGGCGTCCTCAGCTCGGGCCAGTTTTTGGTGGCCTGGTCCTGCGCCATTTCGGCGCTGCGCTTGAACCCGTTGAGGATGCCGAAGGCTGAGAACTCTGCCAGGGGCAGCGCATGGACACCCGCGGATGTCGTCACGCGGAACTTTTGAAGGGTTTCCGTGTCCAGGCCGGATGCCTTGACGGCGCCACCCGCTCCGGCCGCCATGGCGTGGATCCATTGCAGGTGGGGGTTGCTGTCGGCTATGCGCGCCAGTCCGGCCGGGCTCTCGTTAGGGAAGCCGTACAGGACCTGGGCCCTATTAAGCATGGCCCAGTAGCGTTCCTCCTGCTCCGGCGTGCGCTTGAACTCCGGATCGCCAGCGTGATCGGCGGGGAACCTTTCCGGCGGAAGAAGTTCGGGATCGTATAAAACGGTTACAGAGGGATCTACAGCGCGGATCAGCTCTACGTGCTCTGCTTCGAGCGGCACAGCGATGGCGATGGTAAGTTCGTCAGTCGTCATGGTGTTCATCATACTGAATGGAGGCTAGGATATTGAACAGAAATCTCCTGGATGACCACAAAGAAGTGAGGTGTTACCTACCGTGACCAGCAAACGCGTGGGCTTCGTCGGCCTAGGACTCATGGGCGCGCCCATGGCTTCCAACATCGCCGGCGCAGGATGGAACGTCACCGCCTGGAACCGCTCAGACACCGTTTTTGAGAACCTCTCCGACGTCCGCCGCGCAGCCAGCGTCGCAGAGCTGCGCAACGAAAACACCATCATCTTCATGCTCCCTGACCTGCCCTTCATTGAGGAAGCGGCCACGGAATTGCTCGAGTCATGGCGGAACGATCCACCCGAGCCGGGCACCGCCGTCGTCATCATGAGCAGCGTCTCACCCACCGCAGTCCGGCTGTTCGGCGAGACTGTTCACCAGGCATCCGGTGGCAACGCCACGGTGGTTGATGCGCCGGTCAGCGGCGGCACCTCCGGGGCACAAAGGGGAAGCCTGGCCATCATGGTGGGCGCGACAGAAAGCCAGTTCGAAGCGCTCGAGCCGCTCCTGGGAACCATGGGGACCACCGTGCGGCGCATGGGTCCTCTGGGATCGGGGTCGCTCGCCAAAGCCTGCAATCAACTCATCGTGGGAACCACGACGGCGGCGCTTGCCGAAGCAGCCGAACTCGCGGAACGCTCTGGCATGGATGTGGTGGCGCTTTACGAGGTCCTCTCGGGAGGGCTGGCAGGAAGTCGGGTGCTGGACAACGTAGGCCCCCGCCTGGCTGCCAAGGACTATGCCCCGACAGGGCCGGCCAAGTTCATGCATAAGGACTTGGGATTCGTGCTCACCAGCGCTGAAGCAGTTGGCTCCGCCGTCCCCATGGCTTCGGCGGCAATCGATTTATACGACGAACTCAAGCGCCAAGGACTCGGAGACCAGGACCTCGCCGTGGTCCGCCAGGCCATCGCAAACCTGAGCGTGGCAGCCGCGGCGTCGCACAGCAACTGACCGGGGCAACTGAAGAAGAGACGGCCCGACCGAAGAAGAAATGACGTACAAACTATGAATGGACTTTTTGATCTGACCGGCCGGGTTGCGTTGGTCACTGGTTCAAGCCGGGGGATCGGTAACGCCCTGGCCAGGGGGCTTGCGGATGCCGGAGCTACCGTGGTGCTCAATGGCATCAATGCCGAAAGGCTGGAAGCAGCCCGGCAGGCCATGGCTGCTGACTACCCGGAGGGAAGGGTCCACAACCTGGCCTTCGACGTCACCGACGCCACGGCCGCCGCTGAAGGAATGGCCTGGGTGGAGGAGAACGTGGGTCCTCTTGACATCCTGGTGAACAATGCCGGAATCCAGCACCGTGTTCCCATGCTGGACCTTGATGTGAAGGACTGGGAGCGTGTGATTACCACCAATCTCACCAGCGCCTTCCTTGTGGGCCGGGAAGCGGCCCGGCACATGATCCCCCGGGGACAGGGGAAGATCATCAATATCTGCTCTGTCCAGACGGACCTGGCCCGTCCCACCATTGCACCCTATGTGGCGGCCAAGGGTGGACTTCGCAACCTGACCCGCGCCATGACTGCAGAGTGGGCTGCCTCCGGCTTGCAGATCAATGGCATAGCGCCCGGGTACATCCACACGGAAATGACCCAGAACCTGGTGGATGATGACGATTTCAACTCGTGGATCCTGGGCCGGACGCCGGCCAACCGGTGGGGGACAGTAGCCGATCTTGCCGGGCCAACTGTATGGCTCGCCTCGGCTGCATCCGATTTCGTGAACGGCCAGACGATCTTCGTCGACGGCGGAATGACGGTGGTGGTCTAATGAGCATGCATCTTCCGGCCTTTGGCCCCGCCGTAGTCGCCCACGGCAAAGGCGATCTCAGGATCGAAGACGTCCCGCTGACGGCACCGGCGACCCATGAGGCGGTGGTGGAGATCGCCTACGGCGGGATCTGCGGGTCAGACCTGCATTACTGGCTGCATGGTTCAGCAGGGGAATCCATCCTCAAAGAACCCATGGTCCTCGGGCACGAAATCGTAGGCGTGGTGGTACAGCAAGCTGTTGATGGTGCCGGCCCCGGCGTGGGAACGCCTGTGGCGGTCCATCCAGCAAACCCTGCACCCGGTGACGTCAGATACCCGGAGGATAGGCCCAACCTGTCCCCGGGCTGCACCTATCTGGGCAGCGCTGCACGGTACCCTCACACCGACGGCGCTTTTAGCCGCTACGCGAACCTGCCCACAAGGATGCTGCGTCCGCTGCCGGAAGCCTTGGACCTCCGCACCGCCGCCCTGGTGGAACCTGCCAGTGTTGCCTGGCACGCGGTAGGACGCGCAGGTGACGTCAAGGGTAAGACCACGCTTGTGATCGGTAGCGGCCCTATCGGTGCGCTTGTGGTCGCCGTTCTCAAGCGTGCCGGCGCGGCCAGGATCGTCGCCGTCGACATGCACGACAAGCCTTTGGAAATTGCCCGGGCAGTTGGCGCCCATGCGGTCCTCAAAGGCGATGATGCGGATGCCATCGCCGCCGTGGATGCGGATGTGGTTATCGAATCCTCGGGAAGCCATTTCGGATTGGCCTCGGCCATCAAGGGTGCCACCCGCGGCGGCAAAGTGGTGATGGTGGGGCTCCTGCCGTCCGGACCCCAGCCGGTGTTCATTTCACTGGCCATCACCCGCGAGTTGGAACTGCTTGGCTCGTTCCGCTTCAACGACGAAATCGACCAGGTCATTGACGCACTGGCTGACGGCTCGCTGTTTGTCGATCCGGTGGTGACGCACGAGTTCGGCCTCGCCCAAGGCTTGGAAGCCTTTGAAGTGGCGAGGAACTCCGCCGAATCCGGCAAGGTCCTGCTGAATTTTCGGCAATAGCTGGGTTTTACGACTGGTTCTTTGCGACGGGGACGAAGACGCGGGGCTGGTCATTCCAGCTGGGTGCCAACTCCGCGATGGTCTGCCGCATGATCTTGGCAGCGGCGTCGCGCGCGACGGAACCGTCGCCGGCGTCGATCGCGTGGGCAACATCCATGTGCCACTGAAGCGCCTGCTTCTGGGGGTGTTCCGGCATGAGCCCGTGGACTGTGCGCCCGGTGAGGGTTTCAGTGACCTGGCCAATAAGGTTGGCAAACATTTCGTTCCCGGAGCCGGAGAGGACCAGCGCATGGAACCGGATATCGAGGTCAAGGAAGCGGGCCATATCGCCGGCATCACCGGCTTCCTTCATGGCCAGCGAGATGCCCACCAGCTCCTGGCGAAGACTTTCGGGTGCGTTCCCTGCGGCCAGCTCTGCTGCAACAGGCTCGACGGCGGAACGGAGTTCGGCCAGCGACCTCAACTGGGCGCCACGCCCCTCGCCGGCCAGTCGCCAGCGGATCACCAGCGGATCGAATGGATTCCAACGGTGGGCCGGGAGGACCCTGATGCCCACTCGCTTAATGGTCTCCACCAGCCCCAACGACTGCAGCACACGCACAGCTTCACGGACAACGGAGCGCGACACTTTGAGTTCGTCTTCCAAATGCTCGGCCAGCATGACGTGGCCTGTAGGGAGGGCGCCACCGACGATCCTGGTGCCCAAATGCTCTACGGCGCGGTGGTGGAGGCTGGTTGACATAGAGGTAAGCATAGTGGCGCGGGGACGTCCCGTGCGCAGTCGGATCCGGGCCGGCATCATAGACTGTTTATGACGCGGCACCGTTCCAAAACGTGGGCGCCGCTTTCCCGCCCAAGGCTTAAATACGTATGGTTTATTACAGCCCCTGGTTTTGAAATCGCTTCCTGCGTACCCCCAGGGGGGTAGGTGGGACTGTTTGTACACGAACGAATTGGAGTTTTGATGTCAGCACACATCGGTGTCACCGGCCTTGCGGTGATGGGCGCCAACCTGGCCCGCAACCTCGCCCGCAACGGCTTCACCGTGGCTCTCCACAACCGCTCCGTGGAAAAGACTGACGCCCTGCTCGAAAAGCACGGCACGGACGGCGACTTCATCCGCACGGAAACCCTGCAGGAACTCGTCGACTCCCTCGAAAAGCCCCGCCGCGTCCTCATCATGGTCAAGGCAGGCGCTCCTGTTGACAACGTGATCGAGCAGCTCGAACCGCTGCTCGAAGCCGGTGACATCATCATCGACGCCGGTAACTCCCACTACGAGGACACCCGTCGCCGCGAAGCCGCGCTGGCCAAGAAGGACCTCCACTTCGTCGGTGTCGGTGTGTCCGGTGGCGAAGAGGGTGCACTGAACGGCCCGTCCATCATGCCCGGCGGCTCGCGTGAGTCCTACGACGCCCTCGGCCCGCTGCTGGAGAAGATCTCCGCGAAGGTCGACGGCGAACCGTGCTGCGCCTGGATCGGCACCGATGGCGCCGGCCACTTCGTCAAGATGGTCCACAACGGCATCGAATACGCTGACATGCAGGTCATCGGCGAAGCATTCGACCTCCTCCGCTCCGGCGCCGGCATTGAGCCTGCCGAGCAGTCCAAGATCTTCGCTGAATGGAACAAGGGCGATCTGTCCTCCTTCCTGATCGAAATCTCCGCTGAGGTCCTGGGCCACGTGGACGCCAAGACGGGCAAGCCGTTCGTGGACATCGTCGTGGACGCTGCAGGCCAGAAGGGTACGGGCCGCTGGACGGTCATCTCCGCACTGGAACTCGGTTCCCCGATCTCCGGCATCGCCGAGTCCGTCTTTGCCCGTGGTCTTTCCTCCCAGACCGAGCAGCGCAAGCTTGGCCAGGAACTGCTCGCCGGCGAAGAAGCCTCCGTGGAAATTCCCGAGACCTTTGTCGAGGACGTCCGGCAGGCACTGTATGCCTCCAAGCTGGTCTCTTACGCCCAGGGCCTGGACATGCTGACTTCCGCTGCCAAGGAATACGGCTGGGACCTCAAGCTGGACGAGATCGCTTCGCTCTGGCGCGCAGGCTGCATCATCCGGGCAGAACTGCTCAAGGACATCACCAAGGCCTACGCTGCCGACGAGAAGCCCGCCAACCTGCTGTTCGCGCCTGCATTCACCAAGGCCATCGCCGAGGCACTCCCGGCATGGCGCCGCGTGGTAGCCACCGCAGTCCAGCTGGGCATTCCGGTACCGGTGTTCTCCTCCTCGCTGGCCTACTACGACGGCCTGCGCCGCAGGCGCGTTGCCGCTGCCCTGATCCAGGGCCAGCGCGACCTCTTCGGGGCACACACTTACGGCCGCGTGGACACTGAGGGCACGTTCCACACCCTGTGGGGCGAAGACAAGTCCGAGATCCCGGCAGTCGACACCCACTAGCAGCAGCTTCCCGTCAGAGGCCGGTTCCTCCCAGTTACGCTGTGGAGACCGGCCTTTGCCGTACCCAACTGAAGGAGACCAGCCATGGCATCCCGTATCGCTTTTGTCACCGGGGCTTCAACGGGAATCGGTTTCGAAACTGCCGTCGCTCTCAGGTCCGCCGGTTTCACTGTCTACGCAGGGGCACGCCGTGTGGACAAGATGGAGCCGTTGAAGCAGCATGGCATCACTGTGCTGTCCTTGGACGTCACTTCGGAGGAATCGATGGCGTCGGCTGTTGGCCTGGTTGAAGCGGCACATGGGCGGATCGACCTGCTCGTCAACAACGCCGGCTACGGCTCCTACGGCTCACTCGAGGAAGTTCCACTGGCTGAGGGCAGGCGCCAGTTCGAAGTCAACGTCATGGGCCTGGCGAGGATGACCCAACTCGTCATTCCCGGGATGCGCCGCTCGCGTTCAGGCAGGATCATCAATGTGGCGTCGATTGGCGGCAAGATCCATGAGCCTTTGGGAGCGTGGTACCACGGCACCAAATTCGCCGTTGAGGGAATGAGTGATTCCCTGCGCCTGGAGCTGGGGCCGCACGGCATCGACGTCGTCATTATTGAGCCATCGGGAACGGACAGTGAATGGGGCACCATCGCGGGCGAGGGCCTGTTGGCTGCCTCCGGCGGAGGGCCCTACAGCGAGCAAGCGCACATAGTTGCTGCCGCACTGGCATCAACATCCGGAACCGGTCATGTGTTGTCGACACCGGCGCGGGTCGTAGCGAAAACGATAGTACGGGCCGCAACGGCAAAACGCCCCAGGACCCGCTACCCGGTAGGCAGGGGGGCCTGGAGCGTCCTGGCATTGCGAAGGGTTCTTCCGGACCGCGCCTTCGACGCTGTCTTTTGGAATTTCTACAGACGGCTCGCCGGCTAGATCCGGTATTCGATGTAATACTCCGCCGGATCCACAGCGGGTTTGGTTTCCGACCGTGCGTCGCGGTGACGCCATGTGGCCGGAATGCCTGTGATGATGGATTCCGCTGGCGCGTCCTTGACCACCACGGCATTGGCACCAATTGCGCTGCCGGCACCGATGGTGATGGGCCCAAGGACCTTTGCGCCTGCGCCGATGGTCACGCCGTCACCAATGGTGGGGTGCCGCTTGACCTTGGCCAGCGAGCGTCCGCCGAGCGTTACTCCGTGATAGATCATCACGTCCTCGCCGATCTCCGCGGTCTCACCGATGACTACCCCCATGCCGTGGTCGATGAAGAATCGGCGGCCGATGGTAGCACCGGGATGGATTTCGATTCCGGTAAGGAACCTGGCCAGCTGGGAAATCAGGCGCGCAGGAAAACGGAGCGCCGGATTCTGCCACAGCCGGTGCGTCACACGGTGTGCCCAGATGGCGTGCAGGCCGGAGTATGCGAAAAAGTTCTCAAAAGAGCCTCGAGCCGCCGGGTCATGGGACCGGGCGGCATCGAGGTCTTCCTTAAGCCTTGCGAAGAAGCTCACAAAGACCTTTCTACAGGAAATGAAGGCGTGCGGGCGAAGTGTTAGCCGCGGATGTCGTCGAACAGCACCGTGGAGATGTAACGCTCTCCAAAGTCACACACGACGGCGACGATCAGCTTGCCGGCGTTCTCGGGACGCTTGGCCAGTTCCAGTGCACCCCATACGATGGCGCCGGAGGAAATGCCGCCCAGGATACCTTCACGCGCGCCGAGTTCACGGGCTACGCGCACCGAATCCTCCAGGGTGGCGTCCAGGACTTCGTCGTAAACGTTGGTGTCCAGGATTTCCGGAACAAAGTTGGCACCGATTCCCTGGATCTTGTGCGGACCGGGCGCTCCACCATTGAGGATCGCGGAGTCCTTGGGCTCAATAGCGACAATCTGAACGCCGGGCTTGCGCTCCTTGAGGACCTGGCCAACACCTGTGATGGTGCCGCCAGTGCCTACGCCAGCAACAAAAATGTCTACTTCGCCATCGGTGTCTTCCCAGACTTCCTCGGCGGTAGTGGCGCGGTGGATCGCCGGGTTGGCCTCGTTGGCGAACTGCTGGGCCCAGATGGAGTTCTCCGTGTTGGCGACGATCTCCTGTGCCTTCTCGACGGCACCACGCATGCCCTCGGAACCGGGCGTCAGGACGATTTCCGCACCGTACGCACGCAGCATGACCCGGCGCTCAGTGGACATGGTCTCGGGCATGGTCAGGATGACTTTGTAACCGCGGGCTGCACCCACCAAGGCCAGTGCGATGCCGGTGTTGCCGGAGGTACCTTCGACGATGGTTCCACCGGGCTTCAGGGCGCCGGACTTCTCGGCAGCATCAATGATGGCCACACCGATGCGGTCCTTGACGCTGTTGGCCGGGTTGTAGAACTCAAGCTTGACTGCAACCGTGGCGTCGAGGCCTTCGGTCAGCCGGTTCAGACGGACCAGCGGGGTGCGGCCGACAAGCTGCGTGACGTCGTCGTAGATCCTTGCCATGAAAATTACGCCTATCTCTGAAGAGGGAATGCTGAGGTCAGCCTAACCAGCAGGATCGAAACCCTGCTAAGCAGTAAGCCACGCAGAGTAATATTTCCGGGCCTTAGCCAATTTCGGGTTAATGATCACCTGGCAGTACCCCTGATACGGGAACTTCGCATAGTAATTCTGGTGGACTTCCTCGGCCTCATGGAACTCGGGAAGGCGGCTGACCTCGGTCACAATCGGATCGGACCAGAGGGCTTGGGCGCGCTCGATGGCTTCCTCGAAGAGCACCTTCTCTTCCGTCGTTGTGTAGAACATCGATGATCGGTACTGGGTCCCTACGTCATAGCCCTGACGGTTCAGAGTGGTGGGGTCGTGCAGGGCGAAGAACATGTCCAGGATGACTTCCTCCGGAACCACGGTCTCATCGAATGTCACCGCGACAACTTCTGCATGGCCCGTAGTACCGGAGCACACTTCGTAGTAATCGGGATTGCGGACGTGGCCGCCGGTGTAACCGGATACAACCGAGCTGACGCCGCGGGTCTTCTGGTATACGGCATCAAGGCACCAGAAGCAGCCGCCGCCAAGTACGAAAGTTTTCATGTTCTCTTCAATGGATCGGAGGGCCTGATGATTCCCGCTTCACCTTACGGGAGAATTACGGCACCAGGGAGGTCCGGCCGGTGCGGCAACCGCCAGATCGGGCCCAGTAAGAAAGAAATCGGGCCCAGTAGGGAAGAATAAGAGCATGGAAGCAGTAAACACCGACATTTCTGATGCGGATTCCGTCGAAGAAGACGAAACAGTTGACGCCAGCGGTGATCCTACGCTCGGTCAGGTGTTGCTGGCTGTCGAGGAACTCTGGCCGGAGTCCCTGGCTGAAGACTGGGATGAGGTGGGCCTTGTTGTCGGCCGACCCAATGCCCCCGTCACCAAAATCCTCTTTGCCGTGGATCCCACACTGGCCGTGATCGATGAGGCCGTGGAGTGGGGAGCCGAACTACTCATCACCCACCACCCGCTGCTCCTCAAAGGGGTGAATTCTGTGGCAGCCACGTCCGCGAAGGGCCTCGCTGTCCACCGCTTGATAGAGGCTGGTACGGGGCTACTAACCGTGCACACCAATGGTGATTCAGCCGTTGGCGGGGTTTCCGATGTCCTGGCCGACGCTTTCGGATTGGAGAACGTCACGCCGCTGACGGCTGCAAGCAATGGCTTGCCGGAGGAGGGCATCGGCAGGGTAGGGGACCTTCCTGAACTTGAGACGCTCGGTGATTTCGCTGCGCGCGTCTTTGAGATGCTGCCCGCTGTTGCCGGGGGAGTCCGGGTGGCTGGAGACAAAGACGGTCTGGTCCGACGCGTCGCAGTCTGCGGTGGTGCGGGCGACAGCTTGTTCGACGCCGTTCGCGCCAGCCATGCGGATGTGTACGTCACGGCAGACATGCGTCACCACCCAGCATCGGAGGCCCGTGAAGGTGCCACTAACGGCCGGCCCTACCTGATTGATGTTTCGCACTTTGCCAGTGAATGGCTATGGCTGCCTGCAGCGGCTGAAGCGTTGGGCAACGTGCTCGCAGACCAGGGCTACGACGTAGGAATCCGCGTCAGCGGCACCAACAGCGACCCCTGGGACTTCATACTCACTCCCGGCGGGGACTAGAGTCTAGAAAGATACGGGCAGCCCTGACAGATAGTGGCGGTCCGGCCGGACCTGATCCTCAGGACCGGTGGCGATTAGCGGAGGTAAGCGTGGCGAAAGCAGCACCGGCAGAACAACTGAAATTGCTTGAACTGCAGGGGCTCGATGCCAAGCTCAGGTCGCTTGCCGGCCGACGGAAGGTTCTGGAAACAGATCCACGCATCACGGACCTTACGGACGCGTTGAACGTGGCCAACGGCGAACTTGGCGCTGCCAAGGTTGCCGTCCACGACGCCGAGGCCGAACTTCGCCGTGCGGAAGCCGACGTTGAGCAGGTAGCCACCCGCATTGAACGCGACGAAACCCGGCTCAACAGCGGCACCGGCCTGTCCAAGGACCTGGTGGCGCTACAGAGCGACATTGCCTCACTCAACAAGCGCCGTTCGGACCTTGAAGACGTGGAGCTTGAAATCCTGGAGCGCTTGGATACGCTGCGGGAGCGTCAGGCTGCCCAGCAGGCGATCGTGGACGACATCCAGGGCTCGTTCGGCAGCATCCGGGCGGAGCTGGACGAGGCCATTGCAGAAATTGCGGCAGAAGAAACGGTGGTTCGTGGACAACGTGCAGCCTTCGCGGAATCCCTGGACGCCGGAGTGCTGGCCATCTATGAGAAGACCATTGCCAAGCGGGGCGTCGGTGCAGCCCGGCTGTTCCACGGTAAGTCCGAAGGCTCAGGCATGATGCTCAGCCCCGGCGACCTTGCCGAAGTCAAAGCAGCCGCTGAGGACGATATTGTTTTTTGCCCGGACTCAGGTGTCATCCTGGTCCGTTCGACCGAGTGGAACTGACGCAGCCCGACCTCAGCCGGGCAGGAACAGCCAGGTGGACCGGTCCGTTCAGTTGGACAGGATGATGTTGAGCGCGTGCGGCTTGCGGGCCGTGCCCTCAACAAGTTCCGTTGTCCAGATTTCCCGCGCGGCCTTCAGGAGCTGATCCGGGGTTGCCGGCGCCTTGCCACGCCGGGTCAGCAGATGTCGCGCCAGTTCCCCGCGGGTGTGTTTTGCGAAGTGGCTGACAACTGTGCGCTTGCCGTTCGCCTCGTTGAAGACGTTGACGTTAACCGTGTGCGTCGCCGGGGGAGCCCAGGCTGCAGCGTAGGTGCTCGAGCGGCAATCCACCAGGAGCTCATTCTCGGCACGTGAGGCGAGGGCGGCATTGAGCTGCGGCTTCCAGTAGGAGGCGAGGCGTCCGACGTCGGGCAGCGCAGTTCCCATGGACAACCTGTAGGCGGGCACATGGTCGCCAAAGCCGATGGCGCCCCACAGGGCGGAAACCACCAGGATTGATTCGTTCGCCTTGCGGCGCTGTGTCGGGGTCATGCTGTTGTAGCCAAGGGCGTCATACAGAACCCCTGAATAGACCTGATGTGCAGGAGCGGCTGGTTCGGCGTGCAGCCGTGTATTACGTTCGACGTCGTCCCGCAGCGAGGCGCCGACCCCCAGCAGGGTGAGGGCATCCTCGTGCGCACTCACCGTACCGAGCGCTTCGAGCACCTTTGCCCGGTACGGGTTCAGTTCCGGAAAGCTGAGCGATTCCCAGTTGATGGAGGGACCGTTGGCAGCGGGGGTCTTGCCTTCGGAAGGCGGCAGCAGAATCAGCACCCGTCGATATTACCGGGGACTTTGGCCGGTCCCAACGCCGGTAGACTGGACGGCGGATGGGTCGACCAGGCGGTCGCGCGTCACGAAAGTGACTCGAGGAACGTCCGGGCTCCGCAGAGCAGGGTGGTGGGTAACGCCCACTCGGGGTAACCCGCAGGCCAGTGCCACAGAGAACAGACCGCCCGCGCGTCGCGATGTTCTGCATCGCGGGGTAGCAGGTAAGGGTGAAACGGTGGTGTAAGAGACCACCAGCTCCCTGGGTGACCAGGGAGGCTAGGTAAACCCCACCCGGAGCAAGGCCAGACAGGACACGCTTGAGGGCTGCTCGCCCGAGTGTCCGGGTAGGCTGCTGGAGGGCGTCGGCAACGGCGTTCGTAGATGGATGGCCGCCACTCCCTTGCCGGTAACGGCAGGGGATGACAGAACCCGGCGTATCGGTCGACCCATCCATTTATTACTCCCGGATTTCCGCCGTGTGAGTGATTTCACGCCCCGGGACGGCCTTCACCCCTCCCATCCGCCCTAGAATGGTTATTGAACGTAGATGTTCTGCCGCCGGGACTGCGTTCGCAGCCGGCGGATTTTCTTTGCTCTCGTTCAAGGCGCTGTGGGTGGACCGAAGCCCGCCGGCGCATGAGCCGCAGGACTACTCCGGGCGGCCGCTGCCATCTGCATACGAGGACGTATGTGGTTGACCCAAGGAAGGTAGTTCTGTGAGCCAGACGTCAGATTCTTGTCTTGATAAGTGGATGGGCCGGGAGGCTCTCGCCGAGGCCATGATTCCGGTGATCGGCCGGTTGTACCGGGAAAACAACGTGGTCACGAGCATCCACGGCCGGAGCCTGATCAACAAGTCCACCATGAACATCCTGAAGGCCCACCGCTTTGCGCGCCGGATGAGCAATCACGAGCTGCTGCTCGAAGAGACCGCACCGCTGCTGAACGCCCTGTCCGAGCTGGAACTCGGCGCAGCGGCCATTGACATTGCACGTTTGACCGAAAAGTTCCGGGCCGAAGGCAACGGCGCCTCGCTGGATGAGTACCTGCGTGCCGAGCTCGCCGAAATCGTGGGAAAGCGTGGCGCAGACGACCGCACCAGCACCGACGTCGTTCTTTACGGTTTTGGTCGCATCGGCCGTCTCCTGGCCCGCATCCTCATTGAGAAGGCCGGTGGCGGGCACGGCCTGCGACTCCGCGCGATCGTGGTGCGCAAGGGTGCCGAGAACGATCTTGTGAAGCGCGCCAGCCTGCTGCGTCGTGACTCCGTGCACGGTTCCTTTGAAGGCACCATTCGCGTGGACGAGGAAGCGAACACCATCACCGCCAACGGTGTGCAAATCCAGGTCATCTACTCGGACAACCCGGCCACTGTGGACTACACGGCCTTCGGCATCAAGGACGCCCTGGTAGTGGACAACACGGGTCGCTGGCGCGACGCCGAGGGCCTCTCGCAGCACCTGCAGAGCAAGGGGGCCTCCCGTGTGCTGTTGACTGCACCGGGCAAGGGTGACCTCAAGAACATCGTCCACGGCATCAACCACCGGGACATCTCCGATGATGACAAGATCGTCACCGCGGCATCCTGCACCACCAACGCCATTACGCCGGTGCTGAAAGCCATCAACGATAAATTCGGCATCATCCATGGGCACGTTGAGACCGTGCACTCGTTCACCAATGACCAGAACCTGATCGACAACTTCCACAAGGGCGATCGCCGCGGCCGTTCCGCAGCCCTGAACATGGTCATCACGGAGACTGGTGCCGCGAAGGCTGTAGCCAAGGCACTTCCGGAACTGCAGGGCAAGCTCACCGGCAATGCCATCCGCGTTCCTACGCCGGATGTTTCCATGGCCATCCTGAACCTCAACCTTGAGAAGGGCACCACCCGCGACGAAGTCAACGACTTCCTCCGTGAGATGTCCCTGCACTCGGATCTTCGGAAGCAGATCGATTACATCGACTCTCCCGATGTTGTTTCGACTGACTTCGTTGGCTCCCGGCGCGCGGGCATCGTCGATGGCCTCGCAACGATTTCCAACGATAAGAATCTCGTTCTGTACGTCTGGTACGACAACGAGTTTGGCTACTCCTGCCAAGTTGTACGTGTCATGGAAGAAATGGCCGGCGTGAACCCGCCGTCATTCCCGGCGCGTGACGTGGTTGCTCCCATCGCAGTGCTTGAAGGCGCTGGCGCCTAAGCACGCCGAAGTATTCCCGGGTTTCCCGGCTGAGTCACTGGTATCAGCCGGGAAACCTGACCAAAATGGGTTCATGGAAAACGAATCAACGTTGGAACATGAGACCACCTTGGAGCACGCTCTGGACGTGGCAAAGGCCAACCACAAACAGGCCCAAAAGCTTTTGGACCAAGCCATAGCAGCCAACGCTGCCGGTGACGTCCCGGATCAGCGCGTGGAACAGCTACGTGGGCTCCTCGCCTTGGCAACAGAGGACCTGCAGCGCGTAATGCGTGAGCAATAAACGTCTGAGCCCACTGGGGCACCCATCTCCGCAGTGACCTCCACAGTGTGACTTCTCCTACACACTGTGGATATCGACTCTGACTGTCGGGGCCTTGTCCTACGCTCGTAGGACATTGCTATTTCCCCACTGGATGGAGTCCCTTGAGTATCACTTGGTCTGCCTACAAACGCGCGCGGCGACGGTCACGTCAGGCGTGGGCCATTCTGGCATTGGCCGCCGCAACCGGGGTGGCAGGGCTTTCCTGGTATTTCACCACAGGGCAATTCAGTGCCGCTGAACCATGGGCCGCTGGCCCCAGTGAAGCACCCGTCTACAATCCAGGCTGGATGAAACCCCTCCGCGGCGGAGTGCCCGTTGCCCCGGAAAAGGCGAGCGACGCCTTGGAGCGACTCCCGGTCAAAGGGCGCGCCGCAAAGGCGGACTACGATAGGGCGGCATTCGGGCAAGCCTGGGCGGACGCCGACCGCAATGGCTGCGACACCAGAAACGACATTCTCCGGCGGGACCTCTCGGCGGTCGAATTCACGGAAGGTTCATCGTGCAAGGTTGCCGGTGGTAGCTTTCACGAACCATACACGGGGGCGCAGGTAACTTTCCGGAGAGGCCAGGACACCAGCGCTGCAGTTCAAATCGATCACGTGGTGGCCCTCGCCGACGCCTGGCAAAAGGGCGCCCAGCAACTCACTGTGCAGCAGCGGCAAATATTCGCGAACGATCCGCTGAACCTGATCGCCGCCGATGGTCCCGCCAATGTTAAGAAGGGCGCAGGTGACGCGGCCACGTGGCTGCCGGCCAACAAGAATTTCCGCTGCCACTACGTGGCCCGGCAGGTCTCCGTGAAAGTGGTCTATAAGCTCTGGATTACGCAGGCCGAAAAGGACGCCATGAAGAGGGTTTTGGCCTCGTGCCCTGAACAGCAAACCATCTACAGTGCCAGGTGACCGTGCCCCAGTTGCCAGATGCCGCCGTCGTCGATCCGCTCCAGAACCACGCGCTGGAGTGAGGTTTCCCGCGGGAGCTTATCCAAGTCACGGAGGCCCCGCTGCCTGAAGGTGAAGTAGATGGCATCGGTAGGGGCATCAGTGCAGCGGTCGAGCGTGAAACGTCGTGCAAACGAGGAGATGTTGCTGTCCGGTAGGCGCTCGACGAGATAGGGGTCCAGCATCCATGAATCACACGTGGCTTTGTGTGCGGGCTTGTCGGGAAAATACCGGGGAAAGAAAGATCTTGCCTCCGCCAAACTGGCATCCACCAGCGCAGGGGAGAGGCTTCCATCTTCGGGTATATGGACGCCAAGAACCCATTCTGAGCCCTGAGCATCGGCCGGAACCAAATGGAACTGCAGCCGGCCAAGCCGGAACAAATTGCCGGCCATGTGCAACGTCAGCCAGCTCCAGGTGTCCAGCCCAAAACGGCCATGGACCCGCCTGTTGATACGAAGTTGCAAACCCATGTCTGCCAAGGATGCAGCCGAGATAGCCGGACTGATTCCGAGCTCCAGATGGTAGGCGTGAACTGAAGGCGCGAAGCGGAGGAGTGCTTCGATCCACACAGTCTCCACGGCGCCGTCGGCCCGAATGCTGTCCACTGGAAAGGTCCCAAGCCTTTCCCGCATCGCCTTCATTGCCTGCAGAACAGGCTCGTCCGGAGGCGTCCCCAGAAGGTGCGCACAGTCATTAGCGTCTTCGCCGGTGATGTCCAAGAGCTCAAAAAGCTCTGCGTGGGGGCTGGTGGCCATGGCTTAGTGCCCGAACGGATCGGGATCGACGCCAGGCATCCAGGTCAGGCCTGGCACGCCCCAGCCATTTTTCTTGGCTTGCTTGAGGGCCTTCTTTGAGTACCTGTCCACGAGGCGGTTGACGTACAGTTTGCCGTCCAAATGGTCGAACTCGTGTTGCAGGATTCTGGCGAACCAGCCTGTCGCTTCGAAGTCAAGGGGATTGCCGTCGCCGTCAAAGCCCTGAACGCGTGTCCATTCAGCGCGCTGCAGCGGGTAGTACTCGCCAGGGAAGGACAAGCAGCCCTCAACGTGTTCATCGGGATCCGGAAGTGCGCCGGAGACTTTGGACAGTGTCAGCACCGGATTGACCACCACGCCCTGCTCGGGGACGCCGTCATCGTTGGCGTACTTGTAGACAAAAAGGCGTTTGCCCACGCCGATCTGGGGCGCGGCGAGCCCCACACCGTTGGCAGCGTCATTGGTCTCGAACATGTCCGCGATCAAGGCGCGGAGCTCGTCGTCGAAAACTTCGACTTCACTTGCCCGGCGGTGCAAAACAGGTTCGCCCCAGATTGTCACTGGCAGGACGGTCATCTCAGTTTTTCCTTCGTCTAGCGCTGCGGTCCGGAAGCGGCCTTGGTCCGCTTTTAGGTTAAAAGCAAAGGCCGCACCGGATAACCGGTGCGGCCTTTGTGGAAACCGGCTCTGGAGCCAATCTCGGTGGGGTGAGCTACGGGGGTTGAACCCGCGACCTCCTGGACCACAACCAGGCGCTCTGCCAACTGAGCTAAGCCCACCATGTGCCTTTTTGGGCTGAACCGTTTGACCGGCTTTCCTTCAAGGCAACGACAAATAGCTTACCTGCTGTTTTGGGGTGCAAAGTCCACTTTTGCCGCTTTTGGCGAAAAAACCTTGAAAAATGGTGCAGATCACACTTTTTCGCTGGACCCCAGGGTCTCTGCGGTAGCCATGATTTCCTTGGAAATGCGCTGTGCCGTTGCCGTGTCCGGTCCCGGCGCCGATACAAAGACAGCCTGGCGGTAGTAGCGGAGCTCGTCGATGGAGTCCTTGATGTCGCCCAGGGCGCGGTGACCGCCATGCTTGGCCGGGGACTGGAAGTACGCGCGCGGGAACCAGCGGCGTGAAAGCTCTTTGATGGTGCTGACGTCGATCACGCGGTAATGGAGGTGCTCTACGATGTTCGGCATGTCCCTGGCAAGGAACATACGGTCTGTTCCCACGGAGTTCCCACCCAGAGGAGCTTTGCGGGGATCCGGGACCCACTTCTCGATGTATTCAAGGACCTGTGCTTCTGCCTCCGCCATGGTCTTGCCCTGGGGGAGCTCGTCCAGGAGCTTGGAGCGGGTGTGCATGTCCCGCACGAAGTCGTTCATTTGTTCCAGGGCTGCGTCTTCCGGCTTGATGACGACGTCAACGCCGTCGCCAAGAATGTTGAGCTCGGAATCGGTCACCAACGCTGCAACCTCGATCAAGGCGTCGTTCGTGAGGTCCAGGCCGGTCATTTCGCAGTCGATCCAGACGATGCGTTCATTAGTAATAGGCACGCGCCAAGCCTATCCCTCAGTGGCTTCCAAGTGCTCCGATGGTACGATTTTTGAGCGCGGCAGTGTCGTTTCTTCCTGTTGCCGAAAGCCCCCATGACGCAGAATTTTGACCCGAACACAGCGGGTGAACGATTGGATGACGACCACATGACGGTGCCAGTACCCGCCGCCCAGTTGGCAGGGACAGCGACGCCGTCGGCTGACGCCGTTGCCGGCGAGGTAGATAACGCTCGTTCGCCACTGATCGCCGGGTTCGTTGGTTCCATGTTCATGGTGTTTGGCTCACTTGGGGTTGGGTGGCTTGCTCCGGTTTCGGAACTTCGCCGCCTCCCGCTTTTCATCTGGATGCGCACTGAAGGTGTAGGCGTCGGACTTTCCATTGTCTTACTGGCCATCGGCGGCATGTTGCTCGTCCGAGCCTGGCTTCGACTGGGCCAGAGGGTCCGGGTGTGGGGAATGGAAGCCCGAAAAGCCACGCTGCAGGCGGTGGTGGCCTGGGGTCTGCCCATGATGTTCACTGTTCCCCTCTTCAGCAGGGACGTTTACGCGTATATCGGCCAAGGCCGGTTGATGGTGGAGGGCATCAATCCCTATGAGAACGGTATATCGGCGCTGCCCAACTATTTCCAGTTGGGTGCTGACAAGCAGTGGACAGAGGCGCCGGTACCGTACGGACAACTGTTTCTTTGGATTGAACAGTTTGTGGTGTGGGTGACCAACGTCCAACCGGAAGCAAGCATCATGCTCTTCCGCCTCGTGGCTGCAGTGGGGGTGGTTCTCTGCATCATCTACGTGCCGAAGCTGGCCGAACTCCACGGTGTAAATCCCCACAGGGCACTATGGTTGACAGCTGCCAATCCGCTCTTTCTCACTAACTTCATTGCCAGCGTTCATAACGACGCCTTGATGATTGGGCTGGCACTGGCGGGCCTGTACTACTGCGCAACCCGCCGTGTCATTCGTGGACTGGTGCTGGTCACGCTCTCCATCTCAGTCAAACCGATCACGGTGGTATTCCTTCCCTTCATTGGGCTTCTGTGGGCCGGCAAGCATGCCACCTGGCCGCGCAGATTCCTCTACTGGTTCCTGACAGCGGCTCTGAGCTTCGGGCTCCTCTACGCACTCAGCCTGATCAACGGCTTCGGGTTCGGTTGGATCAACGGATTGTCGGCGCCCGGGAGTGTAGCGATTTGGTATGCGCCCGTTGGTCTTATCGGGATGGCTGTCGGATCGATTTCCAACGTCTTGGGGTTGGACGGCCAGGTCATGGCCAAGGTGGTATACGACGCCGGCAAGCTCCTCATGGTTGCTGCTGTTGCCTGGATGATCTTCCGGGGAGACTATGACCGACTTATGCGGAGGCTTACGTTGGCATTTGCTGCCATTGTCCTGCTGGCGCCAATGATCCAGTCCTGGTACGTGGTGTGGTTGATCCCACTGTTTGCCGTGACCGGCATCCGCAACGACTGGCAGGTCAAAGCACTGTACTTTGTTGTGTCGTTCTTCATGGTCTACGCCATCTCCGACCAGTTGGACGTATTCCCGTACCTTCAGAGTGAAGACTTGGGGTTGGCACTGTTGCTGGCACGGATTGGGGCGGCCGTTATTGCGCTGTTCTTCGCCGTTTACCTGATTTTCATGGATCCGAAGACCAAGGGCTTGTTCCGGGTGCGGGACGAAACCGGGCTGCGCCCTATTATCTGAAGGCTCGACCCTGTCCGGCCTGCTGCATTCCGCGTCAGTCGGATGGCAACAGCCGCAAAGCCTCGCGGGTAGACAGCGGACTCAAAGCCGCCGCGTTGTTGGCAGCGAACGCCTTGACCCATCCGGGTTCTGTTTTGCTGTACTCACGGAGCGCCCACCCGATGGCCTTGCGGATGAAGAATTCATTGTCGGCGAGGTTCGCGGAGATGACCGCTGCCAGGAGGCCGGTATCAGTCTTTGACTTGGCCCCCAGCTGCGCAGTGATTGCCGCCCGGCGAATCCACATGTCGTGGTCCGTGGACCACTGCAACAGCACCGGCGTCATGATGGGCCTGTGCGCAAGAAGGAGCGCGCAGATCCGATGTGAAACCCCGTCGACGAGGTCCCACCATGCGCCCGTCCGGATAATTTCCTCGTATATGGGGAGCATCTGCAGGTCATCTTTGACGATTCGCAGGCCAGTCAGGTCAATGGCTGCGTATCGCTCTTCACGCGCATCCGCGTTGCGCCACAGCTCAAGAACCGCATTTTGCAGCTCAGCCTGCGACGTCACCGGGAACTGCTTTGCAGCTTCTTTCACAATTCTGCGAACCTCGGGAACCCGGACACCCCAAGACGGCATTTCCGACTTCAAATAGGCCTGGGCTCCGGCACCCCGTTCGGCATCACCGGCTGATCGGAGCGTTGATCGAATCGACTCCACGAGGACATTGGGGCTCATGCCACAACTCTAGGTCGGTGACGGACGAAGATGTGTGTGCCGCTGTACGGGGAACTGTGGTCCCCGCTGTTCGCTCACCGTAGAGTGGGCATACTCGGCCGTCTGTTCCCTTGCAGGGCCAACGTCTCCTCAACTCAGGCCGGCAACAACCTACTTCACATCGGCCACAACGAAGGAATCTCGATGTCAATGCTGAAATCACCGGACCAAATCGCGATGATGCGGGAGGCAGGTCGCGTAGTGGCCAATGCACTATCCGCAGTCCGGGAGCAAGCTGAAGTGGGTGTTTCCCTTAAGGAACTCGACGACGTCGCTGCCGCTGTAATCTCCGATGCCGGCGCAAAACCTGCCTTCCTGAACTACCACCCACGGTGGGCGGCTGTGCCGTTCCCCGGAGTCATTTGTACCAGCGTCAACGACGCCGTGGTGCACGGGATCCCCAATGGATACGTACTGGCGGACGGAGATCTTCTCAGCGTTGATTGTGGTGCCTTCGTGGAAGGCTGGTGCGGTGATGCAGCCGTCAGCTTCGTCGTAGGGGTCGGAGACCCTGCGGATCATGAGTTGGTGAAGGCGACAGATGCCGCACTTGTCCGCGGCATCGACGCAGCCCGCATAGGAAACAAGATGGGTGACCTTGCCTATGCGATTGGTGGCGAGGCGAAGCGTGCAGGGTACGGGCTGTTGGCTGATCATGGCGGCCATGGCATAGGGCGGACAATGCACGCCGAACCTCCTGTTCCCAACCTTGGGCGGCCTGGCCGGGGTATGAAGCTCGAAGAAGGCTTGGTCATTGCCATTGAGCCCATGTTGATCCTGGGCGGCAAGGACGACTACTACCACGACGAGGACGAATGGACTCTTCGTTCGGCTAACGGGCGACGCGCTGCCCACAGCGAACACACCGTAGCCGTCACGGCTGACGGCCCGATGATCCTCACTTTGCCGTAATTGCCGGCCCTGCTTATCGAGCCGCCCCACGTTTTTTGAGGCGTACCACCGGCCGGCCGGGAACTGATTCGGACACGGAACTGAAGCCGGCAGCCTCGAAAAGAGAAAGTGTGCCGTGGAACAGGTCCGAGGCCGTCGCTTTGGTCCTATGATCCGTATCCACCGGATAGGCCTCGATGACGTTCGCACCGTTGTTGAAAGCGTGATCCATCGCGGCAGCAAGCAGAGCGGACGACACTCCGGTGCGCCTGTGGTTCGGTGCTACAACAAAGCAACTGACGGCCCAAAGATCGAGGCCGTCCTCCGACCGGAGACCTGCCTCTCTGAGGACCTGGGATCGTTTCAGGCGCGGATACTTGGCTCGTGGTTCCACTGCGCACCAGCCGACCGGACGGCCATCCCGGAACGCCAGTACGCCGGGCGCAGGACCTGTTTGGAACGATGACTTCAACAATTCCCTGCGGTCACCGGGCGATGTTCCGGCCCAATCATTGCCGGTAAGGGCGAACCACCGGCACCAGCACCGGGAGGGTTCGCCCTTGGTTCCGAACAATTCCTCAACAGCCGCCCAGGTGGCAGGAGCTGTCTCGATCTTCGAAGCAGGATGGCCGTGTTCCATGGACCCACAATAGGCCGGGCCCGCGTTGCTGGTCCCGTGGACGCCGGAATCGTGGTGCAACGATCACACGCCGGCACCCACCAGTTCGCCTGTTGTGGTGTTGACCAGTAGGGGACCGGTGCCATCAGGACCGTCAACGTCCCTCACGATGGACTCGTCTTCCGGTGGAACTTGTTCGTGGTCGTCCGAGTCCCAGTCATTGCTGCGGTCAGGGGTGCCGGGTGCCTCGACAGCAGGTGCTGCATCGGCAGGGGCTGAGGCGCCGGTCATTCGGGTGAAGTTGGCAGAGCCCCACATTAGGTCATGTCCCACTGATTCGGCGTCGATTTCGGCTACGTGGTAGATACGGCCCTCATGTTCCCATTGCCGCAACCGGAGCTTCCCAACGACGAGGACGCGCTGTCCCTTTTTCACGCTGCATCCAACGTGTCCGGCGAGGTAGCGGAATGACTGAACCGTGTACCAGTTGGTGTTCCCGTCCACCCAGGTGTTGGTGGCGCGGTCGTAGCGGCGTTCCGTGGTGCCCAGGCGGAACGATGCCGTGGACGTGCCCCGTGTTGTGGTGGAGCTCTTGACCTCCGAGGCCACGAAGCCCCGAACGGTGATCATGTCATTCATGGTGGTCCTTCTCGGTTTGGTGGAGTGCCTGTCCGGCTCTTTCAGCTTCATCCAGGGAAGTCAGTGAGGGCAGTGCCTCATGTGCCTATGTGGATAACGGCGGCTGTGGAGGAGTAGAGGCACCTTGCATGGGATGGCAAGCAGTTGGCTGATCGCACTGTAAACTCTTTGTGGCGCCAGCGGCCCGTGTGGTCTTGGCGCGAGTGCGCCCCAGTAGCTCAGGGGATAGAGCAGCGGCCTTCTAATCCGCCGGTCGGGGGTTCGATTCCCTCCTGGGGCACCGAAACATCCCCCTTGGAACAGCGTCCAAGGGGGATGTCCGCGTTAAAAGGCACTCACTCGTTAGCGCCCTTACTCGAGAAATTCCTTGAGGTTTCGGAGCACCAACTCCCAGGTCGCGGTGGACTGCTCCACTTCCTCCACACTCGAATTGTTGCCTTGAATGATGGTCACTCTTGTTCCGTCAGATTCGTCAGTCACGTTGTATTCCACAGTGTGGTGGTTCTCGGGAACGTCAGGGAGCCCCGAGGATGGACTGTAATGAGTGGTCTTCAGCAACTTCGGAGGATCGAAAGCAAGGATGGTGCCTCTGTCCTGGTACAGCTTGCCGTTGTACTCGCCGGCGTACGTAATCTCATCGCCCACCCGCCACGTGGTGGTGACATTGGTTCCCAGGAAATACTGCCGAATGAGGGCCGGATCAGTCAGGGCTTCCCATACCTTTTCAGGAGGGGCAGCAATGGTGGTCGATGCGACCGCATCAGGTATTGGCCCGCTTCTTGGTCCACGCATTATGCAACCACCTATCGATCTGCCCTGAAACGTCACTTGGAAGCGCTAAACCCTAACTGGGAAAACGCTACGCCCGTCAGCACGCCCTGTGAATGGCGCTCGCAGGTGAATGGCGCACTCGTTTGTGGATGGCAGAATGGCTAGGTGATAAGCAGGCGAACCGCACAGGCATATGGCAGGGCAGCAGACGCATCGAAAGTCCGCGTAGCCGGGTTGTCGCTGATGGTCGCGGCGGCATTGACGATCACCGCTTGCACGGCAACGCCCCCGTCATCCACCGTTCAGCCCGCGGTTACTCCCTCACCGTCCGCGAGTCCGGTGGCCACGGCCACCATTGATCCGGCTGTTGCAGCAACCACCTCTGCCGTGGAGTCAACGCTGAAAACCCTGGTAGCCAGCAACCCCAAGCCCGACCGCGAAACCCTGCGTGCGGCCCTGGTTGCTGCAGGCATCCCCAACGCCAACGTAGAGGTGTCCGTGAGCCGTACGCCCACGGGCCTTGACGTGGATGCGATGGAAGCCGCAGCGCTGACGGGGGAGAGCTGCATCATGGGGCAGATCCGCGACGGCGGGGTAGTGGTTACGGTGCTGCCGGTGCTGGCCACCGGAAAATGCTTCGTGGGAGACGCCCGCTAGCTCCACCGCAGGGCTCGAATGTGAGTTATGTACGCCTACCCATTAGATTTAAGGGCATGGCGGAATTCATTTACACGATGACCAAGGCTCGCAAGGCCGTTGGCGACAAACTTATTCTGGACGACGTCAGCATGTCGTTCTTCCCTGGCGCGAAGATCGGCGTCGTGGGTCCGAACGGTGCTGGTAAGTCCACCATCCTGAAGATCATGGCCGGACTGGACACCCCGTCAAACGGCGAGGCCCGCCTGAGCCCCGGCTACACCGTGGGCATCCTCCTGCAGGAACCGCCGCTGAACGAGGAAAAGACCGTCCTGGGCAATGTCCAGGAGGGTGTTGGCGAGATCTACGGCAAGATCCAGCGCTTCAATGAGATCTCCGAAGAAATGGCCAACCCGGATGCGGACTACGAGACGCTCCTGGACGAGATGGGCAAGCTTCAGGAAGCCATTGATGCTGCTGATGCCTGGGACATCGATTCCCAGCTCGAGCAGGCCATGGACGCACTGCGCTGCCCGCCGGCTGATTCCGATGTCACAGTCCTCTCCGGTGGTGAGCGCCGCCGCGTAGCACTGTGCAAGCTTCTCCTGCAGAAGCCCGACCTCCTGCTCCTTGATGAGCCCACCAACCACTTGGACGCCGAGAGCGTACTTTGGCTTGAGCAGCACCTGGCTCAGTACCCCGGCGCTGTCCTTGCCGTGACCCACGACCGTTACTTCCTTGACCACGTGGCTGAATGGATCGCAGAAGTCGACCGCGGCCACCTCTACCCGTATGAGGGCAACTACTCCACCTACCTGGAGAAGAAGAAAGCCCGCCTCGAGGTCCAGGGCAAGAAAGACGCGAAGCTCTCCAAGCGCCTTACCGAGGAACTTGAGTGGGTGCGCTCCAACGCCAAGGGCCGCCAGACCAAGTCCAAGGCCCGTCTGGCCCGCTACGAGGAAATGGCTGCCGAGGCCGAGCGCACCCGCAAGCTGGACTTCGAAGAGATCCAGATTCCGCCTGGACCGCGCCTGGGTTCTTTGGTCATCGAGGCCAAGAACCTGAAGAAGGGCTTCGACGATCGGGTGCTGATCGAAGACCTTTCCTTCTCGCTGCCCCGCAACGGCATCGTCGGCGTCATTGGACCCAACGGTGTGGGTAAGTCCACGCTGTTCAAGACGATCGTCGGTATGGAGCCTTTGGACGATGGTGAGCTCAAAATCGGCGAGTCCGTGAAGATCTCCTACGTGGACCAGTCCCGTGGCGGCATCGATCCCAACAAGTCCCTGTGGGAAGTTGTCTCCGAAGGCCATGACTTCATCCAGGTCGGCCAAGTTGAAATGCCTTCGCGTGCCTACGTTTCGGCGTTTGGTTTCAAAGGACCGGACCAGCAGAAGAAGGCGGGTGTCCTCTCCGGTGGTGAGCGCAACCGCCTGAACCTGGCCCTGACACTCAAGCAGGGTGGCAACCTCCTGCTCCTTGACGAACCTACTAACGACCTCGACGTCGAAACCCTGAGCAGCCTTGAGAACGCCCTTCTCGAGTTCCCGGGCTGCGCCGTAGTGGTATCGCACGACCGTTGGTTCCTGGACCGGGTTGCGACCCACATCCTCGCCTACGAAGGTGACGACGAGAACCCCTCCAAGTGGTACTGGTTCGAGGGCAACTTCGACTCCTACGAGGAGAACAAGGTGGAGCGCCTCGGCCCCGATGCCGCAAAGCCGCACCGGGTGACCCACCGCCGCCTGACCCGCGACTAGTAGTAAGCCGCAAACACAAGAGGCCGGTCCCAGCAGGGATCGGCCTCTTGGCTTTAAGGCAAGGCTACGGAATCCGGACCATGCCTTCTTGGGCCACCGTGGCAACGTGCTGCCCGTCCCGGTTGAAGATGCGTCCCGTGGCGAGTCCCCTGGCACCCTGGGCACTGGGGGATTCCTGCACGTACAGCATCCACTCGTCCACCCGCACGGGACGGTGCCACCACATGGCGTGATCGAGGCTGGCAACGCTCATGCCCGGCGTCATCCAGGCCAGGCCGTGCTTACGGAGGATGGGTTCCAGCAGCGTGTAGTCGCTCGCGTACGCCAAGGCGGCCCGGTGAAGGTTGGGGTCATCGGGAAGGGGGCCCATGGTCTTCATCCAGACAGCATTGGTAGCTACATGATCGGTGGGTGGGGACACGTAGAGCGCGGGGTCGATGTGGCGGACGTCGAAGGGACGCTCTGAAGACATGTGCCGTGCCATGGGGTGATCGTAGTGGGACAACAGCTCGGCGGTGCTGGGCAGGGTTTCCGGATCAGGGATGCCCTCGGGCATCTGTGCCTGATGGTCCAGGCCGCTGTCTTCCACCTGGAAGGAAGCGATCATTGAGAGAATCGGTACGCCGTCCTGGTAGGCATGTACGCGGCGGGCCGAGAAGGACCGGCCATCCCGCAGCCTCTCCACACCGAAGGTGATGGGTTTGTTGGCATCACCCGGACGGAGAAAGTATCCGTGCATGGAGTGCGCCACCCTGTCCGGCTCAACGGTCCTCATGCCGGCCATCATGGACTGCGCCAGCACCTGGCCACCAAAAACGCGGTGCCTGGGTTGCTTTTGGGACGGCCCCAGGAAAATGTCCTCGTTGGTGCGGGCTCCGTCAAAGTCACCAAGATCCAGCAGGCCAATCAGCACTTCCATGGGGTCTTCTACGGGTGCCTCCACCTCGAGGCCAGCGTTCGTGTCAGTCATGGTTCGACTTTAGACGGCACCCCAACCCCTCTCAACCGGGGACATGCCGGTAGAGTCGATGATGTGACAGACGTCTTGACCCAGTCCTTCCGCTTCGCCGATCCCCGCGACCTCGCTGACCTGCGAACCTTCGTTACGCGGGCAAAGAGCATCGACGACGGCGCTATCCGCCTTCAGGCCACGGGCAATGTCCTGGCTGCCTACGTGTGTGTGCTGAGGCCCCGCATCCTGGGCGAATCAACCCCTACGATTCTTGGCCTGCGAACCATGGCCCTGGCAGAGCCTGCGCAAGCCGACGTGACGGTGACGCTCGCGTCCGTTATGGACCGGCTGGCCCGCTCAGGGGCCGAAGATGTGGAACTGCCCATCCCGCCGTCGACAGTTTCTGAATCCTGGGCGGGCGTTGGCGCGCCGCGGACCGGCTGGGAAGCCCAAGGAACAGTTCCCGACGCCGACCTCAAGTCTGCGGCGGAGGCCGGCATTGCGGAGGTGGCGGGCGTCATTCCCGCTTTGGCGGGTGCCGCAGTGGTCAACACAGCCAGGGCCGCAGTGTGGGGCCGGGAACTACCCGGTCTGGACGGGTTGCCGGCAGGTGCGGCTTTCGCCGCTTTCGCTTTGGGTTTCCTGGGCGGGTCCGAGCAGAAGGTCTTCCGCAATGGCCGCTGGTTCCGCCTGAGCGGCCCTCGCGGCCATGTGCTGGTCCGGACCGGAGCAGGCCTGGGGCTCGGTTTCTAGGACCTAGGCCTCAGGGCCGGTCGAAGGGCTATTGACCATGGTCAGCGCTGCGCGCTCCATGTAGTCCCACAGCGTGCCCTCATGCAACGGCGAGAGCTCCAAAGAGTCCACGGCCGTGCGCATATGAAACAACCAGCGGTCCTTGGCTTCGGGGGTCACCCGGAACGGCATATGGCGCATGCGCAACCGTGGGTGGCCGCGTTCTTCGCCGTAGGTGGTTGGACCGCCCCAGTATTGCTCCAGGAACATGAGGAAGCGGCGCTTTGCCGGTTCGAGGTCCTCTTCGGGGTACATGGGTCGAAGCAACGGGTCCGTGGCTACGCCGTCGTAAAAGACGTCGATGAGCTTGACGAACGTCTCATGGCCGCCAATTGCCGCGTAGAAGCTGTCCGTGTAGGCGGGCTGGCTGAACGGATCGTTCTGCATCAGCTGGCGTCGGGGGCCCGCCTGCGGTGCTGGCGGTTGCCCACCTGCAGTGTTACTCATTGGACTTCTCCTCGGCTTTGGTGACGCGCGGTGCGCCTGCTGTGACGGGCGCAGCTGCAGCGCCTGGTTCGTCGCTGGTGTCAGGTGTCTCCAGCGGTACGTAGTCGCCCTGCGAACGGTTGCCCACGCGGAGGATTTCGCCGTTGCGAAGGTACCAGATGGCGCCGTCTTCAGCGCGGACCCGGGTAATGCGCAGGCCCACCGATTCAACGGTACCAATGACTTCGCTGGTAACGATCACGTCGCCGATTCCGTATTGGTCCTCAATGGTGATGAAGATTCCCGCGAGGAAGTCGCGGATCAACTGCTGGGCGCCGAAACCGATGGCAACACCGAGGATGCCCACGCTGGTCAGGAGCGGAGCGACGTCCACGTTCATGTATTTGAGGACGTAGATGATCACGATCACCACCACCACAACGCTTACAAGGCTTGTCAGCAACGAGCCGATGGTCTCGGCGCGCTGGGAGCGTCGTTCATGGTCCAATGCACGGATTGCGGGTTGCACCCACTTGAAGTGCGGCTTCTTGAAGAAAGAACTGCCCGCCGAGACTCGTCGCGTAATGCGCAGGATGATGAACCGCGCCACGATCCACACAGCCAGGCCTACGCCCACTGTGATGAGGATCGACATGAGGTCGATTTTTTCGGGTTCGATGTTGATGGTTTCCGCCAGGGGGATGGAGGTCAAGGTGGAATAGCTCCTTGTCGTCGGCCCGTGTTCGCCGGGCGCGGAACACTCTGTCCACCTACAACCCTAGCGCCGTAGCGTGACGGTATGCGCATCCTGGTCTTGGGCGGTACCGCCTTCTTGTCAGCAGAAATCGCCCGGCAGGCTGTTGAAGCCGGGCATGAGGTCACCTGTTTGGCGCGCGGCAGTTCAACAAGCCCGCCCGACGGCGTCACTTGGGTCAGGAGCGACCGCGCGGCGGGTGCAGCGGCCTTCGCGGAGATCGACGGACGCTGGGACGAAGTGGTGGATGTCTCCCGGGATCCGGTACAGGCGCGTGTGGCACTGGACGTGCTGGGCCCTTCCGCCGCTCATTGGACCTTTGTTTCAAGTTGCTCCGTGTACACGGACCACTCAGTGCCTGACGCGGATGAGAATGCGGCCCTCTTGGAGCCCTTGCCTGAAGGCCAGGCAGGCACCCCGGAAACGTATGGGGAGTCCAAGTCGGCCATCGAGCAAATGACGCTTGCCGCTGTGGGGGAAAAGGCGCATATCGTCCGGGCGGGACTCATTGGCGGACCCGGGGACGGCACCGACAGATACGGTTATTGGCCTGCCCGATTCGCTGCGAACACTGACACGGTACTGGTCCCGGACATCCCGGACGACGCCACCCAGATCATTGATGTCCGGGACCTCGCGGCGTGGATCCTGCAGTCCGCGGAGGAAGGGCTGACGGGAATTTACAACGCCTTGGGAGAGGTAGTGCGGTTCGAGGACTACATCGCTGAGTCCCAGCGTGCGGTTGGAACCCCGGACTTCGTCGTGCCTGACGTGGATTGGCTCGTGCAGCACGGTGTCGAGTACTGGTCCGGCCCGGATTCCCTGCCTCTGTGGCTCCCGTCAGGCCATGACGGCTTTCAGGCGCGGAGCAACCGGGCAGCACGTGAGCGCGGAATGGTCCTGCGGCCGTGGCAGGAAACCCTGGCGGCCACGCTCGAGGATGAACGGGCGCGAGGCCTGGACAGGGAACGAAAAGCCGGCCTGAGCCGTGAAACGGAACAAAGGCTGGTGGCACTCTGGCAGCTCGAACAGCGTTAGGCTGCTGCCGCCGTCGTGATCGGTTCGTGGAGTACCGGGAAGTTGACGCTGCGGGCGATGAAGCAGACCTGGTTGGCTTCATGGTGAAGCTGCGGGACCAAGCTTTCGTGGGCGGGATCGGCAATGATGACGTGAGGCTTCAGGGTGACGCTTTCGAACTGCCCGCTTCCATCCCGGTTGAGCTTCATGAGGCCTTCGGCGTTGTCCTCGTAGCCGGTGACTACCACCCCATGCTTGACGGCCACGTGCAGGAAGGACAACATGTGGCATTGCGAGAGGGCGGCGAGCAGCAACTGTTCCGGGTTGTAGCGTGTCCGGTCGCCGTGGAACGTCGGATCTGCCGAGCCCTTCAATATGGGAAGGCCACTGATTTCAATGTCGTGGTCCCTGGAATATCCCCGGTAGCTGGCAGTGCCGTCGCCGAGGTTTCCGGTCCAGCGGACGGTTAGCGCGTAATGGTGTTGGTGGAGGCCCATGCGGAAAGTTTAGCTGTGCAGCCATAACCGCCCGCACGGGCCTCACCAGGCAGGCTTAGACGTCTGCTGCCCGTGCGCGCAGGGCCCGGGCCACGCTGTCGCGGTTTTCCAGCATCATGCGGCGCAGTGCGGCGCTCTCCTCCGGAAGACCGGCCAGGAACTTGTCCGTTCGATCCACTGTCGCCTGACTGGTGAGCTGTGCCGGGTAGAGACCCACCACGATCTGCTGCGCCAAGGCATGCGTGCGTTCCTCGACGATGCCAGGTACAGCCTCGAAGTACTTCTCCGCGAAAGGTTCCAACAAGGCACTGTCCACCACACGCATGAAGCCGGCCACGGCTGAGGCTTGCAAGGCGTTGGAGAGTTCTCCCTTGACCACGATAGAGTCCCAAGCTGCTGCCTTGGCCTCCGGGGTGGGGATGGCTGCTTTGGCTTGGGCTGCTGCATTTTGGCCGTTGGAAGTGTTGTCCCGGGAAAGTTCCTCGTCAATCCGCACTTCGCCCTGCCGGCCTCCGGCAACAAGGGCTGTCAGCAGTTCCCATCGCATGTCTTGGTCGATGCTGAGTCCTTCGAGGCTCTCCGTACCGTCCAATAGGGCCTGAATACGGTCGAACTGCCCGCCGCTGCGCGCCAGCTGGGCGTACGACTTGGCGAACTGCAGCTGGGCATCCGAACCCGCGACGGCGGAAGATGCGAGCTCCCACAACTTGTCCGCAGCCGCGATCGTAGAGTCAAGCTTGTGATCGGCGGCCACGAAGTAGGTCAGGGTGGTGGCAAGCTGGCGCAGCTGGACCAGGATCACGGAGGAGTCTGTTTCCGAGGCGATGTTGGCCAGGATCAGTTCCACGTAACCGCGGGCCGGCGTTTCGCCGTCGCGGGCCGCGTCCCAGACCGAACCCCACACCAAAGTGCGGGGCAGGCTGGCCGCGAAGTCCTTAAGGTGGGCCTTGGCGGTGGCAAGGGAGTGCTCATCGAGGCGGACCTTGGCATACGCGAGGTCGTCGTCGTTCAACAGAATCAGGTCCGGCCGGGCTTTGCCAACCAAGGCAGGTACCTCGGTACGGGGGCCGTCGACGTCGAGTTCCTCGCGGTGGGTCCGTTCCAGCTTCCCTTCGCCCGAGAGCGAGTAGAAGCCGACGGCGAGGCGGTGCGGGCGGAGCGTAGGCTGTTCGTCGATCGCGGTCTGCAGGATCGCGAAATCGGCAATGGTGCCGTCCGCGGCAACGGACAGCTCCGGTGCGAGCGTGTTGACGCCGGCAGTTTCGAGCCAGAGTTTGCCCCACGCGTCCAGGTCGCGGCCGGAGGCAGCTTCGAGCTCCACCATGAGATCAGCAAGCTCGGTGTTCTTCCACGCGTGCTTGGCGAAGTAGGTGCGGACGCCCGCCATGAACTGTTCAGGTCCCACCCAGGCCACCAACTGCCGCAGCACGGAAGCGCCCTTGGCGTAGGTGATGCCGTCGAAGTTGACCTCGACGTCTTCGAGGTTGTTGATCTCGGCAAAGATCGGATGCGTGGTGGGCAACTGGTCCTGCTTGTAGGCCCAGGACTTTTCCACGGAGGCGAACGTCGTCCACGCCCGATCGAATTCAGTGTTCTCAACGGCGGCCAAGTGAGACATGTATTCGGCGAAGCTCTCGTTGAGCCAGAGGTCGTTCCACCAACGCATGGTCACCAGGTCCCCGAACCACATGTGCGCCAGTTCGTGCAGGACCGTGATGGCGCGCCGCTCAATTTGAGCGCCCGTGACCTTTCCACGGAAAACGTAGCCTTCCAGGATGGTCACGGCACCGGCATTCTCCATGGCTCCGGCATTGAACTCCGGGACGAACAGCTGGTCGTATTTCCCGAACGGGTACGGGAACCCGAATTGTGCCTCGAAGAACTCGAAGCCCTGGCGGGTCAGTTCAAAGATGTTGTCCGCGTCCAAGTACTGCATGAGTGACTTCCGGGCAAATACTCCCAGAGGGATGACGCGGCCGTCTGAGCTGGTGACCTCGGAGCGGAGCGATTGGTACGGCCCGGCGATCAAGGCCGTGACGTAGGAAGACAGCCGGGCAGTGGGAGCGAATTCCCACACTGAACGCTCAGTGCCATCCTCGCTGGCAGGAGCTTCAACTGGAACCGGCGTGGGGGAGTTGGAGATCACGTCCCAATGCGACGGCGCAGTAACGGTGAACGTGAAGCTGGCCTTCAGGTCGGGCTGTTCAAAAACGGCGAACATGCGCCGGGAGTCAGGAACTTCGAACTGCGTGTAGAGGTAAACCTCGCCATCAACAGGGTCTACGAATCTGTGGAGTCCCTCGCCCGTGTTCATGTAGGGAGCATCTGCCACCACCACGAGTTCGTTGTCCGCTGCCAGATCCGGGAGCTGGATGCGGACGCCGTCAGAGACTTCCGCAGGGTCCAGCTCGGTGCCGTTCAACGTCACGCTGTGGACCGCCGCAGTGATGGCATCGATGAAGGTGGACGATCCCGGCTCCGCGGAAAACTTCACAACAGTGGTGGAGCCGAAGGTCTCAGCGCCCTGGGTCAGGTCCAGGGTGACGTCGTACGACTCGACGTTGAGCAGTTCGGCGCGGGTGGCGGCTTCATCGCGCGTAAGGTTCAGGCCTGGCAAGTGGTGCCTCCGGAGATTTTGGGATGGCCGGCCCGTCATGGCCGGACGCTGGTGTGAAGTCATTCTTTCACTCCAAGCCGTGAAGGCAAGGAGCAGGCACCACAGTGTCGCGCCACGGAGTAGCGTTGGCTTATGGCATCCTTCCGGGACACCCTCGACTTCCGCGCACTGAGGTTTGCGGTCGCCTTTCCGTTGCTGCTCGCCGTCGGGTTTGTAGTGTGCGCCCAGATGCTGCGCAACGACCTCCCAAACCCGGTTGCCGTTATGTGGAGCGCCGACGGCGGCTCTTCGTTCGCTCCATTCGGCGCCTACGTGGCAGGCGGCGCTGCCCTCATCACCTTCTGCGGTTGGGCTGTCTTCCTCCAAGCGGTATCGATTTCCCGCCCCGTGGTCATGCGCCGGGTCATGATGGGCGTGGGCCTCATGGTCAGCCTTTTCATCACCACGGTGTTGGCGGCCGGCTTGGTCGGCCAGTCCGGACTGGCGGACGCGCGCGAATCCCACGTTGATCCGATTGTCCTGGCCATGGGCAGTGGCGCCGCAGTGGCGCTGGGTGTGGTCATGATGTTCGCCTTCAAACCGGACCCTCGATGGACCCGTGAGGATGACGTTGCGCTCGAAGAAGAGTTGCGTCTTCTGGAAGATCCGGATCTCGCCCGCGACACGCTCCGGCTGTGGGTGCACGCCCGGAGTTCCGTCTTCGTCATGATCATAGTCTCGGCACTGTTCCCCGCTGCGCTGATAGCGGTGGCAGTTCCATGGCTCGGTGCCTTGGTGGCAGCGGCGGCCCTGATCGGCGCAGGTTTCCTGTTCGCACGGGTGCGGGCGGACAGGGGAGGGCTGCAGGTATTCGCCGGCGGGATCGTCCGCGTACTGACCGTCCCCGCCGTCGACATCGCTGCCGCAGCCCCGGCGGAGGTAAAGGCGGCAGATTATGGCGGGTGGGGCTGGCGGCACCACGACGACGCCACCGCGATGCTGGTCAGCAGTGGACCTGCCGTCGTCGTAAGGAAACTTAACGGAGGCCGGGTGGCACTAAGCGCAGGTACCCAGGCTTCCGCAGACAAACTCGCCGGTGTCCTCAACAGGGCGGCGCATCGGGCCCATGGCGACGGGCAGGCCCAACAACCCGGGTAGCGGTACCCTAGGTAGCGCATCCCTCAACGCAGCGCCCGGCCATATGCCGTACCCGCGCGCCAGAAAGAATGGACTTCCTGTGACTACACCCCGCGTCCACATCGCTACGGACCACGCCGGCATGGAACTTAGTGCACACCTGGTCAGCCACCTCACGGCCAAAGGCTACGAAGTGGTGGATCACGGGCCCAAGGAGTACGACGCCTTGGATGACTACCCCTCCTTCTGCATCAATGCCGGACTCGCTGTAGTGGCAGACCAGAAAGCCGGTGTGCACGCTCTCGGCATCGTGCTGGGCGGCTCCGGCAACGGGGAACAAATTGCTGCCAACAAGGTCAACGGCGTCCGCGCTGCCCTGGCATGGAACCTCTCCACCGCGAAATTGGCCCGCGAACACAACGATGCCAACGTCGTGGCTGTTGGCGGACGCCAGCACACCGTTGAAGAGGCCACTGAGCTCATCGAAGCCTTTTTGCAGGAACCATTCAGCAACGACGAACGCCACGTTCGCCGGATCGGAAAAATTGCGGTGTACGAAAACACCGGCGAGATCGTCGAGTAGTGCCCGAGGGGCATTCGATCCATAGGCTGGCCCGCCAATTCCAGGATGTTTTTGGCGGCCGGCGTTTGGATGTTTCCAGCCCGCAGGGGAGGTTCGCCGCCGGCGCCGAGCTACTCACCGGGCACTCCATGGTTGAAGCTGCCGCCCACGGAAAACAGCTCTTTCTCAGGTTTGACCACGAGCTCTTCCTTCACGTCCACCTGGGCCTCTACGGGGCCTGGAGCTTTGGCGGCGATAGTTCCTTCACGGGCGCCTCCAGCATCGGAGCTCCGCGTCGTATCGGCGAACGGGAGGCGGGCCCCTCGTCCGACGACGGCGACTACGCCGGTCCGCCTCCTCCCGTGGGCGCAGTGCGTGTCCGGGTGGTGTCCGGACACGGCTGGGCGGATCTCCGTGGCGCCACCACCTGCGCCGCAATAACTGCAGCTGAGGCAGCGGCCGTATTGGCGCGCCTGGGCCCGGACCCGCTGCACAATCGGCAAGGAGACCGCGAGGAGTTCATCCGCCGCCTGCGGCGCCGCAAGACAGCGGTGGCCCTGCTCTTGATGGACCAGTCCGTCCTGGCCGGGGTCGGCAACATCTACAGGGCCGAGGTGTTGTTCCGGCAAGCAGTCGACCCCTGGACGCCGGGGAGCACCATAGATGCGGAAACCGCTGGTCGTCTATGGGACGACACCGTGGACACCATGTCCGACGGCGTCCGTGACGGACGGATTGTTACGACGCCTTCCACACTGTGGACCGGCGCCGGTGTTGTAGCGCCCGACGCCGATGCCCACTTTGTTTATAAGCGGGACGGCCTGCCCTGCCGGGCGTGCGGAACGCCGGTGGGGATGACGGAAATCGGTGCGCGCAAGCTGTATTGGTGTCCCGGCTGCCAGGTGTAGAAATTCATCTTTGGATGAAAAAAGGGCCCCGATCCGTTGATCGGGGCCCTTTTGCGTGGAGGGGACGACGGGAATCGAACCCGCGTAATCAGTTTGGAAGACTGAGGCTTTACCATTAAGCTACGTCCCCAGGCGGATATCCTTGTTCAGGACATCTTCCTGGTGGCTGTTGAAGCCGGGTACTACTAAACCTAATTCCGGCGGCAGTGTCAAATGTGCATTCTGGGCTCGCTTGCCCGTAGACTGTCCTGTGCATTCGGGGTGTAGCTCAGCTTGGCTAGAGCGCCTGCTTTGGGAGCAGGAAGTCGCAGGTTCAAATCCTGTCACCCCGACTCTGTGTTTGTGTCCGCTTCAGGGGCACGACAGAACCCCATACCCACAAAATCAGGAGTACTTAGACTGTGAAGAGCGCTGTCGAGAACCTCACCGCAACGCGGGTCAAGCTCAACGTTGAGGTTCCCTTTGAGGAACTGAAGCCGAGCATCGATGCCGCGTACAAGACCGTTGCTTCGCAGATCCAGGTTCCCGGATTCCGCAAGGGCAAAGTTCCCTCCAAGCTGATCGACCAGCGCGTTGGCCGTGGCTACGTTCTGGAGACTGCCATCAACGATGGCCTCAACGGCTGGTACCAGGCTGCAGTTCAGGAAACGGGCGTTCGCCCCCTGAGCCGTCCCGAGGTTGAAATCACCGAGGTTCCGGACCCGTCCGCAACCGATGGCGAACTCAAGTTCCAGGTGGAGATCGATGTCCGTCCCGAGATCGAACTGCCGGACTACGCCGGCATCAAGGTTGAGGTTGCTGCTGCTGAGTCTTCCGAAGCTGACGTCGACAAGGCGCTGGACGAACTGCGTGGCCGCTTCGGCACGCTGAAGTCCGTTGAGCGTCCTGCCAAGAACGATGACTTCCTGACCATCGACATCACCGCCACGATTGACGGCGAAGACATCGATTCCGCTTCCGGCCTTTCTTACCAGGTTGGTGCCGGCACCATGCTCGAAGGCCTCGACGAAGCCGTGACCGGCCTCTCCGCCGACGAGGAAGCAATCTTCGAGACCACGCTGGTTGGCGGCGACCACGCCGGCGAGTCCGCGCAGGTGAAGGTTGTTGTCAAGGCCGTCAAGGAACGCGAACTCCCCGAGGCAAATGACGACTTCGCACAGCTCGCCTCCGAGTTTGACACCCTTGCTGAACTCCGTGAAGACCTCGCCAAGCAGGCTTCGGACTCCAAGGTAGTCGAGCAGGGCGTTGAAGCACGCGACAAGGTCCTGGACAAGCTCGTTGAGCTCGTTGAGGTTCCCGTTCCGGATTCCGTCGTCGAGGAGCAGATCGAAGCTCACTTCAACCCGGAGAACGCACACGGCGAAGGTGACCACGACACCGAGGAACACCGCGCCGAGGTCAAGGCCAACACCGAGCGTGCCTTCCAGAACGAGATCATCCTCGACGCCATTGCGGACAAGGAAGAAGTAGACGTCAGCCAGAACGAGTTGATCGACTACATCGTCACCACCGCAAGCCAGTACGGCATGGATCCCAACCAGTTCGCCCAGATCATTGATCAGAGCGGCCAGGTTCCCATGATGGTTTCCGAGGTTCGCCGCCGCAAGGCCCTTGCCGTTGTGCTGGGTCAGGCTGAGGTAGTCGACTCCGAGGGCAACAAGGTTGACCTCACTGACTTCGTCCGCCCCGCCGGCGAAGCAGCAGCCGAAGAGGCTGCGGCAGTTGAAGCAACCGAAGAAGCTGACGTTGTCGCAAGCGACGACCCCGCAGCAGTGAAGTTCTAGTCAACGACTTCAACCGGCCCCGGATCTCTTGATCCGGGGCTGGTTTGCTTTAAGGCTGAACATTGGTCCTGAACGCAGACGTGCGCCGTCAGCGAACAGTGCGATTTCGGCGAACAAATCACCCGCGAAAACGGTTAGTGTCCAAGTAGTGAAGTTCAGTGAGGTCACTGGCACCAGCGAGAGGTAAGTACTTATGTCACAGCAATCAGAGGCTCCCCGGATGGCAACTGTCGATCCCGCAGCCCAGGACAACTACATCTACAACCGCCTGCTGAAAGAGCGCATCATCTGGCTCGGCTCTGAAGTCCGTGACGAGAATGCCAACGCCATCTGCTCGCAGCTCCTCCTCCTCTCAGCCGAAGACCCGGAGAAGGACATCTACCTGTACATCAACTCCCCGGGTGGCTCGGTGACGGCCGGCATGGCCATCTACGACACCATGCAGTTCATCCCGAACGACGTCGTCACCGTGGCAACCGGCCTGGCGGCGTCAATGGGCCAGTTCCTTCTTTCTTCCGGCACCAAGGGTAAGCGTTACGCGACACCCAACGCACGTATCCTGATGCACCAGCCCTCGGGCGGTATCGGCGGAACTGCGTCGGACATCAAGATTCAGGCAGAACTGATCCTGCACATGAAGAAAGTCATGGCCGAACTTACGGCAGAGCAGACCGGGCAGTCCGTGGAAACCATCCTCAAGGACAACGACCGCGACAAGTGGTTTACGGCTACTGAGGCCCTGGAGTACGGCTTCTTCGACAAGATCTCGGCGCACGCCGGTTCTGTTGCCGGTGGCGGCGGAACGGCCAACCAGTCGAGCTCCGAAAACTAACCGGCTCAAAGAACCACTGAAACCCCAGGAGTAAAGAACATGAACTACAACTTCGGATGGTCTGCCGGTAATCTCCCGTCCAGCCGTTACGTCCTGCCCCAGTTCGAGGAGCGCACACCTTACGGCTTCAAGCGCCAGGACCCGTACACCAAGCTGTTCGAGGACCGCATCATCTTCCTGGGTGTCCAGGTTGACGACGCATCCGCTGACGACATCATGGCCCAGCTGCTGGTCCTTGAATCGACTGACCCGGACCGCGACATCACCCTGTACATCAATTCGCCGGGTGGCTCGTTCACTGCCATGACGGCCATCTACGACACCATGCAGTACATTCGTCCGGAGATCCAGACGGTATGCCTTGGGCAGGCAGCCAGTGCGGCTGCGGTCCTGCTTGCTGCTGGTACGCCCGGGAAGCGCTTGGCCCTGCCGAACGCCCGCGTCCTGATTCACCAGCCGGCTCTTTCCGGTGGTCAAGGCGGGCAGGCCTCGGACCTCGAGATCCAGGCGGCTGAAGTCATGCGCATGCGTACCTGGCTTGAGGACACGCTGGCGCACCACTCGGGCCGTACGTCCGAGCAGGTCAACAACGACATCGAGCGAGACAAGATCCTCACTGCGGCGGACGCCCTGAGCTACGGTCTTATCGACCAGGTTTTGGACTCCCGCAAGATCAAGCCCCAGGCAATCGCCCGGTAGAGCACGGATTTCGACGCCGGTGCGGTTCACGAAATATGGACCGCACCGGCGTTCTGTTTCCACCCAAGCAGCCCATTGTGACCTAGAGTGGATGTTGTCACGGTGGTGCCAACCGCGGCGTGGCCGCACACTTGAGTACGGCGCGGAGCCGCATCACCCGCATGCAACGAAGGGATTCCCACATGGCTCGGATTGGCGAGAGCACGGATCTGCTGAAGTGTTCTTTCTGCGGAAAGAGCCAGAAGCAGGTACGGAAGCTGATTGCCGGGCCCGGTGTCTACATCTGCGATGAATGCATCGAGCTTTGCAACGAGATCATCGAAGAAGAACTCGCTGAAGTCTCAGATCTCGGTAGTTTCGAGCTGCCAAAGCCTCGTGAGATCTTCGACTTCCTGCAGGAATACGTCATCGGACAGGAACCTGCCAAACGATCGCTGGCAGTAGCGGTTTACAACCACTACAAGCGCATTCAGGCCGGCCACGCGCCTAAGGCCGGCAGCCTCGGCGAGGGATCGCACCACGAGGATGTCGAGATCGCCAAGTCCAATATCCTCCTGATCGGCCCTACGGGTTGCGGCAAGACTTATTTGGCACAGACACTGGCTCGTCGCCTGAATGTGCCCTTTGCCGTGGCTGACGCCACTGCGCTGACTGAAGCCGGCTATGTTGGCGAGGACGTCGAGAACATCCTGCTCAAGCTCATCCAAGCTGCTGACTATGACGTCAAGAAGGCCGAGCAAGGCATCATCTATATCGATGAGATCGACAAAATCTCCCGTAAGAGTGAGAATCCGTCGATCACCCGCGACGTCTCCGGCGAAGGTGTACAGCAAGCACTCTTGAAGATCCTGGAGGGCACAGTCGCCTCCGTTCCACCCCAAGGTGGCCGCAAACACCCGCACCAGGAATTCATCCAGATCGACACCACGAACGTTCTCTTCATTGTGGCCGGTGCATTTGCCGGTCTGGAAGACATCATCGGTTCGCGCTCCGGACGCAAGGGCATCGGGTTCGGTGCACCGCTCAACGAGGCCCGGGACAACGAGGATGCATACGGCGAAGTCATGCCGGAGGATTTGCTCAAGTTCGGCCTCATTCCGGAATTCATCGGCAGGCTCCCCGTCATCACCACGGTATCCAGCCTCGATCGGCCGGCGCTGATCCAGATCCTCTCGACCCCAAAGAACGCTTTGGTCAAGCAGTACCAGAAGATGTTCCAGTTGGACGGCGTAGAGCTGCAGTTCGACGACGACGCCTTGGACGCCATAGCGGACCAGGCCCTTGAACGTGGCACTGGCGCACGTGGCCTGCGGGCCATCATGGAAGATGTGCTGCTGCCCGTTATGTTCGATCTCCCCAGCAGGGACGACATCGCAACTGTGGTGATCACGGCGGACGTCGTGGCCAAGAAGGCCCAGCCCACCATGATCGCCCACGACGTCGTGGCCAAGCGCCGGAATAAGTCGGCTTAACCTCCTGTTGGCCTAAACAAGACATGGTTCCACTGGAACCTTCGTCATGCCGCTTTCACACCCTTCAGAGGAGTTCCCTGTGCCCGAACAGACTGTGCCCGAACAGCTTGTGTCCGAAGAGAACGTCAACAAGGCTGACTTCTGGTTCGACCCCGTATGCCCCTTCGCGTGGATCACGTCGCGCTGGATCGGTGAGGTGGAGCAGGTTCGGGGCATCGAGACCGAATGGCACGTCATGAGCCTTTCAGTACTCAATGAGGGCCGCGACCTCCCCGAGAATTACCGGACCATGATGGATGACAGCTGGGGTCCCGTTCGAGTGATCATTGCAGCCCAGGAGCTTCACGGCAGCAGCTACGTCAAGCCCCTGTATGACGCCATGGGGGAGCAGATCCACCACGAGGGTAACAAGGACCGCGCTTCGGTGATCCAGAAGGCCCTTGCCGAGACCGGACTGCCCGCTGAGCTGGCACGCTTTGCTGACTCAGATGAATACGATGCCCAGCTGCGCGCCAGCCACGAAGCCGGTATCTCACTGGTGGGCCAGGACGTCGGAACTCCCGTTGTAGCCGTCAACGGCACGGCGTTCTTCGGTCCTGTGCTGACACGGATTCCCCGGGGTGAAGACGCCGGAAAGCTCTGGGACGCCACGGTGACTTTGGCTGGCTACCCCAACTTCTTTGAACTGAAGCGCAGCCGAACTGAAAGCCCTGAATTCAACTAACGGCGCAGCCCTACTTCAAGAACCGTGAGGTCCTGCGGTCGGCGAGTATCTTCCCGTTGGTCTGGCATGTAGGGCAATACTGAAGTGAGGTGTCCGCGAAGGACACCTCACGGACGGTATCCCCACAGACCGGGCAGGGCAGGCCGGTCCTGGCATGCACCCGGAAGTTGCTGCGCTTAGTGTCCTTGAGTTCGTTGGACGGTTTGCCGGCTGCTGCGTTGACGGCGCCTACCAGGATCTCCTGCATGGCCTCATATAGCCTGGCCACCGTTGCCTGGTCCAAGGACTTGGCGGTGGCAAAGGGGGAAATTCTGGCGGCGTGGAGAATCTCGTCGCTGTAGGCATTGCCGATTCCAGCGATCACGCTCTGGCTTCGCAGGAGGCCTTTGATCTGTTGCGAACTTGAGCCGACAATTGCAGCCAGCGCTTCGAGATCAAAATCGGGGCTGAGTGGTTCGGGCCCAAGGGTGGCTATTCCCGGAACGTCCTGGGGATCTTTCACCACGTAGATGGCGAGGCTCTTTTTGGTCCCTGCTTCTGTCAGGTCCACGCCAATATGCGCGTCGTCGGCAGGGCGCCTGAGTAAGAGCCGTGCTGAGATGTTGCTTTTGCCCAGGCGCAGCCCGGCGGAGGACGGGTGTTCGGTGTACCTTACCCAGCCCGCCTTGGCTAAATGGAAGACGAAGAACAGGCCGTCAGCGTCAAGGCACACGAACTTCCCGATGCGCTTTGCGCCAAGAATGGTCCGTCCCTCAAGAGCCGTGTAGAGAGGATCTGCCGTCTTGAGTGCAGAGATGGAGTTGATGCGGACCTCGGTCAGCACGGCTCCATGGAGTTGGGTGTCCAAGTACATGCACAGGCCGTGCACTTCGGGGAGTTCCGGCATGGTCAATACTCTGCCACAGGTAGCCATCTTCCGGCAGGAAAACTACAGGTTTGTAGTTCTTTCGAACCCCTTGTGCATCGTCTTCAGCGGGACAACAATAGTTCTTACCCACTTCGAAAGAAGAGGGACACGGAAACCAAAGATTCAGTGATTGCAACCAACGCAGCCTTTGGCAAAGTTGGAAGCAACCTACCAGTGATGAGGTAGGAAGACCTGAAATTCCAAGGATTCCGCCAGACTGTCAAGACATCACCAGACAGCCGAAAAGTCGAAGCCCCACCAACGGCAAAACGCTGATGGGGCTTCCCCTTTGCCCTGAAACGGGCGGCTCACTATTTACTAGGACGCAGGCTGTTCCTCGGCGGGCGCCAGGACAACGTCGCTGACCGTCAGGTCGCCTTCACCGGACTGGAGAGTGATCTCCTGAGCGTTTGCGGCTGCCTTCAGGTCGCCAAGGCCGGCCTTGAGTTGGGCGACCAGTACCTCAGAGGCGGTAATGGATGCCGACAACACCTCGGTCCGCTGCTTCACCTTCGCCTCAGACTTGGCCTTCCGGATACCGCTGAGCGCTATCCCCACGGTGCCAAGCATCGTTGTGTCGCCATCGATGATTTCCAAGGCTGCAGGCCACTGGGCACGGTGAACTGATCCTGTGCGCCACCAGCCCCAGACCTCTTCGGTTGCGAAGGGAAGGAACGGTGCAAACAGGCGCAGGAGCGAGTCCAGTGTTGTTGCCAGGGCCGCCAGGACGGATGCCTGCTCTGTTGCGCCGGCGGCACCGTAGGCACGGTCCTTGATGAGCTCCACGTAGTCGTCCGTGAATTGCCAGAAGAACGACTCAGTGATCTGGAGTGCGCGGGCGTAGTCGTAGTTCTCGAACGCCTTGGTGGACTGCGCAACGACGTCGGACAGCTGCGCCAACAGCGCACGGTCCAAGGGGTTGGAAAGCACCGACAGGTCAGATGTCAGCACTGAGTTCTCGGTGGCGCCGAGGTTCAGCACGAACTTCGAAGCGTTCAGCAATTTGATGGCCAGGCGGCGGCCGATCTTCATCTGGGCGATCTCGTACGCCGTGTCAGCACCGAGCTTGGCCGAGGCTGCCCAATAGCGGACGGCGTCCGAACCGTACTCGTTCAGCACGTCCGTAGGCACCACAACGTTGCCCTTGGACTTGGACATCTTCTTGCGGTCCGGGTCCAGGATCCAGCCGGAGATGGCCGCGTGCTTCCACGGGGCGTTCTTCTGCAGGGCATCTGCGCGAACGGCCGAGGAGAACAGCCAAGTTCGGATGATGTCGTGTCCCTGCGGACGGAGGTCGAAGGGGTAGACCTTGGAGAACAATTCCTCGTCACGGCTCCACCCACCCACGATTTGCGGGGTCAGCGATGACGTTGCCCAGGTGTCCAGCACATCGGCGTCACCTGTGAAGCCGTTGGCCTGGTCGCGCTGGGATTCCTCGAAGCCGGGAGCAGCGTCTGCGGCCGGGTCCACGGGGAGCATCTCGTCCGAAGGCAGGATGGGGTTGTCGTAGCCCGGGTTGCCCTGGGCATCCAGCGGGTACCAAACAGGGATGGGCACGCCGAAGAAGCGCTGGCGGGATACGAGCCAGTCACCGTTCAGGCCCGCGATCCAGTTCTCGTAACGGGAACGCATGAACGCTGGGTGGAAGGTGATTTCCTGCCCACGGCCGATCAGGCGTTCGCGGCGTTCCTCATCGCGGCCACCGTTGCGGATGTACCACTGTCGGGAGGTAACAACTTCGAGGGGCTTGTCGCCCTTCTCGAAGAAGTTCACCGGGTGGGTGATCTTCTTTGGTTCGCCGTCCAGCAGCTCCGCTGCCTTGAGCAGGTCAACCACGGCTTCCTTGGCGGAGAACGCGGTCTTGCCGGCGATCGCAGCGTAGGCTTCCTTGCCGGCGTCGGTGGTGATCCATTCAGGGGTTTCCGCAATGATGCGGCCGTCGCGGCCCATGATGGCGCGGGTGGGCAGCTGCAGTTCGCGCCACCAGGTGACGTCGGTCAGGTCACCAAAGGTACACACCATGGCGATGCCGGAACCCTTGTCAGCTTTGGCTAGCGGGTGTGCCTTAACCTCGAGCTCCACGTCGAACAAGGGCGACTTTACAGTCTTGCCGAAGAGCGGCTGGTACCTCTCGTCGTCGGGGTTAGCCACCAGGGCCGCGCAGGCAGCAAGAAGTTCAGGGCGGGTGGTCTCGATAAAGATCTTTTCGCCGTCTTCCGTGAAGAAGGGGTAGCGGTAGTAGGCGCCGGCAACTTCGCGGTCTTCAAGCTCAGCTTGGGCCACAGCGGTGCGGAACGTCACATCCCAGAGTGTGGGTGCTTCGGCCATGTACGCGTCACCGGCCGAGAGGTTCGCGAGGAAGGCGCGCTGGGACACCGCACGCGAAGTGTCGTCAATGGTGCGGTAGGTGAGGTCCCAGTCCACGGACAAGCCAAGGGTCTGGAACAAGTTCTCAAAGACTTTCTCGTCCTCAACGGCGAGTTCTTCACACAGTTCGATGAAGTTCTGGCGCGAAACGACGTCGAAATCGCGTTGGTTCTTGGCAGGCTGGGCCGGGGGCGTGTAGTCAGCCTTGTAGGGGATGGCGGGATCGCAACGCACACCGTAGTAGTTCTGGACGCGGCGCTCAGTGGGCAGGCCGTTGTCGTCCCATCCCATGGGGTAGAAGACATTCTTGCCGGTCATGCGCATGTAGCGGGCCTGGACGTCAGTCTGGGTGAACGAGAACATGTGGCCCACGTGGAGCGAGCCTGATGCCGTGGGCGGGGGAGTGTCGATCGAGTAGACCTGCTCCCGGGTAGTGTCCGGATTGAACTTGTAGGTTCCTTCCTTCAGCCAGCGCTGCGTCAAGGCAGCCTCAAGGCCTTCAAGGGCCGGCTTGTCGGGAACGTTGATGGGGGCGGTGGCGGGCGTGTCTGTACCCTGCGTTGATTCAGCCATGGATCAATTGTTTCATGGCCTGGCGTTACCGCTCGCCCCTCGGCGGAGCCTGCACCCCCGATAAGGTAGTGCCATGACATTGGCAGCGCACAACACGCCTTTCGGACAGAATGCAGGCAACAACAAGACGGCAGTCGTGACCGGTGCGAGTACCGGCATCGGCGAGGCCACGGTGAAGGCGCTGGTTGCCTCCGGATGGAAGGTTTTCGCGGTGGCCCGCCGGGCTGACAGGCTGGACGCACTGGCCACCGAAACCGGCGCCGTGCCGTTCCCGGCTGACATCACGGACGACGACGACGTCTCGGCCTTGCTCTCGGCCGTCACCAACGAGGGGGGTGCAGACACCCTCATCAACATCGCCGGTGGTGCACGCGGCGCGGACACCATCGCGAACGCTGACACTGAGGACTGGGATTGGATGTACCAGGTGAACGTCCTGGGCACCATGAAAATCACCCGGGCCTTCCTGCCGATGCTGCGGGACAACGGCGAGGGAACCGTCCTCAACCTGACGTCCACGGCAGGGTTGTCCGCTTATGAAGGCGGCGCGGGCTACAACGCAGCCAAATTTGCCCAGCACGCCATGACCAATGCCCTGCGCTTGGAAGAGGTGGGCAACAACATCCGGGTCATCGAGGTGGCTCCGGGACTGGTGCAGACGGAGGAATTCGCCCTGAACCGACTCGGTGACAAGGACGCAGCCGCCAAAGTTTATGCCGGTGTGGAGAAGCCCCTCACCGCAGACGACGTGGCGGGCGTCGTGGCGTACTCAGTATCGCTACCGCACCACATCAACCTCGACCAGATCGTTATCCGCCCCGTGGCCCAGGCGGCGAACCACAAACTGATCCGCAAAGAGGCCTGAGACCCTCAGTTAGCCGGCAGGAATGAGCAGCCTGGCCGTGATGGCTGCATGATCCGAACCGGGAACACGGAGGACCGCGTAATCGCTGCTGCTGATGTTGGGCGAGGTGACTATATGGTCGATCACGATGCCCGGAAGCGGAGGTCCTTCCATAGGCCACGTGGGGGAGAGGCGTCCACCCGAGGCCGTGCCCACATCCACAAGCTTCCCACCGCCTGACAACGTGCCGCCGGGCCCCGGGTCCAGCAAAGCCCGGAACTCGGAGTGATCGTACGTGGCGTTGTAGTCGCCCATCAGCAGGTGGTTCCCGGATCCTGCTGCTTGGCGGGCAATCTTGCCGAGGTCGCTCCGCCATTGGTCAATCCGCTCATCCACCGGTGGGAGGGCGTGAACGTTGCTGAGGTTCAAGGAGGCCCTGGCGCCGGATTCCGGGTTTGAGACGAGTACCCGGGTAACGTCAATCCGGAATGGCGTATCAGGGAGGAGTCCGTTGGGCTCGAGCGGGAACACCGAATACACGGCACCGCCGGACGCGTCGTCATTGGGTTCGCTGACCCGGTTCGGAAGTACTTCCTCCATGCCCGCGAAGGTTAGGCGATCCTCCAGTCCCTGCGTATGTTCCTGGATGGTCAGCAGCTGAATCCCATTGTCCTTGACCAGCTTCACGATGGCGGCGGCGTCTGCTTCTCCGTATTCAGAGTTGAGGCTCATAACTTTCAGAGGGACCTTGGCAGTACCGGCAGGTAATGACTCCGGCTTTCCAACGTCCAACGGGAACAGCCAGAACAACTGGACCGCCAGCAAAGCCGCCGTCGTGATGATGACCCAACGCCGCCGACCTACCAAGGCAAGCATCAGGGCAAGCGCCGCCGGCAGCACCATCCACGGGGTGAAGGACAGCAGCTGCACCACGATCAAGGGCCACTCTGCGGGGATCGCGCGGAACATCGATACCCCCGCCACGGGCAGTGCAGCAAGCATCGCCACCACCGACCACGCCAAAGAAGCACGGCGCGGCGCAGGGCGGGTTCCCTTCACAGCATTCCGCGGGTGTGTCATGGGTTTGAGTCTATGCATCGCCCGGCAATCCGGACTCCATCCACAGGATGAACTCACAAGTAGAGCGGGGCGCTCCGCTGCCGCTAGACTTGGAAGACCAGCTTCGACCCGGCCATCACCGGTGAGCTTCCGGAAGAAAGGCACTGACCACCTGCAAAGGCGGCAAGCGCCCAGTAGAACCGGACGGGTAAGCCCGTCACAGCAGTAATGAGAGGCCGGAACATCGCGTTGCGGTAAGTGAGGTGGTACCGCGGTAACTGCGCAGCCGACAGGCAGCACAGACGCCGTCCTCGCATCCTGACAGTCAACCAGCTATCACAGGATATGAGATGACCCACTACCCCAAGGCCTCAGCGTCTTCGTCCGGCACGCACGGCGTGTCCGCTTCCGTGAAGTTCCCGGAAATCGAAGAGCGCATCCTCAAATACTGGGACGAAGACGGCACCTTCCAAGCCAGCATCGACCAACGTGATGCGGGCAAGGACGGCAGCAACGAGTTCGTCTTCTACGATGGCCCTCCCTTCGCCAACGGCCTCCCGCACTACGGCCATCTCCTGACCGGCTACGCCAAGGACCTTGTAGGCCGCTACCAGACCCAGCGCGGCAAGCGCGTGGAGCGCCGCTTCGGCTGGGATACCCACGGCCTCCCGGCAGAGCTCGAAGCCATGAAGCAACTGGGCATGACGGACAAAACCCAAATCGAAGCCATGGGCATCGACAAATTCAACGACGCCTGCCGCGCCTCGGTCATGAAGTACGCCAACGAGTGGAAGGCCTACGTCACCCGCCAGGCACGCTGGGTGGACTTCGAGAACGACTACAAGACGCTCAACGTCGAGTACATGGAGTCGGTCCTCTGGGCCTTCAAGCAGCTGCACGAGAAGGGCCTCACCTATAACGGCTACCGCGTCCTCCCATACTGCTGGAAGGACGAGACGCCGCTGTCCAACCACGAACTCCGCATGGACGACGACGTCTACAAGAACCGCCAGGACCAAACGGTCACTGTAACGTTCCCCGTCAAGGCAGGGGAGTCCGAGCTCTCCAAGGCACTCGCCGGTGTTCAGGCACTCGCCTGGACCACCACGCCCTGGACGTTGCCCACCAACCTGGCGCTCGCCGTCGGGCCGGACATCTCTTACGCAGTCCTGCCCGCCGGACCCAACGGCGTCAAGGCCGCTTCAGCTGAAGCGCCCGTCAAGGGCAGTTTCCTGCTGGCCGCTGACCTCGTGGGGGCGTACGCCAAGGACTTGGGGTACGACGACGCCGCTGCCGCGGCTGCCGCAGTCGTGTCCACCCACTCCGGCACCGAGTTGGCCGGGCTTGAGTACGAGCCACTCTGGAACGACTTTGCCGATGCTGAGAAGTACGGCACGCAGAACGCATGGCGCTTCCTTGTGGCCGATTACGTCACCACCACGGACGGTACGGGCATCGTCCACCAGGCTCCGGCCTACGGTGAGGATGACCAGAAGGTCTGTGAAGACGCCGGCATCCCCGTGGTCCTGTCCGTCGACGAAGGCGCCAAGTTCCTGCCGCTGTTCGCGCACGGCGAGCTTGCCTCGATCGTCGGCCTCCAGGTCTTCGACGCCAACAAGCCCATCACCCAGGTGCTCCGCGCCGACGGACGCTTGGTCCGCCAAGCCAGCTACGAGCACAGCTACCCGCACTGCTGGCGCTGCCGGAACCCGCTGATCTACCGTGCCGTGTCGTCCTGGTATGTGGAAGTCACCAAGTTCAAGGACCGCATGTCCGAGCTGAACCAGGAGATCAACTGGATCCCGGGCAACGTCAAGGACGGCCAGTTCGGCAAGTGGCTGGACAACGCCCGCGACTGGTCCATCAGCCGCAACCGGTATTGGGGTTCCCCCATCCCCGTGTGGCAGTCCGACGACCCCGAATACCCGCGCACCGACGTCTACGGTTCCCTGGCTGATCTCGAAGCCGACTTCGGCCGTCTTCCGATGAACAATGAGGGTCAAGTTGACCTCCACCGGCCGTTCATCGATGAACTGACACGTCCCAACCCGGACGATCCCACGGGTAAGTCCACCATGCGCCGGGTCGAAGACGTTTTGGACGTCTGGTTCGACTCCGGTTCCATGCCGTACGGCCAGGTGCACTACCCGTTCCAGAACGAGGAGTGGTTCGACACCCACAACCCGGCGGACTTCATCGTGGAGTACATCGGACAGACCCGCGGCTGGTTCTACATGTTGCACATCCTGTCCACCGCACTGTTTGACCGTCCGGCGTTCCGGAACGTGATCAGTCACGGCATCGTGCTTGGCTCTGACGGCCAGAAGATGTCCAAGAGCCTGCGCAACTACCCTGACGTGTCCGAGGTCCTGGATCGCGACGGTTCCGACGCCATGCGCTGGTTCCTCATGTCCAGCCCCATCTTGCGCGGCGGCAACCTTGTGGTCACCGAGCAGGGCATCCGCGACGGCGTACGCCAGGTCATCCTGCCGCTCTGGAACGTTTACAGCTTCTTCACGCTGTACACCAACGCTGCCAATGGCGGCTCGGGCTACGAGGCGAAGCTGCGCTACGACGGCTATGCCGACACCCTCGACCAATACCTCCTGGCCAACACCGGGGACCTGGTCCGCAATGTCACCACAAGCCTGGACAGCTACGACATCTCCGGTGCCTGCGATGAGCTGCGCAGCTACTTGGACATGCTCACCAACTGGTACGTACGCCGCAGCCGCCAGCGCTTCTTCGATGAAAACGTTGACGCCTTTGATGCGCTCTACACTGCCCTCGAAGCAGTGTGCCGGGTCTCTGCGTCCTTGCTGCCGCTGGTGACGGAAGAGATTTGGCGTGGGCTGACCGGTGGCCGTTCGGTCCACCTGGCCGACTGGCCCGACGCTTCGCTGTTCCCTTCCAACGCGGCATTGGTTGAAGCAATGGACCGTGTCCAGCAAATCTGCTCCACCGGCTCCAGCTTGCGGAAGGCCGCGAACCTGCGCGTTCGCTTGCCGCTGCAGGAACTGACTGTGGTGGCACCTGGTGCAGATGCGCTGGAAGGCTTTGCCGCCGTCGTCGCCGATGAACTGAACCTGCGTTCCGTCCGGCTCCTGGACGCTGCAACTGCCTCGCCTGAGGAGTTCGGCATTGAGCAGAAGCTCGTGGTCAACGCCCGGGCCGCTGGCCCGCGCCTGGGCAAGAACGTGCAGCAGGCCATCAAGGGATCCAAGTCCGGCGATTGGTCTGTCAATGACGCCGGTGTGGTAGTGGCCGGTGGACTTGAGCTTGAGCCGCAGGAGTACACGCTGGAGACCGTCGTGGCAGAAGCGGCCGACGGCGGAAGCTCTGCTGTTGCTGTGCTGCCTGGGGGTGGGTTTGTTGTCCTGAACACCGAGGTCACTCCAGAGCTTGCCGCCGAAGGTTTGGCTCGTGACATGGTCCGCGCCATCCAGCAGGCGCGCAAGGACGCTGGGCTGAACGTGAGCGACCGCATCCGAACTTCCGTGGAGGCCGCACAGGATGTGGTTGACGCCCTGGAAGCGAATTCAGAGCTCGTCAAGACTGAAACTCTGACGTTGGAACTGGAGGTTCTGCTGGCTAGCGTCGACGAACCGCAGGTCACCGTCGCAAAGGCAGGGGCCTGATCCATGACTGACGAATTCTCGGTTGAAAGCGTCTACGCCGAACTCCTGGGCCGCGCCCCGGAAAACAAGATGGAGCCGCGCCTTGCTCCGTTGTACCGTGCCATGGACGTGCTGGGGGAGCCGAACAAGGCTTACCCGATCATCCACATCACCGGCACCAACGGCAAAACGTCCACGGCCCGCATGATCGAGGCCGGACTGCGTGCCCACGGCCTGAGCACGGGCCGTTACACCAGCCCGCACTTGTCCAAAGTGACTGAGCGCATCAGCATTGATGGAGAGCCTGTGCCGGATGCGACGTTCGTGCGCATTTGGGACGAGATCCGCCCTTACCTGGAAATCGTGGACAGCGAGCTCGTTGCCGACAACCAACCGCGACTTACCTACTTCGAATGCCTGACTATTCTGGGCTTCGCGGTGTTCGCCGATCAGCCCGTTGATGTCGCCGTCATGGAAGTCGGCCTGGGCGGCGTCACCGACGCCACCAACGTTGGCGATGGCCAGGTTTCAGTCATTACACCGATTTCGCTGGACCACACGGATCTTCTGGGCGACACCACCGAGGACATCGCCTACGAGAAATCCGGCATCATCAAAGCTGGTGGCTTCCTGGTGAGCGCTGCCCAGCCTGTGGATGCTGCACAGGTCCTGTTGGAGAAAGCCCGCGAAGTGGACGTGCCGTTCCGTTTCGAAGGCGTCGAATTTGGTGTCGAGTCCCGCAGCGTTGCCGTGGGCGGACAGGTCCTCACCATTCAAGGACTCGCCGGGCGCTACGAAGACCTGTTGCTGCCATTGCATGGTGCCCACCAGGCTGAAAACGCAGCTGTCGCCGTCGCGGCTTTGGAAGCATTTTTCGGTGGGGGAGAGAAAGAGCTCGATGCCGAGGTGCTCAAGGAAGCCTTCGGCAACGTGACGTCCCCCGGCCGGCTCGAAGTCGTGCGCACTGCGCCCACAGTTGTGGTGGATGCTGCACACAACCCGGACGGCATCCGCGTCTCGTCGGAAGCTATCCAGGAGGCCTTCAGCTTCAGCAAACTGGTGGTTGTGGTTGGCGTTCTTCGGGAGAAGGACGCTGAAGAGATCCTGAAGACCCTCAAGGAATCACTGGGCGGCCTGGCTGAGGAGTTCTGCTTCACCCAGTCCAACTCGGCGCGTGCCGTTCCGGCAGCGGAACTGGCCGAACTCGCCGTCGACCTCGGCTTCGGCGAGGACAACGTCCACATCGCCGAGAAATTGGACGATGCCTTGGAATGGGCTGTGGAGCGCGCTGAGTCCAACGATGACCTGGCAGGCGGTGTCCTGGTAACGGGTTCCATCACGGTGGTGGCCGAGGCACGGATCCTGCTCGGAAAGGCGAGTGCCTAGCATGGCGAAAATGACCAAGGCGCAGCGCGAATGGCGACCCGGCATGCCCAGGAAGCGCCGATCCACCAAGGTGATGTTCGCTTCCACCGTGCTCCTGCTCGAAGCCTTCGTGGCGTTCTTTGGCACGCTGGCGGTCTTCGGCCTGAGGCGTGGAGAAGTTGACCCCGGCATCATTCTGGGAGTAGGCATCGCACTGACGGTGGTGCTGGTGTTGGCGTGCGCCGTACTGTCCAAGCCCTGGGGCATCGGAGTTGGCTGGGCACTGCAGCTTGTGCTGATTCTGACGGGCTTCGCTGAGCCCACCATGTTCATCGTGGGGATCCTGTTTGCTATCTGCTGGTGGTACGGGATCAGGGCCGGTATGCGGATTGACCGCGAGGTGGCCCAACGCGACCGTGAACAGGCGGAATGGGATGCAGCCCATGGTGACCAGGCTGGCCCGCAAACCCCGTAAACTGGCTGGGAAAACCACCGAACAACCACATTGGAGCAACTGTGAGCATTGAACGGACACTTGTCCTGGTCAAGCCCGACGGCGTCGCCCGCAACCTGGGTGGAAGCATCCTCGCCCGGATCGAAGCCAAGGGCTACACCCTGGCGGAACTGAAGAAGGTCAACGCGACCCGCGAACTTCTGGAGCAGCACTACGAGGAACACGTGGGCAAGCCGTTCTACGAGCCGCTGGTTGAGTTCATGCTCAGCGGACCCGTTATCGCTGCGGTCTTTGAGGGCCACCGCGTCATCGAAGGCTTCCGCTCGCTGGCCGGAACCACGGATCCGACGACGGCGGCACCGGGCACCATCCGCGGCGACTTCGGCCGCGACTGGGGACTGGCCGTCCAGCAGAACCTCGTTCACGGCTCAGATTCAGTCGACTCCGCAGAGCGTGAGATCAAGATCTGGTTCGAGGGCTAAAAACCCCGCCGAGATAACAGTTAAGGCCAATGTTCTTCGTGAACATTGGCCTTAACTGTTATCTCGCGAGGGGTGGTTCTACGCTGTGGACGCCACGAAGAGGTGGATGAAGGAGAAGAAGATCGTGGCGATCACGGCGATGTACAGCAGGGCGACGATGATCCATCCCGATCCGGACAAAAGCTTGACCAGTGCAGGCGGCGCCTTGATGACCCCGCTGGTGATGTTGCGGATGGTTACCCAGACAAACAGGGGGATCATGGCGGCCCACACCACCATGCAGAACGGGCACAGCACGTGAATGACGTAGAGGGCCTGCGACCACAGCCACACAACAAACGCGAAACCAAGGGTCACACCGGTTTGCAGGCCCAGCCAGTAACCCCGTGAATACTTGGCTCCCGCAAGAATGCCCATTGCTGTGGTGATGATGACAGCGAAGGCAACGATGCCGATGAACATGTTGGGAAATCCGAATACCGAGCTTTGCGGTGTCTGCATCACTTCGCCGCAGGAGACAAACGGATTAACATCGCACACTGTCACGTGGTTGGGATCCTTGAGCACCTCAAGTTTCTCCAGCACCAGGATTCCGGACGCCAGCCAACCAACCACACCGGTGATCAACAGCAGCCACGCGAAGGGCTTGTCACGGACCGTTTTGGGGAGGGAATCCTGCTGGCTGGATATGTCCTCCACAGGGCTTGTGGCTTTGTTGGCCAGGTTTTCCCTGGCGGTGCTTGGCATCGCGGATGTGATCCTTTTCGACAAATGGCCCGGCAGGCCGGGAACGGCTCTTGGGAGGATTGTAACTCCGAAGGCTGGACGCCGGCCCCCAGCTTGTGGGCGGACGTCCACGACACAGCGACCTACCTGGGGAACGTGCAGGGGTGTGAGAGAATGAACATGGCCGGGAGTCGATCCACATTCGAATTCCGGTCCGGTGACTTTGTTCCCAAGACCGCCAGTATGAGCTGGGCATGCCCGGATCGCGTGATCCTCGGTAGGCCCGCCATGACAATGGACGGCACCTGGTTGTGGCAGCAGAACAACGGGTTTCAGAATAAAGCCGCCGGCCTTCCAGGGCTGCCGCACCCCAATGCTGGTGCGAACCGGAAGGCATAATGCCGACTTCTGTCAACGCCTGCGGGTTTTGACAATATTTGCTCCACTGGGCGCCGGATGTGGCGGCGTCGCTGGGGCAGGAGTGTTGCCACATATGGATAATGACCAGGTTGTAGCCGTTAATGACGAGGCAGCTCCCGCGGAAACTGCGGAAGCGCCCAAGAAAGCCACCAGGACCCGGCGCAAGGCAGCGCCCAAGGTCGCTGCTGATGTAGAGGGACCTGCGGCCGAGACCCCAACCCCGGAAGCAGCCACTGAGGCCACCGCAGCACCAGTGCGCCGCACCCGTTCCCGCAAGAAGGCAGAGCCTGCCGAAACCCTGCCCGGTTTGGGCGACGAAGCTGCTGCCGTGGTCGATGACCCCGCTGCCGCCCCTGAAGCTGCCGAAGTCAAGCCCGAAGCGGCCGCCGCCGAGCCGGCCCCCGAAAAGCCGGTCCGCCGTCGTCGTACTACCAAGCCCAAGACTGAAGTCGTAGAGGCACCTGTTGCTGCGGAAGCCGCCCCGGAAACCACGACGCCGGATAAGGGCTCCCAGCCGGAGGAGCCGGTCGCTGAGGTAGCCACCGAGGTTCCTGCCCAAAGCCCGGAAGCCGAGGCCGCCGCGGAGGAACCTGCCGAAGAGGCTGCTCCTGCCGCGTCCACCTCGCTGTTCATGGAGCCGGTTTCCATCACGTCCATGATCTTCCAGGCCCCGGACCTCACCACAGTTCCCCGTGTTGCCGCGGTGGAGGAGAAGGCTGAGGAGCCCGAAGAAGAAATCGAAACCACCGCTGAAGGCGAGCTGGAAGATGCAGGTAGTCGCCGGCGTCGCAGGAGCCGAGGCCGCCGTGGTCGCCGTGGAACCGAGCGGGACGAGAACGAGACCGAGGACGGCGCAGAGTCCGAGGACGAGGAAGCGACGGTAGTAGAAGCCCTCGAAGAAGGCGTCACTTCGCGGCGCAGGCGTCGTCGCCGTCGTGGAGACCAGGATCTTGAACTGACCGGCGGCTCGGACGACGATCCGCCCAACACAGTCACCCGTGTCCGTGCGCCCCGCCCCATCACGGAAACAGCCCCCTCCAACCGGGTTACCGGCGTCAAGGGCTCCACCAGGCTGGAGGCCAAGAAGCAGCGCCGGCGCGAGTCCCGTGAAACCGGACGCCGCCGCCAGGTCATCACCGAGGCCGAGTTCCTTGCCCGCCGTGAGTCGGTGGACCGCCAAATGATCGTCCGCCAGCGCGACGACAGAATTCAGATTGGTGTCCTGGAAGACGGTGTGCTGGCTGAGCACTTCGTGTCCAAGACCCAGCAGGACTCCCTGATCGGCAACGTGTACTTGGGCAAGGTCCAGAACGTGCTGCCGTCCATGGAAGCTGCGTTCGTGGACATCGGACGCGGCCGTAACGCGGTCCTGTACGCCGGAGAAGTCAACTGGGACGCAGTTAACCTTGAAGGCCAACCGCGTCGCATCGAGAACGCCCTGAAGTCCGGCGACTCCGTCCTGGTCCAGGTCACCAAGGACCCCGTGGGACACAAGGGTGCCCGCCTCACCAGCCAGATCTCGCTGCCGGGCCGCTACCTGGTGTACGTACCGGGTGGCTCCATGACCGGCATCTCACGCAAGCTGCCCGACGTCGAGCGCAACCGCCTCAAGCGCATCCTGAAGGACCGTTTGCCGGAAAACGCGGGTGTCATTGTTCGCACAGCAGCTGAGGGCGCGTCCGAGGAAGAGCTCACCCACGACATCAACCGTCTGCGCGCGCAGTGGGAAGGCATCGAAGGACAGGCCTCGTCCACCAAGGTTTTGGCTCCCGAGCTGCTCTACGGCGAACCCGACCTCACCATCAAGGTGGTCCGTGACGTTTTCAACGAGGACTTCTCCAAGCTGATCGTCTCCGGTGACGACGCCTGGGACACCATCGAGGCCTACGTGACCTACGTTGCCCCTGATCTGGTGGGACGCCTCGAAAAGTGGACCAAGGATCAGGACATCTTCGCCGCGTGGCGTATCGACGAGCAGATCCACAAGGCCCTGGAGCGGAAGGTCTTCCTGCCGTCCGGCGGTTCGTTGGTCATCGATCGCACCGAGGCCATGACCGTGGTGGACGTCAACACCGGCAAGTTTACCGGCAGTGGCGGAAACCTTGAAGAAACGGTCACCAAGAACAACCTTGAAGCGGCCGAGGAAGTTGTTCGCCAGCTTCGTCTGCGCGATATCGGCGGCATTATCGTCATCGACTTCATTGACATGGTCCTTGAATCCAACCGCGACCTCGTCCTCCGCCGCATGGTGGAGTGCCTCGGCCGGGACCGCACCAAGCACCAGGTGGCTGAAGTGACGTCGCTGGGCTTGGTTCAGATGACGCGCAAGCGCATGGGAACCGGCCTTCTTGAGGTCTTCGGTGAGCAGTGCGAGCACTGCGCCGGCCGGGGTGTCGTCACGCACGACGAGCCCGTTGAACACCGTCGCGCCAACGTGGTGGCTGCTGAACATCACCGCCCGCACACGGAAGCGCAGCAGCCTGCTGCGCGGACCGAACGCAAACGCCGCCGCGGTAAGGGCGGGGGACCGGCCATTGCCGAAGCTCCCGCGCAGGTCCACACGACCACGTCCGCCCCGGTTACAGCATCCACCACGGCTGAACCGCAGGATCCTGCCCGGATAGCCAAAGCCGAGGCAACCAGGGCCGCCCTGGCGACAATTGCCGCTGCAGCTCACGCCGCACACCTGCACGACGACGAAGTTCACCGTGCAGAGGAGGAAGCCCGGGCGGCGGGCCGGCACGAACCAGACGTAAGCCCTGCATCCGGCACCTCCACTGGTAGTGAAGCCGCTACCGGCGAAGCACGGGCTTCAGCCCGCGATGCTGCAAGCAGGGAAGCAGCAGTCCAGGAAGCAAGATCTACTCCCGTCCTGCGCTTTGGTGGGGAAGAAGTTGCCCTGCCGTTCGTTGAGCACCACGAGGAACCGCAGGCAGCCAAGCCTGCCATGAGCCTGGATCTCCTGGCCGAAGCGTTTTCGCACCTCGGCGCAGCCCCGGCACCTGAGGAAGAAGCCGCGCCTGTTTCAGCCCCGAAGGCTGCTGCTTCTCCGGCACGGACTGCTGAGGAAGATCCCGAGGCTGCTTCAGCCTCGCGTGGACGTCGCGGTCGCCGTAACCGGAGTGCGAGCAGGGCCCAGGGAGCGGCCAATGAAACCAGTGTCGAGCACCATGACGTAACGGCATCGGCCACCCGGGGTTCGGCCCATGAGGCTAAGGCGACTGTGGAGCCGGCCAAAAAGGCGCCAAAGGATGAGCCCATCATCCTAGGCGTTGGAGTTCCTGCTTCCGAGCTCTAAGTTCCGGCGAACAAGTTGAAAAGGACCCTGCGCTATCTGCCACTCGGCGGGTAGTGCGGGGTCCTTTTGCATCCGGGCTGCAATCCACGCATGGGCTGCGTTCAGAGTCACATCCGGGCGTCGCCGTGGCCCGGTTCCCGCGCCGCGTTGCTTCCCGGCTACGCTTGGGGACTGACACGGGGTGCCGGGCGTTGGGCCGGGCTGAGATCCAAACCCGTTGAACCTGTCCGGTTAGCACCGGCGAAGGGATGTCCTCATGACTGCATCATCATATTCATCGGTGTACCCCCTCGACGCTTCGGCTTCGGGCCGTCCAACCCCACGCGTTCTGAGCATTGCCGGCTCGGACCCTTCAGGTGGCGCCGGAATCCAAGCGGACCTGAAGAGCATCGCCGCGTTCGGCGGGTACGGCATGGCTGCCATTACGGCTCTCACCGCGCAAAACACCAGGGGGGTCAGTGCCGTCCACGTCCCTCCCGCGCACTTCCTGCGTCAGCAGCTGGACGCCATTAGCGGTGACATCACCATTGACGCCGTGAAGATCGGAATGCTCGGCGACGCAGCCGTCATCGAAGAGGTCCGGAGCTGGCTCGAAGAGGTGCGTCCCGTCGTCGTGGTCCTTGATCCGGTGATGGTGGCCACCAGTGGTGACCGACTGCTCCGGGAGTCTGCTGAGACGGCATTGCGTTCGCTGATCCCTTCGGCCCACCTCATTACGCCGAACATTCCTGAACTGGCCATGTTGCTGGGGGAGCCGGAGGCAACAGACTGGGCTTCGGCGCTGGACCAGGGCAAGCGGTTGGCGGCGGAGTACGGAAACACGGTCCTGGTCAAGGGCGGACACCTGCCAGGGCCGGAGTGCCCCGATGCGCTGGTAAACACCAGCGGGCTATTGTCCCAGGATGTGATCGAAGTTGCGGGTCCCAAGCTTGCAACGCGGAACAGCCACGGTACCGGGTGCTCCCTGTCTTCCGCCTTGGCCACAGTCCAGGCACGAACTGGTGATTGGGAAGTTTCACTGCGGGAAGTCAAGCCGTGGTTGCTAGGGGCATTGATGGCCTCTGACACCCTGCACGTGGGTCAAGGCAACGGGCCCGTGGACCACTTCCACCACTTCCAGCAGGCATCCAAGCCGGGCGCTTTCGCTGCGGCGATGTGGAATGAAGCCGTCCCCGAACTCGAAGCGATTTACGGACTCCCGTTTATTCAAGGACTTCAATCCGGCGAACTGCCCGAACGTGACTTCAGTTACTACCTTGCCCAGGACGCCATCTATCTCAATGGGTATTCGAGGGTCCTGGCACGTGCGGGCGCCTTGGCCCCCACGGAGGAAGAACAACTGTTCTGGGCAAAGGCATCACAGCAGTGCCTGGAGGTTGAATCGGAGTTGCACAGGAACTGGTTGAGCACGCGGGAGGCCTCCACGGCAACCGGACCGGTCACCAAGTCCTACGTTGACCATTTACTGGCAACATCCGCTGCCGGCAGCTATGCCGTAGTGCTGGCGGCGATCCTGCCCTGCTACTGGTTGTATGCGGAGGTGGGTCAGCAGCTGCATGCGGCATACGTAAACGCCGGTGCGCCTGCGGACCACGCATATGCGGACTGGTTGAAGACCTACGCCGACGAGGATTTCGCTGAGGCCACACGGAAAGCGATCAACTTCACTGATGCTGCGGCCGTCGCGGCTTCCGGCATGGAGCGGGCTGCCATGATGGATGCTTTCACGCAGTCCTGCCGCTACGAGACGGCGTTCTTCGATGCTCCGAGGCTGTTTGCGCAGGTTTCGTCCACCCGCGTTCAGTAGCTTTCCACGCTCGTATTTGAGGCCGATAGCGGCGACACGTCCGCGCGTCGCTGGCTGGATCGCGTTAATCTCGCCCAAACCCTGTAGGCTGTATGGGCACGGTGCCGGGAGAGTCCGTTACAACTGGTGATGCAAGTCACGAGGTAGCCTCCGGACCCGGCCTCATTTGCAGCTGAAGGTCAAACTAGCGTAATCTTGATCTTCGGTGCTTACGCCAACACTTGGGTTATGCCCCTTGGAATTGTTCATGGGATGACTCGCGGACTTCGATCAGAAGTCCACGGCGTTGAGGCACAGCGCGAACCAGGGCTGATTCCGGTTCAAGGTTCCGCACGCAAATTTTGTAATAAACGTCGAGAGAAGTGAGTACCCAAGTGGTGTACGCGATTGTCCGCGCAGGCGGCCGCCAAGAAAAAGTTTCCGTTGGAGACTACGTAACGCTGAACCGCGTCCCCGGTGGAGCCGGTAGCACGCTTGAGCTGCCCGCATTGCTCCTGGTTGACGGCGAGAAGGTCACCTCCGCAGCTGCGGAACTGGCCAACGTCAAGGTCACGGCTGAGATCCTCGAGGACCTCCGTGGTCCGAAGATCGTCATCCAGAAGTTCAAGAACAAGACCGGCTACCGGAAGCGTCAGGGTCACCGTCAGGAACTGACCAAGATCAAGATCACCAGCATCGCGTAACTTTCGTTACCCGCTGTTCAGGTTTTTCAGTTTCCCCAGAAATTTAGAGGCAGGCATTTCACATGGCACACAAAAAAGGCGCGAGTTCCACTCGCAACGGTCGTGACTCCAACGCTCAGTACCTGGGCGTCAAGCGTTTCGGTGGTCAGGTAGTTTCCGCTGGCGAGATCATCGTTCGCCAGCGTGGAACCCACTTCCACCCCGGTGCAGGCGTCGGTCGCGGTGGCGACGACACCCTGTTCGCACTGCAGGCCGGTGCGGTTGAGTTTGGTACTCGCCGCGGCCGTCGCGTAGTGAACATTGTTGCTGCTGCAGCTGCAGAGTAACTACAAGTTCTGAACCGGTGGAGCGGGCCAAACGGCCCGCTCCACCGTTCTTTTAACCGCATTACAATCGACTAGGGCGCTTTAGCGCACTGGTTTTTGCAACAACGCTGGCAACAGCAACAAGCGCTGTAAGACAGCAACTGAGGAGATTCACGTGGCGAGCTTTGTAGACCGGGTAGTCCTGCACGTATCCGGCGGAACCGGCGGCCACGGCTGTGTCTCTGTCAAGCGGGAAAAGTTCAAGCCGCTCGGCGGCCCCGACGGCGGCAACGGCGGCAACGGCGGAGATGTCATCCTGCGCGTATCCGCCCAGACCACAACCCTGCTTGATTACCACCACGCTCCCCACCGCCACGCCACCAACGGTGGCCCCGGCATGGGTGACTGGCGTGGCGGCAAGAACGGTGAAACCCTGATTCTTCCCGTGCCCGATGGCACCGTGGTCAAGACCAAGGACGGCGACGTTCTGGCCGACCTCGTTGGCGAGGGTGCTGAGTACATTGCAGCTGCCGGCGGCCAGGGCGGCCTCGGCAACGCATCCCTTTCATCGCAGAAGCGTCGGGCTCCGGGCTTTGCCCTGCTTGGTATCGAAGGTGAATCCAGCGATATCGTCCTGGAACTGAAGTCCATCGCAGATATCGCCCTGGTTGGTTTCCCTTCTGCCGGTAAGTCGAGCCTCATTGCAGCCATGTCTGCTGCCCGGCCCAAGATTGCCGACTACCCGTTTACTACCCTCATTCCCAACCTCGGCGTGGTGCAGGCCGGCGATGTCCGCTTCACTATCGCCGACGTTCCCGGCCTGATCGAGGGCGCCAGCGAAGGCAAGGGCCTGGGCCACAACTTCCTGCGTCACGTAGAGCGTTGCGCTGCACTGGTTCACGTCCTTGATTGCGGAACCCTCGAATCTGACCGGGATCCTCTTTCCGACCTCGCCATCATCGAGGCCGAACTGGAGAAGTACGCCGTAGACATGAGCTACGCCGGTGTTGACGGCGAAGTTGTGCCCCTTAACGAGCGGCCCAAGCTGGTAGTCCTCAACAAGGTTGATCTTCCCGATGGCAAGGACATGGCCGAGTTCGTCCGTCCGGACCTCGAAGCCCGTGGCTACCGCGTTTTTGAAGTGTCGGCAACCAGCCACGAAGGTTTGCGTCAGCTCGGCTTTGCCATGGCTGAGATTGTCCAGGCAGCTCGTGACGCCGTTCAGGCCACGCCTCCCAAGGTGGCTGCTCCCGTGCTCCGGCCGCGTGCCGTCAACGAGTCCGGCTTCAAGATCCGCCGCGAGGAGAAAAACCTCGAGCCACTGTTCCGCGTCCTGGGCGAAAAGCCCGTGCGCTGGGTCAAGCAAACTGACTTCACCAACGAGGAAGCCATTGGCTACCTCGCCGACCGCCTTGCCAAGCTCGGTGTTGAAACCGAGCTCTTCAAGGTTGGCGCCAAGCCCGGCGACACCGTGGTCATCGGTGAAGACGATGGCGTGGTGTTCGATTGGGAGCCCACCATGATGGCCGGCGCCGAACTCCTGGCGACGCCCCGCGGTACCGACATTCGCGTTGCGGACATCGGCGACCGCCCCACGCGTTCACAAAAGCGTGACGAGCAGATCGAGCGCCGCGAAGCGAAGGCCGCCGCGAGGGCTGAGCTTGAAGCTGAACGCAAGGCTGGCATCTGGACTGAATCAGTCAGTGGTCGCCGTGCCCAGGCAGTGAAGGAAAGCCACTTGGATTCCGGTGATGACGACTAGGACTTTCGACGCTCCGGACATAGCTGAAGGACTTGAGCGCCAGGCCCTTGCCACCGCCAAGCGGATTGTTGTCAAAGTGGGGTCGTCCTCACTGACCAGCATCAAGGGGGGCATCTCCGAAAAGTCCCTCACCGGACTGGTCAATGCCCTTGCTGAGAAGCGCAATGCCGGGACGGAAATCATTTTGGTGTCTTCGGGTGCCATCGCTGCGGGACTTGCCCCCTTGGGGCTCGCCAAGCGCCCCAAGGACCTGGCCACCCAGCAGGCTGCCGCCAGCGTAGGACAGGGACTCCTGATGGCACGGTATACCCAGGCTTTCAGCGCCCACGGTGTAACTGTCAGCCAGGTCCTGTTGACCGCCGATGACCTGATGCGCCGGACGCAGCACACAAATGCCTTCCGTGCCCTGGACAGGCTGTTAAACCTTGGCGTCGTTCCGGTAGTTAATGAGAACGACACCGTGGCCACACATGAAATCCGCTTCGGTGACAACGATCGCCTCGCTGCCTTGGTAGCGCACTTGGTGCGCGCAGATGCGCTAGTGCTGTTGTCCGACGTCGACGCCCTCTACGACGGTCCGCCGTCCCAGGGCGCGCAACGCATTCCGCTGGTCCGTGGTCCGCAGGACCTCGAGGACGTGACCATCGGCAAGGCAGGTAAGGCCGGTGTCGGAACCGGCGGAATGATGACCAAGGTGGAAGCAGCGTCCATTGCTGCCGGCTCGGGTATACATGCCCTGGTCACGTCCACGGCCAATGCTGCGGCGGCTTTGGCGGGCGAGGACGTTGGAACGTGGTTTGCCGTGAACGGCAATCGCAAGCCGGTCCGACTCCTCTGGCTGGCACACTTGGCCACCGTTCAAGGCCGTTTAATACTCGACGACGGCGCAGTGAAGGCCGTGCGCGACCGGCACAGGTCACTCCTGCCCGCAGGCATTTCGGACATCAGCGGTGATTTCGAAGCAGGAGATCCTGTTGAGATGGTTGCCCATGACGGAACGGTGCTGGCACGCGGCTTGGTGAACTACTCTTCGGAGGAACTCCCGCGCATGTTGGGCCGTACAACGCAGGAACTTGGCCAAGCCATGGGCCGCGGCTATGACCGCGAAGTTGTTCATGTTGACGACCTGGTGCTCCTGAGGGCGCCGCGCTCATCTAAACTTGGAGCATGACTGAAGCGCTGACCCCTGACGCCCCTGTGATCTCCGACGTATCCGGTACCGCCGGCCAGACGCCGGAGAACCCTGCGTCAGGCGTCCCGTTGTCACCGGAAGACGTCCAGGCGGCCGTTCATGCCATCGCGGACCGTTCCCGTAAAGCAGCCCGCCGTATGGGACAGGCCAACCGTGCATGGAAGGACCGTGCGTTGCGTGCCATCGGCACTGCCTTGGTGGAGAACCGGAAGCATGTGTTGGAGGCCAACGCCAAGGATGTAGCCGTGGGCCGCGCCAACGGTACGTCAGCGGCTTTGTTGGACCGTTTGACCCTGACTCCTGCCCGCATAGACGGTTTGGTTGCTGCCTTGGAGAACCTGGCAGGTTTGCCCGACCCCGTGGGAAACGTGGTCCGTGGACAGACGCTGCCCAATGGACTGCGCTTGCGCCAAGTGAACGTCCCCATGGGTGTTGTCGCTGCCATTTATGAGGCCCGTCCGAACGTTACGGTGGATATCGCAGGCCTGGCATTGAAGAGCGGGAACGCAGTAATCCTCAGGGGAGGCTCCGCCGCTGCGAACACCAACGAGGCACTGGTTCAGATCCTTCGCGAAGCGCTGGATTCAGTCGGCCTGCCCGCGGATGCCGTGCAGACTGTGGACCAGTATGGTCGCGAAGGAGCCAACGTACTGATGCGCGCCCGCGGCCGGGTGGATGTCCTGATTCCCCGCGGTGGACGGGATCTCATCCAGACTGTTGTGACCAACTCCGCTGTACCCGTCATCGAAACCGGCGAAGGCAATGTCCATATCTTCATTGACGAGTCCGCGAATGAAGAGATGGCCGTGGAAATCCTCCTCAACGCCAAAACGCAACGCCCCAGCGTCTGCAACACAGTTGAAACCCTGCTGGTGCACTCCGGCGCCACTGTGCTGCCTGCTGTTGCCAAAGCACTGCGTTCAGCCGGCGTCACCCTCCACGTTGATGAGCGTATCGCTTCTGCCTTGGGCAAGGACGTTGAAACCGTTCCCGCCGACGATGACGATTGGGCCACCGAATACATGGACCTTGATCTCGCGGTTGCCATGGTGGACAGCCTGGATGAAGCGGTCAACCACATCCGCACCTGGACCACCGGTCACACGGAAGCGATCCTCACCAACAACCTGGCCAACGCTGAGAAGTTCATTGCGGACATTGACTCTGCTGCCGTGATCGTCAATGCCTCCACCCGGTTCACTGACGGAGGGGAGCTCGGACTCGGAGCCGAAGTGGGTATTTCCACCCAGAAGTTGCACGCCCGGGGTCCCATGGGCCTCACGGAGCTGACCACCACCAAGTGGATCGTCCAGGGCGAGGGCCAGATCCGCGCCTAGCAACGCGGTAACATAGAACAGAAGTCCGGAACGGTGGGGAGTCCCGCCGTCGAAAATCCTTTGAGAACCAATAGGGGAGAAGATGCTGTTTCAGCAGATCGCCACGTCCATTGCCGCCCAAACTGAAGGCGGCCACGAGGAACTCGCTCCACTGTGGGCAGAGCCGTGGGTTTTCGGCGTAGTGATGTTCGCCCTCATGCTGGTTCTCCTGTTCGTTACCCTCTCCTACACCAACCTTGGCAACCGTCACGAGGCCGTTGAAGAGCACTCCGATCCGCACCGCCAGCACCCGAACAAGCACACCCACGGCCAAGGCCACTAACATTATCGCCGCAACACCGCGTGGGGAGGCGGGGCGCAGGCTCCGGCTGGGCGTGATGGGTGGAACATTTGATCCCATTCATCACGGCCACCTTGTTGCTGCCAGCGAAGTCGCAGCCAAGTTCGGCCTTGACGAAGTGGTTTTCGTGCCCACCGGCCAGCCTTGGCAGAAGTCACACAAGCTGGTCAGCAGGCCTGAACACCGTTACCTGATGACCGTCATCGCCACGGCCTCCAATCCAAGGTTCACAGTAAGCCGGGTGGATGTTGATCGGCCGGGGCCGACGTTCACCATCGACACCCTCCGCGATCTCCGTGCAGAGCGTCCTGACGCTGACCTGTTTTTCATCACGGGTGCAGATGCCTTGGCGCAGATCCTTTCGTGGAAGGACGTTGACGAATTGTGGTCCTTGGCCCATTTCGTCGGCGTGACTCGTCCCGGCCATGAACTGCACGACATGGGCAGGGACGACGTCAGCCTGTTGGAAGTTCCCGCCATGGCCATCTCCTCCACGGATTGCCGGACCCGCGTTGGGGCCGGAAATCCTGTCTGGTACCTCGTGCCTGATGGAGTTGTGCAGTACATCGCAAAATATGGACTGTATGCGGCGCCGGCGAACGCAGCGGATCTGACACCAGCACTGTCCGGATCAGACGACCAAGCACGTACTGAATGAGTTTTGAATGAGCAGCCAGGACCAGCGACCCATCCGCAGCAGGCGCGAGCTTCGACGTGCCCGGGAAGAACACCCCGAGGCCGGGCAAATGGATACTTCCGCGCCTGCGGACGGAGAAAACCTTCCTCAAGCCGATCGCCCGAACGGCCGCAATCGTCGTGCCGCCGATGTCCCTGTGGACGCAGTGGGACCAGCAGCCCAGGAACGGTCTTCGCAAATCCGTGCCCGGGATCGTGCCGCCTTGCGCACTATCAAGGAGCTGGCTGACAAAGAGGAGCAGCTCTCCGGTGGGGGACCGCCCACTCGTCGCCAGCTGCGCCTCCAGCAACTTCAGGCCGAAGTTGCTACCTCCATGAATCCCATTGTTCCCGCGCCCGCGGCAAAGAACGCGGGTCAGCCGGAGGGTGCCAAGTCTTCCAAAGCGGAGTCTTCCAAGCCGGAGTCTTCCCAGCCGGAGGCTGCTGACAAGGCTTCGAAGGATAAGGCCCCGGGCGCTCCCAAACCCACACCGGAGGGCGCGGGAAGCAGCAAGGCTCCTGCGGAGTCCGATATGTCCGTGGAGCAGGCGCTTGCAGTCCGGCAGCTGATCGCCGCGCAGGTGGAAAACCAGACCGCCAAGCTGGAACACATTGCCGAGCAGGACCCATTGGCTGTAGATCCCGAGGTCCTGGCGCAGCAGATCGCCCTTGCCGAGCGTGCTGCCGTCCTGAACAAGCGCGCCGCCGCTAAGCAGAAGCTTGCCGAGAAGACTCAGGCGGAATCCGGCAAGAACACGTCGGAGCCCACCAAAAACGCGTCGGTTTCCCCGGGTGATGGGAAGTCGCCTTCCGCTACGGTGGGTCCTTCCACGGCTAACAACCTCGCGATGGTGACTCCGTTGGAGTTCGTCAAAATGCCGGGGATCGAACGGCCCGTCATGAAGCGCCCGAGCACCACGTTTGTACCGCTGATTACTTCTGCGGGGCCTAAGCTCGACGCCGAACCAGCTCAAGCAAAAAAGCCAGGAGCACGTGGCCGTGCCGGCGTTCTTGCCCGCGCAGAGGCGGTCGCGAAGTCAGGCGGGAAACGTCTTGTCACCTCCGCGGAGCCCGGCCAAGAGACCCAGCGCCCACCGGTTTCGGCCAGCGCGGCGTATGGCCTTGACCCCTTGGATGCCAGCACGGCCGGTTTGGCCCGGGCGCAACGGAACAGGTTGCTGCAGTTTGGCGTCCTGGGGTTGGGCATCGTGGCCCTAATCGTCGGCATCATCATGATCACCAGCGGCTAATTCCGCTGAACAATGGCTCACGCCAAACATAGGCCACTGGCCACAACAAGGAGTACCCGTGTCTGCACATGAACAATCCATCACCCTCGCCCGTCACGCTGCGCGTGCCGCGGCAGACAAGCTTGCTGAGGACATTGTTGCCCTGGACGTCAGCGAGCGTTTGGCGCTCACTGACGTCTTCCTGATTGCGTCCGCTCCCACCGAGCGCCAGGTCAACGCCATTGTTGACGGCATCGAGGAAGAACTGATGAAGCAGGACCTTCGTCCCGTGCGCCGCGAGGGCCGCTCTGAAGGCCGTTGGGTTCTCTTGGACTACGCCGACATCGTGATCCACGTCCAGCACTCCGAGGATCGCGTCTTCTACGCCTTGGAGCGCCTGTGGAAGGATTGCCCCGTAGTCGACCTCGAATTGGGCGACGACGCTTCCGCGAAAGCTGTTTCGGCGGAAGATTCCGAGCTCTAGGACCGGCCATCAGCCGAAATATGTCCGATTTGGAATTTTCGGAAATGCTGTTCTAAGATATTTGAGTTGCTTCGGCGCGGATGGTCCAAAAAACCAGACGCGAAGCAGCGAGAATATGGGGCTGTGGCGCAGCTGGTAGCGCACCTGCATGGCATGCAGGGGGTCAGGGGTTCGAGTCCCCTCAGCTCCACCATCAAGGTCCTGTCTACTTCATGAACCACATCAAGTAGGCAGGGCCTTTTTTCGTACCTTAAGGCAGCCGCTTGCAAAACTCGTGGCTATTTGGCCGTTGCCGGGCGTAAGGCCGGCAGCATGAACTCCCACATCTGTTCGATTCTTTGCAGCACGTCTTCACGTGAGGTCAATACGTCGGAGACCATTTGAACGCCGGTGAACGATGCAACCAGGTACCTGGCGAAGGCGGCAGCGTCCAACTCGGGACGTACGGCACCATCCGCTGTAGCTTGCCGCAGCAGTTGCTCTGCCGTGTTGATCCAGTCCTCGTAGGGACCTGAGACGTCGGCGTCGAAAGCGGAGGCTTCAAAAGTGAGCCGAATGCCGCCTTGGACCACCGGTTCGTCCAGAAGCTGCTGGCCGAACATCCTGCAAAGTCCTATGAGTCTGTCCAGGGCGGGGTCGTCAGAGTCTACTATGGCAGACCCCGCTGCCAACACCATTGCGTGTTGCTCCTCTATGACTGCTACCGCCAGCTCCCGCTTTGAGGTGAAGTGGAAGTAGAGCGCCCCTTTGGTCACCCCTGCACGTTTGGTGATGTCCGTCAGGCTGGCATTTCCGTAGCCGATCTCCGCGAATACCCGGGCAGCTCCTTCGATGACGGAAAGCCGGGTGTCTTTCGCACGTTGTTGCATCGGGAGTGGGTGGCCTCTCAGGTGGGTCAGGAGACGGAGGGGAGGGCCGCCGTCGTGACTCCACAACGCTATCATCGGTGGCCATGGCGGGTGCAGTGTGTTAAACCGACTGAACGGTTTGGTTTTGCTTCAAAGAGATTCTAGACTTCAGGGGGAGTCGCCGCGCATTGTTGGCGACCCCGGCGCAGCTGGTTTGGGGGGAGGTGCGGTGGATGAATCCGTCGCACCTCGGCTGGGTCTGTCGCCAGCATGGCAGCTGGGCGGGGTGACGCAGCTCATGTTCCGACGATTTCGCTTCTCACATGATTGTGGTTAGTATTGACGAGTTGCTTCGACGGGAAGAGAAATCAAACCGCTCGCAGGGAATGGTTTTCCAGTAACATCCGGGGCTGTGGCGCAGCTGGTAGCGCACCTGCATGGCATGCAGGGGGTCAGGGGTTCGAGTCCCCTCAGCTCCACCATGATGCTCTTACTCGGACCCTCGACAAGAGCAATGAGATTATTGGACAGTATGTCCTGGAAGAGCCCGCCGGCTTCGGCGGGCTCTTTCGTTTGCCCCGTACTGACTGGGATGGTGGCGCGCTAACTGCGTCGTGCCTCGTGGACAAGCGCTCGGCTGTCTGGGCCGTAGACGATTTCGAATGGTGCCTTGTAGGTCGCATCAATCTGCCGGCTGCCGTCGTTGTCGGTTGTGACGAGGAGTTTTTCGAAGAGGAGCTGGTTGAACATGCGTCGGATATGTTCGGGGGCTTGACGGTAAGTGGTGCCTGCGTGCTGGGCAATGTCGAGCGCGATTGTAATGAGCTCGTCGGCCTCGGTAAGGTCGGCATTGATGGTGTTGAGACTGCGGGTCGTGGCGGTGAGGTCGGTGTCGAGGCGTTTCTGCTCAGTGCCGAGCATGTCGATGGGGATCGCGTCGTTGTAGTGGGCTTTGAGGAGCTTGCACTGGCGACGTTCAATATTCTGCTTCGTGTTCTCGAGCTGTTCCCGCTCGGTATCTGTGTCGGTGCGAAGTTGCTTCAGCCCGTGCCGGAGGACTGTTTCGAGCTCACGGCGGGAGTCGGGTGCGAGACTGATGCGGTCGTAGAGATCCTGAATGAGGTTTTCGGCGTGCTCGATCTGGATGGAGTGATTCCGCATCATCCCACCCGAGGACGGCCACGAGCCAGAACGGATGATTCTTGGCAGCCGGGCGCTGCATCAACGGGCGCTACTTTTCACCACCCGCGTCGGATTTATCGGCGAGCTCCCCGCCAGTATCTGGAAGTTCGAGGGAACAAGCCCCTTCGCCCGGCTACACGCCGCCAACGAGTGCAGTCGCGTCCAGCTCAATTCCCGCGGCACCGCGACCCTCACCCTACGCCACGTTCACAGCGGACTCTGGGGTGGCGAGGTTTTCTCGAAAACCGTCGAACATGAGATAATCACAGATAGATCGCAGCGCCCGGTTGACGCGACACATGCTCCCGGCTGCATCCATGTTCCTACTCATGCCGCGCGTGGCAACCGACTGATGTCTGTGCCTGCCGCTAGGTTGAGATTATCCCGCACCCAAAACTAAAGACGCGCCTCGGCGCAGGAGACGAACCACATGGCACCGACCACCAAAGAAGGACAGCGCGCCGAACTGCACAAAACGATCTGGCGCATCGCGAACGACCTTCGCGGATCCGTTGACGGCTGGGACTTTAAGTCCTACGTGCTTGGCATGCTGTTTTACCGGTTCATCTCCGAAAACCTCACCGCCTACATCAATAAGAGCGAACACGAAGCAGGCGAGCAAAACTTCGACTACGCTGGGCTCGGGGACTCCCAGGCAGAGTTTGGACGCAAGGAAACCGTGGAGGAAAAGGGTTTCTACATCCTGCCATCCGAGCTGTTTCAGAACGTCCGCACGCAGGCAGCCAACGACGCGAACCTCAACGAAACCCTCGCCCGGGTGTTTAAGAACATTGAAGGCTCCGCGATTGGCACCGATGCCGAGGATGATCTCAAGGGTCTGTTTGATGATCTTGATGTAAACAGCTCGAAGCTTGGAGGTACGGTAGCTAAGCGCAACGAGAAGCTTGTGAAGCTGCTCGACGCGATCGGTGACCTGCCGCTGGGAAACTTCGAGGATAATTCGATCGACCTGTTCGGTGATGCTTACGAGTACCTCATGCAGATGTATGCCTCAAGTGCCGGTAAGTCCGGTGGTGAGTATTACACGCCGCAGGAGGTCTCCGAGCTTCTCGCTCGCATCACCGTGGTTGGCAAGACTCAGGTGAACAAGGTCTACGACCCGGCGGTCGGCTCTGGTTCGTTGCTGCTGAAGTTCGAGAAGGTACTCGGCAAAGGTGGCGTGCGTCAGGGCTACTATGGCCAGGAGATCAACCTGACCACGTACAACCTCGCTCGCATCAACATGTTCCTGCACGACGTGAACTACGAAAAGTTCAACCTAGCCCACGGCGACACCCTCACCGATCCCGCCCACTGGGACGACGAACCGTTCGAAGCGATCGTCTCTAACCCGCCCTACTCGATCAAGTGGGACGGTGACGCGAACCCACTGCTGATCAACGATCCACGATTCGCTCCAGCCGGTGTGCTGGCACCGAAATCGAAGGCCGACCTTGCCTTCACAATGCACATCCTGAGCTGGCTCGCCGTCAATGGCACGGCGGCGATCGTCGAGTTCCCTGGCGTGCTCTACAGAGGTGGCGCGGAACGCAAGATCCGGCAGTACCTCATCGACAACAACTTCGTTGATGCCGTGATCCAGCTCCCACCGGACCTGTTCTTCGGCACCACGATTGCGACCTGCATCATCGTGCTCAAGATGTCGAAAACCGACAACTCCGTGCTCTTTATTGACGCATCTGCCGAGTTCACACGTGTTGGCAACAAAAACAAGCTCACCGACACCCACCGACAGCACGTCCTCGACACCTTCATTACCCGAGAGAGCGTTGATCACGTCGCGACGCTTGTGTCGAACGAACGCATCGCGGCCAATGACTACAACATCGCCGTGTCCTCCTACGTCGAGCAAAAAGACACCCGCGAGGTCGTCGACATCACGGTACTCAACGCTGAGATCGCGCACATCGTCGCCCGCCAGCAGGAACTCCGAACCTCTATCGACGAGATCGTTGCTGACCTGGAGGGTACGAGGTGAGCAGCATTGACGATCTGATCGCAGAGCTTGCGCCGGAGGGTGTGGAGTCAAAAACACTGGGCGAAGTGCTGCGTATCAAGAATGGCAAGGACCATAAGTCGCTTGGGGACGGTGATATCCCTGTCTATGGAAGTGGCGGGATCATGCGCTACGTCGACGCTGCTGCAGCCGAAGGGCCGTCCGTGCTCATTCCCCGTAAGGGCTCTCTTGGCAACATATTCTATGTCGAGGGGCCGTTCTGGGTGGTTGATACGATTTTCCGAACCGAGATCGATACCTCTCAAGTTGAGCCGAAGTTTGTGTACCACCAGTTGCTCACGATGAAGCTCGGTGAGATGAACCAGGCGGGTGGGGTCCCGAGCCAAACGCAGACCGTCCTGAATTCATTGCGAATCCCCGTGCCGCCTCTCGAGGTGCAGCGAGAGATCGTGCGAGTATTGGATCAGTTCACTCAGCTGGAAGCGGAGCTGGAAGCGGAGCTGGAAGCCCGACGACGCCAGTACGAGCACTACCGAACAGAGTTGCTCGCTGACGCAGCAGCGCTTGGTCGGCTAGTTGAGCTAGGTGAGCTTGGTCGAATCGTAACCGGGCGAACACCCAAGTCCTCCGACTCTTCCGCGTGGGGGGACCACCTTGATTTCGTTACTCCGTCCGACATCAAGAACGGGATGAAACGGATTCATAGCCCCGCACGTCAACTTTCGATTTCGGGTGCAGAAGCACTTTCGAAAGCTATCGTTCCTGAAGGTTCATTGCTGGTTACCTGTATCGGTGCCGATATGGGCAAGACAGTTCTTAACGCAAATGCGTGTGCAACAAACCAGCAGATTAACTCTCTTACTCCCAACTCCGGAATCGCTACAGATTTCGTGTTCCACGTTCTCACCTCAATGCGTGACGAGATTCGTGCGCAGGGAGAGCGGGCTGGTGGAACAATGCCCATCATCAACAAGAGCGACTTCTCAAAGATCCGAATTGCACTTCCGCCACTTGAAGAGCAGCAGCGGGTTGCCAGAATCCTTGATCAATTTGATGCGCTCGTCAATGATCTCAGTGTTGGTCTCCCTGCTGAGCTTACCGCGCGTCGTAAGCAGTACGAGTACTACCGCGACAAGCTGCTGAGCTTCAGGGAGGCCGATTAGATGACGAGCCACCATGAAACAATCGCGAGCTTGGCGGACGAGGTGTTACAGAGCCTTGCCGATTCGCGTAGCGCCCTCATTTATGCCCCGAACACAATCGGTAAGACTCGGCTGGCTCAGCACCTTAAGGAGCGTGATCCGGAGGGCGTAGTCCTCTATAACTCCTTTGTTGAGGACGTATTCACCTGGGATAACCAGCGAGTCGTGCTCAAGATGAATCTGGAGTCAGAGCTACTGGAAACTATCGTGACGCAAGGTCTTGACAGTGCGATCATCGATAGTTTCCAAGCCTTCACGAGCGGCAGAATTGAACCAAGGCTTGACTTCGAGAGCGGCGAGATTAGCTTTGGCATACACAAGGGTGATGACAGTTCGACGGACGGTATCAAGATATCGAGAGCCGAGGAGAGTATATTTGTTTGGAGTGTCTATTATTCTGTTTTGAGCGAAGCAATTGAGACGCTTTGTGATAGCCCTGATCTGCGTTCAACATCTGACTATGACCAGCTAACGCTTGCGGTCATAGACGACCCGGTGTCATCCATGGACGATGTGCGCATCGTGTCAGTGGCGCTCGCTTTGGCGGAGCTTATAAAGCGAGCATCGGAACTGGGCCTGAGATTCGTCATCGCAACCCACCACGCCCTCTTCTTCAACGTTCTGTTCAACTCGCTACGTCGAAAAAAGAACCAAGCGTACGTTCTTAAGCATGAACTAGTTGCGGGATGGTCACTGAAGAAGCAATCGAATGACTCTCCTTTCAGTTACCACCTGGGGATCGTTGAAGATCTTCAATCGGCAATCTCTGCGAATGCGATTGAGCGAGGTCACTTCAATCAGTTCCGAGCTCTTCTCGAGAAAACGGCCAACTTCCTCGGGCACTCGGGAGGTTGGGGCGACCTGCTGACCGGACCTGATGCGGTCCTGTTGACGAAGGTCCTCAATCTGTATAGCCATGATCGTTTCTCAGATCTGGACAGTTCCGAGGTGGCCGAAGAATACAAAGACGCTCTAAAGAGTGAGTTTCAGGAGTTCCTAAAAGCGTTCAGGTGGGAGGCTGCGTCGTGAGCGACCTGACTCCGCGGACGTACGATCCGATCGCTGTCTCGTCTGAGAGCACGGTTGTTGCTGAGTACATCCCTGACGCGGCGGTCGCTGGCTCGTATCAGTCGGAGGCGGAACTTGAGCGTGAGTTGATCAGGCTGCTTGAGTCGCAAGCGTATGAGTACTTGCCCATCACGTCGGAGGCGCAGCTCGTTGCAAACCTCCGCAATCAGCTCGAAGCACTGAATGGAGTTATCTTCTCAGATGCGGAGTGGTGCCAGTTCTTCTCAGAGCGAATTGCTAGCGCGAACGATGGCATCGTGGAGAAGACGGTGCGGGTCCAGGAGGATCATGTTCAGCTGCTGAAGCGTGACGACGGTTCGATGAAGAACATCCTGCTGATCGACAAGCAGAACATTCACAACAATCGCTTGCAGGTGATCAACCAGTACGAGATTGGCCAGGGCGATGGCGGCTCTGCCCGATCGAATCGCTACGACGTGACGGTGCTGGTCAACGGGTTGCCGATGGTGCACGTTGAGCTGAAGCGCCGTGGCGTTGATATTCGTGAGGCGTTCAACCAGATCGACCGGTATCAGCGGGACAGTTTCTGGGCGGGGTCTGGACTGTTCGAGTACGTGCAGCTGTTCGTGATCTCGAATGGCACGTTGACGAAGTACTACTCGAACACCGCTCGTCGCCAGCACCTCAGCGAGGCCGCTGGGTCGAAGCGGGTGCGGAAGACGTCGAACAGTTTCGAGTTCACTTCGTGGTGGGCGGATGCGCAGAACAAGCCGATTCAGGATCTGCCAGCGTTTGCGAAGACGTTCTTCGCGAAGCATGCGTTGTTGAACATCCTGACGAAGTACTGCGTGCTCACGGCCGACCGGTTGCTGTTGGTGATGCGGCCCTACCAGATCGTGGCTACCGAGCGGATACTGCAGCGGGTCAACATATCGACAAACTACAAGCAGCTCGGCACGGTGGCTGCGGGTGGGTATGTGTGGCACACGACCGGGTCGGGCAAGACACTGACCTCGTTCAAGGCAGCGCAGCTCGCGTCGAAGCTTCCGAGCGTAGACAAGGTGCTGTTTGTTGTAGACCGCAAGGATCTCGACTACCAGACGATGCGTGAGTACGACCGGTTCGAGAAAGGTGCGGCGAACTCCAACACTTCGACGGCCGTGCTGAAGAAGCAGCTCGAGAATCCGGGTGCGCGGATTATCATCACGACGATCCAGAAGCTATCGACGTTCATCGGGGCGAACAAGGGTCACCCGATCTACGACGGGCACGTCGTGATCATCTTCGATGAGTGCCACCGTTCGCAGTTCGGTGACATGCACACGGCGATCACGAAGGCGTTCAAGCGGTACAACCTATTCGGGTTCACCGGCACCCCGATTTTCTCCGCTAACTCCGGCAGTGGCGGGAACCCGCAGCTGAACACCACGGAGCAGGCGTTCGGGGAGAAGCTGCACACGTACACGATCGTGGATGCGATCACCGACAAGAACGTGCTACCCTTCCGGATCGACTACGTCAACACGGTCAAGGTCGGCACCGTCATCGACAAGCAGGTCTCTGCGATCGATACCGAGAAGGCGCTGCTTGCCACGGAACGAATCAGCCAGATTGTTTCGTACACGCTGGAGCATTTTGATCAGAAGACGAAACGCTCGTCGATGTTTGAGCACTCCGTCGTCACGAACGTGGCCGAGTCCACACGCACACGGCGGCAGGCGGAGGCCGTACGAGAGCGGAAGCGGGTGCGTGGTTTCAACGCGATCTTCGCCACCGCCTCGATCGATGCCGCTCGCCGCTACTACAACCACTTCCAGATGCAGCAAGAACAGCTGCCACCGGATCGCCGGTTGAAGATCGGCCTCATCTATTCCTATGGCGCGAACTACGCCACCGATGACGGCATCCTTGATGACGAGGCATTCGACACCGACGCTCTGTCGACCGACGCCCGGAGCTTCCTTGAGGACGCTATCCAGGACTACAACGACATCTTCGGCACCAGCTACGACACGAGCGCCGACCGGTTCCAGAACTACTACAAAGACCTCTCGCAGCGGTTGAAGAACCGGGATCTCGATCTGGTCATCGTCGTGAACATGTTCCTCACCGGCTTCGATGCCACGACTCTCAATACGCTGTTCGTCGACAAGAACCTGCGTGCCCACGGGCTGATTCAGGCGTACTCGCGCACGAACCGCATCCTGAACTCGGTGAAGACGTACGGCAACATCGTCAGCTTCCGCGACCTTGAAGAGCAGACCAACGATGCCATCGCACTGTTCGGGAACAAGGATGCGCGCGGTGTCGTGCTCCTGAAGCCCTACGCCGAGTACTACAACGACTACGCGGAGAAGACCGCGGAGCTTTTGAGTGCTTTCCCGCTCGGCAAACCGATCGTCGGGGAATCAGCACAGAAGCAGTTCATTCAACTGTTCGGCGCGATCCTGCGCCTGCAAAATATCCTCACCTCCTTTGACGACTTCTTCGGCAACGAGATCCTCACGGAGCGACAGAGCCAGGACTACCGCAGCGTCTATCTCGACTTGTATGCGGAGTTCCGCAAAGACAAGGATGCAGATAAGGAGCGGATCAACGAGGACATCGTCTTCGAGATCGAGCTGATCAAGCAGGTCGAGATCAACGTCGACTACATCCTCATGCTCGTCCAGAAGTACCGCGACGAACGAGGAGACGGCGACGACAAAGAGATCCGCGCTGAGATCTCCCGCGCGATCGACGCCAGCCCGACACTGCGCAACAAGAAGGACCTCGTCGAAGACTTCGTCGACTCCCTCTCTGCCGATGGTGAGATCGATCAGGAATGGCGCGCGTTCATCACCGCCAAGCGCGAGGCTGAACTCGAGACGATCATCGCCAATGAGAACCTCCGACCCGACGAGACACACTCCTTCGTCGAGACCGCGTTCCGCGACGGCCAGATCCGCACCAGCGGCACCGCGATCACCAAGGTGCTGCCACCCGTCTCACGCTTCTCCGCCGACGGCGGCCACGGCGAGAAGAAGCAACGCGTGATCCAGAAACTCGGAGCGTTCTTTGAGCGGTTCTTCGGGCTGAGTTCTAGAGGTGACGAGTAGCCATGAGCCGAATGCGGCTGAGGGTTGCGGTGCAGGTCTTGTGGCTTATCGTGCTCGTTCTGGTCAATGCCCTGCCCCGATCGCTGACCTGGGACTTCTGGACCGTCCTCACCGCCGTTGGCGCCGTGCGCACTGGGCGAGCACGGTGCTGGCGTTCATGGCGAACTGCTCACCGATCCTTGCTAGCGACGGCCCGGATTCATAGAGGCGAACCATCTCGTCGATCTGTTCAGCGGTCGGCGAAGTGCGTCGGAGGGCGACGCCTTGCCGCTTCAGGGCACCGCTAATCGTCAGGCGATGACAGCCGTACTCGGCGGCGAGCTCATAGACCGTCTTCCCTGCTTCATAAGCTGTCGATCTGGCCGACTTTCTCGGCCGATAGTCGTGGCTGCATCTTGCGCGTGCTGCCTTGGATCGCCTGCGGCCGAGACTGCGAGCGATCTGTCGAAAGGTGCCGGTGGGCCGTACGCAGTTCGTTTGCATGCCAGGAGAACAGTCCCACTTCGGTTGAAAGACCCCGCTCATTGAGCGGGGTCTTTCTGTTATTCCGTCCTTGGTACCTGGGGACTATTGCGTAGGACGCGCGAATTCGGCGCCGCTGACGAACTCGACGCCTTGGAAGGGTTGATCGCCCACCACATGGGCGTTGTGACCCGGCGGGATAGTGTAGGAGTCACCGGCTGAAATGCTGATCTTGCCGCCGTCATTGGTTTCTACCTCCAAGTTGCCGGAAAGGCAGAACCCGACGTGGCTCAATTCGCAGGAGTCGGTGCCAACCACTGGCTTGATGCAGTCAGCCCAGGTCCACCCTGGTTCAAACGTCATACGGCCGATTGTGTAATCGCCCACGGTGACAAGGTCCAACACTGTCTTATCAGGGCGCCTCGTTTCATCGGGAGAGTTGTGGGACTTTACTTCAAGGTTCGTGACAACATTGACACTCATGGCTTCTCACAGGGGAAGGGGAGCCCGATGATGAGTGGATCCCGGTGCCTGGCTCCAGGGGTCGCCGTGACCTGTGCCTGCCGCCTTGGTGGTCTCCAACCGAAGGCATGACAGGTGTTTGTGTCGTGCAAGCACTAGGTTCCTCCCAAGCCACCCTAAAGTCGAGACAGTTAAGCATGAAAGTGAGAACCACACCGTGACGGCAATGGATGTTGAAGCGCTCTTAGGTACGTTGAGCAGGCTTCCCGACGTCGAAGCGGACAACCTGCAGGCCTTTGATGCCACAGACAGGCTCCTGTTGGACACGGCCGCGGACATGCTCGAGCCCGGTACAAAGGTGGTTGTCATTGGCGATCGCTATGGCGCGCTGACATTGGGCACCTTGGCTGGACTCGGCGTCGGGCATGTACGCGTTAGCCAAGACCTTTTCACTGGAAGGCTTGCGCTGAAACGCAATGCCGCGTCGGCCGGCTTGGAAGGGCGTTTCACCGAATACGAACTGGACCGTGACTTGCTGGACGGTGCAGGCGTTGTGCTTCTGCAGTTGCCTAAATCTTTGGCTGAGTTGGAGGAAATCGCCGACGCCGTAGCACGGTTTGCGGCACCGGATGCGGTCTTGCTGGCCGGAGGTCGCGTGAAGCACATGTCCCTGGGCATGAATGAGGTCCTGGAACGCTACTTCTCGGCGGTCCAACCGCAACTTGCCCGGCAGAAGTCCCGGGTCCTGGTGGCACGGGACCCCAAACCGACAGCCGGAAAGCGTCCCTTTCCCGTGGTGGAATCCCTGCCGGAGCTGGGAATCACCGTGTGCGCGCATGGTGCTGCTTTCTCCGGCGCCCGCCTGGACATAGGCACGCGCTACCTTCTGACGTTCCTGGACCGTATGCCGGCATCGCGGCGCGTGGTGGATCTGGGCTGCGGAACCGGTATTCTCGCCACGATGTATGCGCTTCGCCACCCTGACGCCCTCGTCGTCGCCACCGACCAGTCAGCGGCAGCCGTTGCTTCAGCCAAGGCTACGGCAGCTGCAAACGGGTTGGGGGAGCGGGTGGCAGTGATCCACGATGACGCTATGTCCGCCCTTGAGCCGGGCAGTGCTGACCTCATCTTGCTGAACCCGCCGTTCCACCTTGGGGCCAGTGTGCATGCCGGCGCTGCGCTCAAGATGTTTCAAGCGGCCGCCCGGGTTCTTGCGCCTGGGGGAGAGCTGTGGACCGTTTACAACAGCCATTTGCAGTACCGGGCTGCCTTGGAACGGAACATCGGGCCAACGGTGGAGGAAGGCCGGAACCCGAAGTTCACTGTGACTCGAAGCCGGAAGTCCTGAGGGCAATCGAAAGTGGTGGGAGCAGGCATCGGGGGTCTGCCGGAATAGCATTCGGACGTTAGGCAGCGTCATCGTTACCAAGCCCTGATGCCGGCATCAGCGTGTGCTCGTACCCGAAGCGGCGGCGGTATCGTACGATTCAGACAAAGACCATCTTCGACGAAGTTTTTCCCAATGACGAGGGGCATCAGTGACTGAGATCCGGCAGCCGACACCGAGGCGCGGAACCAACCTTCCCCGCATGGGGGACTTCAACCTCACCGTTATTCTGGAGGCGATCCGGCGGTCATCAGGCGGTCTCAGCCGCGTTGAGCTGGCCCAGATCGTGGGGCTTTCTCCGCAGACGATTTCGAATATTTCCCGACGCCTCCTGGATCAGCAACTGATTGTGGAGGCCGGTAAGGAAGGCTCGGGTCCCGGCAAGCCCAGGACCATCCTGCGTCTCAACCCCGCTGGCATGTACGCAGTGGGCGTTCATCTGGACCCGGCCGTCATCACCTTTGTTGTCCTCGACTTGCTGGGCGACGTCGTGAGGCATTCGCGGATGGCTACCCCCGGCGGTGACCCTGCCGACGTGATCACCAGCATCGCCGAACAGATCAATATCCTCATTGAAGAGTCAGGCGTGGATGCTTCCAAGATTGCCGGGCTTGGCGTTGCGGTTCCGGGCCCGATCGACCTCGACGAGGGCTCCGTGGTGGAGCCGCCCCTCCTGACGCGATGGAACCGTGTGCGCATCCGCGAGGCATTGGCTGAGGCCACAGGCATGGAAACGCTGGTGGACAAGGACGTGACAAGTGCCGCTGTGGCGGAAACCTGGGCTGGCGGTGCGAGTGGGGCCGGCAGCTTCGTGTTCATGTACATGGGAACAGGTATCGGCTGCGGCATTGTGCTCAATGATGAAGTAGTGCGCGGCACCTCGGGCAATGCCGGCGAAATCGGCCACATAGTGGTGGACCCAAACGGCCCCCAGTGTGATTGCGGGTTGCATGGCTGCGTCAAGTCTTCCTGCATTCCACAAGTGCTGGTGGCCGAGGCCGAAGCCGCCGGTTTGCTTGAAGGGCACCGGGCGGGTGCGGACGGCCCCGAAGTCCAGGAACGCTATGCCGCGTTGTGCGACAAAGCAGATGCAGGTGACGCAAAAGCCATTGCCATCCTGGACAAGTCCGCCACACTGGTGGCACGCGCCGTGTCCATAGTGACCAACACGTTGGACGTGGAGCGCGTTGTCTTTGGCGGTCCATTCTGGGGGCGGATGTCCCCTTACTTCCTGGAACGTGTACCGGATTTGCTGGACAAGAACAACGCAGCCCGTATGATCCATGACTTGGAAGTCGTGGGAACCGGTGTAGGTGAAGACGTTGGCGCCATTGGTGCCGCCTGCCTGGTTTTGGAGCACATGCTGGCTCCGCGCGCTCAAAGGCTCCTGCTGGAAGGTTAGTTCGAAGCAGGACAACTGAATATCCACAAGGCTCGGCCACGTCGCATGGGTGTCACGGTGAAGTATGGGGGCTGTAGCCACGTTCGACTGAATGGAGCAACATGCGCCGCACTGTGAAAAATAAGACAGTGACCAAAATGTCGGTGAAATCTGTCGCTGTCAGGTTCGCTGCCGTTATCTCCGTCGCTGCCGTTCTAACGGCAGCGACGTCGTGTTCGCCCACACCTGAGGCTGCTGAGGGCAAAACCCTGAAGATCGTCTATCAGAAGACTGACTCGTTCACGGCCTTGGACACCGTCATGCAGGACGCCAAGAAGGAATTCGAAGCTTCCAACTCCGGTGTGACCGTGGACCTTCAGCCCATCCAAGCCAATGACGACGACTATGGGACAAAGCTCGCACTGGCCCAGCGTTCCGCTGACACGGCGCCGGATGTTTTCTATGAGGACACCTTCAAGGTGCGGTCCGATGTCGACGCCGGCTACCTCCTCAAGCTAGACACTTACCTTGAGAAGTGGGACGACTGGGGGGCGTTCAACGAAGCAGCCAAGGCAGCCGGCCGCGCGGATGACGGCGGTATTTATGCCGTGCCGCTGGGCACTGATACCCGGGCCATTTGGTACAATAAGTCCGTCCTGCAGAAGGCGGGAATTTCCGTACCGTGGCAGCCGAAAACGTGGGAAGAGATTCTGACCGCCGCGCGTGCCATGAAAGCTGCGGATCCCAATGTGATCCCCTTCAACATGTATGCAGGCAAGGGGACCGGTGAGGGAACGGTCATGCAGGGCTTCTACGAACTGCTCTATGGCACAGACAGCAGCCTGTATGACGAGAACCAAAAGAAATGGGTGGTGGGCTCCCAAGGGTTCACCGACTCCTTGGCGTTCTTGAAAACCCTTTATGACGAGAAGCTCGCCGTGAGCCCTGCCGAAGCCCTGGACGCGAACGTCTGGAAGAAGGTTTTTGGCGAGTGGTTCCCGCAGGGCAAACTCGGGGCAACTGTGGAAGGTTCCTACACGCCGTCGTTCTGGCAGAAAGGCGGCGCGTATGAGTGGGCCGGCTATGAGCAGGAGATGGGCGTAGCAATGTTCCCCACACAGAAGGGACAGGACCCCGGCGGCGTGAGCATGTCCGGTGGTTGGACCTTGGCGGTGGGGGCGAAGAGTAAGAACCCTGAACTGGCCTTCCAGTTCCTTACCACAGCGCTGAACAAGAAGAACGCCCTGGCTTATGACATCAACAACTCCCAGATCGCTGTCCGTACCGATGTTGCATCGGAGCCTGAGTATTTGGCAGCCAACCCGTTCGTGAAGGACGTTTCAGACTTGGTGAAGGTAACGCATTACCGGCCGGCGACTGCCGATTACCCAAGGATTTCCACGGCCGTCCAGGTGGCTACTGAGTCTGTCATCACAGGTAAGCAGAGCCCTGAGGACGCCGCAGCTGAATATGATGCCACCGTCCGCAAGCTGGTAGGTGAGGACAAGGTACTGGAGAAATGAGAATGCGCCGCTTCCTGCGGCTGCTGCCCGTTGTCCCGTCCGTCCTCCTTCTCCTCTTGTTCCTGCTGGCTCCTGTTGCGTGGTCCTTCTACGCCTCGTTCACCGACGCCGCGTTGTCAGGGAGGGCGGCCAAAGACCCGCAGTGGGTGGGGGCGGAAAATTATGTCCGGATGTTTAGCGACGACTCTTTCCCTTTGGCGGCTTGGCTCACGGTAGTTTTCGTCGCCGCGTCGGCGGTGCTGGGACAGAATGTGTTGGGCTTGCTGATTGCCCTGTTAATGACGCGTTCGCGCCGGGCAACGGCTTCCTGGGTGGGGACCGCTGTAGTGGCGGCGTGGGTACTTCCGGAGATCGTGGCGGCGTTTGCCGCCTACGCCTACTTCAATCGTGAAGGAACGCTCAACCAGGTTGTGGGAGCCTTCGGCGGCGTGGGTCCGGATTGGCTGTACTCGTTTCCCCTGGTGGCCATCGTCTTGGCGAATACCTGGCGTGGAACTGCCTTCTCCATGTTGGTCTACCGGGCAGCGCTGGCTGACGTTCCCAGGGATATCGCGGAGGCGGCGCTCATGGATGGGGCACGAGGCTGGCAGCGGCTCGCCTTCATCACGCTGCCGCTCATCCGGAGCAGTATCGCCACCAACCTGATGCTCATCACTCTTCAAACGTTGGCCGTGTTCACCCTCATCTGGGTGATGACTGCCGGAGGCCCCGCCAATGCCAGTGCCACGTTGCCGGTATTGGCTTATCAAGAGGCATTCAAGTTCGGTGACATTGGCTACGGCACGGCTGTGGCGTCGGTGTTGATTCTCTTGGGCATGGTTTTCGGTGCAGTGTACGTGCGGCTGCTACGGGAGCAACGGTCATGACCACCAAGGCCAAGTTGGGCGCGGACATCGCCTTGACGGTCATCGGGATTTGCTTTGTTGCGCCGTTGCTCTGGTTGCTGTTGGCCGCCGTCGATCCCCAAGCCGGGTACCAGACCAAGGTTCCGTTGGCACCGTCCACTGAGAACTTCCGTGCGGTGATGACGCCCGAGTTGTTGTTCCAACCCTTGGCAAACAGCTTCCTGTTGTCCGCGGGCACCGCTGTGGTGAATGTGCTTGCTGCTGTGCTTGCCGCCTACCCGTTGTCCAGGTATCAGTCACGGTTCAATAAGCCCTTCATGTACACAGTCCTGTTTGGGACGTCGTTGCCCGTGACGGCCATCATGGTGCCCGTCTATGGCTTGTTTGTTCAGCTGAAATTTTTGGACTCAATGGCGGCCACTATCTTCTTCATGGCAACTACCACGTTGCCCATGGCGATCTGGATCACCAAGAACTTCATGGATTCCGTTCCTCTCGAGTTGGAGGAAGCGGCGTGGGTGGATGGGGCCTCCACCATGGCGGCCTTGCGGAGCATCGTCCTGCCTCTGATGAGGCAGGGGCTGGGAGTGGTGTTCATTTTCGTGTTCATCCAGGCATGGGGGAACTTCTTCGTCCCCTTCATCCTGTTGCTGTCCACAGCCAAGCAACCAGCCGCAGTATCCATCTTCAGCTTCTTTGGCCAGCACGGCGCTATCGCTTACGGCCAGCTGGCCGCGTTCTCCATTTTGTATTCGGTCCCTGTATTGGTGCTTTACGCGCTGGTATCCCGGGGCATGGGAAATTCGTTTGCCCTGTCCGGTGCTATGAAGGGTTAGTTCGCCGTCAGTCGATGTCCTCGATGATCTCCCCGTAGGGTATGGAATCGTCCAGATGGGCTTGGTGACCGGTTGGGCCCCTGTTGAAGGTGATGCGGACGCCGTGTCGTTGGTCTGCTGCAGACTGGAGGAGGACCGGCCGTACGGCGTCGATGACGTGCTGGTCCTGGGAGGCGAGGTACTTCTGATAGGCGGCTGGTAGCTGATGCATGGCAAAAGAATAGACCCAGGAAGACCACATGGGGAGGGGTCCCCATTGCGGCCTTGCTCCGGGAAGGCTTGGATGGAGTGGCCGTTTCACATCAGCGCCAGCAAGGGGACCACGAGTGCAACAGATCACAGCCGTAGCCGGAATCGATGCACCGGACATGGCCCGTGCCCAGCAACTCGTCGGGAGCATCGTACGCAGCTTCGAAAACAAAGTGGTGGGCCAGGCAAGGCTGCGTGAGACGTTGGTTATCGGCCTGTTGACCGGTGGCCACGTCCTGTTGGAAAGTGTGCCCGGCCTGGCAAAGACCACCGCTGCCCAAGCAATAGCGGAGTCGGTGAGTGCAGAGTTCCGCCGGATCCAGTGCACGCCGGACCTGCTGCCCAGCGACATCGCCGGTACGCAGATTTTCGACGCCGTCAAAGGCACGTTTGTCACCCAATTGGGCCCGGTCCACGCCAACATCGTCCTGCTGGATGAGATCAACCGATCCAGTGCCAAGACCCAGAGCGCCATGCTGGAAGCGATGCAGGAACGGCAGACGTCCATCGGCGGCGAGTCCTACCCTTTGCCCCAGCCCTTCCTGGTGCTCGCTACGCAGAACCCCATCGAGCAAGAAGGGACGTATCGTCTTCCCGAAGCCCAGATGGACCGGTTCATGCTCAAGGACGTACTGGACTATCCAAGTCCTGCCGAGGAAGCGGAAGTCATCCGGCGGATTGACGCCGGCGTCTTCAACGCGGACCAGAAGCCTCCGGCGGCCGCCTCCCTTGACGCCGTAGTCCAGGTCCAGGAATTGGTACGGCGGGTCTACATTGATCCGGCGATCGTCCGCTACATCGTGGGACTCGCGTACGTCACCCGCAACGCCTCACAGTATTTGGAGCCCAGGCTGGCCAACGTCGTGGAATTCGGCGCCAGCCCGCGGGCGAGCATCGCCTTCAGCCAGGCAGCCCGAGCCATGGCACTGCTCAAAGGGCGTGACCACGTCATACCTGAGGACGTCAAGAACCTCGCACATCGGATCTTGCGTCACCGGATCATTCTCGGATTTGATGCAGTGGTTGAGGGAATTTCAGTGGAAACCGTGATCGATGCCGTGCTGGCATCCGTCCAGACGCCGTAGCAGGGGCCTGCACGTGCCCAGCCTCCTCCGACGCGTCAAGTCGAAGATGTTCATCTTCGCCCACCATAGGACACTGACCCTCCTTGACGGCGAATACGGTTCGGTCTTCAAAGGACGGAGCCTGGACTTCGACGAGCTCCGGGCGTATGTCCCCGGCGACGAGGTCCGTGACATTGATTGGAAAGCCACAGCAAGGCACGGATCACCCTTGGTGAAGCGCTATGTCGCAGTTCGCCGCCACGCGGTCCTGTTACTGGTGGATACCGGCCGGAACATGGCAGCACAGGCTTTCTCCGGCGAGTCCAAGAAGGACATCGCCGTTCATGCGGCCGGCGTCCTGGGGTACCTCGCTTCCCGGCACGGTGACGACGTGGGTCTCCTTCACGGGAACGCCGTTGCGTCCAAGTACCTCCCGCCCCGCAGTGGCGAGGAGCATTTGGAACGGCTGCTCCGTGAAGTGGATGCGAGTGCTTCCCTGGACGGCCCAGCCAGTGGCATCGCAGCGCAGCTGGATTATGTGCTGAGGTACCTGAAGGGGCGCCTGCTCATTGTCGTAATTGCGGACGAGTTCCTGCCCGATGCCCGCACGGAGGGCCTGATGCGCAGGTTGCGCGGCCGGCACGAAGTCCTGTGGCTGACCGTTCGGGACGCCGAGCTAGCTGCTGAGGCAGGGAGCCAAATGCAAGACAGCACGGACGTGGGCACGGGACGTGGAATTCCCCTGTCCGTGGCCGTGGATGGCAAAGTACGTGCCGCCTACGCTGCGGCAATGCTTAAACGCGACCAGAGGCGGCGGGATGTGTTCCACAGGCTGGGAATCGCCGAGGAACACACAACCGGCAGCGAGAACGTCCTGACTGCAGTCTTCTCACTCCTGGAAAAGCACCGCTCCGGAACTTTCACCACAAGAACCTTTGCCCGGGGTGGCACTCGTGCAGGATGAAGCCGGCTTCTATTCGCCCCTGCAGTATCAGCCACAATGGTTGTGGCTTGGGCTCGTTCTGGTGCTCATCATCGGGGCTTGGTACGCATGGATCTTCCGGCCCGTCCGCAAGACGGTGCCGGTTTACGAAGATCCAGCCCGTCAGGTGACGGTGCCGGATCTTGAGACACTTCGGGCCACCTGCCTGGCCGCAATCCACGCCACAGCGCTGGACGCCGACGCCGGCCGCTTGCCAGCGCGCGACGCCCACCAAAGGCTCAGCTTCCTCGTGCGGGAGTTCGCCGGGGCGGCCACTGGCTTGCCCATGACCTACATGACCCTCGAGGACCTCCACCGCCACGACCTCAAGGAACTTGCGGCAGTTGTGGCTGGCATCTATCCCAACGAGTTCGCGCCGCTACCCGTCCATACGGTCAGGCAATCCGCGGAGACCGCACGTCAGGTGGTCTTGGCATGGAACTAAGCTACTGGTGGATACTTCCCCTGGCAGCAGCAGCCGTGACAGTCACAGCGTGTCTGTACCGCCGCCGTCGTCCGCAAAGTACCAGGCCAATCGCGCACAGTGGGCGGCTCACTGAGCTCCCCGAATACCAACAAGCGTTGCGCCGGCACCGCACCCGCTTGGCGCTCGCGGTGGTGTTGGGCGCAGTGTTCCTCGCTGCGACCGCCACGGCAGCGGCGAGGCCCATCCAACGAACAACAGAGCAGCCGGAAGTCAGGAACAGGGACATCGTGCTGTGCTTGGACGTCTCTGGGTCCATGACCAGCACAGATGCCGCCATCGCTGCAGTATTCGAAGACCTCGCCAAGGAGTTCGACGGCGAGAGAATCGGCATGGTCATCTTCGACAGCAGCAGTGTGCAACTCTTCCCGCTCACCGACGACTACCAGTACGCCGCCGAACAACTCACCCAAGCGAAGGAGGCTCTGGACAGCGGTAGCGGGTCCTTCTTCGACGGAACCTGGAACGGGGAAGGCTCCTCGCTCATTGGTGACGGACTGGCATCGTGCATACAGAGCTTCCCCGACACCGACGCAGTTGATGCCAAGCGAGGAAACAACAAGCGAGGAGACAACCAGCGCTCGCGGTCCGTGGTGCTGGCCACTGACAACTTCCTCTACGGGGAACCGATCTTTACCCTGGACGAGGCCGCAGCGCTGGCCGCCGGGAAAAACGTGAAGGTGTACGCGCTGAACCCCGGCGACATGGACTACGGCGAGCCCGGGCAGCCCGGCGCCCAGCTCAGGGCAGCAGCAGAACGAACCGGCGGCTCCTACTTCACCTTGGACAGCCCCACCGCCGTGCCGGGCATTGTCCAAAAAGTGCAGGAAACCGAGGCCACAAGCTACCTCGCAGCACCCCAGGCAGTAGTAGCCGATACACCCGCTTGGCCTCTGGGTATCGCCTTGCTTGCCGGCTCGGGAATGCTGCTGCTCGGATGGCGGCTGGAGCCATGACCTTCGCCCCCATCATTCCGTGGCCCCTACTGGCCTTGGCATTCATCGCCGTGCTGGGCTTCACTGCCTGGACCTGCATGAGGCGTGTTCGAAGCCAGCCGCTTCGAACCTGGAGGCCCGCAGCCCTGCGGAGCGCCGCCGTCGTACTTCTTCTGCTCGCCGCTTTGCGTCCCGGTTGGGCAGGTGGCCAAGCCCAAACCGCCACCGCTGACCTCGACGTCTACTTCGTGGTAGACACCAGCACCAGCATGGCAGCCGAAGACTACAACGGAACCGGCACCCGGCTTTCAGGGGTCAAACAGGACGTCATGGCCATCGCCAAGGAACTCGCCGGAGCCAAGTTCTCCCTCATCACCTTCGACAACAAAGCAACCGTCCGTATGCCGCTCACACAGGACGCAACAGCCCTCCAAACCGCCATGACCACCTTGCAACCCCAAAACAGCAGATACGCCAAGGGGAGCAGCGTCACGGGTGCGGCACAACTCCTGAAAGAAAGGCTCGCAGCCGCTAACCAGCAACATCCAGGTCGCCCGGCAGTCGTCTTCTACGCCGGCGACGGTGAGAACACCAGTGCCGAGGCCCCGGCCCGCATGGATGCCACCCATGTGGCCGGGGGAGCGGTACTGGGGTACGGCACCGGCGAGGGCGGCCCGATGAAGGAAACCGCAGACCCTGACGCTGGATACGTGAAGGACAAAACCTCCAACACCCCACAGGATGCCGTCTCACGAATTGACGAAGCGCAGTTGCGAACCATCGCAGAGCAACTCCACGTCCCCTACGCCCACAGAACAGGCGCCGAGCCAACATCGGACATGTTGGGCCAAGCGAACCCCGGCGCCACGACTGCCTTGGCACACGACGGCCCGGGGCGCGTAGAACTCTACTGGCTGCTCGCCTTGGCCGCTTTTCTCCTGGCAATCTACGAGCCCTTGCGGCACTTCACAGCTCTTCAAGCGCTTCGGCCCACCATGCGGAAGGAGCCCACCACATGACCGGCCACAAAGCACGACGGCGGCGAAGCAGTCTTGCACTCTGGTCTGCGCCACCTGCGCTCGTGGCGCTCGCAGTTGCGGCGAAGCTCCTGAGTGTTGGGGTCCTGGGTGCCTCCGCCGGGCAGTCCTTCGACGCCGGGCAGCAGCAGGGTGTGGCCAGCGCTGCATCGTGGTTGCAGATAGCCAACATCCTTGAGCCGCACAAGGCACATTTCGCCTCCGGGGATGCCCACGTTGTAGCGGGGGACTTCGCAGCTGCGCGGAAGGACTTTGAGTCCGCCCTGAAAGCCGGCTCCGGCGTTGATGAGTGCAAAGTGCGTGTCAATCTGGTCCTGAGCATCGAGAAGTTGGGGGATGCCGCCGGGGATCGGGATGCCGCCGCCCAACTGTTCAGGGAAGCCATGGCCGCAGCAAAAAGCGCACCGCCGCAATGCCACACGGCAGGTCCGGCAAACGCCGCCGGCGAGGGTGGCAGCCTGGTTGCGGCCCAGGACCGGCTGGCCGGCAAAATCACCGAGGGAGAGTCGCGGAACGATGATGCAACTACGCCTAACCAGGAAACGCCGTCGCCCCCGAAACAGGAACAACTTCAGCAACTTGAAGAGAGCGCGCAACAGGCCCAGCGGGAGCGTTCGGAAGGTCAGGAACGCGGCGAGTACCTGCGAGGACCGGACAAGGCCCCCGGTATGGACAGGCCATGGTGACTTGACGAAGCATCTGCTGTGATCGCGTCCCGCGCAACCTCTTCAAGCCAGCCATAACGACGGGCGGCCGGTCACCCGAAAGGTGACCGGCCGCCGTCGTTCGCGGTTAAAAGCTGTTTACGACTCCCACAGGATTTCGTCGTCCACCACGCCGTCCTCATCAGCGGCTACTACCAGCAGCTCGTCCGTGAAGTGCGAGCCGAGGGTGAAGTCCAGCACGAAGTACCGCTCCGGCTGACCCGGATAGATGGCCACATGGCCGAGTTTGAGGGCTTTCAGGAAGACGTCGTTGGTGAGCTGGCCCTTGTCGCTGACACCAAAGACCGATTCGAGTTGCTCTTCCTTGAGCTGCGAGCTGTGGAAGTGCAGGAACTGTTGGGGGTTGGTGCCGTCCTGGTCGAGTTCGTCGGCGATCATCTCCCGGACCTGGTCCACGAGTTCCGGCAGGAAGCGCAATCTATAGTCCACCTTGCGCATGGCCGCCTCATCGAAGTGGTCGTGCGCGGTGACGTTGAGGTCCAGCTCAAGCTGGTTGCCGCCAAGTTCGTGTCTCGCGACGAAGCAATGTTCACGCCCGTGGTTGAGCTCGATCTCCCCAAAATGTTTGCTCGCTACCTTGCCCATGTGATCAATCTAACCCCATCAACCGGCGGGTTCCAGCACTTCGCGGCAATTCACCTCTGGAGCTTGCGGCCCTTGACAGGAGTGGATTTCAGGGGGTGAAGACCACTCTTTCCCGACGTGTCCCTGAGGGTGTCCGCAAGCAGCTGTGTGAACAACTGCACTTGGGCTGTGCGCTTTTCGTTGATGAGAAGGGCGAACACGTTCCGGGCCAGCCGGATGTCCGGTACGTCAAGGACCACGACGCCGGGCGGACGGTTCCGCAGCGCCAGTTCCGGTACCAGCGAGGCACCGAGGCCGGCGGCAGTCATCTCCAGGCTCGCGTGGAAGTCGTCGCTGTAGGCCACCACCCGGGGGTGCAGGTTGCAGCTGGCGAACAGGCGTTCGATCACCAGGGCATCGCTGGTGCCCGGGTGGTGGACGATCCATGGCATGTCGGAGAGATGTGCTGCCTCGATCTCGGCGTCCTCGCGGATCTTCCAGGACGCCGGCAGTACTACCCGGAAGTCGTCGTCGCCAATCCACTGGCGTTCCAGTGAATGAGGCCACGCCAAGCCGGATTGCCCCACCTGGTAGACCAACGCCACATCCAGTTCGCCGCCGCTGCGCAGGCCTTGAATGGTTTGTGCCGGCTCGGCCACGGAGACCCGCAGCTCAATACCCAGTCCGCTCCATCGTTCATTCCGCAAAATGTCCGGCAGGACATAGGTTGCGAGGCTGGGGAAAATGCCCAGCCTGAGCTCCTGCGCGGGGGAGTCATTGGTCCTCGAGGCTGCTGCCATGAGGGCCTCGACGTCGGTCAGCACCTTCGACGCGTGCCGGGTCATGGTCAACGCGGCCTCTGTTGGAACAACGCTGCGGGCTGACCGTTGGAAGAGCTCGACGCCGGTATCGCGTTCCAGCGCAGCCATCTGTTGGGAGACTGCGGAAGCTGTGTAGCCGAGTTGGGCGGCAGCGGCTGCGAAGGAACCCAACCGGGTGACCTCCATCAACGTGCGGAGATGGAGAAGGTTGACCATCAGCCGATTTTAGCTGTTCGCCACGCCACATTTTCAAAGTGTCACGACACGCCGTATCCTGGCGACACGCTGAAGATTAAATGTGGCTAAGTAGTCCACAGGGTGTGGATGACATCTCTCAATTCGGCGGAATCACGGACATTTTGATGGCCTCTGCCTGTGGACGAGCGGTGGATTGAATGACATACTTGTAATACATCATCTTGGGGTTCCGGCGAGGCGCTTGCACTACATGTAGTATCGATTTACGGATTGAGCGGGAAACCAGCACAAGACTAAATAAGCGTGTTGGCTGCCACAGCAGCCCGCGGGCCGGTATCGGATTCAGAAACTAGTTCCGGTTGAGCCCGCCAGATACGAAGAGCGACAGACTTCAACTAAGGGGACAGGGATCATGACCGTTACGGTTTACACGAAGCCGGCCTGTGTTCAGTGCAACGCAACCTACCGTGCACTCGACAAGAAGGGCATTGCCTACCAGAGTGTCGACATCTCCCAGGATGCCGAGGCCCTCGAGCGCCTCAAGGCCTTGGGCTACATGCAGGCTCCGGTTGTCGTGACCGAGCAGGACCACTGGTCTGGTTTCCGCCCGGACAAGATCGAGGAACTGGCCCAGGCTGTTTCCTCCGTGGCCTAAGTTTCCATTCAAACTTCGCCACCACAGCACACTCAGAATTCCTATGTAGTCGAGGTGACTCCCATGGCACCGCTGGCAGCGGCAACCGTACGCGAAGCTGCGGAAGCTGTCACCACCAGGAGTCACCTCATCTACTTTTCCTCGACCTCCGAGAACACCAAACGATTCGTCCAAAAATTGGGCAGGGATGCGGCGCGCATCCCGCTCTATGCCCAGGATGCTCCGCTGCAGGCCCTCGAACCGTTCGTCCTTGTGCTGCCCACTTACGGCGGAACAAACGGCGAAGGTTCGGTGCCGAAACAGGTCATCAGGTTTTTGAATGATCCCCGGAACAGGAAACTGATCCGGGGTGTTATTGGAGCAGGGAACACCAATTTCGCGGATAACTACTGCGCAGCGGGAGACATCATCTCCGTTAAGTGCAAGGTGCCGCATCTTTACAAATTTGAACTCATGGGGACGCCGGAAGACGTTCAACGGGTCAACGAAGGGCTGGAAAAGTTTTGGACACAACTGTCGCAGAAACAGAAGTAACCGGGGGCGCTGTGGACACGGTCAAGAAGCCGCTGCCTGAGGCTTTCAAGGGCTTGGGTTATCACGAGCTCAACGCCATGCTGAACCTGTATGGCCCCAACGGTGAGATCCAGTTCGAAGCCGACCGTGAAGCTGCGCACCAGTACTTCCTGCAGCACGTGAACAACAACACGGTGTTCTTCCACGACCTGGAAGAGAAGCTCGACTACCTGGTGAAGAACCAGTACTACGAGCGCGAAACCCTCGACCAGTACACGATGAACTTCATCCGCGACCTCTTCAACCGCGCTTACAAAAAGAAGTTCCGCTTCGAGACCTTCCTCGGCGCCTTCAAGTTCTACACGTCCTACACGCTGAAGACTTTTGACGGCAAGCGTTTCCTCGAGCGCTACGAAGACCGCGTCTGCATGGTAGCCCTGCACCTGGCCCGCGGTAACGAAGAACTGGCCAACCGCCTCGTCGACGAAATCATTGATGGCCGCTTCCAGCCGGCCACCCCCACGTTCCTCAATGCCGGCAAGGCACAGCGCGGTGAGCTCGTCTCCTGCTTCCTGCTCCGCATCGAAGACAACATGGAGTCGATCGCCCGCGCCATCAACTCCGCCCTTCAGCTCTCCAAGCGCGGCGGCGGTGTAGCTCTTTCGCTCACCAACATCCGCGAGCACGGCGCCCCGATCAAGCAGATCGAGAACCAGTCCTCCGGCGTTATCCCCGTGATGAAGCTCCTCGAAGACAGCTTCTCCTACGCCAACCAGCTCGGTGCCCGCCAGGGCGCAGGTGCCGTGTACCTGCACGCCCACCACCCGGACATCCACCGCTTCCTGGACACCAAGCGTGAGAACGCTGACGAGAAAATCCGCATCAAGACGCTCTCCTTGGGCGTCGTGGTTCCGGACATCACGTTCGAGCTCGCCAAGAAGAACGAGGACATGTACCTCTTCTCCCCGTACGACGTCGAGAAGGTCTACGGCGTTCCGTTCTCCGATATTTCGGTGACCGAGAAGTACTACGAGATGGTTGATGATTCCCGGATCAAGAAGACCAAGATCAGCGCCCGCGAGTTCTTCCAGACCCTCGCGGAGATCCAGTTCGAATCCGGTTACCCGTACATCATGTTCGAGGACACCGTGAACCGGGCCAACCCGATCGACGGCAAGATCACCATGAGCAACCTGTGCTCGGAGATCCTGCAGGTTTCTTCGCCGTCCATCTACGCCGAGGACCTCAGCTACGAAACCGTTGGCAAGGACATTTCCTGCAACCTCGGTTCCATGAACATCGCCAAGACCATGGATTCGCCGGACTTTGGACTCTCCATTGAGACCTCCATCCGCGCCCTCAGCGCTGTTTCGGACATGTCGTACATCAACTCCGTGCCTTCCATCGCCCAGGGCAATGCCCAGAGCCACGCGATTGGCCTCGGCCAGATGAACCTCCACGGCTACCTTGCCCGTGAGCACGTCCACTACGGTTCCGAAGAGGGACTGGACTTCACCAACATCTACTTCTACACGGTGCTGTTCCACGCCCTGCGGGCTTCCAACCGCCTTGCCATCGAGACCGGCCAGAAGTTCGGCGGATTCGAGAAGTCCACCTACGCTTCCGGTGAGTTCTTCGACAAGTACACCGAGCAGGAATGGGTTCCGGAGACGGAGCGCGTCCGCGAGCTCTTCGCCGGCCACCACATCCCCACCCAGGATGACTGGCGCGAGCTGAAGGCTTCCGTTATGGAGCACGGTATCTACAACCAGAACCTGCAGGCCGTGCCGCCTACCGGTTCCATCAGCTACATCAACAACTCCACGTCCTCGATCCACCCGGTGGCCGCCAAGATCGAAATCCGCAAGGAAGGCAAGATCGGCCGCGTTTACTACCCGGCTCCGTACCTGACCAACGACAACCTGGAGTACTACCAGGATGCCTACGAAATCGGCTACGAGAAGATCATCGACACCTACGCCGCTGCCACGCAGCACGTGGACCAGGGCCTGTCCCTGACGCTGTTCTTCAAGGACACCGCCACCACGCGTGACATCAACAAGGCGCAGATCTACGCATGGCGCAAGGGCATCAAGACGCTCTACTACATCCGTCTCCGCCAGATGGCCCTCGAAGGGACCGAGGTTGAGGGCTGCGTAAGCTGCGCACTCTAATCAACTTAAATCGGTTGATTCCTTGCAGCGGGCTGCCGCGCTGAAAACTAAAGAGCACGACGGCGGGTTACCACCCGCCGTCGTAGGCTTATCTCAAGAAAACCATCGCTTTAAGGGGATGAAATGACCGAAAAGGTCAAGCTGCTGACACACGTCGAGGCCATCAACTGGAACAAGATCCAGGACGACAAGGACGTGGAAGTCTGGAACCGCCTGGTCAATAACTTCTGGCTCCCGGAGAAGGTGCCGCTGTCCAACGACGTCCAGTCGTGGCACACACTGACGCCGGACGAGCAGCAGCTCACCATGCGCGTGTTTACCGGCCTCACCCTTCTGGACACCATCCAAGGCACCGTCGGCGCCGTTTCGCTGATTCCGGACGCGATCACCCCGCACGAAGAAGCTGTGTACACCAACATCGCCTTCATGGAGTCGGTGCACGCCAAGTCCTACTCGTCCATCTTCTCCACCCTGTGCTCCACCAAGGAGATTGACGACGCTTTCCGCTGGTCCCTCGAAAACGAGAACCTGCAGAAGAAGGCTCAGATCGTCATGGACTACTACCAGGGCGACGATCCCTTGAAGCGCAAGGTTGCCTCCACTCTGCTGGAGAGCTTCCTGTTCTACTCGGGCTTCTACCTGCCCATGTACTGGTCCTCGCGCGCCAAGCTCACGAACACGGCCGACCTCATCCGCCTCATCATTCGCGATGAGGCCGTGCACGGCTACTACATCGGCTACAAGTTCCAGAAGGGCTTGGAGAAGGTTTCCGAGGCCCGTAAGCAGGAAATCAAGGACTACACGTTCGAGCTGCTCTTCGAGCTGTACGAAAACGAAGTCCAGTACACGCACGACCTCTACGACGGTGTCGGCCTGGCCGAGGACGTCAAGAAGTTCCTGCACTACAACGCCAACAAGGCCCTCATGAACCTCGGCTACGAGGCCATGTTCCCGGCTTCCGTCACCGACGTGAACCCGGCCATCCTGTCGGCCCTATCCCCGAACGCCGACGAGAACCACGACTTCTTCTCCGGCTCGGGCTCCTCCTACGTGATTGGCAAAGCTGTCAACACGGAGGATGAGGACTGGGAGTTCTAAGACCACGTCTAATACGCGACGATTAGGAGGCGGGCAGCGAGCAATCGCTGTCCGCCTTCTTGTGCGTAACTTGCGGCGTCGCAGCTCCCGCCGATGGGTGGTTACGTTCTGGAGGGGCGGTGTCCGGGCAGGGGTGGGGCTTTCGATTGGTAGGTGTGCCCGGTGGGGGTGCTGATTTCCAGGGTGTGCGTCCCCCCGTGCTCGTGGGCATGTACGGTTTTGCTGGTCCAGCCGGGGTTTTCCTTGGTGTGGTTGCACGCCTCGCACAGTCCTGCACCGTTGGTGAGGTGTGTTGTTCCTCCGGAACGCCACGGAAGCACATGGTCGATGTGCCGGATGGGCGCATCGCAGTACGGCGTGCGGCAGGTATCGTCGCGGGTTTCGATGAAACGCCGAAGCCTTGCAGGGAAGAGCCGGGCTTTGGAGTCCATGCTCAACAGCTCGCCACTGGCCGGCGCGGTGTAGAGCCGCCGAAGCCCGACAGAGAGCTCTGCATCCGGCGTTCCCGCGTGATCTTTGCCGGTTCGCCCCCGGCCGGAGGCCGGGTTCGCCACTGTCTGTCCCAAGGTTGCGGTCTGTTCCGGGGTTGCGGCTTGCCCGGAACCGAGAAGTTCCCTTGCCCATTCTGCCGGGACGATTCCGTAGCCCTTGAGCCGTGCCGGTTCGCTGTCACCTTGGAAGAGGGTGCGGTCGGTCATGACAAGGTCCAGGTTGATCCCCGAAATCCCACCGGGTGTACCCGTGACGCGTTCGACCAGGGTGTCGGCCATGACCTGGCCACGGGTCGGGACAACCCCGCCTGTCCCCGCATCACCGCTGGAACGGGCCGAATCAGCCGCGCGGCACAGAGCAGCGTAAACAGCCACCCCCTGGGCCACGGGAAGCAACGCGGTCAAGTACGTCATCGTGTCCGGCGCCGGGCGCAGGCTCACCATCCGTTCGGCGGCCGCACGGCTGGCACGCCCCGCCACCGATCGCGGGTCACGCCGATACGCGGCAGCCTTTGCTGCCGCGATGATCGTCTTATCCCCGGCACCATCAAAGGTCCCGGTATCGGCGGCGAGCTCCTCATCCACCGCGCCCCGGTCCTCAACAGACAAACACGCGGTCTCTTTCACCAGCAGCGTGGCCCGCCACTCATTCAACTGCCCCGACTTCAAAGCAGCCAACGTCCGCGGCATCTCCATCACAAGGGCCTTCGCCAAACCCAACAACCGGGACCCCCGATTCGGTGACTCCCGCCTCGCCAACGCCACCTGCGCACCCACACCCTGCCCCCGCTCCGCCGCTGGAACACCCGCCTCGGCCTGCTCGGCACGCTGGGCAAGATCAAAAGCCACGGCAACCCGCGCCTGCAACGCCGTAATGGCCGACTTCATCTCCTCCAACACCCGCAACTGCTCGATCAAGTCCCCACACACAGAGCCGGCCGGAACCGGACCCGCCGAAACCGCGCCGGGTTGAGACACGCCTCGGGATGTGGCACGAAGATGCGCAGCGGACACCGCTGTCTTCGTTTGCCTTTCCCGGATCTGCTCCATGTCCCTACTCTCGCAGGAGGCACTGACATTATTAGACGCTTCGCCCGGGACTGAGATTGAACCATCCCGCCCTTGTCCGCGTCTTCTCATCAGGAGAGGATAAGTGCCATCTTCGGGAGGACCACCATGACTCAGCTAGGCAAGTTTGAAAAGTACTTGATCGAAGAGTTCTACGACGACTTCCGGTCGGGGGACATGTCGCATAAGACATTCACCAGGCGGGTGGCGTTCATCATGGGAAGCATGACCGCGGCCGCGGCGGCCATGACTTTGGTCGGCTGTACGCCGGACGAGGTTCCCCAAACCACTGACCCCATGCCCACGCCTTCACCGACATCCGAGGCGGCAAGAACAGGGACTGCGACTACTGCAGTTCCCAACGCCAAGAGTCCGTTATCTGTCCCGGAGGGTGCTGCGGGCCTGACGACGGCAACAGTGACATTCCCCGCAAACGGGACGGAAATCAGCGCGTACTTGGCCAGGCCCGAGGGGAGCCAAAAGGGCCCCGGCGTCTTGATCTGCCACGAAAACCGAGGCCTCACACCGCACATCCAGGACGTCGCCCGGCGCTTCGCCAAGGAAGGGTACGCGGCGCTGGCGCTGGACCTCCTCAGCAGGGAAGGCGGCACCGCGAATATGGATCCGGACGCTGTCCCCGGCGCTCTGACGCAGGCGGGCGCCCAAAGGCACGTGGACGACTTCAAAGCAGCCTTGGAGTACCTCAACGGCCAGGATTTCGTCGAAGAGGGCCGGATCGCCATGGTGGGTTTTTGCTTCGGCGGCGGCATCACGTGGCAGGCAAGCACCGAGATCCAAGGACTCAAAGCAACATCCGCCTTCTACGGTCCCGCCCCGGACCTGGCCAAGGTGCCCACCATCAAACCGGCGGTCTTTGGCGTCTACGCGGAGAACGATGCACGCATCACCGGTGCAATGCCCCAGCTGCAGGCAGCCTTGGATGCCTCAACGGTCAAGCACCAGCTCAAGGTGTACCCCGGCGTGGATCACGCGTTCCACAACGACACGGCTGAGCGCTACGTGGAGGCTCAGGCAACGGCAGCGTGGAACGACACCCTGACTTGGTTCAAGGACAACGTCTAAGCCGCTGTATCCGTGAACTCAGCCCTGCAACCGCGCAGCCTCGCTCGCCAGTTCGGCCTCCAAGGTCTCGATACTCGGCAGGCTCGCCACCAACTCATCGGGCAAGGAGTCAGCAAGGGAGGTTTTCCACTCCGCGATGCCCACGGGAGCGTTGAACCCACGCAGTGCGTACTCGGCCACCACGCTGTTCTTCTCTTTGCACAACAGCAGGCCGATGGTGGGCTTGTCGTCGGGATGTGCCATGAGGTCGTCCACGGCCGCCATGTACATGCCCAATTGCCCGAGGAACCCAGGTTCGAACTTCACGGCCTTGAGTTCAATCACCATGTAGCAGCGCAGCTTCAGATGGTAGAAGAGAAGGTCCGCGAAGAACTCGTCCCCGGCGATCTCCAGCCGGACCTGCTCACCAACGAAGGCGAAACCCTGCCCCAGCTCCAGCAGGAATTTCTCCACGTGTTTCACCAACTGCAGCTCCAGGTCCCGTTCGGTGTGCCGATCACTCATGGACAGAAAGTCAAAGACGTAGGGGTCCTTGGTTGCCTGCTGGGCGAGGTCCGAATCGGCAGGGACCATGGTGGTTTTGAAGTTAGTGATGGCCTGCCCTGAGCGCTCGTGCAAGCGCGTTGAGATCTGGTGGGTCAGCACGTTGCGTGACCATCCGTGTTGGGCAGCTGCCGCGGCGTACCAAAGGCGCGTGGCGGCGTCGTCGAGCTTTTCCAACAGTGCGATCTGGTGGTACCAGGGCAATGTTGCAAGCGGCGCTTGCAACATTGGAAAGTCCGGCCATGCCTGGGCGAAGCTCTTCATGTACCTCAGGTTCCTGGGGGAGAAGCCTTTAGCTTCCGGGAACCGCGTCCGGATGTCGGCGGACAAGCGGGTGACCACCTTGGCTCCCCAGCCTTGCTCGGATTCACGGTCGGCGAGCTGCCGGCCGATGCTCCAGTAGGAATTCAACAACTCGCTATTGGCCGCTGCCAGCGCCCGGGTCCTGCCGACACGGACCTCTTGGGCCACGGTGTTGAGCAATGCGGGGTACCACTCGGGCATGGACGAAGCAGCGGGGACACCCGGAAAGGATGCTTCGGTGGCGAGCTCTTGGGACGGCATGTTGCTCCTGTCGGTTGCTGTTGTCATCACGCTAGGTGGAGGCACTGACAAAATAGACGGGTGAGTGAAGCTGGTGAATTCGTGGATTACACCCTGCAGATGGAATCGACCTGGGAGAAAGCTGCAGAGGCCACTGAGCGCCTGGGCGGGAGCATGAAAGTGTACGGCGCATCGGTGGGTGCAGTGCGGGGCACGGTGAGGGATGCACTGAAGCGGTACAAGAACCTCGGCCACGACGACATCACTGCCTTGAGCTCGGAGCTGTGGGCCGAGCCGGTCTTTGAACGGAGGCTTGCTGCCGTGGTTCTGCTGCAGACCAAGGTAGGTGTCCTGATCAACACCGACCTCACCCGTATGGAAGGTTTCATCAGACAGGCCGGCACACGGGAGCTGGTGGATCCCTTGGCCGCAGACGTTGTGAGGCCGTTGCTGGGACGGCTGGAGGGACTTGCGAAGGAACGCGCTGAACGCGTGCTGGAGCGTTGGGCCATGGATCCGGACCCCGAACTGCAGCATGCAGCTGCTGTGGCGAGAGGCGCCGCCACCTCTTGATAAGCATCAGCGACCCGCCTAGCGTTTCCCTCACCACATGCCAGTGAATTGAGAGGCAGGTTGATCGATGAAATCGCTGTGGTTGGACCGGGAATCCCGCTTCATGTCCGACTCAATCCCCGAGGAAAAGCACTTTGACACGATAGTGGTGGGCGCCGGGCTCACTGGAATGGTGACGGCCTTGCTGTTGTCCAGGTCCGGGCAGCGGGTAGTTGTTTTTGAAGCCCGAACACTCGGTGCAGTGACCACCGGAAACACCACCGGCAAGTTGAGCCTCCTGCAAGGTGGAGCTCTTTCAGCCTTGCGTAGCCAGTACTCCTTGAAAGTGGTGCAGGCCTATGTGGAGGCAAACAAGAGCGGCCAGGCCTGGCTGACGCAGTACATGGAGCAGCAGGGCATCCCGTTCCAGCGCCGGACAGCAGTCACGTTCGCAACCACGGACGACGGCGGCCAGCGGCTCCGTAAGGAGGCTGCAGTTTCGCGGGACGCAGGTTTGGACGTCCACTTCAGCCGTGACCCCGGATTGCCGTTCCCTGTTGTTGAAGCTTTGGAACTGGAAGGCCAGGCCCAAATCCACCCCATGGACGTGCTGGAAACACTCGCCAGGGACATCCGCGAGCATGGCGGCCTCATCGTTGAGGACATGCAGGTGCAGAACGTGGGCTCCGAGCAACCCATGGGGGTTTCCACCCGAAAGGGCACGTTCACTGCCGACACAGTGGTGATAGCTACGGGCATCCCCATCCTGGACCGCGGCCTGTACTTCGCCAAGCTTGAGCCCAACCGGTCCTATGCGGCCGCCCTCAAGGTATCGGGCGACATTCCTAAGGGAATGTATCTGTCCATCGATTCGCCCACGCGCTCCCAGCGCACGCAACCTACTCCCAACGGCGAGCTGCTCCTGGTCGGCGGCTATGGCCACACGGCTGGTCGGGCGAAGTCGCCCAAGGCGCACCTGGATGACCTGCTCGGATGGGCAACACAGCACTACCCCGGAGCTGAGGTCACCCACACGTGGTCAGCACAGGACTACCAAGCCACTAACCTGATGCCGTTCTTCGGCAAGCTTCCCCGCGGCCACGGACGGATCTTCTTCGGCACAGGCTACAACAAATGGGGGATGAGCAACGGGGTGGCGGCAGCGCTATCCATCACTTCGGACATCCTGGGCGGCCAGTCCGACTGGGCCAGCGTTATCCACCACCGGGTTTCCTCGCCCCAGGGCGGGCTTCAGGCGGTCCGCCTCAACGCCGGCACCACCAAGCGGATGGTGGAGGACAGGGCAAAAATCAAGGCTAATCCTGAAATAACTGATCAGACCCGTCCCGCCGAAGGAACCGGTGTGGTGGGGCTGTACAAAGGTGAACCGGCGGCAGTGTCCACCGTGGACGGCAACGTCTGCATGGTGTCCGCGAGCTGTGCGCACCTGGGCGGTATCGTGAGCTGGAACGACGCTGAAAAATCATGGGACTGCCCCTTGCACGGTTCGCGCTTCACCCCGGAGGGAAAGTACCTCGAAGGCCCGGCCACGCATCACCTGCAGAAGTCGCCGGTCAAGAAGAAGGACTAGCTCAGCCGATCGACGCGCCGCTGGGCTTGGTCCGCGGCGCGTCGTTGCTGGGTTGCGGCCCGCACTGCACGCTTCTTGTCTGATTCGGCGGATTCCGCATCACGGGTGATCCCAATGAGTTCGGCTTCAAGGGCGGCCAGACGCTTCTTGAGGTCTTCGATCTCGGATTTGAGGTTGGATTTTCGGTCCGCCAACTCTTTGACTGTTTCCCACGCGTCGGATGCTCCCGCTTCTGCTTCCTTGGCTTCCTTTTCGGCAGCCTCGAATTCACGGCGGGCCTCTTCCAGTGCTGCTTGTTGCTTGGCGGCGCGTCTATCGGCCAGGGACGTCGCTTCGTCTTTGGATGCTTTCTCCTTGGGTGCCTTCTCTTTGGAAGGCTTGTCTTTGTTAGGTGCCGGTTCGGCCTTGGCCGCACGCTTCGCTGGTGCCTTTCCAGTTTCAGGACCTGCCTCGTCATCCGGACCTGGCGCAGCGATGGCACCTGCAAGGTCCACTGCCTCGAAGCCGCTGCCGCTGAGCCCTCGCACCAAGCGGCCCGTTCCTACTGCGGCGGCGGCACCGGCATCGGCCATAGCTGCCCTGAATGTCTGCTCAACGTCGGCTGCTGCGGCAGCGCTGAGGGGAGCGCCCAGCTCGGATGCGAGATCCTTGGCCGAATGCACGGCAGATGTCAATTGTCCCTGGCGCTGCTGCCCGAGTTCGCGAAACGCTTCTGCGTCACCCTCCTCTTGGGCGGTTCGAAGCGAAACGCCAAAGCGCACGACGTCGTCAATCACCTCTGGCTTGTGGAGGGCCAGCATGTTGATGGCCCAGGCGCCGGCGGCCGGCTTTGGGAGGCTGCCGATCTCTTTGGCCAGGTCCTTGTTGCCGGCATCCTTCGCTTTGCGGACCAGCGCAGTTCGTTCCGCCGTGAAATCACGGGGTGTCACGGCGTACAGCTTCTGGGCGGCGTCGCGGAGATCCATGCACTCATCCTAGGGTTTGACCCGTCATACGGTTTGCAGGGCAGTCCCCGGGCTCGAGTCTTCATTGACCCGCTGCTTAGGGTAGCCTAAGTCGAGTGGAGCAGATCATGAGTTTGCCTTTCGGCGTCGCACTCGCGGCGCTCTTCGCGATTGTCATGATCCGCGTCAATGTGACCTACTGGATTGGGCGGGGAGCCGTTGCCGGACTCGCGCACACGCGCTTCGGTGATTCTTTGGAGCGGCCCAAAGCAGCCCGTTCCCAGGCCCTGATCCAGCGGTGGGGCCCGTACGCCGTCGTGCTTTCTTTCCTGACCATCGGCCTCCAAACGGCTATCAACCTGGCAGCGGGTGCAGCCCGCATGCCGCTCCGTCGGTACTTGCCCGCTGCTGTGGCAGGTTCTGTCATTTGGGCATTGCTTTACGCAACCATTGGTCTCGCTGCTTTGGAGGCGTGGCTTGCGGTAGCGGCAGCGTCGCCAGTAGGTGCTGCGGTGGGAGTTGCAGCCTTGGCGGCCATCGTCGTCTGGGTTGTCGTGTTCCGTCGGCGTCGGGCGAGGGCCAAATCAGCGGATACAGTGGTCTGAGTTCTACAGCTGGATCGGCGAAAGGCCTGGGTTGACTACTGCATTACCGGAACTGGCGGACGGCGATTTTTACTACGAATCACTGGGCGAGGGCCGCTACCGGTCCACCATCCATGCCCAAGGTGCGTGGAATCCCCACGAACAACACATGGCCCCCGCCTCGGGCATCATCGCCGATGCCCTGATGCGCCATGAACCCCGGGACGACGTCCGTCTGGCGCGGATCAGCTACGAAATCCTCGGGCTGATTCCAGGCGGCGATTTCCAGGTCACCACCTCGACGCTGAGGCCGGGAAGGACCATCGAGCTTATCCAGGCAGAGCTTTCGGCGGGAGGCCGCGTGGCTATCCGCGCTGCCGCGTGGCGCATGGTCACCAGCGACACCAACGCAGTAGCCGCGGTGGAAGACGAGCCCATGCCGGCCCCCGACGAGTGCAAGCCATGGGATGGCGCCAGCGTGTGGCCCGGGGGTTACATCCGGTCATTGGAGATGCGCATCGCCGAAGGCCACCGTCCAGGATCAGGAAAGGTGTGGATCCGGACGTCCCACCCGCTCACGGATCAAGGCGACAGCGCCGATCTCGCCCGCCTCACGGGCTTGGTGGACACCGCCAATGGGATCGCGGCCCGCGTTCCGCCGGGCGAAAACAGCTACATTTTTCCCAACGTCGATCTCCAGATCCACATGTATCGTGCTCCATCGGGTGAATGGTTGGGCCTGGACAACAAGGTCTCTTTCGGGGCTGACGGCATCGGCCTGACATCCACTGTGCTCCATGACGTCAACGGACCTTTCGGGCGGGCCGAACAGATCCTGACGTTGAGGAAGAGCTGATGGTCGCCTCGGACGCAGGGACCCGCCAGCTTACGGTTTATCGCCAGAAGGAATCGATGGGCGCGGCGGGAGACCTCGATTTCGCCTTGGAGCTGCTTCAGCGCGCCCGGAACGGCAAGCTCGGCCCGTCTCTCCGCCTCTATCGTCCGCAGCCTACCGTCGCTTTCGGCCAGCGCGATGCAAACCTGCCTGGTTTTCACGCAGCGGAGGAGGCCTGCCGGGAACTCGGTTTCGAGCCCCTGATACGAAAGGCAGGAGGCCGCGCCGCGGCGTATCACCAAGGGACCTTGGTGATAGATCACATTGAGCCGCATCCCGATGCGATCGTGCGCGCCAAAGCCCGTTTCTCGGAGTTTGGTGAGCTGCTTGCCGGGGCGCTTCGCAGCGTCGGAGTTCACGCAGCGGTCGGCGAAATTCCCGGGGAGTACTGTCCTGGAGAATTCAGCGTCCACGGTGAAGACCCTGATTTTCCTGCCCACCGCATTAAGCTCATCGGCACTGCCCAACGCGTCGTCTCCGGAGGCTGGCTGTTCAGCTCCGTGATCGTGGTGGAGGACTCCAAACCCATTCGCGAGGTCCTGACGGCGAGTTATGCTGCGCTGGGGCTCGAGTGGGACACCGCCACTGCCGGGGCTGCGAATGACCTGCTGCCGCATCTGGACGTAGCCACGGTGGAGGATGCCGTGATTGAGGCTTACCGCGGTTACGCAGACATCATCGACGGCGACTTCCGGACTTTGCTGGGCTAGTCACCGTAGCTTGCGTTGAGCGTCTTCCGTACCGGGTTTAGGCTGAAGGAATCAGCTACCCAATTCACGCGGATCGTGGTGGAGCAATGGGACGGAAAAAGCATCCATTGGAGGACACTGACGCTGAGCTCAGTGTCAGTCCGCCGAAGCGGTCTGCAGCCGGATTGCCGAGCCTCCTTCATTCGTTGCCGCTTTCCATGACTTCGATGGGACCGTCCAGGACGTGGAAAACGCTGGCCGCCCTCAACCAGAAGGACGGGTTCGATTGCCCGGGCTGTGCTTGGCCGGATCCTGAGAAGCGGAAGGCCGCAGAGTTCTGTGAGAACGGCGTCAAAGCCGTGGGCTGGGAGGCTGAAGCACTCAAGATTCCAAGGCAGTTCTGGGCTGATAACAGCTTGGGTGTTTTGGAGTCCCGGTCTGAGTTCTGGCTGGGTCAGCAAGGAAGGTTGGTGGAACCCGTCCACAAGGCTGCGGGGTCTGACCACTACGTACCTGTCAGTTGGGACCGGGCGTTTGAGGTCATCGCCCACGAGCTGAAAGGGCTTGAGACCCCGGACCAAGCGACGTTCTACACCAGCGGACGCACAAGCAACGAGGCTGCGTTCCTCTATCAACTTTTCGTGCGGGCATTCGGAACCAACAACCTCCCCGACTGCTCAAACATGTGCCACGAATCCACAGGTGCCGCGATGGGGGAAACCATCGGCGTGGGGAAGGCTGCCATCACCTATGCGGACTTTGCCAAGGCCGACCTGATCGTCATCATGGGCCAGAACCCGGGAACCTGCCATCCGCGGATGCTCACGGCCCTGGAGGAAGCGAAAGAAGCGGGCGCGGAGATTGTGGCCGTGAATCCGTTGCCCGAGGCTGGTTTGATCAACTTCCGGAACCCGCAACGTCCACGGGGTCTGGTAGGCAAGGGCACAGATCTGGCAGACCAGTTCCTGCAGATCCGCCTCGCCGGGGATATGGCGTTGTTGCAGGCACTTTCAAAGCGCGTCCTGGATGCCGAGAGGGCTGCTCCCGGAACAGTGCTGGACCGCACGTTCATAGATGAGCATTGCCAAGGCTTCGTTGGTTTTGCAGCCCATCTCGCCACGTTGAATGAACGCGATGTCCTCACTGCCACAGGGCTTGGCAGCGCGGACATTGATGAACTGGCCGCGAGGTACCTCCGTGCCGAAAAAGTCATCATCACGTGGGCAATGGGTATTACGCAGCATAAGAAGGCCGTGCCCACCATCAAGGAGATCATCAACCTGCTCCTGCTGCGCGGTAATATCGGAAAGCCCGGCGCAGGGCCGTGCCCCATCCGTGGACACAGCAACGTCCAGGGTGACCGGACCATGGGCATTTGGGAGAAGATGCCGCCACGGTTCCTGGAGGCAATCAAGCGGGAGTTCGGCTTTGCCCCGCCACAGCATCCCGGCGTCGATGCAGTGGACAGCATCAGGGGCATGCGTGATTGCAGGATCAAAGTCCTGATCGCGTTGGGCGGCAACCTGGTCCACGCGATTTCAGATACCAAGGTTGCTGAGGCGGCGGTGCGGAAAACGCGTCTGTCCGTGCAGATTTCAACCAAACTCAACCGCTCCCATGTGGTGGTAGGTGATCAGGCCCTGATCTTGCCGACGTTGGGGCGAACAGAGATCGACAGACAGGGCGGCGTGGAGCAGTTTGTCACCGTGGAGGACACTGTCTGCGCGGTACATCGCTCGGTGGGTCCGCTGGAGCCGATAGCTCCGGATGTGTTGTCCGAGGTGGCCATCGTCAGCCGCCTTGCCCAAGCTGTCCTGGGCGATAAAGTACCGGTCGATTGGGCCGGGCTGGGACGCAACTATGATGCCATTCGGGACCACATATCCCGGGTTGTGCCGGGGTTTGAGGATTTCAATGCCCGCATCCGCGAGAAGGATGGCTTCGTCTTGCCTCATGGGCCGAGGGACAGCAGGACATTCCCCACAGCAACAGGCAAAGCTCTGTTCTCCGTGAACGAGCTTGAGACAATTGCGATTCCCCAGGGCCGCTTGCTTCTCCAAACAATCCGGTCACATGATCAGTTCAACACCACCATGTATGCCATGAGCGATCGATACCGGGGCATAAAGAAAGGCCGCATGGTCCTCCTGGTGAATCCGTCGGACCTAACCGCGTTGGGTTTCGAGGACGGGGGCTACGTGGACGTACACAGCGAGGCCGACGACGGCGTTGACCGTGTTCTGCCTCAGTTGCGTTTGGTCGCGTACCCCAGTGCGCGGGGATGCGCCGCTGCGTATTATCCGGAGGCGAATGTCCTGGTGCCGTTGGATTCGACAGCGGAGGAGAGTAATACGCCAGCCTCAAAGTCGGTGATCATCAGGCTTGAGCCGGCCGCCGCCCCGGTATACGGGTCGGCAGCCGGCTGACGCGAACTAAACCGCGAAGCTGGCTCGCGCTGGAGCTAGTGGCCCCTTGCGATCCATTCATCCAGGTGCGGCTTCTCCGCGCCGATGGTGGTGGAATCGCCGTGTCCGGTGCGGACCACGGTTGCCTCGGGCAGGGGGAAGAGCTTGGTCTGGATGGACTCGATGATGGTGGGGAAGTCGCTGTAGGAGCGTCCGGTCGCACCGGGTCCGCCTTGGAAGAGTGTGTCTCCGCTGAAGAGTGTTTCTTCGCTGGGCAGGTGGAACGAGACAGACCCGGGCGAGTGTCCCGGAGTGTGGATCGCTTTCAGTGTTGCACCGGCAACGGTGAACTCGTCTCCGTCCTCGATTGCGACGTCGGGATCAATTTCGGGGAACACTGCCCGCCATAGCATCCAGTCGTCCTGGTGCAGGTGGATGGGAGCTTTGACGAGCTCCCAAAATTCGCCGGCGGAACTGATGTGGTCGTCATGGCCGTGTGTCAGCAAGATGGCTTTGACGGTGCGGCCGCCCACGGCCTCACGAATCGCTTCGGGGTTGTGGGCCGGGTCGATGACGATGCATTCGGAGTCGTCGCCGATGATCCAGACGTTGTTGTCAACGTCCCAGGTTCCGCCGTCCAGGGAGAATGTCCCGGAAGTAACAACGTGATCGATTGAGAGGTTGCCGGCGCTCACAGCTCAACCACCGATCGCAGGACAGCACCTTGATGCATTTTGTCGAACGCTTCTTCGACCTGGTTGATGGTGATGCGCTCGGTCACGAACGCGTCCAGGTCCAGTTTGCCCTGCTTGTAGAGGTCCACGAGCATGGGGAAGTCCCGGGAGGGCAGGCAGTCTCCGTACCAGGATGACTTGAGTGATCCGCCACGGCCAAAAACGTCCAGGAGTGGTAGTTCCAAGGTCATCTCCGGAGTGGGGACACCAACCAGGACCACGGTGCCTGCGAGGTCACGGGCGTAGAACGCCTGCTTGTAGGTTTCGGGACGTCCGACGGCGTCAATCACCACGTCTGCGCCGAAGCCACCTGTCAGGGCACGGATTTCTTCGACGGGGTCGCCTGCGGATGAATCCACGGTGTGTGTCGCACCGAGTTCCTTGGCGCGTTCGAGCTTCTTTGCGTCGATGTCAACGGCGATGATGGTGGTGGCTCCTGCGAGCGCGGCACCGGCGATGGCTGCTACGCCCACGCCGCCGCAACCAATGACGGCCACCGAGTCGCCTCGTTTGACGCCGCCGGTGTTCAGCGCCGCACCCAAGCCTGCCATGACGCCGCAGCCGAGCAGCCCTACAGCGGCGGCATCGGCGTCGGGGTCTACCTTGGTGCATTGCCCGGCGGCGACCAGGGTCTTTTCTGTGAAGGCCCCGATGCCCAGTGCAGGTGAGAGTTCCGTGCCGTCTTCGAGGGTCATCTTTTGCGTGGCGTTGTGGGTGTTGAAGCAGTACTGGGCTTGGCCTCGGTTGCAAGCTCGACAGTTACCGCAGACTGCGCGCCAGTTCAGGACGACGCGGTCGCCGGGGGCTACATCTGTGACGTCGGGGCCTACTGCACTGACGACGCCGGTGGCTTCGTGGCCGAGCAGGAACGGAAAATCGTCGCTGATGCCGCCCAGTTTGTAGTGGAGGTCTGTGTGGCAGACACCGCTGGTGAGGATGTCCACCAGCGCTTCCCCCGGACCGGGCTCGGGAACCAGGATGGTTTCTAGGGTTGCGGGCGCGCCTTTGGAGCGGACGACGACACCTTTGACTGCGTGGACCATGGAGATGTTCCCTTCGGGCTCTCGGAGAGCAGGCCCACTAATGCAGCAGGGCCCGCTACGGATTCCCATTCTGTCTATCACAGGTGACAGACAGTATGTGGATTGTTCCGTGCGGGCCCAGGCAGTAGCCGAGTGGACGCAGCTTAGGCGGCCAAGCGGTTTTCGACTTCGGAGGCTGAGGGGTTGGTGGCCGCGGTTCCGTCGGGGAACAGCACGGTGGGGACGGTTCGGTTGCCTCCGTTGAGCTGCTCGACGAGTTCGGCAGTGCCATCTACTTCTTCGATGTTGATCTCGGTGTAGCCGATGCCTTTGGCGTCCAGCTGCTTCTTCAGCCGGTTGCAGTAGCCGCACCAGGTGGTCGAGAACATGGTGATGGTGCCGGAGTCGGGAGTGAAGTCCACAGAGCTCTCCTCAGTAATTGATCGTTTGCACGGGATGGTTCGTTGTTATCAACGGTAACCCGCGTCGGAATAATTCCCGTTCGGTGGCGAAGCCGGGTTACGTCACATGCCTGCGCTGGTGCGTTCGGCGGGGAGGGGGCAGACTGTTGCCATGTGTGGACGTTATGTGATGGCCCGTGCGGTGGGGGATCTGCTTGCCGATTTTGACGCCGAGCTTGAGAACGAGATTGCCCTTGAGAAATCGTGGAATGTGGCTCCTACGGATGCTGTTCCCATTGTGTTGGAGAGGTTGATTGACGACGACGTCAAGAGGCAGCTTCACGTCGCGAAGTGGGGGCTGGTGCCCTCATGGGCGAAGGACCCCAAGGGCGGTGCGAGGCTTATCAACGCCCGCAGCGAAACCTTGTTGGAGAAGCCATCCTTCAAGAAAGCCGCTGTAGCCAGGCGTTGTGCGGTTCCGGCGGATGGCTACTACGAGTGGAAGAAGGGCGAGGGCAAGAACAAGCAACCGTATTATGTGCATCCGGCGGACGGCCACGGTCTGGTTTTTGCGGGGTTGTACGAGTGGTGGCGGGACCAGTCAGCTTCCCCTGATGATCCGGGCCGCTGGTTGCTGTCGATGTCCATCCTGACCGCCGACACCCCGACGGTGGAGGAGGCGCGAACCCGGCGCAGCGCTTCGGTATTTGACGAACTGACTGCCCTCCATGACCGGGTTCCGTTGCCCATGAGCACTGAGACGATGGAAGCGTGGTTGGATCCGCGGGAGAAGGACGCCCAGGGCTTGGTGGAAATGGTTCGATCCAAAGCACACGACGCCGCCGCAGCTTGGACGCTGGACCCGGTGGGGGCCGCGGTGGGTAACGTCCGCAACAACTCCCCGGAACTTATCGAACCGGTGGAAGGGCTCTTCTAGGAGTCAGAGGGCTTCGTTCACCGGCACGCCGGATTGGAACTCCCGGCCATCGGCTTCGCTGAAGCCCGTCATGACGTGGCCTTTGCTCAGGCCGTGGATGGCCGACATCGGGAAGTTCCCCGTGATGACATTGCCGGAATGCTCCACGCCCTTGATGTCGTAGTTCTCCTCTGCACTGAGGGAGTGGTTGAAGGAGTAGAACGAGATTGCCTCGCCGTTCATGAACTCGATGCCGAGCCGGCGCTGTGAGGAATAGTCCTCACTGGCAGCAACAAGGCCCACGACGTAAGCGCCGGAGCCTGGTATGTTGCCATCGATTTCGAACCGTGCCACGAGGTTGTCGTCTTCGGCGGAGATGCTGACCTGCTTCAGGAGTGCGTCATTGGTGCTCATGCCACAATCCTGCTCTGTGGACCGGCTGCCGTCCACCCCTTGGGTGTCATCCTTCCAGGAGCCGCCGGACGCTCCGCGCCACCGTAGCCCTGCTTACGTCCTGGCCTTTGCGGGCGGTCAGCAGGTGCATGGCCAAGCCGTCGCTGTAATCGGAAACAGCTTCCGCCCGGGCCCTTGCTTCGGGTATGCCCATGGCTTCAAGCAGTTGCGCCAAAGCCGATACCAGCCGCTCGTGCCCGGCGGCCACGACATCTGGCTGGTCAAGGGCAAAGGCGAAACGGGCCCGGGTCAGTTCCGCGTTCTCATGCGCGAGCCCCATGACCGCGCCGGCGATCTGATCGGCCAAGGTGGCTACCGACGTCGGAATTTCCATACCACCCTGCTGGAGCAGGAGGCGGTCCCGTTCTTCAACGCGGTCGACGGCGGCCGCCACCAGTGCTGCACGGTTGCGGAAGTAGTTCGAGGTAGTTCCGACGGCGGCACCTGCCTGGGCGTCGACGGCCCGGTGGGTCAGTCCCTTGAGGCCCTTGGTGGCAACGACTGCGAGCGCTGCGTCAGCAAGTTCTGTTCGTCGGTCAGGCATGGCGAAAGTCTAGCTTCAACCCCTATCTGTACTACAAATGTAGTAGTACAGTGTGGCCATGGAAAAAGTGGACATTATTGGTGGAGGAATCGCAGGGCTGGCACTCGCTGGCATGCTCGACCCCGGAAGGTTCGACGTCACTGTTTATGAGCAGCGGACCGAACTTCCTGCGGTCGGAACAACTCTGGCCATGTGGCCGGAAGCCCAGCAGGCGTTATCCAGGCTTGGGATACTCGGGGCCGTTCGGAGTCGAGGGGCCATCATCAAAGCCGGCGCACTTCGACGCCCCTCGGGAGAGGCCTTACTGTCCATGGAGGGAGAAGGGCTGCTGGGAGTATCCCGGCCCGAATTACTGAGACTGCTGGACACCGCGGTACCCGCCTCCGTACACCGGGTAGGTGGGAGGGCGGACAGCCTTTCAGGCGCAGCCGCGTTGACCGTGGGCGCCGATGGAGTCAACAGCATTGTCCGGAGGAATTCCTGGGGCAGGCGAAGTGCGGCAAAACCCACGCCCTTCCTGGCAGTCCGCGGAGTAGTTCCCGGAACCCCATCCCCACAGGACGTTGGAGAATACTGGGGACGCGGTGAAATTTTCGGCTTGGCCCCAGCCATCGGTGGAAGCAACTGGTACGCCTCCTTCCGTTCCGAGTTGGGCCCGGACAAGGTAGACGTCGCGGAGGCACTCGAAGTGACACGTCAACGCTATGCCAACTACTCGTCCGCAGTGCGGGACGTACTCTCGCAGGCAAACCCTGATACGTCACTGGCGCAACGCATCTGGACCACACCGCCCATGGGCCGTTACACGCATGGGAACCTTGCGCTGGTAGGGGATGCAGCACACGCCATGACCCCAAACCTGGGCCGTGGCGCCTGCGAAGCGCTCATCGATGCCGTAACCCTGGGCGGGCTGCTGAACAACCACTCTGTGGACCAAGCGCTCGCCGCCTACAACAGGAGGCGGGTCTTCCGCACTCAGCTACTCAGGTTGGCCTCTTCCGCCATGGGGACCGTTGCGCTCGCCCAGGGCGCGCAACTATGGCGCGATGCCTTGCTGACGCAGGTGGGTAAACGTGTAGGGGGAAACCGTGAGGGGGCTGGAACTTCGAAGTAGGTTTTGTCGGGGCGTCGGCGTAAACTGGATTTATTCGAACATACTTTCGAATAAGGTTTCCTGGTGTAAAGAGGTGAAGGCATGGGACTGTTCAGTGAATCCGTCGGAGTTAACTGCACTGACGCAGGCCAACCGCGGGAAGTCCACTGGAAAGGCACGCAGTACACCGTCACCAACGAACCTGTTCGATGGTACGAACGGCGCCAATGGTGGCTTGAAGAAAGCCGCGCCCCCCTTGGAAGCGGAGCTGGCCTGGTTGACCACGAGATCTGGCGTGTACAACTCCTGCCAACCTCACCTGACGCAGAAACCAGCCACTCCATCACCCTCGACCTGGTCCGGCACGTAGGAAGCGGACGCTGGAGGCTCCTGCGCATCCACGACGCCGCACCAGCACGCGCCGTGGAACCCGAAGAAGCGGCCTGAACGTTGAGCTTCACCCACCTGCACGTCTCCACAGCCTTCAGCGCACACTACGGCGTCTCCTGGCCGGAGGAGCTGGCCCAAACAGCCGCAGCAGACGGCGCCACCGCGCTCGCCTGCACGGACCGGGACGGCCTTTACGGCACCATAAAACACCTCAAAGCATGCATGGACGCAGGCATCGACCCCATCGTTGGGGTGGACCTGGCAATATTCGACGACGACGGCGACCAACGCACCCAAGTCGCGGGCCGCGTCGTCGTACTCGCCCACGGAAACAACAACGGCGCCGGGTACAGGGCACTGTGCCGCCTCATCTCCGACGCCCACGCGCGCACTTCAGGGAAAGCCGGGGGAGCAGTCCCCGCTGCAGTCACACGCGGCGAACTCGCCTCAAGGACCCTCGACCCCAAAACCCTCAAACCAGTCCTGACCGTGCTGATAGGACCCGACTCAGACGTCGGCCAAGCCATGGGAGGCCGCAAATACCTCAGGCCCAGAACCCTCTTCAAACAATGGATCGACGCCATGCCACCCGGCACAATGGTCGCTGAAGTCGTATCCCACCTCAGCGCCCCCGGAGAACCACTAAGCACAGCCCACGCCGTGCGCATGCTCAAGCTCGCACTCGAATACAACATTCCCGCAATCCTCAGCAACGCCGTCCGCTACTGCGCCCAGGACGGCGCCGCCACCGCAGACGTCCTCGACTCCGCACGAACCCTCAAATCCCTCCCGGAACTCTCAACGGCACCTCTGCCCCAACCAACAAGGATTCTTCAACCAACAGGGATGCTCCAACCAACAGGGCAGGGCTGGCTAAAGACGCCGCACCAAATGCTCCAACTCGGCAAAGAAATCATGAGCGCAGCAGGCCAAGGGAAATCCGACCTCACCAAACTCCTCGCAAACACAGAAGCGCTCGCAGACAAATGCCGCATCAATCCTGTACTTGATATGGGATGGAAAAAGCCGGTAGTTCCCGAAGCCTCCATCATTGGCATCGACGCTGACCCCATGATTGAACTCACCCAACGCTGCCAAGCCGGAATCAACCGACGGTTCCCGGGCATCAATGGAGATGCAGAAGAACATCTGCGCTCGCGGTTGGAGCACGAGCTGGGAATCATCGGCAGGCTCGGCTTTGCCTCGTATTTCCTTACGGTGGCCGAAGTTTCAAGGATGATCCTCGACATGGGGGTCAGGGTAGCTGCGAGGGGATCGGGTGCCTCAAGCCTGGTCAATTACTTGATCGATATCAGCCAGGTTGACCCTATCCGCCATGACCTCATCTTCGAGCGCTTCCTCTCTGGCCGCAGGTCAACACTTCCTGACATTGACATTGATGTGGAAAGCGCTGAAAGGCACAACGTCTACAGAAAGATTTTTGACCGCTTCGGTGCCGAACGCGTCACCCTGATGAGCATGCAAAACGGCTACAGGGCACGTGGTGCCGTTCGGGATGCAGGTATGGCCCTGGGAATGCCTGAAGAAGAAGTGGGTGAGATTGCCAAGCAACTGTGGAGATTCTCTGCACGTAAATTCCGTGAAGCCTTGGTGGAGAAGCCCGAGTTGCGCGATTTTGCCGGGCGCGTGGAACGGGGTGCCAAGGAAGAGAATCAGCAGTTGGATTTGTTGGTGGATCTCACCGAAAGGCTGGATCGGCTGCCCCGGCATATCTCCATGCATCCCTGTGGAGTGATTTTGGGAGATGCAACACTCCTGGACCGGACTCCCGTTCAACCCAGCGGCTTGGGCCTGCCCATGAGCCAGTTCGATAAACACGACATGGACCCCATGGGCATGCTCAAACTGGATGTTCTGGGAGTGAGAATGCAAAGCGCCATGGCCTTCGCCGTTCGGGAAGTAATCAGGCTGCATCCTTCCAAGGCTGAAGTTGTTGAAGCCGGGCGGCATCCAGTGGAGCCAGGGGGTGAAGGTCCCGACTACATAGCCCATGACGGCAGGATTGACCTCAACGCCGTGCCCTTCGACGATGAGCCCACCTATGAGTTGATCCGCAGCACCCACACACTTGGTTGCTTCCAGATTGAATCTCCGGGACAGCGAGAGCTCATTGGAAAGATGGCGCCCCGGGAATTCAACGACCTCATCATCGACATCTCACTTTTCAGGCCTGGACCCATGAAATCCGACATGGTGCGGCCCTTCCTGGAACATCGGCATGGCTTTGCTCCTGAGATCTATCCCCATCAGGACCTCAAACCGGTCTTGGAAGAAACCCACGGGGTCACGGTGTTCCATGAACAGATCCTGAAGACCTTCCACGTCATGACCAACTGCGGCTTGGACAGGGCTGATGAGTTTCGCAGAGCTTTGGGAGACGAAGTGCATGAGCCAGGGGTGGAGAAGTACTTCCGCAGGGAAGCAATCAAGAAATACTCTCCCGAAGTGGTGGACAAGGTCTGGGGAACCCTGAAAGCCTTCGGCAGTTTTGGTTTCTGCAAGGCCCACGGTGCTGCCTTTGCGGTGCCCACTTATCAATCTGCCTGGCTCAAGGCCCATCATCCCGAGGCCTTTCTGGCAGGCCTGTGGGAACACGATCCCGGGATGTATCCCAAACGCCTGCTGGTAGCTGAAGCCCGCAGACTCGGCATTCCCATCCTGCCTTTGGATATCAACAGGAGCCAAGCTGAATACAGAGTGGAGAAAATCCAACAGGGACCCGATCAGGGCAAGCTCGGAATCCGCTTGAGCCTCACAGGAATCTACGGACTTTCAGGTGCAGAGTTGAAGCGGATTGTGGCCGGGCAACCTTACGATTCCCTGGCGGACCTGCGGGCGCGGGCAAGGGTGAGCAAGCCGAATATCAAAAGACTTGCCCAACTCGGAGCTTTCGATGCTTTGCACAAAGACTCCGGTGGAAAAGCCAACCGGGCCGACCTCGTTCACCATTTGCAGGCGCTCCAAAGCAGCCCCTCAAAGAAAGCTGCGGATGTCATTGATGGTCAATTGTCATTTGCCCTGGGTGATATTGAGTTGAGGAACCTGGCTCCTGAACTTCCCGAGCCTTCCATGGTGGACAACGTCAGGGCGGAACTTGATCTCATGGCTGTGGATGTCAGCGAGCATCTGATGGATAGCCACAGGCCCCTGTTGGACAAACTGGGAGTTACAACTGCCGACAAACTCCTGGGCTTGCGCAACGGTACCGAAGTCCTTGTGGCAGGGGTCCGGATTGCGACCCAGACACCACCCATGCGAGGCGGGCGGCGCGTCGTCTTCATCAGCATCGACGACGGTACCGGTTGTGTGGATTCGGTCTTCTTCCATGAAGCGCAGGAAGAATCCGGGCCTCTGTTGTTTGGTACCCGCCTGCTGCTGATCCGTGGAACCACCAGAAGGACAGGTCCTAAGGGAATCAGCCTGAGCGCCAGTAAAGCCTGGGACCTCAGCCGGCCTGAAGCGTTACCATTTGCCCAACTCCTACCTGCCGAAACCGGGCTGCCGGAGGGATATACCCACCATGGGCCGCTCCACGGCATCTCCAGGAACCTTGCCATCACTGGCTTGGGAAGCTGAACCCGCGGCAGAATCACGCCTCCGCCAGCCCAATTCGGCCCCGGCGCGCTGCTTTGGCCGCGTTCGCTGAAGCGGATACGATTGACGGTGGCTGGCTGTGGTCCCCGTACGCCACAAGCTATGAAGCCTTAACTATGAATAGGAGACACCCGTGTCAGATGCCCAACAGATCACCCTCATCGTCGATGGCGAAGAGACCAAGGTGACGGAAGGGACTACCGGCGCGGAACTCTTCTTCGAGCGCCGCGATGTCGTTGTAGCCCGTGTCAATGGTGTGCTGAAGGACCTTGACCAGGTCCTCACCGAGGGCGCAGACGTCGAGGGCGTCACCATCGATTCCCCCGACGGGCTCAACGTTCTCCGCCACTCAACAGCCCACGTCATGGCACAGGCTGTCCAGCAGTTGCGCCCCGAAGCCAAGCTCGGCATCGGCCCGTACATCACTGACGGCTTCTATTTCGACTTCGACGTCGCTGAGCCGTTCACCCCGGAAGACCTCCGCACGCTGGAAAAGATGATGCAAAAGATCATCAACCAGAACCAAAAATTCGTTCGCCGCGTGGTCACCGAAGAAGAAGCCCGCGAAGCGATGGCCAACGAGCCCTACAAGCTGGAGCTGCTGGGCAAGAAGAACGACGCAAGCGACACGGCGGAAGGCGTCAACGTCGAGGTAGGCGCCGGCGACATCACGATCTACGACAATGTGGATCGAAAGAGCGGCGAGAGCATCTGGTGCGATCTTTGCCGTGGACCCCACCTGCAGAACACCAAAATCATCTCCAACGCCTTCGCGTTGACCCGCTCGTCAGCCGCATACTGGCTCGGCAACCAGAACAACCAGCAGTTGCAGCGCATTTACGGCACCGCGTGGCCCACCAAGGAAGCCCTCAAGGCTTACCAGGAACGCATTGCTGAAGCAGAGCGCCGCGATCACCGCAAGCTCGGCGTCGAACTTGACCTCTTCTCCTTCCCGGATGAGCTGGGCTCAGGCCTCCCTGTGTTCCACCCCAAAGGCGGCATCATCCGCAAGGCCATGGAGGATTACTCCCGCCAGCGCCACGTGGACGCTGGTTACGAGTTCGTCTACACCCCGCACATCACCAAGGGACACCTCTACGAGGTCTCCGGACACCTTGACTGGTACAAGGACGGCATGTTCCCCGCGATGCAGGTGGACGCCGAATACAACGAAGACGGCAGCGTGCGGAAGCCGGCGCAGGATTACTACCTGAAGCCGATGAACTGCCCCATGCACAACCTGATCTTCCGCTCCCGGGGCCGGTCCTACCGCGAACTTCCGCTGCGCCTCTTCGAGTTCGGCTCGGTGTACCGCTATGAAAAATCCGGGGTCGTGCACGGTCTGACCCGCGTCCGTGGCATGACACAGGACGACGCCCACATCTATTGCACCCGCGAGCAGATGAAGGACGAGCTCACCACCACGCTGAACTTCGTCCTGGGCCTGCTCAAGGACTATGGCCTGGATGACTTCTACCTGGAGCTCTCCACCAAGAACGAAGAGAAGTTCGTTGGTGACGATGCCGCCTGGGAGGAAGCTACCCGCACTCTTTCCGAAGTTGCTGCGGCCTCCGGCTTGGAGCTTGTACCGGACCCGGGTGGAGCAGCATTCTACGGACCCAAGATCTCCGTCCAGGCAAAGGACGCGCTCGGCAGGACCTGGCAGATGTCCACCATCCAGCTGGACTTCAACCTGCCTGAGCGTTTCGAACTGGAGTACCAGGCGGCTGACGGCACACGCCAGCGGCCAGTCATGATCCACCGCGCCCTTTTCGGTTCAGTGGAACGCTTCATGGGTGTGCTCACCGAGCACTACGCCGGGGCGTTCCCCGCCTGGCTCGCTCCAGTCCAGGTGGTGGGAATCCCTGTGGCGGAAACATTCAACGACTACATGTTCGACGTCGTTGGCCAGCTCAAAGCTGCAGGAATCCGTGCCGAGGTTGATATTTCCTCGGATCGGTTCCCGAAGAAAATCCGCACGGCCAGCAAAGACAAGATCCCGTTCGTCCTGATTGCCGGTGGTGAGGACGCAGAAGCCGGTGCGGTGTCGTTCCGCTTCCGGGACGGCAGCCAGGATAACGGGGTTCCCGTGGCCGAGGCGGTCCGCAGGATCGTAGACGCCGTCAAGAACCGCGAGAGCTGACGGAACGGACACATAGACGGTGCAGGAGAACACAGGCGCGGCAGCTGACCTTCCGGGCGACGCCAGCGTAACCGATGACTTCGGATTGGCGGGCGTACCGGACGCGTTTCAGCGCCTGTGGACTCCGCACCGTATGGCCTACATCAAGGGCGGGCAGGATCAATTCAAGAACAAGGATGACTGCCCGTTCTGTGTAGGACCCGCGCGCTCGGATGAGGAATCCCTCATCGTCCATAGGGGAAGGACCTGCTATGTGGTCCTGAATCTGTTCCCCTACAACCCCGGCCATCTGTTGATCTGTCCCTACCGGCACGTTCCCGACTACACGGATATCACAGTAGAGGAGACGGCAGAGTTCGCCGATCTCACCCAAACTGCCATGCGGGTGCTGCGGAAAGTTTCGAATCCGAGCGGCTTCAATTTGGGAATGAACCAAGGCGTCACCGGCGGTGCAGGCATCGCCGCGCACCTCCATCAGCACGTGGTTCCGCGCTGGGGCGGCGATGGAAACTTCTTCCCGATCATCGCCCAGACAAAGGCCATTACGCAGACCCTTGATGAGGTCCGCAAGCTTGTGGCCGAAGCCTGGCCGGGGGAGTCGAATGCTCAATAGGCATGCGCGCGGCTTTTTCACTTCACTTTTTACTCCTCTAGCGCGTTGGCTCCTCAGGATCGGTGTGTCTCCAGACGCCGTGACCATTGCAGGGACCGCAGGCGTCATCCTCGGGGGGCTTATCCTCTACCCGCTGGGCTTCTTGTGGTGGGGTTCAGTCGTGGTCGCCTTTTTTGCTTTCTCGGATGTAGTAGACGGAATCATGGCAAGGCTGCAGGGGCGGAGCGGTGGTTGGGGCAATTTCCTGGACTCCACTTTGGACCGTCTCGCCGATGGCGCGATTTTTGCCGGCATCACCATCTGGTTTTTCACCGGAGGTGAGGATCCGGCAATAGGCGCCGCCGCCGTCGTCTGCCTTGTTCTTGGCATGGTTGTTTCCTATGCGCGTGCCAAAGCGGAGTCCTTGGGCTACCAAGCCAGCGTGGGGATCGCAGAGCGCGCAGAACGCTTGGCTTCCGTGCTGCTCATCACAGGGCTCACGGGATTGGGGCTCCCCCCGGTTGTGTTGTTCGGGACCCTGATCCTGCTTGCCCTGGCCAGTCTGGTGACAATCGTCCAGCGAATGTCCGCAGTGCGTCGGCAAGCCATGGCTGAAGCCGATGGAACCACCGCAGCGTAAAAGACCAGCAGGCAATGCATGCCAGTGGAACTGGCAAGCGACCAAAGTGGCTCGTGCACGGTTGTGCACCTGCCCTACTACAGCCCCCTTTGTTGCCCGCTAAGGCAGTAATGAATGTACTGCCACCTTGCAAGGTGCGACTACTATTACTAGTACTTGGTCACCTTGACCTGAAACCCGGTGTGCGCTGATTGCGGTCGTGTGGCTGCGCGCGCCTCCGGCAAAAAGGTCGTTTATCTACCCATAGGGGTTTTTGTGTCTACACCAGATGTAAGCAACGAAGCCGGTTCGTCCGCGAACAGCGTCACGGGCAGCAGCCGTGTTAAGCGGGGCATGGCGGAGATGCTCAAGGGCGGCGTCATCATGGACGTCGTTAACGTCGAGCAGGCCCGCATCGCCGAGGATGCCGGTGCCGTGGCTGTCATGGCGCTCGAGCGTGTCCCGGCCGATATCCGCGCCCAGGGCGGCGTGTCCCGCATGTCCGATCCCGACATGATCGATGCGATCATCGCTGCCGTGTCCATCCCGGTCATGGCCAAGGCCCGCATCGGCCACTTCGTCGAAGCCCAGGTCCTCCAGTCCCTCGGTGTCGACTACATCGACGAGTCCGAGGTCCTGACCCCGGCCGACTACATCAACCACATCGACAAGTGGAACTTCACCGTTCCCTTCGTTTGTGGTGCCACCAACCTCGGTGAGGCCCTGCGCCGCATCAACGAGGGCGCAGCGATGATCCGTTCCAAGGGCGAGGCCGGAACCGGCGATGTTTCCAACGCCACCGGGCACATGCGCAAGATCCGTTCCGAGATCGCAAAGCTCGCAGCCCTTCCCGAGGACGAGCTCTATGTTGCGGCCAAGGAACTGCAGGCCCCGTACGAACTGGTCAAGGAAGTTGCCGCCACCGGCAAGCTCCCCGTAGTCCTGTTCACCGCCGGTGGCATCGCCACCCCGGCTGACGCTGCAATGATGATGCAGCTCGGCGCCGACGGTGTGTTCGTTGGTTCCGGGATCTTCAAGTCCGGAAACCCGGCAGAACGTGCCGCCGCCGTCGTCAAGGCCACCACGTTCCACGACGACCCCGATGTCATCGCCAAGGTCTCCCGTGGCCTCGGCGAAGCCATGGTGGGCATCAACGTCGACGACATCCCCCAGCCGCACCGCCTGGCTGAGCGCGGCTGGTAAGCCGCACTTAAGTCTCGGACAGCGGCAATCCTCTGCGTGCTATTCCCCGCGCCCCGTTGGCAGCTAAGTAGCTGCTCAGGGCGCGGGGCCCCTTTTACGCACACTGCCGGATCGCCCCTGCCCTCAGCTTGAGGTGCTTGAGGTTATGAACGACGCCGGACGGTCGCCTTATGAGGTGAGCGTCCGGCGTCGTTGTGTTTAGCTGAGACCTCGGCGCTTTAGTAGGGGGGCCAGCTCGGCGTCGCGGCCTCGGAATGAGCGGAAGGAGTCCAGCGGATCGCGGCTGTTACCCCTCGACAGCAGCTCGGATCTGAACCGGTCTCCGTTGGAGCGGGTAAGGCCGCCGTTTTCTTTGAACCACTCCACGGTGTCCGCATCCAGCACCTCGCTCCAAATGTAGGAGTAGTAACCGGCCGCGTAGCCCGCGCCAGCGAAGATGTGCTGGAAATAGCCTGTGCGGTACCGCGGCGGGATAAGTGGGTGCGCGATTCCCGCGTCCGCCAAAGCCTTGGCCTCGAAGGCGGGAATGTCGTCCGGAACTTCGGACTCGGACAGCACGTGCCAGGCCAGGTCAAGCAGTGCCGCGCCGAGGTATTCGGTAGTTGCGAAACCTTCTCCCCACAACAACGACTCATTGAGCTTGTCCACTGTTTCCTGGGGGAGAGCCTCCCCGGTGGAGTAATGCCGTGCGTAGTTGGCCAGTACCTCGGGCCACATGATCCACATTTCGTTGACCTGAGACGGGTACTCCACAAAGTCGCGCGGCACGGACGTACCGGAGAACCGTGGATAGGTGACGTCCGAAAAGAGCCCATGCAGGGCGTGGCCGAATTCATGGAAAACGGTACGGACCTCATCCAACGACAAAAGTGTAGGCTCACCGGGCGCTGGCTTGGTGATGTTGAGGTTGTTAACCACCACGGAGCGCGTTCCCAAGAGGCTGGACTGCTCCACGAGGGAATTCATCCAGGCACCTCCGCGCTTTGATTCCCGCGTGTAGTAGTCGCCCAGGAAGAGGCCGAGGCCGCTGCCGTCTTCATTCCGGACCTCCCAGATCCGGACGTCGGGGTGATAGCCTTCCAAATCACCGCGTTCATGGAAAGTGACCCCGTAAAGCCGCGTTGCCGCATGGAAGACACCGTCGTTGAGCACGGTGTCAAGGCTGAAGTAGGGCAGGAGTGCCTGTTCGTCCACCTCGAACCTCTCCTTTCGGACACGGGCAGAGTAGTACGCCCAATCCCACGGCTCGAGTTCGTGGCCGGCGTATTCGGCCAAGGCGTCTGCCTCCGAATGGGCGTTACGCATAGCAGCCGGTGCCAACCGACCCAGCATCGCCTGTACCTCGCTGAACCCTGGTGCGGTTTGCTGGTCCACCACCAACTCAGCGAAGTTGGCGAAGCCCAGGAGAGTTGCTTTCTCGGCCCGCAACCGTGCCGTTGCCTTCACCAGGTCGCGGACATCCAGGTCGCCGCCATCCGTGCCCCGCGCCAGGGACGCTTCGAATAGGCGACGGCGTATGGCACGGCTCTCCAAGGACGCCATGGCGGGTTGGTTGCTCGGTTGGATCAAGGTCAGCAAGTACTTGCCGTCCTGCCCGGCAAGCTTGGCTGCTTCTGCGGCGCCGGTGACCACTTCCGGCTGGAGACCGGCAAGATCATCGGCGTCGTCAAGAAGCAGGGCGGCGGTCTTCATGGCTTCCTTGACGCGCTGGCCAAACTCGGTGCCCAATCGGGACAGCTCGGCGTTAACTTCACGCAAGCGTTGTTGCCCGCTGTCATCCAGTTGAATTCCGGATTGCCGGAACTCCTTGAGGTACTCCTGCACCAGCCGGGACGATTCTTCATCCAGGCTGGCTGTGTCGATGTCGGCGAACCGTTGGTAGAGCGCGCGGTTCATGTACACAGCATCCTGGTGCGCCGAGAACTTGGGTGACAATTCTGTCTCCAGCGCCTTGATGGCGTCGGAAGCATCCGCAGAAACGAGTGTGAAGAATGCCGCAGCGGCCCTGTTGAGGAGAAGCCCTGACTGCTCCATGGCCATCGCCGTGTTTTCCCAAGTAGCTGGCTCCGGATTGGCCACGATCCGGGAAATTTCCTGAAGGTGCGATGCCAGCCCTGCCTCAACGGCCTCCGCATAGTGCTCTGCCGAGATGCCAGCGAAGGGTGGGAGCCCATAGGGGAGAGGGCTGGGGCTCAGGAGTGGGTTAGTCATGAAGTGACTCTTTCACGTAAGAATCGTGTCCTCAAGAGCGGCACGCCCGGCTTCCTCAAAGCTTCCGCCGTAGGATGAAAGCCATGGGCAAAATCACATTTTCCGGGAGATGGTTCCGTCCTCGCAAGGCGGCACTCGTGTTGAGCGCCGCGGCCATATCCCTACTGCTTAGCGCTTGCGGAGTCATAGCGGAAAATGATGACGCGAACCGCAGCAGCGCCACTTCCGTCCCGGCGATCGAGAGCCCAAGCCCAGCCCGAACACCCGCGCCGAACCCTACTCCAGGCAAGGGGCCCGCGTGCCCCGAGTTGCGCTGCACCTCCATCACGGTGACAGGCGACATGTTGGTGCATACCCAGCTCTGGCAACAAGCGAGAGCGGACGCTGCCGCAGCTGGTCAGCCCGGCTATACGTTCGTTCCGCTCCTCGAGGGGCAGCGTCGCTACATTCGTAACAGCGACCTCGCCATCTGCCATCAGGAAACCCCCGTTGCTACCCCGGAAGGGCCTTTCTCTGCCTACCCTTCCTTCAACGTCCCACCACAGATCATCACAGCCTCCAAGGAAGTTGGCTACCAGGCCTGCACAACGGCGAGCAACCACACCATTGATCGCGGTACCGAAGGTTTGCTCCGAACGCTGGACGCGTTGGACGCGGCGGGTTTGAAGCACACGGGTTCCTACCGGACGGAAGCGGAGTCCAAAGAGATACTCATGCTCCAAACGGACGCTGCCAAGGTGGCGGTGATCATTGGAACGTACGGCCATAACGGGCAGATCCCTGAGTACCCGTGGTTGGTTGACGAACTGGATCCAGCGGCCATGATTGCGAAGGCAACACAGGCGAAGGCGTTGGGAGCCGACATTGTCCTGGGCGTCATGCACGCCGGTGACGAGTACGCCAGCGAAGCCAATGCCCAGCAACAGGAAGTTGCTCACGCGTTGGTGGACAGCGGCCAGTTCACCATGATCTATGGGCACCACACCCACTCGGTGCTGCCGATCGAGAATTACAAGGGCACCTGGATTGTGTACGGGCTGGGCAACGGTGTCACCGAACTGTCCCCTTGGTACGTCCTCAATAATGAAGGCCTGCTGGTCAGGGCGCAGTTCAGCCAGAACGCCGCAGGTGTTTGGACTGCTTCGGACCTCGCCTGGGCACCGTCAGTGATCGTTCGCGATCCTTATCGTTGGTGCTCCGTGGCCAGCGATGCACCCCAGGGAGTCTGCGCCACCCCCGCGGCCGATGCCGAGACCTACCAGCGAACCAAAGCGGTGGTTGAGTCCATGGGCGCAGCAAGTGCCGGCGCCCATGAACTGCTGATCACCAAGGAAAAGTAGCGCCTACCGCGGCCGGCGTGCGGCGTGTTCGCGCGCAAGGCGGGCATAACCGTCGTCGGGCGTTCCCGGCACGAACGCTCCAAACTTGCGTTCGGCTGCCGTCCGGATCAGGAAGTCCGCAATGGCCGGATTCTTCGGCAGCAATGAACCGTGCAGGTAGCTCGCTACGATGTTGTTGTAGCGGGCGCCCTCATGCCCGTCCTTGCTGTTGTTGCCAGCGCCCTTGGTAACAGTGCCGAGGGGGTCGACGCCGGGACCCAAGGTTGTCTGCCCGCTGTGGTTTTCGTAGCCCAGGATGTCGCCGAATTCGGCAGATTTCATGGTTACGTTGCCGATGAGACGCTCGTCAGTTCCGTGGGTTTCGACGTCAAGAATGCCGATGCCGGGAATGACGGGCCCCGTGCTGGTCTTGAAGAACCTGCCGAAAAGCTGGTACAGCCCACAAATCACCAACATGGGGGCGCCCTCATCCGCGAGCTGCTTCAACTGCGCAGCACGGGCCTGCAGATCGTCCTGAATGACGAGCTGTCCACTGTCCTGCCCGCCTCCGCCCACAATAATGTCGACGTCGTCCGGGAACTCGTCGCCCACGTTGTACTCGAGCAACTCCGGCGTATAGCCGTGCCACTTGATCCGTTGCTTCAGGACAAGGGCGTTGCCCCAGTCGCCGTAGATGTTCATTTCCCGCGGGTAGAGCTGGAGGACGCGGATTGTTCCCTTGCTGGGCTGAGCGTCCAGTTGGGGCTGAGCGTCCGGGTGCGGCTGGGTTTCCGGCTGGGGCTGTGCTTCCGAGGTCATGAGACCACCTCAACTATGGTGATTTTGGCCAGTTCACGGCGTATGGCGAGCATGGAGGTGTAAGTGCAGAAAATGCGCTTGGGCTTGCCTCGCGAGCCGTCAATAAAAGTCCGCAGTGCTGCGGTGATGTCCGGTTCGACCACCCCGAAGGGCACGTCGTCGTATTGGAGGCGGAGCGCCATGTCGTACGCGCGGACTCCGGTGAGGACTTCCACGCCGTCTTCCCTCAGGGAATCGAACTCAACGTCCCAGAGCCAGGACATGTCCCTCCCGTCGGCGTAGTTGTCGTTGATGGCAATCATGGTGGCATACCCGCCGGCAGGGAAGGACTTAAGCCCTAGTCGGAAACCGCTGGGGTTCTTCACGAGCACCAATTCCAAGGGCTGGCCGTCCACCGTGAGGCTTTCGCCGCGGCCGAACGCGGGAGCAACTTCTCCCAAGGCCTTCACGAGTTTGGGCGTGTCCACCGGCCCGGTTCCCAGGATGGCCCGCGCCAGCGACAATGCTGCCGCAGCATTGAAGATGTTGTAGACACCACGCAGTTTCATGGATGTGGTGACGGTTTCGTCATCGAACTCAAAGTCAGCGTCCTGGGCACCTACCCGGCGGAGTACGACGTCGGCAGCCGGCAGGTCTACGTCGTCACCGGTTTCTGCGGCAACAGAGGTGCCTGACGGGGATGGACCAATGCCCGTTGTGCGCATTTCGTCGTCGTTCGGGAAAGTGCTGCGCAACGATTCATCGAGTCCGAAGTACCTGATTTCGGGGTGGTGAACGGCGTCTAGAGTGTTGAGGGCAGCGGCAATCCGGGCTACTCGGGGGTCTTCGCGGTTGAGGACCACGGTGTCTGTCGTCTTGGAGGCGATGTGCTCCAGCAAACGGGCCGTTTTGTCGATTTCGCCGAAGCGGTCCAGTTGGTCGCGCAGGACATTCAAAAGAAGGCTGAAGCGTGGCTCCACTTTGTTGACGAAGTGCACGGCGTGGGCTTCATCGAGTTCCAGGATGGCGATGTCCGCATCGAGTCGTCCACGCCAATCCACATCGCCCAGGAGCGATGCGGCCACACCTCGGGTGAAGTTGCTGCCGCTGCGGTTGGTGAAGACCTTCAAGCCTTGGCTTTCAAGGAGTTCCACCACCATCTTGGTAGTAGTCGTTTTACCGTTGGTGCCACTGACCACGGCTACACCGAGGGGGAGCGACGCCAGCGTTCGCTGCATGAAGCCGGGGTCAATTTTCTCGACCACCAGACCGGGAAAAGCTGAGCCTCCACCCCGGAGGCGGGACAGTGTGCGGACCAGCTTGCCGAGGGGAACGCTGAAGGAAAGCATGCTCTGTAATATATCCCAGTCGGGGCATGGAACCCTGCCTGACGGCAGCGCCCGACGGCCGGACACAGGGTTACTGAGGGCTTGGACCACTATGATGGACCAATGACCAACCCCCTTTCCGACGCTTCGTCACGCGTGGGTGCAGGACTCCGAATAGGCGTGCTGGCTCTCCAGGGCGACTTCCGCGAGCATATCCACGCTGTTGAGGCCGCTGGAGCCACCGGCGTGGGTATTCGCCGCCCGTCAGAGCTCGACGACATCGACGGCCTGATTATCCCCGGCGGCGAGTCCACCACCATAGACAAGCTTTCCCGGATCTTCGAAGTCCGTGACCCCCTTCAAAAGCGCATCGCGGAGGGCCTTCCGGTCTACGGCTCCTGCGCCGGCATGATCCTGCTGGCCAATGAAATTGCAGACCCGGCTACGGACCTTGACGGAAACCCCCAGCAGACTTTCGGCGGCCTGGATATTACGGTCCGCCGCAACGCTTTCGGAAGACAACGCGAATCCTTCGAAACCGACCTCGATTTCAAGGGCTTGGATTTCAGTGCCGGTGAATCCGGTGTGGATCCCGTTCACGCGGTATTCATCCGCGGCCCCTGGGTGGAACGTGTTGGTCCGGGCGTGGAAGTCCTTGCCCAGGTTGATCCCGACCACGCCAGCCACACGGCTACATTGCATGGAGTGGCTAGAATTGTTGCAGTGCGTTCCGGCCAACTGCTGGCCACCTCCTTCCACCCGGAAGTGACGGGAGAGAAACGCGTGCATGAACTCTTTATTCGAATGATCAGAGGAGAAGCGTAAAGCATGTCAGGCCACTCCAAATGGGCGACCACCAAGCACAAGAAAGCCATCATTGACGGCAGGCGTGCAAAGTCGTTCGCGAAACTGATCAAGAACATCGAAGTTGCTGCGCGCATGGGTGGACCGGACCTTGCCGGCAACCCTGGCCTTGAGCTCGCAGTCACGAAGGCGAAGAAAACTTCGGTACCCAACGACAACATCGATCGCGCCATCAAGCGTGGTGCGGGCCTCACCGGTGAAGTGGTGGACTACACCGAGATCATGTATGAAGCCCGCGGTCCCCAGGGTTCGGCTTTGTTGATTGAGTGTCTGACCGACAACAAGAACCGTGCCGCTTCCGAGGTGCGCCTGGCGATTTCGCGCAACGGTGGCACCATCGCCGATCCCGGTTCCGTGAGCTACCTCTTCGCGCGCAAGGGTGTTGTTGTCTTGCCCAAGAACGGCCTCAGCGAAGACGACATCCTGATGGCTGTCCTTGATGCCGGAGCCGAGGAAGTCAAGGACAGCGGTGAAAACTGGGAAATCCACTCGGAGCCCTCCGATCTCCAGGCCATCCGTGATGCCTTGAAGGAAGCCGGTATCGACTACGAGACTGACGAAGCCGAATTCGTTCCGTCCATGCAGGTGGACTTGGACGTTGACGGCGCCAAGAAATTCATGAAGCTCGTGGATGCGCTGGAAGACCTGGACGATGTCCAGAACGTTTACAGCAACGCGGACCTCAGCGAGGAAGTGCAGGCCGCCCTCGACGCCGAGTAATCGGGTGGGTGCAGCGCAACAACTTTGACAACCAGCAGGTTTACAGCCATCAGGAAGGCCCGGACTTGACTCTTCGCGTATTGGGAGTCGATCCGGGCCTTACCCGTTGCGGCATCGGTGTGGTGGACATTGAGCGGAACCGCCGGGCCACCATGGTGGCAGTCGGAGTGGTGGGCACCTCTGCCGAGCTGACCTTGGACAAGCGTTTGCTGGTCATTGCCCAGGCCATTGACGAATGGTTGGACCTGCACAAGCCGGATGTCGTCGCCGTCGAGCGTGTTTTCTCACAGATGAATGTGAGCACGGTGATGGGCGTAGCCCAGGCGTCGGGCGTCGTCATCGTGGCGGCAGCACGCCGCGGCATCCCGGTCGCATTGCACACACCTTCCGAGGTGAAAGCCGCGGTTACCGGCAGCGGGACTGCGAACAAGGATGCGGTCACCAAATTGGTGACCAAGATTCTGCGCCTGGATGCTCCACCCAAGCCGGCTGATGCTGCTGACGCCCTCGCACTGGCCCTCACCCACGCTTGGCGCGCAGGCAGTGGAATGGGCTCGGTTGGTGGCGCTAACGGAAAGGGCGGGCTCACTCCCGCGCAGAAAGCGTGGGCCGAAGCCGAAGCAAAAGCGCGCCGCAAACGGTGATTGTCAGCCGCCCTTGCTAGGGTATTCGTAGATATGTTCGGATAGTCCGCTTTGGCCGCAGTTTTCACGGTGACGGAGCAGGCAGTATTTCAGGAGCCGGGTCTTGATCAGTTTTCTCCGTGGAACCGTAGCCCACGTTGGTTTGTCCACCGCTGTAATCGACCTCAACGGTGCGGGTATGAGTGTCTTCGCCACTCCGCAGACCTTGAGCCACCTCAAAACAGGAACCGAAGCCAAGCTCTTCACTTCCATGATCGTCCGTGAAGATTCACTCACGCTGTTCGGGTTTGCCGACGACGACGAACGCGAAGTCTTCGACGTCCTGCTCAGTGTCAGCGGGGTTGGGCCGCGTTTGGCCTTGGCTGTTCTCGCCGTGCACGAACCGGAAGCCATCCGGGTGGCGGCCCACACTGGTGACAGCAAGGCATTTACCAAGGTGCCGGGCATTGGTCCCAAGGTTGCCGGCCGCATTGTCCTCGAGCTGGCCGGAAAGTTGGTTCCGCACGGAACCGGCGCGGGTACTGCTCCCGCCGCAGCCCCGAACGCGCAATGGAAGCCGCAGGTAGTCGCAGCCATGACCAGCTTGGGATGGTCCGAGAAGGACGCCAACGGCAGCATCGACAAAGCCATGGCGGACTCGCCGGAACTCGTGGACGCAGGAAACGTAGCCCAAATACTTCGGGCTACACTGCGCTGGCTTGGCCAGGACGGCGCGCGCGCAGGCAACCGCGTAGGCAGCCGTGGCTGAGCAGTCACTCGTCAGCGGGGGCGAGGAACCGGAAGAGCGGGTCATTGAAGCTGCTCTCCGTCCCAAGAACCTGCACGACTTCGTAGGACAGCATAGGGTCCGCAAGCAGTTGGCTTTGGTGCTTGAGGCTTCGAAGATGCGTGGCCGCAGCGCCGACCACGTGCTGATGTCCGGGCCTCCGGGACTCGGCAAGACCACCCTTGCCATGATCATCGCCGCGGAGATGAACGCACCGTTGCGTATCAGCAGCGGACCGGCCATCCAGCACGCCGGGGATCTCGCAGCCATCCTTTCCTCGCTCTCGGAGGGCGAGGTCCTGTTCCTTGACGAAATCCACCGCATGTCCAGGCCAGCAGAAGAAATGCTGTACATGGCCATGGAAGATTTCCGCGTGGACATCGTGGTGGGCAAAGGAGCAGGCGCAACTGCGATCCCGCTGGAGCTTCCTCCCTTCACCCTGGTAGGTGCCACCACACGCGCAGGACTTCTGCCGGGCCCCCTGCGGGACCGGTTCGGTTTCACCGGGCACCTTGAGTTCTATTCCGTGGCCGAACTCGAACTTGTCCTCCGCCGTTCTGCCGGGCTTCTGGACTTGAAGGTAAACTCCGCTGGTTTCACCGAGATCGCCGGTCGGTCACGGGGAACACCGCGTATAGCCAACCGGCTGCTGCGCCGTGTGCGTGACTGGGCGCTTGTGCATGGCATCGAGCAAATCGATGCCCGTTCGGCGTCAGCTGCCTTGGATATGTACGAAGTAGACGAACGCGGCTTGGACAGGCTGGACAGGTCCGTTCTTGAAGCCCTGATAACCAAGTTCAACGGTGGCCCTGTTGGCTTGTCCACGTTGGCTATTGCCGTCGGCGAAGAACCAGAAACGGTGGAGACCGTGGCTGAACCGTTCCTTGTACGTGAGGGACTTTTGGGACGGACTCCGAGGGGCCGAATCGCGATGGCGTCCGCCTGGACCCACCTCGGCTACGCAGTACCGGCCGGAGTCTTTGGCCAAGAGACCCTCGCCTTGTTCGGTGAGGACGAAAACCACGCCGAAAGCATAGATACGGTCGGTTAACACGCTCTGTTCAGCTTTTCCCACTAGACTGGTATGACGCTCGGCACGTTCGAGTCCTTGATCCATGCCCGCTATGCGGATCTGCCAGGGACGTTGCCGTGAACCAAAACGTAAGTACAGAACGGAACTTCCCTGTGGATCCAATGACCATATTGCTGTTCGTCATGCTTGGACTCTTTGTCTTCATGATGTTCCGCCGCAACAAGAAGACCCAGCAGCAGCAGGCTGAAATGCAGTCCAAGTTCGCTCCTGGTGTCGACGTCATGACCAGCTTCGGTCTCTTTGGCCGCATCGTGTCCATCGACGAAGCTGAGAACAAGGTCGTCATCGAACTTTCCCCGGGTAACCAGGCAACGGTTCACCGCCAGGCAGTCACCAAGGTGGTTGAAACCACCCCCGAGGAAGCACCGGTTGTCCCGGATGACGCTTCTTCCCTGACAGCCGCAGAGGCTGAGGCTCCTGCCGCCGTCGAGACACCGGAAGAAACCATCGCGCGCCTCAACAAAGAGGACAAGAAGGACAACTAGCACCGTCAGTCGCGGCGACACCGCGCAAGGCAACTTCTACGGCAGCGGAGAGCCGCCGGCAGACGCTTACCAGCGTTGGCCGGCGGCTGTCCGGCGATAACAGGAAGATCGATAATGGCACGGACCGGCCCCAAAAACTCAGCCCGCAGGGTGCTGACCTGGCTTGGCGCAATTTTCGTTGTATTAACCGCTGTCCTTGCTGGCGGAGTAGTGACTGGCAATGCCAGTTGGGCTCCGAAGCTTGCTCTGGACCTTGAAGGCGGAACCCAGATGATCCTGGCACCCCGGGTGGAGGGTTCCAGCGAGATCAATGAGGAGCAACTCAACCAGGCAGTTGCCATCATTCGGCAGCGAGTGGATGGCTCCGGTGTTGCTGAAGCCGAAATCAGCACGCAGTCCGGCCGCAACGTGGTGGTCAGCCTTCCGGGAACACCGTCGAAGGAAACCCGCGACCTGATTCAGGCTTCGGCCGACATGAACTTCCGCCCGGTCATCACCTATGGCGACCCTGCGGCTATACCGGCCGAGCAGCGCACTCCTGAGGATCAGCTGAACAAGCCGACGGCCGAGCCGGCCAACGCGAGTGATGTCAACTGGATCACCCCGGAAGTCCAGAAGGAATTTGAAGCGCTCGACTGCGTGAATCCGTCACCGGAAAAGCGCGACCGCTCAGATCCCGCCAAACCGCTTGTAACCTGCGAGGCGGCCACTGCCACGACTCCGGCGATCAAGTACATCCTCGGGCCCGTTGAGGTCAAAGGCCAGGACATCAGCGATTCCACCTTTACCCAGGTCCAGGGTGCCCAGGGCTCCGTGACGAATTCCTGGGGCGTCAACATTGTCTTCAACTCGGATGCAACGGCAAAGTTCAAGGCCGTCACCGAACGCCTCAACCAGTTCTACGCTGCAGCGCAGGCCCAGGGTAGTGACGATCCCAAGTCACAGTTCGCGATCGTCCTGGACGACAAAGTACTTTCCGCCCCGCGGGCCCTTGCTGTCATCACTGATGGCAAGCCGCAGATCACGGGTAACTTCACCCAGGCGTCTGCGAAGGCTTTGTCTGACCAGTTGCGGTATGGTGCACTGCCCATCAGCTTCGAGATCCAATCACAGGAGCAGATCTCGGCCACTCTCGGTGGCGACCAACTTCGCCTCGGCTTGCTGGCAGGCATGATCGGTCTGTTGCTGGTGGTCGTGTACTCCCTGTTCCAGTACCGCGCGTTGGGTCTTGTCACCATCGCGTCACTTGTGGTGGCCGGTGTGCTGACCTATCTAGCCATTGCCATCCTTGGATGGACGGAAAACTATCGTCTCTCCCTGGCAGGCGTCGCGGGTCTGATCGTGGCCATTGGCCAGACCGCTGACTCGTTTATCGTCTACTTCGAACGCATCAGGGATGAGCTGCGCGAGGGTCGTGGTCTGGTGTCCGCCGTCGAAAATGGCTGGAAGCGGGCCAAGCGCACCGTGCTGGCTTCCAAGGCCGTCAACCTCCTTGCCGCTCTGGTCCTCTACTTCGTAGCCGTGGGCAACGTACGTGGCTTTGCCTTCACCCTCGGCCTGACGGCGCTGGCTGACTTGCTAGTGGTCTTCATGTTTACCCACCCCATGTTGCAGGTACTTGCCCGCACCAAGTTCTTTGGCGAGGGCCACCGTTTCTCAGGGCTTTCTCCTGACCGTCTCGGCGCAGTTCCCCTTTACCGGGGCGCGGGCCGCCTCCGTACGCCGGAGGAAAAGCCTGCCGTAGTTCGCGCACGCAACACCGGCGCGGCAGCCGAAGCCGAACGACGCATGACCATCGCCGAGAGGCGCCTTGCCGAGAAGGGCCAGCTCACTGGTACTTCCAACGGCACCAAGGAGGAGAAGTAATGACCACGAGCTTCGCAACCTTCGGCCACGAGCTATACACGGGCAAGCGCTCGTACAACTTCGTCAATTCCAAAAAAATCTGGTTCATCATTGCGGCGGTCGCCGTGGCACTCTCCATCCTGATTCCGGTGGTCAAGGGCGGTTTCAACCTTGGAATCGAATTCCGTGGCGGCTCCGAGTTCACCGTTTCGAATGTGAGCACCACAGACGCAAGCCTGGGCGAAAAGGCCGTCCACGACATCGTGCCCGATGCCATTCCCCGCGTTGCCAACGTGGCAGGCAACACCATGCGGATTCAAACGGATCAGCTCACCGATGACGAAACCAAACGGATCAAGGATGGCCTCACCAGCGCCTACGGCGTGACGGAGAACGAAGTGACGTCCAACTTCGTTGGCCCAACCTGGGGTCAGGATGTCACTCGCCAGGCCCTCATCGGCCTGGTGGTCTTCGTTGCCTTGGCAGCTGTCCTGATGGCGCTGTACTTCAGGACCTGGAAGATGTCCTTGTCGGCACTAGTCGGAATGCTGGTCACTATGTTTACCACGGCGGGCGTGTACGCCTTGAGCGACTTCGAAGTCACGCCCTCGGCAATCATTGGCTTCCTCACGGTCCTCAGCTACTCGCTTTATGACACCGTGGTGGTCTTCGACAAGATCCGTGAGAACACCTCGGACATCGCCACGTCCACCCGCCGCACGTTCAGTGAAGAGGTCAACCTGGCCGTCAACCAAACCTTGGTCCGCTCCATCAACACCATGATGGTGGCAGTCCTCCCGGTGGCGGCAATCCTCTTCATTGGTGCCGGGCTCCTGGGCGCTGGCACCCTTCGCGATCTTTCCCTGGCGTTGTTCGTGGGGATCCTCATTGGTACGGCGGCCACGATCTTCATTGCGGCACCGCTGTACGCGTGGCTCCGCCAGAGCGAGCCTGACCTCGTCAAGCAAGCCAAGAAGGTTGCCCACCGCAGGACTGAAGCCACGGTCTAGGGCTGTTCAGTACCGTTGTTTGGCCAAGAGCCGGCCTCCGCACCACTGCGGAGGCCGGCTCTTTGACTTGCCTGCGTCATCGTCATGTGCAGCCCGGTTGCAGAAGCATTCGCCAGCGGGAATAGACTGGGAGAATTAAATCGGTTGTGAGGGGTACTTCTGTGGAAGAACGTGCGACGTCGGCACCACCGGCGGGCGGGGATGACGGCCGCAAGACTGTGGCAGTTCCGGCAACGAGTGTGCCCGGACGAACTGCGGCTGCGGTTCCAGTCGATGCTCCCGGTGCGCGTCCCACCTTCCCGGGACGGAGGGAGCGTACGCGCTCCCGGCTTGCCCGCCTGACGGGGCGGGGCATCGCTCCGTACTCGCCGATCCTGGAGCCACTGCTGCGGACGGTCCGGGCGAACAATCCCAAAGAGGACTTCGACCTGATCCAACGCGCCTTCGCAGTGGCGGAGCAGAGCCACCAAGGGCAGAAGCGCAAGAGCGGTGATCCGTACATCACCCATCCCGTGGCTGTGGCCACCATCCTGGCTGAACTCGGCATGACCGGGACTACCCTGGCAGCAGCGTTGCTTCACGACACCGTGGAGGACACTCCGTACACCCTGGCTGACCTGACGCGGGACTTCGGACCCGAAGTTGCCATGTTGGTGGATGGCGTTACCAAGCTGGATAAGGTCAGTTTTGGCGAGGCTGCGCAATCGGAAACCGTCCGCAAGATGGTGGTTGCGATGGCCAAGGACATCCGTGTCCTGATGATCAAGCTCGCAGACCGCCTCCACAATGCGCGCACTTGGCGGTTTGTTTCCGCGGAGTCTTCATCGCGCAAAGCCCGTGAAACCCTGGAGATCTTTGCACCGCTGGCGCATCGCCTGGGTATGAACACCATCAAGTGGGAACTGGAAGATCTCTCCTTCGCTGCGCTGTACCCCAAGGTGTACGAGGAAATCGTGCGCATGGTGGGCGACCGCACGCCGGAGCGGGAAAAGAGCCTCAGCGTCATCCGCAACCAGATAGCGGATGACCTTCGGACAGCACGAATCAAGGCGACCATCACTGGCCGGCCCAAGCATTACTACTCGATTTACCAGAAGATGATCGTCCGGGACAAAGACTTCGACGACATCAACGACCTCATGGGCGTGCGTGTCCTGGTGGATTCAGTTCGTGACTGTTACGCAGCCCTGGGGACGCTGCATTCACGGTGGAACCCCCTCCCGGGGCGGTTCAAGGACTACATCGCGATGCCCAAATTCAACATGTACCAGTCGCTGCATACAACGGTGATTGGCCCCGGCGGCAAGCCTGTGGAGATCCAAATCCGCACCCACGAGATGCACCGCCGTGCAGAATACGGTGTGGCAGCCCACTGGAAGTACAAGGACCAGCCCAACCGGACGGCGCAAGGCCCGGGCAGCCCGCGTGACGGGGACATGGGCTGGTTGCGGTCGCTGGTGGACTGGCAGCAGGAGACATCGGATCCCGGAGAGTTCCTGGATTCGCTCCGCTACGAGATCAATGCCCGGGAAGTGTTCGTTTTCACTCCCAAGGGTGAAGTCATGGCACTTCCGGCCGGATCCACCCCTGTGGACTTCGCGTACGCCGTGCACACGGAGGTCGGCCACCGAACCATCGGTGCCCGCGTCAATGGCAAGTTGGTCCCGCTCAACAGCGAGCTGAACCATGGCGACTGGGTAGAGATCTTCACCTCCAAGGCTGAAGGCGCCGGGCCCAGCCAGGACTGGCAGCACTTCGTCAAGTCGGCACGGGCACGCAACAAGATCCGCCAATGGTTCACCAAAGAACGCCGCGAGGAAGCCATAGAACGCGGCAAGGACATGCTGACGCGGGCTATGCGGAAGCAGAACCTGCCTCTGCAACGCCTGATGACGCATGACGCTTTGTCTGCAGTGGCGGAGGACTTCCACTATGTAGACATCTCCGGGCTGTATGCGGGCGTTGGCGACGGGCATACCTCGGCCCAGTCCGTCATGGAAAAGCTCGTCGAGCACCTGGGTGGTCATGAAACACCCGATGAGGACCTCGATGAAGTCAGTATTCCAACCCAGGTTGCGAAGTCGAAGTTCTCGGATTCGGGCGTCATCGTGCGCGGCGTCGGCGATGTCTGGGTCAAGCTGGCCCGGTGCTGCACGCCCGTACCCCCGGACCCCATCCTGGGCTTTGTAACGCGTGGATCAGGAGTTTCTGTCCACCGGACGGACTGCACCAATGTCTCGGGTCTTCGTGACCAGCCGGACAGAATTGTTGAGGTTGAGTGGGCACCCACGCAGTCGAGTGTGTTCCTTGTGGAGATTCAAGTGGAAGCTTTGGACAGGAAGTCCCTGCTGTCCGACGTGACCCGTATCTTGTCCGAGAACCACGTCAACATCCTGGCCGCCTCGGTTCACACGTCGAGTGACAGAGTCGCGATCTCGAAGTTTGCCTTCGAAATGGGCGATCCGAAGTACCTGCATCACGTCTTGAACGCGGTTCGCCGCATTGATGGAGTTTTTGACGTGTATCGGACTACTGGCAACCGCCGTCGCAGCTAGCCTGGATCCGAGGAAGCCAGCTGGCCCAATGTTGCCAAGGCGCGCTTCTTGTGTGGCACCCGGGGAGCCGACTCCACGGCCAGGGTAAGTAGCCGCAGCCTGATGCCAAGTTCTTCCCGCTCCAGAAGGCGCTTCAACGCCGGCAGAGCGCGTTCGGCTTCGACATGGAGGGCGATGTCCGCCGCGGTACGTAGAGGGCTGCTGACGAGCATTCCTCCGAGGCTGACGACGTCCATCTGACCCAAACGGACCTCATGGAGGCTGCATGCCGTGGATCCCCGCAGGCTGGAAATGCGATGTTTTGAATCGACAAGCAGTGACAGGTGCTCAGGTGGGTTCGCGCAACCGTAGATCCATGCTGCTGTGAGCCGGCCGGCGACCACCTTGGTCCGGATTCTTTCCGGGACGGTGAGGGCCGCTGCGCGGGCTCGCAGGCGATGGGTAACAGCGACACCCGGGGAAGCGTAACTCTTCCCGTACAGGGGCAGCAGGATGCCATCGAACGCCATACTTTGCAGTTCGTTCCACGTAAAGATGCGACTGGGGGAGTAGAGCTCGGAAATGACCGGCTCCAGCAAATGCGGGGCGTTGACAGCGGGGACCATTCATTGATCATTCCGTGCGGCCATCATACGAGTACAGGCTCCGTTCCGGTTATGTGGATAACCGGAACGGAGCCTGCACGAAAGATCTTGGCTTGGGGTCCTCTAGGCGAGGTCGCTTGCCGAGCGCTGGATCTGGTCAAGCCATGCCTGACGGGCTTCCAGAGCCTCGCGGGCCGCCTTGATACGGCGCTGGTCACCGGCCTTCTCGGCTTTCTCCAGATCCTCCTTGAGACCTGCAATAGCCGATTCAAGCTGTGACAAGGCGCTGTTGGTGCGGGCCTTGGTTTCCGGGTTGCTCCGGCGCCACTTCTCTTCCTCGGCTTCACGGACCGCATCTTCAACCTTGCGAAGCCCTGCCTCAATCCGACCCATGTCGGCGCGGGGAACCTTGCCGGCATCTTCCCAACGGTCCCTGATGGACTGAAGGGACTTCTTGGCGGCGTTGAGATCATTGATGGGAAGAAGCGCCTGCGCCTCAGCCACCAACTGTTCCTTGACGGCGAGGTTCGCAGTGTATTCCTGGTCGATTTGCTCGTTAGCGGCCTGGCGGTTGCTGAAGAAGACGTCCTGGGCGGCGCGGAACCGGCCCCAGAGAGCGTCATCGTCCTTGCGGCTTGCACGAGGCGTCGTCTTCCACTGGTCCATCAGCCTGCGGTACTCGCCGGCTGCGAATCCCCAGTCGGTAGACGTTGAAAGCGCCTCGGCCTCCGCGATCAGGGCCTCCTTGGCTGACTTTGCAGCGGAGTTATTGCTGTCAAGCTGCGAGAAGTATGCGCGGCGGTGGCGATCAAATACCGTCCGTGCCGAGCGGAAACGCTTCCACAGCGCGTCTTCGTTACTGCGGCCAAGCCTGACACCACTCTTTTGCGCAGCCTTCCACGTTTCAAACAGCTCGTTCATACGTGCGCTTGAGGTCTTCCACTGGATCTGCGCGGGGTCCTGGCCGGCAATGGTCTCAGCTTCAGCAACAATTGCTTCGCGCGCTGCGAGTTCATTGGCGCGCACCGCCTCGTGAGCAGCCTTCTCGGACTTCTCGAGTTCTACAATCTGGGCTGACAGGGCGTCCAAGCGGGCCTCAGCAGCACGAACGTCACCCACCATATTGCGCTCGGCGAGTTGCTCGCGGAGGTGCGTGACCGTCTTCTGCATGTCTGTGGCAGGAGCCTTGGACTCCACGCGGTGTTCCAGGAGAACCACCTGCGCGATGATGTCGTCGAACTTACGGGCAAAGTAGCCAAGTGCCTCGTCAGCGCTGACGCCCGGGTACTGACCAACGGGGATCTCTTCACCATCCAGCGTCAGGAAGACGTGGCCATCACCTTCAGCGCGTCCCCATTTGGCTGCCTCAGCGAGTGAGGCAGCGGACACCGCCGGGGCCGCAGGCACGACGGCGGCAGGGGCCTTGGGACGGGCAGCGAAGGCCGCAGGGGAGGGCGCTGCGGACGGCGTCGGACGAGGAGCGGCCGGGGCTGCAGGCTCTTCTGCCGGCGCTTCTTCCGGTGTTTCCGCGGCAGCCGGAGCTGTTTCGACGGCCGAGGCGGCCTCCACCGGAGCTGATTCGGCAGCCGGAGTTGCTTCGTTGGCTGGAGTGGGCTCCGCCGGAGCCGGTGCCTCGGAGCCGTTGGTGCCGGCTGCCTCGACTGCGTCTTGGTTGGCCACTACTGCTGTTTCGTCGGATTTCTGACTGTCTGTCACCGCTAAAAGTCTTTCGCTTGGAGGGAACTGCTCAGGTAATGCACCGCAGGCCGGGCCCGGGGCTGGTTACTTCAGAGAAAACGAGTCTATCGTGACAGGTGCCACAGGGGCGCCGTCGCTGGCGTTTTCACCGGGTTTAAGGCCTGCCGCGGCGATCTTGGTGACCACGTCAAGGCCACTGGTCACCTTGCCCACCACGGTGTATCCGCCTGCGGTATCAGCCGGGATGGTGGTGTCTTTGTAGACGATGAAAAATTGGTGGCCGTTGCCGTAGGCGTCGTTGCCGGTGCGGGCAACTGCAATGGTTCCCGCAGGGTACTTGTTGTCTGCGGGAGTATTTTCCAGTGGCCCCCACCGATAATTTGCGTCGTCCGCGCCGTCTTCGGATTTGGCTCCGCATTGGAGGAGCCCGAACGTTTCGGACGTTGTCAGCCGGTGACAGAACGCCCCGTTGTAGTAGCTGGCGTCGCTCAGGGACTTGAACACGGCAGCAGCTTGCGGCGCGGCAGTCCCGTTGAGCTCTACGCCGACAACGCCGCTGTTCAACGCGAGCTCGCCGGTGAATGTCTTTCCAGCGGCCGTGTCCGGGCTGGGAATATCGGCGCTGTTGGAAGCGGATGGGGACGCCGACGGCGAACCGAGCCCCGCCTCGGCGGCGGCGAACTCGGCCTCTGTGGGGTTGGAAGCAAAGACCGTCAGTTGCAGCACGACGGCCAGGACCACGGTCACGGCAGCTGCACTCACGGCGATGGTGTTGTCACGTTTGCGTCGCTTGCCCTGTTCCTGCCGCAGGGCACGCTTGGCTTCCATCTGCCTGATGCGCCGTTTCGCTTCGCGGTCATCCCGCGACCTTGTTGCCAAGAGTCCTCCTGATTGTGTCCACTTTCGATGGCTGCCGACAGGAACCGGGCATGCTGCATTAGATGTGCACGCGCGGAAAGCATAAACTGGCTGCCGCACATAGTTTATGCATGACCGGCTGGACGCCCGCCCTGTAAACGCCGAAAGGGTGTTTAAAGCTGCGGTGCAATGCCAGCGTCAGCTTTCTTCGAGGAGACTTTTCCACCATGGCACGTACCGCCTCCCTGTCCGGATTCCCCGAGTGGCTTCCCCAGGAGCGGTTGGTGGAGCTCCATGTGCTGGATACGCTCCGGAAGACATTTGAACTGCACGGTTTTTCTTCCATCGAGACCCGCGCTGTTGAAACAGTGGGCCAGCTGCTCCGCAAAGGCGAAATAGACAAAGAGGTCTATGGCCTGAGCAGGCTCCAGGACGATGAGGGCGAGGCTGCGGAGCAGACGCAACCCGACAAGGCGGACCCGAACGCGTTGGCCCTTCACTTTGACCTGACTGTCCCCTTCGCCCGCTACGTGGTGGAGAACGCCGGGTACCTGGCATTCCCCTTCCGCCGGTACCAGATCCAGAAAGTCTGGCGGGGCGAGCGGCCGCAGGAAGGCCGGGCACGTGAGTTCACGCAGGCAGACATCGATGTTGTGGGCGACGGCGAACTGCCGTTCCGCTACGACGTCGAAATCGCGCTGGTCATCGCTGAGGCCCTTAGCGCCCTGCCGATCCCGGACTTCAGGCTCCGGATCAATAACCGCAAGCTGGCCGAGGGCTTCTATCGCGGCATTGGACTGACGGACACGGCCGGTGTGCTGCGTAGCATCGATAAATTGGAAAAAATCGGCGCCGCGAAGGTGGCCGAGCTGTTGAAGAGCGAGCTGGGGGCTACCGATGAACAGGCTGGCCTTGCCCTTGAATTGGCCACCATCCGCACGGAAGACACTTCATTCGTGGACCAGGTCCGCGCACTCGGAGTGAAGGACGATCTCCTTGAAGAAGGCCTCAACGAGCTTGAGCAGGTCATTCAGGCGGCAGTCCAGCGCGCACCCGGCAAGGTCGTGGCAGACCTCAGCATCGCCCGCGGCCTCGATTACTACACTGGGACTGTAGTTGAGACGGTGCTGGTGGGCCACGAGCAGCTGGGTTCCATTTGCTCCGGTGGCCGCTACGACGCACTGGCCAGCAAGGGCAACCGCAAGTTCCCCGGCGTCGGACTTTCCATTGGCGTGACGCGGCTTGTTTCCCGCATCCTCAGCCAGGAACTGGCCGCAGCTTCGCGTTCTGTGCCCACGGCCGTACTGGTCGCCCTGAACTCTGACGACAGCTGGTCCGCGGCGCAGGACATCGCAGCCCAGTTGCGGGGCCGGGGGATTGCGACGGAAGTGGCAGCCAAGGCCGAGAAGTTTGGAAAGCAGATCAAGTTCGCTGATCGCCGCGGCATCCCCTTCGTATGGTTCACCGACGACGACGGCAATCACCAGGTCAAGGACATCCGTTCCGGCGAGCAGGTTGACGCCGATCCGGCCAGTTGGACGCCCGCTGAAGAGGATTTGTACGTCCGCATTACCACCGTGGGCTAGGCAACATCCATTGTTCCGTCCTCGTGGCATGAGCTGTGGCGGGGGCGGGTAAACTCGGACGGGATCGTCTTTGCAACGATCCCCCTATATTTCATGCTGAAAGGAATGCTGTGCTGCGCACACATGACCTCGGATCTCTTCGCTCCGAGCACATTGGACAAACCGTTACCCTGGCCGGCTGGGTGGGGCGCCGCCGTGATCACGGTGGCGTTGCATTCGTTGACCTGCGTGATGCGTCCGGTGTAGCCCAGGTGGTTGTCCGTGAGGAAGAGGTCTTCCACGGCTTGCGGAACGAGTATGTCCTGCAGGTGACAGGTACTGTCAACAAGCGTCCTGAAGGCAATGAGAACCCTGCGTTGGCTACGGGTGAGATCGAGGTCATCGCGGACAAGGTGGTCATCCTCAACACCTCCGAACCCCTGCCGTTCCAGATTGACGAACACGTGGAGGTTGGCGAGGAAGCCCGTCTTAAGCACCGCTACCTTGACCTCCGCCGTCCCGGCCCCGCCCGCAACATGCGCCTGCGTTCCGAGGCGAACCGTGTGGCCCGCGAACTTCTGCACCAGCGGGGCTACGTTGAAATCGAAACCCCCACGCTGACGCGTTCGACGCCGGAAGGCGCCCGTGACTTCGTGGTCCCGGCACGTCTGGCGCCAGGTTCCTGGTACGCCCTCCCGCAGTCGCCGCAGCTTTTCAAGCAGCTCCTCCAAGTGGGCGGCTTCGAGAAGTACTACCAGATTGCCCGCTGCTACCGCGACGAGGATTTCCGCGCGGACCGCCAGCCGGAATTCACCCAGCTGGACATCGAAGCCAGCTTCGTGGACCAGGACGACGTCATTGAGCTCGGCGAGGCGATCGTCAAGGCCTTGTGGCAGCTGATCGACGTCGAGATCCCCACCCCGATCCGTCGCATGACGTACTTGGACGCCATGGCCAAGTACGGCTCGGACAAGCCGGACTTGCGTTTCGGAGTTGAACTGACTGAGCTCACTGAGTTCTTCAAGGACACCAACTTCGGTGTCTTCAAGGCGCCGTACGTGGGCGCCGTCGTGATGCCTGGTGGTGCTTCACAGCCGCGCCGTACTTTGGACGGCTGGCAGGAATTTGCCAAGCAGCGCGGCCACAAGGGCCTGGCCTATGTCCTCTTCAAGGAAGACGGCGAGTTGGCTGGCCCGGTGGCCAAGAACCTTACCGAGGCCGAGCGCGAAGGCCTGGCGGACGCCGTTGGCGCCAAGCCCGGCGACTGCATCTTCTTCGCTGCCGGTGAGAAGTCCGCAGCCCGCGCCCTGCTCGGTGCTGCCCGCGTCGAAATCGGTCACCGCACCGGCTTGATCGACCCCAAGGACTGGGCTTTCGTCTGGATCGTGGACGCTCCCATGTTCGAGCCCGCTGCTGCCGCTGTTGCCTCCGGTGACGTTGCAGTGGGCGCTGGCCAGTGGACGGCTGTGCACCACGCTTTCACCTCGCCAAAGCCTGAGTTCCTGGACACCTTCGACACGGACCCGGAATCGGCGCTCTCTTACGCCTACGACATTGTCTGCAACGGCAACGAGATCGGCGGCGGGTCCATCCGTATCCATGAGCGCGAAGTACAGGAACGCGTCTTCCAGCTCATGGGCCTGGACAAGGAAGACGCTGAAACCAAGTTCGGCTTCCTGCTTGAAGGTTTCAAGTACGGCGCACCTCCGCACGGCGGAATGGCACTGGGCTGGGACCGTGTGGTTGCTTTGTTGGCCGGCGTCGAGTCGATCCGCGACGTCATTGCCTTCCCGAAGTCGGGCAACGGCTACGACCCCCTGACCGCGGCACCGGCACCGATCACGCCGCAGCAGCGCAAGGAAGCGGGCGTCGACTTCAAACCGGAGGTCAAGCCCGCAGCCAAGCCGGAAACGAAGTCTGAATAAGTTTCTGCCCAAAAGGCTCCTCACTACGGTGGGGAGCTTTTTGCGTTCCAGCCACAAAAGGAGCCTCGCATGATGGAACAAACATTCCTGGAATCGCTCATGGATAAGGCCTGGCCTGCCCTTGAGCGCGAAGATACGGGGGCGTGGGTCCTCCGCGCTTCGGGCGGAGTGACCCAGAGGGCTAATTCAGTGTGGCCAAGGAACTCGGGCGGCCCGAACGGCGATCCGGGCATCCCGCGATCCGTGCGAGCGGCGGCGGAGTGGTATAGGCTCCGTCGCCTTCCCCTGATTTTCCAAGTGTTCGATGACTCCCGCAGCTCCGGACTCAATGCTGTCCTTGATGAGCAACGCTTCACGAGGCAATCGGCAACAAGGATCATGGTCCGCGGCATGGAAGGGCTACCGGTCAGCAAGTCGGGCCGGAGCGTTGAAATGGCTGACGAACTCTCCGAAGAATGGCTGCGCGTGTGGTGGTCCGTGGACGGCCGTGGTGGTGACGCAGAGCAGTCCGTAGCTCATAAGATTCTCACCGGCTGTCCGGCGCTTTACGCAATGGTGAGGGGCGACGACGGCGTGCCCGCCGCCGTCGGACGCCTCGCCCTGGTGGACGGTTGGGGCGGCATCTACAGCATGGCGACGTCGGCCGGCCACCGCAGGCGCGGATACGGCACGGAGGTACTGACTGCGTTGTTGAATGCCGGAGCCCAGCGGAATCTTGAGGGATTCTGGCTCCTTGTCACTGAGGCCAATCGTGGAGCCCGGTTACTTTACTCACAAGCTGGCTTCGCCGACTACGGCACTTACCTGTACCGGCAGGCACCCTTGAGGCGCGCGTCCAGCGGCTGCTAGAAGGGCGGATCAGTCACTGTGATGCGAACAGAGCAGGCGTCGGCAGCCGCCTTCGCCAGCACGGCAGTCTTTGGCTCTTGAAGGTCAAGGAAGGCTAAGCGGGTCCGTCCTGCTACGGCTCTGAGTAGCGGCTGGGCAAGAACTTGATCCACCAGCACGCGGTCGCCGCCCGGGACGATGTACTCAATGCGGTGTTCGTTGAAGATACGGAGGGCCTGTTCTGCTGTGGCTTTGGCATCGTTGAAGCGACTGCCGCTCTTCGAAGCAAGGATCACGGAACCGCTGGCAGCAGCTATGGCGTAGCCGCCCCTGCGAACAAGGAGCAGGCCAAGCCCCCGTTCCTGGTTCGCAAGCGAAGCCAGGCGTTCAAGCTCAGTTGCTCCCCGTCCCGGGCGTCCGTCAGCCGGCCAGGGGGCCCTCAACAGTGCAGTCGCACCGTCGGCTGCACCCAGGAGCAGCCCACCGTCCTCGAGGTCTTCAACAACGGTGCCGTGGCTCGCCGCGAACCGGTCGGCCCAACCCTGCAACCTGCCCGCGGGCACCAAAGCGGTCCGCCTGCCGGAAGACCGGTGCGGGGCAGATGCTCGGCGATCCACGTCAATGTCTCCTTTGCTGAAACTATGAGTAGCCTATCCATGTGGAAGATCTCTTTGGTGCGGGTGCAGTTGATGACGACGAGTCGGAGGACCTGCCCGCGTCAGGGGGTCCCTCCGATGCTCATTGGATGGCTTCCCAACGCAGTCCACTGGCGGTAAGAATGCGTCCCCGGTCGCTGGACGAGGTGGTGGGACAGCAGCATCTACTGGGGCAAGGTTCGCCTTTGCGGCAACTGGCAGCAGGTGCTGAGGCTGCCGGCCCGGCGGGTCCCAGCTCGGTGATACTTTGGGGGCCTCCCGGGACAGGGAAGACCACGCTCGCCCACGTGATCGCGCGCGGACCCGGACGTAAGTTCGTTGAGTTGTCGGCAATCACCGCCGGAGTCAAGGACGTCCGGCGCGTCATGGACGAGGCCTTGACGGCCCGGGACCTGTACAAGAAGACCACGGTTCTCTTCCTCGACGAGATTCATCGCTTCAACAAGGCCCAACAGGATGCCCTGCTGCCCGGTGTCGAAAACCGCTGGGTTGTGCTGGTAGCTGCAACCACGGAAAATCCTTCGTTCTCCGTGGTGTCGCCGCTCCTGTCACGCTCCCTCCTTCTCACCCTGAAGCCGCTCACCGATGACGACATTTCGGGTCTGCTGCAGAGGGCTGTGCTCGACGCCCGCGGCCTGGCCGGTCGTGTGGAGCTTAGTCCTGAGGCATTGGACCACCTGGTTCGGCTGTCCGGGGGTGATGCCCGACGGGCGCTGACAGCTCTGGAAGCAGCTGCCGGCGTCGCCTTCGGTGACTCTGCCGCCGTCGACATTCCGGCCGACGCCCCAACAACAGGCGAGGGGGAGAGTGACGCTGACGACGGCGAACCCGGACTCGTGAACGATGGCCTGCCTGACGCGCCGGTGCTGGTGGAACTCCGCCACACCGAGCGCGCCTTGGATGCGGCGGCCGTTCGCTACGACCGCGCCGGGGACCAGCACTACGATGTGGCCAGTGCGTTCATCAAGTCCATCCGGGGCTCCGACGTGGATGCTGCCTTGCACTATCTGGCACGCATGCTCGAGGCCGGGGAGGATCCAAGGTTCGTGGCGAGGCGGATCGTGATCTCGGCGGCCGAGGATATCGGCATGGCCGATCCCACGGCGTTGCAGACCGCAGTGGCCGCCGCGCAGGCAGTGCAGTTGATCGGTATGCCGGAGGGGCGCATTGTTTTGGCCGAAGCCGTGGTTCATCTGGCCACAGCACCCAAGTCCAATGCCGCCTACATGGGTTTGAATAAAGCTGTGGCCGACGTTCGTGCCGGTTTTGGTGGTGGCATTCCCATGCATTTGCGTGACGCGCACTACCCCGGTGCAAAGCAGTTGGGCCACGGCAAGAGCTATAGGTACGCACACGACGAACCCCATGGTGTGGCAACCCAGCAATATCCTCCGGATGACTTGGTGGGTAAGGACTATTACCAGCCCACCAATAATGGAGCTGAACGGGATATTGCCGCCAGGCTGGAACGGCTCCGCAAGATCGTCCGCGGGGAGTAGCCTGCAGGATCATGCCAGCTGCAGATGGCGGTCCTGCGCGTGGTAGGATAGTTGCTTGTCTGGCATGGCCCGACGCACAATCCCTCTGAAGATTTCTTCAATAGTGCTGTGCGCCCGGGCTAGTAGCAAGAGGCAGCGGTTGGCCGATGCTCTCCCTGATGGAGGCCAGTAACACTGACACACCGCAGTAATTGGAAGGACACAAGTGGCTAACAACACTCGTGCTCGCCGTACCGCACGCCTTTCGCGTGCACTCGGCATTGCTCTGACCCCCAAGGCCGCCAAGTACATGGAGCGCCGTCCGTACGGCCCCGGCGAGCATGGCCGTGCCCGCAAGAAGCAGGACTCCGACTACGCCGTACGTCTGCGCGAAAAGCAGCGTCTGCGCGCCCAGTACGGTATCCGCGAAGCCCAGATGACCCGTGCCTTCGAAGAAGCACGCCGCACCAAGGGCCTCACCGGTGAAAACCTGGTTGAGCTGCTCGAAATGCGTTTGGACGCCCTCGTGCTCCGTGCAGGCTTCGCCCGCACCATCGCACAGGCCCGCCAGCTGGTTGTGCACCGCCACATCATGGTTGACGGCATCCGCGTGGACCGCCCGTCCTTCCGCGTTGGCGAAGGCCAGCTCATCCACGTTCACAGCCGCTCCGAGGTTATGCCCCCGTTCCAGGTGGCAGCCGCTGGCGCACACGTTCTCAACAACGTGCCGGCATACTTGGACGTCAAGATTGACGCACTTCAGGCCCGCCTGGTTCGTCGCCCGAAGCGCTCCGAGGTCCCCGTGATCTGCGAAGAGCAGCTCGTCGTCGAATTCTACGCTCGCTAAATTCAAGCAGCGCATACAAAGAAGCCCGTGGCACACGCCGCGGGCTTCTTTGTATGTAAGGTACCGGTCCAAAATAGGTAAGGTACTTGGGGAGGCTTCGGCCAAAGCCGTGAACCGGCTGGTGCGAGGCAGCGAAACGATCCAAGGAGAAGAATTCTATGTCTGGTGGCGACATCGCCGGCCTCATCGCAGCAGGAGTCTTCGCGCTCCTCGTCTTGCTTTTGGCCGTGCCCATTTTGAAGCTCGGCGGCGTCTTTGACGAAGTGCGGACCTCCATACGTTCCCTCAGCGATGGCGCCACGCCCCTGATGGATGAAGTGACTGCAACGGTCACCACCACCAACCAGCAGTTGAAAAAGGTTGACGGCATCGCCTCCAACGTCTCCGATGCATCGGCCAACATCTCCGCGTTGTCCTCGCTCGTGGCAGCCACGGTAGGCTCCCCGCTGATCAAGGTGGCTGCCTTCAGCTATGGCGTCCGTTCAGCCTTCGCTGGACGCCGGACGCCTTCCTCCGGCCGCCGCAGCCGTTGATCAAGCCGGCCGCTGAGCAAGCCAACTGCTGAATACCAAGGAGACTGGAACCCCATGAAGAGAATTGTCTGGATGGGCATCGGCGTCGCCATCGGCGTCATTGCCTTCCGTAAGATCACCGAAGCGCAAGCAAACCTTGGGCCCGAGGGCCTTAACCGCGCCGTCGGCCGGATGGCGGACGGACTGTTCGACTTTGCCGACGCCGTTCGTACAGGGATGCATCAACGGGAAGAGGATTTGCGGGCAGCGTTGGGGATCGACGACGCCGGAGCCGCCCGGCGCTAGTGGGAGCGGTTCGCCCCCACGCCCTCAACAGGGCAGAATGGAAAGCTGCGGAACGGCACCAGCCGGTACCGCGCACATCGTGTGCAGTGAATTGAGAAGGGTAAGTAATCAGCTAATGAAGTCGCAGGAGATCACCAAGCGCTGGGTGGACTTTTTTGTCAACAAGGGCCACACCGCCGTTCCCTCCGCGTCGCTCGTTTCCAGCGACCCGTCACTTCTCTTCACTGTGGCCGGAATGGTGCCTTTCATTCCTTACCTGACCGCGCGCGAAGAGCCTCCCTACAGCCGTGCAACGAGCGTCCAGAAGTGCATCCGCACCGGCGACATCGAGGAAGTGGGCAAGACCGCCCGCCACGGCACGTTCTTCCAGATGTGCGGCAACTTCTCGTTTGGCGATTACTTCAAGGAAGACGCCATCAAGTTCGCTTTCGAGCTGCTCACCACCAGTGTTGACGACGGCGGCTACGGCCTTCCGGCCGAACGTCTCTGGGTGACTGTTTACGAAGAGGACGACGAAGCCAAGGAACTGTGGCTCAAGAACACCGGAATTCCTGCCGAGCGCATCCAGCGCATGGGCAAGGCTGACAACTACTGGTCCACAGGCCAGCCGGGCCCCGCCGGGCCCTGCTCGGAGATCTACTACGACCGAGGCCCTGCCTACGGAATCGAAGGCGGCCCGCTGGCCGACGAGACCCGCTACATCGAAATCTGGAACCTCGTGTTCATGCAGTACCAGATTGAGAACGTCCGCTCCAAGGTGGACTTCGACATCGTTGGTGAGCTGCCGCAGAAGAACATCGACACCGGCCTGGGCATGGAACGTCTCGCGATGATCCTCCAGGGCGTCGAAAACATGTATGAGACCGATCAGGTCCGTCCGGTCATCGACAAAGCTGCTGAATTGTCAGGGCGCGAATACACCTCGGCTGAATCGCCGGAAGACCCGCACCACACGGACGATGTCCGCATGCGCGTCGTTGGCGACCACATTCGTTCTGCTTTGATGCTCATCGCTGACGGCGTCGCACCTTCCAATGAGGGCCGTGGCTACGTGCTGCGCCGGCTTATCCGCCGCGCTGTACGCGCCATGCGCCTGCTCGGTGTTGAAAAAGCTTGCCTGCCTGACCTCCTTCCTGCCTCCCGCGACGCCATGAAGGGTGTCTATCCGGTGGTGGAGACTGACTTTGCCCGCATCAGCCGTATTGCCTACGCCGAAGAAAAGGCGTTTTTGCGCACTATTGCTTCCGGCACGGCCCGCCTGGAGGATGCAGTAGCCGAATCGAAGGCCGCCGGCGTTCCCTTGTCCGGCGCGGACGCATTCGCCTTGCACGACACGTACGGCTTCCCGATTGACCTGACCTTGGAGATGGCAGAAGAGGCCGGCCTCAAGGTGGACGAGGCAGGCTTCCGTGCGCTCATGCTTGAGCAGCGCCAACGTGCCCAGGCCGATGCCAAGGGCAAGAAGGGCGGGCACGCCGACCTCAGCGCCTACCAGGAGCTCCTGGGCAAGGGCGAGACTGTCTTTACGGGTTACGACGAACTTGAGGGCGAGGCCAAGGTTCGCGGCATCGTCAGCGGCGGCCGCGCTGTAGCGCACGCATCTACCGGCGAAGAGGTTGAGTTGGTCCTCAACGAAACCCCGTTCTATGCAGAGGCAGGCGGTCAGTCAGCTGACACGGGCCTCATCACCGGCGATGGTTTCGTGGTGGAGGTACTGGACGTGCAGCGTCCCATCAAGGGCCTGAGCGTTCACAAGGCAATTGTCCGTGAAGGTGAGATCGCTTCCGACGCACTGGTGCGCGCCGCCGTCGACCGTGAACGTCGGCACGCTGCCGAGCAGGCCCACACCGGCACGCACATTGTGCATGCCGCGTTGCACCAGATCCTCGGGCCGGAAGCCACCCAGCGCGGTTCCTACAACAAGGCCGGATACCTTCGCTTCGACTTCGCCTGGGGCGAAGGATTGAGCACTGCCACACGGTCTGAAATCGAAGAGGTCTCAAACATTGCCATCCGGAACAACTTCCGGGTGGATACCAAGGTGATGGGGCTCGCTGAAGCCAAGGCCCTGGGCGCTATGGCCCTGTTCGGCGAGAACTACGGCAGCGAAGTCCGCGTCGTGGAGATCGACGGCGCATGGTCCCGCGAATTGTGCGGTGGCACCCACGTTTCCAACACTTCCCTGATCGGCAGCCTCTCTTTGCTGGGCGAACAGTCTGTTGGTTCCGGCAACCGCCGTGTCGAGGCCTTTGTTGGCTTGGACGCATTCCGTCATTTGGCAGCCGAGCGCGCTCTGGTTTCCGAGCTGACGGAACTGTTGAAAGTTCCGTCCGGACAACTTGCTGACCGCATTTCCAGCACCCTGAACAAGCTCAAGGCCACGGAGAAGGAACTCGATCGCCTCCGTAAGGAACAGCTTGCAGCAGCGGCAGAAAACCTCGTCGGTACCGCCAAGGATGCCGCTGGTGTCCGGGTTGTAGCTCACGACGCCGGTCAGGTGGGTGGAGCTGACGATCTACGTAACCTCGCCCTCGATCTGCGCAATCGCCTTGGTTCGGAAGCCTCCACCGTGGCTGTTGCGGGTGTGAGCAATGACCGGCCCGTTATTCTGATCGCTACCAACGAGGCTGCCCGTGAAGCAGGCGTAAAGGCGGGTGTGCTTGTCCGCCTGGCTGCGGGGATCCTCGGTGGCGGCGGTGGCGGCAAGGACGACGTCGCCCAAGGCGGCGGCACCGACGCTGGGAAGGTCTCCGAGGCCCTCACAGCGGTGGTGGATGCGATAGCCAAGCGCTGACGGTGAATTCCAGTACTAACAGTGGCGTCTACCCCCACGGCATCAAGCTGGGGGTAGACGTCGGTACCGTCCGGGTGGGCCTGGCCATTTGTGATCCCGACGGGATTTTGGCCACGCCGTTCAAGACGGTAGGGCGGGACAACAAGAAAAACTCCGATGTCCGGGTAGTGGTCAAGCACGCGGCGGAGCTGCCGGCGGTCCAGATTTTTGTGGGTCTTCCACGAACCATGAAGGGCGAGGAACGCGCGTCTGCGCAAATGGCGATGGACTACGCGGACCTTCTTACCAGTGAGCTTCTGCGCGTCGGTTTGGACGTTCCCGTAAACCTCGTCGATGAGCGACTTTCCACTGTTACGGCACACCGCAACCTGCACGAAGCTGGCATGAGCAGCAAGAACCACCGTAAAGTGGTTGATCAGGTTGCCGCTGCTGGAATACTTCAGCACGCAATCGACATGCAAAAAGCCAGAGGAACGGACGTTGGCCGCCGAGTGCAGGCACCGGCGCAGTCCGAGAAACCCAGCAGTGCCCCAACGCTGCGGGCTGCCTCAGGCCGTGAATCCGATTCTTCTAAGAGGGGACTGCAACTGTGAGCCCGGTCAACAACGACCCCTCCAGCGGTACCGCCGGCGGCGGTATGTCGCTAACCCGCAAAGAGCTGCGGGCGCGTGAACGATTCCTCGCCACGCAGAACCACAATGTGGTACCCGTTCCTGAAGCGACTCCGGGAGAGGCGGCTCCCTCAGCGGAAGTTGAGCCGGAACTGCCCCGACCAGTCCCGGCCGTTCAACCTGCGCCCGCGACGCCACCGACTCCTGTGGCACCCCCAACTCCTGTGGCACCCCCGACCCCTGTGGCACCCCCAACTCCCGCGGCAACCCCGTCAACTGCCGCTGCGCCTGTGGCCGAAACCCGGCACGAGAGCCCGGCCCGGCCGGAGGCTCCTGCCGATGAGCCCGTCGATGCCGAGGTGCACGCAGCTGAAGTCCTTGGTCAGCCGGAAGGTCATCACGAGGGCCTGCACGAGGAAAACGTCCACGGCGATGAAGTCCACGCCCACAAGGTCAGTGAATACGCCGCGCCTGGTCACGGTGGTATTCACGACGGTCATAACCAGCACGAGTTCGCTGCGCATGATGACCACTACCATCTGGACATCCATGAAGAACTTCACGATGACGTTCATCCCCATGATGAACACCACCATGATGATCACCACCATGACCTTATTGCCCCTGCTGCCAGTCCGGCGTCCAAGGCCGCCGCGAAGAAGGCCCGCCGTCGTCGTCGTGTTGTGGCTCTCCTGATCACGTTGGGTGTCTTCGTCGCCGCCATCGCCATAGGTGCGCAATTCCTGAAGCCCTTGCTGGGCATGGACCGGGTTACCGATTACCCAGGCCCCGGAACGGGGTCGGTGACCATCACCGTACCCGAGGGATCCGGTCCCAAAGCCGTAGCTAACGAGCTCGTACAAAACCGCGTGGTTGCAGACTCCGATGCCTTTGTTGAGGCGTTCCTTAGTGAAGGCGGGGAACTGTCTCCGGGCGACTTCACGTTCCGTACCGAAATGAAGAACTCCGACGCCGTGGCTGTCCTCGTCAATAAGGACGCCGGCAAAGTGATGTACTTTGCGCTGAGTGCCGGCTTGCGCATCAATGAGTCGCTGGAGGCCATTTCCAAGGGTTCGGGCATTTCGGTGCAAGAGCTCAATGCCTTGAACCAGGCACCCGGACAGTTCGGGGTTCCTGCCAAGGCTAAAAACCTGGAAGGCTTCCTCGCCCCGGGCGAATATCGATTTGAACTGGGTACGCCTGCGAAGGACATCATCCAGAAGTTGGTAAGCACCACCCTTGATGAACTCAAAGCCCAGGGTGTTACAGACCCCGCCAAGCAGTACGACACCGTGACCATCGCCAGCATCGTGCAGGCCGAAGGTGGTCAGGCAGACTATGGGAACGTGGCCGGAGCCATCTACAACAGGCTCAAGCCCAACAACGTTGAGACCAGCGGTTTGATCCAGTCCGATGCCACTGTGACCTATGGCTTGGGCAAGAAGTCGTTCCACCTCACTGAGGAAGAAAAGGCCGACAAATCCAACGCCTACAACACGTACGCCAATGTCGGGCTACCGGTAGGACCTATTGGCTCGCCGGGAAAGACAGCAATTGATGCTGCAGCCAAGCCGACACAGAATGAATACCTCTACTGGGTGACTATTAATCTGGACACCAAGGAAACCAAGTTCTCCAAGACGTTGGCTGAGCACAACACCTACGTTGAGCAGTACAACGCGTGGTGCCAGGCCAACGCTGGACGGTGTGTGTGAGTCGTCGCGCCGCAGTTCTCGGGCACCCGATCTCTCATTCGAAATCTCCGGCACTGCACTCTGCGGCCTACGCCAAGTTGGGTGTGGATATCGAGTACTCGGCCATCGACGTCACTGTGGAACAGCTTCCTTCGTTCATGGACTCGCTCCGCGGAGATGACGCTTGGTGCGGCCTCTCGGTGACCATGCCGCTGAAGTCAGCCATGGTCAAGGAAGTGGACGAAGTCCGTGGCGCCGGCGCGCATCTGGGCGTTATCAACACCGTGGTTTTCGAGAACGACGCCGGAGGGGTCCGTCGGGTGGGCTACAACACTGATGTTGCCGGCATCGTGGAAGCGGTCCGCTACGCGGGCGTCGCCGCCGCACCCCACGCAGCGATCCTGGGTGGCGGTGGCACTTCGGCTGCGGCCGTCGCCGCTGCACAGGAACTTGGTGCGCGTCACGTCGATGTGTTCGTTCGCGACGCGGGACGTGCCGGCGATGCGCAAGCCGCCGCGGCCGCCGTCGGAATTTCCCTTGCCGTCCGACCCCTGACGGAAGCGGCAACTGCTGTGGCCGGCACGGATCTGGTGATCTCCACGTTTCCACCTCGCGCCGCCGATTCATTGGCGGAGGAACTTACAGCGTTGCCCGCCACCGGGGCTGGAGTCCTGTTGGACGTCGCCTACGATCCTTGGCCCAGCCGGCTCGCGGAAGTGTGGCATGGCCACGGGGGAGCGGTGGTTCCGGGCTTGGAGATGCTGATGTATCAGGCAGCCGAGCAGATCAGGCGCTTCAGCGGCTGTGACGTAGATGCCGCCGTCATAGATGTGATGTGCGACTCAGTCGGGCTTCCCCGGCGAGTGTTCTAGAAGCCTTACATGGCAGGATTGGTTATATGTTGCGTTGGTTGACTGCCGGTGAATCCCATGGCCCGGCCCTGATCGGAATTGTTGAAGGCGTGCCTGCCGGTGTTGAACTCACCAGTGGGCAGATTCGTGACGCGTTGGCGCGTCGCCGCCTGGGCTATGGACGTGGTGCCCGCATGAAGTTTGAGCAGGACGAGGTCACCATCATGGGTGGCGTCCGGCATGGACTTACCCAAGGTGGTCCCGTGGCCATCCAGGTCGGCAACACCGAGTGGCCCAAATGGGAGCAGATTATGTCTGCTGATCCCGTTGACCCTGAGGTCCTCGCCGACCAAGCCCGAAATGCACCTCTGACGCGTCCGCGTCCGGGTCACGCCGATTTCACGGGCATGCAGAAGTATGGCTTCGACGAAGCCCGTCCGGTCCTTGAGCGTGCCAGCGCGCGCGAGACCGCCACACGCGTGGCCCTTGGTACCGTAGCTGCACAGTTCCTGAAGCAACTGGGCATTGAGTTGGTAAGCCACACTGTTTCCATTGCCAGCGTGACCGTTCCTGAAGGCCGGCCTTTGCCATTGCCGAACGACGTCATAGCCCTCGACGCCGATCCCTTGCGCTGTTTTGACAGGGAAACGTCCAATGCCATGGTGGCCGAGGTGGATGCCGCCCACAAGGAAGGCGAAACCCTGGGCGGCGTGGTAGAGGTCCTGGCATATGGACTTCCCCCGGGACTCGGCAGCTACGTCCACTGGGATCGCCGCCTCGACTCACGTCTCGCGGCCGCCCTTATGGGCATCCAGGCCATTAAGGGCGTAGAAGTGGGCGACGGCTTCCTTACGGCTGCGCGCCGTGGATCTGCTGCCCACGATGAGATCCTCAAGGACGGCAATGGCAAGATCGTTCGCCAGACCAATCGGGCCGGTGGCATCGAAGGTGGCATGAGCATCGGTGAGGTTCTTCGTGTTCGGGCTGCCATGAAGCCGATTGCGACCGTCCCACGGGCGCTTCGCACCATTGATGTCAGCACCGGAGAGCCGGCCAAGGCACATCACCAGCGCTCGGATGTTTGCGCGGTTCCGGCAGCAGGCGTTGTGGCCGAAGCCATGGTGGCTTTGGTCCTCGCCGAGGCTGTAGCCGAGAAATTCGGCGGCGACTCCGTCGCGGAGACCCAACGGAACCTGCAGGGCTACCTCGAGAACATCCCGGCCACCCTGGACTCGGTCGGCCGGTAGTGGTCCGCGCTATCCCGGATGGCCGCCCCGTTGTTCTCGTAGGCCCCATGGCCGTCGGAAAATCGGCGATCGGCCAGCAACTGGCCCACCAGCTCCGTGTCCCGTTCGTGGACACTGACGCAGTGGTGGTAGCTGCCCACGGCAGCATCGCAGACATCTTCGCCGGCAGGGGAGAGCACGCGTTCCGCGAGATTGAAGCGCGGGCAGTGGCGAAGGCCATCGAGTCTGCCAAGGCAGAGCCGGCCATCATTTCCTTGGGCGGCGGGGCTGTGCTTGACTCCGGGACCCAGCAGTTGCTGGGGGAGTGCACCGTTGTCTATTTGGAATGCGATGCGGAAACCGTCGCAGACAGGATTGCGCGGAACACCGGGCGGCCGCTGCTGCAGGGTGACGCCATGACCCGCTGGGAAGCTTTGTTTGCCACTCGTCGTCCCGTTTATGAGCGTCTCGCGGACATTGTTATGGATGTCCGTTCCGGATCCGTGGCAGAAATCGGCCTCCATTTGGAGGAGCGGCTGCTCCAGCATGCAGCCTTGAAAGAGGAAGTTGAAAAGTGAGCAACGAAGCAACTGTCATCAAGGTGACCGGCCAGTCCGTTAATGAGAACTACGACGTCGTGGTGGGCCGTGGGCTGTTGGACACCCTGCCTGCCAAGCTTGGCGAACGCGTACGACGAGTTCTGGTGATCCACCCGAGGGCCCTTCGCCTTACCGGCGATACCGTCCGGGACGAGCTGGAGGCTGCCGGGTTCACGGCACTCACAGCCGAAATCCCGGATGCTGAAGAGGGCAAGCACATCCAGGTTGCCGCGTTCTGTTGGCAAGTGCTGGGACAGAACGATTTCACTCGGTCTGACGCCATTGTGGCAGTTGGTGGCGGCGCTGTAACGGACCTCGCCGGCTTCGTGGCCGCCACCTGGCTCCGTGGCGTCAAAGTAATCCACATGCCCACGAGTTTGCTCGGCATGGTGGATGCTTCAGTGGGTGGCAAGACCGGCATCAACACAGCCGAAGGCAAGAACCTTGTGGGTTCGTTCCACCCCCCGGCCGCAGTCCTGGCTGACTTGGACACGCTCCAGACCCTGCCCAAGAATGAGCTCATTTCAGGGATGGCCGAGGTCATCAAGTGTGGCTTCATTGCTGATCCGGCAATCCTGGACCTCGTGGAAAAGAACACAGACGCAGTCATGGATCCGGGATCCGATGTAGTTCGGGAGCTCATTGAACGCGCGATTACCGTGAAGGCCGAAGTCGTTTCACAGGACCTCAAGGAATCCGGCCTCCGCGAAATCCTGAACTACGGTCACACGCTGGGCCACGCGATCGAGCTCGTGGAACGCTACTCATGGCGTCACGGTGCCGCCGTTTCCGTTGGAATGATGTTCGCTGCCGAGTTGTCGCGAAGCGTCGGGCGTTTGTCCGATGCTGATGCGGACAGGCACCGCACCATCCTGGAGAGCCTTGGGCTGCCCATCACGTATCGCAGGGACCGCTGGCAGGGTCTTTTGGATGGAATGCGCCGGGACAAGAAGTCACGCGGCGATCTCCTCCGGTTCGTAGTCCTCGACGGCGTTGCCAAGCCCGGCATTCTTGAGGTCCCTGACACGTCACTCCTGTTTGCCGCCTACCAGGAGATCGCATCATGACCGTCACTCTTCGGGAAGGCGTCAGCGACTGGCCGACTGCAGGCTTCCCAGGAGTCCGGATGAACCCGGACACTTTGCTTCCTGTTGTTGTCAATGAGGAAGCCATGGAGTCCGCCCTCGCTGCGTCGGAAGACCCTGCGGATCGCATCATGGCCCTGCTGCTGGACAACCAGCCCAACGAGGCGGCCGAGCTGTTGGCCGAGGCACGCTATAAGGATCCGGAGTCCTTCCGGTTGAGGATTTTTGAAGCGGAAGTACACCGGGCAACCAACCGGCTGGACCGAGCCGTGCAGTTGTTCCGGCACCTGTTGCAGGATGTCCAGGGCAGCTCCAAGGAAGCGATCGTGCACCAGTATCTGGGCAGGGCATACTTCGTCAGCGGCAATGCGCTGGCAGCATCAGAGGAATTCGCAAAGGCACTGGACCTGCGCGTAGCCATGGCCGCCGATGCGGCGCTGATCTACTCCTCGGCTGTTGCCCTGCAGAGGGCCCGGAATGTACTTGAACTGGCTTCCTGAGGGCCCGGGAGACGCAGCTCGCAAGCCATAACCGTATTTGCCGGTAGAATGGTTCTTGGATTTTTGATAAATACGCGCTGGCCGGCCGTTTGGCATGCCTGCTTGGCATAGACAAACTGGCAGCTTGAACCAGTGAGAGAAACCAGAGGATACGAGTGGCAACCACAAACGACATCAAGAACGGGACCGTACTGAAGCTCGAGGGCCAGCTCTGGAACATCATTGAGTTCCAGCACGTCAAGCCGGGCAAGGGCGGCGCCTTTGTCCGCACCAAGATGCGCAACGTCATGTCCGGCAAGGTGGTCGATAAGACCTTCAACGCCGGCCTGAAGATCGAAACCGCAACGGTTGACCGCCGTGACTACCAGTACCTGTACCAGGACGGCGAAGATTTCGTCTTCATGGACACCCAGGACTACGACCAGATCACCGTGTCCGGTGCCACCGTAGGTGACGCCACCAATTTCATGCTCGAGAACCAGATGGTTAACATTGCCATCCACGAGGGCACGCCGCTGTACATCGAATTGCCCCCGAGCGTTGTCCTCGAAATCACCTACACGGAGCCGGGTCTTCAGGGCGACCGCTCCTCGGCAGGCACCAAGCCCGCAACTGTGGAGACGGGCTACGAAATCCAGGTTCCACTGTTCGTTGAGCAGGGCACCAAGGTCAAAGTAGATACCCGCGACGGCAGCTACTTGGGCCGGGTCAACGACTAGTGAGCGCACGCGGTAAAGCCCGTAGCAGGGCGCTCGAAGTACTTTTCGAGGCGGAGCAGCGCTCCGTTTCGGCTTTCGACGCGATGACAGCGCGCCGGGAGAAGACCGATCTTGTCATCAACCCGTACACGGTGGAAATCGTGGAGGGTGTTGTTTCCATGCAGGCAACCATCGATGAATTCCTGGAGACCTACGCCCAGGGCTGGACGCTGGAGCGTATGCCGTCCGTAGACCGCATCATCCTTCGTATCGGTGCGTGGGAACTTCTCTACAATGATGAAGTTCCGGACGGCGTAGCTGTCAGCGAAGCTGTGGCCCTTGCCAAGACAATGTCCACTGACGAGTCCCCGGCCTTCATCAACGGACTGCTTGGCCGCTTGCAGAAGCTCAAGCCGTCACTTCTCGCATAAGCAGACATGTGTAAATAGGACCCGCATCCACAGGATGCGGGTCCTTTTTACTGCTGGTAGGTCTTCTGCGCTACTGAAGCACCGCCGCCCTGAGAGAGGGGATGCTGCGCAGGTGCTCCAGTTCATCGTGCTGGTGGACGTGGACGTCGCGGCCGCTGAGGATGCGCTGCCGGGTAAACGCCAATGCTGTGGCCTCTTTGATGAACGATTTCATCTGGTTCCCACGGCCGCGCGACGACGCCCAACGAACAGCCTGCCGCCTGCCTCGGGACGTGGCCAGCATTTCCACCTCGGCTGGCGTGAACCAGCCTGCCCGTGCATACTCGAGGAGCCGTTGGCGGGTGAGTTTTCCTTCAGCAACGCGGAGAAGAATGATGCCTGCAGCCGCGATCAGGAAGATCGGCACCTGGACCACGAAGTACTCCACCAGGAAGTTCTGCCCCATGCTGTTCCAGCGGTTGTGCAGGAACATTGCGGGTAGCAAACCGATGAAGAAGGCCAGGACGGCATAGCCCGAGTGCCATTTCCGGGCTGCGAAGCCCATGATCAGTCCGGTTGTCCCCGTGAACACGGCGTGGGCGAACGGTGACATGACGCCGCGGAGGATAAATATTCGGACCAAGTCGGTGCCTGGATCGGTGGAGGAGGCTATCTCGCGTCCAAAGTAGAGGATGTTCTCCGTGAAGGCAAAGCCCGCGGCAATGGTGAATGCGAAGACCACCCCGTCTACCGGTCCATCAAAGTACTTGCGTGCTGCCAGGATCAGGACCAACAACCCCAGGGACTTGGTGAACTCTTCAACGATGGGGGCTTGGACCGTGGCCATGAAGTAGGCGAAAGCTTCTTCGCTGGACGTTGGGGCTGCAAGCGCAAAGACGGGCTGGATGAGCAGCGTCCCGGCAATGGAGACCGCGGCACCCCAGGTGAACGCGAACCACAGGAGCCTCTTTGGCTCCGGTTCCCAGCGATCGATCAGGCGTACGGTCAACAGCACCACGGACAGCGGAATGAGGGAGGCGATGAACCCGATCACGAAACCGGCAATGCCCGTGTTGCCTAGAAGGAACGGCACCACCAGCAACAGGCTGCCGAGGACCAGTACGGTTCCCACAATGAGCAGTGGCAGCATGCCCCAGGACTTCCGACCCTGCGGTGCGGGTGGCATCGCCCATGTTTGCCGGGGGAGGGATGTGGGATTACCAGGTGCCGGTTGATAGTTCCCCGGCTGCACACGGCCAATCCATGTGGGGTTGGCGCCAGGTTCCAGATATGGCCGCGGATAGGGCTGGCCGTGGTGGTTCATGGTCATGGGCAAGAGCCTATTCCACAGCGCGGAGTGTGAGCTTAAACTCGCGCTTCGGTATCGTCCCCGGTGAGGCGGGAAAGAGTCCCTGTGGTAGCTTGGAAAAGCAAATATTCCTTTTTTAATTCCGTCCCGTGAGGCGGGGAAAGGGGAGACGAGCGATGACTGAAGTCACTTCAGCGCATGTGCCGTCGCGGGTTGTTCTCAATCAGGCGGACATTGATCGTGCGCTCACTCGTATCGCCCACGAGATCCTCGAAGCCAACAAAGGCTCCCAGGACCTTGTCCTGTTGGGCATTCCCAGTCGCGGCTATCCTTTGGCAGTGCGGCTTGCCAACAAAATCGCAGCCGCCGACCCCACGGTGAACGCCGAGACGATGGTCGGCCAGCTGGATGTCACCATGTTCCGTGACGACCTCTCCCATCAGCCCACGCGTCCCCCACGCCACACACGGCTTCCGTTGTCCGGGATCGACAACAAGGTTGTTGTCCTGATCGACGACGTTCTCTATTCGGGCCGGACCATTCGCGCCGCGTTGGACGCTTTGGTTGACCTTGGCCGCCCGCGGATCGTCCGCTTGGCTGTGCTGGTGGACCGCGGCCACCGCGAGCTTCCCATCCGTGCAGACCACGTGGGCAAGAACCTGCCCACTTCTTCATCCGAAAAGGTCCGCGTCCACCTCGAAGAGATTGACACCGTGGACGGCATGCCCGTCAACGAGGTAGTAATTGAGGCCGGCAAGTGAAGCACCTCCTTTCCACCGAAAACCTCAGCCTCTTCGACGCCATTCGTGTTCTGGACACGGCTGAGGAAATGTCCGCAGTCGGCGAGCGTGAAGTAAAGAAGCTACCGGCTCTGCGCGGCCGCACCGTGGTTAACCTTTTCTTCGAAGACTCCACCCGTACCCGTATCTCTTTTGAAGCCGCGGCCAAACGCCTGTCGGCTGATGTCATCAACTTCGCCGCCAAGGGATCCTCGGTTTCCAAAGGTGAGTCCCTCAAGGACACGGCGCAGACACTCGCAGCCATGGGGGCGGATGCCGTCGTCATCCGCCACTGGGCTTCCGGCGCGCCACACCGGCTCGCTGCCACTGACTGGATTGACGCAGCTGTCATCAATGCTGGCGACGGCACCCACGAGCACCCGACCCAGGCACTGCTGGACGCTTTCACCATGCGTCGGCATTGGTCCCAGGTCAACGGCATCGAATCCACGGGAGCAGCCCTCAAGGGCATGCGGGTAGCAATTGCCGGGGATGTCCTGCACTCCCGCGTCGCCCGATCCAACGTTTGGTTGCTTAAGACCCTTGGCGCCGAGGTCACCCTGGTAGCGCCGCCCACCCTACTGCCCATCGGCGTCGAGCACTGGCCTTGCAAGGTCAGTTACAACCTGGACGAGACGCTGGAAGCAGGCATCGACGCCATGATGATGCTGCGTGTCCAGGGTGAGCGCATGAACGCCTCGTTCTTCCCCTCGACCCGCGAGTACTCGCGCCGCTGGGGTTTCGATGACGCCAGGCTCCGGACGCTGGACGACCTCGGTATGAAGGACACCATCATCATGCATCCCGGCCCCATGAACCGGGGGTTGGAGATATCTTCTGCGGCTGCCGATTCACCGCGTTCCACCGTGCTCGCGCAGGTGCGCAATGGTGTCTCGGTCCGAATGGCCGCCCTCTACCTGCTGCTCTCCGGGGACACCCGCGAAGCCGCCCCGAACGTAAGCCAGTCCAGCAAGGAGACCAACTGATGGCCGAGAACACCTACCTGATTCGTGGGGCCGCCATCCTCGGCGGCGAAGCTGAAGACCTCTTGATCCGTGACGGCGTTATCGAAGCACGCGGCAAGGATCTGACAGCTGACGACGCAACAGTCATCGATGCTCACGGCCTCGTCGCCCTGCCCGGCATGGTGGACGTTCACACCCACTTGCGTGAACCCGGCCGCGAAGACGCCGAAACCGTGGAAACCGGTACTCGGGCCGCTGCACTTGGTGGCTTCACTGCGGTCCACGCCATGGCCAACAGCAACCCCGTGGCAGACACCGCGGGCGTCGTGGAGCAGGTTCACAGCCTGGGCCGCGCCTCCGGTTGGGTTGATGTGCGCCCTGTCGGTGCAGTGACGGTGGGCTTGGCGGGGGAGCAGCTCGCCGAGCTGGGGGCCATGGCGGACTCCCGTGCCCAGGTTCGGATGTTCTCCGACGACGGCATCTGCGTCCACGATCCCGTACTCATGCGCAGGGCTTTGGAATACGTCAAAGCGTTCGACGGCGTGGTGGCCCAGCACGCTCAGGAGCCGCGCCTCACCGCTGGTGCACAGATGAACGAAGGTGCTGTTTCCGCGGTGCTGGGACTCACCGGCTGGCCGGCTGTCGCTGAGGAAAGCATCATTGCCCGCGATGTCCTGCTTGCCCAGCATGTTGGTTCCCGTCTCCACGTATGCCACGTCTCTACGGCGGGTTCCGTGGAAATCGTTCGCTGGGCGAAGGCGCGTGGAATCAACGTCACTGCCGAGGTCACCCCTCACCACTTGCTCCTCACTGATGAGCTGGTCCGTAGCTACGACCCCGTCTACAAGGTCAACCCGCCGCTGCGTACAGACGCCGACGTTCAAGCGCTCCGTGAGGGCTTGGCAGACGGCACCATCGACGTCGTGGGAACCGATCACGCTCCGCACCCCAGCGAGCACAAGGAATGTGAATGGGCGCAGGCAGCCATGGGCATGACCGGCCTTGAAACCGCCCTGTCCGTGGTCCAGGAGACCATGATCGAAACCGGCCTCATGACCTGGGCCGACTTCGCCAGGGTTACCTCCTTCACGCCGGCAGCCATTGGCCGTGTGGCTGATCAGGGCCGTCCGCTTGAGGCTGGCGAGCCTGCCAACGTCATCCTGGTGGACCCGGCTGCGCGTTGGACCGTTGACCCCCATAAAATGGCAACCATGGGCCGCAATTCACCGTTCAAGGGCAAAGAGCTGCCCGGCTCCGTGGTGGCTACTTTCTTCAAGGGCCACCCAACCGTACTCGGCGGACAGCTCAACACGCCGTACAGGTACCCGGCAGTCAGCAGCAGCTAATGGACAACCAAACACTGACCGTGCTCATCACGGTGCCGCTGATCGTCGTCGTCCTGGCGATGATCTGGTTGGGATGGCGCAACCGGCTGAGGCGACAAGCCGACGTCGAGCGCCTTCCCGAGGTGCCGGAGCAGCTGACGCCGGCAACCGTGGTCGCAGACGGCCAATACGTGGCCACCACCACGGCGGGCGACTGGCTGGACCGAATCGCAGTGCAAGGCCTGGGCATCCGGACCAATGCCGAACTGAGCATCCACACAGAAGGCGTGCTGTTCGACCGATCCGGTGCCGCCCCTGTGTTCATCCCGCGAGCCGCCCTGATGGACAGCCGCGAAGCCAACGGTATGGCCGGGAAATTCGTCGAAAAGGACGGACTCCTGGTTATCAACTGGAAGCTTGGAGCCCGGGAACTCGACACCGGGTTCCGTTCCAGGCACGCAACCGACAAGCAGCTCCTCCTCGAAGCCCTCCAGGATTTGATCTCCGCAGCCCCTCAGGCAGATGCCGATAGTGGAAAGTAATAAAGTGACGGATAGTAAAGCAGCCACCACACCCACCCCCTCAGCAGCAGTACTCGTGCTCGAAGACGGCCGCATGTTCCGCGGCCGCAGTTACGGAGCCCAGGGAACCGCTCTTGGTGAGGCCGTCTTCGCCACCGGCATGACCGGCTACCAGGAGACCATCACTGACCCCTCCTATGCGCGCCAGCTGGTGGTCCAGACTGCGCCGCACATCGGCAACACGGGCGTCAACAGCGAAGACGCTGAGTCCCGCCGCATCTGGGTAGCCGGATACATTGTGCGCGACGCCGCCCGCCGCCCCTCAAACTGGCGCTCTGAACGAAGCCTCGATGATGAACTGGTGGAGCAGGGAATCGTTGGCATCCAGGGCGTAGACACCCGCGCCATCACGCGCCACCTCCGCGAGCACAAGACCATGCGCGCAGGTATTTTCTCCGGCGAGGCCGCGCAGGCCACCGACAAGGAACTGCTGGACGCCGTCCTGGCCAGCGCGCCCATGGAAGGCGCAGCACTGGCTGAGGAAGTCTCCATTGACGAGGCCTACGTCGTGGAGCCCAAGGACCACGGCTGGGAAGGCGAGCCCCGCTTCTCCATCGCTGCCGTTGACCTTGGTATCAAGGCAATGACTCCGGTGCGCTTCGCTGAGCGCGGCGTGCGCGTGCACGTTTTGCCAGCCACTTCCACCCTGGAGGACGTCAACGCGGTCAAGCCTGACGGCTTCTTCATGTCCAACGGACCCGGCGACCCCGCTACGGCAGACCACCAGGTTTCGCTGCTGCGCTCGGTGCTCGACGAGAAACTCCCGTACTTCGGCATCTGCTTCGGTAACCAGATCCTGGGACGTGCCCTGGGCTTCGGCACCTACAAGCTCCGTTACGGCCACCGGGGCATCAACCAGCCGGTGATGGACCGCCGGACCGGCAAGGTGGAAATCACCTCGCAGAACCACGGCTTCGCTGTTGACGCGCCGCTGAACGGTTCCACCGTGGCGCCGGAAGAGCGCTTCGGTCGCGTGGAAGTCAGCCACGTTTCGTTGAACGACGACGTCGTTGAAGGACTCGCCTGCCTCGACATCCCGGCGTTCTCGGTCCAGTACCACCCCGAAGCTGCGGCCGGACCGCACGATGCTGCCTACCTCTTCGACCGCTTCATCGACCTCATGGCCGATACCAAGTCCAAGGCCACAGGCGCCAACTCCACCGACTCCAAGACTGAGGACAAGAAGTAATGCCCAAGCGTACAGATCTCAAGAGCGTCCTTGTCATCGGTTCCGGCCCCATCGTCATTGGCCAGGCGGCCGAGTTCGACTACTCCGGTACCCAGGCACTTCGCGTCCTCAAGGAGGAGGGCCTGCGGGTCATCCTCGTAAACTCCAACCCGGCCACCATCATGACGGACCCCGAGTTCGCCGATGCCACCTACGTTGAGCCCATCACCCCTGAGGTGGTGGAGAAGATCATCGCCAAGGAGCGTCCGGACGCCATCCTGCCCACCTTGGGTGGCCAGACGGCCCTGAACACTGCCATCGCATTGGACAAGAACGGTGTGCTGGAGAAGTACAACGTGGAACTCATTGGCGCGAACATTGCTGCCATTGAGCTCGGGGAAGACCGCGAGAAGTTCAAGGGTGTTGTGGAGCGTTGTGGCGCGGAGTCCGCACGCAGCCACATCATCCACACCATGGAAGAGGCCTTCGCTGCTGCTGAGGACCTCGGCTACCCCATGGTGGTCCGGCCGTCCTTCACCATGGGTGGCCTGGGCTCAGGTCTGGCTTACAACGAGGACGACCTTCGCCGTATCGTCGGCCAGGGCCTCCAGTACAGCCCCACCACCGAGGTCCTGCTCGAAGAGAGCATTCTCGGCTGGAAAGAGTACGAGCTTGAAATGATGCGCGACAAGAACGATAACGTCGTTGTTGTCTGCTCCATCGAGAACTTCGACCCCGTGGGCGTCCACACCGGTGACTCCATCACGGTTGCTCCGGCACTAACCCTCACGGACCGCGAGTACCAGAAGCTCCGCGACGTTTCCATCGCCGTTATCCGTGAAGTAGGCGTGGACACCGGTGGCTGCAACATCCAGTTCGCCATCGACCCAGCCACGGGCCGCGTAGTGGTCATCGAAATGAACCCGCGCGTATCCCGTTCCTCCGCGCTGGCATCCAAGGCAACGGGCTTCGCCATTGCCAAGATCGCAACCAAGCTCTCCCTCGGTTACACACTGGACGAGATCCCGAACGACATCACCCAGAAGACGCCGGCTTCCTTCGAGCCCACGTTGGACTACGTAGTGGTCAAGGTTCCGCGTTTTGCCTTCGAGAAGTTCCCGGCAGCCGACAACACGCTAACAACCACCATGAAGTCCGTTGGCGAAGCCATGGCAATGGGCCGCAACTTCACAGAAGCCCTGCAGAAAGCCCTTCGCTCATTGGAGCAGAAAGGCTCGCAGTTGGACTTCAGCTCCGTGCCGGAGTACGAGGTTGCCGAACTCATCGAGAAGGCCAAGCGACCCACGACGGACCGCCTGCACCAGGTGCAGCGTGCGCTCCTGGGTGGCGCCACGGTGGAAGACGTTTTCGAAGCTACCAAGATCGACCCCTGGTTCCTGGACCAGCTGCAGCTCCTCAACGAGACCGCGCAGGAGATCCGCAAGGCCGGCGTGCTCACCGAAGAAATGCTGCGCAACGCCAAACGCCACGGCTTCTCCGACGAGCAGATCGGTGCCTTGACGCACAACAACGAGGCAGTGGTCCGCGGCGTCCGCCAGGCCCTGGGCATTCGTCCGGTCTACAAGACGGTGGACACCTGTGCCGCTGAGTTTGCCGCTTACACCCCGTACCACTACTCGTCCTACGACGAGGAAGATGAGGTAGGCCTGCACGCCAAGCCCTCCGTCATCATCCTGGGTTCAGGGCCGAACCGCATTGGCCAGGGCATCGAGTTCGACTACTCCTGCGTCCACGCCTCCATGGCGCTCCGCAAGGCCGGCTACGAAACCGTCATGGTCAACTGCAACCCCGAGACCGTCTCCACCGACTACGACGTTTCCACGCGCCTTTACTTCGAGCCGCTGACCCTTGAGGACGTCCTCGAGGTCATCGCCGCTGAGGAGCGCACCGGTGGCGTCATGGGTGTCTTCGTGCAGCTCGGCGGCCAGACCCCGCTGAAGCTCGCGCAGCAGCTCGCCGACGCCGGTGTTCCGATCCTGGGCACCTCACCGGAAGCAATCGACCTCGCCGAGCACCGAGGCGCTTTCGCCCGGGTCCTGGACGAAGCCGGCCTGACTTCCCCGAAGAACGGCACCGCCGTTTCCTTCGAGGACGCCAAAAAGATCGCCGACGAAATCGGCTATCCGGTGCTGGTCCGCCCGTCTTACGTCCTGGGCGGCCGTGGCATGGAGATCGTGTACGACGAAGCGAACCTCTCCCGCTACATCGCCAACGCTACGGAAATCACCACGGACCACCCGGTGCTGATTGACCGCTTCCTCGAAGATGCGGTTGAAATCGACGTCGACGCTCTCTTCGACGGCACTGACATGTACCTCGGCGGCATCATGGAACACATCGAAGAAGCCGGTATCCACTCGGGTGACTCCGCTTGTGTGCTTCCTCCGATTACGTTGGGCAACAACGTGATCGAGCGCGTGCGCACGGCAACCCGTGCCATCGCTGAAGGTGTGGGTGTCCGCGGCCTCATCAACATCCAGTTCGCACTGGCTTCCGACGTCTTGTACGTCCTTGAAGCCAACCCGCGCGCTTCCCGCACAGTTCCGTTCGTTTCCAAGGCAACGGGTGTGCAGATGGCCAAGGCGGCTGCCCTTATCGGTACGGGTGTGACCATCAACCAGCTCCGCGGCGCCTACAAGATGCTTCCGGAAACGGGTGACGGCTCCACCCTCCCGTTGGACGCCCCGGTTGCCGTCAAGGAAGCGGTCCTTCCCTTCAGCCGCTTCCGTACTCCTGAAGGCAAGGTTGTAGATTCCCTGCTCGGCCCGGAAATGCGCTCCACTGGTGAAGTCATGGGCATCGACAAGCACTTTGACACCGCCTTCGCCAAGAGCCAGGCGGCTGCGAACAACGCGCTGCCCACCGAGGGCAAGATCTTCGTCTCCGTAGCCAACCGTGACAAGCGCTCGGTAATCATGGGCGTCAAGCGCCTGTCGGACCTGGGCTTCGAGATCGTCTCCACCGGTGGCACGGCTGACGTCCTGCGGCGCAACGGCATCCAGGCGACTCCGGTCCGCAAGGTTGCCGAAGGCAGCAGTGCCGAAGGCGAAGGCACCATTGCGGATCTGGTCATCGCCGGCGAGATCGACATGGTCTTCAACACGCCCTCCGGCGGCGAAGCCCGCAGCGACGGATACGAACTCCGTGCCGCGGCAACGTCCATCGGCATTCCCTGCATCACCACCGTTGCCGAGTTCAACGCCGCAGTGCAGGCCATTGAGGCACTGCGCACCTACGAATGGTCCGTGACCAGCCTGCAGGAGCACGCAGCCAACCTGGCAGCCGCAATGGAAGCAGCCAATGCCTGAGTCTGCTTCACCACAGCAAGAGCAGCAGCCGGCCGGGGAGTCCTTTGGCTCCCGGCTGGCTGCGGCCATGGCCTCGCGCGGTCCGCTGTGCGTTGGAATCGATCCGCACCCGCAGCTTTTGGCTGAATGGGGATTGAACGACGACGCCGCGGGACTGGAACGCTTTTCGCTCACAGTAGTGGAGGCCGTGGCTTCCCTCGCTGCCGCGGTCAAGCCGCAGGTGGCACTCTATGAGCGTCACGGCTCCGCCGGCATGGCAGTCCTGGAGCGCATCCTGACAGCCTGCACGGAGGCAGGCGTGCTCAGCATCGCTGATGCGAAGCGCGGGGACATCGGCTCAACCATGGCGGCGTATGCCGATGCCTGGCTGCGGGATGGTTCCTCCTTGGCTGCTGACTCCGTGACACTGAGCCCTTATCTTGGCTTTGAGTCGCTGCGCCCCGCTTTGGATCTTGCTGCGCAATACGGCAGGGGAGTATTTGTGCTTGCACTGACATCGAACCCTGAAGGAAAGTCTGTCCAGCATGTTGGCGGAGGCGACTCCGTGGCGCGCAGGATCGTGGCCGCAGCTGCAGCCGAGAACCAGCGGTACGAGGGCTCCCTTGGCTCTGTTGGCTTGGTTGTGGGAGCCACTATCGGTTCCGCGCTTGAGGATCTGGACATCCACCTCGACCCTGTCCGCGGGGCGATCCTTGCTCCGGGCCTGGGTGCCCAGGGCGCAACTCCGGCCGATCTTCGGGCGACGTTTGGCGCCGCATACCCGAGTGTCCTGGCGACCTCCAGCCGGGGGATCCTGTCCGCTGGTCCGTCCCTGGCCGGCCTTCGTGCCGCAACGGAAGAGACGCTGGCCGGGCTTCGCTCAGAGTAAGTTGGCTACCCTCATTGCGCAACGCGGCCCCTGCCGGTAGGTTCAGGATCAGTCCGCGTGATCTGGATCACAATTGCGATCTGACAGGGGTTTGGCAGTGGGCCTTAAAGAGCTGACACCGCAGGAACGTTCCGATGCGCTTGAAAAGGCTGCCAAGGCGCGGGCCGTGCGTGCTGCTGCCAAGGAAAAACTCAAGCGCGGTGAAGTGAGCGTTGCGGAGCTGATTTCTTCCGGTTCAACGGATGAAGCGATTGCGCGAATGCGGGTAGTGGAGTTGCTGGAGGCCCTGCCGGGTATTGGGCCCGTCAGGGCTGCGGGGATTATGGCGGAAATTGGCATTGCAGGATCCCGGCGTATCAGGGGCCTGGGAATTCATCAGGCCCGGGCGCTGGTAGATTTTATGGATACCCAGCAAAGCGTTTGACGCATCTCCCCGAAGGAATCCGTGAGCAAGAAACCCGGACTGACTGTCCTTGCAGGCCCCACCGCCGTTGGCAAGGGAACCGTATCCACCTACATCAGGGACAACTATCCAGAGGTTTGGCTCTCGGTCTCGGCAACCACCCGGGCTGCGCGTCCGGGTGAAAAGGATGGCGTTCACTACTTCTTCAAATCCGCCGAGGAGTTTGACTCGCTGGTGGCTGAAGGTGAATTGCTGGAGTGGGCTGTTGTTCATGGGCAGAACCGCTATGGGACACTTCGCAGTACCGTTGACGCGGCCATTGCCGACGGGAAGTCAGTGTTGCTGGAGATCGACCTCCAAGGCGCGCGACAAGTCAAAGCTGCCGTTCCGGACGCGAATTTCGTGTTCCTGGCACCGCCCAGCTGGGACGAAATGGTCCGTCGCCTGGTGGGCCGCGGCACGGAAACTCCCGAGGAACAGCAGCGCAGGCTGGAAACCGCTAAACTGGAACTTGCTGCTGAACCGGAGTTTGACCACACCGTCATCAATGACGACGTTCGCCGGGCAGCGGACGAGCTTGTTTCACTCATGGGGCTTACCCCGCACCAGCGCTAAGCGCTTGCATTTGTTGGCCCGCTAAAATTTGGAGAATTCGTGTCCACGAACCTTGAAGGCATCATCAACCCGCCGATCGATTCGCTGCTTGAGGCTGCTGATTCCAAGTACGGCCTGGTCATCTTCGGCGCCAAGCGCGCCCGCCAGATCAACGCCTACTATGCACAGCTGCACGAGGGCCTGTTCGAGTATGTCGGCCCGCTGGTCGACACCAAGCTGAACGAGAAGTCGCTGTCCATCGCACTCCGCGAGATCAACGAAGGCCTTCTGGTTTCCACGCCGATCGAGCCCGCCGAATAACAAAGACTGCCTGTTGACGGAGGTCACGTGCGCATAGTCCTCGGAGTCGGGGGAGGGATCGCAGCCTACAAGGTTGCATCGCTCCTCCGGCTTTTTACTGAAGCCGGTCACAAGGTGACGGTCATTCCTACGGAAGCCGCAACCCGATTCGTCGGAGTGGCCACGTGGGAAGCCCTCTCCGGAAATCCCGTGAGCAATAGCGTCTTCGACGACGTTGAGAAGGTCAACCATGTCCGTTTGGGACACGAGGCTGACCTGATCGTGGTTGCTCCTGCCACGGCCGACCTCCTGGCTAAGGCAGCAACCGGACAAGCTGGAGACCTCCTCACCAACACGCTCCTCATGGCCCATGGGCCTGTTCTGTTCGCTCCTGCGATGCACACTGAAATGTGGCAGCATGCCGCCACCCAGGCCAATGCTGAGACGTTGCGCAGCCGTGGCGTGACGGTGCTCGAGCCTGCCTCGGGTCGCCTGACGGGTACTGACTCGGGTCCCGGCCGATTGCCCGAGCCGGAAGCAATCTTTGCCGCTGCCATGGCGCTGGCCGAGGCCTCCGTGGGCGAAGCGAAGGCTCAGCCCGCCGCAAACGCATCCTTGGCCGGCCGTACCTTCACCATTTCCGCAGGCGGGACCAGGGAGGCGCTGGACCCTGTCCGTTTCCTGGGCAACCGGTCCTCGGGAAAGCAGGGGGTCGCTCTCGCTGCTGCAGCCCTGGCTGCCGGGGCAACTGTGAGATTCCTCGCAGCCCACATGGACGTCGAGCCGCCTGCCGGCGTCGAGCTGGTTCGCGTTGAATCAGCTTTGGAACTGCGGGAGGCTGCGCTGGAAGCGGCCGTTGACTCCGACGTCGTCATTATGGCCGCTGCCGTGGCTGACTTCCGTCCGGCACAAGTTTCGGACACAAAGATCAAGAAGGTCGACGGCGAGGATGCGCCCGTTGTGCGGTTGATCCGTAACCCGGACATCCTGCATGAGCTCGTGGAACGCCGCAACGCCGAGGGCAGCCACCAGCTGATTGTTGGTTTCGCGGCCGAAACGGGCGACGCCCAGGGCGATGTCCTGGAACACGCGGCGGCCAAGCTCAAGCGCAAGGGCTGCGACCTCCTCGTGGTTAATCAGGTGGGCGTTGGCCGGGTATTCGGGCAGGATGACAATTCCGTGGTCATCCTTTCCGGCCACGGAGCTGAACCGCAGTCGACTGCCGGCTCCAAAGCCGACGTCGCCGCGGCCGTCATTGACAGGGTGGGCGCCGAACTCACACGGGTCTTTCCTGCTTTGTAACTGAGCCCACACCCGAATTCTTAGCAAAGGGACACACGGCAGATGCCGCCGTCCCGCAACCCAGTAAGGTGGTCGAGTGACTTTACCGCTGCACCATGAACACCATGGCACCCCGTCCAAGCTCCGGCTCTTCACTTCCGAGTCGGTCACTGAAGGGCACCCGGACAAGATCTGCGACCAAATCAGCGATGCCATTCTGGACGCGCTGCTGGCCGCTGATCCCGAATCCCGCGTGGCTGTTGAAACCATGGCCACCACCGGCCTGGTGCACGTGGCGGGCGAGGTCACCACCGACGCTTATGTGGAAATTCCGCAGATTGTCCGCGAGACCATCCTTGGCATTGGGTACGACTCGTCCGCCAACGGCTTTGACGGAGCCCGCTGTGGCGTGTCCGTTTCAATCGGGCAGCAGTCCAACGACATCGCCGGCGGCGTGTTCAACTCTCTCGAGGCCCGCGAGGGCCGCCAGGAGGACGACTACGACCTCCAGGGCGCAGGCGATCAGGGCATCATGTTTGGTTACGCCAGCGACGAGACGGCGTCCTACATGCCCACTCCCATCTGGCTGGCACACCGTTTGTCCGAACGCCTCACCGAAGTCCGCAAGAACGGCGAGCTGGCTTACCTCCGCCCGGATGGCAAGACACAGGTTACGGTAGGGTACGACGGCGACAGGCCGGTTTCCGTGGAAACTGTGGTCATCTCCAGCCAGCACGCAGAAGAAGCAAGCCTTGAGCAGCTTCGCGCGGACCTCGCCAGCTACGTGATTGACCCTGTGATGTCGGCGTCCAACTTGGACATTGCCCGCACGGCAAATATTCTCAACCCTGCCGGCGCCTTCGTTATCGGCGGTCCGGTAGGCGACGCCGGCCTCACTGGCCGCAAGATCATCGTGGACACCTACGGTGGCTTCTCCCGCCACGGCGGTGGCGCCTTCTCCGGCAAGGATCCGTCCAAGGTGGACCGCTCAGCCGCCTACGCCATGCGCTGGGTTGCCAAGAACGTGGTAGCCGCGGGACTGGCCAAGCGCGCTGAAATTCAGATTGCTTACGCGATCGGCCAGGCACGCCCTGTTGGAACATACGTTGAGACCTTCGGCACCGAAACTGTTGACCCGGCGCGCATCAGCGAAGCCATTGACGAACTGTTCGACCTCCGTCCCCGCGCCATCATTGATGCCCTTGACCTCAAGCGGCCCATTTACACCAAGACGGCGGCGCACGGTCACTTTGGTCGCGACGAACCCGACTTCACGTGGGAACGCCTGGACCGGGTGGCCGACCTGAAGGAATACTTCAACGCCTGACTTGTTGTGTCGTTGGCCGCTGTTTTTGTCGGTGGCCCGTGATTGGCTGGTGCCAGAGAGATGCCCGCAGCGGGTCGATCCCGCTGTGGGCATCCTGCGTTGAGGTGTGTAGAAGCGTTCCCTTGGAATGAGTTTGTGCAATGACCGGGAGGTGAAGAGCATGGCAGGACACGAGGCCCAACAGTCCTTGCTTCAGCCTTCGCTGCTTCAGGGATTTCCAGATAGGGCACCGGTCAACGGACCGCCCTTGGCGTCGGAGAATCCGGTGGCCCGTGTGGTGCTGGAGTCATCCGTGCCGCACCTCGACAGGCCCTTTGATTACAGTGTTCCTGCCGATCTCGCTGAAACTGCGGTCCCCGGCGTCCGGGTGAAAGTGAAGTTCAATGGCCAGGAACTTAACGGTTACATTGCTGAGCGCCGCGCGGGTTCCGATGCGGCCCACCCCCTGACTCCGCTCCATAAGCTGGTTTCCTCCGTAGCCGTCCTGACTCCGGCCACTATGGAGCTTGCCGGGACTGTCGCTGCCCGTTACGCCGGAACGTTGAGCGATGTCCTCAGGACGGCGATCCCTCCACGGGTAGCGAAGGTTGAGAAGGAACTGCTGGCTGGAGATTTCGATGCCGGCATAGTGGACCTGAAGCCAGCCACGGATGCCCATGCCTGGGCCTCCTACGCGAACGGGGCGGCTTACCTGCAGCACCTGGCCAGCGGAGGTTCGCCCAAAGCAGTCCTCACTGCTCTGCAGGGTTTCGGACGTGATGGTTGGCCGGCCCTCGTGGCCTCTGCTGTGGCTGTTGTGCGGGCCTCCGGGCGCGGAGCAGTGGTGGTGGTACCGGATTATCGGGATCTTGAGCAGTTGGAGGCTGCACTGGCCAAGGTCCTGCCCGCGTCCGACGTTGCGCGGCTAACGGCGGATGATGGACAAACTCCCCGTTACAGGAATTTCCTGCGGCTTCTAAGCGGCTCCGCAGGAGTTGCTATCGGCACTCGTTCGGCGGCATATGCTCCTGTGCGTGACCTTGGCTTGGTGGTGTGCTGGGACGACGGCGACGACCTCCACATTGAGCAAAGGGCTCCCTATGCCCACAGCAGGGAGGTCCTTCTGCTTCGGGCCGAGCAGGAGAACGCCGCCTGCCTTATGGCCTCCCATAGCCGCAGCACCGAACTCCAACGCCTCGTTGAAATGAAGTGGGCGGTGCCCATCGAAGCGCCGCGCACTACAGTCCGCGCCACGGCGCCCAGGGTTCTCAACACGGCTGACAGCTTCGAGCAAGAACGTGATCCGCTGGCCCGCATTGCCCGTTTGCCCGGAGCAGCGTGGCGGGCGGCCAAGGACGGCCTGGAACGCGGGCCTGTCCTGGTTCAGGTGGCCAGGGCCGGGTACGCCCCGTCCTTGGTGTGCGAGACGTGCCGGGAACTGGCGCGCTGCAACGCCTGCCAGGGGCCCCTGGCCGTGTCCAGCAGTTCCGCGATGCCGGCATGTCGGTGGTGCTCCACCCCCGCTCCTCAATGGCGTTGCACCCACTGCAGTGGGACAAAGCTGCGCCGTGGTGCGGCTGGAGTCATGCGGACTGCCGAGGAGCTGGGGCGGGCTTTCCCCGGCAAGGCCGTGGTGACGTCCTCCGGCGAACACATCAAGGCAACAGTCCCGGATGCACCCGCACTGGTAGTCGCTACGGTGGGTGCCGAGCCGGTGGCACCAAACGGTTACGCGGCTGCCCTGCTGTTGGACGGCAACTCGCTGCTCCGGCGGGAGAACCTGCGGGCGGGAGAGGACACTGTTCGCCGGTGGTTCAATGCCGCCTCCCTCGTGAAGCCGGCGGGCCAAGGCGGACTCGTGGTGATTACCGCGGACGATACCGCGGCGACGGGAGCACTGGTGCGGTGGGACGCCTCCGGCTACGCATCACGCGAACTGGCCCTTCGGAAGGAACTCCAGTTACCCCCGGCGGTCAGGGTGGCCTCCGTCACGGGCGCAAGGGCCGACGTCGTGCATTTCGCAGAAGCGTTCGAGGCCAGCGCCGCGCTCGACACCAAACTCCGTAGCGCCGGGCCTGCACCCGTGCAGCTGTTCGGCGGTGCCCAGTTGTCAGCTGCTGAGAGCGAAGCAGAGGTCAGGACGCTCTACTTCATTCCCTACGCTGACGCCGCGGAAACCACGCGTGCCATGCGGGCCGTGAAGGTAGCAAATGCCGCCAAACGGTCGTCGGGCCCGGTGCAGCTGCGACTGGATGGGGTTGACGTCCTCTAAGGCAGGGTTGACGTCCTTTATCCAAGTCCGTCCGGGGCCCGGGGCTAGACCTTCCGTTTACGCCGGGCCACGACTTCTTCCGCCGCAGCCAGGAGCTGCCGTGCCGATTCGTCCCAGTTGAATTCTGCAGCGCGCTCCACTGATTTGCGGGAGCGTTGCTGCCAAAGCGCGTCGTCGGCAAGTGCCGTGACAGCGGCGGCGAATTCCGTGTGCGACTCAGGTTGTACGTAGCTGACGGCGTCACCACCCACCTCCCGGAAAATCGGAATATCGCTTGCGATAACGGGGGTACCCAGGGCCATGGCCTCCACCAACGGCAAACCGTACCCTTCGGCCCGGGACAGGCTGATTAGCGCGGTGGCCCGCAGCAAGAGTTCGTCGTACTCGGCGTCAGTGACACCGTTGTGGAACAGGACTTTGGCTCCGTCGGGGACCAACGCCTCCAACTCAGCTTTGCGCTCAGGGGTAATCCGGCTAAGCAAATGCAACGTGTAATCGTGCAGTCCGGACATGCCCCGGATCATGGTTTCCACGTTCTTGTAGGGCATGAACGAACCCATATAGAGGAGGGACTTGTCTGCGCCGGCTCCAGGATCGCGGGGCGTTTGGCCGGGTTGGGGTGCGTTGCCCACAATGCGCACGGGACGTTTGGTGAGTTTGTACTTGGCCATGAGGGCTTCAGTGGTGCGGCTGATGGTGGCCACGATGTCCGCGCGATTCAGGAGGACACGCTGCGGCCAGAACGCCTTGTGGTAAAGCCTCCAGAGAAGGCGCACAGGGGCTGGCAGGAAGCCCGGGGGAGTTGGGTGCTCATAGTAAATGAGGTCGTGGAGGGTAAGCACGAGTCCGTAGCGGCGCCCCAGGGTGCCCATGGTCTGCATGGGACACACCACCACGTCAGCACCAAGGGGGTTGACTTTGCGGGAGACGAACAATTCCATGGGGGACAGCGGGCTGTTGAGCATCACATACGGGACGTCCGGCAGAAGTGCCAGTTGACGCTTGTCACTGATGAGCATGGTGACATCGGCAATTTTGGACGTTGCGGCTATGAGGCTGGAACCGTAGCGGCTAATGCCATCGTGATGGTCCGTTCGGGTAAAGCGGGCGTCGATGACAATTTTCACGCGGGATGTTCCTCCAGGAAGGTACGGATTGCTTCAGCGGCCGGAACCGGCGTCTCATAGTGGATGAGATGTCCGACGTCAGGAATTACTTCCAGCTTGGCGTCAGGTAGTCGCTTCATGAGTTTGTGCTGGTTGGGAAGAGTGGCGATCTCGTCTTTTTCTCCGGCGATCAGCAGCACGGGAAGTGTTAGTTTCCCGGCCACTTCCGCCACGTTGCCCGAGACTGAGGCCTTGAACGATTCGAGCAGGCTTTTCCTGTCGGCGAAGGCGCTGAAATAGGCATCGTGCTGGCCGTGGATGAAACGGCGCAGGGCTTTGTCCTTGGTTTTGGCCATGGTGATGCTCATGATGCGAACGATCACCCGATTCCGAAGGACCGCTAGTCCAAGCCGGCGGGGAAGCTTGGCAGACGCCTGGTAGTACAGCACCGCAAGCTTGGTCATGATGCCCTTGGGGCCTTCCAAAGCGGGCGCAGCAATGGGGTTGATCAGGATCAGCGGATAGATGGCTCCGGGGTTCGCGGCGGCAAAGTGACTGGCGACGATTGAGCCGAAGGAGTGGCCCAGCAGCACAGTCTCGTCATCCAAGTCGAGCGCGGCCATGAAACCGGAGATGAACTTTCCATATCGCTCAACGCTGTGTTCGTCCTGGACGAAAGGCTCCGAGCTTCCGAAGGCCGGCAAGTCCGGCATGATGATCCGCATCCCGGGTAGTTGGTCGGCTACGCGCAGTAACCCGTGGTGGTCACCCCGAAAACCATGGACCACCAGGATGGTGCGGGTCATGGGACTGCGGGTGACCGGTTCATAGGTCCAGTACGCCACCTTGCTGCCATCCACCTCAACCTCCGATGCATGCGTCCGCCCCGGCAAGGAATCGCTGAAGAATTCGCTGGGGGCCTGCGCACCCTGCGGGGAGTGAGCGGTGTCCACATTGTCCATTCGTTTATTCCTAGTTCACGTTGTCCGGGTGGGACCCGGTCCGATGGTGGCGTTCGAGTGCTGCTATGCCGTCCATATCCCCGGCTTCCAATTCAAAATCGAAGACGGCGATGTTTTCCTTGATCCGTCCCGCCGAGCTTGCCTTGGGAATGACCAGGTTCCCCAGCTGAAGATGCCACCGCAAAATGACCTGGGCCGGAGTCCGGCCGTACTTTTCTGATAGCGAGACGATTGCGGGGTCAGCCAGGACTTGGCCGCGGCCGAGGGGGCTCCACGCCTCGGTACGGATTCCGAGTTGCTCGTGCAGTGTCCGCAATCTGGTCTGCTGCAACCAGGGGTGCAGTTCTATCTGGTTCACTGCCGGAACAACCTCTGCTTTTTGCATAAGCTCATCGAGGTGTCCGGGCTGGAAATTTGAAACACCTATGGCCCGGACTTTCCCCTCCCTGTAAAGGGTTTCCATAGCCTTGTAGCTTTCCACGAACAATCCCCGGCCGGCACACGGCCAATGGATGAGGTAGAGGTCCACGTAATCAAGTCCGAGGTTCGCGATTGACGTGTCGAACGCCCGTAGTGTCGCGTCGTAGCCCTGATCATCGTTCCAGACCTTGGTGGTAACGAAGAGGTCTTCGCGCGCCAGCGCGTGTACCGACTCGCCGGAACCACCGGTACCTCTGTTGGCTTCCGCGGCATCACCGATGGCACCGCCGAGGGCGCGGCCCACCCCGACTTCGTTGCCGTACATCGCGGCAGTATCAAACCGGCGGTAGCCCTCACCCAAAGCTGTTGCTACCAAGGCTTCTGCGTCTTTGGCGGGAACTTTGTAGAGCCCGTATCCCACGCGATCCATCTGAACGCCGTTGTTTAGTGCCAGCCTGTTCGATGTCAGCTTGGATGGGGATCTCATAGCAACGACTCTACCCATTCCTTGCACGATTGCTTCAGGAATGGCCATTGAAACTCACCAGGCGTCGGGCTGAGGCTTCGTCCAGAATGAGGTCCGTCGCAAGTCCCGCAGCCAGGGCTCCTTGGAGGCCATTGATCTTGGATGCCCCGGAGACCACGCAGATCCGTCGCCTGACCTGCCGCAATTGTTCATGGCTGGGACCAGTTGACCTCTCATTCAAGGTGATGCCGTCAGAGGAACCATCACTCCGGAAGAAGACCGTCGCTACATCGCCCACAACATCGTCTGCGGCCAGCATGGAGAGGTCGTGTTCATCGAGGTAACCGCCGGCATAGACATGGCTCGGGTAGTCAGAGTCCACAGATCCGACGCCGAAGATAGCGATGCTCATCCGGGCCTGCAGGTCCAGGATGCGTTGAACGCTGCGCTCATTCCACATGGCGGTCTTGGTGGAGGCATGATCAAAAAACGCCGGAACAGGGAACTGTTCCACGCGGGCGCCGTACGCACTGCCGAAGCGGCGCATGATGTCACTGGCATACGTAATGCCGGTGGTTTGCATGTTGCCGGCGCCATTGAGCTGGACCACGATGCTGTCGTGGGTCACCTTACGCGTGAGGTGCCTGCTGACCGCGCTGAGCGTCGCACCCCAGGCCACTCCTATGATGGCATTCGAGTCCACCAAGGGTCCGATTGTCCGTGCAGCCTGCATGGCTACGCGGTCCAGGGTCTCTGCTTCGTTGAGTGTGTCCAGTACCGGAACCACGTGGACATCCACGCCGTACTGGTTTCGGATCTGGCTTTCCAGCTCAGGACCGGTATCGAAAGGGCTTCGAATCTGGACCTGAACCAGACCCGTTTCCCTCGCGGAAGACAACAGCCTGGACACCGTGGACCGGGATGTCCTCAGCTCCCGGGCAATCGCATCCATGGTCAGGTCCTGCAGGTAGTACATCTGTGCAGCCCGGAGTGCATCCGAATGACGTGATCGTCCCATCTCATTTCCTTACTGCACGTTTGTGCAAATAGCTTGACTCCATTTTCCACCTTCGCCAGATTAGTGGTGAACGGTGCAGCAGCGAGTGGCGCGGCGCACGAACCAAGCCCAAGGGAGCAGTTTTGGGACACAACAGGATTTCCGGTACCTCACAGCGCGACTCCGTCGTTGCACTGCAGGAGCGGCCTTCGGCCAAGGTACTCATCATCGGCGGTGGCATCAATGGTGTCGGAACGTTCCGCGATCTCGCCCTCCAGGGTGTCGACGTCGCACTTGTTGAACGCGGTGACTACTGCCAAGGTGCCAGTGGCGCCTCCTCCCACATGATCCATGGCGGCATCCGCTACCTCGAAAACGGCGAATTCCGCCTGGTCCAGGAATCCGTGGTCGAGCGCAACAGGCTCCTGAAGATCGCGCCGCACTACGTGAAGCCACTGCAGACCACCATTCCGATCTTCAGCACTTTCTCCGGCATCCTGTCAGCACCCATGCGCTTCCTCACCCACAAGCAAGGCAAGCCCAAGGAGCGCGGCGCGTTCCTGATTAAGGTTGGCCTGAGCATGTACGACTTCTTCTCCCGCGACGGCGGCAGCGTACCCCGCCACCAGTTCCGTGGCCGGACCAAGGCCCTGGCCGAGCTTCCCAAACTCCACTCCGGTATCAAGTATGCAGCTACATACTTCGATGCCTCGGTCCATAACCCGGAGCGCCTCACCCTCGATGTCCTGCAGGACGGCGAGAAAGCAGGCCGTGGCGGGGGACTGCCGGGAGGCAGCGCCCGCGCCAGCAACTACGTCTCGCTCGTGTCCACGGGATCGGATGGAGTCCGGCTTCGTGACGAATTGACCGGCAAGGAATTCGACTTCCAGGCTGACGTCATCGTCAATACCACGGGCGCCTGGGTGGACCTCACCAACCAGGCTATGGGCGCCGTGAGCAAGTTCATGGGCGGCACCAAGGGATCGCACATCGTCCTGGACCATCCGGAACTGCTGGCAGCGTGCAACGGCCGCGAAATCTTCTTTGAACACACAGACGGACGCATTGTCCTTATCTACCCCATGGGCGACCGGGTGTTGGTAGGCACCACGGACGTGGACGCTGACATGTCCGAAGACGCCGTGTGCACTGAAGAAGAAATCGACTACTTCTTCGACCTGGTCGGCCACGTGTTTCCCACCATCAAGGTGGAGCGCGAACAGATCGTCTACAGTTTCGCCGGCGTCCGTCCGTTGCCCCGCCACGACGAAACGCAGCCGGGATTCGTCTCACGCGACTATCGCATCGAACGCAGCGTCCGCACCGGCAGTGACTCCGTCGCAACGCCAGGCGGTAAGGCCGCCGTCGTCCTCAGCTTGGTGGGTGGCAAGTGGACCACGTTCCGCGCCCTGGCCGAGCACATGACCAATGACGTCCTCCGCGAACTAGGCATGGAGCGCAAGGTCTCGACGGCGAAACTCGCCATCGGCGGCGGCGCGGGCTTCCCTGCCACTGAGCAGGGCGAGCAGGAATGGATCAAGAAGCACATGGGGCCGGGCCTGGACGCTGACCGCGTAGCCGTGCTGCTGACCCGGTACGGAACGCGCGCAGACGCCGTCATCGATTACCTGAATGCCGGACACGACACTCCGCTGCGTTCCACCCGCGAACTGAGCGTCCGGGAACTGGCGTTCATGGCCGAGCATGAGCAGATCGGGCACCTGGTTGATGTCCTCATCCGCAGGACGTCGCTGGCGTTCCGTGGGCTCGTCACCGGGGAGTTGCTCAATGAAATAGCAGCAGCGTTGGCCGAGCCGCTCGGCTGGGATGCTGCTGCCCGCGAAGCGGAAATCCGCCACGCCCAGGAAGTACTGCAACGGTTCCACAAGGTTGACGTGCACAGTCTCGTAGCCTGACACCAAGCAGCGGAAACAGCTTGACCGTCCCAATGTGCGGCAGGGGCGGAATGGGGTAGGTGGGCCCGCCAGGGGACCACCACACCGGGACGGTTCCGGAGACAACGGAACCGTCCCAACAGCCTCTTCACCCGCGAGGAGGCTGACAACAGAAAATGAGGAGTCAAAGATGTCTCTTGGAATTGTTTTCCTTTCCGAAGTATTCGGAACCATGATGCTGACCCTGCTGGGTTGTGGCGTCGTGGCAAACGTTGCGCTCAAAGGCACCAAGGGCAACAACGGTGGATTCTTGATGGTGACGTGGGGCTGGGGTATTGCGGTCTTCGCGGGCGTTTTCGTGGCCGCAAAGTCCGGTGCGCACCTTAACCCGGCCGTCACCCTTGGCCTGTTGGTCAACGGAAAAGCAGAATACGCCCCCGGCGTTCCCGTGGATTTCGCATCCACCCTGACGTACTTCGGCGCTGAACTGCTCGGCGCTTTCCTGGGTGCAGTTGTTTGCTGGCTCGCCTACAAGCAGCACTTCGATGAAGAGCCCCTCGCAGCGAACAAGCTGGGCACCTTCTCCACCGGTCCGGCCATCCGCTCCACCCCGTGGAACCTCATCACGGAAATCATCGGCACGTTCGTCCTGGTCTTCGTCATCCTGACCTTCGGCGGGACCCCCTCGGGCCTCGGCCCGCTGGCAGTCGCACTGCTCGTTGTTGGTATCGGTGTTTCCCTCGGTGGCCCCACCGGTTACGCCATCAACCCTGCACGTGACCTCGGTCCCCGCATCGCCCACGCCATCCTTCCCATCAAGGGCAAGGGCACCAGCGACTGGGCCTACTCCTGGATCCCCGTCGTCGGACCGTTGGTTGGCGGCGCGCTGGCAGGCGTGGTGGCCCTCTGGGTACCGGACATCATGCCTGCAATCGCCGGCTAGTCCTGCAATACCTCGCATCACCTCTCCACACGTTGTAGACAAACCAATTGAGTAGCTAACAACAAAGACAAGGACGTCACCATGAATCAATACGTCATCGCCATCGACCAAGGCACCACCAGCTCCCGCGCCATCGTTTTCGATCACACGGGCAACATTGTCTCCACTGGCCAGATGGAGCACGAGCAGATCTTCCCGCAGGCCGGCTGGGTGGAGCACAACCCTGCCGAAATCTGGAACAACACCCGCGAAGTCATCGCCTCCGCCCTGTCCAAGGCAAACCTGACACGGCACGACATTGCCGCCGTCGGCATTACCAACCAGCGCGAAACCGCTGTCGTTTGGGACAAGAACACCGGTGAGGCCGTTTACAACGCCATCGTCTGGCAGGACACCCGAACCCAGCCCATCGTGGATGAACTGGCCCAGGATGGAGGAGTGGAGCGCTTCAAACAGAAGGTCGGCCTGCCTTTGGCCACATACTTCTCGGGAACCAAGATCAAATGGATTCTGGACAACGTGGAAGGCGCCCGCGAACGTGCCGAAGCCGGCGACCTCCTGTTCGGCAACACCGATGCCTGGGTTCTCTGGAACCTGACCGGCGGTGTTGACGGTGGCGTGCACGTCACCGACGTCACCAACGCTTCCAGGACTCTGTTCATGGACCTCGAAACACTGCAATGGGACCAGGAAATCCTGGACGTCTTCGGCGTCCCGGCCTCCATGATGCCTGCCATCAAATCGTCCTCCGAGGTGTACGGCCACGTTCACACCTCGCAGCTGCTTCGCGAAACGCCGGTAGCCGGCATCCTTGGAGACCAGCAGGCAGCAACCTTCGGGCAGGCCGCTTTCCAGCCCGGCGAAGCCAAAAACACTTACGGCACCGGCTGCTTCCTGATCTTCAACACCGGCGAAGAAATCGTTCACTCCAAGAACGGCCTGCTCACCACCCTCGGATACAAGCTGGGCGACGCCAAGCCGCACTACGCCCTCGAAGGCTCCATCGCCGTCACCGGGTCCCTGATCCAGTGGCTCCGCGACAACCTCGGCATGATCAGCTCCGCACCTGAGGTAGAGGACTTGGCTGCCGCCGTCGAGGACAATGGCGGCGTCTACATCGTGCCGGCCTTCTCCGGGCTGTTCGCACCGTATTGGCGTGCAGACGCACGCGGTGCAATCGTCGGACTCACCCGTTTCGCCAACAAGGGCCACATTGCCCGCGCCGCACTGGAAGCAACTGCATTCCAGACTCGTGAAGTACTCGACGCCGTCAACGCCGACTCGGGTGTTCCGCTCACCGAGTTGAAGGTCGACGGCGGCATGGTTGCCAACGAGGCACTCATGCAGTTCCAGGCAGACATCCTGGGCGTGCCCGTAGTCCGCCCGAAGGTGGTGGAAACCACGGCCCTCGGTGCTGCCTACGCGGCCGGCCTCGCCGTCGGATTCTGGAAAGACCTCGGCGAGCTCAGTGCAAACTGGAACGAAGACAAGCGCTGGGAACCGCAGCTGCCGGCAGAGGAGCAGGAGCGTCAGCTGCGGCTCTGGAAGAAGGCCGTAACCAAATCCATGGATTGGGTCGACGAAGACGTTAAGTAGTTCAAAAAAGGGGCCGATGACTCCCGCCCGCCCGCTTCGCGGTGCCCACCACACCATGGCGGGGAGTCATCGGCCCCTTTTTCGACGCTGTGCGCCGCGCCGCCCACCATGATTTGCCGGTGAGTGGAAGGTTGATCGTGCGCTATTGTAGATCTATGCGTGCGATCCTTCTGCTTAGCTAGCCGCTCGGCTTTCACTAGCCGTGCGGCCGCCCCTCCATTGTTGAGGGGCTTTTGTGTGTCCGGGACTTTCCGGTGCCATAGCAGGAGTCAAAACCGCCATCGAAGAACAGAAGAGGGCAGCAGTGAGCGTTCAGCCGGAGACAGAGACCGGAACAGCACAAACAGCCGCAGCCGAAGCGCCCGAAGAAGGCGTCTACAGCTTCGCTGCGATGGAAGCCAAGTGGCCGCAGGTCTGGGAGGACCTCAAAGTCTTCACGCCTGCCGACGACGGTTCGCGGGAACGCCGCTACGTGCTGGACATGTTCCCGTACCCCTCCGGCGACCTCCACATGGGCCACGCTGAAGCCTTCGCGATGGGCGACGTCGTGGCACGGTACCTGCGCCAGAAGGGCTTCGATGTCCTGCACCCCATCGGCTGGGACTCCTTCGGACTTCCTGCTGAGAACGCTGCAATCAAGCGCAACGCCCACCCCAGCGAGTGGACCTACGCCAACATCGACACCCAGGCGGCGTCCTTCAAGCGCTACGCAATTTCCGCCGACTGGTCCCGGCGCCTCCACACCTCCGACCCCGAGTACTACCGGTGGACCCAATGGCTGTTCAAGCGCTTCTACGAGCGCGGCTTGGCATACCGCAAGGACTCGCCCGTCAACTGGTGCCCCAAGGACCTGACTGTGCTCGCCAACGAGCAGGTAGTCAACGGCGCTTGTGAGCGTTGCGGCACGCCTGTTACCAAGAAGTCCCTGAATCAGTGGTACTTCAAGATCACGGACTACGCAGACCGTTTGCTGGAGGACATGGACCAGCTCCAAGGTCACTGGCCCGAACGCGTTCTGGCGATGCAACGCAACTGGATTGGCCGCTCCGAAGGCGCCCACGTGCGTTTTGTCATCGAAGCTACGGATGACCGTGCCGAGCGCGAAGTGACCGTGTTCACCACCCGGCCTGACACCCTCTACGGTGCTACCTTCTTCGTTGTTGCAGCGGATGCTCATTTGGCGTTGGATTTGGTGACCCCTGAACACCACGATGAACTCATGGACTACCGCGAAAAGGTCAAAGCACTCTCGGAAATTGAGCGCCAGTCCACGGAGCGCGAGAAGACGGGCGTCTTCACCGGCCGCTACGCCATCAACCCGCTCAACGGAGAAAAGCTGCCGGTGTGGGCCGCTGACTACGTACTGGCCGACTACGGTACGGGCGCCATCATGGCCGTGCCGGCGCATGACCAGCGCGACCTCGACTTTGCCAAGACCTTCGGGCTGCCCGTCCGGGCGGTACTGGATACCGGTGACGAAGATCCCGCAGAGACCGGCGTTGCCACTGCAGGTGAAGGCACGCTCAACTCCGGTGAGTTGGACGGCCTGTCCAAATCCGAAGGCATTCCTGCGGCGATCGAGATTCTCGAGAAGCTCGGAACCGGCGAGAAATTCGTCAACTTCCGCTTGCGTGACTGGCTGCTGAGCCGCCAGCGCTTCTGGGGCACGCCCATCCCCATCATCCACTGCGGCGAGTGTGGCGAAGTACCCGTTCCGGATGACCAGCTGCCCGTCAGGTTGCCGGACAACCTGCGCGGCGAGGCGTTGTCGCCGAAGGGGACCTCCCCGCTGGCCGCCGCCGTCGAGTGGGTAAACGTTGAGTGCCCCAACTGTGGCCGTGCGGCGCAGCGTGATACTGACACCATGGATACGTTCGTGGACTCGTCCTGGTACTTCCTGCGGTTCGTTTCGCCGGACTACACCGAAGGCCCGTTCGATCCCGAAAAGATCAACAACTGGATGCCGGTGGGGCAGTACGTGGGCGGCGTCGAACACGCCATCCTGCACTTGCTGTACGCACGTTTCTTCACCAAGGTCATCAAGGACATCGGCCTGATCGAAGCCAACGAGCCGTTCTCTGCGCTGCTCAACCAGGGCCAAGTACTCAACGGCGGCAAGGCCATGAGCAAGTCCCTCGGCAACGGCGTGGATTTGGGCGAGCAGTTGGATAAGTTCGGTGTCGACGCCGTTCGCCTCACCATGGTCTTCGCCTCTCCACCTGAGGACGACGTCGACTGGGCGGACGTTTCGCCGTCGGGTTCGGCCAAGTTCCTGGCCCGCGCCTGGCGCCTGGGCCAGGACGTCAGCAGCGACCCGGGCGTTGATCCTGCCACTGGTGACCGTGCCTTGCGCACCGTGACGCACAAGACCATCTCAGATGCCGCTGAACTGCTTGATAACAACAAGTTCAACGTCGTGGTTGCCCGCCTCATGGAGTTGGTCAATGCCACGCGCAAAACCATCGACTCGGGTGCAGGCGCCGCAGATCCCGCTGTTCGTGAAGCGGTGGAAGCCGTAGCCGTGATCCTGAGCCTCTTTGCGCCCTACACGGCCGAAGACCTTTGGAACACGCTCGGCCACCCTGCTTCCGTTGCGAATGCGGGCTGGCCGAAACACGACGATGCACTGCTGGTGCAGGACACCGTCACTGCCGTGGTCCAGGTGCAGGGCAAGGTTCGCGACCGTCTTGAAGTTTCGCCGGACATCACCGAGGACGCGCTGCGCGAGCTCGCCTTGGCCTCGGAAAACGTCCAGCGTGCCTTGGACGGCCGCGGCATCCGCACCGTCATCGTGCGGGCACCTAAACTGGTGAACATCGTTCCTGCCTAGCAGGGATAGTGCGGCCGCCGGCATTCTGTCGGCGGCCAGCCATCATCTTTGGAGGTTGCGTGCCTGAGCGAGAACCACCCGCATGGATATGGCTTAAGGAACGAGTGGCGCGCCTCCGGCAGCCCACGGCGCCGGTGCCTGTCGCTGACGTGCCGCTGGCCGCCGTCGTCAAAACTGCGGTCGTCACCGATTCCGCAGCTGCGCTTCCGCCGGATTGGGTGTCTGCCTTTACCGCCGACGGCCGCCTTGCCGTTGTTCCCATGCCAGTCATGGTGGGAAGCGAAATTTACGGCGAAGGCGAAGACGACATCACGCAAACCCTGTCCTTGGCCCTTGCCTCAGGCGCCTCGGTGAAAACTTCACGGCCGTCGCCTGGCCAGTTTGAACAGGCGTACCTCGCCGCACAGCGCCACGGGTTCGAGGCTGTAGTGTCCATCCACATTTCTTCCGAGCTCTCAGGAACAGCTGATGCCGCAAGGTTGGCGGCCGCACGCGTCACCATCCCCGTTGAAGTCGTGGACTCGCGCACTGTGGGGATGGCGCAAGGCATGGGAGTCCAGAGTGCTGTGGTGGCAGCAGCCGATGGCCAAGGAGCCGCAGAAGTCCGCGGCTTTGCTGAGAAGCGCATGGAGCGCACCAAGGTCTACTTCTACGTGCCCAGCCTCGAACAATTGAGGCGGGGTGGGCGCATTGGGGCGGCAGCGTCGGTGCTCGGTACCGTTTTGGCTATTAAGCCCATCCTGGCGGTCGACGGCGGGAGGATCGTGCCGCTGGAGAAGGTCCGTTCCGCTGTGCGAGCCGTGGCCCGCTTGGAGGAGATCGTCGCCGCTGATGTCGCCTCCCGCCCGACCGGCCAGCAACGCTTGGCTGTTCACCACTTTGGCAATCAGCTGGAGGCCGAAGCCTTGGCAGCCCGCCTGAAGGAAAAATGCCCTGACTGTCCGGCACCCCAGATCAGTGCGCTACCAGCTGTGTTGGCTGCACATGCGGGATTGGGCGTTCTTGCAGTCATCGTGGGGGAGAGCAGTACACCAACGGATTGATGGTTGGCCGCCCGTCTTATCCACATAGAGCACCTCGTCCGCGCTGTGACAGCAGCGGCAGCCATAGGCTCGTTCTATGCCACGCCGGAACCGGGATGCCTCCCCAGATGCCGCAGCGCAGGCAGTCCGGCAGCGTTTCGCATCCCGCCTGGGTACGGACGCCCAGACCATTCCGCTTTTGCAGTTGCCCGTCGAACCAGGACCGACGCCTGATGATGCGGACTTCGAATCCGGGACGCATTATGCGCGGACCCGCTGGCGAACTCCATGGCGTGTTGCTGCGCTCCTTGCCGCTGTAGGAGTTGGCATCATTGCCTGGCACTTGTGGCAATCGGCCGTGGGGCAGCCAACGGCAGAACCCCTCGCTTCTTCCTCGACTGCGGGGCCGGTCCTGCCTGTTACTTCAGAATCCCCTCAGTCAGAGGCCAGGGAGGCTGGGGGGAGCGTGCTCGTGCACGTGGCGGGTGCGGTACAGAAACCCGGTGTTGTTTCCTTGCCGGTGGGCAGCCGGGTTTTCCAAGCGATTGAGGCAGCGGGCGGAGTTGTTTCCAACGCGGAACTCAACGGCCTCAACCTCGCTGAGGTTGTGAGCGACGGGGCCAAGATTCAGGTCCCGGTGGTCGGGGAGGTGCCGCAGCCTGCTCCACTTGCTGGCAGCTCCGGCGCCGCTGGAGGTCCCGGAGGTGACGCGGCAGGGGCCAAGGTCAACATCAACACTGCGTCCCTGGAAGAACTGGGAACGCTGCCGAGAGTTGGGCCGGTGACTGCGCAAGGAATCATTGACTGGCGGAAAGAACACGGACCTTTTGCCTCTGTAGACGAACTTGACGCTGTTGACGGCGTAGGACCCAAGCTCATGGAGTCACTCAAAGACCTTGTCACGGTCCACGGTGGCTAAGTCGGAAGAGCAGACGAGGCTTGCAGGCGTCCCGGTGTCGACGAGGCGCACGGATCTGAGGCTGGTTCCCACTGTGCTGGTGACCTGGTCCGTTGCGCTGGCCGGGGCCTATATCGATGCAGTTTGGTCCGCAACAGTAGCGGGGGTTTTGGCCTCGGCTGCGGGTCTGCTTTTGGTAGGGGCGCGGCGTCATCGGCCAGCCCTGCACCGTACCAGAACGATCCCCGCCACCATTGCCCTTGCCTGCATCATGGGTGCCGCAGTGGCTGTTCATTGTGCTGTCATGGCCAACACCCGCGAAGACGGGCCGCTCGCTGAGGCGGTAGCAGAAGGAAGCGGCGTCCTTATCCAAGTGTTAATCACAGAGGCTCCTACCGAGGTTCGCGGGCCGGGCCAGTCAAGCGGAACCAGGTGGTCGGTAGCTGCAACCTTGGTTGAGGTCACCTCCAAGGGTTCCGTCATTCGAGGTTCCGCAGGCTTGATGGTTATGGGTGGGAACGGCTGGCAAGACGTGCGGCCCGGGCAACGTGTCAGAACTTCGGGAACGCTGAAGGCTGTGCGGGAGGGACAAACGCAGGCAGCTCTTTTGTCGGCGTCCTCCGCGCCCGTTCTCGTCGCGTCGACTCTTGATCTGCGAGAATCCTCCGCCGACGTACGGAGGCACTTCATCGAAGTTTCGAGTTGGTTGCCGCCCGACCCGGCCGGGCTGATGCCGGGCATGGTCACAGGAGACACTAGTGCTCTTCCGGAAAGTCTGGAGGCGGATATGAAGACAACCGGAATGACACACCTGACCGCGGTCAGCGGTGCCAATTGCAGCTTGGTGCTGGGAGGCTTCATTTTGTTGGCGCGGTGCCTGGGGCTGACACGACCGGTAGCCGGCGCTTTTGCTGCGTGCGGTCTGGCGGCTTTTGTTGTGATGGTAGGTCCGGATCCGAGTGTGCTCCGGGCTGCTGTGATGGGGACCGTGGGGCTGGCGGCCTTGATTGGGGGCCTGCGGGGTCGATCCTTGACGTTCCTCTGCCTGGCCACCATTGTTCTCTTGCTGCTTGATCCCAGCATGGCGGCGAATGTCGGGTTCCTGCTGTCCGTGCTGGCGACCTTGGGTATTGTCCTGCTTGCCACTCGCGTTGCGTCATGGATCCCTGTATGGGTGCCCCGATGGTTGGCCGCGGGTGTTGCCGTTCCGTTGTCTGCGCAGCTGCTGTGCGGCCCGGTGATAGTGGCCCTTCAACCGCAGTTCACTCCTTATGCCCTCATCGCTAACGTGGTGGCCGGCATTATGGTGGCGCCCGTGACGATGTTCGGGACTCTTGCCGTTCCGCTGGCGGTGGGTTTGCCATGGTTGGCAGCAGTTCCCATAGCCGTCGCTGGAACATGCGCGGGAGTGGTGGCTGCCGTGGCCAGGTTCTTCGCGCATTTGCCCGGGGCAGCCCTGCCTTGGGCCGAAGGTCCGGCGGGGATTGTTTCCATGGTGGCCTTCTCGATGATGACCCTCCTGATTGTCTGGGCAGCGCTTCACCCGAGGCAAGCTGCGGCATGCGTTCTTGTGCTGCATGGTGTCGTGGTGGTGCTCCTCGGTCGTTGGCCCCGGATTCTTGCTCGCTGGCCCGGGAATCGGGCTGGGGGAGACGGGCCAGGACAGGAAGCGCAAGGAGGGCTCCAAGCGCAGCCGTGGTTAGCCCAGAGTCCTAGGCGGAAAGTGCCCCCGCAGAAGTGAATTGTCCTCGGACGGCGCTGAACTGCCTGGCTTCGCGACGTCGGGTTCGCTGCGAGCACTCTTGAAAGAAACATAACAAATTTAAAGAAACTAGTGACTTTGAACGATTTATAACGCATGATTGATTCAGCCGATCCCGAGGACGTGAACGGCACGAACCGGAAGGGAGCGCAGATGACGCGCTTTGTTGATGTAAGCAACATGATCCGCTGGGTGAGATCCCAAGGCCCCGAAACGATCATCAAAGACCTGATTCAGTACATGGAAGAGGACTTCCGACGCTGGGCGCGGTTTGATAAGACGCCGCGCGTCGCCAGCCATACGCCCTACGGCGTTATCGAACTCATGCCCACGAGTGATCACGAGACCTACGGCTTCAAATATGTGAACGGGCACCCCTCCAATCCAACCCGTGGCTACCAAACCGTCACGGCTTTCGGCGTCTTGGCAGATGTCCACAACGGCTACCCGACGTTCCTGGCGGAAATGACGATCCTCACTGCGCTACGCACCGCAGCCACATCCGCCATGGTCGCCAAGGCCTTGGCTCGACCCGATTCCCGCGTCATGGCCATGATTGGAACGGGCAGTCAGGCAGAATTCCAAGCACTGGCAATGAGGACGGCACTGGGCGTAGCGAAGCTTCAGGTTTGGGACACCGATGCCGCGGCTGTGAACAAGTTCATCCGCAACATGGTTCCCCTTGGATTCGAAATAGATTTCGCTTCATCTGCTCTCGAAGCAGTTCAGGGCGCCGACATCATTACAACGTGCACGGCAGACAAAACCCAAGCAACGATCCTCAGCATTCAGCACATTGCTCCTGGAATCCATCTCAACGCGATCGGCGGAGATTGTCCCGGAAAGACGGAACTGGACCCGTCGATCCTGGAGATCGGTGACGTCTTTGTTGAGTATGAGAGCCAGACGCGTATTGAAGGTGAAATTCAGCAGATGCCCGCCGACTTCGCCGTCACAGAATTCTGGAAGGTCCTCCTCGGCGCGGCCCCCGGGCGTACATCAGAAGATCAAATCACCATCTTCGATTCCGTTGGATTTGCTGTGGAAGACTTCTCAGCCCTGCGATACGTGCGGGACGCCGTGGACGGTTCCGAGTTCTTTGAAGATATAGACCTCGTTGCCAATCCGGACGATCCCAAGGACCTGTTCGGTCTTGTCGGTGCTTTATCGCCCGTCGGATAGACGACTTACCCCATCGTCGTCACCATCCACCAAATGTCTTCAGATATGAATTCCAAACCCGGACCAAAATCCCCATCTCCTACGGAGCGCTATGTCCACCTCAACCAAGCCCCGATTACGTTCTTCACTTCTACTTTCCGTAGCCACCCTCATGGCCATCTCGTTGGTGAGTTGTACCGTCCCCACCGGCGAAGGCGGTGACTCCGGGGGATCCGGAGAGGCCATCACGCTCGGTCTTTTGGCCCCGCTCACGGGTGTGGCAGCTGCCGACGGCAAGCTCATGGAACAGGGCGCTCGACTTGCAGTCGACGAAATCAATGCCAAAGGCGGCATCGATGGCAGGAAGATTGAACTCAAAGCCCTTGACGTACGGGACCAGAAATCGGATGCGGTCTCGGCCGCTGTGACGCAACTGACCTCAGACCCCGATGTTGCTGCAGTGCTCACCGGCTACGCCAGCACCACCAACTTTGAAATTGATCAACTGGCAGAAGCGGGAATTCCGTACCTGCTGAGCGGCAACAGTGCCCAGACACAGGACATCATTTCCAAGGATCCCGAAAAGTATCCTGGAGTTTGGTCGCTTGCCCCTTCTTATGAGGGCTACAGCACCGGCATCCCTGAACAATTGGAGGCATGGAACGTCGATGGCACGTTCCCGCTCACTAGCCGCCGCGTTTACATCATCTCCAGCGACAATGCGTACTCCAATGGCATAGCTTCCGGGTTGGACAAGAACTTCAGGGCGAAGGGGTGGGAAGTTACCGGGCCCGACACTGTTCCTTTTGGGGAAGTGGACGACTGGACCACCCAGATAACCAAAATCCGGCAGGTCGATCCGGCCGTGATCATCAACCTCGATTACCTGACTGCAAATGCGTCAAAGTTCCTCACCCAATTCCGTCAGAATCCTACTCAGTCATTGGTGTTTTCGCAGTACGCTCCAAGCGTGCCGGAGTTCACTGAGCTTGCAGGCAAGAACGCTGATGGCGTGCTTTACAACCTTCCGTTCGCTCCGTTGCCGGCATTGCCGGAAACCAAGGACCTCACCCGGCAGCTCAGTGAGGCATACGAGAACGAACCTAGCTTGTATAGCTACGGCCTCTACGAACAGGTCCATTTGTGGGCCGACGCCGTCAAGGAAGTCGGTGATCCTGACAAGCGCGAGGAAGTCGGGGCTGCGTTGGGCAAGCTGGATAAGCAAACCACGCTCGGTCGTGTCCATTTTGATCCCAAAACGCATCTGGCCGTCGCTGGCAAGGACGGCATCCCGATGACGTACTACCAAATCCAAGCCGGCCAACGCCTGAACATCGCTCCCCAAGAGTTCGCCGACGGCACGTTCCACAGACCTGAGTGGATGAAATGAGAATCGCCAAGTCATCTGCCCCCGGCACTTCCAACGGTCACCTTCTGGAAGTACGTCAGGTCAGTCGCCGCTTCGGTGGATTCGTGGCCGTGGACAACGTCACGCTGAACGTTGACGAGGGGGAGATCCTGGGGATTGCCGGTCCTAACGGTGCCGGAAAGAGTACTCTCTTCAATTTGATCTCCGGGGTCCCGTTCGGCCCCACAGACGGAGGGATTCTCTTCGACGGAATACGGATCGACAAGCTCCCTGCGCACAAAATCGCTCGTTTGGGAATGCGTCGAACCTTCCAAGCAGAACAGCTGTTCCCGTCGTTGAGCGTTTCGGACAACATCGCCGTGGCCAACCACTACCTCGGCGGGCGCGGGGGCACCAAGGACGTGGAAACTGCCTTGGAAACCGTAGGAATAACCAGATACAGGGACGATAAGGCGGCGGGTATACCACTGCTGGCAAAAAAGAAACTGATGATAGCGAGCGCCCTTGTCTCACAGCCGCGGCTCCTGATGCTGGATGAACCGGCCGGTGGCCTCAACGATGAGGACCAGGCTGAACTCATCCTGCTACTGAGGAAACTTCAGAAGGGCGGCCTGACATTGCTGATCATCGAGCACGTACTCAGCCTTATCCGCGATCTCGCCAAGAGGATGATCATCATGTCATCCGGTGAAGTCCTGGTCGAAGGAACCCCCGACGCTGTTCTTTCGGATCCGCGGGTGATGGAGGCATATCTGGGGAAGGCCGCAGCATGAACCAGCATCAGCAGACGGTTAGTCCACTGCTCAGAGTGGATGACCTGCAGGCAGGATATGGCCGCCTGCCTGTGGTCCGGTCATTTTCCATCGAGGTCTTGCCCGGTGAAGCACTGGCCCTGTTGGGTCCCAACGGTCATGGAAAGACGACCGCCCTGCGCGCCATCTCAGGCCTGGGCAGGACCTCGTCAGGTCGGGTGGTCTTCGATGGCAGCGATATCACGGGGATGCCCGCCTACAGGATAGTCAACCAGGGAATGATGCATGTGCCCCAAGGCAATCAGCTCTTTCCGAGGCTCACTGTCAGGGAGAACCTGGCATTAGCAGGCGGGATCCCGGCAGCGAGGGGTCAGCGGGAAGAGACTCTGGAAATGGTCCAGGGACTGTTTCCCAAGCTCCGGCAACGTCGCGGTCAACTTGTGGGCACGTTGTCCGGAGGTGAACGCCAAATGGTGGCCATCGGAATGGGCGTGATGGCCAAGCCCAAACTTCTGGTGCTGGATGAGCCGACTCTCGGGCTGGCTCCAAAGATCCGATACGAGATCCTTGAGACACTCCACGAAGTCCGCCGATCGGGTCTTTCGCTAATAGTCGCCGATGGCGATATTGAGTTCCTCTTCGAACTCGCGGACCGCTGGCATCTTGTGGAGCTCGGTCGGATCGTCTCCAGCGGAACCACAGACGTCAAGCCCAGCCATGAGGAAGTCATGGACATGTACGTCGGCTCCCACGCGTCAACATCCACCAACACCATTGAAGGAGGCAAGCATGTCTGACGCGCTCCTTTCCATCCTCGTCTCAGCCCTCGTGCTCGGGTCGCTTTACTCTTTGATGGCCAGCGGACTGTCGCTCATATGGTCCACGTTGGGAGTGTTCAACTACGCTCACGGTGCGCTCCTGCTGATGGGTGCGTACTTCATTTGGACGTTCTCAGAGAAGGTCGGGCTTCCGGTTCTCCTCGCTTTCGCCGTTGCGGTTCCCTTGCTGGCTTTACTCGGCATGCTCCTGGACCTCGTAGCGGTCCGGCCATTCATTAGCAGGCCAAACGGAACACTCTTGGTCATGGTTTCCACCCTCGCAATTGCCAATGCAGTGGAGGGTGCAGCACAACTGATCTGGGGTCCGCAGAACAAGCAGATAAAGTCTGTGAGCACCTCAACGTTTGCCCTGGGTGATGTAAAAATCTCAAGCTCCACCCTCATCGCGCTGGGCCTGGCCTTAGTCCTGGTCATAGGACTGATTACGTTGCTCCGCAAGACGGAGTGGGGGATGGCCGTCCGGGCAGTGGAACAAAACAGGGACATGGCGATGCTCGTCGGAATCAGGCCAGCGCGCATCTACGCCGGAGTCTTTGCCGTGGCATCGATTCTGGCCTGTGCCGCTGCCTTCGTCTACGGAACGACCACCACTATTACTCCCACGAAAGGCTTTGAACCCCTGCTGACTGCCTTTGTCGTTCTGGTCTTCGGCGGGTCGGCCACTTTGTGGGGAACTTTGGTCGGCGCTTTCACCATAGGCCTGTTGGAAGCGGGCACGACGTACTGGCTCGGACTGCAATGGAGCCCTGTCGCCGTCTTCCTCGTCCTGGTCCTCATCATGCTGGTCCGCCCCCAAGGCCTAGTGAAAGGACGTTCGTGATGAACAGTCTTGGAACCCTCAAGCGCTTCGCTACGTGGCCGTTACTCTTGCTTGCTGCCGCCTTATTGCCGTATGTCGTCATCAGCGGCTCTGCGCGCTTGCTGGCGGCGACAGCGCTCATTTACGCGCTGCTAGCCGCCAGTTGGAACCTGACGCTTGGCATCGGCGGTATCTTCAACTTCGCCCACATTGGCTTCTTCGGAGTCGGAGGCTACACGATGGCCGTTGCCACAGTTACATGGGATGTAAATCCGTGGTTGGGCCTCCTTCTGGCAACGGTTGCGGGAGGGCTGGCGGGTGCCCTTGCTTACATTCCAGTGATACGCATGCGCGGCATCTACATCGCACTTATCACCTTCGTCTTCGTGCAGTTGTGCTACTACCTGGTTCTGGCCATTCCCGGGATCACCGGCGGATCCAGCGGTCTGACAGGCGTGCCAGCACTGACCATAGGAGATTTTTCTTTCGCCAAGTATTCGGGGTTGGGTTACTTATGGTTGCTCGGCGGGGCAGTGGTCCTGCTCCTCGTCCTGCTTCGGGCGTCCCTACGCAGCCCGTTCGGCAAGAGCCTTATTGCACTGCGTGACAATGAAAGCCTCGCAGTGAGTCGCGGTATGAACCGCATCAGGCAGCATCTTTTGGCCTTCATCCTCAGCGGTGCCGTTGCTGGCGTTACAGGAGCCCTCTATGTTGCCTACTTCCGCGTTGCGGACGTCACGCTCTTCAGCTTCGGATTCGTCACCCTTGGCTTGAGCATGATCTTCCTCGGCGGCACCGGTCATATCTGGGGTCCGGTCTTGGGGGCGCTGATAGTCACAATCATCGACCGCCAACTCACGGACCTGGGTCCTGCGCGTGCGATCATCATCGGCGTCGGGACCTTGCTGGTTCTTATTTTCCTTCCGAGCGGCATCTCGGGCCTCCTCGAAGACGCACTGGACAGAACGCGGAGGCTTCTTCGAAGAAACCGGAACGAATCCGCCGAGAGAGCGAACCAGTTACCCGCAAGCCAACATTCGGAAGTCGAGGAAAACACACATGTCCGTTGATGCCATGGCTACAACTGAGGAGAACCAGCGTAGGGCAGTCCTTGACGCAGTGGATCGTTTGGCACCCAGGATCGTCCAGTCTGTCGCGGACGCCGTCAAGATCCCGAGCATAAACCCTAAGTATCCGGGGCAGGACTACGGGAAGCTTGCGGGCGGCGAGGGTGAGGTCAGCGCTCTTATGAATGATCTTCATCGCGAAGCGGGGGCCTCGACGGAACTCGTGGCAGTTGAGAAGGGCCGGGACAATGCTTGCGGGCGGATTGCCGGTACAGGTGGTGTCCGCTCGCTCCTGCTCAACGGGCACGTGGATGTGGTGCCGCCAAACCGGGAAGGTCTTTGGGACAAAGCGCCGTTCTCTGGCCTGATCACCGATGAGGCCGTCCATGGCAGAGGAGCTACGGATAATAAAGCCGGCACAGTCGCCGCGGCATACGCCGCCATCGCGTTAGCCGCCGCAGGTATCCGGCTCCAAGGAGATCTTGTACTGCAGGCGGTCGTCGGAGAAGAAGTGGGTGACCACCTTTCGGGCACAACGGCGGCCTTACAGGCAGGATACGGGGCCGATGCGGCAATCGTCTGCGAACCGTCGAACTTCTCCGACGCATCCCCGAATCTGGTTCCCACCACCCCCGGCCTGTTGTGGTTCTCGCTGTCCCTCGTCGGCAAAGCCGCGCACTCCGGTTTGCGGGGTCTTACCATTCACCCCACCCTTGAAGGCGAAGCCTTGGGCGTCAACACCATCGACAAGTTCTGGATCATTTATCACGCCCTTCGGCAATTGGAAGATTCGTGGGCGCTGCGTGACAGGCACCCCCTGTTTCAGCCGGGCTACTTCAATCTCTTGCCAGGGGTGATCCGTGGAAACCCGGAGGGCGTCCTGGTCCCGTTCTTCCTTGCCGACACACTCACAGTCGAATACTGCGTCTATCACCATCCTGAGCGAAGCAACCACGAAGTCATCGATGAGATCGAGAAAACCGTGCGTCAAGCTTGCGCCAACGATCCTTGGCTGAGCGCCCACCGTCCCGAATTTGACTGGAAGCTCCTATGGCCGCCATATACTGCGCCAGCCAGCCATGAACTCATCCCCGCGGTCATGAAAGCGCACAGTGATTCTGTCGGCGGGTTTGACCTCGCCACGCCACCCAAACAAGAGGGGTTCCTCGGTGTTTGCGATCTCACATGGATGGATGCCCAAGGCATCGACGGGCTCGTTTACGGTCCCGGGGTTGGCCGAACCGCGCACGCGGAAAATGAGTACGTGCCGATCCACCAGATCATCACCGCAGTAAAGACATACGCCCTATCTGCAATGGACTATTGCGGCGTCTCGGGTACTGAATCCAGCATCAACTCACCAACGACTGGCCGGAGGCGCCCGTGAACACCCCCGACATATTTATTGCTACCTGCGATCTCGCTGGGCAGGTCAAGGGGCGGGGTGCTCCTGGCGAAGCCTACGGGTCTGTTCTTCGCTCCGGGCTGGGTTGGGTGCCGGCGAACCTTGGTATTTCGGCTTTCGGCAGCATTGCGCCGGGCAGCGCCTTCGGCTCAACCGGAGACTTGCGCTTGATGCCTGACGAGGCAACGGAAATCACTATTGCCGACGGACCCGACACGGCTCGACTCAGGGTTTTGATGGCGGACCAAACACAAGCTGACGGAACCGACTGGGACTGCTGTCCCAGGACCTTCCTGCGCCGGGCCATCAGCGACTTTCGGGAGCAAACGGGCCTGCGCGTTATTGCCACTTTTGAGCACGAGTTCGTTTTGGAGGGCCTGCCACAATCGGCTCCGTTTTCCTTGCGAAGGCACCTCGACGCCGATCCGTTCGGACCAGACCTGCTGCGTCTCTTAACGGATTGTGGTCTGGCACCGGAGAACTGGTTGCCCGAATACGGGGCGAACCAGTTTGAAATAACGGTGGAACCGAGCGATCCGCTCACTGCCGCAGACAGGGCGGTGCTCTTACGCGAATTGGTCCGCGATTTGGCAATCCGACGCGGCCTCAGAGCATCTTTCGCGCCGCTTCAGGAACCACGCGGTACAGGTACCGGTGTCCATGTCCACATCAGTCTGGTGGACGACGGCGGCAATCCGGTTCTGTTCGACGCCACCCGTCCGAGCCGCCTCTCCGAGGTTGGAAGCAGATTCAGCGCAGGTATCCTGCGTCATGCCGAAGCGCTGACGGCGTGGACAGCGCCGAGCCCGGTTTCCTTCATGCGCCTGGCTCCGGATCGATGGAGTGTAGGCGGCATCTTCCTGGCGGAGCGAAACAGGGAAGCCCTTCTCCGAATCTGTCCAACCAGCTCGGCAGGTGGATCTGCTCCGGAGCACCAGTTCAACCTTGAGTACAGGGCGGCCGACGCAACCGCCAACCCGTGGCTCACGCTTGGTGTCCTGCTGAGGGCCGGTATGTCCGGGATAGTAGGCGGTGAGGAGTATCCAGAACCTCACGTTTTTCCGGAGGCGGCCGGGCCGGCTGAATTAAACGACGTGCCTCGGCTTCCAGCTACACTCCAGGACGCACTTTTGGCCTTGGAAAAAGACCAAAGGGTGACGTCGTGGTTCCATCCGGATTTGTTGGCAACCTACTTGGCGGTCAAACGGCATGAACTCGCCCATGTGGCTGCCCTCGACGATGCTGCCCGAATCAAAGCGGTATCTGATGTCTACTAACCCCATCGAAGGGCTCCTATCCACCATCGCGGAAATGCCTTTGGTGGACCACCACGTCCATGGAGCGCTAAAGGATGACGTTGATCGATCCTCGCTGGAAGAACTGTTGACGGAATCCGACAGGCCTATTCCTGAATGGATGACGCAATTTGATTCCCAGTTGGGCTTTGCGATTCGTCGTTGGTGTGCGCCGTTGCTGGGCCTTCCTGCCCATGCGAGCGCCGACGCGTACTTTGAACGGCGTGTGGAGCTCGGGACGCCCGAAGTAACCTCACGCCTGCTCAAATCTGCGGGGATAGGCCATTTCCTGATTGAAACCGGATACCGGGGTGATCAGATCCACGGCCTTTCGGGGATGGAAAGCATCAGCTCAGCCCCGGTGGGCGAGATTGTCCGGCTCGAATCCGTAGCGGAGTCTCTGGCTTGGGAAGGCGTATCAGCCGCCGAATTCGCAGACGCCTATACGGCCCGGCTTGCGCTGGCGACTCAGAACGCGGTGGGTGTCAAGAGCATCATCGCCTACCGCCACGGGTTCGACTTTGATCCGATCCGACCGTCCAAGGAAGAAGTGGGGAAGGCAGCTGCTTCCTGGCTCCGGCTCGTAGCGGCCGGTTACTCGCTCCGTGTCTCGGATCCTGTGCTTTTGCGTTTCTTTCTCTGGTCGGGCGTCGACCTCGGCCTGCCCATACAAATGCACACTGGCTACGGCGATCCAGACTTGCGTCTGGACCGCTGCGACCCGCTGCTGTTGGTTCCCTGGTTGAAGCTGATTGAATCTTTGAAAGTGGACGTACTTCTCCTCCACTGCTATCCGTTCCATCGGCACGCAGGCTATCTTGCGCAGGTATTCCCGCACGTCTACTTCGACGTCGGGCTTGGGACCAACTACACAGGCGTTCAGTCTCTGGAACTGATCAAAGAGTCCTTCGAGCTGGCACCGTTTTCCAAGATCCTGTTTTCCACGGATGCATGGGGACCTCCTGAACTGCATTTCCTCGGGGCGCGACTATGGCGTGAAGGAATGAGGAAGGTCCTGGGAGCCTGGGTTCGTGATGGAGACTGGGCTGAGGAGGACGCCATTCGAGTAGTTCACATGGTCGGACGGGATAACGCGATTCGCGTTTATGAGCTGGGGGAGAAGTGAACGCTGAACTGTTTGAAGTGCTCAGGAGTCGCATTGACCAGGAAATCCCGCGTGCAATAGAACTGCGCCATAAACTGCACAGTATGCCGGATCTATCAGGTTCCGAGGGCCCCACTCTTGATCTGGTCTTGAACGCATTGCCTGGGGACCTGCAAGCCAGGTTTGTGGCCGGAACGGGTGCAGTTCTGCGAATTGGCGGGCCGGGCAAAGCGATCGCTATCCGGGCTGAGCTGGACGCGCTGCCTGCCTTGGAGGAGTCCGAACTCGATTGGGCTTCTAAAAGGCAAGGTGTCATGCACGCCTGTGGGCATGATATCCACCTGGCCGCGGTCGTTGCCTTGGCCAGGGCCGTTCACTCAACAGCGGGCGCAGCCCCCATGGCTCTGGTCTTCCAACCCAGGGAAGAAACGTACCCTTCCGGGGCGAAGGACATCTGCGCCACAGGGATACTCGCGGAGGAAGATGTGCGGGCCACAGTCGCCGCCCATGTTCAGCCTCTGCTGCCCGGAGGGACAGTGGCGTGCACACCGGGGGCGGTGAATGCCTCATCGGACGAGTTCGTCATCAACATTCATGGACGAGGTGGACACGCTGCCTACCCGCACATCGCAGCGGATCCTGTTGTGGCGCTATCCCACGTTGTGGTCTCGTTGCAAAACATTGTGAGCCGGAACGTGGATCCCATGGATTCGGTCGTCCTCACCATTGCCACCCTTCAGGCCGGTACCGCGGCTAACGTCATACCCGGTACTGCCGCTGCCCGCGGAACGGTCCGCACCATGTCCACACCAGTGAGGGCGGAAGTGCTGCGGCGACTTGCCGAGACGGTCCGCTTGGTTGCAGCGGCCCACGGCTGCAGTGGTGAAGTTACCGTCACCGAAGGCGAACCCGTTTTGGAAAATGATGCACATATCGTCAAGGCGACTGCTCCTCTCCTGCTGGCTCTCGGCATGGAAGTGGACAGTAATCTCAGGTCTGCGGGTTCCGATGATTTTTCGTATTTTTCGGAAAAGATGCCGTCATTGATGATGTTCGTGGGTACCACCGGCGCCGGGGAACGGTTGCACTCAAGCACTTTCGTGCCCCACGACTCTCACGTCCATGATGTGGCGCATGCGCTCCTGGCTGGATACGTTGGCGCCGCCAAAACGTTAATGCCCGCCCATGAATTGCCGCTGGTTGTCGCCCCAACAAGCTGACAGCATGCTACCGGTCAAGCCGTTTTAGGTTTCCTGATTGAATGGGGATCAAAAGCGGAGGCCTTCACAACTACTTCCAGCTTTGCCGCTTATGCAAGAAAGGAATGCCATGTCGCAGTCCGGACAATTTGAACAGTCTGAGAACCAATCTGCCCGGTTGACCCTGGCGGACCGAATCCGTCAAATTCAGGGTTCGCTCTCCCCGGCAGAGCACAAGCTCTCGCGAGTATTCCTCGCCAACTACCCGACTGCAGGGTTGGAGTCCACGGTAGAATTTGCGAAAAAGGGCAATGTCAGTGCCCCCACCGTGCTCAGGTTCGTCAGCAGACTGGGCTTCAACAAGTACCGGGACTTCCAGGATGCCCTCCGCGAAGAAGTACAGGCGCGGAGGGCATCCCCGCTGACCCTTCAAGGAAAAATTCGCGCTGATTCAGCTGCTCCGGAACTGGCGCGGTCAGTGGCGGAAACGGCTGTCGAGGGCATCGAGAGCACGGTCGCTTCGCTGCCGGAGCATGAGTTCGACCGTGCCGTTGCACTTCTATGCAATACCTCACTTCAAATCACTTCGATCGGCGGCCGGTTCTCTAACGTCTTGGCCACCTACTTGGACTTACACCTTCGTCTTATGCGGGCCAACACCTTGGTGCACGCCCAGCATCCGAACAATGACTCCACATTCATAGCTGACCTCAGCAAGCGCGATGTCTGCGTTTTCTTTGATTTTCGTCGCTACCAGAAAGACACCGTTGACCTGGCTAAGGCAGCCCGGGCTAGTGGGGCCAAGATAATCCTCATCACGGATCCCTGGCTCTCGCCGGTTTCATTTACCGCGGACGTTGTTCTGCCGGCACGGGTTGAGTCTGCGGGTTCGTTCGACAGCATCGTTCCGGCGACCGTTTTGGTGGAAGCCCTCATCGCAGCGGTTCACGTCAAACTTGGGCCGGCGGCCGAAGACCGTATGCGGACTTTGGAAGCCGGCTATGGCACAGTGCTCGCCGATTAAGCCCGGTTTCCTTCCCGCCGGCCATCTTGCCCAAGGTGAAAGTGATGCAGAACTTGTCGAGCAAGTACGCTCCGGACAATTACCCTCTTTCGAGAAATTGTACGATCGACATCGTTCGGCAGCCCGCCACGTAGCCTCAGCGCAGGCCGACAACGCGGCCGATGTTGACGACGTTGTTGCAGACGCCTTTGCGTATATTCTCCATTCGCTCGCTGCTGGTAAGGGGCCGGATACATTCTTCCGGGCATATTTGCTGACGGCAGTTCGTCGCATAGCCCATAAGCACAACCAGGCGGCGACCCGCGCGAGTGTCACAGGTGACAACTTCGTGCTGGATAGCACGCATGTGGATATCGATCAGGTGATCTCGGAATTCGAATCTTCAGCTATCGCCGGTGCCTTCGCGACGTTACCGACACGTTGGCAGGAGGTTCTTTGGTATGTCGATATTGAGGGGATGAAACCTGCTGCGGCGTCTCCACTGCTTGGTGTGACGCCTAATGCCATATCCTCCCTGGTCCTGAGGGCCCGCGAACGACTTCGCCAGGCCTATCTGCAGAACCACGTTGGTTCCGCGGTGGGCGAGGTCTGCGAGGAATATTCAAACCAACTGGGCGCCTACGCACGCAACGGGCTGGGTTCGCGGTCGATGGGCAAAGTTCGGGCTCACCTGGACACCTGCGCGAAGTGCACGGCACTTTTGCTGGACCTCAACGACATGCAGTCTGCGATGCGGGGTGTGATCTTTCCCTTAGTTGCCGGCATAGCGTTCACAGGGGCCATACCGGATCTGTCCGTAGGTGTGGGAGTGACCGCTACCAGCGCGGTTACGACTCACAGCGCCCACGGAAGCATGCCCCTGTTGCTGAAGGTGGGTGCCGGCGTGCTGGCGGCATCAGTTGTTGCTGTTGGAGCTGCCGTCGCAGTGGGCGGGACCGGTGCACCGACCGCCGATGTTCCTGTCGCGGTGGCATCACTGGCATCCGGGCCCACCATTGTGCCTAGCCAACCGACGGCGACTGCGGAGCCATCGCCGATGGTCCCGGCCGCGGAGGGGACTGTCGGGCGGCAGAAACGGTTGCATTCAACGGTTCCAGCCTTGGTCAGGCCGTCGAGTCCTGGGCAGGTTAGTCCTGGTCCGATCCTGTCGCCGCGGCAAGCTTCTCAGGCGCACCGCAGCTCGCCCGTGGTGTCAACGCCGCCGCTGTTCCCGGGGTTTCCGGTTCCTGTCGACCCGATCCCGACTACAGCTCCGTCCGTGTTGCCGACACCCGGAGCTACACCAACCGTCACAGGTGTACCTTCGCCAGGGACAGAGGTTGCTGCGACATTTCGCGTAGACCCGGGCACCACCGCCTCGGAAGTGATCATCATCATCACCTTCAGCCTTCGAAAAGGAACAGCACCTGCCACAGCTGAAGCTGTCTTCAGTATCTCTGCCGGAGCTCAGATGATCCCCGGAAAGCTGATTGAGCCGGCCGGGTGGACATGCAGAACCGACAACGAAGTGAATGATCAGTTCCGCTGCACCAGCGACAACATTGATCCGGACAGGTTGGTCTTCTCCATGGGCGTGTACAAATCAGACTCCTCTCGGACGCGGACCATGGACTATACGTTCAGTGGCGGGGGCATGGAAACAGCCCACTTCTCCAACGACTTCTAGCATGCGTGGACTGAGCTTGTGAGTTGATGTGTTGGATCCAATGAGCCTCTGATCCATAGGGCAGTCCGACACGCTGAGCCACCTCAACTGCACTTGTCGGTGATCTGAATAGGTTGTGCGAAGACGGCGGAGCGGCGGGCATCGAGCAGACCCTCAACGACCAGCTCGAGGGTGCCAATGGCCAGGGACGTTCGAGATTAGCGCTGACGGAATCATCATCCCTACGGCTACAAACCGAGTCTCTCCGGCGGCCGTCGGTGACATAATCAAGCTCACCATCGACAGCGATCTGCAGTTCCATTAGCAGAATGCCGTCGAGAAAAGGGTGAAAACGCAGAACGCCGAGTACGGCAACATCATCGTGTTGGAAGCCAGGACCGGCAAGATCCAAGTGGCGGCCGAGACGCCGCGGGGCAACCGAACCGAGGCCTGTAGTGCGCAGCCGCGGTGCGGCGACGTCCACCACTGCGCCGGATACTTTCTAGTGTTCCAGTCCTGGCTTGTCGCGGACATCGCGAGCAGTTTCTGTGGCGAGGTGCTCGGCAGTACGGCGTTCGAGTCTGGCTTTGTAGGTCTCTTTACTCCTAATGAGCCTTGCCCGTGGACGACAGCATCGGCACTTTCGGGTGCCTGCTTTCATGTTGGCTGCTTTGGGGGTTCTTCGGTGTCTGCGCTCGGCGGCGCCCAGCTCTTTCTTATGGTCCGAATCGCCCAGCTAGCAGTTGAGGTCCAGTGCTGTTCGCGCGGCTCTGTGCAGTACTTCCACACTCAGAGGATTGGCCGGATCGTAATCAACAGGATCCCAGGACTCCGGCGGATATGTCATGGTCATCGCTATCTGACGTTTGGCGTCCGCGCTTGTGAGCACCACGGTGCGGTATCCTGCCCACTCGCCGCCGTGTCCGTAGTAAAAACCACCGCAGACGTCAACCCACCGCAGCAGCCCCATCCCGAATAGACCAAAAGGGGCTTCCTGCATCTGTTTGACCGTTGCTGGTTTGATGAGGCGTCCCTCCATGAGAGCTGCGTAGAAGATGTTGAGGTCTCCGAGAGTTGAGACCACGCCGCCGGCTGGATTGGCGACTATCGCTCCCAAGTATGCAGAGTCAATCCGTTCGCCATCAACGACGACGTGGCCGTGGAGCATTGAGGGTGGGGGCGGGCCGGCGCCGGTCATTTGCGTGTTCTTCATTCCCAGCGGCTCAAACACTTCGTTTTCCAGTACCTTTGCCACAGGTAATCCGCGAAGGCGTTCCACTAGAAGACCTAGCACCAAATAGTTTGAGTTCGAGTATTCTGCTCCGCTGCCGGGTTTCATCACCCAAGGTAGGGCAGTTGTGAGAGCCAAGCTCTCGCCCAAAGTCATTTGTTGTGTCAATGCTTGCCGGATTGGTCTGGAGCTGAACAGCACCTCGTCGTAGCTGGGTATTCCGCTTTCGTGTCGCAATAGATGTGCCACGGTGACGGTCTCGGGCGGATTCACCAGAGTGTTGAATTCGGGTATGTGTTTTGCAACTGGATCTTCAAGCTTTACTAGGTCTTCTTCCACGAGTTTTAGAACAGAGGCGGCCAGCATGGACTTGGTTATGCTGGCGATGTGTGTAGGGTCCGTGGCTGTAGCTATGTCCGGGCTGCCGAAGATGCGGACTCCGGCGCCGTGTGACCAGACTTCGCCTTTGATTCGTGTCTCGATCAAGACGGCAGAGGCGCCGAGTTTCAGCATTGTTCGGCTGAAGTCCTCCAAATCGGACTTGTATTTCGTGGAGGCCGGGGTGGTCTGCGCGGGCGAAGGAGGGGCCGCAGTGCAGGCGCTAAGCGCCGCCCCTACGATTGCCGCTGAAACCAGGATCCTTTGAATGACTTGCCGGAGTTTCCATGAAGAGAATTTCTTGCGCTCCGACATGTCAGCACTTCTCTTGTTGTAGTGGAGGCGCCGGGAGCAGACGGGCAACCTGCGTCGTTACACTCCATGCTCCTCACGCCTTCAAGTGACGTCAAGGCGCCGATAGGGTGCAGCCTTTGGGATCCCTAGTCGTCGGGTGCCTGAGTTAGGGATGCTCGCGATAGTGCTAATGAAGGCATCGGCGTTTACTTCTCGTCAGGTGAATAGGGATATCCCTAGTATTCAGAGGTCACGGCTGATTAGCTTGAGAGTGGCAACGCTTCGGGCACGGGCCTGCGTGTTCAGCGGGCTTCGGGACGGAGAGCGCCATGCTTAGGAAGCTGATGTGCAAACTAAATCTTGGCCATCATTGGCACGTAGAGAGCACGGATGACGGCAGCCGCTACAGGCGCTGCACTCGCTGCGGAAAATACGACAGCGGCGGTGACCCTGGTGGCCATGGGGTAATTATGGATATGGGTGGTGGTGGCTGACACTCGCCGCCTTTGCCCGGTATTCAGCACGATCCAACGCTGGTGCTGCCGATTTGTTCTCTTAATCGCGCCTCTTGGCAGGATAGCCACTGTCATAATCACTGGCGTCCAGGGGAGTGGCACTACTGGCTCACGCCCAGCCGTCCCCGGCGGCCCGCCATCCTTGCCGCAGCGAAGAAAACGCTTGTACATTATCGTGCTGCTGAGAACGACTGATCATAACCGGGCAATAAACGTGACCTCGGGCTTCGGCGTCTTTGGCAGCCTACTGAAGCAACCTTGCTTCTATTGCGGCTTGTAAGACGAGAGCTGCCTGATTCTCTGTCGGGCAGCGGCTATCAGTGGACGTGCCGCCAGAGATCCTGCCTTCAGAGAACCAAGAACTTTAGTGATACTGCCCCTGAATAGTTCGTTGCTACGCCTGTTTTGCGTCAGTTCCCAGGTTATGCGGGTGAAGTGGACAGCCAGCACGACGATAAAGAGGGAGATCACCAGGCCAGCAATTGAGGCGGCCACGATCATCACCCCTGTCATGTGCACCAGGAGGACGGCAGAGATCACGACTGTGTGTGCGTCAAGAAGTTCCATATTCATTTTCTCGTTTGATGCGGGCTGGTGAGCTGGCTTGCGTAGCTCGTTGAGACTGAAGGGCAACAATCACCGGGTGATAAGGCGGTCAGGAGTAATCGGGGGAATCGTCACATTGTTCCCCCGGGTACGTCGTCACGAGGGCAGCATATCTGCGATGGAGCCGGGTGCGCACAGCGTTACGGGGCCGTGGCACGTTTTGTCGGGGGAGTCTTTGCATCTAGCCTGTGCAACATGTCCTATGACCTCGCTGTGTACCTTCCCGAAGCTCTGGATGCCGAGGTTCTGTCTTCTCTCGTGGATGCTTCGCCGGGCTTGCAACTGGAGGAAAGTACCAGAGGAAGCGGTGATGGCTCGCACAACTGGCACATCCTCCGGGGTAAGCAGGCCGCGTACTGTTTCACGCTCGAAGGTCCGTACTTGGTGGAGCCTGAGGATGTTCCTCATGAGGTGACGGCTGCTGTGCTGGGCGCCGGCGTCATGTACAGCATCGTGGTTGAAGGCAGTGACGCAGCGTCCATCCCGCACGCCGTCAGGTTTGCCAAACGCCTGGCCAAGGAAGGCAACGGGGCAGCGCAAGACCTCCAGACCGATGAGATCTGGCCCAAGACCAGCACCCGCGGGGCATCCAAGCCAGAACGCAACACCAATATCAACGTCGTCGAAGTGACTTGGTATCACCTCATGGATGAGGTGAGGGACGACTTCCCCCAGCGGTACTTGGATCTTGCCCGGAAGTATTTGCCAGAGGCTTTGCCGAAGCGGTTCGGTGCGTACGAACCAGCCCAAGGAAACTTAGCAAGGGACGGGGACCAAGCCTTCACCGACGCGTTTGCGACTGAGTATGGGTCCAGTATTTTCGGCGTCGGCACATTCCCGGTCTTCAACTCCAACTTCTACGGCATCTTCGGCGGCAACATGAAGCACGACCATTGGAACCGCCAGGGCGATGTACAGAGCGTCTCTATCAGCATCCACCGGGATGTCCTCAACGACCCGCAGTGGCGGGATACCTTCCAGCGGTTTTTCCTTGCCGTGGCCCGGGAACTACCCAGCTTCTATGCCTCAGCCGAGGTGAACCCCGGATACCTCTGGAACGGACGGACGCTGTGGTCCGGGAAGTCCGAGTGGTTCTACACTCAGTCCGGTGGCGGGTGCTGGAAAGGCCTCACTGACCGGCCTGTCTGGTGGGCGTGGTTCACACCCATGTACGCCGAGCTGCTTCGCTCACATCTCAAAGGCACCATCACCGAGTACACGGACGGGCTGTTCCATAGCTTCGGCGACAAGCCCCTTCATCGTCTTGAGATTATTGAGCGTTGGCCGGACGCCTACCCTTGGGTCCCTGCGGAGTTCATTTCTGAGGCGACGCCGGACACTCAGGATGAGGTCGCCGAGGTCAGACCTGGAAGACTCGCCCAGATGCTGGTCCCGCCCCCGTCAAAGCCCGATTGGCTATAGGAACATAGAGCAGATTTTGCCAGCAACCCCCGTTGTATAGGACTTGCCCTCGACGCCGACCCAAGAACCTGGATCATGCAGTGTCACATCGGTCGATATAAGCGGTGCGCTTGAATCCCCGGAGGCGGAAGGTAGCGGCTAAGTTGAGCCGGCCAGACTGGTGTATCGTTGGCCATTTCCTACGTCACTGCCTGCTCGGCGCGGGCAAGATCAGTTTGAGAAGCACGATTCCGGACCAACCTTGCCGACATAAGGCTTCCACCAGAACGCCCCGTAGCAGGTCCTCTTAGGGACGGCGGCGAGCATCGAGTGTTCCGGTTTATGTGATGAGACACGTCGCCGAACCAAGCGCGCCAAAGTAGCGGCCGTCAAGTGGCGTCATTCGTGATCGAAGTTTTGACCGCTGTCCGGGCCGTCATGGTGCCGGCAGGGACCGTGGCGTTTCCTGTTTCGTTGACGGTGCGCATGCCGATGAAGAGCCCGCTTTCTGGGTCCAGGATGACGTCAGTCCTCACTCCGTCCTCTGTTCTGCCGATAGCCGTGCCGGTGCGCCCGTCCAGTGTTGCCTGCTGTTCGGTGGTGGTAGCTCCAGGGACTAGGGCTGCCGTCCGGTAGAGGTCTGCCCTCCATTCGGCTGGACGACTCCCGTGGCTAATTGCTCTGCGAAAAAGCTCCTGGCGTTGTCGTCTGTACCGTGGATCTCGGTTTTGATCCACTCAAGCAGCGCCTTTGGTTCTTTGGGAATGGCCGCGGCCTCTTCTTGGCTTAGATTCCCGAATGACAGGGAGTTTCCGCTTAAGAGGAACTGTGCGCCCCGCGGCGCATTTGCCGTCTAGGTTCTGAAGAAGTCGGGTGACCTTGGGTGGCATAGTATTCCTGGACTTTTTCCTTCGTCGTGCTGCCGAAGTACTCGGATGGTTCGAGAGGTCCAATGTTTAGGACCCATTCGCCATTTCTGTCGTGGGGAACAAAGAGTTCACTGGTGGAGCGGGCGCTCCAGGCTAGCCCCCTTCGGGACTGATGGTTGTTGATTCGGTCATTTCGAGCTTCAGCTATTGGGGAAGTCCTCAATGACCTTGCCTGTTGATGTGTCGATGATGACGATCGAGCTGGCTGGCCAGGTCGGATCCGGAACGACGTTGTAGGTGGCATCTGCGGCCGTCAGCACTTGTCCGGCTGCGTTCTTGGCCCAGTTGGTCTTTCCGGTGTTCGTGTTTACGGCCACGGTCTCCTCCGGGCCTGCCGGGGTTCCGTCCAAGTGCGATGAGTTCCACCATCCTTCATAGCCGCCAATGGGTCGGTCTGCCACCGGTCCCTTGTATGAAAAGGCGTCATCGTGCGGCGTTGTTGCGTTGGCTTGAACGCTTACTGCGACTGCACCAGCCAGAACCACTGCCGTGCCGAATGCACCTAGTAAGAGTTTCATGTTTTCCCCCTTGGTAATTTGCGACAGGATGATTCCACCGCGATGTGGGAGGTCGTAAAACCTAGACGCTGCGGATCATGCAGCGCCCATCAGCAGAGTGGTGGTGGATATGCCCATGCCCGGACCGTCCACGAGGTCAGCTCGCCACTGTTCTTCCCGGATCGGCCGAAGCCGTGCGGGGGTCAAAGCGAGGCATACAGCAAGCAGTGCCTCTTGCGGCTTCATAGAGCGCTCCATGCACTATCGCTGAAAGCGGGCGATGGGCGCTCAGCACGAGAAGTTCTTGATTTTTGCGCTCTCACAAACTCCTGCGCCAGCGGACGGGCGTCGGCAAGGAGACGGTAGTAACGCCGTCGTGGTCCTTTGCGTTCTAACGAAGTTTCCCATTCCCCTTGCACCCAGCCAGCGGCTTCGAGGCGCTCCAGGATGGGATAAACCGTACCGGGCTTTTTGCCCGTATCTTTGACGATCTGCAGCCCCCACACGCTCTCAGCCGACAAAAGCGCTTCGAGGACGAGTGCAGTGGCCGGCGTGATTCGTCCCAAGTTCTCCATGCGCCTAATCTAGCTATATAGATTTAGAAGTCAAGTCGACGGTGGTTGGCGGGCTGCCGGGTGAGCTGGATTCCGGCCCAATGGTTAGCGCCGTGATTTTCTTATGGAACACCAGTGTTGCCAGCGGTACTGTCAGCAGGAAAACACAGACGATGAGGAAAGCCGCCAGGGCAGTCGCCAGGACAATCAAGCACATCAGGCCAATGTGCATTTCGGTGGAGCCGATGTCGCCTATGTCATCCACCGTTTGAAGGCTGGCCAAATGGACGCTGAGCAAGGGGATTGCCATCTTTCGCTCCTGTGGATGTTGATTTACGAGTCAGAAGTAAGTACGGAGCAGGTTCATCCTGTGCCGCCGGTTGTGGAGAAGTTATGCTCTTGTGATCCAACTCATGCGCCGCGGCAACGGAGAGGGTTCTACGGTGGCAATATTTGGGCTTCCCGGAGTCCGGGGAGGTAAGGGACATTAGCGTCATTAGCCGTGGGGGAAATGATGAAGCGTAGGCATCTGACCGACATTGCAATTGCGATCACGATTCTCGTGGTCCCGCTCACGGGATGCGCGGGGCAGCAATCAGCAAGCAAGGACCTGCCGACTTTCAGCTCCATCGATGAGGCGTACGCTGCCGTCGATGAGATCCTGGAATGCGATTCTGAAGCCGCTGGCAACCCGGTTGTTCCTATGGGCGATGGCGGCCGACTCGCTTCCGCGCAGAGAGTCTGTTCAGCCAATGTGCAGATAGACCTGTACCCGAATCCGGGCGCCCTTGATGAAAGCTACCAAACGTGGGCTGACTCAAGTCAGGGCAAAATCCCCCTGGTTCGCGGCGCCAACTGGATGGTTGTCGATCTCAGCAGAATCGCGGGTGGCCAGTCGTCAACTATGGACCTCCAAGGCCTGGCCGACAAGCTGAGCGGCGTGTACGCCGTCGTCGGCTCATAGCTCCAAGCAGCCGCACGGTCACCAAACATGGCAGACTTGAACCCTGCAAAGAACCGTCCGGAAGGAACTACCAGTGGCTGCTGCCCAAAACACCCGGGCCAAGAGCGTCGCGGCGAACACTGTCAGCTGGCGTGACGCCGCACCCGCCGCCGTAGTCCTGATCATGGGACCGGAAGAGTACCTCGGAATCCGCGCGATGGTTGGGATCCGATCCCAGGTGCGGTCCAGTACTCCGGACGTTGAGCTCAGTCGACTGAACGCTGGCGCCTACGAGGCCGGGTCTTTGGCGATGACGGTCACCCCGTCGCTCTTCGGCGAGGGCAAGCTTATTGAGGTCGAGGGCCTCGAAGCTATGAATGATGCCTTCCTGGCGGACGGGTTGTCCTATCTCCAGCATCCGGATCAGGACGTTGTCCTTGTCCTGCGTCATGCCGGGGGAGTGCGTGGCAAGAAGCTGCTTGACGCCGTGAAGTCTGCTGGCTGGCCCGTCATTGATTGCCAGCCACTGAAGAAGGAATCGGACAAGACGGCGTTTGTCGTCTCTGAGTTCAGGGCTGCGGGACGTCGCATTGAAGGCGAAGCCGTCCAAGCGTTGGTGAATGCGGTGGGTGCCAATCTCTCAGAACTCGCGGCGGCATGCAGCCAGTTGATTGCCGACGCCACCACAGCTGTCACAGCTGAAACCGTGGAGCGTTACTACGGGGGCAGGGTGGAAGCTACGGCTTTCAAAGTGGCCGATGCTGCCATGGCCGGTAACGGACCGGTGGCGCTGTCCACCCTGAGGCACGCCCTGGCCACGGGCGTGGATCCGGTTCCTTTGGTTGCGGCACTGGCGGCAAAATTGAGGACACTCGCAAAGGTTGCGGGAGCCAACGGTTCGCCGGCCACCATCGCCAAGAACTTGGGAATGCAGCCCTGGCTTGTGGAGCAGGCCCAGCGTGACGTCCGACGCTGGACCCCGGAAGGCCTGATCCGCTCCATTCAAGTCATCGCCGAGGCGGATGCGCAGGTGAAGGGCGAATCGCGTGACCCTATCTACGCGGTGGAGCACGCGGTCACGGTTATCGCCACCTCGTCCAGCCGCCGCTGAAGCTAACCCGTTCACCGCGGCTTCCGGTTAAACCCAAAGGCCGGCACCCAATGGGCGCCGGCCTTTTGATCAGCTCAGTCGAACTGGAAAACCTTAGAGTGCGTTGACCTTCTTGGAGATCGCCGACTTGCGGTTTGCAGCGTTGTTCTTGTGAATAACGCCCTTGCTGACAGCCTTGTCCAGCTTGCGGCTGGCAGCAACAAGTGCAGTTCCAGCAGCATCCTTGTCGGCAGACTCAACGGCGGTGTTGACGGCGCGGATGGCCGTCTTCAGCTCAGACTTGACTGCGTTGTTACGCAGGCGAGCCTTCTCGTTGGTGAGGATGCGCTTCTTCTGGGACTTGATATTAGCCACGTATGAACTCTCTTTTTAATGCGGAAATGGTCTAGAGGGTTTTCAGGTTGGCCATCGACTGAGCGGCGTGGGGATGCCTATGGCAGCCAACCATGCATGGCCGTCGACCTGCACGGACACACAGCTATAAAGGATAGCAGAAACTCATGGGTCACGCAGAACCGGGCGCTAAGTCCGGCTAGTTTCGGGCTTGGAGAGCCCGGACCACTTCGTGGAATTGCGACTTTCCCAGAATGGCGCCTTCCCGTCGGATCGCATCGGGATTCAGCCGGATAACCCGCCCTACGTTGATTTCGCTGGGCCTGCCTTGCCGATCCCAGGCGCCGGTTCCGATGTCGACGTACTCGCCCGCCCGCGCGCCCTTGTCGTGGTCCTTGGACGTCAGCATGAGCCCCAACAGCCACTCGCGGTCCCGACCAACCAGAAGTACGGGTCGGTCCTTGCCTTGCGTATGGTCCTCTTCATAGGGAACCCAGCTCCACACAATCTCACCAGGGTCTGGCTGACCATCGGGCTTGGGGGAGTAGCTGACCTTAACTGAACCGCGAAAGTCGCCGGGGTAGCGGCCAGGTTGATGCACGACGTCGGATCGCCGGGTCTGCGTCGTTCGGACACCTGCCGGGGTGGCCGTCTTGGTGCTGTTGCCTCCCAGCGACTTGAGGGACCGCAGGATCAGTTTGCCCAAAGGGCGTAAGTCGAAAGCCATGTGACAACGCTACAGCTGGCTCCTGTAAATGCCCGGCATGCAATGTACGGCGAAGCGCCGGTTCATGGGAGACTAGAGGATCAGATGCGCGGCGTGTTCCGGCTGGCCTATGCCCAGTGGCGGGAATTACCGCGCGAGTGTCGACAGTAAGGATCCTGCGTGTCTCCCATGGCCCGCACCGCACCGGTGCCCGCCGCAACAGATCCGGCCATCATCCGGAACTTCTGCATCATTGCCCATATCGACCACGGTAAATCCACCTTGGCCGACCGCATGCTGCAGTACACCGGCGTCGTTAAGCAACGCGACATGAAGGCCCAGTATCTGGACCGTATGGATATCGAACGTGAGCGCGGCATCACCATCAAATCCCAGGCTGTTCGTATGCCGTGGGAACTTGATGGCAACAGCTACGCCCTGAACATGATCGATACTCCTGGCCACGTCGACTTCACCTATGAGGTGTCCCGGTCCCTGGCTGCCTGTGAAGGTGCAGTGCTGCTGGTGGATGCTGCCCAAGGCATCGAGGCCCAAACCCTTGCCAACCTGTACTTGGCGATGGAAAACAACCTCACCATCATTCCTGTTTTGAACAAGATCGACCTCCCGGCCGCGCAGCCCGAGAAGTACGCGGCTGAGCTTGCCAACCTGATTGGTGGCGACCCGGATGATGTGCTCAAGGTTTCCGGTAAAACCGGTGTAGGCGTAGAAGCGCTGCTGGACAAAATTGTCCGCGACCTCCCCGCCCCCGTTGGCGATCCCAATGCTCCCGCCCGCGCCATGATCTTCGACTCCGTCTATGACACCTATCGCGGCGTGGTCACCTATGTCCGCGTGGTTGACGGCATGTTGCACCCCCGCGAACGCATCCAGATGATGTCCACCCGGGCCACGCACGAGCTCTTGGAGATTGGTGTCAGCTCCCCGGAGCCCACCCCGTCAAAGGGCTTGGGCGTCGGTGAGGTGGGATACCTGATCACCGGTGTGAAGGACGTCCGCCAGTCCAAGGTCGGCGATACGGTCACCAACCTGGCCAAGCCGGCATCGGAGTCGCTCAGCGGCTACGCAGACGCCAAGCCTATGGTCTTCTCCGGTCTATACCCTCTGGACGGAACGGACTACCCGGTACTCCGCGACGCCCTCGAAAAGCTGATGCTCAATGACGCCGCGCTGGTTTACGAGCCCGAGACGTCTGCAGCACTGGGCTTTGGTTTCCGTGTTGGGTTCCTTGGGTTGCTTCACCTCGAGATCACGCGTGAGCGCCTCGAGCGCGAATACAACCTGGACCTTATCTCCACGGCTCCCAACGTTGAGTACGAGGTGACCTTGGAGGACAAGAAGGTCATCCACGTCACCAACCCCAGCGAGTACCCCACGGGCAAGATCTCCGAGGTCCGCGAACCCATGGTGTCCGCCACCATCCTGGCACCCAACGAATTTGTTGGTTCCATCATGGAACTCTGCCAAAGCCGCCGCGGCCAGATGCGCGGCATGGACTACTTGTCCGAGGATCGGGTGGAGCTCCGCTACTGGATTCCGCTGGCCGAAATCGTCTTCGACTTCTTCGACCTCCTGAAGTCCAAGACACGCGGCTACGCCTCGCTGGACTGGAAAGCCGACGGCGAACAGGTGGCCGACCTCGTCAAGGTGGACATCCTGCTCCAAGGTGAACAAGTGGACGCGTTCAGCGCCATCACCCACCGTGACAAGGCCTACGCCTACGGTGTGATGATGACGGGGAAGCTCCGCGAGCTTATTCCCAGGCAGCAATTCGAGGTGCCCATTCAGGCCGCCATCGGATCACGCATCATTGCCCGCGAGAGCATCCGGGCCATCCGCAAGGACGTTCTTGCCAAGTGCTACGGCGGTGACATCACCCGTAAGCGCAAACTTCTGGAAAAGCAGAAGGAAGGTAAGAAGCGCATGAAGATGGTGGGACGCGTGGAGGTGCCTCAGGAGGCATTCATCGCAGCGCTGACCACTGACGAGTCCAAGGACAAGGCCAAGAAGTAAATGCCCAGCGTCCTACCTTTGGGCGACCCTGCACCTGCGGATGGCATGTTGCCTCCGCAGGTGTTGGCCGGCGTCGAGCACCGTAAGTTCGGGCTCTACGTCCATATCCCGTTTTGCGCCGTTCGCTGCGGCTACTGTGACTTCAATACCTATACGGCTACCGAGCTTGGCGGTGGGGCCTCGCAGGACGCTTACGCTTCTACGGCGGTATCTGAGCTCGATTTCGCGGCGTTGGCATTGGACGCTTCCGGTTTGCCTCGGCGTCCCCTCAGCACTGTTTTCTTTGGTGGTGGTACTCCCACGCTCCTTCCGGCGGAAGACCTGGCGCGGATCCTGCGCGCCGCCGTCGGCCACTGGGGCTTGGAACCCGGCGCTGAGGTGACAACTGAGGCTAACCCCGATTCGGTGACCCCCGAATCCCTGAAGGTGCTGGCTGATGCCGGATTCACCCGTGTCTCGTTCGGCATGCAATCCGCGGTCCCGCACGTTCTGAAAGTACTGGACCGCACCCATACTCCAAGCCGCGTGCCACTGGTGGTGCAATGGGCACGCGAGGCCGGCCTTGCAGTGAGCCTGGACCTCATCTACGGCACGCCGGGGGAATCCATGGCGGACTGGCAGCTTTCACTTGAAACTGCGCTCTCGTACCAGCCGGATCACATCAGTGCTTATGCACTGATCGTCGAAGACGGCACCAAACTTGCTGCCCAGATCCGACGCGGCGAAGTACCCGGCATCGATGACGACGACCACGCGGCCAAGTACGAGCTGGCAGACAAAATGATCTCCCAAGCAGGCTTGAACTGGTACGAGGTCAGCAATTGGTCCCGGACACCGGACCAGGCTTGCCGGCACAATCTTGCCTACTGGCGCGGGGATGACTGGTGGGGCATCGGACCCGGAGCCCACTCCCACGTTGGAGGCGTCCGATGGTGGAACGTCAAGCACCCCACTGCCTATGCAGGACGGTTGGCTGCAGGAAGCTCGCCGGCGGCCGGCAGGGAAACCCTCGACGCCGAAACCCGCGAAGTTGAGCGCATCATGCTCGAAGCGCGTCTCGGAACAGGGTTGTCGGTGGATGCCTTGGACGCGATTGGACGGCACGCAATGGCCGGGTTGATTGCTGACGAACTGGTGGACCCCGTTCAGGCATTCAAAGGTCGGCTTGTCCTAACGCTGAAGGGGCGGCTGCTGGCTGACGCCGTAGTCCGCAGGATTCTTCCCGACTAACTGCAGTGCCCGCCGGAAAGGGCAGGCGAGGGCTACTTAATCCAGCGCAGGTTGACCTTGTACCGGTGGGGTTGCCCGTGGTTTACGCGGATTCCCGCGGAGACGGAGAAGCATGTCAGGGCCACCCAGATGGCTGTGGCGATGACGGCGAAGATGTTGCCCACGACGGGTAGCAGCACCAGGATGTTGGCCAGCACTGCGGCGATAGTAGGAGGCAGCGTGAAGTTCAGTGCTTCCTTGGATTCCTGGGCGGTGAACGGTCCGCGGTCCCGAAAAATCAAGTAGATCAGAAGGGATGGCAGGCATCCCAGGATGCCGCCAAAGTGGGCCAATGTAGCCCACTGCCTGTCTTCGCTGGCCGTTAACGGGAGTGCGTTGGCAGGCGCGCCATGGTACTGGGGCCGGCCTGCGGCGCTACCCGGTTCTTCAGGAGCGTTATCTGCCACGGTGTCTTCCCTTTGCTTTAAAGATGCTGCGGTATTGCTGTCCCAGAATACCGGCCCCAACGTACTTCGCGGGACCAACGCCCCGTTGACACGGTAGTTGCTGTTCCGTCATGGGCCTGGCCTCAAGGAACTGTCAGGAAATCGATGACTTCTTCAACACGGCCCAGCAGTGATGCTTCAAGGTCGGCATAAGATCGAACTGCCCCGAGTAGCCGCTGCCAGCCCAAGCCTATGTCCTCCGCGGTCTCGTGGGGCCAGCCGAAGGCCGTGAGGATTCCTGTCTTCCAATCGATCCCCCGGGGTACGGCGGGCCACGCCTCGATGCCCAGGACCTTTGGCCGGATGGCCTGCCAGACGTCCACATAGGGGTGGCCGACAATCAAAACGTTTCCTGCTGCTCCGGGCACCGTCATTGCCTCGGCTGCGATGCGCGATTCTTTGGACCCGGTGACAAGGTGGTCCACCAGGATGCCAAGGCGGCGACCCGGCCCCGGGTTGAAGGCAGCGATGGCCGACTTCAGGTCGTCAACGCCATGCAATGGCTCCACGACGATGCCCTCCACGCGGAGATCGTCACCCCAGACCTTCTCGACGAGCTCGGCGTCGTGCTTTCCTTCCACCCAGATGCGGCTGGCTTTGGCCACCTGGGCACGTTGGCCTTGTACCCTCACGGATCCGGACGCTGTTCGGGTGGAAGGAGCGGCAGAGGCGGCAGGGCGCGCGGCAGGAGGCATCAGCCGGATGGCTTGCCCTTCCAGAAGGAAACCGAATCCCAACTGAAAAGATTTGGTCTTTCCACGCCTGTCTTCAAGGGAGACAACGTGCATTCCGCCTGATTTCTCAACACGGGTGACTTCGCCCACCCATCCCGACTGCACGTCTTCGAGGACCATTCCCCGCTGTACGGCCACTTCCGGCAACTGCTTTTTGCCGGGAGCGGACAGATCCTGCGGGCCCCAATTGTCGAAAGCCAAGGGATTCCTACCTTTTGTGCTGGTTTATGGCGCGGGCGGAAGCCGGCCACGGGAGGTTTCAATGCTAGCAACGGGGTGGCTCATACTAGACTTGTTAGCACTTGGGCATGTTGAGTGCTAAGTGTGGTGGTCGGATGAGGATCCCGCGTAGACCGGTCGTAGGGGCCATGGCAGTCGTCAGGAGGTGGAGCAATGAGTGAGCCGCGCAAGCTTGAGGTGCTGCGTGCCATCGTTGAGGATTACGTGCATTCCAGGGAACCTGTTGGATCGAAGGCCCTCGTGGAGCGACACCATCTCGGCGTTTCCAGTGCCACCATCAGGAACGACATGGCTGTTCTGGAAGAGGAAGGCCTGATTGCAGCACCCCACACCAGCGCGGGCCGCATCCCAACGGACAAGGGCTACCGCTTATTCGTTGACCGCATTTCCCAGGTCAAACCGCTTTCCGCGGCCGAACGCAGGGCGATCCACTCTCTGCTTGAGGGACCGGATGATGTTGATGACATCCTGGAACGCACTGTAAGGCTCCTGTCGCAGCTGACCAACCAAGTTGCCGTCGTGCAGTATCCGCATTCCAATCGTGCTTTGGTCCGCCACGTGGAATTCGTCTTGTTGGCCCCAAAGCAGGTGCTTGTGGTCCTCATTGCGGATACGGGCAGCGTTGGGCAGAAGGTCATCGACGCCGGCTCCGACGTGAGCAACGAGGCGCTGATGCTCCTGAGGTCCCGTTTCCTGGGCAGCATTGCCGCCACCCAGATGGCCCTTTTGCCGCAAGTGCTTCCATCGGTAGTCGCCCTGTGTCCGCCGGAGCTCCGCAGCTTGGCGCAGACGTTGGCTCAGGGGCTGCAATCACTCAGTGACACCAGCCGCGAGGAGCGCATCCTGATGGCAGGAACGGCCAATCTTGCCCGCTCCAATGTCGACTTCCCGCTGAGCATCGGTCCTGTGCTGGAGGCACTCGAGGAACAAGTTGTCATGCTTCGGTTGTTGTCCGACATGGGGGATGATCCCCGCGGCGTCACCGTCAGCATTGGACGCGAAAATCCCTACGATGGTCTGGCTGAGGCGTCTGTCGTGGCTACCGGCTATGGCTCCGGGGCCAAGGTGGGGATTCTCGGTCCGACACGCATGGACTACCCCACCACCATGGCAGCTGTACGCGCTGTGGCCCGTTACCTTTCCCGCATTCTCGGCGGCTGAAAACCGGTCCGAGGAAAAATCCGCAGTACAACAAGGAAGAGATACCGACTTTGAGCAGCCACTATGACGTTTTGGGAGTCTCGCCGGAAGCCACCGGGGAAGAGATCAAAAAGGCGTACCGCAAGTTGGCGCGGAAACTGCACCCCGACGTAAACCCCGGTGAAGATGTCGCGGAACAGTTCAAGGCCGTGACCCACGCTTACGAAGTGTTGTCCGACCCCCAGAAGCGCCGGGTCTACGATGCCACTGGCAATGAGAACGGCACCGACAACGGTTTCGGTGGCGGCTACTCCGGCCAGGGTTTCGCGTTCCAGGACATCTTCGACACCTTCTTTGGTGGCGGTGGCGGCCACGGTGGACCGGCCTCCCGGGTCCGCCGCGGCCAGGATGCGCTCATCAGCGTCCGAATCGACCTGAAGGACGCCGTGTTCGGCGTTAACAAGAAGCTTGAAGTGGACACCGCCGTGGTTTGCCCCACCTGTGATGGCAGTTGCTGCCGCCCGGGCACCCACCCGGAACGTTGCGACATTTGCGGTGGCAGCGGCCAGGTGCAGCGGGCTGTACGATCCATTCTCGGACAGGTAATGACCACCGCGCCTTGTGGTTCCTGCGAAGGCTTCGGAACAGTCATCAAGGACCCCTGCAACGAGTGCAATGGGCAGGGCCGGATCCGCAGCCGCCGTTCCCTCACCATCAAGGTCCCGGCGGGTGTCGCAACCGGTACGCGCATCCAGTTGTCCGGGCAGGGCGAAGCAGGTCCCGCGGGTGGTCCCGCCGGTGACCTCTATGTAGAAATCCGGGTCAACAACGATTCCATGTTCATGCGTGAGGGCGACGACCTTCATGCCACCCTGAGCGTTCCCATGACGGCGGCGGCACTTGGCACGGAGCTGCAACTGGACACCTTTGATGGCGCGCAGGATATCGACGTCAAGGCCGGCACTCAGTCGGGAGAAGTCATTACCCTCCGCGGCCTGGGCGTCACGCACCTCCGTGGTTACGGACGAGGCGACCTCAAGGTGCACCTGCACGTGGAGACGCCAAGCAAGCTCGACCCCGCCCAGGAAGAACTCTTGCAGCAACTCGCCAAGCTGCGCGGTGAGCAGTTCACCGAAGGAAAGCTTGTGGCAAGCGGCGGCATGTTCGCGAAGCTGCGGGACAAGCTCGGTAACCTGTAGCGGTGAGCAACCCCGTTTTCTTCACAGCGCCGGGCAGCCTCGGCCAGGTGACCCCCGGTTCCACTTTCGTGCTCGAGGGTCCTGAGGCCCGGCATGCTGTAACGGTCAAACGCCTGGCCGCGGGCGAACCCGTGGATATAGCGGATGGATCGGGCGTGCGGCTGATTGGCACCGTAATCGACGCCGAATCCGGCAGCTTGACCGTCAAGGCATCCGAGGTGGTCCATGAGGAGCAGCCCGACATCCGGTTGGTGCTGGTTCAGGCGCTGGCTAAAGGCGACCGCGATGAACTTGCCATCGAAACGGCCACGGAGCTAGGCATTGACGCTGTCATTCCATGGCAGTCTGAGCGCGCAATCGTGCGTTGGAAGGGCGAAAGGGCCGCCAAAGCCCACGCGAAGTGGCAGTCGGTGGTCACTGCGGCAGCCAAGCAGGCACGGCGGGCCTGGATTCCCGAGGTCCGTTCCATCGTGGACACCTCCGGTTTGGCGAGGGCTGTCGCGGCTGCTGACCTGGCTATCATCCTGCATGAAGACGCCAAGAACCCGTTGCGGACGGTCCTTGAACAGTCGGACGCACTGCCACACGACGCTACGGGGTCACCGCGGGAGGTCCTTTTGATCGTTGGACCGGAGGGCGGAATCTCACCGCGTGAAGTAACACGCCTCAGCGACGCGGGTGCCACAACGGCCCTGTTGGGTCACCATGTTTTGCGGTCGTCGACGGCGGGACCTGCCGCCGTCGTTCTTGCCAGTGACGTTCTGGGCCGCTGGTAGCCAGCCTCGATGGCTATTCGACCCCGCGCGCTATCCGACGTTGAACAGGCGGGTGTCGGTGCTTGTTTCGATGGTGGCGCCGGCTTCATCTACCTGTGAAACCCGCAACTCATACTTTCCGGTCTTCAACGTCGCGCTGAACGTGAAAAGTCCGTATTGGCCGGGTTCACCAGTCGCCTTGGTTTGGCCGGTGAGCAGGCCGGTCTTTTCGCCCTTGCCGTTCTCTTGGAGGATTTGCCAACTCACGGGCCTGGAGCTGTCGGTGCTGCGGCCATTGAACTTGACAACGCCGGCCGGCAAGGACGTTTCTTCCTGGGGATCGATAATCCAGAGCGGCGCAACCAAGGAGGCATTCCGTTCCATGGGTTGGCCGAGCTGCACCTGCCCGAACGCCATGTAGTCCTTGTGTCCATCAACCAAAATGACAACCTGGATTTGCTGGCCCGAGTTTATGAGGCCCGAGGAGGAGGCTGCTGCCGTTGCCGTGTAGACCAATTGTTGGACGGCGCGATGCGCCATTCCGGCGTCGAGGTTTGAATTGAAGGCGTCCCGCGAAATATCAACAGTGATCACATTTTTGCCTGAGATGGACGTAGCAAGACTCTCAGGGTCCTGCCACGGCGTGAAGAAGTCGTGGTCCAAGGGTTTTTCGGCCATCATGATCCGAAGCGCCGTCGTCACAGGATTTTCGTCACTCGAAATGTCCCTGAACTCGCGGTAGAGGTAGACCTCCTCCTTGCTGCGTCCAATCCAGTACACGGGGATTTTGGTGGAAGCCTGCGTGGTCTCCAGCGGGGCGTGGCTGGCCGGGGCGTCCTGTACGGTGACCGGTGGCGAACTAACGCTTGCTTGGCTACCGCCGCCGTTGGCGATGCAACCGGTCAGTAAGAGGACAGCAAACATCGCCGGCACGGCGATGACGGACCTCGTCCGCCTGCGCGCGCCATTCCCGATGATTACTGGCGTCGTGATGGGCTTCCTGCCTTAACGTGTCTCTTGGTGACCGCAGCCACCGGGCCGGACCACAGGGTGCTGATCCACCCGCTATGCCAGCTTGGCACATCGTCGACGGCGGTCGGCCGGGTTCGGGCTGCAAGGCGCCAACTGAAACATGATTGATACCGGCTTGATGCAGAGTTGAGACAAAATGTATGACATGACGGGGGAGGCCTTGGTGATGCCGTCCGTTAGGTTCATCAGGGGCCGGGCTGGCGTAGGATTGAAGACATTCCGGCATCCGGACGGGCGTCTTTCAGCGGCCACGAATGTCGAATCGATGGCGTAATACGACCCAACCGGAGGAGAAAAGGCCCTAAGGCCAGCACTATGAGTGAATCTTTGAACGGGCGGCTCAGGACCGGAAACGGCAACCAGCCGCCCACCGAGTTCCCGCACACACTACCGGGTACGCGCACGGAAGTTGTCACGTTCGACAACTCCGACCAAATGGTTCACTCGTTGGGCAGCCACGATGAAGCCTTGCGATACATCGAGGAACAGTTCCAGGACGTCAATTTCCACGTCCGCGGCAACGAACTCTCCATGACCGGGCCTTCCACAGTCATTCCACGCATCATGCGTCTCCTGGAGGAAGTCAGGGGGCTCGTGGCGAAGGGGACGGTGGTCACTCCGGACATACTGCAGCAGCTTGTGTCCCTGTTGAGGACGCAGTCCGTGCAGAATCCGGCGGATGTCCTGACGCACAACATCCTGTCCAGCAGGGGTAAGACCATACGGCCAAAGACGCTGAACCAGAAGAACTATGTTGACGCCATTGACGACAACACCGTGATTTTTGGAATTGGTCCGGCAGGTACTGGAAAGACGTACCTGGCAATGGCCAAAGCAGTGCAGGCCCTGCAGACGAAGGAAGTCAGCCGGATCATCCTGACCCGCCCTGCGGTGGAAGCAGGGGAGAGGCTGGGCTTCCTCCCAGGTACGCTGAGCGACAAAATCGACCCCTATCTTCGCCCGCTCTATGACGCTCTGCACGACATGATGGATCCCGAATCCATCCCACGTTTGATGGCTGCGGGGACCATCGAGGTCGCTCCTTTGGCCTATATGCGAGGGCGGACACTGAACGACGCCTTCATCATTCTCGATGAAGCGCAGAACACCACTCCGGAGCAGATGAAAATGTTCCTCACCCGCCTCGGTTTCGGATCGAAAATGGTGGTCACAGGCGATGTCACCCAGATTGACCTGCCTTCCGGTTCAACATCGGGCCTGAGGATCGTCAGGGAGATCCTGAAGGGGATTGACGACGTCAATTTCTCCATCCTGGAGGCCGCTGACGTGGTGCGGCACCGCTTGGTTGCCGACATCGTCTCTGCCTACAGCACATGGGACGACGCACACCGCACCGACGCCGCTGGCGCACAGTACCAACGTGGAGAACGTAAATGAGCATTGAAGTAAACAACGAGTCCGGTGTAGCGGTGGACGAAGCGCAGCTGGTGACGTTGTCACGCTTCATCTTTGAGCGTCTGTACATCCACCCCCAGGCCGAACTGTCCATTCTCCTTGTCGATGAACCGGCCATGGAAAAGCTGCACATCGAACTCATGGACGAGCCCGGAGCTACGGACGTGTTGTCGGTACCCATGGACGAATTGACGCCGGGCACTCCGGACAAGCCCACGCCGCAGGGCATGCTGGGTGATATCGCCATCTGCCCGCAGGTGGCCGAGGTGCAGGCACGCAACGCCGGGCATGCCACGCAGGATGAAATGCTGCTCCTGACCACCCATGGCATCCTCCACCTGCTTGGTTTTGACCATGCGGAGCCGGAGGAAAAGGAAGAGATGTTCGGCTTGCAGCGGGAACTGCTGTCTGAATTCCTGGGCAAGGATGCCCCCATGGAGACCATGCAGTGACCTCGATCATCCTGGTCGGCATGGCGCTGGTTTTCCTCAGCTTCGTTGCCCTGCTGACCGCAGCCGAGGCTGCGTTCAACTTCCTGCCCCGGCATGAGGCCGAACAATCAATAGTCCGCAGCAAGGGCAAAGCGCTGGGGGGCATTCTCAAGAACCCGATTGCCCACATGCGCGCCCTGCGCTTTTGGCGCGTCTGGTTCGAGATGGCGGCAGCAGTTGCCGTGGCCGTCGTCCTGCACAGTTTGCTGGACAACGTATGGCTGGCCGGGCTCGCAGCTACGGGCATCATGGCGGTGATTGGCTTCGTACTGGTGGGTGTGTCTCCCCGGCAGCTGGGCAGGGCCCACTCCGGACCCGTCGTTCGTTTCACTGCACCGCTGATCAGGTTCCTGTGCTGGATATTGGGCCCCATCCCCGGCTGGCTGGTGGCCTTGGGGCAGGCAGTCGCACCCGGCGCCCCGAGCGGGGACGACGCGTTTGTCAGCGAAGAAGAGTTCCGTGAGTTCGTGGATCGAGCCGCCGAGTCGGACATGATCGAAGACAATGAAGCTGAACTCATTCATTCAGTCTTCGACTTCGGCGACACTTTGGTCCGTTCCGTGATGGTTCCCCGCACGGATATTGTCAGCATCGGTACGGGCTCGGACCTCGAGACTGCAATGGGCCTTTTCCTGCGATCGGGCTATTCAAGGATCCCTGTCATCGGTGAGAATACGGATCAGATCCGTGGAATTCTTTACCTCAAGGATGTGGCTGCAGCAATGCATCGCAGCGAACCTGGATTGCAAGCCCATGATGTTGACTCACTTGCAAGGGAAGTCCGTTATGTTCCGGAGTCCAAGCCAGTGAGCGACCTCCTGAGGGAACTGCAAAAGGAGTCCACGCACGTAGCGATCGTGATCGACGAGTACGGCGGCACCGCCGGACTGGTCACCCTTGAGGACCTCATTGAGGAGATCGTCGGCGAGATTGTGGATGAATACGACGCCGCCGCCGAGGAAGCGGTCGACCTTGGCGATGGCACCTACCGCGTGAGCGCCCGTATGAGCATCGATGACCTCGGCGAGTTGTTCGACATCGACCTCGACGACGACGAAGTGGATACGGTGGGTGGCCTTCTGGCGAAAGCCCTTGGTCAGGTTCCCATTGTTGGGAGCTCCGTAGAAGTGAACGGTATATCGCTCCGGGCAGATAGGCTGGAGGGTCGCCGAAACCGGGTCAGCCACATCATTGCGGCAGCCATGCCAAAGGAAGACACTGACTTTGAAGACCTACTCGATGACGCCGACTCAACGCAACAGGGAGTTCCACGTGAGCAAGCAAAATAAGAAATTCGATGCCGATGCCGATTTCGGTGGCTTCCACGCTGGTTTCTCGGTGCTTGTCGGCCGACCCAACGCGGGAAAGTCGACTTTGACCAATGCTTTGGTTGGCCAGAAGGTTGCCATCACCTCGGCCAAGCCGCAGACTACACGTCACACGATCCGCGGGATCGTTCACCGCGATGATGCCCAGCTCATCCTTGTGGACACGCCGGGCCTCCACCGTCCCCGGACCCTCCTGGGAAAGCGTCTCAATGAGCTTGTGGCAGACACCCTGGCGGAAGTCGATGCTATTGGCTTTTGCCTGCCGGCGAACGAAAAAATCGGTCCCGGTGACAAATACATCGCGGCGCAACTGGCCGCCGTCGGACGTAAGCCGATCGTGGCGCTGGTGACTAAAACGGACCTTGTGGACCGTCAGGCGTTAACGGAGCAACTGCTCGCAGTGGCCGCACTGGGACGCGACGTCCTTGGTGAGCAGGGCTGGGCTGACATCGTGCCGGTTTCCGCTGCCGATGGTTTCCAGGTTTCAACTGTGGCAGATGTGCTGATCAGCCACATGCCGTCGTCGCCGCCGCTTTATCCTGATGGCGAGCTGACTGACGAGCCGGAGGCCGTCATGATCGCTGAGCTAATTCGCGAAGCGGCCCTTGAGGGCGTACGTGATGAGCTCCCGCACTCCCTGGCAGTGGTGGTGGAGGAAATTGTTCCCCGCGAAGGCCGGACCGAGGACAACCCGCTCTTGGATGTTCGAGTCAATCTTTATGTCGAGCGTCCTTCGCAGAAGGCCATCATCATCGGTAAAGGGGGAAGCCGGTTGCGTGAGGTAGGAACCAACGCCCGCAAAGGAATTGAAACGCTGCTCGGTACTCGGATTTACCTTGATCTCCACGTAAAAGTAGCTAAAGACTGGCAGCGGGACCCCAAGCAACTGGTCAAACTCGGGTTCTGATTCGCGTCAATGGATCCGGCGTGGCTTCGGGCCCGATAAGGAACTTCCCAGAAACGGCAACTATGATTGCGGGGATCCAGCTGTTTGATGAAAGGTAAACCAAATAGTGCGACGTCGTGACGCCCGCCCGCAGGGCACCGGCACCGCTGGCCCCGCTGGGGCACGCCATGGAGAGGATGCCGACGGTACCCCTCGCCATATGAAGGCGCCCAAAGGCCTGCCGCTTTGGTTGAAAATCGGTGCCGCAGTGGTCTCAGTTGCCTTGGTTGCAGGCGTTGCCTTTGCTGCTTTTTGGTTTATCCGATTGCAGACCAATATCACCAAAGCGCCGTTAAGCGCCGGCGAAACACGCAATGCCGGTGATCCGCTGGTTGATGACAAGACGGATCGACTACAGATCCTGATCCTTGGCTCCGACACCCGCGACGGAAAGAACGCCGCATACGGCAGTGTTGAAGACTCCACCGGCTATGGCCACTCCGATGTCATGATGCTCCTGGATATCTCCGCGGACAACAAACGGGTCAACGTCTTGAGTTTCCCGCGGGACCTGTTGGTGGATGTGCCACAGTGCACGGACCGCACCAATAACCAGACTTTCCCTGCCCGGAGCGGGGTGATGATCAATGAAGCCATGGCCGAGGCTGGAATCGGTTGCGCCGTGGATACCGTCAACCAGTTGACTGGCTTGGAGATTGACCACTTCATGATGGCTGATTTCAACGCGGTCAAGGAGCTTTCCCACGCTGTGGGCGGCGTCAACGTTTGCGTCAGTGATCCCGTCTTTGACCCGGATTCCAGGCTCCGTCTGGCCAAGGGTGATTCCTTGGTGGAAGGCGAACAGGCTTTGGCATTCCTCCGGACCAGGCATGCCTTCGGTGACGGAGGCGACCTCGGCCGCATCAAGGGGCAGCAAGCGTTCCTCTCATCCCTCACCAGGAAGCTCAAGGACGAGGGGACGTTGGGCAACCCGCAGAGGCTGTTGCAGATTGCGGATGTGGTCACGCAGAACCTGACAGTAGACGAGGGCCTGGCGTCAGTTCCATCGCTGTTGACCATCGGTGGGCGGCTGAAGGACATTGACGTTTCCAAAGTGGCGTTTGTGGCTGTGCCCACCCAAGCGGCCGCGGCTGACCCCAACAGATTGGAACTCGTCGAGCCTCAGGCATCACAGCTGTTCGCAGCACTTCGTGCAGACCTCGACCTCACAACACCCGGTGCGACGTCCACGCCTGCGCCCAGTGAAAGCCCGGCTCCTCAGCCAACGGCCCCCGCGCCTGCCGCGCCCGCATACGACAAAGCGATCCAGCCGGTAGCCGTTGCCAACGGCAGCGGCGTCGCTAGCCGGGCACAGGAGCTCATGACTGTGCTTACCGGGAACGGATTTGCCCAGACGGTGTCCTACTTGGCCAATCCTGTGGATCAGACTGTGCTTTACTACGGGCCGGGTTTTGCGGATGTGGCTGCCGACGTTGCCACACTGTTCGGCATACCGGCCGCCCAGGTTCAGGAGGCCCCGGGTGTCGCTGGCGTGCAGCTGTACGTTGGCACGGATTTCGGCACCGGAACCGCCTACGGTGCAGCCTCGGTACCGTCAGATGTTGTCAACCAAACGGCCAGTGATGCCGTTTGCCAACAGGTTAATCCGCTCTACATAGACCAGTAGTAGATTCCCTGCTTTAGCGGAACACAGCAACGGCCGGCCAGTTCTTTCAACTGGCCGGCCGTTGTGCTTCCGGGTACTACCAGATGCTGACGCGTTCCCCGGGTTCCATCCACATCCCATCGGCTTCCGTCACGGAGAACGCTTCATGGAAGGCATCGAGGTTGCGGGCAATGGCGTTGGTACGGAATTCATTGGGGGAGTGGGGGTCCGTAGCCAGTCTCCGGATCGCTTCTTCGGTGCGGATTACCTGGCGCCAACCTGCAGCCCACGACATGAAGAATCGCTGGAAGCCCGTGAAGCCGTCAAGGACCTCCGGCTCGGCTCCGTTCAGGCTCAGGAGATAGGCCTTATAGGCAATAGTGAGGCCTCCGAGGTCGCCGATGTTCTCGCCCAGAGTGAGCTTGCCGTTGACCTTATGGTCCGGCGCAGCGTAGGGGGACAGGGCGTCGTACTGGGCAACCAGTTTCGCCGTCAGGGCCTCGAAGGCTGTTCGGTCGTCCTCCGTCCACCAATTCCGGAGCGCCCCGCTGCCATCGAACTGGGACCCTTGGTCGTCGAAACCATGGCCGATTTCGTGACCGATCACCGCGCCGATGCCGCCATAATTCACAGCGTCATCCGCGTCTGCGTTAAAGAAGGGAGGCTGAAGGATAGCTGCCGGGAAGACGATCTCGTTGAGCATTGGATGGTAGTAAGCATTTACGGTCTGAGGTGTCATAAGCCACTTGGTGAGATCGACAGGCTTGCCGATCTCATCCAGGTGCCTGTCCACATCGGCATCATGGGCACGCTCCACGTTGCCGATGAGATCCGTCGGGTCAATTTCAACAGAGGAGTAATCGATCCACTTGTCCGGGAAACCGATCTTGGGACGGAACGCGTCCAGTTTCTTCAGTGCCTCTTTCTTGGTCTCCTCGCCCATCCAGCCAAGGGACGAGATACTCTCCCGATACGCTTCGATCAGGTTTGAGACCAGAGTCTCCATCCTTGCTTTGTGTCCGGCAGGGAAGTGCCTTTCAACATAGATCTGGCCTACTGCCTCGCCGAGGGCCGCTTCGACCACGGCCACCCCGCGCTTCCACCGCTCCTTGTTCTGCGGCGTACCGCTGAGCGTGGTGCCGTAAAAGTCGAAGTTCGTGGAAACGAAGGCGGACGAAAGATAGGGCGCCGCCGAACTGAGAACCCGGAGCGTCAGCCACTCTTTCCACGTCTCCAAGGGCTCGGATTCCAGCAAAGCTGCCGCGCCCGCAAAGAAGTCCGGCGTGCTCACCACAATTTCGCTTCGCTTGGCTGGTTCCACCCTTGCCGCCTGGAACCAGGTGTCGAGCAGGGGGAACAATTCCACGGCTTCAGCCGCGGTCTTGAGGTTGTAGGTCTTCTGGGGATCCCGCAGCGTGACGTTGTCCCAATGATGGGATGCCAAGGCGGTTTCGAGTGCGACGATGCGCTTGGAGGCAGCTTGTGCGTCGGGGATGCCCGCGAGGTTGAACAGCTTGGCAATGTAGTCGCCATAGGCCGCGACGATGGCCGCGAACTTTTCTTCGCGGTAGTAGGACTCGTCCGGCAATCCCAAGCCACCTTGTCCGATATAGAGGAGAATACGTTCCGGGTTGCCTGCGTCCGGCGCGGGGTAGATCGAGAACAGTCCGGAGACGTCCGAGCGGAACAATCGCCCGATCAGGGCAGCCAGTTCCGCTGGGGAGCCCGCCTCGCGAACCTCGTCAAGACGGCCCCGCACGGGCTCCATCCCTTTCGCCTCGGCTGCTTCTTCGTCCATGAAGCTGGCGTAGAGTCCGCCAACTTTCTGTTCGACGCCGGTGGCTGACCCGCCTTTGGCGGACGCCTCTTCGATGATCGCCTTCACGGCCAATTCCGCGCCATCGCGCAAAGCCGTGAAAGTGCCTTCAAGCGGCCTGTCGTCCGGAATCGTTGTGCTGTTGAGCCACGCGCCATTGACGTGCTGATAGAGGTCGTCCTGGGGCCGGACGCTGTGATCGATGTTGGAAAGAGAGATCCCCGACTGTGGCACTGTGGCTCCTTGTGTGGACACTGCAGTCGGCGTTTCCACCGTCGCGGCGTCTGCATAGTGGACGTTGCATGAGGTGTTGCACTGTCATCATACGCATCGTGTTAGTGTGAATTTGTGCGTACGGCGATGCTTCTTCTTAGCTGCCGCGGCGAGGCCTGAAAGCTATCTGAAGCTGGGCCATCCTCGCCGCGGAGTTCCGTTGTGTCCGGCTAAGCTTTCATTTAGTTCTTAGAGAAAAGGCCACACGTCATGCGTAATGCACAAAAGCCCTCCGGTATGCCGATTCACCGCTACCTGCCGTTTCAGGATCAAATCACTGTCGAGGTCCCGGACCGCACTTGGCCGGACAAGGTCATCACCAAGGCTCCGCGTTGGTGCGCAGTTGACCTGCGCGATGGCAATCAGGCACTGATTGATCCCATGAGCCCGGCCCGCAAGCTGAAGATGTTCCAGCTGCTCGTCAAGATGGGCTATAAGGAAATCGAGGTTGGCTTCCCCTCAGCGTCGCAGACTGACTTCGACTTTGTTCGCCAGCTCATCGAGGGCGGTCATATTCCGGACGACGTCAGTATCCAGGTTCTGACGCAGGCGCGCGAACACTTGATCGAACGCACCTACGAATCCCTGGTCGGCGCCAAGCAGGCTATCGTCCACCTCTACAACTCCACGTCCGTATTGCAGCGTCGCGTTGTATTCAACCAGGACGAAGACGGCATTCTGGATATTGCCCTGCAGGGTGCACGTCTGTGCAAGAAGTATGAAGAGACCCTGACAGACACGCACATCACGTATGAGTACTCACCGGAGTCATTCACGGGAACCGAACTCGAGTATGCCGCCCGCGTCTGCAACGCCATTGCAGATGTCTTTGAGGCATCTGCCGACAAGCAGGTCATCATCAACCTGCCGGCCACGGTGGAAATGGCAACCCCCAACGTCTATGCAGATTCCATCGAGTGGATGCACAGGAACCTGCACCCCCGCGAGGGAATCATCATCTCCCTCCACCCGCACAACGACCGCGGCACCGGCGTAGCTGCAGCTGAGCTGGGTTACCTGGCAGGCGCCGACCGCATTGAAGGTTGCTTGTTCGGCAACGGCGAACGTACCGGCAACGTCGACTTGGTGACGCTGGGGCTCAACATGTTCGTGCAGGGTGTAGACCCCATGATTGATTTCTCAGATATCGATGAGATACGCCGAACTGTGGAGTACTGCAACCAGCTGCCGGTCCCGGAGCGTTCGCCCTACGGTGGCGACCTCGTCTTTACGGCCTTCTCCGGTTCGCACCAGGATGCCATCAAGAAGGGCTTTGAGGCGCTCGAGAAGGACGCTGCTGCTGCCGGGAAGTCGGTTGACGACTTCACCTGGCAGGTTCCGTACCTGCCCATCGACCCCAAGGACCTCGGCCGCAGCTATGAAGCTGTTATCCGGGTTAACTCGCAGTCCGGCAAGGGAGGCGTGGCCTACCTGCTGAAGAACGAGCACAACCTGGATTTGCCCCGCCGGGCGCAGATCGAGTTCTCCGGAGTCATCCAGCGTCGTACCGACGCCGTGGGCGGCGAGGTCAGCGGTGCCCAGCTGTGGCAGATCTTCCAGGATGAGTACTTGCCTTCCGAAGAAGAGCAGGCTCAGTGGGGTCGCTATGGGCTGGGTAGCGTGAGCACCGAGACGGATGAATCGGGCGCCATGACCATGAACGCAAACCTGCGGATCGACGGCGTCGAAGTCCGCCGCACCGGCCACGGCAATGGTCCCATTGCAGCCCTGTTGGACATACTCCACCACGACGGCGTTGACGTGCGGGTGCTCGATTACAGCGAGCACGCTCTGTCCGAAGGCGGCAGTGCCAGTGCTGCGGCATACGTTGAATGTGCTGTCGGAGAACGCGTTTTGTGGGGTGTCGGAATTGACCCCAGCACCACCACGTCCTCCCTCAAGGCATTGATCTCGGCAGTGAACCGGGCCGTCCGGGACGCCCAGGCCTAAGCCCACCGTGTGGTGACGGGAAATACCGTCACCACACGGTCCGGAGAACACTGCCGGACCAGGCATAGTGGGAAGATTAGTTGTGGCCAATCCGTCGTTTGCAGCGCGGTCCTATCGGGACGATGCCGTGGTGCTTCGTACCCACAAGTTGGGCGAGGCGGATCGAATCATCACCTTGCTGACCAAGCACCATGGTCAGGTTCGTGCCGTTGCCAAGGGTGTTCGCAGGACCAGTAGCCGCTTCGGGGCGCGACTGGAGCCCTTCATGGTGGCGGACCTGCAACTGGTCTCGGGCCGGACCTTGGACATTGTGACCCAGGCCGTGGCGAAGGGCGCGTACGGAAGTAGCATCGCGGCCGATTATGGGCGGTTCACTGTGGCTGCAGCCATGACGGAGACTGCCGAGAAACTCACGGATGCTGATACCGAATCAGGGACCGCCCAATATAATCTGCTGGTTGGTGCGCTTGCTGCCTTGAGCCGTTCGGACCATCCACCTGAGCTCATTCTCGATTCTTATCTTTTGAGGGCGTTGGCCACCGGCGGCTGGGCGCCCAGCTTCACTGATTGCGCGCGTTGTGGCCGTCCCGGTCCTCATACAGCCTTTGCCGCCCCCGTTGGTGGCATGGTTTGCGGCGACTGCAGGCCCCCGGGCTCTCCGGCTCCGGCGCCGGAGACAGTGCTGTTGCTGGGCGCCTTGCTAACTGGCAATTGGAGCGTCGCTGATGCTTCGGATCCGCGACACAGGAGGGAAGCTGCCGGTTTGGTGGCCAGTTACCTCCAGTGGCATCTTGAACGGGCCCTGAAATCACTCAAACACGTGGAGCGAAGCTGACAGTGGTACTTGGAAAGAAGAGTAAATCAACAGCGGCGAGGACTGCCCCCGTGGTTGCCCCTTACGGACACCCTTCCGGAGCCTTGCCGCCGAGTATTCCAAGTGAGCTCATTCCGCAGCACGTGGCCATAGTCATGGACGGCAACGGGCGTTGGGCTAATCAGCGGGGCCTCCCTCGGATAGAGGGACACAAGGCCGGCGAGCCTGCGCTCTTGGACGTCATGGCAGGAGCGATCGAACTCGGGATCAAGTACGTCAGCGTTTACGCGTTCTCCACCGAGAACTGGCGCCGGTCACCGGAAGAAGTTCGATTCCTCATGGGATTTAACAAGGATGTACTACGACGCCAACGTAACCAACTCGATGAGTGGGGTGTCCGCATCCGTTGGGCAGGCCGCCGGCCCCGTCTCTGGGGATCGGTCATCAAGGAGCTGGAAGAGGCAGAGGACTACACCCGGGCCAATGACACCTGCACGCTGACCATGTGTGTTAATTACGGTGGACGTGCAGAAATTGCCGACGCCGTTTCCGCCATTGCGCACGACGTCGCCGCCGGCCGGTTGAAGCCAGGGTCGGTGTCGGAGAAGACCATTCAGAAGTACTTGGATGAGCCGGATCTTCCCGATGTGGATCTTTTCCTGCGCAGTTCAGGGGAGCAGAGGCTATCCAACTTCCTTCTGTGGCAGTCCGCTTACGCGGAGTTCGTCTTCATGGACACGTTATGGCCGGACGTGGATCGGCGGACCCTTTGGGACGCCGTCGAAATTTATGCCAAACGCGACCGTCGCTATGGAGGGGCCGTGGACGCAGCGCCCGCTGTCAAATAGCACACGCACGTTAAGTCAGTACGGATAAGCCGCCAGCCACACGGCAACGTCACGGTATGCCTGTTGGCGGACTGTGCGTCTTGACAGAAACACGTCGTGCAGGGCGCCGGGATAGCGGAAAACAGCGGTCCTTCGGGCAAGCCCAAGCGCCCGCCGCGACGTTTCTTCAACGTCGATGACTGCATCGGCACGCATGAGGTCGGCAGTCCATTCGGCCTGGATCCTGGTCCTCCCGGACAAGAGCACAAGCACGGGGGCGTCTATGTTGAGCTTGCGCTCCACCGCGGCGTGGCCTGCTAGAACCGCTTTCGTCCATCCAGCCCGGATAGGAAACGAAGCCCGCGGACGCCACACCGTATCCAGCATCCACTCGCCATGCGCCTCGTTGCTGACACTTTCCCAATATGCGGGCATTTCCGGGAACCTGAAAGGACGTTTTGGATCGGTCCGGGCAAAGGGTTCCACCAGATGCATGGCGATGCTTCGGACAAGGCTGCTTCCCTGCAGTTCAAGCCATGGAGAATTAAGGACCAACGTCCCCACCCGGCCGGGATTACGGTCGGCCCAAAGGGCTGCGATCAAGCCGCCCAAGGAATGGGCAAGCAGGTGGATAGTGGGCGGCGTCGCGTTATTGGTCCTTGTTGCCACGTCCCGTTCGATCTCACGTAATGCGGCGGCGAGGTCTTCGTCGTAAACGCCAAGATCGGTTGTGTAGCCTGGTGTCTGTCCCGGTAGTAGGCTGCGACCGAATTTCCGGAGGTCCAGGGCATAGAAGTGAAATCCAGACGCCGTTAGGTACTCGGCCAGCTCCGTCTGAAGAAAGTAGTCCGCCCATCCGTGCAGGTAAAGGACCACCTTCGGGGCTCCGCCGGGATCAGATGGGGCTGGGCGTGGTTTGCGCTTGGCAAAGGAAGCCAAGAAGTCAAGCACGCCTTGCTGGGACGTATGGGCCACAGGCGGTGCATGCCTGACGAGGGTCGCTTTTACCGGCCCCTCCTCGTCGGGTTTCAAGCGCAAATCCATACGCTCATAGCCGTGGCCGAGGACATCAGGCTGCCATAGTGAAACCGACTCCTCCGTGGTGGTCATGCGTCCCCTTCCCACCGACGATCCGGCTCATTGTTGGCCATAAATCCGTTGACCCACCGGGCAAGTCGTGAATAAGCGTCCTTCCTTACCGCCGGCGCTGAAAGGAAGACGTCATGGAGGGCTCCGTCGATGCGTTCCAAGGTAACTGTCCGGCCCAGGGTCATCGCCCGCAGTGCAATGACGCTGACGTCCAGTACGGCGTCCGATCGGCGCATCGATTCCTGCCACACCATGCCATTGGCGCTGGTGGTGGAAGTCAGCACGAGGACAGGCATCTCCAGCTTCAAACCACGGGCAACTTGCGAATGGCCTGCGAACACAGCGCTCAACCAACCTGCGCGAACAGGGAAAGCGAGCGGGGGCCTATAGTTCTCATCCAAGGTCCATTCCCCTTCAGCAGTGCTGCTGATGCTCCGGAAGTAGAAGCCCCGCTCCGGCAACCTCAAAACCATCTCCGGGCGGATCTTCGCGATCGGCGATACCATGGCTTGCGCGGCGCGCCGCACCAATGAACTACCATGCATCTCCAGCCACGGACTGTCGAGAATCAGGTATTGGATGTCGTCCGGGTGGCGGCTGGCCCAAAGCGCTGCAACCAGTCCTCCGGTTGAATGGCCCATCAGGGTCAGGCTTCCCGGTGAGTAGGCAGCGTGATCGTGGCCAATGATTTCGATGGCCTTCTCAATCTCACCGTCGTAGTCGGCCAGGTCGGCTACGTAGCCACCGGGCATATCCGCCTGTAGGCTCCGGCCGTGGTTGTGCATGTCAAGGGCATAGAAGTCGTAGCCTTGCTGTGCCCAGAAGCGGGCCAGCTCGGTATTGAAAAAGTAATCGCTCCAACCGTGCAGGAAAAGAACGGCACCGTAGCGCTTCGGAGTTGTATCAGCGTCGCTGTCGGCTTGGTCTTTGGACTGGACCCTGTGGCGAATCAAAGTAGCGCGCCGGACCATGCCATCCGGCCCCGGGGCGTCTACCCTGCAGGACTGGAAGTCGGTTCCCAGAATGTCAGCCGTCCACTCCATGGCTTTAGCTTAGACACTGGCAGCGGCGTCACGGCCCGCGGCCCGCCCAGTGAAGAGGCAACCGCCGAGGAATGTTCCTTCCAAAGCCCGGTACCCGTGGATACCGCCTCCACCGAATCCGGCAGCTTCTCCGGCCGCATAGAGGCCCGGGATGTAGTTCCCCTCGTCGTCCAGCACCCTCGAGCGCATATCGGTTCTGAGACCGCCCAAGCTCTTACGTGTCAGCACAGACAGCCGAATGGCTATCAAGGGTCCGTGCGCAGGGTCCGTCAAACGATGCGGGGGAGCCACCCGGATGAGCCTGTCGGTTGCAAACCGCCGTGCTGTCCTGATTGCTGACAACTGCGGATCCTTGCCTAGTCCGCTGGAGACCTGGCTATCCCTTGCCCGGATCAGAGACTCAAGCCCGTCGCCGTCGATCAAGGAACTTCCTGTGAGGTGGTTCATGCGTGAAGCAAGCTCCACAGGCGTTGCCGCATGGAGAAAATCAACACCCTTGTCCATGAAACGCTGAATAGGCGAGTCGCTGTTAGGCCGGAGCCGCGTTGCGAGCAGCCGAAGATCTTTGCCTGTGAGATCGGGGTTCTGCTCCGACCCGGAGAGTGCGAGTTCCTTGAGCGCAATGGTGCGGTTGAGGACAAACCACGAATATCCATGTCCCGTCCCGACTATGTGCCGAAGCGCACCCTGTGAGTCAAAGCCAGGGAAGAGCGGCGCCGGCAACTGACGTCCTTCGGCGTCGAGCCAAAGTGAGGATGGACCGGGCAGGATGCGGATTCCATGGTTGGGCCACACCGGATCATAGTTGTGGATACCTTCGGGGTAGTGCCACATGCGGTCGCCGTTGACCAGGGCAGCGCCCGCGGATTCCACGGCGGACAGGAACTCGCCGTCAACTGAAGCTGGTACTCCACTGAGCATGTAGTCGGGAGCCTTGTCGTCCGGCCATTGCCGGCGCACTTTGGCGTGATCGCCGCCGATGCCGCCAGTGGTTACCACCACAGCCCCTGCCCTTGCCTCAAAACTCGCGACGACCACGCGGCCGCATGCTTGGCCCCTGACCGCCGTCGACGGTTCCAGTACCTCGCCGGAAACGCCGGTGACCCTCCCCGACGTCGTCGTCAGCGATAAGGCCCGATGCCTGAAGTGAAGGCTGACCCTTCCGGTATCAACGCCCTCCAGCACCTTAGCGAGGAACGGTTCAACCAGCGCCGGTCCCGTGCCCCACGTGACGTGGAACCGGGGGACGGTATTGCCGTGGCCCTGCGGCCCGTAGCCGCCGCGTTCAGCCCACTGCACCAAAGGAAAAAAGCGTACGCCCAGGCTCCGTAGCCATGCCCGCTTCTCGCCTGCTGCGAAGTGGACATAGGCCTCTGCCCACTCCCGGGCCTCCTGGTCCGCGGAGCGGTCAAATGCGGCCGATGCCAGCCAGTCCGAAAGCGCGAGTTCTGTGCTGTCCCTTACCCCCAGGCGCTGTTGCTCAGGCGTGTTGACCATGAAAAGGCCGCCAAAGGACCAGTGCGCCTGACCGCCCATGGATGCCCCCGGTTCCTGATCCAGGACAGCCACTGTCTTGCCAGCGGCATAGGCGGTAGCCGCGGCAACCATCCCGGACAACCCGGCTCCCACGACTACGACGTCGGCAGTGACCTTTTGGCTTCCGTGATCTGCGTCACGATTTTCCAGCGTCATGCCTACATGCTAGCGGCAGGCTGGGTCATGGGTTTGGTGAGTTGTCAGTAAGCGGGAAAACTAGGACCATGCGTGTTTACCCCACATTCTTCAACTTGGCCTTCTCCTGGATGGATGCCGAGAAGGCCCACAAGATCGGCTTCCAAGGGATCCGGGCGGCCCACCGTTCCGGTGCCGGCCGGATTCTCTCCAGGATTACAGCTCCTGATGCTTCCCTTCGGACGGAGGCGCTGGGGCTTACTTTTCCGTCACCGTTCGGCCTTGCAGCAGGCTTCGATAAGGAGGGGCACGGCATTGAAGCCTTGTCTGAGCTCGGGTTCGGACATGTGGAGGTGGGTACCATCACCGGCCAGGCCCAGCCAGGCAATGAAAAGCCCCGCCTGTTCCGTTTGATTGAGGACAAAGCGGTGATCAACCGTATGGGATTCAACAACGACGGCGCCGCAGCAGTCGCGCCGAGACTCAAGTCAGCACGGGCTGCTTTGCAGCGGAAACACCCGGACGTCCGGCCCGTTATTGGAGTGAACATCGGCAAGACCAAGCTGGTGGAGCTCGACGACGCCACCGAGGACTACTTGGTGAGCGCACGCAGCCTGGCGCCGGCAGCCGACTACCTTGTGGTCAACGTTAGTTCTCCGAATACGCCGGGGCTGCGCTTGCTGCAGAATGTGGAGACATTGCGTCCCTTGCTGCGGGCTGTTGGCGATGCTGCCGACGAAGCCGCCGGGCGGCATGTACCCCTTCTGGTCAAGATCGCGCCGGACCTGTCTGATGACGATGTTGACGACGTCGCACGACTTGCGCTGGACCTGAAGCTCGATGGGATTATTGCCACCAACACCACGATTTCCCGTGAGGCGCTCGTCTCCGACGCCGCGAAGGTGGAGTCCCTGGGTGCGGGCGGCTTGTCGGGAGCACCCCTGAAGCAGCGGTCCCTGGAAGTTTTGCGCAGGCTCAAGGACGCTGTGGGGGACCGGCTCGTGCTCATTGCGGTGGGTGGCGTGGAGACGCCGCAGGATGTTCAGGACCGCTTGGATGCTGGCGCAACTTTGGTGCAGGGCTATACAGCCTTCCTTTATGAAGGACCTTTTTGGGCTTCGCGCATCAACAAGGGCCTCGTGAAACTTCGTCAGCGGGCAGCTCGCTGATACCGGCTACAAGAAGACCCCGGACCAATGGTCCGGGGTCTTCTTTATTGCAAAGCTTGTGGCGCTGGGTTGGGGTACCCGGGTTTCCGGCGGCTAGGCGGGGAATTGGCCGCGCTTTACCTGAGGTTTGGGAAGGCGGAGTTTGCGGAACTGGAGGGCACGCATGCACCCGTACCAGATGGAGCCCCGTTCCACTTCACCGAACTTCTCGGTAAGACGCTTGCGAAGCTTGCGCGACAGGATGAACACGTCCACAAAGACAGCGAGGAACATGATCCAGAATCCAATAAGGACGTAGCTGATGCCTGCGCTGGTGGGCGGAATGATCAGGGAGATTACGACGAACAGCAGTGCGCCGAACATGAGGTACTCGCCCAAGCTGAAGCGTGCGTCGACGTAGTCACGCGTGTAACGCTTTTGCGGTCCCTTGTCGCGAAGGGGGAGGAACCTCTCGTCACCTGTGTCGAGAGCCTGCCGCATCTTCTGCCGCTGGTCCTGGATGGCTACCCTTTCCGCTGCTTTGGAGGCCTTACGGTCATTGGGAACCAACGGGCGCTTGCGGGCCGCTTCCTGGTCCTTCCGCTTGGGCGTTGGGGCGCCTTTTCCCGCACCGGACTCCGGTGCCGTGGCGTAGGCCTGATCTACTACTGATTGAGCGCTGGGCTCTTCCTTTTTGCGTCCGAACACCCATACAGAATACCCCTCAAGAAGGTGGCGCACGTTACGTGTCCGGTTGCTGAAGCCCTTTGCCCCGCTTGAAGCCCCGTGGCCTGGGGTGCACGTTCGACGGCGGGAGAATCCCCGGCGGTAAAGTGTGGCCCATGACTTCAGCAAATGCGGAGATCCCGCAGAACAAGCAAAGGCACTCAGGCTCCACCCCGATAGAGACGTTGACCATGGCGGTCAACGATTCCTTCGAGAGCACACTCGCGTCACTGAAAGAACTGGTGGGTATTCCGGGGATTGCATGGCCAAGCTTCGATCCCCGGGAACTGGATCGAAGCGCTGAGGCCGTGGCTACCTTGGTTAGGGAAGCCGGCATGGACGACGTCCGCATCCTTCGCTGCAACAAGTCCGACGGTACGCCCGGTGGTCCCGCCGTGGTCGCGCGTCGACCAGCCGCCGAAGGCAAACCGACCATCTTGCTCTACGCGCACCATGACGTCCAGCCGCCGGGGGATCGAAGCCTCTGGGACTCCGAACCGTTTGTCGCCCAAGAGCGCGACGGTCGGTTGTACGGCCGGGGCGCCGCCGACGACAAAGCAGGAATCATGGCGCACCTTGCCGCATACAGTGCCGTCACCAAGGTCCTGGGCGAGGATTTCGGGCTCGGTGTGACCTTCTTCTTCGAAGGTGAGGAAGAAGCGGGGTCGCCCACTTTCCGGACGTTCCTTGAGGAGCACCAGGAACTTCTCCGGGCAGATGTGATAGTTGTCGCCGACTCCAGTAACTGGAAAGTGGGTGTTCCCGCCCTGACCACCAGCCTTCGAGGTTTGGTGGACGGCACCTTCGAGGTGCGTGTCCTGGAGCATGCCGTCCACTCGGGAATGTTCGGCGGCCCGGTGCTCGATGCTCCTACTCTCTTGTCCCGGCTCATCGCCACACTTCATGACGACGACGGTAACGTTGCGGTGGCCGGCCTCGTGGGCCGGGACGAGGTGGGCGTAGACCTCACCGAAGCGGACTACCGCGCCGATGCCTCAGTGCTCGACGGCGTGAGGCTCGCCGGGAGCGGAACCATCGCCTCGCGCCTGTGGACCAAGCCGGCACTGTCCATCATCGGCATGGACGTCCCGGCCGTGGACGTCGCCTCGAACACCCTCATACCGGCGGCCCGCGCAAAATTCAGCATGCGGTTGGCTCCCGGGCAGGATCCCGAAGCGGCAATGGCCGCCCTGAAGCAGCACGTTGAAGCCAATGCGCCCTTTGGTGCAAAGGTGACGTTCACGCCGGGGGAGAGGGGCAATGCCTTTTCCACCGATACGACTTCCGCTGCGGCGCGGGTGGCCCTGTGGGCGCTGGGTGAATCATGGGGCGTCAAACCTGTGGAAATGGGCATCGGTGGCTCCATTCCGTTTATTGCAGACCTCTTGGAAATGTACCCGGACGTCCAGATCCTCGTGACAGGTGTGGAGGACCCCGATTCCCGCGCGCACAGCGCCAACGAATCGTTGCACATCGGAGACTTCCAGCATGCCGTGTTGGCCGAAGCCCTGATGCTGGCCCGCCTCAACGCCGAGGGCTTGGTGGCCTAAGCTCCCACGGCGCGCCGGGAACAACGAAATGCTGTCCGTGGTTACGTCAGGAGTTATAGCTAAGCGTCTGCGCGACGTAGCATTAGCTATAACCCGTACGTAATTGGGTAAGGGCAGGCAGCGTTCCGGCGCCGCCGCCAGGAGCTTCATAAGAAGGTAGGCCAATGAGCACTGCAACCAACGAAAACAGCACCGGAGCACAGCTCGTCACCAACAACGACGAACTGGCCACGCACGAGGTCAATCTGACCGACGTCGCCGCAGGCAAGGTCCGCAGCCTCCTCGAACAGGAAGGGCGCACAGACCTTCGGCTGCGCGTTGCAGTCCAGCCTGGAGGCTGCTCGGGCCTGATCTACCAGCTTTACTTCGATGAGCGCCTGCTTGACGGAGACGCTGTCCGCGACTACGACGGCGTTGAGGTCGTAGTGGACAAGATGAGCGTTCCTTACCTCAGTGGCGCAAGCATTGACTTCGAAGACACCATTTCGAAGCAGGGCTTCACCATCGACAACCCGAACGCCGGCGGGTCTTGCGCCTGCGGCGATTCATTCCACTGATGTGAGCCATCGCCGCATGTCGGCGCCTCTTCGTGCGGTTTGAAACCGTTCGGAGCCACGGCGCCGACATGTGCGCGAAAACCGCGTGATAGCGGTAAGCTCTACATCGGGTAGTAAAACTTTTAGTGTGCCCGGTGAGCCTTCGGCCTGCCGGGAGACAGCAACAAGAGGAAGGGCCGTCTGTGAGTTCGCAGAACCGAACCGGCAGCCGACGCATAAAGATCACATCGATCACTGGCTTGGCACTAGCCGGCGCGTTGGTTTTGACCGGATGTTCACCAGAGGTAGAGAAGGGTTGGCTGCCTACAGAGCGCGGCACGACCAACCACACTGACCGGATCATGGACCTCTGGGTCAACTCATGGATCGCCGCCTTGGCAGTCGGTATTATCACGTGGGGCCTTCTGGTCTGGTGCATCATTGCTTACCGCCGCCGCAAGGGCACCACGGGTTTCCCCAAGCAGCTCAGCTACAACCTGCCGCTTGAGGTCTTCTACTTGACCATCCCGCTGTTCATGGTGCTGGTGTTCTTCTACTTCACCGACCAGGACCAGCGTGCGATCGATGACCGCTCGCAGCCTGCCGACGTCGTTGTTGACGTCCGCGGCAAGCAGTGGGCCTGGGACTTCAACTACAAAAAGGGTGAGGTCATCAACGAGGACCTCCACGAGGCCGGCGTTCAAGCCCACCTGACCGGTGCCGAGGTCAACAAGGAACTGCTCCCCACCCTGTACTTGCCGGTTGGCAAGTCAGTGGACCTGGAGCTGAACTCCCGCGATGTCATCCACTCCTTCTGGGTTCCCGCCTTCCTTCAGAAGCGCGACATGATTCCCGGCAAGACGAACTACATCAGGTTCACCCCCACCAAGGAGGGCACTTTCGATGGCAAGTGCGCTGAACTCTGCGGTGAATACCACTCCGAAATGCTCTTCCGCGTCAAGGTTGTCTCCGAGACTGAATTCCAGGCTCACATGGAGAAGCTGCGCCAGGATGGCAACACGGGCTTGCTCGGTGCGGAATATGACCGCAACCCGAACCTGAACGAAACCAAGTAAGGGGAGCGACGTGGCTACGTACACTCAATCCGCACCGGGGGTCCTAGAAGCTCCCGTAGTTCCTAAATCCAAGGGACGCATCGTCGTCAACTGGATCACCTCCACGGACCACAAGACCATCGGGTACATGTACCTGATTGCGTCGTTCGTGTTCTTCTGCCTCGGCGGCGTTATGGCGCTGTTGATCCGCGCTGAATTGTTCGAGCCTGGTATGCAGATCCTGCAGACCAAAGAGCAGTACAACCAGATGTTCACGATGCACGGCACCGTGATGCTCCTGATGTTTGCTACACCGCTGTTTGCCGGTTTTGCCAACGTCATCATGCCGCTGCAGATTGGCGCCCCCGATGTTGCCTTCCCGCGTCTGAACGCCCTGGCTTTCTGGTTCTTCCTCTTTGGTTCAACCATCGCCGTGTCCGGGTTCATCACACCCCAGGGTGCTGCATCGTTCGGTTGGTTTGCGTACGCGCCGCTCTCGAACACAACGTTCAGTCCCGGCGTCGGTGGTGACCTGTGGGTCTTCGGCCTGGCTCTGTCCGGCTTCGGCACCATCCTTGGTGCCGTCAACTTCATCACCACCATCATCTGCATGCGTGCACCCGGCATGACCATGTGGCGCATGCCCATCTTCACCTGGAACACGCTGGTTACGGCCATCCTGGTACTGATGGCGTTCCCGCCGCTGGCTGCAGCCCTGTTCGCACTCGGTGCGGATCGACGGTTTGGTGCCCACATCTTTGACCCGGAAAATGGCGGTGCAGTTCTCTGGCAGCACCTGTTCTGGTTCTTCGGCCACCCCGAGGTGTACATTATCGCGTTGCCGTTCTTCGGCATCGTGTCCGAGATCTTCCCGGTCTTCAGCCGCAAGCCGATCTTTGGCTACAAGGGTCTGGTTTACGCGACGATCGCTATCGCTGCACTGTCCGTCACCGTGTGGGCCCACCACATGTACGTAACCGGATCCGTGCTGCTGCCGTTCTTCGCGTTCATGACCATGCTCATCGCAGTTCCAACCGGCGTGAAGTTCTTCAACTGGATCGGAACACTGTGGCAGGGCTCCATTACGTTTGAAACGCCCATGCTCTGGAGCATCGGCTTCCTGGTGACCTTCCTCTTCGGTGGTCTCACCGGCATCATCCTGGCCTCACCGCCGCTGGACTTCCACGTATCCGACTCATACTTCGTGGTGGCGCACTTCCACTACGTGGTGTTCGGTACCGTGGTGTTCGCCATGTTCGCAGGGTTCTACTTCTGGTGGCCCAAGTGGACGGGCAAGATGCTCAACGAGCGCCTCGGCAAGATCCACTTCTGGTTGCTGTTCCTCGGCTTCCACGGCACATTCCTCATCCAGCACTGGTTGGGTGTAGAAGGTATGCCGCGTCGTTACGCCGACTACATGCCGCAGGATAACTTCACGTGGATGAACCAGTTCTCCACTATTTCTTCCTTCGTCCTGGGTGCGTCCCTCCTGCCGTTCTTCTGGAACGTCTACATCACCTGGCGCAGCAACAAGAAGGTAGAAGTGGATGATCCGTGGGGCTTTGGTGCCTCCCTGGAGTGGGCAACGTCCTGCCCGCCGCCGCGCCACAACTTCACTTCCTTGCCCCGTATCCGCTCCGAGCGCCCGGCCCTGGACCTTCACCACCCGGAGTTGGCCCAGGTTCACACCGCCGAGGCCCCGTCACCCGCAGCAGCCGTTTTGGGTAACGCCGACCAAAGGGACGTCAGCAAATGAAAATCGAATCGTGGCTCTTCGGAGCCGGAGTCTTCTTCTTCGTTCCCGTAGCCATCGCCTATGGCTTCCTGACGGAATGGAATGAGTGGGTCGGTGTCCTGGGCATCCTCCTCGTAGGTGGGCTTGCCGGCATGATCGGTGCCTACCTCGGATTCACGGGTAAGCGCATTGGTCTGCGACCCGAAGACCGTCCCGACGCAGAAATCCACGAGGGCGCCGGCGAGCAGGGGCACTTCAGCCCCTGGAGCTGGTGGCCGCTGGTTCTCGGTTTGGCTTGTGCGGGTGGCTTCCTCGGCCTCGCCATTGGCTTCTGGGTGACGTACGTCGCCGGCGGTCTCGCCTTGATTGCCTTGGTTGGCTGGGTGTTTGAGTACAGCCGCGGCGATCACGCCCACTAATTAACTGATGACACAACGATGGGCCCCACCTTTGGTGGGGCCCATCGTCGTTAAGTCCTCAAGGTTGCTGGAAGGCGAATGTCAGCCTCTGAGGGTCATCAATGAAGCTGGGAGTGCTGTCAGCGGGCTTGTGTGCCCTCCAGAACGGCGGAAAGAGCAATGAGCGCACTCTCAGCCTCCGGAACGCTCTGATCGTCGCTGAGTGCATCTGGAGCTACTGCTAGGAGGACCTCGCACCCATGACCAAAATCCTCTGTCATAACCTCCAGGAGGGAACGGGCGTCCACGGGAAGGCCGTTGGGCTTGCGGATGGTCACCGGAAGTCCCGTCTCGGTAACAGCACGGACAAATACGGCGGCGGCCCGTGCGTGCAGCCCGATTTCAGCGGCAACGAAGGCTTTCTGCTCCGGCAACCCAGCTCCTTTGATACGACGGAACCTCCGTCTGAAAAATGATCCATACCAGCGTAGCCGCCGCGGCGGAACCCATTCCACCTTTCGTCCCGGTGGTCTAGACCTCCGACTCAGCTGAATTATCCTTGAATCATGACTCAATTGCTGGAAGTCCGCCGTGGCTGAGGCAGCAAGCATCGCCGGTGAGATCGACCGTGCCAGCGGTACTCCCATCTACGTTCAGCTGCGCGAGATCCTACGAACGTTTATTGCTCAGTCCTGCCCACCAGGCTCTGCCCTTCCATCGGAGCGGGATCTGTCGGAACGTTTCGGACTGGCCAGAATGACCGTCCGCCAGGCCATTGATGCTCTGGTTGGCGAAGAAGTCATAGAGCGAGTGGTGGGTCTTGGAACCTTCGTCAGGAAGCCAAAGCTGGATCTGCAGGTGAAGTTGACCTCTTACAGCGAAGAAATGCAGCGTCGAGGCATGGTGCCTGCTGCAAAGGTTCTGAGCTTCGAGCAAATCGCGGCAAGTGCGTTCCTGGCCAGGGAGCTGCAACTGGACGAGGGAACGCCCTTGGTGCGGTTCAGGCGTCTGCTGCTGGCTGACAACGAACCCATGAGCGTAGATGAGAACTTCATTCCGGCCCACCGGGTGCCCGGGCTTCTCGACGAGGCCCCCCCAACATCGCTGTACAACGTTCTGAGCGAACGGTTCGGCCTGGTGATGGAGTGGGGTGAGGACATGATTGAAGCTACTGCGGCGTCGCCATCAACTGCCCGGCTTCTCAATGTTGATGTCGGCGCCCCGCTACTCAAGATTCAGCGGCACGCGTTCGTTGCCCGCGCAATGGTTGACTACTCTGTCTCTTACTACCGCGCGGACCGCTATAAACTCTGGGTTCCCTTGCAGCGCCCCGGAATTCGTCCCACCCGCAACTACTCGTCGGGGTATCGCACTCACTAGACCGTGAGCTGTCGAAGGCATCCTGGGTGGAAAAGGAACAGACATAAAGGAAGGACCCGGTCCATGCGAACCGGGTCCTTCCTTTATGTCAACTTCTAAGCGCTAGTGGCTCAGGCTCTTCTGGTCTTCACCAGCTGCGATGGCTTCGTGATGGCCATGTGCGTGTGCTGCTTCGAGCTCCGCAGGCGTTGCGGGGGCAACACGGTCTTCGAAGAACCAGCGGGAGAGTGCAGCGCGCTGCTTTTCCTTGCGGGTGACTACGCCATGCTCGTTCGGCTGGGCCGGGATCGGAGCTGGTGATTCGAACCCGACGAGCTTGTAACGCTTGTACTCATCCAGCGGGGCGTGAACCTCGATGAACTCGCCGTGGGGGAGTCGGACGATGCGGCCTGTCTCGCGACCATGAAGTGCAATTTCGCGGTCCTTGCGCTGGAGGGCCAGTGCAATTCGCTTGGTCACGATGAAAGCGATGACAGGGCCGATGAAGAACAGTGTCCGCAGCCAGTAAGTGACATCGTTCAACGACACATGGAAGTGCGTTGCGATGAGGTCAGAACCAGCAGCTGCCCACATCACGCAGTACCACGTGAAGCCTGCAACACCGATCGCTGTACGGGTCGGAGCGTTGCGCGGACGGTCCAGGACGTGGTGTTCGCGGTTGTCCTTGGTCACCCAGCGCTCGATCCACGGGTACATGAACAGCACCGTGAAGATGACGCCGGCCGGCACGAGCGCGGGAAGCAGGACGTTCAGCGTCAGGGTGTATCCGAAGATGACCCACTCGAAGTGGAAGTCGTTGATGACACCCGGCATAAGACGCAGGGCGCCGTCGACGAAACCGATGTACCAGTCAGGCTGGGTACCAGCCGAAACCGGGGAGGGATCGTAGGGGCCGTAGTTCCAGATCGGGTTGATCGTGAACGCTGCCGCCATGAGCGCCAGGACGCCGAAGACGATGAAGAAGAATCCTCCAGCCTTAGCGGCATATACCGGGCCGAGGGGGTAGCCGACGACGTTGCCGTCATTGCGTCCCGGGCCGGGGTACTGGGTGTGCTTGTGAACAACCACCATGAAGAGGTGGATGACAATCATCAGGAGGATGAGCGCCGGAACCAGGAGGATGTGCAGGACGTACAAACGGCCGATGATGGCCGTACCCGGGAACTCTCCACCGAAGAGGAAGAACGAGGTGTACGTTCCGATAACCGGAATGGACTTGATCACGCCGTCGATGATGCGCAGTCCGTTGCCGGACAGCAGGTCATCGGGGAGGGAGTAGCCGGTGAAGCCTGCAGCCATTGCCAGGATGAGCAGCACGCCGCCCACTACCCAGTTCATTTCGCGGGGCTTGCGGAAAGCGCCCGTGAAGAAGACGCGCAGCATGTGCACACCGAGGGACGCTACGAACAACAGCGCTGCCCAGTGGTGAACCTGGCGCATGAACAGACCGCCACGAACGTCAAACGAGATGTTCAGTGACGAGCTGTAGGCAACCGACATTTCGACGTTGTACAGCGGCGTGTAGGAACCCTGGTAATGGGTTTCCGCCATGGACGGGTCGAAGAAGAAGGTCAGGAAGGTACCTGACATCAGCAAGATGACGAAGGAATACAGCGCCACCTCACCGAACATGAACGACCAGTGGTCGGGGAAGACCTTCCGGCCGAACTCGCGCAGGATGCCGGAGCCGCCAACACGCTCGTCCACGAAGTTGGTGAAACTACCAACCTTGGTCTTCGGAACGAAGGGGGCTTCAGCTGTTGATGAGGCGCTCATGCTCGTCACGCTCCCAGTAACTCGGTCCTACAGGTTCTCTGAAGTCGCTGGTTGCGACGAGGTAGCCCTCTGCATCAACTGCGATGGGCAGTTGGGGGAGCGGACGGCTTGCCGGTCCGAAGATGACCTTGCATTCCTGCGTGAGGTCAAAAGTGGACTGGTGGCAGGGGCACAGGAGGTGGTGCGTCTGCTGCTCGTAGAGAGCAACCGGGCAACCGACGTGCGTGCAGATCTTGGAGTAAGCAACGATGCCGTTGTAGCTCCAGTCTTCGCGGCCTGCTGAGGGGTTCAACGAATCCGGGTCCAGGCGCATCAGGAGAACGACGGCTTTTGCCTTCTCGTTCAGCTTGCCTTCGTGGAGTTCGTTGAGGCCTTCGGGGATCACGTGGAAGGCCGAACCGATGGTGACATCCGAAGCCTTGATGGGGGTGCCATCAGGGTCGCGGGTCAGTCGCTTGAGCTTGTTGCCCTCAGGCGCCCACATGGTGTGTGCCAAAGCGTTGTCCGGCCGCGGACCCAGATCGCCGAAGATGGCGAGGGCCGGCAGGGGAGCAAGTGCAACGGCACCAAGAAGGGTGTTGCGGATCAGCGGGCGACGCTTGATGCCGGTCTCGTCGACGATGTCATCGACGATACGGACTGCAGCCTGGCGATCTTCTTCAGTGCGGATAGCGTGGCGCTCTTCGGACACTTCGTGGTCGGGCATCAGGGCCTTGGCCCAGTGCACGATGCCGGTCCCGATTCCCAGCATTGCAAACGCAGTACCGAGCCCCAGAAGGAGGTTCTGGGTGCGGATGGTTGCAATAGAGGTATCGTCGCCCAAGTCGATGGCAAAGTATGCCACCAGGAACACCAGCGTACCGATTACAGAGGTGCCAAACAGAATGGCTACCTGACGCTCGGCGCGCTTTGCGGCTACCGGGTCCGTGTCAGCCAGGCGCAAACGATGCGGAGGCAGTCCAGGATCCTGGAACTTCTCCACCTCATTCTGACCAGCCGTAGCTACGGTGCCCGAGTGGTTCGGACTGCCGTCACTATGGTTGCCCATAATTCGCCTCATCCTTCTCTCGTTGTCTCGGCCGGGGCCGAGTTATTTTCAGTTTCAAACTGCTGACCGTGCAGCAGAAGTTTTGTCGTGTCCGGGCTAGGACGTGCGGGACGTCAACCAGATCGTGAATGCGATGATGACACCCAAGCCGGCAACCCAAACAAACAGACCTTCAGATACCGGGCCAAGTGCGCCCAGGTCTGCGCCACCGGGGGACCCGTTGGCTTCGATGGTCTTCAGGAAGGTGATGATGTCGCGCTTGTCCTCAGGGGTGACGTTGGAGTCACTGAAGACGGGCATGTTCTGGGGACCGGTAACCATGGCTTCGTAGATGTGCTCCGCGCTCACACCTGCCAAGGCCGGGGCGAACTTACCGCGGGTCAGGGCGCCACCGGCAGCAGCGGCATTGTGGCACATTGCGCAGTTGACACGGAAGAGTTCGCCACCGTTGGCTGCGTCTCCCTTTCCGTCGAGGAGGTTCTGTTCGGGAATAGCCGGACCTGCACCCAGGGATGCAACGTAAGCAGAGAGCTGCTTGGTCTGTTCCGCGTTGAACTGGGCGGGCTTCTGCTGGGCCTGCGGTCCGCTCATCTGCATGGGCATACGGCCGGTGCCAACCTGGAAGTCAACTGCAGCAGCGCCCACGCCGACCAGCGAGGGGCCGTCCTGGGTTCCGCTTGCACCCATGCCGTGGCAGGTGGCGCAGTTGGCGGCAAAAAGCTTGCCGCCTTCTTCTACGTCACTTGCGCTGAAGCTTGTGGTGCTGGCCTTGGCCTGGTTGACAGTTGTGGCAACGGCGTACAGCCCACCAGTGAGGAGGAGGCCCATCAGCAACAGCGCAATGGCTGCCAGTGGGTGACGTCGCTTCTGCGAGAGTGCCTTCACGTGGTGGTTCCTTTATTCGATCCTGCGTCGGCTCCGAGAGCCGCTTCTTGAAATTCTGCCTCTTGTAGAAAAAGAGTCAAAGCCGGGCTTACTTGAGAACGTAGATGACCAGGAAGAGGCCGATCCACACAACGTCAACGAAGTGCCAGTAGTACGAGGTGACGATCGCCGACGTCGCTTCAAAGTGTCCGAACTTCTTGGCTGCGAATGCGCGGCCAATGATGAACAGGAACGCGATCAGGCCGCCGATGACGTGGAGGCCGTGGAAGCCAGTGGTCATGTAGAAGGCGGAGCCGTAAGCGTTGGACGACAGGGAGACATGCTCGGAAACGAGCATGGCGTATTCCATGGTCTGGCCGGCTACGAAGAAGGCACCCATGACGAACGTGAGGGAGAACCATTCGGTCATGCCCCAACGCGTGAACTGCAGGAGCCCACCGGTGCGGCGCGGCTCGAGCCGCTCGGCGGCAAAGACGCCCATCTGGCAAGTAAAGGAACTTGCCACAAGGACGATGGTGTTGACGAGCGCAAACGGGAAGTTGAGCTTGGCCGTCTCCTCGGCCCACATCGTTCCTGATGTGGAGCGCAGGGTGAAGTACATGGCAAAGAGGCCGGCGAAGAACATCAACTCACTGGACAGCCAAACAACGGTTCCAACAGAAACCAGGTTGGGGCGGTTCAGCGTCGGGTGCGCCGGGGTACTGGGGGCATGGGTCGCAGATGTCACAAGGACATTATGTCTGTAAAAGTCCAGACTTCCCAATGCAAACCACCGATTCGGGAGACTTTTTCTACAAAGACGCGAATTCGCGCGGAAAAGTTCCCGGCCTCGTTCACATTGGTCATCGGCGTGGCTGGCTCGATAGCATCGGGGAGTGACTTCTCCGGCATCGGCACCTGCAGCCAGTAATACGTGGCCAGGGCTCATCTCTGCACTGATCAACGGCGACGACCTTGCGGTGGGCAACACAGAGTGGGCCATGAACACGATCATGTCAGGAGAAGCGTCACCGGCTCAGATCGCCGGCTTCCTGGTGGCGCTTCGTGCCAAGGGCGAGACCGTGGAAGAGTTGGCCGGCTTGGTTGCGGCCATGGTTCAGCACGCAAATCCGATCGACATTTCCGGTGAGAAGCTGGATATCGTCGGAACGGGTGGCGACCGGTTGAACACCGTCAACATCTCCACCATGGCCGCACTCGTGGCCGCTGGAGCCGGGGCCAAAGTGGTGAAGCACGGCAATCGGGCTGCTTCGTCCACATCAGGATCGGCCGATGTTCTGGAAGCATTGGGCGTCCGCTTGGATCTGTCGATCGAGCAGGTGGCGCGGAACGCCGAAGAGGCGGGAATCACTTTTTGTTTTGCCCAGGTCTTCCACCCCTCGTTCCGGCATACAGCTGTTCCGCGCCGCGAACTGGCTGTACCCACGGCTTTCAACTTCCTGGGGCCGATGACCAATCCTGCGCATGTGCAGGCCTCTGCGGTGGGGGTGGCGAATGCCCGCATGGCGCCGTTGGTGGCAGGAGTTCTGGCCCGCCGGGGCAGCCGGGGCCTGGTGTTCCGTGGTGACGATGGACTGGATGAGTTGACCCCCACAGGGCCATCCACCGTCTGGGAGATTAGAAACGGAGCAGTCAGGGAACAGGTGTTTTCCCCTGAAGAGCTAGGAATCCGCCCCTCGACAGTTGCGGACCTTCGCGGTGGGGACGCTGCTGCCAATGCGGCAGTGGTGCGCGAAATCCTGGATGGTAGGACGGGTCCGGTACGCGACGCCGTTCTGCTGAATGCCGCGGCTGGATTGGTGTCAATCGACCTCGAGGCAGAGGGGAGCCTTGAAGAGCGGATGCGCAGCGCTTTTGCAAGAGCAGCTGAGTCCGTTGACTCCGGCAAGGCAGCCGAAGTACTCGCCAAGTGGATAGCCCTCAGCCAAAGCTGACGAACTGCGGCTCCCCGGTTATACGGAGTTTTTACTCGAATCCGAGTGCGAAAGCTGCGTCAAGGTCGTGCTGCGAATAAGCCCGAAAAGCGATGTGGGTAGTGGTGTGGACCACTGAAGCGACCTTGGACAGTCGATCGGCGATCACATCGGCGAGTTCGTCGTGCTTGGTCACCCTGGCAACCGCAATGAGGTCCCATTCGCCGGTGACGGAGTAGACCTCACTGATGCCCTGGATGGCCGAGATTTGTTCGGCGGTCTCCGGTATGCGTGAGGCATCGGTCTTGATCAGGACGAAAGCGGTGATCACGTGGGGCCTTTCCGGAAATGCATCGTTGCGGACGATTTCCAGCCTAGTGCATTACCGCTGGGCGGGGCTTGATCACGCCCGGCGTTGCCGCTTACGCGACGCCCGCAGAAGCAGCGTCGCTAGGGCGCGGTATCCGAGAAGGAATACGCCTAGGCTGATCAGCGCCACGAGGACAAAGGGCAGCACGACCGTTTGGCCTGTGACAGCCCTCAGCAACATTCCCACCAGCACCGCCCCGATCCAGATGCAGACGCCTGACGGCCATGCAGCCAAGGGTGCCCGCCATGCGCGTGTGACCACCCAGGCAAGTGCCGCCCCGGCCAGAAACGGCCAGGCTGTGGCGAAGGCTCCCGAAATGATGTCTCCGCGGGCGTGTGCGTCGCGGCCGATGGCGGCGAAGACAAGAATGAGCAGAAGGTCGGCAATAGCTGCGGGGATCCACAGTCGAGATGGTGAAGACATACCGCCGACACTATCGGGGCCTTCCGTCATGCGCGAAGCCCGCTCCCACGCTGAAAGCCCTTGCGCGTGGTCCGATGGGCCGTCACCATGAGGGCAGGTGCCCGCGTGACAACCCAGTTTTGGAGGATGCCGTGCGATTTGTTCAGGTGGCCCAGCATGCCGAAGATCTTCAAAGGGCAGCGGCATTCTATGCTTCGCTGTTGAATGCTGATCCGAGTGCAATCTTTGATCCGCCCGGCCTTCTGTTCTTTGATGTTGGTGGGGTTCGCCTCCTGTTGGAGAAAGGCGCGCCGTCGGCGCTCATGTACTTCGAGGTGGCAGACCTTGAAGGAACCGTGGCAGATCTTCGGCGCAGGGGAGTGCGAATCATCGCCGGGCCGCACGTGATCCATATGCATGAAGACAGCACCTTAGGACCTGCCGGCTCGGAAGAGTGGATGGCCTTCATCGAGGACAGTGAGGCCAACACTGTGGGATTGGTGAGTCGGATACGCACGTCGGGGGACTGACAAGCAGTGACCAATCCAACACCACGGCGCGTGGTTCCAGGTATGCGATACGCCGTTTTCGCCGTCGGGCGTTGTGTGGGCAATCTCACGGTACTAACCTCTGACGGGGGACAAGCAGTTCCCGCCGATCCTGGAGGAGCAGCAGATGCAGAAGATATCCACCTGTTTATGGTTCGACGGGCGAGCGGCCGAAGCCGCCGAGTTCTACACATCGACTTTCGATCATTCATCCATGGGGCAAATCATGCAAGGACCCGATGGAAAGGCACTCACTGTTGAGTTTGAGATCGAGGGCAGGCAGTTCATGGGTCTCAACGGGGGATCGGCATTCTCCTTCAACGAGGCTGTCTCGCTGGTGGTCAATTGCGACTCTCAAGAGGAGGTGGACAGGTACTGGGACGCCCTGCTTGTTGGCGGTCAGGAGAGTCAATGCGGATGGTTGAAGGACAAGTTCGGGCTGTCGTGGCAGATCGTTCCCGAGGCTATGAACGGACTGTTGGCTGGCCCGGATCCCGAAGGTTCACAGCGTGCCTTCGAGGCCATGATGAAGATGCGAAAGCTTGACATCAACGTTCTGCAAAGGGCGTACGACGGTGACTGAAGCAGTGGGGGACAGGTGCCGGTTGGCGCTGTTAGCATTGCCGCACGGTGACGTGTGACCATCACAACAATGAGGAGAACTGACCAATGACAACCCGCCTCAACCCGTACATTTCATTTCGGGATAACGCACGCGATGCAATCACTTTCTACGAATCAGTCTTCGGCGGCGAACTTAACATCAGCACTTTCGGCGACTACCAGGCCAGCGAAGATCCAGCGGAAGCCAACAAGGTGATGCACGCCATGCTGGAAACTCCAAGTGGATTGACCTTGATGGCCGCTGACACGCCAAACGGCATGGAGTACAACCCCGGCGACAACATTTCGGTCTCCCTGAGCGGAGACTCAGCGGATGAAGCGGAACTCCGGGGGTACTGGGACAAGCTGATCGACGGCGGCACTGCTACAGTCCCGCTGGAGATGGCGCCTTGGGGTGACACCTTCGGAATGTTGGTCGATAAGTTCGGCATCGGCTGGCTGGTCAACATCGCAGGAGAACAACAGGCCCAATAACCGCTTGGCGCGCATCCGCTGCGAAGGGACGAAGAGGCCGCTGAAGGCGGTCGAGGGCGGGTCGTTTCCAACGTTACTTTACATAATGTAGATTATCGGCGTTATTGGAGTGACTCGGGAACCGGTTGGGGCTTGCTGGTGTGGTCGCTACGAATGCCTTCCGGAGCGACCACACCAATGGACGTTATCCGGAGACGTAGGCAGCCAAGTGCTTGCCTGTGAGCGTTGGCTTATCCGCCACGAGCTCAGCCGGCGTTCCAGCGAAAACGATCTTGCCGCCGTCGTGTCCGGCGCCCGGTCCAAGATCAATGATCCAGTCCGCATGTGCCATGACGGCTTGGTGGTGTTCGATCACAATCACCGATTTTCCGGACTCGACCAGACGATCCAGCATGCCCAGCAGGTTTTGGACATCAGCCAGGTGCAGGCCGGTGGTCGGTTCGTCCAGGATGTAAATGTCTCCCTTTTCGGACATCTGCGTTGCCAGCTTGAGCCGCTGGCGCTCACCACCGGACAATGTGGTGAGTGGCTGACCCAGCGTAAGGTAGCCCAGGCCAACATCGGCGAGGCGATCGAGAATCTTGTGGGCAGCCGGGGTCCTGGCTTCGCCCTCACTGAAGAAGACTTCAGCCTCGTCCACAGACATTGCAAGCACCTCTGCAATATTGCATCCGCCCAGCCGGTACTCCAGCACAGATGCCTGGAAGCGCTTTCCTTCGCACTCTTCACAGGGTGACTCAACGGTGGCCATCACGCCTAGATCCGTGTAGATCACACCCGCTCCGTTGCACGTTGGGCATGCGCCCTCGGAGTTCGAGCTGAACAGTGCCGGCTTCACTCCGTTGGCCTTGGCAAACGCCTTGCGAATGGGTTCCAGCAGTCCTGTATACGTGGCAGGGTTACTTCTGCGGGATCCGCGAATGGCGCCCTGATCGATCACCAGGACACCGTCACGCTTGGCTACGGAGCCGTGAATCAGCGAACTCTTGCCTGACCCGGCCACGCCGGTGAGGACGCAGAGAACGCCAAGGGGGATGTCTACGTCGACGTTCTTGAGGTTATTTGTTGAGGCGCCCCGGATTTCCAAGTGACCGGAGGCGGAACGCACGCTGTCTTTAATGGACGCCCGATCGTCCAGATGCCGTCCGGTGATGGTGTCGCTCCCCCGCAAGCCCTCCAGATCGCCCTCGAAGCAGACTGTGCCACCTCCGGTACCGGCGCCTGGGCCCAGGTCAACAACGTGGTCAGCGATCGCAATGGTTTCCGGCTTGTGTTCCACTACAAGCACTGTGTTGCCTTTATCGCGGAGCTGCAGCAGCAGCTGGTTCATTCGCTCGATGTCGTGTGGGTGCAGGCCAATGGTCGGTTCATCAAAGACGTAGGTAATATCCGTGAGCGATGACCCCAAGTGCCGGATCATCTTTGTCCGCTGGGCCTCTCCCCCGGACAAAGTTCCCGCAGGCCGGTCCAGGGACAGGTAACCCAATCCGATTCCGGAAAATGAATCAAGGAGATGCTGGAGTCCCTTAAGCAGAGGAGCTACGGAAGGCTCATCAAGTTCGCGAACCCAGTCTGCGAGGTCGCTGATTTGCATGGTGCACACGTCAGCGATGCTCTTGCCCTTGATTTTGGAGGCCCTTGCCTCGGGGCTCAGCCTTGTGCCTTCGCATTCGGGGCAGGTGGTGAAGGTTATGGCCCGTTCCACGAAGGCGCGAATGTGCGGCTGCAAGGCGTCTACATCCTTGCTAAGCATCGACTTCTGTATCTTGGGGATAACGCCTTCATAAGTGAGGTTTATCCCTTCCACCTTGATTTTGGTGGGCTCACGGTAGAGGAGGTCGTGGAGTTCCTTCTTGGTGAACTTCGCGATGGGCTTGTCCATGTTGAAGAACCCTGAGCCGCTGAAGATGCGTCCATACCAGCCGTCCATGGTGTAGCCGGGGATGGTGAGGGCGCCTTCGCTGAGGGATTTGGTGTCGTCGTAGAGAGCGGTGAGATCAAAGTCGTTGACCGAGCCCATGCCCTCACAGCGTGAACACATGCCGCCCAAGCGATTGAACGTGGCCTTCTCGGTCTTGGATTTGCCTTCGCCGCGTTCCACCGTGATGGCGCCGCTGGCCTTTACCGTGGGCACGTTGAATGAGTAGGCGTTAGGCGAACCAATGTGGGGCTGGCCAAGGCGGCTGAACAAAATCCGCAGCATGGCATTGGCGTCTGTTGCGGTGCCCACGGTCGAGCGCGGGTTGGAGCCCATTCGCTCCTGGTCCACGATGATCGCCGTCGTCAATCCTTCAAGCACGTCGACGTCGGGCCGCGCCAAGGTTGGCATGAAGCCCTGTACAAAGGCACTGTAGGTTTCGTTGATCATGCGCTGCGACTCTGCGGCGATGGTCGCGAAGACCAGTGAACTCTTTCCTGAACCGGACACACCCGTGAACACCGTGAGCCGGCGCTTCGGGATTTCGATGCTGATGTCCTTCAAGTTGTTTTCACGTGCACCCTGCACGCGGATCAAATCGTGGGTGTCGGCAACATGGGACCCGGGAGATTGCGTGTCCGTGCTCGCGGCAATAGTCATGATTTCTCCATCTGTTAGGCGGCGCAGCCCAACAGTCCCCCGTTGGCGTCGCCTGGCTCCTACTGACCGGCAACGGTCAGTACGTTTGATTCTGCCATTGTCTTCCTCGGTTTACTCGCTAAGAATGAAGCATGCCGGTATACATGAGGTCCCTTGAAACCGCCGTTCCCCAAACCATCCTTGTCCAGCAGCAAGCCCGTGACGTTTTCGCAGCCCAACCGGGGCTCACAAGGCTGGGAACGCGGCTCGTGAGCACCTGCTTCGACTCAGCAGCAATAGATACCCGGTATACCGCTGTAGCGGAGCTCAGCCTCGATGCTCATCCTGAGAATCCGCAGTTTTTCGATCCCGAAACAAATCGTGTCCTTAGCCCCAGTACGAAAGTCCGGAACGAAATCTTTGCAACTGAAGCCACTAAGTTGTTCGTGGAGGCCGGCAAAGCCGCAGTGGCTCAGGCGCCGGGGATCGACCTGGATGACATCACCCACGTCATCACCGTGTCCTGCACAGGATTCTTCAATCCTGGTCCGGACTACAAGGTGGTCAGGGCTCTGGGCCTCAACCCCGCCGTCCAGCGGTACCACCTTGGCTTCATGGGTTGCTATGCAGCTTTCCCCGCGCTGAAGGCAGCCAAGCAATTCTGTATTGCTGACCCTGCGGCGGTAGTCCTGGTGATCTGTGTTGAACTCTGCTCCTTGCATGTGAGGACCTCAAACGACCCGGACACGATCATGGGGTCCGCGATATTCGGTGACGGTGCGGCAGCCGCCGTCGTAAGTGCGCGGGAACTGCAGGGACCGGAACCGGCCATTCGCCTGGACCACTTTGAGACGGTCCTGACGCCTGTAGGTGAGGAAGCCATGGCTTGGAACATCGGCGACGAAGGATTTGAAATGGTCCTTGGCTCGTACGTCCCCCATATCATCGAGGAACACATCACCGGTGCCCTGGAGCCGCTGCTCGCCAAGGAGCCTTCCGTAGCTGGCCTCCCCTACCGCGACATTACCCACTGGGCCATCCATCCCGGCGGTCGCAGCATCCTGGACAAAGTGGAGTCCAAATTGGAACTCAGCAAAGAGCAGTTGGTTCCGGCGCGGGAAACACTGAGGGAATACGGGAATATGAGCAGCGCTACTGTGCTGTTCGTCCTGAAGTACATGCTGGAGCAGCCGGTCAGTGAACGTGAGGAGCGTATATGTTCCATGGCGTTCGGCCCCGGCCTGACGGTGGAGACAGGACTCTTTACGCTGGTCTCCCCTGCCCTGTGAGGCCTTGGGGATCCCTTCAGGAGAGGGACCTGCACGCCGTCGAGGAGATGGACAGAGCTGATTGCGATCCCAGGCGCCTCAACAGGACTTACGCTCGTTTTCCCGTGGTGAACCGGCTGCTATCCGGCTGGCGCGGGACGTATCGTCGACGACTCCGTCCGCTGTTGGCAACGAACGGCGCAGTGACCCTTCTGGACATCGGAAGCGGCAGCGGGGATGTGGCAAGGAGCCTTGCGCGGTGGGCCCGGCGGGATGGCTTCAGGCTCACCGTGACAGCTATTGACCCGGATGAGCGAGCCTTCGCGTTTGCCTCCAAGGTGCCTCGCGTGGAGGGTGTCAGCTACCGTAAGGCACACAGCTCCGAGTTGGTCGCTGAAGGCCGGAAGTTCGACGTCGTCATCTCCAACCACATCCTTCATCACCTCGATCCGGGACAGCTTGCGGCGGTCCTCCACGATTCGGAGTTGCTGAACCGGGGCCTTTGCCTCCATAACGACCTCAACCGCAGCAACATCGCGTACCTTCTGTTCCTGGCGGGCTTTTGGCCGTTGGGCGTAGGCTCCTACATTTGCGGGGACGGTTTGACGTCCATCAGGCGCAGTTTCACCGCGGCGGAACTAACAGCAGTTGTTCCGTCCTCATGGTCAGTAGAACGAAACGGGCCGTGGCACCATCTCCTTGTGCATGATGCTGAGCACCGATTGGAGGACCGTGCCTGACGTTGTGATCGTTGGTGCCGGCCCGGTGGGGCTGTTCATGGGGGTTCTGTTGCTTCAGCGAGGGCACCAGGTACGCATACTGGAGCGCCGGAGCAACAGGAGCAACAGGAGCAACAGTTCGCGGGCCATTGGAATCCACCCCCCGGCATTAGCGGAACTGGCGCGCGCTGGAGTTGCCGGGCCGCTGGTAACTGCCGGGGTGCACATCACCCGGGGTGTCGCTTACAGCCGGCGACGACGAGTGGCCGAGCTCTCGTTCGACGGCGATCCAGCCTTTCCCTTCATCCTTGCCGTTCCGCAGATGGTCACCGAGGAACTCCTGGAGTCTGCGGTAAAGGAATTGGATGCGGACGCGGTCGTCCGGGGTGCCTGCGTCCAGGAGATCGACGACGCCGGCGGCACCTTGCGCGTCCGGTCAGATTCGCCTTCCGGCAGCTCGGAAGCAGCAGCCCGTTTGGTGATAGCCGCCGACGGGGCGCATTCAACCATCCGTAAGCGCTACCTGCCGGGTGTACCCTCCCGCACCTATCCGGACTGCTACATCATGGGCGATTTCCCGGATAGCACCGGGCATGGCTCCGACGCCGTCTTGTACTTGGAACCCGAAGGAATCGTAGAGTCGTTTCCCCTGCCAGGAGGCGTCCGGAGGTGGGTTGTCAGGCTGGGCGCACCGCATAAGAATCCGACACCGGCGGGACTGGCTGAGCTGATCACGGCCAGGACCGGTGAGGTGGTGGACATAGCTGGAAACTCGATGCTGAGTGCTTTTGAAGTACGGTCGAGGCTGACTCAGCGCATGGTTCACGGCAGGGTGGTGCTTCTTGGGGATGCGGCGCACGAAATCAGCCCCATCGGCGGGCAGGGAATGAACCTCGGCTGGTTGGATGCCGCAGCTCTGGCGCCCATCATGGATGCATCCCTGCGGGGGGCCAACGTAGGACGCGATGTGGCTAATTTCGAGAAGTCACGCAGGAAAGCGGCGCTTCGCGCTTCACGTCAGGCCGGGCTCAACATGGCACTGGGCAGACCGCTGCCGCCTCCCGCCATGTCAGCAAGGAACACGCTCTTTGCAAGCGCCCTGGCTATACCGGCAGTTTCAGAACTGGTGGAGCGTCGCTTCACTATGCGCTAATGATTCCAAGGCGCTAGCTATTCCGGCGTCGTGTAGTAGCAGTCGTACGTGTCCTGGCTGATGATCAGGCCGTCCCGCAACTCGAAGACCGCAGTGCTCCTTGCTCGGATGGTATCGCCCCGGTCCCAGTGCGGAAGGTCAAGAAGCAGCGTGGCTGTCCAGTTCATCTCCAGCACCACCCGGTTGTCCTGGCTCGTTGTGCGGACCACCTCAAAGCGCTGATCGGAGACGATGTCCTTGCTGTGGTCGGCGCCAGCCAACGTTTCGGCCAGGTTCCGCGTGGAACCCGCTTTGGACAAGGCGTGCGGCCACTCCGTGAGCTTGAAATCGTCGGCCAGGAAAGGCCGCAGTTCAGCAGCCCCGCCGCCGGCTTCAACCGTTCGAACAAACCCGAGTACACAATCCAGAGGCGTGGAATCGATCATTCGTCGAGCCTAGCCCACACTCTCGAATGCCTTCATCGCGTTAGGCTCACTGTATGACGCACCAACCTCACCCTGAGGCTACGAGCCCTGCCACGGACTACAACCCCACCCGGATACGTGACGCTGTCCGTCGCTTGCTTGATGCACAAGGGCTTCCACCAATTGTGCAGGCCGGGCACCCCGTATTGCGCCAGCAGGCCGCCCCCTATGACGGCCAGGTTGATGATGCTGAGTTGGTGGCTTTCATCGAGCGGATGAAGGACGTCATGCATGACGCCCCGGGCGTGGGACTGGCTGCCCCGCAGCTGGGTATCCCGCTGCAGCTGGCTGTCTTGGAGGACAAATATGAGGTGGACCCTGAGTCGGCCGCGGTACGTCACAGGGAACAGCTGGAATTCTTCGCTATCATCAACCCGGAGTACCGTCCGCTGGGCACTGAGACTGCCTCGTTTTATGAAGGGTGCCTCTCCGTTAGCGGGTATCAGGCAGTTGTGACACGCCACCGGAACGTGGAACTGCGCTACACCAATCCCGCGGGCGAACCCGTGGAAGAGTGGTTCTCGGGGTGGCAGGCCCGCATTGTGCAACACGAAACGGACCACCTCCACGGCGTCCTGTATCTGGACCGGGCCGAACTTCGCTCCCTGTCCAGCAATGCTGAACACTCGGCCCGGTGGTTTGCGCCGGAGATTGACGAGGCTCGCCGGGCTCTTGGATTCCTTCGCTGACGCCGAATCCGGCCAGTACGGCTACGGCTGGTCCTCCGAGTGATTGGCATCCGTTGGAAGGTACTGAGCCCACCAGCGAAGGATGTGATCAAAGCGCTGCTTCCGGTGATGAGGCGTCCCGGACCGTGACAATTCGTGGTCTTCCCCGGGGAAGACCAGCAGGGAAGTGTCCACGCCCTGGGCCTTCAGGTGCGCGTAGTACCGCTGACCCTGTTCAATGGGGCACCGCAGATCGTTCTCGCTGTGAATCACCAGGGTAGGTGTTTCGACACGGGAAACCACGGCCATGGGACTTTGGGCAGCCATCTGCTCCGGTGTTCCTCCGGTGTATTCTGCCCCGAAGAACCAGCCGATGTCAGCTGAACCCAGAAAGCTGACCGGGTCCAGGAAGCCGCGCTCCACAATCGCACCCTTAAACCTGTGATCGTGGGCGATGGTCCAAGCGGTCAGGTAGCCACCATAGGAACCTCCCATGATCCCCACACGGTCTTTATCCAAGGCGTCAAAAGAGGCCAACACTGAGTCGAGAAACGCCAGCACGTCCTGCATATCCAGCGTCCCCATGCGTTCCTTAATGGCGCGCCCATGGGCTTGGCCGTAGCCGGCAGACCCTCGTGGATTGCACATCACGACGGCGTACCCTGCAGCGGCGTAAACCTGCGCTTCATCGAAGAATGCGCCGGTGTACTGGGCGAACGGGCCGCCATGGATGGTGAGTAGGACCGGGTGCGGGCCTGGGCCATCGGGCAGGACGACCCAACCGTGAACGGGGTGTCCGTCGGTGGATTCGGCGTCGAAGTCCAGAGGTTCCGTTACCCGTGAGTTGTTGCGCAGATTGGCGGAGAAATCCGTAAGGAGGCGTATCTCTCCCTGTTCAAGTGACGCCACATCTCCCGCCGTTGAGGAATCGGAGAAACTTACGGCAATTTCCCCGTTGGCAGCCATCGTCGACCCGATGACTACCCGGGCACCGTGGACCAGGGGTGTGATCCCACCTTCCGCTGTGACGTCCAGCAGTTCGACACTTCCCAAGGCTGTGTTCAGCACCAGCACACTGGCGGGTCCGCTGGGTTCCAGCGGACCGGACACGTCCAGATGTTCCTCGTCGGTTAGCGCTACGGCCTCTCCCCCTGCGACGGGCATGACATACAGGACAGAATTCCGAGCCACAAAGTCCTTGCCGGTGTGTCCTAAGTCCTGGGCCACGTAGAACAGCCAACGGCCGTCCGTGGAGGTGCGGACAGCAGTGACAGTCTGCAACTTCCTGTTGGAAGGTTCGACGACGGTCGGCTGGCCCCCGCCGGCGCCGATCCGATAGACGGAGGTGACCAGATCGTCGTCGTGTCCTTCATGGAAGGCGGCAACGAAGTACAGGAGGGAGCCGTCAGCTGAAAAGCACGGTGACTCATGGTCGGAGTCACCAAACGTGACCTGCTGTGCGGGAGGAACACCGGTAACCTTCGCACTCGGCTGTTCGTGGGCAGCCCGCCCACGCGGAACGACTACCGGTTCGCCGCCCAACTCCGGGACCTCAACAACAAACAGCTGTTGACGCTGGTCCGCGGTATATCCGAGGCCGTTCATCCTGTATTGGTTGGTAGTGATCAGTCGGGCATCTTCATCGCCGGATGTGACTCCATCAACGGTTCCGTAACGGCCTTGCTCGGGCACGCGGGACTCGAACGCGATGCGATGGGAATCCGGCGCCCACACGAACCCACCCACCCCGGCTTGCTGATCCGTGATCCGTTGTGGCTCGCCGCCTGCGGCCTCCACGACGAATAGTTGCGGCTTTCCGTCCGGGTCGTTCCTGAGGAACGCCAAAACCAGGCCATCGGGAGAGAAGGCCGGAGAACTGTCCCGGAAGCCTCGCGTGATGCGTCGCGGATACTTGGTGGTGTCCAAGGGAATGCTCCACAGCTGGCCGACGTAGCTGTCAGCGTCAAAGTCCGGTCTCACGACAGAAACCACCGCCTTGCTGCCATCGGGGTGGATTGCCGGGGCGGAGACAGAGTTCAGCAGGTGCAATTGCTCGGGTTTCACGTTGGTGAGCCTAGCCCGGCGGTTCAGTACCCGGCACCTGACACTCCGTCCGCCGTAGGATTGAAGCCATGTTGTCCCACGCTGTTGCTGCCCTCCGCTGTCCCGTTTGCCAAGGGTCATTCCAGCTCAGGGAAGGCCAGCCACGGACTCTCGCTTGTGAGGCCGGTCATCTCTTCGACGCCGCGAAACAGGGCTACTTCAACCTGCTGACGGGAAAAGGCACGGTGTTCGAAGCGGATTCTGCAGACATGGTGGCAGCCCGGCACAGGTTCCTGGACGCCGGTCATTACTCCGGGCTTTCCCAAGCCCTTGCCCTGGCAGCCGCCGGACCACTTCAACGTCCTGACGCGCTGGTTCTGGACGCCGGCACCGGCACCGGGCACTACCTGCACGCGGTCCTTCAGATGTCAGGGGCTACGGGAATTGCTGTGGACATTTCCAAGTTCGCATTGAGGCGCGCCGCCCGGCTCAATCCACATGCCGCCAACCTTGTTTGGGACGTTTGGCGTCCGCTCCCCATGGCGGACAACAGTGCGGACGTGGTCACAGTAGTCTTTGCCCCGCGCAACCCCGCCGAGTTTGCCCGTGTGCTGCGGCCAGGGGGCTCGTTGATTGTTGTGACACCCAGGCCAGGTCACCTTGCTGAGATCGCGGCCCGGACAGGGATGCTTGGCATTGAAGAGGGCAAAGAAGAACGGTTGGCGGAATCCATGAAGGGTTATTTTGACTCAGGCTCCAGCCAAAGCCTGGATCTTCCCTTGCTGCTGAGTGGTCAGGAGGTAGCCGACTTGGCCTATATGGGTCCGGCGGGGCACCACCTGCAGCGTGAAGAGTTGGCGGAGCTGGCTGCATGGGTGGGCCCCGTGTCCACCACCGCGAAGTTCCGGATCACTGAATTCGCAGCGTCCTGACGTGGGACGGAACGTCGGGCTAGGATGGAGGAACAGTGACTGTGATCCCGCTCGCGGGATCCGGGACCAAGGGGGAAATGATGTTTGAATGGCTCGGCGAGAATTGGTGGGCCCTCTGGCTCACGGTCTTCCTCGCGTTTGCGGTGGTGGAGATGCTCACCCTCGACCTCTTCTTCATCATGCTGGGCGGCGGTGCCCTTGCCGGGCTGATTGCTGACTTCGCGGGGGCTGACTTCTGGCTCCAGATCGTGATCTTCTCCGTGGTCTCCCTCCTGATGATTGTCTTTGTCCGTCCTGTCGCCATGAAGCACCTGCACAAGGGGCCAGCGGAACAGCGCAGCAATATCGACCGGCTCATCGGTCAGTCCGCTCTCGTCATCGAAGCGGTGAGTGGAACCAGTGGATTGGTCAAGATTGGCGGCGACGTGTGGAGCGCCCGCAGCACCGCCGGTGTTCTCGACGCCGGTTCGACAGTTCAGGTAACCAGGATCGACGGCGCGACGGCGGTAGTAGACTCGCCTGCCGGGAACAGCCCGCGCTAGGCGCACCCTTGAATTTCTGCGGTTGCCAATCCGGGCAGCCTGCCCGGGTCCAGTCGCATCAACCACGCAATTGGGGAATGAAGGAGATGTATGGACGGCTTAGGAGGAACAGCAGCGGCAATTGTGCTGATTGTTCTCGTCATTTTTGTGATCATCGTGTTGGTCCGTTCGGTGAGGATCATCCCGCAGGCACGTGCCGGCGTCGTTGAACGCCTTGGCAAGTACCAGCGGACGCTTAACCCGGGACTAACCATTCTGATCCCGTTCGTCGACCGGCTGCTGCCCTTGCTCGACCTGCGCGAACAGGTGGTGTCGTTCCCGCCTCAGCCGGTCATCACCGAGGACAACCTGGTGGTCTCGATTGACACAGTTGTCTACTTCCAAGTCACCGATCCCAGGGCAGCAACCTACGAGATCGCCAACTACATCCAGGCCGTAGAGCAGTTGACCACCACCACGCTTCGTAACGTGGTGGGCGGGCTCAATCTCGAAGAAGCCCTTACATCCCGCGACCAAATCAATGGCCAGCTACGTGGTGTCTTGGACGAAGCTACGGGCCGCTGGGGAATCCGCGTGTCCCGCGTCGAGCTGAAGGCGATTGATCCGCCCCACTCCATTCAGGACTCGATGGAGAAGCAGATGCGCGCCGAACGGGATCGCCGTGCGGCCATCCTGACCGCTGAAGGCACCAAGCAGTCGCAGATTCTCACCGCCGAAGGCCAGCGGCAGGCAGCCATCCTTGCTGCTGAAGGTGACGCGAAAGCGGCTATCCTCCGGGCAGACGGTGAAGCCCAAGCCATTCAGAAGGTCTTCGACGCTATTCACAAGGGCAACCCGGATCAAAAGCTCCTTGCCTACCAGTACTTGCAGACCCTTCCCAAGATCGCGGAGGGAAGTTCGAACAAGCTCTGGATCATCCCGAGTGAAGTCGGCGAGGCACTCAAGGGCATTGGCGGCGCCCTTGGCGGCAATACCGGGGACTCCCCCGTGGGGCTTTTCGGAAACAGTGAACAGCCCAGGACTTCAGAGCCGGCAGCAGCAGCCCCGCAGCCTCGGCCAGCTGAATAACTCACTGTTGCAAGGTCACCGAGCGGTCAGCCATTCAGGCTGGCCGCTCGCTTGTTTATGGCCCTTTTGAGTACTGGGCGTTGAACCGCGTATAATGGGATATTTGTCCGGCTGGTTCAGCGTGGATGGAACATTAAAGCTTGGCCAAGCGTTGCAATTAGTGATGCAAGGTGTGCAGAAGTAGTCCGTAAGGATCGTGAAAACGGCTTGCGGCTAGCGCGGAGTTCCTGCTCCGCGAACAGACAGAGGGAGTAATCATGAGCGATCGCAGCCTGCGGGGTATGCGTCTTGGCGCCCAAAGCATGGAAACAGAATCCGGCGTTGAACCGGCACCGCGCCAGCGGGTCGAGTACCGTTGCGAGGATGGCGAGCAGGTCTTCGTGACCTTCTCCTCCGAAGCCGAAATTCCCCCCGTATGGGTTTCCAAGACCGGCAAGGAAGCACTGCTGGTTGATGGCGAGCGACCTGTGGATGCCAACGAGAAAGCCGTCCGCACCCACTGGGACATGCTCCTGGAGCGCCGCAGCCTTCCCGAGTTGGAGCAGATCCTTGAGGATCGTCTGAACATCCTGCGTGAGCGCCGTGGAGAGCGCCGCTCCGCATAGTCGGCTACTGATTCAAAGACAAAGGCCGGGTCCGGTTCCTTAGGGGAACCAGACCCGGCCTTTCTGCTTGCAAAGGTCCTGGGTTACTTAGCTACTGCGGGCGACTTGCGGGTGAGTTTTTCCCAACGTGCTGCCAGTCCCCATTTGGTGACGTTGATCATGGCTTCCACAACAATGTTGCCGCTCATCTTCGATGCCCCGAGCTCACGCTCGACAAAGGTAATGGGGCGCTCCTCGATGCGGAGGCCAAGCTTTGCCACGCGCCACGCGAGGTCAACCTGGAAGCCGTAGCCAACCGACTCGACTTCGTCCAGGTTCAGCGCCTCCAGGGTGCTGCGGCGGAATGCCCGGTAGCCGCCGGTTACGTCCTTGATCTTGACGCCCAGCATGATGCGGGCGTAGGTGCTGCCGATGCGGGAGATCGCCTGGCGGTAGAGCGGCCAGTTAACCACACTGCCACCGGGAACCCACCGGGAACCCATGGCGAGGTCTGCTCCCTCTTTGACGGCGTCGAGGAGAAGCGGCAGTTGCTCCGGCTTATGCGAACCGTCGGCGTCCATTTCAACCAGGACGTCATAGCCCGCGGCTAGTCCCCATTTGAAGCCGGCGATGTAGGCGGCCCCCAGGCCTTCCTTGCCCTTGCGATGCAGGACATGCACCTGGCTGTCCTCTGCCGCGAAGCCGTCGGCAAGCTTTCCCGTGCCGTCAGGGCTGTTGTCGTCGACCACCAGGACATCGGAGTGGGGTACTGCTGCGCGCAGCCGTCCCAATGTCACGGGGAGCGATTCCAGCTCGTTGTAGGTGGGAATGATCGTCAGGACACGCAAGAAGAGGCCTTTCCTTGATGGAGCGGTCAGTGTGCCGGAGCAGCCTGGCGGCTGGCGTTCTGGCGCAACTCTCCATTATAGGACGACGGCAGGGATTCATTTGGCTGGTGTGGCCCCGGACACATGGTCCGGGTAGTGGCTGAACGTTGATGGGCAGGTCCACAAGCCCGGGACCAGTGGCGCTAAGCGACTAACATCGCCATCGAACTGTTTTCCGGATCTGTGTGGACCTGCCCACTAATCTGCCGCCACCACGAACACGCTCCGGCCGCGACCGGACCACCACGCCACGGCCACAGCCCCTGCGTTGATTGTCCGTTGAGCCTCAATGCTACGGACTCACCCTAAGCTGTCAATCAGCCAATGACCTGCGGCGTCGTGCATTGCCCCAGTTCAGACCGCTCATCCGAGCGGGAAAATAATGCTTCACACCCTCAGCGACTCGTGCGCGAACAACTCGTGGCCCTCGCGCACTGTCTGAAGGCACCTTGGATCGCTGCCGGTGTCCAGGGCTGGCAAAAGCGGGGTCCTCGCCCGCGGATCAGTGCTCCACGACTGCACCCGGCTATCAGCAACCTGGACCATCAATTCGTCGACTTCCCACACAGCAAAACTCGCGGGTGCGCCGGGGACCAATTGGCCCATGAGCGGGTTCCGGTGTTTGGTAGCCCGCCACCCCGCACGCGTATGGCCTAAGAACGCGGCACGAGCCGAGATCCTTTGCTCAGGGTTGCTGTGCTCCAGGCAAGCACGCACGCTCGACCACGGGCGGAGAGGGGTGACCGGGCTGTCACTGCCGAAAGCAATGGGGACACCGCTGGCGTAGAAAGAAGCAAAGGGGTTCATCGTTTGCCTGCGGCCACCCAACCGCTGTTCGTAGAGCCCGCCTGGTTGACCCCAGGCGGCATCGAAACCGGGCTGTACGCTGACCGACACCGAGTACTTGGCCAGCCGGTCGATGGCGGACTGGTCAGCCATCTCCACGTGTTCAAGCCGATGGCTGGCGGCCCGGATGCGCTGCTCCCCCACCTCTGCGGCCGCTGCGTCCAATGCGTCCAGCACTGCCCCGAGGCCAGCGTCACCTATGACATGAAAGCCAGCCTGGACTCCCAGGAGAGACGTGGCCACAAGATGTTTGGTGGCGTCGTCCACTGACAGGTACAAACTGCCGCGTTGGCCCGGTGCATCCGTATAGTCGTCCACGAGGGCAGCCGTGCGGGAGCCGATTGAACCATCAATATTCAGGTCACCGGCAAGGCCCAGGACCCGCGTGCCCAGACTGTCCAGAATCGACTGGGCGTGCGCCTCCGAGGTCGCCAGCTCACCCCAGTAGGGAAGCACCTCAGGTAAGTTCCAATCTTCGTTCCAGGACGTGGCCATTTGCAGGTCTTCGGACCCGCAAATGTGAGGTGCAGACATCTCGGCCACGGCTACATAGCCACGGGAAGCCGCTTCCCGCAGGGCCGTTTCCTGGTATCCGCGCCTTTCGTGCTTCGGGAACGTCCGGGCCGTCAGCCGGGCGGCAGTGTGTGCCGCACGAACAACGCGGGCGGTGCCGGAAAAACCATCGACGCCGTCCAGCCCTGCCGCTGCAGCCAACGACGATGAAACCAGGGCGGAGTGGACGTCGATGCGGGACAGGTAGACAGCCCGCCCGGCAGACGCCCTTTCGATTTCCTCCAAGGTAGGGAGCGCGGGATCGTGCCACGTCGTTTCATCCCAACCGTGACCCAGGAGTGTACCTGTGCCGCTGGCGGAGGCAACGGCGTCGAGCAGTTCCGCGGCTGAACGCACCCCGGAGAGCTGAAGGCCTGACAGGGCAAGGCCTGTCTCTGTCAGGTGTGCATGCGAGTCCACGAATCCCGGTGCCAGGAGGGCTCCGCGGAGGTCGATGACCTCCATGGATGAGTCAACTATTGAAGTAGCTGCCTGTTCAGAGCCGACCCAAGCCACGGTATCGCCGTCCACCACCAGCGCGGTGGCAAAAGGATCTGCGGCGGTGTAGATCGAACCGTTGCGGTACATGGTGACCCTGCGGTCCTGGCCGGCGGGCACGCCTGGCTGATTCATGCGTTGTGCTCCTCGAGCGTTGAAAACATTCAATGAGAGTAGGGTGCGCTAAGCCACTGTGGAGTAGGCCACGACGCCGCGTCGCACCAAGTCGATGCACTCGCGGCAAATGCGGGCCAAGCGTGGGTCGAGTTGAGGGATCTTGGCCAGCTGGTCAAGGAGGTCCACCACTTGCTTGGCCCAGCGGACAAAGTCGCCGGCCGCGAGGTCGGTTCCGCTGAGCACGTCCTGAAGATGACGTCCCTTGGCCCATTTGTACATGGGCCACATCAGTCCAAGTTCGGGTTCCCCGGTCAAAGGCAGCCTGTTGCGTTCCTCGGTGTCCTCCAGCTGGGACCATTCGCGGATAACTATGTCTATGGCTGATTCCAAGGCAACGCTGGGCATCCTGGGTCGCAGGCCGCGGTCTTCCCGTTTGGCTTGGTAAACCAGGGTGCTGGCAAGCGAGGCCAGTTCGGCGGCGTCGAGGTCGTTGATGGCACCGCGACGCACCGTCTGGGAAATGAGCAGGTCCTTCTCACCGTAGATCCGCCGCAGCCGCTGCCCGTCGGTGCTGATGGTGACATGGCCGGCGTCGTTGGTTTCCAGGTAACCGTAGGCCGACAGAACATCACAAACGCGGTCGAACGTCTTGGCTATGGTGTTCGTCCTGCCTTGGATTTGCCTGACCAGCCCATCGGTTTCCCTGCGCAACTTCCACCAACGCTCCGACCATCTCGCATGGTCTTCGCGTTCGCTGCAGCCGTGGCAGGGATGAGCCCGGAGGGCCCGCCGTAGGTCCGCGATCTTCTTCTCCTGATCCGGCAGCCGCGCCCCGAGGCCAAAGTCTTCGTGCCTGCTGTTGCGACGGCTGTGGGGGGCGTCCTCACTGATGGCATGCCGCATGGACGAAGCGAGGTCCCGGCGGGATTTGGGGACCTTGGCATTGAAGGATTTCGGAATACGGATACGTGTCACTGGCGACACCGGACCATCGAGGTCGTGGACACCGATGCGCCGCAATTGGTTATCAGAGGTGAGGACGGAGGGCCTTGGTTCCCGGGCGTTGCGGTCTACCTCCAACACCACGGCATGTCCTGCCAGCCGGCCGCTGTAGATACTAATGACGTCACCGGGGATCAGACGTGCAAGGGAATCCGCTACATGCGATTTACGGGCCCGCTGATGGTCGCGGGCAGCGAAATTCTCGGCATCGCTGAGTTCACGCCGCAGCTTTGCGTATTCGGAGAAATCACCCAGATGGCACTGCATGGACTTGGCGTAGCCGGCAAGCGATTCTTCGCGACCCCGCACCTGACGGGCAAGGCCTACCACCGAGCGGTCAGCTTGGAATTGGGCAAACGAGGATTCCAGGATTTCACGGGCTCGGACGCGTCCGAACTGGGCAATCAGATTGATGCTCATGTTGTACGTAGGCCTGAAACTGGAGTTCAGGGGGTAAGTGCGTCGGGAGGCAAGGCCAGCTACGGCAGCCGGATCAGTTCCCGGCTGCCACAGCACAACGGCATGGCCTTCGACGTCGATACCACGACGTCCGGCGCGACCAGTGAGTTGGGTGTACTCCCCCGCCGTGATGTTGACGTGCGCTTCACCGTTGAACTTTTCCAGCTTTTCAAGCACGACGCAGCGTGCGGGCATATTAACGCCTAGAGCCAGTGTTTCGGTGGCGAAGACTGCCTTGACCAGGCCGTCGGCAAAGAGCTTTTCCACTACTTCCTTGAACGTGGGAAGCATGCCTGCATGGTGGGCAGCAAAGCCCCTGATGAGACCGTCGCGCCAACCCCAGAAACCGAGGACGTCGAGGTCGTCCGCTGGAATTTCGTGGCTCGCCTCGTCCACCCGCTGGGCAATGACCTGTTGTTCGCGTTCGGTGGTCAGCCAAAGTCCCGACGCTGCGCACTGAGCGACGGCAGCGTCACAGCCGGCCCGCGAGAAGATGAAGGTGATGGCAGGCAGCAGATCCTGACGCCTGAGGCTCTCAATGACTTGGGGACGGCTGGCTTTCCGCACAGGACTGCGCTGCTCGGGCTGCTGCCGCTCGTCGCGATAACGGTCCTGACGACGCCGGCTCCGGCCACCGTGGCCGAACCGGCCGTTCATGTTCATCCGGCTCTCGGAGCGGGCCATGGCCAACAGGTCAGGATTGACCTCGAACTCGGGGCCGGTGACTGCCTGGCGGACTGTGTCTGCAGACGAGCGCTTGGCGGAGGCGCGCCGGTGGTCAGTGGTGACAGGCTCGGCCACCACCTCATGGGCCTCGGAAAGGTCCGGCGCCTCAGCTTCCTGCATTCCCGGGGCTTGGGGCGCAATTTCGTCGAACGTTGTGTCGCCGGCAAAGAGATCCACTATTTCACGGCCCACCATGACGTGCTGCCAAAGCGGAACGGGACGGTGTTCGGAGACGATGACGTCGGTATCGCCCCTCACCGTATCCAGCCAGGCGCCGAACTCTTCCGCGTTGGAAACCGTGGCACTCAGCGAGGCAACCTGCACTTCGCTGGGCAGGTGGATAATGACTTCTTCCCATACGGCACCACGGAAGCGGTCGGCCAGGTAATGAACCTCGTCCATGACCACAAACCCAAGATCGCCGAGGGTTTCGGAATCGGCGTAAAGCATGTTCCGAAGAACTTCGGTGGTCATGACCACCACGGGAGCTTCGCCGTTGATGGTGGTGTCACCTGTTAGCAAGCCAACGTTCGCTGACCCGTATTTTGCTGCCAACTCCGAGTACTTCTGGTTGCTCAAAGCCTTGATGGGAGTGGTGTAAAACGCCTTGAGTCCACGTTCCAAGGCCAGATAGATGGCGAACTCGCCAACGATCGTCTTACCAGCACCGGTGGGGGCTGCTACCAGAACGCCGCGGCCTTCCTGGAGCGACCTGCACGCCTCACGTTGGAAGTCATCCAGTTCAAAGTCCAGGGAACGTGCGAATGCGCCCAGATAAGTTTTTGACTCAGCCGCCCGCTGGGCAGCCGCCTGATAACGGTCTGATGGAGATGAAGACCCGGAAATGGAGGACATGCATCAAGCCTAGTGGCCCAAGGTCTAGAGATTCTCCAGATCCGTGGCCGGGGTTGCGATGTCTGCAGTGGCTTCAGTCTCAGCTGCCCGCTTGATGGCCCGGCGCTCACGGCGGCGGTCATTCAGGACGCAGACACCGATCGCCGCGAAGAACAGAAGGAGCATGGGTGCTGCAAGGTAGAACATACTCATGGCGTCAGCGCCTGGAGCGGCCATCGCAGCGAAAAGGCACACCAGGAAGATGGTGATTCGCCAGCTCTTGATGAGCTGCTTGCCCTTAATGATTCCGGCCAGGTTCAGTCCCACCAGCACCACTGGGACGAGGAAGGCGATTCCGAAGGCCAAGAGGAGCCGGAGGACAAATGCCAGGTACACCTGAGCGGTGATGAAGTTTGAGGCACCTATGGGAGTGAAATCCGTCAGCACCCTGACGGCGTTGGGCAGCACGAGCCACGCAAGTAGAACACCACCGATAAACAAAGGAACGGCCGCCGCTACGAAGGCTAGAGCCAGGCGTCGCTCCTTCTTGTGGAGCCCGGGAACGATGAAGGCCCACAGCTGGTAGATCCATACAGGGCAAGAAATTATTACGCCGAGAAAGACGGACACCTGCACCATGAGGTCGAACGAACTGGCGACGCCGTCAAAGTTCAGCGTGGCAGCGCGTCCCTCTTTTTCGTTGAGGTCCTTGATCGGCTTGATCAGTGCTTCCAGCAGGGGCTGGTAAACAATGAAGCCTGCCACAGTCCCTACGATGACGCCGATTGCAGCCTTGAAGAGCCGGTTTCGCAGCTCCTTGAGGTGATCCAGGAGCGCCATCCGGGCTTCGGGGTTGGCCTTGCGCCCCTTCGTCTCTACCACTTCTCTTTAGACGCGGTTGGCGGGCGGTACGTCAGTCTCGCCGTTGTTCTTGGCCTTGACGTCCGGGTGGCCCACTACTTTGCCTTCCACGGCGTCGGAACCGTCCTGCGAGTCCTTGGCTTCGGAAGAACCATCCTTCTTCATTTCCCGGACCTCAGACTTGAAAATGCGCATCGACTGCCCAATGCTGCGCGCCATGGACGGCAGCTTCGGCGCTGCAAAGAGCACCAGAGCCAGGACGATGATGATGATGAGATGCCAGCCTTCGAGCCTCATGTGGGGAGGTCCTTTCCTTTTGGATACATCCTACGTCTATCTGAATTCAATGTCGTGCAGGGATTGGGGTTGACCCCGCTCGGCTTTGCGCTTGACGCGTCGTTGACGACGAACTTCCTGACGGAAGGCTTTGGCCGTCAGGTAATCATGACGCATCTGTTCCGGTGTGGCAAAAATTGCGGACCCCGGCGCGGGCCGTGGTTCGGCGGTTTCAACGTCGGAGGTTTCGCGGGAAGGAGGAAGGTTGCTGAAACGTTTACCCGCGGCAGCCAAATCATGAACAGTTGACATGAATTTCTTGTACAGGCGATAGCCCAGTGTTAGGTGCAAGAGCAACGACAGGGCTATAAGCGCGATCCACAACAGGATCCAGAACCACCAAGGCATCTGAGTAGTCTAGCCAGCCTTCGTACTCGAAGGTGAGTTGTACTGCGCCAGGGCCGCGTCGACCCACGCGCGGCTTTCCTGCCGAAGGTGCTCCGGATCGAGGATCCGAACAGTGCCGCCATGCTGCGAAACGAACATAGGAAGCCACTTCGCGTTGCCGAACCGAACTTCGGCGAGCAGGCCGCCGTCGGGCAGTGGAGCGATGCGTTCGGCGTAGTAGTCATCAGCCAATCCGGCCCCCTGTCGGGTTAGCTGGAGCACAACTTGAACGTCATCGTCGCTGGGCGTGAACAGCCGGGCCGGAAAATCCTGCCCGGCCGTTGCCGGCATGGACACGGCTCGGCCGTTGGTTTCCAACGCTTCCACCCTGTCCAGCCGGAAGTTCCTGATTCCCGCCTTGTTGTGGCAGTACGCCTCGAAGTACCACGTATTGTCCAGCGAGTAGAGCCGCAGGGGGTCCACGTCACGCTCAGTCACTTCGTCGCGTTGCAGTGAGAAGTACCTGAGCCGCAATTGCCGGCCTTCACGGATTGCCCGCGTTATGGTGGCGAACGCCTGTGACTGTTCCGGCGCCACCGATTGGCCGGAGACCGAGCCCGCCAATCGTGCAGCCTGTCCGGCAGCGCCTGTCAGCTTGATGGTGACGGATTCCAGGGCGCTTCCCGACTCCTCCTCAAGCATTCCGGCCAGTGCCGGAAGATCGCCCAGCATGGCCAGCCCGGTCAGCAGTGCAGCCGCTTCGTCTTCGCTGAAGCGCACTGGCCGGTTCAAATCGAGGTGTTCGGAGATGTAAACGTGATCGTTCTCCCATTGAATGTCCAGCAGATCGTCAGGGTACCCCTCGGGCAGCCCGGAGCAGATGAGGATCTTCAGGTCATCAATCAGCGCCTTGCGGCTGATGCCAAAGTGGTCGGCCACCTGCTGGATGTGCAGGCCTTGGTGGTGAACCAGGAAAGGTACCAACTGGAGCATTCTGGCGAGTTGGTCTTCAGAGGTGCGCTTGCGCGTGCGGGGCGCACGGCCGGCTTCGGGAAATTCAATGGGGACGGGCGGAGCGTCATCGAAGTCTGCGGCAGCTTTGAGGCGACGTTCGACGGCGGTGCGCAACTCTGCTGGTCCCGTCACCTTGACGTGGGGGCCGTAGGATGCCAACTCCTCAGCCAGCTGCTCGGGATCCCGGAATTCCACAGTGATGCGGTCACGACTGCTTGCATCCGGGGCTGCCTCAACAGACACGGCCCTTTTGCGCAAGGCAAGCAGCCTGTCCTTATCTACGTCCAGGGTGGCTTGTTGGACGGGCAGTTCATTGAGGGCGTCCAACTCCGCCCTGGCGCTGAAACCCTCGGGTGGTTGGAAACTGTTCGAGGTTACAACGCTCACTGCAGTAGTCATCCGTGAGAGCCTGAAGAGCCTTTTGGCCCCTCTCCCCCGATCCCAGCCAGCGAGGTACCACTGACCAAAGCGGCTGCCCAGCCCCCATGGCTCGACTTCACGGACTTCTTCCCGGCCGGTACTGACCGCGAGGTAGCCGAAGCGGACAGGGTGCTTGCCGTGCATGGCCGCAACGACGTCGTCGAAGGCTTGCCCGGCGGGTTTAATCCTTGGCTGGACGCCTGCAGGGAGGTCTACGTCCGTGAAGCCTCCTGCCGCCTGCAGCTTGCGGACGGCGTTAGCGGCTGCAGTTCCCAGAGCAGCGCGTTCCCACAGCTGAGCCGCCAGCAAAAGCACGGTGCTCTCCGCCGTAGTCAGGCTCACTTCAGGAAGCCGGTTGGAGTCCTTGCCGATCCGGTATCGAGTCGAGGCGGGGTCATCCGCGCCGAAGTTGCGCGGGTCTGTCAGGGTCTCGATCTCAAAGCCAAACTGCTTCAGGTCCACTTTATCGCGCTCGAACATACGTCCAAAGGCGACATCATTGTCCGCTGAATCGTGGTAGACCTTTTCGCGCAGCACGGCACGTGGAAGGCCCACTTTGGTATTGAGCAAAGCCAAGAGCAGGTTCAGTAGACGTTCAGTGCGGGATGCGGACACGGTTGCTACGTTACTAAAAACCAGCGGGAAAGCAGCAAGGCGCGTCACCTGCCGGCAAAACCGGAAGGTAACGCGCCTTGAAAGAAGCCTGAGTCCTAGCGAACAGCCACGAGGTCGACCACGAAGATCAAGGCCTCGTTGGGCTTAATTGCTCCACCAGCGCCACGTGAGCCATAGGCGAGCTCCGAGGGGATCTCCAGGCGACGGCGGCCGCCCACCTTCATGCCCAGCAGGCCCTGATCCCAACCCTGGATGACCTGGCCGACGCCGACGCGGAAGTCGAGCGGAGCGCCACGGCCCCAGGAAGCGTCGAATTCTTCGCCAGTGGACCAGGCAACGCCGACGTAGTGGGTGGAAACAGTGTCGCCGGCCTTGGCCTCGGGGCCGGTGCCCTCAATGAGGTCCGTGATAACGAGGTCCGTGGGGACGTCGCCTTCAGGGAAGTCGATTTCAGGCTTGGTGCGGTCGAAGTCACGCTGACCAAATGACATGGTTGCTCCTTAGTGAAAGGGACGGAGAAGTTTCAGGAACCAGCTTAGCCAGAACCTGGCTGGGATCTACTTTTTGCCGGTGATCTCGACGACGAAGACCAGCGGACCGGCGGGCTTACCCTGTGCAGCTGCGTTCGCCCCATAGGCGAGATCCGTGGGAATCGTCAAAAGAACCTTGGAACCCACCTTTTGGCCCGTAAGGCCAAGCGTCCAGCCCTTGATGACCTGGTTCAGGCCAAAGGTAGCGGCCTCCCCACGGTCATAGCTGGAGTCGAACTTGGTGCTGTCTTCCCAGCGCCAGCCACTGTAGTTGGCATCGATTGTGTCAGAGCTCGTCAGCTCCTCGCCGGTGCCCTCGGACAGGACCTTGACTGAAAGACCGGCAGGCACATCAGTTTTGGGGATCTCCACGGAAGGCACGCCCTTGTCGTCAAAGGTCACCTTGGGAAGCTTGCCGTCTTTGTCCAGCTGCTCGGTTTCTTCCTTGCTCAACAGGCCGGGTGCGTCCTTGGCCGAGGCGATCTTGAATACCACCAGTTGTGTGGACGCCGGTGCCGTTGCCGAGGAGTTGCCCGGAGCCGCGATAGCAACGTGGCTGCCGACTTTGGCGCCAATGATGGCGTCGAAGATCAGCTCATTGCCGGTTTTCATCTGCTCGGAGAGCTCAATCGGCTGGGGTCCTTTGGTGTAACCGTCCTCAAGCATCTTGCCGTCAGTACCATCCACTGCGACGAACACCAGTTCGGCAATTTGACCCATCTTTACGGGCTCACCTTCGCCTTCACTGACAACCTTGACGGTGGGTCCCGTCACAGCCAGCGGCTTGGAGAATTCAAGGGCGGGCGCCTTGTCGTTGCCGTTGTCCGTCACTTTCAGGGAGTCGAGCTTGGAGACGTCACCAACTGACTTGCTGGTGGGCTCGGCGGCCGGAGTGCTTTCCCCACCGCAGGCGGTAATGAGCAGGAGGGCGGGAAGAAGTATTGCTAGGAGTCGGCGCACAAAAAGACACTTTCGTCGGGGCAAAGGGACACTCGGAAAGGCGCGTAGCGCATCCAAGCAAGGTGGATCTCGGGAAGAGACCACTATCCAGAATAGCCCGTGAAGCTGGGAGCCAGCTTAAAGAGGCCGTCAGCCCATTGAGTCCAGGAGTGCATCCACTCGTTCGTCCACGCTGCGGAAAGGATCTTTGCACAGGATCGTTTGGTGGGCGCGGTCGTTAAGTTTCAGGTGCACCCAGTCCACTGTGTAGTCGCGGCCAAGCTCCTGCGCTCTCCGCACAAAGTCTCCCCGAAGTTTTGCCCGAGTCGTCTGCGGAGGTGCGTCCACCGCATCCTTGACGTCGGTTTCCGTGACCAGCCTGCGTGCTGCGCCGCGCGCCTGCAGGAGGAAAAAGATGCCGCGCTGGCGCGAAATATCGTGGTAAGTGAGGTCCAGTTGGGCAATACGGGGTGAATCCAGGCTGAGGTCATGGCGGCGCATGTAGCCGTCCATGAGCTTTTTCTTGATGGCCCAATCCACTTCGGTGTCGATGGTGCTGGTGTCGCCGCTCTCGATGGCATTCAAAGTCCGCTCCCACAAGTCCAGGATGAGCGGTACGTGGGCGTTGTGCGCGCCGTTCGTGGCCACGAAGTCCGTGACCTTGTTCAGGTACTCCCGCTGAATATCAAGTGCAGTGAGTTGCCGTCCGTTAGCCAATCGGACCAGTGCGCGGCCCGTAAGGTCGTGGGAAATTTCGCGGATGCTGCGGATGGGGTTCTCCATGCGCATGTCCCGCATGATGACGCCCGCCTCGATCATGCGGAGGATAAGGTCCACTGTGCCTACCTTGAGCAGCGCGGACGTCTCGGACATGTTGGAGTCGCCCACGATCACGTGGAGGCGGCGGTAGAACTCCGCATCCGCATGCGGTTCATCGCGTGTGTTGATAATGGGCCGGGACCGTGTGGTGGCCGAGGAAACGCCTTCCCAGATGTGGTCGGCGCGCTGGGAGAAAGCGAACGTGGCACCATGCGGGGTCTTCAAAACCTTGCCGGCGCCGGCGATCAGCTGCCGTGTGACCAGGAAGGGAATCAGGATCTCGGCCAAGCGGGAGAATTCCCCGCGCCTCGGTATGAGGTAGTTCTCGTGGCTGCCGTAGGAGTTCCCGGCTGAATCCGTGTTGTTCTTGAAGAGGTAGACCGTGCCATTGAAGCCCTCTGCCGCTAGCCTCGCCTGGGCCTCGTCCACGAGGTCGTCCAGGATAAGTTCGCCCGCCCGGTCATGGGCGATGAGCTGGGCAAGGTCGTCGCACTCGGCCGTGGCGTACTCAGGGTGGGAGCCCACATCAAGGTACAGCCGTGAACCGTTGGTGAGGAATACGTTGGAGGACCTCCCCCAACTGACCACCTTGCGGAACAGGTACCTGGCAACTTCCTCAGGAGCCAGCGGGCGTGAATCCGGACTGGAATAGGAGATTCCAAATTCCGTTTCGATGCCAAAAATCCGTTTATCCATCTCAGCTCTCCTCTGTGAGCAACCGGGTCATATCATCCGGCAGCAGCCGCCGGAACGCCCTGCGGGATCCGCGGTTGCTTTCCGAAGCCCGGTAGAGCACGGCGGCTTCGACGGCAGTAGCGGGCAGTTCTTCCACTTCCTTATTCGTGGCCAAGGCACGCAGTGCCAATTGCATGGCCCCCGCCAAGCTGAGCTCCGGCTCCCAGGCCCCGCTGACGACGTCGGAAATTTGGTCGGCAAGCCCGCCCATGACCACGAAGCCGTTCTCATCGGCGATTGATCCATCAAAGGTCAGCCGATAGAGGTGGTCCTGTTCCTGGGTGAAGCCGACCTCGGCCACCGCCAACTCCACTTCGAACGGTTTCTGCTCGGCCGTGAACACAGCTCCGAGGCTCTGTGCATAAACGCTGGCAAGGCCGCGCGCGGTCACGTCCTCGCGATCATAGGAATAACCGCGGACATCGGCGTAGCGAACGCCGGCTTGCCTGAGGCTTTCAAATTCGTTGTACTTACCCACTGCCGCGAAGGCGATTTTGTCGTAGATTTCACCGATTTTATGCAAGGACGGTGAAGGGTTTTCGGCGATCAATGCGATGCCGTCGGCGCAGCTGATGACCACAACAGAACGTCCGCGGGCGATGCCCTTCCGCGCGAAGTCCGCACGGTCCTTCATCAGCTGCTCGGGAGAGACATAGAACTGCTGTGTCATGTCAGGCCTCCCGTCCTGCGGCAGCCCGCGATTCGACAATCGTGCCGGCTATCGCGGCCAGGTCCCGTTCGGGGACGCGCCGGTTGCCGGCACGGTCGACGGTATACACCACCGGCCACAGTTGCCGGACAGGGTCAGGTCCACCGGTGGCGGAGTCGTCATCGGCGGCATCGTAGAGGGCTTCAACAGCCACTGCCACGGCGTTTTCTTCTGACAAGTTGGGCTTCCACAGTTTCTTCAGGGCACCCCGAGCGAATACGGAACCGGAACCAACGGAGTGATGCTCCTGTTCTTCGTAGCGGCCGCCTGTGACGTCGTAGGAGAACAAGCGGCCGACGCCGGAGACGTGGTCGAAGCCTGCAAACAGTGGAACGACTGCCATGCCCTGCATTGCCATGGGCAGGTTTCCGCGGATCATAGCGCCCAGTCGGTTGGCCTTGCCGACGAGGCTGAGGAGGGTGCCCTCGATCTTTTCGTAGTGCTCCAGCTCCACTTGGAAAAGCCGCGTGATATCGATTGCCAAGCCGGCAGTTCCGGCAATGCCGAGGACTGAATACTGGTCCGCCGGAAATACCTTTTCGATGTGCCGGCTGGCGATGATGTTGCCCATGGTGGCGCGGCGATCCCCGGCCATCAGCACACCACCGGCGTACGTCAAGGCCACGATCGTGGTGGCGTGCGGCGAGGCCGGGACCATGCCGGCGGGTAACGATTGAGTGAATGGAAGGAGTTCGGGACGCGAGCGTTGAAGATGCTCCGTGAAAGAAGACGTTGCCTGGGTGGCCAGGGGGCCGGTTGATGGGTCCTGCATTGCTGCACTCCTTCGACTCTGCATTCCGATGCCCGGCGGCCTCACGCCGGCCGGGCAGTACATCCTCTGGCGGGTCCGCCTACTGGCCGCCCTTTTGGACAAACGCCCTGACGAACTCTTCAGCGTTCGATTCGAGAACGCCGTCGATTTCGTCGAGGAGGTCATCCACGCCCTGCGTCGCTTCCGAAGCCTGCGCTTCGGGTGCTGCCGGGGGTGCCTCCGGTACGTCCACTTCGGTCTCGGTGTCCCGTGACTGCGGTTGTTGCTGCTCCTGTGCTGCCATTTTCTTTCTCCCTACTGTCAGTCTCCTGAAGACGGAGACCTCCTAATGCAATATTGCCACGCGGACCGGTGCTGCGGACGGCTTTGACCCGGCACGAATAGTCCTGTGGCGGGGCATCCGTCAACCCCGCACCGGCGGTGGCGTCTGACCCAACAATTCGGCCAGGAATGAAGCAGCATCCGTGTGGCGGTCAAAAAGTGCGCCGGTCAGAGCCTGTGTGCCCCTCAAGGGTTCACGTGTAGGCACTCGCTGCAATTTCCCCAGCCCTGGAACATCGAAGATCACTGAGTCCCAGCTGGCGCCAACGACGTCCTTGCCGAAACTGGATACGCACCGGCCGCGGAAGTAAGCCCGGGTGTCCGACGGCGGTTCGGTGACTGCCCGGGTGATGTCGCCGTCGTCGACAATACGCTTCATCCTGTCCCTGGAAAGCAACCTGTAGTAGAGGCCTTTCTCGGGCCGGATGTCGGACCATTGAAGATCCACCAGGCCGAGACGGGCATCGTCCCACGCCAGCCCGTCGCGGTTCCGGTAGCCTTCCAGCAATGATTTTTTGGCCACCCACTCAACCGAGGAGGCGGCAGCATCAGGATCTGTACCGAGAGTTGTCAACGTGGACTCCCAATGGGACAAAACCTGATGGGTATGACCGTCTCCAGTGACTGAATCTGCTACGCCTGTTTCCTGGGCCAGCTTGGCGGCTGCCTCGAAATACATCCATTGGAGGTCGAGTGCTGTCACGCGTCTTCCGTCGAGGAGCCTTACGGTGACGGCCAAGGTGGTGTCGTGGCTGATGGCTTGGAGGGCCTGGACGGGCTCATGAACTTCGATCCGGGGAGCCTGTCCCGCCTCAATAAGGCTCAGCACCATGGCGGTGGTTCCGAACTTCAGGAAATTCGAAGCCTGGCTGAGGTTGGCATCACCAATGATCACGTGGAGGCGACGATACTTGTCCGCTGTGGCGTGTGGCTCGTCCCTGGTGTTGATGATGGGCCGGCGGATGGTTGTTTCCAGCCCCACCTCTGCTTCAAAGAAGTCCGCGCGCTGGCTGATCTGGTAGCCGGGGGTTGAGCTGTCCTGCCCTATCCCCACCCTGCCTGCACCACAGATGACCTGCCGGGAAATGAAGAACGGTGTCAGTCCTCGGATGATGTCACCGAAGGGAACCGAGCGCGGCATGAGGTAGTTCTCATGCGAGCCATAGGACACAGACTTGTTATCGGTGTTGTTCTTGTACAGGTTGATAGGGGGAAGCGCGGTGTCGGACGCGACCTTCCGGACTGTGGCCAGCGCAACCAAGTCACCCGCCGCATCCCAGGCCACGGCATCGCGCGGGTTGGTGACCTCCGGACTGGAGTACTCAGGATGCGCATGGTCGACGTAAAGGCGGGCCCCATTGCCGAGTACCATGTTCATCAGCAGGGAACCGGACTCGTCAGCGCCGTCCAGTTCCAACTCCTGCCGGCCGTAGGCCAAGGCGACCGCTTCGGCGTCGAGCACTGGCGGCTGGTCCGTTAGCTGGCTGGGATCCGCTGCTGCCCTATCCAGTGTCCAGCCGCGGGCATCGTGCAGCGGTTCCTCGTCCGTGTAGTCCCACCGCGTTTCCGCGCCGCCCGCCGCGCGTTGGCGGGTAACGGTCGCATACGCCTGAATGATCCTTGCGGACATCATGGTGGCGTTAGCTCCCGGAGCTGACGGTGCGTGGATCCCATATTCAGTTTCCGAACCCATGACGCGCATGGCGCCGCCTGCGGGAAGCTTCTCTGCGGGTGAAGCCTCGGGCCTTGCCGTCACAGGTACTGACCTGTGTTGGCGGTGGTTTCGATGGACTTGCCAGGCTCCTGGCCTGCCTTGCCCTGAACAATGGTCCGGATGTAGGTGATCCTCTCGCCCTTCTTGCCCGAAATCCGTGCCCAGTCGTCCGGGTTGGTGGTGTTTGGCATGTCCTCATGCTCACGGAATTCATCCACCACGGCCCGAAGCAGGTGATCGATCCGAAGACCTTTTTGATGGCTCGTCAGCAAATCCTTGATGGCATACTTCTTGGCCCGATCCACCACATTCTGGACTACGGCGCCGGAGTTGAAGTCCTTGAAGTACAGCATTTCGGTGTCGCCGTTGGCATAGGTGACCTCGAGGTACTCGTTGGACTTCTCCGTGGAGTACATGGCCTCCACGGTGCGCTGGACCATGGCATCCACGGTGGCCTGCACGTCGCCTCCATATTCAGCCAAATCCTGAGGGTGGAAGGGCAGGTCAGTGGTGATGTACTTTGCGAAGATGTCGGCTGCGGCTTCGGCGTCGGGTCGTTGGATCTTAACCTTCACGTCAAGGCGACCGGGACGGAGGATCGCGGGATCGATCATGTCCTCACGGTTTGAGGCTCCAATCACGATCACGTTATCCAAGCGCTCCACACCGTCGATTTCACTAAGAAGCTGCGGCACGATGGTGGTTTCGACGTCGGACGACACCCCCGTACCGCGGGTGCGGAACAAGGAATCCATTTCGTCGAAGAAGACCACCACGGGGCTGCCATCTGAAGCCTTTTCCCGGGCGCGGGAGAAGATCAGCCGGATGTGGCGCTCGGTCTCACCCACGTACTTGTCAAGGAGCTCCGGGCCCTTGATGTTCAGGAAGTAACTCTTGAGATCGGTGTTGCCCGCCCGTTCCGCAGCCCGGGCAGCGAGCGAATTCGCTACTGCCTTGGCAATCAGGGTTTTGCCGCAGCCCGGAGGGCCGTAGAGCAAGATGCCCTTGGGGGCCTTCAGACCATGCTCACGGTAGAGGTCCGGATGGAGGAATGGCAGCTCAACGGCGTCGCGGATCTGCTCGATCTGCGGTCCAAGGCCACCGATGTCCTGGTAGGTGATGTCCGGAACTTCTTCGAGGACGAGGTTCTCCACCTCGGCGCGCGGGACTTTTTCCAGTGCATAGCCGGTCCGTGAATCGAGCGACAACGCGTCGCCCACTTTCAAATGAACGCTTTGGAGCGCGCCGGACAGCCTCACTACACGCTCTTCGTCGGCTCGGCCGACCACCAATGCCCGGTCCTTGCCCAGCATTTCCTTAAGGGTGACCAACTCGCCGGCGCGTTCGTAACCGAGCCCGGCCACTACCAGGAGTGCCTCGTTCAGCAGGACTTCCTGTCCTACAGCGAGCTGGTTGAGGTTCACGAGCGGGCTGACTCCCACGCGCATCTTGCGGCCGGCGTTGAAGATATCCACGGACTCTTCGGTGGCCGCCTGCCCTGAACTGCCGGCTGACGGTTGCTTCCGTGGGTTGATCTGAACCACGGTACCGAAGCTGTAAGGAGGCTGGCCCTCCTGCTCCAGGGCGCCCTTCAAACGAAGAATTTCAGCTTTGGCCGTTTCCAGCATGCTGACCAGTTTGCCGTTGTTCTGGGTCGCGGCTGCCAACTGGCGGTCGATGTGGCGAAGCTTGTCCCGGAGGATGTTGATTTGCCGTTCAGCAACAGTCAGCTCACTCGAGGTCTCTGGCGGTTGAACAGCGCCAATCCCCCGGTTTGCCGTATTCTCCGCTGCGTCGTTTGCTTCTTCCGGCGACGGCCGTCCAAGGTCATTGTTTGACGTATCCACGATTCATCAGCCCCTTCCTGCGCTTAACAAGACCTTAGTCCCGAAAAGCTCAGGGTGCTTGGTGACATTCGGAATGCGAACCCTATTGTGACCTTTTCAGTTTGTGACTGAGGGATCATCCTGGACGTTGGTCCCGGCGATAGCATCACGTGCTGCACGGCGCAGTTTCTTGTCCGAGACGGAACGCTCCCCCACTGCAGCAGGGGTCCAGGCGTTGAGGTCCTCTTCGCTGAATTCGGTCTTGGAAGGACGGCGCTTCACGGAAATTCCTGTGACGCCATCAGCAAGGCGGCGGGCGACCAGCAGGAATCCGGTGTGGGCGACCATTCGGTGGTCCGGACGGACAGCAAGGCCTTCGAGGTGCCAGCCACGAACCATCGATTCCCAAGCGTCCGGCTCGGTGAAGCGGCCGTCAGCGCGGATGGCTTCGGCAGTACGGGACAACTGGGTGACGGTTGCTACGTAGTTGATCCAGACACCGCCTGGAGCCAGGACAGTAGCTACGGCGTCCAAGCACTCCCACGGCGCCAGCATGTCCAGCACAACCCGGTCCACGGACCCCGGTGCCTCGGCCTTGACTACCTCTTCCTGGAAATCTCCCAGGGAGATCTGCCATGCAGGGTGCGGTCCGCCGAAGATGGTCTCAACGTTTCCCCTGGCGATGTCGGCGAACTCTTCGCGACGCTCGAAGGAATGGAGGTATCCGCCGTCGCCGACTGCACGCAGCAGGGAGATGGAGAGTGCGCCGGAGCCCACTCCGGCTTCCACAACACGAGCGCCAGGGAAGATATCGGCCATGGTGACGATCTGGGCTGCATCTTTGGGATAAACCACAGCGGCACCACGGGGCATGGACAGAACGAAGTCTGAGAGCAACGGCCGCAACGTCTGATACTGCTGGCCGACGTTGTTGCTAACCACCGAGCCATCCACCTTGCCGATGATTTCATCGTGGTTCAAGAAGCCGCGGTGCGTATGGAAAGCTCCGCCCACCTCCAAGGTGATGGTGTTCATGCGCCCACGCTCGTCCGTGAGCTGGACCCGCTCGCCCACACGGAAAGGCCCGCGGCGTCGTGCAGCGCCCGTCGGCTGACCTGTTGAGCCGGTACCGGGCTCGTCAGTGCCTGTGGTTGCTGCGGGGGCGGCGGTTTCGCTGCTCATGTGGTGTTCCTCGCTCCTGTACGGCTGGGCCGCGGTGTGTAACCGGCTGGTGGGCGCCAAAAAATCAATGGGTTTGTTTGTATATCCGCCGGCATGTAACTCTACCGGCAAGGCAGTCAGGCGCGGCCGCGCTTACGTGCTTCTTTACCTGTTATGGCCGTCACTACGGCCTGCTGGCGGAGCAGCCCGGTGACGATTCCGTTGTGATCAACCACAGCGTATTCTCCGCCCTCCAGCCGAGCCAAGTACTGGATCAATTCCTGCCCCTTGGACCATTCGGGGACGTACGCCCCGGCGGCCAGGGCATGCGCCACTGCGGTGACAGGCGTCGTCGTGGCAGCTGCTGCCGGCACGGCGAGTGTTGCGCTGAAATCCACAACTCCCTGCGGTTTGCCGTCAGGACCGCAAATCACGACCGCGGGAGTGCCTGCCGGCGAAATGTCCAGGACATCTGATACCGAGGCTGAGTTCGGCACGCCCACTGCGGGCTCAGCCAACCCGGCGGCACTGACCAAGTACAGGCGACTGCGGAGCTTCGCATGGTGGATGGAGCTCGAGGCGCCCATCCAGAGGAAACCGCAGACGAGCACGGTAATGAGTATGAGGCTGAGGTCCAGGGGTGTGCCTTGGATGAGCGGCAGTCCAATGAACCAGATAACCAACGCGGCGACAATAGCGCGCCCGGACCAGCCAGCGGCTATGGTGCCTTTGTCCTGGCTACCAGTGGCTTTCCATACTGCGGATTCCACGAGGCGGCCCCCATCCAAGGGCAATCCGGGAAGGACGTTGAACAACCCGATCAGGAGGTTGGCCCACATCAGGATGTTCGCGAGGGTGTCCGGGACGCCGCTCAGAACGCCGGTGGAAATCACGGCCCACATCCCGGCAGCCAAGACAAAGTTGGAGGCAGGTCCAGCCAGGGCGACTACTACTGATCGACCCGGTGAGGCGGTGAAGTTCTCAAATTGGGTGTGGCCGCCCCAAAGGTTGAGCACAATTTTTTCTGACGGCCAGTTGAAGGCCTTTGCGCTAAGCGCATGCGCCAATTCGTGGACAAGCACGGAAACAGCAAGGAGTAGGGCGTATCCCAAGGCGACGAAGTACGCTCCGATGCCGAGTTCGGGCGTCCGAACCAGCAGCGCCGGGCCGTAAACGATGACCGTGAAGGCAGCGATAATGAACCACGAATAAGCCAAGTAGACCGGAATGCCGGCGATTCGTCCGAGGGGGATGCCGTCCTTCTTTTTGGTTTGCGAGTGCTGCTGTGTGGAGGGGCTGCTCACCTAGTTAGCCCCTTCGAGCAGGTTTGCTGCGGCGAAACGGTCAGCCACGAGCTGCTGAAGATCGGGCGCGGTACGGCCCGCCAACGTGGGCCACACGATCATCCGGGGGTCTTCCGGGAGGGGAACCTGATGGGGAATTCCTACTGTCACAACACCGGATGCGATGGCGGCTGTGGCGCCTGGAATGGAATCCTCCAAGGCAACACAGTGGTCAATGGTGACGGACGGGTCATCCAGCCTGAGCCGTTCTACGGCGGTGAGGTAGGCCTCCGGGTGCGGCTTGCCGTTGGTGACGGTGTCGCCTGTCACCATGAATTCGAAGTAGGGCTTGGGAAGGCTTTCCACCACGACGCCGGCCAAAGGGCCCTCCGACATTGTCACCAAGGCACAGCGGATGCCCGCAAGGTGGAGTTCATCCAGCAGTTCGCGTGCTCCGGGCCGCCACGGAACTTCCTTGCGGACCTGCTCGATGACTTCTGCGCTCAGCGTGTCCACGATGTCACGGGCTTCGAGCCTTACGCCTGCGGCCTGCAAAACGGCAGCCGAGTGAAGCAGGGACTGCCCCACCAATTGCATGGCCTGCTGGTGGGACCATGTGCCGCCGTGCGATTCCACCAGCGCGCGCTCCGCGGCGATCCAGTAGGGTTCGGTGTCCACGAGTGTGCCATCCATATCCCAGAGCACGGCTTTGAGGAGGGGCTGGCTGGGTAACGAATGCATGGTTTCCAGTCTACGTGGAACCTGGCGGGCGCCTGTTCGTCCGTTGCGCTCTGGGCGAATCCCGGACACGCTTCGGTGTGAAATGCCATGCATCCACGAGGGTCTTGGACGTAGGGTGAGTGGATGAACAGTGTGGACGGGACCCCCGAAGGACAGGACATCACCGCGGAGCCCGAGCGTTTCCTCAAGGAACCCGCGGACGGCCAGCGTGTCACCGTAATGCTCGCCGCGTTTGAGGGCTGGAATGACGCCGGTGAGGCCGCTAGCGATGCGCTGCACTATTTGAACAAGCTCTGGGACGGCAAGAAGGTCGCCACTGTGGACGCCGAGGAGTACTACGACTTCCAGTTCACGCGGCCAACCGTGCGGCGCACGTCCTCAGGTGCCCGGAAGGTGAAATGGCCGTCGACGCGCATTTACAAGGCTGAAGTTCCCGACAGCAACGTTGACGTGGTCCTGGTGCTCGGTACCGAACCTTCATACCGCTGGCGCGCCTACACCACCGAATTACTGGTCCATGCCGAAGCACTCAAGGTGGACTCCGTGATTTTGGTGGGGGCCCTGCTGGCCGATGTGCCTCACAGTCGTCCAATTCCGGTCAGCACCACCACCGAGGACAGTTCCCTGCGGGAGCGCCTCAACCTGGAGGCGTCCCAGTACGAAGGGCCTGTGGGCATCGTGGGTGTGCTCGCAGAGTTCGCAATGCTGGCAGGGCTGCCCACGGTCTCCCTGTGGGCAGCAGTTCCGCACTACGTTGCCCAGCCGCCCTCCCCCAAGGCGCAGCTCGCGATCCTGCACAGGATCGAGGATCTGCTCCAGGTTCCCTTGGACAGCCAGGCGTTGGCTGAAGAATCGGAGGCTTGGGAGCGCGGAGTGGACGAGCTCGCCACGGAAGACCCTGAGATTGCTGCTTATGTGCGGCAACTGGAGGAAGCGAAGGACACCGCTGATCTCCCGGAGGCGTCCGGTGAATCGATTGCCCGCGAGTTCGAGCGGTATTTGAAGCGACGCGGAAAAGAGCGTCCCTAAGGTTCAGAAAACCAACAACGGCCCTGACGCGATGTCAGGGCCGTTGCTGGTTTTCCGGGTAGCTTAGAGCTCAATCCCGAGCAAAGCATCAATGGCGTCGGTAACAAGGGCGGTATCCTGCTCCGACTTCTCAGCGGCAGTGCGAATCGCTTCCTTCGCCCAAGAGTCGACGGCGGCGATTGCGCCAGGAGCGTTGAGGTCGTTTGCAAGTTCATCGCGCATGGCAGATATGAGTCCTGCAGCGGATCCGGCCGGCGCGCAGTCCAAGGCAGCACGCCACTGTGTGAGCCGGTCCTTGGCTTCGGCGAACTCCGCATCGGTCCAAGACCAGTCCGAGCGGTAGTGGTGGGCAAGGATGGCAAGGCGGATCGCCGCCGGCTCCTCCCCTGCAGCGCGCAGCTTTGAGACAAGTACCAGGTTGCCCTTGGACTTGCTCATCTTCTCGCCGTCCAAGCCCACCATGCCGGCGTGTGAGTAGTGGCGCGCCAGCGGAACGCCGGACAAGGAGTAGGCATGGCCTGCGCCCATTTCATGGTGCGGGAAGACCAGATCAGAGCCGCCGCCCTGAACAGTGAAGGGGGCGGGAAGGTACTTTTGCGCGATCACCGTACATTCGATGTGCCAACCCGGCCGGCCATCGCCCAAGGTAGCTCCGGGCCAGCTCGGTTCGCCGTCCCGTGCAACGCGCCAGAGCAAGGGATCCAAGGCATGCCGCTTGCCCGCCCTGGCTGGGTCGCCACCGCGCTCTGCGAAGAGTTCCAGCATTTCCGTTTCGCCGAGCCCGGAGACATCGCCCAGTGTCCAGGCGTCTGTGGCATCCGAGCGCTTACCGGCAGTTTCGACGTCGTAGTAGACATCGCCGTCGGGTTCTCCTCCGGAACCGGCAACGCGGTAGGCAACGCCATCGGCAATAAGCTGCTCGATGGCGGGCACGATGTCCGGGATCGCCTCGACTGCCCCGATGTAGTGGTTCGGTGCGAGGACATTCAAGGCGTCCATGTCTGACTGGAACAGCTCGATCTGGCTCTGGGCCAAGTCACGCCAGTCCACGCCTGTTGCCGTGGCGCGTTCCAGGAGGGGATCATCGATGTCCGTGACGTTCTGGACGTAGGACACCCGGACGCCGGCATCGCGCCAGGCACGATTCAGGAGGTCGAATGCCACGTAACTGGCTGCGTGTCCCATATGGGTAGCGTCATACGGCGTGATGCCACAGACGTACATTGACTGTTCCGGCTGTCTCTCGACATCCACCACACGGCCGAGGGCTGTGTCGTACAGCCGTAGTTGCGGCATGCTGCCGGGCAGCTCAGGAACAGGGCGGGAGGTCCACGATTTCACGACTCAACCTTAGTGCTAGGCACTGATCACATTGAAACCGAGCAGGACATACAAGGCCAGGCCCAGGAGTATCCGGTACCAAACGAACAGCCTGTAGCTGCGGGTGGAGACAAACTTCAGGAACCAACCAATGATGATGTAACCCACCACGAAAGCGATCACTGTGGCCAACGCAGTCTCCGGGAGGCCGTAGGGACCAGCAATGCCCTCGTTCGTCACGGTCTTATAGAGCTGGTAGAGGCCACTGCCGAACACTGCTGGAATGGCCAGGAGGAAGGAATACCGGGCAGCTGCTTCACGGGTGTAGCCCATGAGGAGGCCGGCTGTGATGGTGCCGCCGGAGCGGGAAACGCCCGGAATCAACGCCATGGCTTGCGCGAAGCCGTAGAGGATGCCGTGCTTATAGCTCAGTTGCGTGAGGTCCCGCTCTTGCCGGCCGATGGCATCGGCAACAGCAAGAATCATGCCGAAGACAATCAGCATGGTGGCAACGATCCACATACTGCGCAACACCGACTCGATCTGGTCCTGGAACAGTAAGCCCAGGATAATGATCGGCAAGCTGCCCAGGATGACCAGCCAACCCATGCGGGCATCCGGATTATTGCGCTCGACCTTGCCACTGAGGGAGCCGAACCAAGCCCTGACGATCCGCACGATGTCACGCCAGAAATAGACGATGACGGCGGTTTCAGTTCCCAACTGCGTAATGGCCGTGAATGCTGCACCTGGGTCTGCGGCATTCGGAAGGAACGAGCCGACAATGCGCAGGTGTGCACTCGAGGAAATCGGGAGGAATTCGGTAAGGCCCTGTACCAGGCCCAGCAAAGCTGCTTCTATCCAGTTCACGTGAATAGACCCTACGTCATGAAGTCCGCAAACTCCCCGTAAGCTAACTGCTATGCAGCAGCGTTATGTCGGAAACAGTGGGTTCCGCGTGTCCTCTTTATCCCTTGGCACCATGTCCTGGGCCCAGGAAACCGACGAGCAGGATGCGGCTGAACTGCTCCATGAATTCGTTGCCGCCGGCGGCACTGTTGTGGACACTGCAGCGTCCTATGCGCAAGGCCGGGCAGAAGCCATGCTGGGATCCATGCTGGGCGACGTCGTGGCCCGTTCCGAGATTGTGATTTCCACCAAAGCCGGCGTGTCGTCTTCGGACTCCAGGCGCAGCGTCAACGCTTCCCGGGGAGCGATGCTCTCCGCACTTGATGCCAGCCTCGCCAGGCTCGGCACCGACTACATCGACATATGGTTCGCCCACGATTGGGATCCGAACGTGCCCCTGGAGGAGACTCTTTCGGCTTTGGAAATTGCACAGCGGAGCGGACGTGCCCGCTACGTAGGGGTCTCCAATTACAACGGTTGGCAGACGGCCAAGGCAGCCGCCGTAGCCGGCTTCACGCTCGTGGCCAACCAGTCCGAATACTCCATGGTTCAGCGTAAAGCCGAGGAAGAACTCATCCCTGCGGTGGAAGACGCCGGACTGGGGCTCATGACGTGGGCGCCTTTGGGCCGCGGAGTGCTCAGCGGTAAATACCGTGGCCAGATTCCTGCCGATTCACGTGCAGCACAGAGCCGCTTGGCCGGTTACGTCGAGCCGTATCTCGAGTCGCGGCCGTCCCGTGTGGTGGAGGCCGTGGCAATGGCAGCCCGCGGATTGGGCCGGACACCAATGGACGTGTCCCTCAGTTGGCTGCTCTCCCGGCCGGGCGTGGCCACCGCAATTGTTGGTCCGAGGAACGCCGTTCAGCTCAAGGAGCTACTGGACGCTCAATTGACAGCGCTGCCGGCTGAGATTGCACGCGCTCTCGAGGACGTTTCAGCTTAGTTCACAGCCTCTGTGAACCTTCGCAGACGCAAGCGGGCAGCAGTCAGGCGCTGCCTGCCGGAGGCTGCTGCAGAATGGCTTACGATGGTGCGTTCGCGTCGAGAGGCACGCAATATGTCGGCCTGGAGCGCGTTTGCCTTGTGGATATTTCCAGGCACCGTATGAAGCGCCTCGATAAAGCGCCGGAGTTCGGTGGCTGCGTTCAAGCCTCCCTGCGAGATCTCATGGCGAGCCAGTCTCAAGGCTTCTTCGCTCAGAGCCTGCTCCGCCCGACGCAGATGCCTAAGGCGGACTTCAACCGGTATCGCCACGGCACTGCCCTCCAGCACGCGGAACGCGGCGAGCTGATCTTTTAGGTTCTCAGTCGGCTCAGAGCTCAGCAGCAAATGGTTCGCGTAGAGTTCGCCGTAGTGAGCTTGTAGGGGGCCCTTGATTTCTCCTACGTCCCAGGTCGCGGCCATTCGGAGCCAAAATTCCAAGGTCGCGCTGTTGGTCAGGGCTGAATTGAATGCTCCCGTATGAAGTACGGCTTCCATCCGCATCATCACTGCTGAAGAAGGAATGATGGAACGCCCCCTGGCACAGGCCAGGCGGAGCCAAACAGTCCCGGCCCACACCGACCACCTTGCTCGTGGACGGGAGCCGTGAGATGTTTGCGGGCCTGTGAAGTGGCCAAAGCGTCCGTGGACCATCCCTACCCTTGGGTTCGACTCCATCAACCTTGCTGCACGCGCCAAGGACCCGAGTGCCAGGCACTCCCCCGGCGCCACAATCGTCACATAGCGGCCAGTGGCTCTGGACAGTCCGTCGTTCCAGGTCGCGATGCGCCCCCAATGAACAGTATGGAAAACCGCTGTGATGCGTTCATCGCCGGCTACCAGGCAGGACACCAGCCGATCCGTACCGTCGGTCGAGGCGTCGTCAACAAGGATGACGTCAACGTCCACCCCCTCCTGGGACAGTGCGCTGGCAACTGTGTCCTCCAGGCGGTGGCCGTCATTGAAGGCCGAAACCACCACAGTCACCTTGATCGGGGTTTCCAGAGGAGGGGGATGCATCGTGGTCATTGCATATCCTCCAGCTCTAGGTTTGTTGAGCTTCTTTGAATAACGCGGGCCGGAACACCCGCCCAGCTCTCGCCCGCCGGAACGTCATTCAGCACGGCCGCACCCATTCCGATCGTTGCACCAGCCCCAACAGTCCTGTGTTCGCGGATGCTGGCGTTCATGCCCAAGTGCGCGCCCCGGCCAATCGAGACGTTTCCGCCCAGGGAAACACCAGCGGAGAAGGTGGCGAAGTCGGCCACCACGTCGTCATGGGTGAACGTAACCCCGGGCATGGCAACTACGTGCTGACCCAAGGACACAGAAGCTGTCATAGTAACGTTGGCGAGGAGGACGCTCCCCACTCCGATGTGACATCCATCCGGGCGGTGCACGGACGGGTCGATGGCTGTGGCGTACCGGTCCTCGTCCAAGCCCAGGTTGCGCAGCCTCATCACAACGTTTTCGCGCGCTCTCCCAGAGCTAATACAGACAAGAAGTTTGGCGTGCGGAAACTCCAAGGCGTCGCGTATCGGTCCAAGGACATGCGCCCCATCCACCACGCGGCCATTCCTGTCTTCGTCATCATCGAGGATCCCTATGACGTCATACAGTCCAAAGCTCCGGACCATGGCAAGCACCTCACGTGCCAGCCCTCCGGCCGCAATCACCAGAAGTTCGCTCATCGGGACGCTCCCACGGCGGAAGAAGCCCCAAGAGTGTTTCCGGACCTGGTGAAGGGGGAACCCTGCAGTGGCCCGGACAGTGTGTTAGCCATGTGTGCCTTCTTCGAGGACCAGTCCTTGCGTTCCCCCAATCCAATCGGGTGCCCGGCTGTGGCGCACCAGTAGTCAGTACTCAGATTTCTGCGGGGCAACCTCTGAGGCCTACGTGCGGGTACCTAGCAGACCCGACCGCGACTACGTGTTTTCTGCCTCAGCGACCCGGGAAGGCACAAAAAACCGGCCACCCCAAGGTGGCCGGTCTTCCGGGCAGTTAGTCCTCTACGATCTCCATGTCTTCGTCCAGGACTTCCTCGTCTTCTTCATCTTCGTCGTCAAAGACTTGGAGCGGAGTAACTTCGGAGTAAGCCTCGTACAACGCATCTTCATAAACTTCGAAGGCATCGGCGACGGCGAAAAAAGCAGCTTCGACGTTGGGGTCACCTTCGCCCCGGCGCGCTGATGCGGCAGCCAGATGTTCTTCCAAGGCGGCGGTCAGTGATTGAAGCGCGACACGCGGATCGATGCTCATGACTTCACGTTAGCCGGAAAAGGACGAAAATGGAGAGGGATGAGAGAACAATTTCCGGGCAGCTCCGTTGAGCGCCAACGAGACTACGCACGTCAGTACGAATACCTCGTACTGACGGTGGGACCTGACGACTCACTGCCTGAAGCCCGACGCAGACTCGCCGAGCATTCCGAATACGGCAAGTGGGAACTCGAGCGCAGCGTGCTCTACCTCGGAGGCGGGCGCCGCTTCTGGTTGCGCCGCAAAGTCTATTCCGTGCAGCGAACCGTCTGAACACAGCGGCTTAACCCATCCAGGTGCTACCGCTGGTCCTCCAACGGACCCAACCATGCATTCGCCACAGTGTTATGGGCGGATTCATCGTTGGAAGGATGGAAGATGCCTGCCAGCACATCCCTGTAGAGCCGCTCCATCTCAGACCCACGGAAGTAGCTGGATCCTCCTGTAACGCGAATCGCCAAGTCCACTACATGGCGGGCGTTCTCCGTAGCCCGGGATTTCAGCCCCACAAGTTTGGGGAACCACTGGGCTTCGTGGTCCACCAGGTTGTCCACATCGCGGGCAAGGGAAGAAATTTGAGGTGCAATTCCGTCCATGGCCAAGGCAGCGTCCGCAACCTTCCAACGGATATCCGGGTCTTGGGCGTAGCTCCGTCCACCGTGTTTGGCTGAAACCCGACGCTTGACATTCGCCACGCCAAGGGTGAATGCGCGCTCGGCGACCCCCGTGTAGACAGCGGCGAGCAACGTCTCGAAGCACGCGAAGATCGCGAAGATCAACAGGTCCTTGTTGGGTCCCACGGGGAGCTTGCGGAAGATCCGTTCCGGTGGAATCACGGCTCCGTGCAGGAGCGTGGTGTTGGACGCGCTGGCGCGCATGCCCAGGGTGTCCCAGTCGCTCAGGGTTTCGTGGCCCGATTCATCGCGACGGAGAAAGCCAAAGACCAGCTCGCCCTCACCATCCCTGGCGTCGGCATCCTTGCCGAATGTTCCCAGCCGGGTCCAGCCGCGGGAGAGGCTGGTAAAGATTTTCCGACCAGTGAACCTGTAGCTCCCGTCTGGCAGCGGCTCGGCAACCGTGCCCGAATCGAACAACATGGAATCATTGCCGGCCTCGGAAATGCCGAAGGCAAAGACCTCCCCCTGTCCCGCCTCTTTCAACACAAAATCCAGGGAACTGTCCCCTCGGGCCGTCAAGACCTGCGCGACGCCGGTCCAGACCAAGTGCATGTTCACCGCCAGCGCTGTGGCCGGGGCGGCCGTGGCGAGACGCTGCTGCAACGCAGCCACCGATTCGAGCCCGAGCCCGAAACCGCCGTCGGCCTCCGGGACGAACAGCTTCAGGTAACCGGCGGCTGCCAGCTCCTCCAGGTCCTCGTGGAAGAACTGGTTGTTCTGGTCGTAGCCTGCGGCGCGGCCACGGAGCCGCTCAAGGAGTTCGTCGGGAAGGATTTCTTCGGGAGTCATGGCGGTCCTTCTTGCGCTGGCTTTAGTAGTTGCTGAGCAGGGTGTTCAGGACCCGGGCGCCGAACTGGAGGGACTCGGCCGGCACGCGCTCGTCAACGCCGTGGAACATCCCTGTGAAATCGAGTTCGTCGGGCAGCATCAGGGGAGCGAAGCCGTATCCGGTGATGCCGATCTTGCTCAGCGACTTATTGTCCGTGCCCCCGGAGAGCGTATACGGGAGGACCTTAGCGCCCGGGTCCTCGGAGTGCAGGGCATCGATCATGGAGTCCACCAGGTTCCCTGCAAAGGGCACCTCCAAGGAAACATCCTTGTTCACGTAGCTGATCTCGATGCCGTCTCCGGCGAGTTCCTTGATGGTCTCGAACACCAGTTCCTGCTGCCCCGGCAACGTGCGGCAGTCAACGAACGCCTCAGCCGACTCGGGAATGACGTTGTGCTTGTAGCCGGAGCGCAGGAACGTGGGATTGGATGTGTTCTGAAGGGTGGCACCGACGAACCGGGCCACAGTACCAAGTTCCTTGAGGAGGATGTCCGGGTTGTCGGCGTCGAACTCGACGCCGGTGAGTTCGGTGACGCCGTCCAGGAACTGTCGCGTGGTTGGCGTCAATTCCACGGGCCACTTGTGTTCGCCGATCCTGGCCACTGCGGCGGCAAGTCGGGTGACGGCGTTGTCAGTGTTGATCTGGGAGCCATGGCCGGCCCGGCCGTGCGCTACCAGCCGCAACCAGGACAACCCCTTCTCGGCAGTCTGCAGGAGGTAGGTACGTTGTCCGCCAATAGTGGCGGAGAATCCGCCGACTTCCGAGATCGCCTCGGTGGCGCCGTCGAAAAGTTCGCGTCGGTGCTCGACGGCGTACCTGGCACCGTAGGTGCCGCCGGCCTCTTCATCTGCGAAGAAAGCGAAGATGATGTCGCGTTTGGGCTTTCGTCCCGTCCTTGCAAAGTTACGCATGACTGAAAGGATCATGGCGTCCATGTCCTTCATGTCCACGGCGCCGCGACCCCAGACCAAGCCGTCTTTGAGTTCCCCGCTGAACGGATCAACACTCCATTGGTCCTTGAGGGCAGGGACAACGTCCAAGTGCCCATGTACTACCAAGGCGTCCGCCGAGGGGTCCTCGCCGGTCATGCGGGTCACCACGTTGGCGCGGCCAGGGGCGGACTCGAAGATCTCGGCTTCGAGTCCGACTTCGGTGATCAGCCCGGCCGTGTACTCGGCTGCCGCGCGCTCCCCCGGACCCGAGTCGTCTCCAAAGTTGGAGGAGTCGATGCGGATGAGCTCCTGGCAGATCCGGACAACTTCGTCTTCGGGACGGATGACAGACATGGAAACTCTCCTTGCGTAGCTGGGCTGCAGGTTCCGGTGACGCGCGCTGTGTTTTTTCCAACGTTTCCGTCCCGTGTCCCTTCAGCCTACCCATCAGTGGCGGGAGGCGTCCGGAATGTGTATCTGCGCACGCGCCCGGGGCGGGATCGGATAGTGCCCGGACCAGGGTCGATTTTTCAGCAACCTGAAACCGTGTTAGAGTTTTTCTCGCTGCTTCGGAGGAAAGTGAAGCACCGCAAGGTGCAAAATGGACCATCTGAACACCACCTGCGCGGGTGGCGGAATGGCAGACGCGCTAGCTTGAGGTGCTAGTCCTCGAAAGGGGGTGGGGGTTCAAGTCCCCCTCCGCGCACCATCGCAAGGCCTGAAATCCACGGATTTCGGGCCTTGTTTTGTTTATCCTGATCTGCTTTGGCAAGAACAGCATGCGAGCTTCGTCACAACTGTTTCCTTACTTGTCTTTAACGAAGAAATGGCGGCAGTCACCTGGTGGTGGCCGCCGCCATTTGTCGTTGAGGCACCCTATGCCAAAGAAACAACACTTCCTGCAAAGTGCCGCCTACCGCTGCGTGGATTCCATGCCACGTAGTCCGAGCGTTCCCACGTGCCCGCCTCCGCCTGGACAGTAGCGATGTCCAAGGCAACACGTGCTGGAAGGAACACAGGGGCTTCGAAGGTGACATCCCAGGCGAACGAGTCCGACTTGACCGCTCCCACGTCCGCCAGCGCCCGGGAGGCCAAGTACATGCCGTGGGCAATGGATCCCCGAAGCCCCAAGGCCTTGGCCGACAGGACGCTCAAATGAATCGGATTGAAATCACCGGAAACCGCTGCGTAGCTTCGGCCGGTGTCCAGATTCAGCTGCCAGAGTGCGGTGGGATTGGGTGGGACAAAGTCGCCCGCCCCGGTGGCGCCGTTCGAACTGCCTGGCTTGTCGATGCCCGGCAGGAAGACCCCTTTGGCCAAGTAGGTGGACACGCCGCGCCAAAGTAGGTCACCACTGGAAGCGGAACGGACCTCGGCTACTACATCCAGTTGGGTTCCGGCCCTGTGGCCGGCAAGATTCTCAGCCCACGAGCGGATGTCCAGTTCCTCGGAGAACTGGATGGGTACCAGTTGTTCGATACGGTTCTTCAGATGAATCATGCCAAGGAGCGGCAGCGGAAAGTCTTCACGGTTCATGACGCTCATGGATACGGGAAAAGCCAAAGCATGAACGTAGCCGGCAGGGAGGGTGTCGCTGGCGGTCTCACCCACCAAATGTTGGTAGGCGGTCAGATTTTCGACGTCGGCCCGCACCCCCCTGACCTCGTGGCTGACCGCAGGAAGCCGCTTCTTCCCGGAGGATGCTCCCAAAACCCGACGGCGGGCTGCGGCGGTAGCGGCGTTGACATACAACTTGGAGAGCGACGGAAGCTCGCCAAGGACAACCGGCTGGGGATGGTTCATGCTCCCACCAGTTGTTGCCCGCACACGCGCAGTACCTCACCGGAGATTCCACCGGCAGCATCGCTGGAAAGGAACGCGATGGCCTCTGCCACATCCTGGGGCTGGCCGCCCTGCTTGAGGGAGTTGAGCCTGCGAGCCGCCTCGCGGATTGCGAAGGGCATCTTGGCCGTCATCTCAGTTTCGATGAAACCGGGAGCTACCGCGTTAATGGTCCCGCCGAAAGGTTCCATCAGGGCAGCTGTGGATCTCACCATACCTATGACGCCACCCTTGGATGCGCCGTAGTTGGTCTGGCCCCTGTTTCCGGCAATGCCACTTGTGGATGCGACCGACACAATGCGCGGCGATTCCTTGAAATGCTCGGAAGCCAGAAGAGCCTCGTTGATTCTCAGTTGGGCCGCGATGTTGACAGCTATGACTGATTGCCAGCGGCCCTCATCCATGTTGGCTAAGAGCCGGTCGCGGGTGATCCCGGCATTGTGCACCACGATGTCGAGACGGCCATGGCGTTCCACGGCGTGTTCAATGATGCGGTGGCCAGCGTCGTCCCGGCTGATATCAAGCTGCAGGGCAGTCCCGCGTACCTCGTTGGCCACAGCTGCCAGGTGGTCCCCTGCAGCCGGGATGTCCACGGCCACGATCTTGGCCCCGTCGCGGTGCAGGGTACGGGCGATGGCTGCACCGATCCCCCGCGCTGCGCCCGTAACAACTGCTACTTTGCCGGCGAGGGGCTTGTCGGCGTCGTTCGGCAAGCTGCCTGACGTTGAGCGGACGGTCAGGAACTGTCCATCCACATAAGCAGAGCGGCCCGAGAGGAAGAACCTCAGGGCCCCCAGAGCCGACGGGCTGGTGGTCGCGAGCTGGTCGTCCAGGAGAATGCCGTTGGCCGTCGCTCCCGCGCGGAGTTCCTTGGCAAGCGACCGCAGGAATCCGTCAATGCCTTGCCGCGCAGCAGCAGACGCAGGAGTCCGGGCAGACTGCGAAGTCCGCGACATGCTGATAACACGGCCGTTGGGCGAGAGGTCCCGCAGGGATGCGCCAGCGGTGAGGACTGATTTTCCCAGGTCCCCGGGGTGCTGGACTGCATCAAGTACCAGGATGATTGCCCCAAGTTTCTCCTTGGGCAGCGCGTTGCGGCGGACGTCCAAACCCCAACCAAGCAGGGTGGTGGCAATGTCATCTGCCCCTGCACTGTCACCACTGACCAACACCGGACCCGTGATGAGCGGCGCGCCGGTTTGGTGGCGTCGGAGCACTACGGGCTGTGGCAGGCCCAGCTTCCTGGCTACGTCCTTCCCCAGTCCCTGACTTACCAGTTGTGTGTACTTGTCTGTCATCGCACTCCCCCTATGCTGCTTCGAGAATGGCAACAACGCCCTGGCCGCCGGCGGCGCACACGGAAATCAGGCCCCGCGCAGGGCGGCCATTAACGGTGCCCTTCTCATGCAGCATCTTCGCAAGTGAAGCTACGATCCTGCCACCCGTGGCCGCAAACGGGTGGCCTGCAGCCAACGACGAACCGTTGACGTTGAGCTTGGCCCGGTCCACCTTTCCCAGTGCGCCGTCGAGTCCCAATCGCGTCCGGCCGAACTCCTCGTCTTCCCACGCGGCCAAGGTACTGAGGACGGTTCCGGCGAAGGCTTCATGAATTTCGAAGAAGTCGATGTCTTCGAAAGTGAGGCCGTGCCGAGCCAGCAAGCGGGGAACCGCGAAGACCGGCGCCATGAGGAGGCCGTCTTTGCCGTGAACGAAGTCGACGGCGGCCGCTTCACCGTCCAGGACTGTGGCGAGTTTCGGCAGGCCGTGCGAGTCTGCCCATTCCTCGGTGGCTAGGAGGACGGTTGATGCACCGTCTGTCAGGGGTGTGGAGTTGCCCGCGGTCATGGTTGCTTCGGAGCCAAGGTTCTTGCCGAAGACGGGCTTGAGGGTGGCGAGCTTCTCCAGTGTGGTGTCCGCGCGCAGGTTGGAGTCCCTGGTAAGCCCGCGGTACGGGGTGATCAGGTCATCGAAGAAGCCCCGCTCGTAAGCGGCAGCCAGGTTGCGGTGGCTGTTAAAGGCAAGCTCGTCCTGCGCTTCCCGGGAGATTTTCCACTGAGCAGTAGTGAGGGCCTGGTGTTCGCCCATGGACAGCCCCGTGCGGGGCTCCCCGGTGTTGGGGGCATCGGGTGCCAGATCCTTGGGTCGGATCCGGCCGATGATCTTCAGCTTCTGCACGGTGGTCTTTGCCCTGTTCAGGTCAAGCAGTATCTCTCGAAGTCCCTCACTGACGGCGATGGGGGCATCCGATGCCGAGTCCACGCCACCGGCGATCCCCGAGTCAATTTGGCCCAACTTGATCTTGTTGGACAACCCAAGAACAGTCTCCAGTCCCGTTGCGCAGGCTTGTTGGAGGTCGTAAGCGGGGGTTTCGGGCGACAAGGCAGAGCCGAGTACTGCTTCCCGGGTGAGGTTGAAGTCCCTCGAGTGCTTAAGCACTGCCCCGGCCGCCACCTCTCCGATGCGTTCGTCCTGGAGTCCGAACCTTGCCACCAGCCCCTCCAAGGCCGCCGTCAGCATGTCCTGGTTGGAGGACTTTACGTAGGCGCCGCCGGTTCGTGCGAACGGGATGCGGTTGCCGCCCACGATGAGCGCCGCGCGTGTTGATTGCGGGCCAGAGGTCGGTTCCAGGGGCCCGTCCGTAGTCACGTCTGCTGTAGCCATGCTTGTCTCCTTCGATCAACGCCAGTTACTGATACCCAGCGTACCTGATACGCTGGGTATCGTGAACAGTCGCGATGAAGAATCCGCCAGCGCCGCAGGCATGGCGGGGGTTGCCGTTGATGTCCCTGCATCCTCGGAAGAAGAAGCTTTGGTAGATGGACGTGCGGCCCGGTGGCAGTCCCATCGTGAGGAGCGTCGCCGCGAACTCATCAAAGCCGCCCGAAAAGCTGTTCACAGGCTCGGAAGCGACGCCTCCATGGAGGACATAGCCGGCTCCGCGGGTACATCCAAGTCGGTCTTCTACCGGTACTTCGGGGACAAGGCAGGTCTTCAGCAGGCAATGGGTGAAGTGGTGCTGGCGCAGATGCAACGCCGCATGCAGGAGGCCGCACAATTGGCGCAAACCCCGCGGGAGGGACTCTTTGCCATGGTTTCCGCCTATCTGCAGATGGCCGAATCCAGCCCCAACGTCTACGCGTTCATTACCCGGCTCACCCCCGGGGAGGCCTCGGCTCAGGACGCTATCGCGGCCTCGGGCGCATTGGGCAACTTCTTCGAACAAATTACGGACATGATTGCGACTCCCATGCGGGAGCACCTGGGCGAAGAGAAAGAAGCGGTCATCGTTTACTGGCCCACGGCCGCTATCGGACTCGTAAGGAACGCCGGAGAAATGTGGCTGGGAAGTCCTGCCGGCAGCACCAAGCCAGATCAGGCAACCATGGCCGCGCAGATTACGGATTGGCTGTGCCTCGGGATCGCCCCGGAGCTCAAAAGCAGCACGTGACACCAGTAATGACTCATCAGTTGTCGGAACCAAAGAAGGAAGCAACATGACTGAAGTAGTGGATCGGGCCTCATCCGCCCAACAACCCTCCGGCCGCGAAGAGGCTGCCACCGGCGGAGACCCGGTGGTCGACGTCGCTGCCCTCGGGGAGCAGCTCCTTGGCAAATGGGCTCACATCCGCCACGAAGCCCGCAAGGTGGCAGGCAACCCAGTGGTGCAAAAAATCGAGGGCCTGCACCACACCGAGCATCGTGCCCGGGTGTTTGAACAGTTGAAGTTCCTGGTGGACAACAACACCGTCCACCGCGCCTTCCCCACCCGGCTGGGCGGCTCCGATGATCACGGCGGCAACATTGCAGGCTTCGAAGAGATCGTTACAGCCGACCCTTCCCTTCAGATCAAGGCCGGCGTCCAGTGGGGCCTCTTCGGCTCCGCTGTCATGCACCTCGGCACGGCGGAACATCAGGACAAGTGGCTTCCCGGCATCATGAGCCTCGAGATTCCCGGCTGCTTTGCCATGACCGAGACGGGCCACGGCTCCGACGTCGCCAGCATTGCCACCACGGCGACCTACGATCAAACCAGCCAGGAATTCGTCATTACCACCCCCTTCCGGGCGGCGTGGAAGGACTACATCGGCAATGCGGCCAACGACGGCCTCGCTGCTGTGGTGTTTGCCCAATTGATCACCAAGAACGTGAATCATGGTGTCCACGCCTTTTATGTGGAACTCCGTGATCCCGCCACCAAGGAGTTCCTACCGGGAATCGGCGGTGAAGATGACGGCATCAAGGGCGGCCTGAACGGCATTGACAACGGCCGGCTGCACTTCACGAACGTACGTATCCCCCGGACCAACCTCCTGAACCGTTACGGCGACGTCGCTGAGGACGGCACGTACTCCTCCACCATTGAGAGCCCGGGGCGCCGCTTCTTTACCATGCTCGGCACGCTGGTCCAGGGCCGCGTTTCCCTCGATGGGGCCGCTGTTGCTGCCAGCAAGCTGGCCCTCAAGACAGCTATTCAGTACGCCACCGAGCGCCGGCAGTTCAATGCTTCGTCCAGCACCGATGAAGAGGTCCTGCTGGACTATCAGCGGCACCAGCGCCGGTTGTTCACCCGCTTGGCCACCACCTACGCGGCCAGCTTCGCCCACGAACAGCTCCTGCAGAAATTCGACGACGTCTTCTCCGGCGCACACGATACAGATGCCGACCGACAGGACCTGGAAACGCTGGCGGCCGCGCTCAAGCCCCTTAGCACCTGGCATGCCTTGGACACTTTGCAGGAGTGCCGCGAAGCCTGTGGCGGAGCCGGCTTCCTGATCGAGAACCGCTTTGCCTCCTTGCGTGCGGACCTCGACGTGTATGTCACGTTTGAAGGTGATAACACCGTGCTGCTGCAGCTGGTAGCCAAGCGGCTCCTGGCTGACTACGCCAAGGAATTCCGGAGCGCCGACTTTGGTGTTCTTGCCCGTTATGTAGTTGATCAGGCCGCCGGTGTGGCTCTGCACCGGACGGGCCTCCGGCAGGTTGCCCAGTTCGTGGCTGATACCGGCTCAGTCCAGAAGGCGGCTTTGGCGTTGCGCGACGAGGAAGGCCAGCGCACGCTCTTGGCTGACCGCGTTCAGTCAATGGTCGCCGACGTCGGTGCTGCACTGAAGGGAGCCAACAAACTTCCACAGCACCAGGCCGCAGCCCTGTTCAACCAGCACCAACACGAACTCATTGAAGCCGCCCAGGCGCATGCGGAACTTCTTCAGTGGGAGGCCTTCACCGAGGCCCTCACCCATGTATCGGATGAGGGAACCAAACGCGTCTTGACCTGGCTGCGCGACCTGTTCGGATTGTCCCTGATCGAGAAGCACCTCTCCTGGTACCTGATGAACGGAAGGCTTTCGATGCAGCGTGGCCGGACCGTTGGCACCTACATCAACCGACTCCTGGTCAAGATCCGTCCACACGCCGTAGACCTCGTGGACGCCTTCGGCTACGGCCCGGAGCACCTTCGCGCCTCCATCGCAACCGGCGCAGAAGCTACCCGTCAGGATGCTGCCCGCAAACATTTCCGCGAACAGCGGGCCAGCGGCAGTGCACCGGCGGATGAGAAAACGCTCCTGGCGCTGAAGGCATCCAAGGCCCGTTAGCAGGAGTTCGCTGCCACGCGGTGAACAATTGCGGAACTCTTGAAAACCTCGACGGCGCCGTCCCCACCAAAGGGGGGCGGCGCCGTCGTGATTTGGCCTTTCTACCGGGAGGCTAGGGATTTAGCGCAGGACTGAGCGGTAGACCTCAAGCGTTGTCTCAGTGATGGACTCCCAGGAGAAGTGCTCCTCCGCCCGGCGTCGTCCGGCAATACCCATCTCACGGGCCCGCGCAGGATCCGCCACAACTTCGTTCAGCGCCGCAGCGAAGTCGCTGACGAACTTCTCGGGATCCAATGGCGTCCCGGTCCCGTCAGTGACCTGCTCCAGTTGGACGAGGAGCCCGGTTTCGCCATGCTGGACCACTTCCGGAATGCCGCCTGTGGCACTTGCCACCACTGCTGCACCGCATGCCATGGCTTCGAGGTTCACGATGCCCAGGGGCTCGTAAATCGAGGGGCACGCGAACGCGGTGGCATGGCTGAGGACCTGGATAAGCTCCTTCCGGGGCAGCATCCGCTCGATGAGGATGACACCCTCCCGCTTGGCCTGCAGTTCTTCAATAAGGCGTGCAGTTTCAGCGGCAAGTTCGGGGGTGTCCGCAGCCCCGAGGCACAGCACCAACTGGACACCTTCCGGCAGGCTTGACGCAGCACGGAGCAGATACGGCACCCCCTTCTGGCGGGTGTTGCGGCCCACGAAGACCACGCTGGGCTTGGCGGGATCGATACCAAGCGCACGGATCGCGTCATCCTCTTCATCGCGCTCCCACAGGGAGACATCGATGCCGTTGTGGACAACGCGGACCTTGTCGGGATCCACGTTGGGGTAGCTGCGGAGGATATCCTGACGCATGCCATCGGAAACGGCGATGATTGCGGCGGCTGCCTCATACGCTGTTTTCTCCACCCAGGAGGACAGCGCATAGCCGCCTCCAAGCTGCTCAGCTTTCCAAGGGCGCAGGGGCTCCAGGCTGTGAGCGCTGAGCACGTGCGGTATGCCGTGCAGCAGCGAGGCGAGATGGCCGGCCATGTTGGCGTACCAGGTGTGCGAGTGGACGAGGTCCGCTCCCGCAATGTCCGGAACTATCCTCAGGTCCACGCCGAGGGTTTGGATGGCGGCGTTGGCATCGCCGAGGTCTTCGGGCGTGGCGTAGGACGCCACGGAAGCCCCATGATAGTCGGCATCACGGGGCGCACCGAACGCCCGGACGTGAAGGTCGACGTGCTTTGCCAGCACCCGGCTGAGCTCGGCAACGTGGACACCGGCACCGCCATAAATTTCCGGAGGGAATTCTTTAGTCACAATGTCTATTCGCACGCTAACCAACGTAGTCGTTCCGGCGTATGTGTTCTAGTGTGAAAGAGTCCGGAAAATCGGACTTTTGGGGGATACGAAGACGTACGGGGAGCTGTGACCATGGCGTTGAAGAAAGTTCTGGCAATCGTATTGGCAGGCGGAGAAGGCAACCGACTCATGCCGCTGACGGCGGATCGGGCCAAGCCCGCTGTTCCGTTCGCAGGCGGCTACAGGCTAATTGACTTTGCACTATCCAATCTCGTTAATTCGGGATATTTGAAAATCGTCGTGCTGACGCAGTATAAATCGCACAGCCTTGACCGGCACATCTCGGAAACCTGGCGTATGTCCACGCAACTGGGCCGCTACGTAGCTTCTGTTCCGGCGCAGCAGCGCGTGGGCAAGAGCTGGTTCCTGGGTAGTGCAAACGCAATCTATCAATCGCTGAACCTCATCCATGACGACGCCCCGGACATCGTGGTAGTGGTCGGCGCTGATCACGTGTACCGCATGGACTTCTCCCAAATGGTGGAGCAGCACATTGCCAGCGGGGCCAAAGCGACAGTTGCTGCAGTGCGGCAGCCACTGAACATGGCCAACCAGTTCGGTGTCATTGAGGTGGACCAGAACGATCCCCAAAAGATTGCGGCCTTCGTGGAAAAGCCGGCCAGCACCCCCGGACTGGCAGCCGACCCCACGCAGTTCCTCGCGTCCATGGGCAACTATGTCTTCAATGCAGACGCCCTCGTGGAAGCCTTGCATGTGGACGCAGAAAGACTGGATACCAAGCACGATATGGGCGGGGACATCATTCCCTACTTCGTGGACCAAGGCGAAGCCGGCGTGTACGACTTCACGCTCAACGACATCCCGGGTGCCACCGAACGGGACCGGACCTACTGGCGCGATGTCGGTACCATCGACTCGTTCTACGACGCACATATGGACCTCATCTCCCCTGTGCCGATCTTCAACCTCTACAACTCCGAGTGGCCTATCTACACGCGCCAGAGCATCTCGCCCCCGGCAAAATTTGTCCGTGGCGAGAACAACACAGTGGGAACGGCCCTCGATTCCATTGTTGCCAGCGGAGTGGTGGTTTCCGGTGGCATCGTTGAAGGTTCCGTGCTCTCCAACGACGCCTATGTGGCGGCAGGCAGCCGTGTTCAGGACTCTGTTTTGATGGACAAGGTCCGAGTCGGCGAAGGTGCCGTGATCAAGCGCGCAATCCTGGACAAGAACGTCAAGGTCCCCGCTGGCGCGGCCATCGGTTTGGACCCGGCCTTGGATAAGGCACGAGGCTATAAGGTCACTGAGTCGGGCATTACCGTGCTTGCGAAGGGCCAGGTTGTACCAGAGCCCGGCGAGGCAGAGCTGGCGCTTTCGGCGCAGCATCGCCGTGGGCTGCCGGAAGCTGTCAAGGCGGCCACCCACGATGATCCCGACATCCGTGACTCCGCCGAAAAGGTAGCGGCGGGCATCCAGTCACGCGTAGCCGATGCCGCAGCCCAGGGTGCCTCACATTAGCCCGAACGTACCCGGCTGACGTTGGCAGAACCCGAGGCAGGCCTCAGGCTCCCAAGGCTGTAAAATCAGGTCAATGAGCTCCACCGATCTGACGCCTGAAGAGATCCAGGCCTGCCTCAAGGTTCTGACCACGATCCACGTCTACGACGAAGAGCATCCGGACTACGTTGCTGTCCGCCGTGCCACCGGCAAGATGTTCAAAGCCGTCAAACGCCACCGCCGTGTCACCAAACGTGACTCCATTGCCGAGGCTGACCGCGCTGTCCTCGCTCTGACGGCTACCGCCGCGCCGGATCGCATTGACGACGAAACCCGCGGCAACAAGCTGGCGCCTTCAGCCACCGGCGAGATCGCCGGGCACCTCATTCGCTCGCGTCCTTGCTACATCTGTAAGAAGCACTACACGCAGGTTGACGCCTTCTACCACCAGCTCTGCCCTGAATGCGCGGCCTTCAGCCACAGCAAGCGCGATGCCCGCACGGATCTCACGGGACGGCGGGCACTGCTGACCGGCGGACGCGCCAAGATCGGCATGTACATCGCGTTACGTTTGCTCAGGGACGGCGCCCACACCACCATCACTACCCGTTTCCCCAAGGACGCCGCGCGACGTTTTGCAGCCATGGAAGACAGCGGAGAGTGGCTCCACCGGCTCAGGATCGTTGGCATAGACCTCCGTGACCCGGCACAGGTCATGGCGTTGACCGACTCGCTCAACGAGGCGGGCCCGTTGGACATCATCATTAACAACGCAGCCCAGACCGTGCGGCGCTCCGGCAATGCATACAAGCCTTTGGTTGACGCAGAGGACGAGCCGCTGCCAGCGGCCCTTGAGGCTGCCAACGGAGGTCCCGAGCTGGTGACCTTCGGTCATGCGCATGACAAGCACCCGCTTGCCCTGGCCAGCAGCGTCACCGAACACCCTGTCTTGGCAGGGGACGCGATCACCTCGCTGGCGCTCTCCACCGGATCGGCATCCTTGGAGCGAATTGAGTCAGGGACAGCGATCGATGCGGGCGGCTTGGTTCCGGATCTCGCGTCCATCAACAGTTGGACCCAGGTGGTCGACGAGGTGGATCCCTTGGAGATGCTCGAGGTCCAGCTGTGCAACGTTACGGCACCCTTCCTGCTGGTAAGCCGCCTTCGCGATGCCATGAAGCGATCCACAGCCCACAGGAAGTACATCGTCAACGTCTCAGCCATGGAAGGGCAGTTCTCCCGTGCCTACAAGGGCCCCGGGCACCCTCACACGAACATGGCCAAGGCCGCGTTGAACATGATGACCCGGACCAGCGCCCAGGAAATGCTGGATTCCGATGGCATTCTCATGACCGCAGTGGACACTGGGTGGATCACCGACGAACGTCCGCACTACACCAAAGTCCGGCTCATGGAAGAAGGATTCCACGCTCCGTTGGACCTGGTGGACGGCGCTGCGCGTGTCTACGACCCCATTGTGATGGGCGAAAAGGGCGAGGACCAGTATGGAGTCTTCCTCAAGGACTACAAGCCCTCCCCTTGGTAGAAAGCCTGAGTACAGATAAGGCCCTTAAGATCGACTCTTAAGGGCCTTATCTGTAGAAAAACCTTACGCGAGGCGGGTGATCTCCACCGAAACGGAGAGCCCCGAGCCGCCTCCACCGGACAGGATCCCCTTCAGCGGGGGAACATCGCGATAGTCACGGCCCCGAGCCACGGTTACATGGTAATCACCTGCCGGCTTGTGGTTGGTGGGGTCCCAGCTGCGCCATTCGCCATCCCACCATTCCAACCAGGCGTGTGACTGGCCGGCAACAGTTTCGCCGATGTCTGCGGAGGAACGGGGGTGGATGTATCCCGAGACGTAGCGGGCAGGAATGCCGCTGCAGCGCAGGGCGCCGATGGCCAAATGGGCAAGATCCTGGCACACGCCTTGGCGCTGGGACCACGCCTGTTCGGCATTCGTTGTGACCCCGGTGGTGCCCTTCATGTAGGTCATTTCGCCGGCCATCCATGCGAATACGGCCAGCGCGGCCTCATGGGGATTCTTTCCCCTGACGATATCCGGAACGATCTCCAGGACTTCTTCACCGGGTCCGCTGAGCCGGGACTGGGGCAACCAGTCGCTGAATTCGTCCTGGACCTTGTCCGAAGCTATGACGTCCCATCCCACAATGTCATCTTCGGTTGCCACCCGTTCGGTGCGGTGCACTTCAACGGTGGCCGTCGCGAGGACCTCAAGGCTCTCATGCGGCATTTGCATATCGAACGCGGTGACCCGCGTCCCCCAGTAGTCACGGTAGTTACTTACGGAGGCCTGGTTCGGTGAGACCTTCAGTGAGGCTTCCAAGACAACTTGCTGGCCGTCAGTCAGAGGAGTCATCCGGGCCTCGTTGTAGGACAAGGTCACACGGCGGTTGTACTTGTAGGCAGTCTTGTGAACAATGCTCAGCCGGGTCATGAAACTTCTCCCACCCAGGCGTGCTCATCAGCCTGATTGAAGTACTTACGGGAAATTGCGTCCGAGGCCTGTGTTACGGCCTTTTGAACACGTTCCATATGTTCAGGCAGTTCGGACATGAGATCGTCTGTGCGGTGGAATTCAAGGAATGTCCGGGCTTGACCCACAATTCGCCGGGCGTCGTTGATGAAACCCACACGCTGCGCTGACGGATCCAACTTGGCGAGGCAATCATCGGCATCGCGCAGAGCATAGACAATGGAACGCGGGAACAACCGGTCCAGGAGCAGGAATTCTGCCGCGTGCTGGTCCCCGAACGCTGCCCTGCGGGTTCGGATGAAGGATTCATACGCTCCCGCACACCGCAGCATGTTGACCCACGACATTCCAGCGGACTGAACGTCGCGGGTGGACAACATGCGGGCTGTCATGTCGGCCCGTTCCAGGGAGCGACCGAGCACCATGAACAACCAGCTCTCGTCATGGCTGACTGTGGTGTCCGCCAGACCCCGGACCATGGCGGTCCGCTCCAAAACCCAGTTGCAGAAACGATAGGTCCCCACAACGTCCTTGCGGTGTTGGTTGAGGCCGTAGTAGGTGGTGTTAAGGCTTTCCCACAGGGATTGGGAGACAGTTTCGCGGGCGCGCCGCGCATTCTCTCGGGCTGCACCCAGTGAACCGGCAATGGAGGACGCGCTGTGCTTGTCATAGGCCAAGGCATGCAGGAGTTCGGGAAGGCCGAATTCTTCGCTCTGCGGCTTGGCCCCCATTACGGCAAGGAGCTCCCGGGCGACGCTGCGCTGTTCCTCCAAGGGCAAGTGGTTCAGGCGCTCAAGGTGCACATCCAAAATCCTTGAAGTACCGTCGGCGCGCTCTACGTAGCGTCCGATCCAGAAGAGTGACTCAGCAATGCGGCTCAGCATGGAACTGCCTCCTTCGCGTGGTGCATGTCGAAGTTCAAGTGTTGACGGAGCGCGTTCACTGCTGCTGCTCCGTTTGGCGGTCCCGCCAGTTGCTTTCCACCGGCCATACGGATACCTGCTCGCGGAGTGTGACGGATTGGCGGGGAATGACCTCGGCCGGCAGTTGCGGAGAGTCGGCCAAAACCCACGTGTCCTTGGAACCGCCGCCTTGGCTGGAGTTCACTATCAGGGACCCTTCCTTGAGCGCCACCCGGGTGAGGCCTCCCGGCAGGACCCAGACGTCGTCGCCGTCGTTTACTGCAAAAGGACGCAGGTCCACGTGGCGGGGGCCGAACTTGTCTCCGGAGAGCGTCGGCACCGTGGAGAGCTGCAGGACGGGCTGTGCGATCCATCCGCGGGGATCGGCAATGACGCGCTTGCGCAGGGCGTCGAGCTCGTCCTTCGTGGCGTCCGGCCCGATGACCAATCCCTTGCCACCTGAACCGTCCACGGGCTTGACCACCAGCTCGTCGAGACGGTCAAGAACGTGCTCCCTGGCTTCCTTTTCCTCAAGCCGGAAAGTGTCGACGTTGGCGATGATTGGCTCTTCGTGGAGGTAGTACCGGATGAGGTCAGGCACGTAACTGTACACGAGCTTGTCGTCGGCTACACCGTTACCCACAGCGTTGGCGATGGTCACTCCCCCGGCGCGTGCGGCGTTAACCAATCCGGGGCAGCCGAGCATGGAATCCGAGCGGAACTGCAGCGGATCAAGGAAGTCGTCATCGATGCGTTTGTAGATGACATCCACGCGCTGCTCACCGGCAGTGGTCCGCATATACACGCGGTTACCGCGGCAGATGAGGTCCCGGCCTTCCACCAGTTCCACGCCCATGAGCCCTGCAAGGAGGGTGTGCTCAAAGTAGGCGCTGTTGAAGACGCCCGGTGTCAGGACAACAACGGTTGGATCGTCCACGCCCGAGGGAGCCGTCTTGCGTAGTGCGGAGAGGAGCCGCCGGGGGTACTCCTCCACAGGCCGGATGTGCTGCTGGCCGAAAGCCTCAGGCAAACCCTTGGCCATGGCTCGACGGTTCTCCAAAACGTAGCTGACGCCCGAAGGAACGCGGACGTTGTCCTCCAGCACGCGGAAGGTTCCAGCCGCATCCCGGACGACGTCGATGCCCGACACATGGACACGAACACCGCCTGAGGGCTCGAAACCGTGGACCGCGCGGTGGAAATGTGCACTTGTGGTCACAAGCTGCCGCGGAATCACGCCATCCGTGACTACTGCCATGCGCCCGTAGACATCGTTCAGGAATGCTTCAAGGGCCTTGACGCGCTGGGCAACGCCACGCTCCAGTACATCCCACTCGTCGGCGGGAATGACGCGCGGGACGATGTCCAAGGGAAACGGCCGCTCCTCCCCCGCGTAGTCGAACGTGACGCCACGGTCCAGGAACGTTCGGGCCATGGAATCGGCCCGGGCGGTGACATCGGCCAAGGAAAGCTCGCGGAGAGCCCCGGAAACCTGACCATAGGATCTTCTGGCAACGTGGCCCTGGGCAAACATCTCGTCATAGGCACCACTGCGCGCGGCGGCCTCGGAGTAATCCTGAAATAGGTCAGACATGGGATTCAGGTAATCACCTTTTTGAGTCGAGCGCATTTCGCGCTGGTTGTGTGGCCGTTTCCGGGTACTCCCGGTTCGCCTTCCGTGCCCCCATCCGGCAGGGTTGAGGCATGCCCTTCAACAGTTTTGCGCCCCAGCTGTCCCGGCTGGGGCCCGGGTTGGTCCTGAGCATCGCCGCAACGGGTCTTGCCTTCGCCATTCATACTGTCTTACCGGCGGTTCCGGCCATGACACTTGCTGTTGCCTTGGGCCTGCTTTCAGCAAATATACCGGGCACGGCCGTGTTGACCGCGGGGCGCGCCCGACCAGGCCTGGACTTCGCTGGAAAGCACCTTATGCGTGCCGGAATCGTGCTTTTGGGCCTCAAAGTCAGCATCGGCGACGTCCTTGGCCTGGGTTGGCTATCCCTGCTCCTGATCAGCGGTGTCGTGCTGCTGAGCTTCGCTGGAACTTATGGGCTGGCGCGGCTGCTGCGCCTCCCCGGATCAGCTGCCCTCCTTATCGCTACTGGTTTCTCCATCTGCGGAGCCTCCGCAATCGGCGCAATGGCAGCTGTGCGCCGTATCAAGCATCAAGACACCGTGCTCCCTGTGGCGCTTGTGACACTGTGCGGCACCCTTGCAATCGGCGTCCTCCCGCTTCTTATGCACCCGTTGAACCTCAATCCTGAACAGTTCGGGGCCTGGACCGGCGCCTCAGTGCATGACGTCGGCCAGGTGGTGGCCACGGCGCAAACCGCGGGTACCTCGGCATTGGCGATCGCCGTCGTCGTGAAATTGACCCGCGTGGTCCTGCTTGCGCCTGTTGCGGCAGCAGCCGGGGTGCACCAGCGGATAATCCATGTGAAACAACACAGCAACGGGACGGGCAAGGCAGCTAATGGCGTGGACGGGCGGTTCCCGCCCATTGTCCCGCTGTTTGTGATCGGTTTCCTGTCCATGGTGGTAGTCCGCTCCCTGGGTTGGGCGCCGGCGGCGGGACTGGAGATCGCGGCGACTCTTCAGGACATCCTCTTGGCAACAGCACTGTTCGGGCTTGGTTCGGCGGTGCGGGTGCGCACCCTGATTCATACGGGAGGGCGCGCAATTCTGGTGGCGTTGGGGTCCTGGCTGCTCATCGCATCGTTGGGCCTGGGGGCCGCCTGGATCATGATTAGATAGCTGTGTGTCGAATCACAATTTGTCGCGCGATGAAGCCGCCATCCGTTCAGCCCTGATCACCACCCATAGCTACGACGTCACGCTTGATGTCCGCGACGCGGCAGATCCCGCCGTCGCCGGATACCCGAGCACCAGTACCATCACCTTCTCAGCCGACCCCGGCTCCTCCACCTTTATGGATTTCATCAGCGGCGGCGTCGAGTCTGTGCTGTTGAACGGCCGGTCTCTTGACGTCGGATTAGTGGTGGACCGGGACAGGATCATTCTGGAAGGCCTCGAGGCCGAGAACACCGTGACTGTGGCGGGGAGGGCGCTCTACAGCCGCTCCGGCGAGGGCATGCACCGCTTTGTGGATCCCGCAGACGGCGAGTGCTATCTCTACACGCAATACGAACCGGCCGACAGCCGCCGCGTCTTCGCCAACTTCGAACAGCCCGACCTCAAAGCTGAATTTACGTTCCACGTCATCGCTCCCGCTGCTTGGAAAGTCGCGTCCAACGGAGTGGAAGAGGCCCGCACGCCTGTGCCGGACGATCCCCGTGCCGCGCAATGGGATTTCGCTACCACCAAGCGAATGTCCACCTACATCACTACTGTGCTGGCCGGCCCTTACTTCAAGGCAGAAGATCACTGGGCAACAACTCTCGACGACGGAACCCGCCTTGACGTCCCGCTGGCACTTTTCTGCCGGGCCTCCTTAGCGGAGTCGTTCGATGCCGAACAACTGTTCCGGTTGACCAAGAGTGGACTGGCATTCTTTAACGAGCTCTTCGCCTACCCCTATCCGTGGGGCAAGTATGATCAGGCGTTCGTGCCCGAGTACAACCTCGGAGCCATGGAGAATCCCGGGCTGGTGACGTTCACGGAAAAGTACGTTTACGCTTCCCGCGCCACAGATGCCCAGTACCAAGCGCGAGCCAATACGCTGATGCACGAGATGGCACACATGTGGTTCGGCGACCTCGTCACCATGAACTGGTGGGATGACCTCTGGCTCAAGGAGTCGTTCGCCGACTACATGGGGACCCTTGGTGTGGACCGCGCTACGGACTGGGACACCGCATGGGTGAATTTCGCCAGCAAACGCAAAGCCTGGGCCTATGTGCAGGACCAGCTGCCCACCACCCATCCTATTGTGGCGGACATCCCGGACCTTGAGGCCGCCAAGCAGAACTTTGACGGCATAACGTATGCCAAGGGTGCTTCGGTACTGAAGCAGTTGGTGGCCTATGTCGGTTTTGATGCTTTCATCAAGGGGTCCCGTCAGTATTTTCGGGATCATGAATTTGGTAATACGTCCCTCCAGGACCTCCTGCAAGCACTTGGCGTTGCCTCGGGCCGGGACTTGGCTGACTGGGCACGCCAGTGGCTGCAGACATCCGGTATCTCCACCATTGCCGCTGAGATCGTGGAGGACGGTGGGGTCTTTGGGGCCGTGACCCTCCAGCAAGAGGCCATAGATCCCCTGACCGGGCACCAGGAACTCCGTCCACACCGTATGCGGCTGGGCTTGTATGACGCCGATCCGGCTGGTGCCTTGGTGAGGACCGAAAACATCGAGGTGGACGTTGCCGGCCCAAGTACGCTGGTAAGTGCTTTGAACGGAAAGCGCCGTCCAGCGCTGCTGCTGGTCAATGATGACGACCTGAGCTACGTCAAAGTGCGGCTGGACCCCGAGTCCGAACACACTGTAAGGACCTCCCTGGACAAAATTTCGGATCCCATGGCGCGCGCCCTTTGCTGGACCGCGCTCTGGGATTCGGCCCGGGATGGAGTTACCCCAGCGGCCCGCTACGTGTCCGCCGTCGAGCAGTTCGCGCCTGCCGAAGCGGGCATAGGTGTCCTGCTGAACGTGTTGGGCAATGCTGCCAGCGCCATCGAGCGTTATGTCCCCTCGGCGACACGCGAAGGCGTGCGAAAAGATTTCCTGGCGGTGGCCGCTGAGCAGCTGATGTCTGCTGATCCCGGCTCAGACCCGCAACTCGCGTGGGCTAGAACTGTGGCCGACGTATCCAGACACGGTGACAGCCAGTTAACCCTTCTGCGGGGAATCCTTGACGGCAGCACCGTGGTGGAGGGCCTGGCCGTGGACGCCGAACTGCGTTGGAGCCTCTGGCAGGCGCTGGCGGCCCACGGGCAAGCGACCCTGGCCGAACTGGACCGGGAGCTTGGGGCTGATACGACAGCATCGGGCAGGGAGGGGCATGCCCTGGCCTCAGCTGCCCGACCGGACGCATCAGTCAAAGCAGCTGCCTGGGATTCTGCCGTGAACAGCACGGGCCTTTCCAACGAGATCCTCAGCGCCACCATAGCCGGTTTCGTTACTGCTCCCGGAGACCTTCTGGAACGCTACGTTGAGCCCTACTTCGAGTGCCTTGAGCGTGTGTGGACCGAACGCAGCATTGAAATCGCGGGCCGGATTGTCCGTGGCCTCTTCCCCGGAGCCCAGGACCTGCCGGAAGGCGTGCGGCCAGCTGATCACGCGGTGCTGGTACGAACCGACCATTGGCTTCGTGACCACCAGAATGCTCCCCGTGCCTTGCGCCGCATCGTCATTGAGCAACGGAGCCACCTGCTGCGGGCTTTGACGGCGCAAGCGGCCGGCTGACCGCAAGGGCAAGCGACCGGAAAGAACCTAAGGAACCCGGTTCAGCCACTCCTCAGTACCGAACTTCGCGGCTACGCGCCGCCTTGCTTCGGCGAGCTCGTTGTCGGTGAGCCGGGTTTCCACAGCACCGTAACGTTCAGTAAAGACATCCTGCATGGCCTGAAGGATTGCCGAGCGTGGAAGACCTGTCTGGCGCCGCAACGGGTCCACCCGCTTCTTGGCACTCCGGGTTCCCTTGTCTGAGAGTTTCTCCTTGCCGATGCGCAGGACGTCCACCATCTTGTCTGCGTCAATGTCGTAGCTCATGGTGACGTGATGGAGCATGCCGCCGTTGGCAAGGCGCTTTTGTGCTGCGCCTCCGATCTTGCCCTGATCGGTGGCAATGTCATTCAAGGGCACATAGAAGGCGGTAATGCCCAGCTTCTCCAGTGCGGCCATTACCCAGGCATCCAGGAAGGCGTAGGAGTCAGCGAAGCTGATTCCATCGACCAGCGTTTGCGGTAGGTAGAGCGAATACGTGATGCAGTTGCCGGCTTCCATGAACATGGCGCCGCCACCACTGATGCGGCGTACCACCGTAATTCCGTGCCTGTTGACGCCTTCCGGATCCACCTCATTCCGTACCGACTGGAAGCTGCCGATGACAACGGACGGCTCTTCCCAGTCCCAGAACCGCAGCGTGGGGTTCCGCCGCCCTGCTCCGACTTCCTCCGTGAGGACCTCATCCAACGCCACGTTCACCTGCGTGGGCAGTACAGAAGGTGGAATGACTTCCCATTGGTGGTCCGCCCAGCCCGTCGCCTTGGAGAGCGCACGGCGGACCGTTACCGCCACAGCCTCGGCGGAGAACCCGAACAGTACGGCGTCCTCGCGCAATCCGGCGTTGACGGCTGCGGCGATGTCGGCCGCTGTTGAGTTCTCCTGGAGGCCGGTCAGGGCTCGGTTGATGTCTGTAAGGGCTTCATCGGGCTCCAGGAAAAAGTCACCGCTCAGCGATACCTTGGAAAACCGGCCATTAGCCACTTCCAAATCCACCACCACAAGTTTGCCGCCGGGGACTTTATATTCGCCGTGAAGGCGCGTGTCGTCGTCGTAGGTGTGCGGTTCCGGATTCGGATGGGAAGTCATGGTGTCCATCTTGCCGGAAAACGCAAAGGCCCGCATCGCCGGAAAACCAGCGATACGGACCTTTGATAAGCCTTGGGGTGAAGTGGGTTACTTCTTGCCGCCGAAGCCCTTGAAGCGAGCGTTGAAGCGCTCGACGCGGCCAGCGGAGTCCATGATGCGCTGCTTGCCCGTGTAGAACGGGTGGGACTCCGAAGAGATTTCGACGTCGATAACCGGGTAGGTGTTTCCGTCTTCCCACTCGATGGTCTTCGAGGAAGACACGGTGGACTTGGTCAGGAACTGCGTACCGGAAGCCAGGTCGTTGAAAACAACAGCTTCGTACTTCGGGTGGATATCAGACTTCATAATGGGACCTTTTGTTCGCGCAACTGGATTTTGCCAGCTGCCAGGTATGAATGGAGGTGGACCTTTGCTGCAATGCGGACATTCCAGCGGCCGGGCCAACAACCAATCATAGCCGAAACGGCCATCCCGTACGAACTCCGTTCAGTTGCGTGGGCGGAGTTCCCAAAACGCCACTGCCGAGGCCGCTGCGACGTTAAGCGAATCGACGCCTGCACGCATGGGAATCTTGACGGCGAGATCGACGGCGGTCAACGTCTCCTCGCTCATGCCTGCCCCTTCGGTTCCAAGCACCAGGGCCAGTTTGGGGATGTTCCTTGCCGCCAGATCGTCCAAGTCCAAGGCATCATCGGTCAGCTCCATGGCCGCCACTGTGAAGCCCTGTTCCTTCAGCTCGGCCAGGTCGCCCGGCCAGCTCTCCAGGCGCGCCCACGGAACCTGGAACACCGTGCCCATGCTGACGCGAACACTGCGCCTGTACAGGGGGTCCCCGCACCTTGGCGACACGAGGACCGCGTCCACTCCGAGTGCAGCGGCAGAGCGGAAGATGGCACCCACGTTGGTGTGGTCCACAATGTCCTCCAAGACGGCGATCCGCTGCGCGTTGGCCAAGAGGTCCGACAAAGGTACGGGCGCTGGCCGGTGCATTGCAGCCATGGCTCCGCGGTGCAGGTGGAACCCGGTGATTTCTTCCAGCAAGGAGGCTTTGCCAATGAAGACCGGAACATCAGGATGAGCCCGGAAGACGTCCTCGAGGTCCTCCAGCCACTTCTCAGCCAGAAAAAAGGAACGTGGCTGGTGGCCTGCAGCCAGTGCCCTACGGAGGACCTTGGAGGATTCGGCGATGTACATGCCCTCCCGGGGCTCACGCAGCTTCCTCAGGTGTACATCGGTGAGCGTGGTGTAGTCCGTCACGCGGGGATCATTGGCGGACTCAAGATAGTGGAATGTCACCGGGTGATTATTTCAGCAGGTTGGCTACCATGAAGCCCAAGGCCACCATGCCGAGGGTGAAGATCACTGCCCGGAGGACCTTGGGAGACAGCTTCCGGCCTACCTTGGAACCGACGAGTCCGCCAATGGTGGAGCTGACTGCGATGAGTAGGACAACCAGCCAGTTGATGCGGTCGAAGGCGAAGATCAGGTAAGAGATTGCCGCCACCATGTTGACGCCCAGTACCAGGATGTTCTTCATGGCATTGGCATTTTGCATGGTTCCGGTGAGGAATACCCCGAGGATGCCCACCAGGAGAATTCCCTGCGCAGCTACGAAGTAGCCGCCATACACACCGGCCAAGTACACAAGGACCACCAGCAGGAATCCGTGGCTGCGGTCCCGGATGGCGTGTTCCGGATTCTCTTCCCTGCTGCGGACCCATGCCTGCAGTTTGGGCTGGAACAGCACCATGAGGAGGGCCAGGACCAGAAGGACGGGAGCTACGTAGTGGAAGACCTTCTCCGGCAGGTGCAGCAGCAGCCATGCGCCGGTGATACCACCCAGCAAGGAGGCCGGCAGGAGTTTCATCAGCTGCCTGCCACGGCCTGCCAGTTCGCGTCGGTAGCCCCAGGCACCCGCGGCCGTGCCGGCCACGAGTCCCATCGCGTTGCTCATGGAAGCGACCACCGGGGTGACACCAAGGGCTATGAGCACGGGGAAGGTTACCAGCGTGCCGGAACCGACTACTGCGTTGATGGTGCCGGCCCACAGGCCCGCGAAAAAGACCAGGATGCTGCTAAGGATTTCCATTGTTGGCTACGCGACCCGTCTAGCGTCGGGCGGTGGCCGTGTAACGGCCACCGTTTTCCGAAACGTCCAGCGCCAGGCCGAAGGTTTTGCTGAGGTGTTCGTCCGTAAGGACTTCCTTGATGGGACCAGCAGCCACCACTCCGCCTTCGCGAAGCAGCATGGCGTGCGTGAATCCAGGCGGTACTTCCTCAAGATGATGCGTGACAAGGACCATAGCCGGAGCGGCTTCGTCGCTGGCGAGCTCACCGAGCTTGTGGACCAGTTCTTCACGCCCGCCGAGGTCAAGGCCTGCGGCAGGCTCGTCCAGCAGTAGCAGTTCAGGGTCGGTCATCAGCGCGCGGGCAATTTGGACGCGCTTGCGCTCCCCCTCGGACAGGGTGGCAAAGGTGCGGTTCAACAACGGACCCATCCCCCAGTCGTTGAGCAAGCCGAAGGCGCGGCGTTCGTCGTCGCGTTCGTATCCCTCACGCCAACGACCAGTGACGCCGTAGGCTGCCGTGACCACAACGTTCAGCACGTTCTCGTGTTCGGGAATCTGGGTAGCGAGCGCTGCCGAAGAAAGGCCGATGCGGGGGCGGAGTTCAAAGACATCAACGCGCCCCAAGGTTTCATCGAGGATCCCGGCCCTGCCGCTGCTTGGGTGCATGCGGGCGGCAGCTATCTGGAGCAGGGTGGTCTTGCCAGCGCCGTTCGGTCCCAGGATGACCCAGCGTTCGCCTTCATTGACTTCCCAGTCGACCTTGTCCAGCAGGGTCTTTTTGCCTCGGACAACGCTGACGGCAGCCAATTCCAGAACATCACTCATAGCAGTAGACACTAGGACAAAAATAGGTGTGACTGATAACCGGACATTCTGCTCGTTTACGAGGGGAAACGAATTCGGATGGACGAAGCACCCCTCAGTAGGATTGAGGCCATGACTTCGAACTTGGCTGCAGTCAGCTACGGCGTGAATTTGTCCCCCGAATCACTGGAAAATGTGCTCAAAGTGCTGGCTGACGCCGGCGCATCAGTGTCATCTGAGTCACAGGGCGGCGACGAGCGCTTCGGTGTGCACACGGCCGATCTTATGGTGGACTCCGACACGGACGCGGGCCTTTTGACAGTGAGGCGGCTGGTGGCCGAAGCTGCCGAGGCAGGGGTGGACACAGCCATTGTTCCGGGGAGCCTGCGCCAAGCCCCCCGGAAGTTCCTGATCATGGATGTGGATTCAACCCTGATCCAGCAGGAGGTCATTGAGTTGCTGGCAGCTCATGCCGGCAAACGTGAGGAAGTCGCTGCCGTCACAGAGGCTGCCATGCGCGGTGAGTTGGACTTCGCCCAGAGCTTGCACGCCCGCGTTGCCGTCCTCGCCGGGCTGCCTGCCGCCGTCGTTGATGACGTTCGCGAAGAGGTGCGCCTTAGCCTGGGTGCGGCAGAACTGGTTGCCGCGTTCAAAGAGGCAGGGCACGTGGTTGCTGTTGTCTCCGGAGGGTTCAATCAGATTTTGGGGCCCATCGCCGAAGAACTTGGTTTGGACTACTGGATTGCCAACGAGCTCGAGATCGTCGACGGCGTGTTGACCGGCAAGGTTCTCGGCGCAGTTGTCGATCGGGCCGCCAAAGAGAAGTACTTGCGTCAGTGGGCGGCTGCGGAAGGCATCAGCCTTGAGCACACCATCGCGGTGGGCGACGGCGCCAACGACCTGGACATGCTGGGTGCGGCCGGCATCGGCGTCGCCTTCAATGCCAAACCAGCAGTGCGCGCAGTGGCCGACGCCGTCATCTCGATGCCGTATCTGGACGCAGTGCGGCATATCGCCAACGTCTGAAATCAGGCGACGTCGCCTGCGCGACGTCGCTTCGCGTTATCCTGACCCGGCACCGGTGGAGTTTCTCCGCCGGTGCTTTAGTTTGCCCGGACAGGCGGGCTATTCGGGAGAAGTGCGGCAGCCGAATGAAGAGTCAACGCGAAACAGGGACACCAATTTCGTGACGCTGAATAGGCAACAATTTATCAAGTTGTCATTATTCGCTGTAATGAATAGCACTTTCGGGCTACTGCATGAATGCGATGCTTTGGTGCAGAAGTTCTTGTGTAAAGTGAAGGCTTCCATCAATATCTCCGCATAGCAGGCGGCAGTCCGGAACGAGGGAAGTGCGGGGGCAGGAAGTGAACCGTTCGGAACGCACGTGGAAATGGTGGAAACGCGGCTACGTATTCGAATCGACTGAATATGATGAGGAAATACCGGACGAGCGCTTAACACCGCTCCACGAGATTTTGACCACGAATCACTTCGACGTTCACACCACCCGAACTGCCATTTCCAAAGACACTGCGGATGACACAACAGAACAGGAACAACCCGATATGAGCACACTTGATGAAGCCATAAAGCAACTGCTGGCCATCGAAGGAGCCACCGGCGCGGCCGTGGTGGACTATTCCAGTGGCATGGCCTTGGCCCAAGGCGGAAACCCGGGCTTCGATCTCGGCGTTGCTGCCGCGGGTAACTCAAATGTGGTGAGCGCCAAGCTGCGTACCATGGCCGAGCTAAGCGTTGACAGCGACATTGAAGACATCCTGATTACGCTGGGCACCCAGTACCACCTGATAAACGTCTTGAATTCAAGCGGTTCCAAGGGACTCTTCGTCTACCTGGTACTCGACCGCACCTACGCAAACCTGGCCCTGGCCCGGCACAAGCTAAAGAACCTTGCCAAGGACATCACCATCTGATTTCCGAGGGAAGACGAAGGGGACGGTGGTGCAAGCGCCACCGTCCCCTTCGTTGTCTCACAGCAGGAATTATTCTGGTGCAGAACGAAGAAGTACCGTCAATTTCGCACGCGGCGTGCCTCGCCGCTACCGGATTCGAACTTCACACCCAGCATGTGGTGTACCAAGACGTCCTCATTGGTGTTGGCGTTGGCCTCGATAGTCACAAGTTCGCCGGCACGCATCACCCCTACCCGGTGGCACCAGCCGATCAGTTCGGACAAGTCGGAAGACAAGAGGATGATGGCAACCCCTGTTTGGCTGAGCTCGCTCAGCATTTTGTAGACCGTCTCCTTTGCGCCAATGTCGATGCCCCGGCTGGGATGGCTGAGGATCAGCACATCGCAGTCCGTGCCTGTCCATTTGGCGAGTTGTACCTTCTGCCTGTCCCCGCCGGAGAGGGTGGTGATGTTGCCGTGGATGTTAGTGGTGCTGATGCGCAGGCGTCGAATGACCTCAGTTACTCCACGGAGCTGGGAGATTTCGTCCCGAAGATTTGCCCCGCCCGCGCCCGGTTCGGGCTGAAGGCCGTCAACGATGCTGCCCGCATCATCACTATCCTCCGTGGCATCGGACAAGTAGCCTATTTTTAAGCGGGAGGCATCCTGGACCCCCCGGATCTGAACCGGTTGACCGTGCAAAAGGATGTGCCCGGAGGTGCTGGGGCGGACTCCCGCAAGCGCTTCGACCAACTCGTAGACACCTGACCGATGTGTTCCGACCAAGCCAAAAATCTCGCCTTTGGACACGCTGAAGGTGACCTCCCGAACCTTGTCTTCCATGCTGAGGTTCACCACCCGCAGGGCTTCATCACCCACGGCCGGGTCAGTGGGCCTGGCGCCACCTTCAAGTTCCTGCTGCAGCAAAAGATAGGCCAGTTCGTCGACGTCGGTATGGCTGGCTTCCAATATCTTGTGCACACGGCCTTCCCGGAGCACGGCAATACGGTGTGCAATGGATCGGACCTCATCCAGTCGATGCGTGATGTAGATGATGGCGCGGCCTTGCCTGACCAGCATTCGCAACACCTGATGCAGCACAGCGACATCGTGGTCCGGCAGGGAAGCGGCAACCTCGTCCATAATGACCAACTGGGCCTCTTCGGCAACCATCCGCAGCACTTCCACAAGGGCCTGCTCAGCACGAATCAGCGTTCCGACCTTCATGTCGGGGTCCAAGCTGATGCCGATGTCCCGGATTAACTTGCTTGCCTGATCACGGAGCTCGTCATGGGTCTTATCTGCTTGGAAGGTACCTCGAAAAATGGCCCTTGCAATGGTTAGTTGGGGATCGATCCGGAAGTTCTGAGGAATGAGACCGACCCCGCAGGCCTGCGCTTCCTCTATGGAGTCCGGACCATACTTTTCTCCGGCCAGCGTCATCGTTCCGGTGTCATGCCTGTGGGATCCGGCCAGTACGCCCATCAGGGTGGTCTTTCCCGCGCCATTGGTTCCTATCAACCCCAGTATCTCGCCGCGTTGTACCGAGAGTTCGACGCCTTTAAGGATGCGCCGATGATCGTACGACGCATGTATATCATCAGCGTGCAATAACAGGTCCAAAGAAAGCTCCTAAAACAAAGGGACAGTAGCCGTCCCCGTGAGTCAACCGCGAAGCTTCCACCTGTCGCCCGAGTGGGTGATTTAGCATAAAGTCCCCATCTGGGTTTATGCGTCTGCTTACAAACAAGGACGAGGGCGCCTTGGAGAGTTAATCAGAAAAGTCCAATTAAAGCAAAGCAAAAACGGCGAAACACGAATCAGTAATTCGTGACGCGAGAATTTGAACAATTTATTGAAGTGTTATGTACCGAGAGTGCTGGCTGATTAAACAGCAGCGGCCCGGGACGCTGGTCCCGGGCCGCTGCTGATTTGCTGTGCTGGTTACTCGGCAGTCTTGCCGAAGTAGTCTGCGCCACCCACATACTCGGTATGGCCGGATTCCACATCGGCGGTCGCCATCTTGGCAACCTCGGCCGCAAACTCCTGTACGGAGTACAGCTTGCCTGCTTCCGCGCGGCGGGCTTCAATGGCTCCCGGGTTGGAGCGATCCAGCAAGGTGGCCGTCACGGTGCCCTCGATCATGTCGCCGGATACGACCACCAGTGAGATGCCCTTGTCTGCGAGGTTGGGCAGGAGGGCGCGCAGGGCGTCCTCACCAGCGCGCTTGCTCTTGGCAACGGGCTCGTACTCGGGCATGGTGGGCACGGTTTCAACAAAGTGCGCCTGATGGCTGGTGACAAAAACCACGCGCGAGCCCTCGGGCATGAGCGGAACGGCTGCGTTGAGCATATTCACCTGGGCATCGCGGTTCAGCTTGAGTGCATACCCTTCCTCCATGCCCGATTCCATACCGCCGGAGGCGTTGAGTACCAGGATATCGAGGGAGCCGAACTCCTCCATGGCTGTGCTTGCCAGTGCGTGTACACCCTCATCAGTGGTGAGGTCTGCTCCTACAGCAGCGGCGCGGCCGCCTGCTGCCTGGATCTCTGTCACTACCTTGTTGGCACGTGGCGCCTTCTGACGGTAGTTGACGACGACGGCGGCACCCTCGCCTGCGAGGATCTTGGCAACTTCGGCGCCGATTCCCCGGGAAGACCCCGTGACGATGGCGGTCTTGTTATCCAGCGTTCCCATTCGTGCTCCTTTTGTTCACTTCATCCAAATTCCGTGGGCTCGGTTTCCATCATGCCAGCGGCAGGAAGGAAATCCGTTGTTGGCCTCGGACAAAAACAGCCGTGCAGGCTAGTTTCCTAGTGGCCCATCCCGAGGCCGCCATCAACCGGGATCACGGCGCCGGAGATGTACGCGGCTTCGTCGCTCGCAACCCAGCGCACCACGTCGGCTACTTCGGAGGCCTCGGCAAAGCGTCCCGCCGGAACATTGGCCAAGTAGGACTTCTGGGTTTCTTCGGGCAGTTCGGCCGTCATGTCGGTATTGATGAAACCAGGCGCTACAACATTCGCGGTGATGCCTCGGCTCCCGAGTTCACGGGTCAGGGAACGTGCAATGCCGACCATTCCGGCCTTGGATGCGGAATAGTTGATTTGACCAGGCGCGCCGTAGAGGCCCGACACCGAGGAAATCAGTACAACGCGCCCCTTCCGCAGGCGGATCATGCCCTTGGACGCCCTCTTGATGACACGGAAGGCCCCGGTCAGGTTGGTGTCGAGAACTGACGTGAAGTCGTCCTCGCTCATTCGGAGGAGCAGCGTGTCCTTGGTGATGCCTGCGTTGGCTACCAGCACCTCCACAGGTCCGTGCGCCTCTTCGACGACCTTGAAGGCGGCGTCGATTGATGCCTCGTCCGTGACGTCGGCTTTGACGCCCAGGATGCCCTCAGGCAGTTCTGTTTCACTGCGGTACGTGACAGCTACCTTGTCACCGTTGGCAAGGAACGATTCGGCGATGGCGAGGCCGATGCCCCGATTGCCGCCGGTAATGAGGACACTGCGGCCGGTGGATACTGCTTCAGACATGCTTTAGCTCCAGTTCCGCGGCATTCGTTTGCCGCTGTGAAGGGGGATTTTCCTGTTTCGATCCTATCCGCAGCCCGCTGCAACCCGCGGGTAACCGGCAACCAGCGCGGTTTGGGCCGGTACAGCCTTGGTGAGAGAATTGAGAGAAGCCTTTGGAGCGTGATGATTCAGTTGTGACACGAGAAGACAGTCCCCTGCAGGGAGTGCCCGGGGAACCGGACGCTGTTTCCAGTGACCCCGAAGTCCACAGCATCACAGATGCCGCTGCCGCGCACTCCGAAGACATGCGTGATCGCATGATCAAATATGCGGTGGCCATGGGTATCCGCATGGTCTGCATCATCCTGATTTTTGTGGTTGACGGCTGGTTCAAAATCATTGCCATCGCTGGTGCCGTGTTCCTTCCTTGGATCGCTGTGGTCATAGCCAATGGCAACGACAAAGCGGAGGACCACAGTGAGTCCCTGCTGGACTACGTGGCAGTTCCTGAGATCGAACGTTCCCCGGAGCCGGAAGAAGCTCCTGCGGACGCGCCAACAGTGCTTCAAGGAGAACTGGTGGATGACGAACCACCGAGCAAACAAGCGGGCCCCGCAATGGGCCATGCAAGCGAGGCCGGGTATCCCGGCGACGAACGGGCGGCTTCATGAATATCTTTAATCTTGGCGGTCCGGGTGCGGCCGGCCAGGAGTCCGAACGTGCCACGGGTCCGGCTTTGTGCTCCCGGAAAGGCTGCAGAGCCGGCGCCCAGTGGCAACTCCTGTGGAATAATCCCCGCATCCACACGCCGGATCGACGCAAGGTGTGGCTATCGTGCGGCGACCACCGGGACTGGCTGGAGGACTACCTGCAGACGCGTGGCCTCTGGAAAGAAACTGTGCCGTTCACGGCCAGTCAAGAAGCAGCAAATGAGGCCGGCTGAATGTATCGTTTCCTCTTCTCCAGCAAGTGGCTGGGATACTTCGTGCTGGCTGTTATCTTCGCCACGGCCTGCGTTTTCCTGGGCCGTTGGCAAATGGACCGCAGGGCTGAAACGCTGGCCGAGATCAATCGCGTGGTGAGCAATTACTCTGCAACTCCCATCCCCTACGCGGAAATTAAGGAACAGTTCGACGCCCTGGACCCAGAGCGGGAATGGACCCAGGTTGAATTGCGTGGAAGCTACGACGTCGATGGTCAGCGGGTTGTGCGCAACCGGCCGCTGAACGGCCAGCCCGGTTACGACGTCGTGGTTCCTTTTCGGCTGACGACAGGCGAAGCAGTGGTTATTGACAGGGGTTGGTTGCCGATCGGCAACAACACCCCGGGCCGTCCTGACGTCGTTCCCGCTCCACCCACCGGCGAGGTCACGGTAGTGGCGCGGCTTAAGCCCGCCGAACCCAAGCTGGACCGCGGCGCGGTGGACGGTCAGTTGGCCTCCATTGACCTCGCCGGCTTTGCCGGGGAACTACCCTATCCCATCGCCACGGGGGCGTACGGGCAGCTCGCCAACGAAGATCCCGCTGTGCAGCCAATGCCCACTCCCTTCCCCAAACCTGCCACCGAAGAAGGAACACACCTTTCCTACTCATTGCAGTGGTTCGCTTTTGGCGTCTTGATGTTTATCGGGTTCGGTTACGCAGCGCGGCAACAAGCCCGGAACGCGGCCATCGATGCTGAAGAGGAAGAAGATGAACAAATCCTCGCCGCCGGTGGCACCCCCAGGAAGCGAACCCCTGCTCCCCGTAAAAACAGGCGGCCCACGGCCGAAGAAGAGGAAGACGCCATCCTGGATGCCCAAGGCTACTGATTCAATCCCTGGTGCCGTGCTGAACGTTAAGTCGGCGCTGACCACCGCCGGCGCTCAGGACACGGTTCGGATTTTCGAGGACAAAGTCCCGACGGCGGCCACCGCTGCGTCGGTCCTGGGATGCGAGGTGGCCGCGATCACTAACAGCCTGATCTTCGAGCTCGACGGCGCACCTTTGCTCATCCTTGCCAGTGGAGCAGCGAGGGTGGATACGGGGCTCGTGGCGGATCAGCTGGGGACCGGCAGGATACGCCGCGCAAAGCCCGACTTCGTGCTGGAACACACCGGCCAGGAAGTGGGAGGAGTCGCGCCAGTGGGGCATCCCCGGAAGATCAGGACACTCCTGGACGTCTCACTCCAAGTGCATCCTGTCCTTTGGGCCGGCGCCGGAGACCACAATTCCATGTTCTCCATCAGCTACGAAGAACTGGCGCGCATCACCGGCGCCGAACCCCTGCAGGTCCGTTAGGCAAACCCTTACGCGAGGGTAATAAGATCCAGGTAGTCTTCGTTCCAGTGGTCTTCGACACCGTCCGGGAGCAATACAACGCGCTCCGGGTTCAACGCTGACACAGCACCTTCGTCGTGACTGACCATGACGACGGCACCACTGTAGTTCTTGAGCGCACCCAGGATTTCGGCGCGGCTGGCGGGATCCAGGTTGTTGGTGGGCTCATCAAGGAGCAGCACATTCGCGCTGGAGGCCACGATTGTGGCCAAGGCCAAACGGGTCTTCTCACCGCCGGAAAGGACGCCTGCGGGCTTGTCGACGTCGTCACCGGAGAACAGGAACGAACCCAGGATGCCGCGGACTTCGGCGTCTTTCATGTCCGGAGCTGAAGACCGCATATTCTCCAAGACCGTGCGGTCGACGTCGAGCGTCTCATGCTCCTGTGCGTAGTAGCCCACCTTGAGGCCGTGCCCGGGGATGATGTCGCCAGTGTCAGGTTTATCGACACCGGCCAGCATGCGCAAAAGGGTGGTCTTGCCGGCACCATTGAGGCCAAGGATGACCACCTTGGAGCCGCGATCAATTGCCAGGTCCACATCCGTGAAAATTTCCAACGAGCCATAGGACTTGCTCAGGCCCTCCGCGGTCAGGGGAGTCTTGCCGCACGGAGAAGGATCCGGGAAACGCAATGCTGCCACGCGGTCGTTCTCGCGCACGGCCTCCAACCCACTCAGGAGCCTCTCAGCGCGCTTGGCCATGTTCTGGGCCGCCACGGCCTTGGTGGCCTTGGCGCGCATCTTGTTGGCTTGGTCAATAAGGACCTGAGCCTTCTTTTCGGCATTGGCGCGTTCGCGCTTCCGGGCGCGCTCATCCGTTTCGCGCTGGAGCAAGTAGCGCTTCCAGTCCATGTTGTAGAAGTCGATCTGGGCGCGGTTGGCATCCAACAGGAATACCTTGTTCACCGTTGCTTCCAGCAGGTCCGTGTCGTGACTGATCACGATCAAGCCGCCCTGGTGGTTCTTCAGGAAGTCGCGCAGCCACGTAATGGAGTCGGCGTCAAGGTGGTTGGTGGGCTCGTCGAGGAGCAGGGTTTCCGCGTCCGAGTAAAGGATGCGCGCCAACTCGACACGGCGCCGCTGGCCACCTGAGAGAGTCTTCAACGGTTGGTTGAGGAGCCGATCCGGCAGCGCGAGATTGGAGGAGATCGCAGCGGCTTCGGCTTCCGCAGCGTAACCGCCACCGGAGAGGAATTCAGCTTCGAGGCGGTCATAGCGGTTCATGGCTTTGCGCTGCACAGCCGCATCGTCGCTTGCCATGTCCTCGTGGGCCTTCTTAAGTTTGCCCACCACAACGTCCAAGCCGCGGGCGGACAGGATGCGGTCGCGGGCGAGCTGCTCCATGTCCGGCGTCCGCGGGTCCTGCGGCAAGTAGCCGATCTCACCGCTCCGGGTGACTTTGCCCCCCGCGGGAAGGCCCTCGCCGGCAAGGACCCGGGTGAGGGTTGTCTTGCCGGCGCCGTTACGTCCGACGAGACCAATCTTGTCCCCTTTGTCCACCCTGAAGTTGACCTGGTCCATGAGCAGGCGTGCGCCGGCGCGGAGTTCGAGGTCCTGGACGGTAATCAATTCGGGTGATGCCTTTCAATGGGGAACGCTCGCGGGGACCGGTGGGTCCGATAAGTGCGGCGGGGTGTGGCCGTGAGAACAGCCTGTTCAAGTCTACCGGTACCCTGGCCGCTGGTTGACATTGGGCTCCAAAGACAAAACTGTGCCAACGGCCAAACAATTCCCGGAAGGCTTTGTGGGAAGGCTCCAAAATCCCGGTCTGCTTCCGACCGTACCCTCGACATCAGGGGAAACAACTTTCATTGCACCGCACCCGATAGGACCGTCATGAGCCAGACCCAACCTGAGACTGCTGCCACCGATAAGGCAGCGGCCCAGCGCACCGCCTCCTCCCGCAAACGCTGGACCGCCACCGACCTCGGCCTCATCGCCGTTTTCGCTGCCCTCGTCGCCGCTTCCGCGATCGTCCCCGGTATCCCGGTAGGCGCGCTAGGTGTTCCCATCACCTTGGTGACCCTGACAGTGATGCTCAGCGGGTTGGTGCTGGGCGCCGGGCGCGGTTTCGCCGCCGTCGGGCTTTATGTGTTGCTCGGCTTCGCCGGGCTGCCGATCTTCAGCGGCGGCCGCAGCGGACTGGGGATTCTCGCGACGCCCTCCGCCGGTTACATCATTGCGTTCCCCTTGGCCGCAGCGGCGACAGGCTACCTTGCAGGGGTGGTCATCCGTCGGACGGTCAAGTTCCGTGCGCTGTGGCTCTTCGCCGGGGCAATGGTAAGCAGCATCGTGGTCATCCACGCGCTGGGCATCCTTGGAATGATGGTCAATGCCAAATTGGACTTCCCCAAGGCTTTCCTCGCAGACCTCCCCTTCGTCCCAGGTGACATCCTCAAGAACATCCTGGCTGTGATCATCGCCATGGCCATTCACAAGGCGTTCCCGGACGTCCTGGTGCGTCGGGTCAAGTAAAGCAGGAACAATCAGTAGATGAACTCCATCAGCTTCAGCAATGTCTCGGTGCGCGTCCCGGTTGATGGCAGCGACGAGCCCAAGGCCCTCCTGCGCGACATTTTCCTGGACCTGACCGAGCGCAGGATCGGGGTGATCGGCGCTAACGGATCCGGGAAATCCACCCTTCTCCGTCTCGTGAACGGTTTGGTTGAACCGAGCGCTGGAACTGTTGTGGTCCACGGTGATGACACAGTTGCCCACGTCAGACGCGTCCGCCGCAATGTGGGTTTCGTCTTTACCGATCCCCTGTCCCAGTTAGTGATGCCTACGGGTCGGGAAGATGTTGAACTTTCCCTGCGCCGTTCCATCAAGAACTCCAGGGAGCGGGCAGCGCGGGCAGAAGCAGTCCTGGATCGTTTTGGCTTACTGCACCTTGCCGATCAAAGCATCTACGAACTTTCCGGTGGTGAAAGGCAGTTGTTGGCACTGGCGGCAGTCCTGGCCGTTGATCCAGCTGTCCTGGTCCTTGACGAACCGTCCACCCTCCTGGACCTCCGGAACCGTGAACTCCTGCGTCGTACCGTAGCCGAACTGGACCAGCAGGTGATCATGTCCACGCACGATCTTGACCTCGCGCTCGACATGGACCGGGTGCTGGTGGTGGAGTCCGGACGAATTGTGTTCGACGGCGGTGCTTCCGATGGCGTCGCACGTTACCGTGCGCTGTGCGCGGCTGCCCTGCCCAGCGGCCCCCTAGGCGATGTGTCGACGTGAGGGGCCATGGATTCCTGATTGCGAATTACGTTCGCGGAAACTCGATCATCCACCGTACTCCCCTGTGGTTGAAATTCCTTGTGGTTGCCGCCTGCGGAACGGCGTCTTTCCTGATTGTGGATTGGACCGTTTCCCTTGTGGTCTTTGCCATCATGTGCGGCATGTTCATCCTCACCGGAGCTGGACTACGGAGACTTCTGAGGGCCATCTGGATGGTGGCGCCCATCCTGCTGGTCATCGGCCTCTTCCAGTGGTGGCAGCTCGGCGGACCCACTGCCGCTCGCATCGTGCTGAACGTGCTTGTTTGTGTGGTGGCAGCATCCGTATTGACAGCCACCACCCCCGTGCAGAAGCTGCTGGACGGCGTGGCTGCACTGGCAAAACCGTTCAGGCGTTTCGGCGCCGATCCTGAACGATTCGCTTTGACCATCGCAGTAATGCTCAGGAGCATTCCGTTCATTGCGGGCACTTTCTCTGACGTACGGGACTCCGCGCGGGCACGTGGGCTTGAACGCAATCCCCGAGCACTGATCCTCCCCGTCTTCATCACTACTGTGGCGTACGCCCGTCAAACCGGCGACGCGTTGGCAGCCCGCGGGCTGGGCGAACCGGAAAGGGACTAAAGCCTGGTGTACTGCACCAGAGCTGCGGTTCCCATGCCGCCTGCAATGCTGATCATTGCCAACGCCAACGGACTCTCTCCATCCGTTGCATATCGGCTGCGTGCCTGGGCCATCAACCGCGTCACCAAGACCGCTCCCGAGGCGCCGTAGCCGTGGCCCAAAGCCAAGGCTCCGCCGTCGAGGTTGGCGCGCTCAGGATCTACGCCTAAATAATCCAGGCACGCAATGGTTTGGGAGGCGAACGCTTCGTTGAACTCAATCAGATCAAGGTCTCCTGCGGCCACCTCGTGGCGGTTCAGGAGCCGTTCGGCGGCCTGGGCGGCTCCGATACCAAGGACTTCCGGCTCAACGCCAGCGGTGTCACTCCCCAGTACCAGCAATCCGTCCACGACTCCCATTTCGCGGGCCCGCTCGAGTGACGTTACGACCACAGCGGAGGCTGCGTCTGCATCGAAGCAGGAGTTTGCCGCTGTGACCGTTCCACCCGGTACGAACGCAGCAGGGAACCTCGACATCAGCGAAGCCCTCAGGGTAGCCCGGGGGCCGTCATCGGAATCGACCAGTTTTTCGTTGCTCTTGAGCGGAACGATTTCATCTGCAAAGGAGCCCGCGCTTGCCGCCTCAACCGCGCGCCGATGGCTCCGGAGTGCATACTCATCCTGCCTCTCCCGGGCCACGCCAAACGCGCGGGCCACGTTCTCCGCAGCAACACCCATGTCAGGGTCACCGAACTGTGGAGGCACAAAGCTGGCCCTCGAGTAAAACTCGAGTTCGCCGTCGTCGGTTCTGTTGGCCCGCGCCGGTGCGGTACTGATGCTCTCAACGCCGCCGGCAAGATACAGCGGATTACCCCCGGCAGTCACGAGCCGTGATGCCAGCACGATGGCGTCCAGGCCTGAACCGCACTGCCGGTCAACGGTAAGGCCCGGTACGGTGACAGGTAATCCTGCCTGGAGTGAAGCGAACCGGGCCACATTCCCTCCCCCGCCCACGGCGTTTCCGATGATGACATCATCCACATCCGCAGGGTCCGCATCTAATTTCTGCAGTAGGGCACCGAGCACGGGTGCCAGGAGATCCGGCGCGCGGAGGTGCTTCAGTTGCCCGTTGGCACGACAAATCGGAGACCGGAGCGCGGCGATGATTACGGGTTGCCGGGATTCGGTGGATCCGTGTGGCAACACTTCGACGCCAGGCTTGCCGCTACCCAAGGGCTTGCCGCTACCCAAGGGGCTGTGCCCGGGGGTCATGATTTTTGATCCAGTCCAGCAGGACTTTCCTGCTGACCTTGCCCCGGTCCGTCATGGGCAACTCCGCCAATAAGTAGTACTGCAACGGCCATTTATCGCGTGCCAGCAGACCATCCAGGCCCGTGCGCAGCTGCGTGGCGGTGACCGCTCCGTACGCAGGCACGACGCCGGCAATCACCTTTTGGCCGCGGATATCGTCAGGTGCCCCGGCGGCAATCGCAACGTCCACACCGGGCACGGAGGCAACTGCAAGCTCGACCTCGTGCGGATAGACGTTCTTTCCAGAGGTGATGATCATGTCCGAGCGGCGGCCGAGAATGTGAAGGGTTCCGTTTTCCAGGAAGCCTTGATCCCCCACGGTGTACCAACCGTCAAGGCACCGCAGGGCTTGACCATCGTCTCCCCAGAGGTAGCCATTGCTGACCATTCCGCTGCGGACGCTGATATTTCCGTGTTCGCCGTCCGGCAGGGGCTTGCCAGTGTCATCGAGGATGCTCAATTCAACACCCGGGAAAGGCATGCCAATGCCGGTGCCACCCATGTCCAGTGGTTCACCAGCGGCCAGGCGTGTGCCGGAAACAAAGCTCAACTCGGAGGCGCCGTAGTACTCGTAGATGGCGGCTCGCGGCGCCCACCGCCGAGCTGCCTCCAAGGTCCGGGCGTCCAACTTGGAACCAGCGCAAATGATGCTGCGGATGCCGGAAGCATCGACGTCGCCGGCGAGTCCACGTTCGCTAAGCAGACGCAATGCAGTGGGTGCCAGGACCAGCCGGGTGATGCCGTCGTGACTGATGGCAGCATGGGCGTCGCCGACGTCGAATGACTCAAGCGTGTGGAACGCGGCCCCGGCGTAGAGGCATTCCGAGAGTGCATACAGGTTCAGGCTGGCTGACAGGGGCCCCGGCGCAAGGGTGCAATCATCCTGCGAAAGGCCAAAAAATTCGATGGAGGCTTCGAACGACACTTGCCAGGAACGGCGTGACCTGGTGAACGCTTTGGGAACCGAAGTGGTGCCGGACGTGAGGCCTATGAGGAAGGTACTTGACGGGTCTCCGTCTACCAGCCCGGCATCACTGGAGGTGGTGGTCCCGGTAACGCGTGATGAGACTTCCTCGATCATGGGAAGCGGCCATTCGGGATCCAGCACCGCGCAGCGACGCTCCCCCGCCACCGCAGCCGCGTAGCGCTCAACAAATCGAACGGAGTTGGGTTCGGCAAGAACAGTAGTGGCAGTCGCGTTGACCAGCAGCCCTGCTGCAGCATCGCGAAGTCCCGCCCAGGTGAGCCGGCTGCTGCCCACAACGACGGCGGTGTCGTGGGGGCGCTCTTCGGCCCAGAGCTGAAGTTTGTCCAGGAAAGGCATCCACACAATTTTACGGCAGTGTCCCGCGCCGGGCACCAATAGTGACGTCTATTCTGGCTGTATGAGTTTCAATGACGGCGCGCAGCTTGACCCCTCGCAAGTAGAAGACCGACGTGGCGGTGGCATGGGCCGCGGCACCAAGATCGGCGGTGGCATCGGTGGCGGAATAGTGGTGCTGCTGCTGGCACTCTTCGGTATAAATCCCAATATTCTCGGGGACCTCACCGGCAGCGGAAGCCAGCCGCCCGCCGTCGAAAGTGGTGGTGGGGCCGGAGGTGTCCAGGAATGCCAGACCGGTGCCGATGCCGACAAGCGCCTGGACTGCCGGATCACAGGGACAGTGAACAGCCTCAATGCCTTCTGGCCTGACTATCTGGCGGATTACAACGTGGAATATCCCCGTCCCAAGACCGTCATTTTCAGCCAAGCCACCAACACCGGTTGCGGTGCGGCCACGAGTGCAGTGGGTCCGTTCTACTGCCCTGCGGACACCACCGCATACTTTGATCCTGGATTCTTTGATGACCTGGTCACCCGGTTCGGCTCGTCAGGAGGTCCCCTGGCTCAGGAATATGTAGTGGCCCACGAATTCGGACACCATGTCCAGAACATCCTCGGCAACCTTGACCAGGCTCAGCAGGACCCGCAAGGTCCCCAGTCCGGCGCGGTCAGGGTGGAACTCCAGGCTGATTGTTATGCGGGACTGTGGGTTCGGCACGCCACCACCCAAACCGACGCCAGTGGAAAGCCCTTCCTTGATCCCCTGACCCAGCAAGACCTGCAGGATGCGCTCTCGGCCGCTTCCGCCGTTGGTGATGACCGGATCCAGGAGGCGGCCACCGGCCGGGTGTCACCCGAATCCTGGACCCACGGGTCCAGTGAGCAGCGGCAGAAGTGGTTCTATCAGGGATACACCACGGGCGACATCAACAAGTGCGACACCTTCGGGGTGGCTGCGCCATAAGCCTGTGTCGAGTGCAAGGACGACATAAAAAAGGAAGGGTTCCGGGCGGCAAGCCCGGAACCCTTCCTTGTGCCCGCCGAAGCGAGCGAAAACTGCTGATCAGATGTTGAAGCCGAGGGCGCGCATCTGGTCCTTGCCGTCGTCGGTGATCCGCTCGGGACCCCATGGCGGCATCCATACCCAGTTCAGGCGCCAATCATCAACTACGCCGTCGAGGGACTTGCCCACCTGCTCTTCAAGCACGTCCGTCAGCGGGCAGGCCGCCGTGGTCAGTGTCATGTCGATCAGGAGCGCGCCGTCTTCGTCGGAGTACTTGAGCCCGTAAAGAAGACCCAGGTCAACCACGTTAACCCCGAGTTCCGGGTCAATGACGTCCTTGAGCGCTTCCTCGACGTCCTCGAGGCTGGTTCGCGCCGTGTTGATTTCGGTCATGGAACGATCCTAACTAGGCCTGCACGGCAGGAGCAACGGCAACGCCGGCACCTGGGGCGTAGCGGTCGTAGCCCTCTTCTTCAAGACGGTCCGCAAGTTCGGGTCCGCCCTCTTCAACAACCTTGCCATCAACGAACACGTGGACGAAGTCCGGCTTGATGTAGCGCAGGATACGGGTGTAGTGGGTGATAAGCAGGGTGCCCATGTTGCCCTCTTCGTGCGCACGGTTGACGCCCTCGGAGACAACCTTCAAAGCGTCGACGTCCAGGCCGGAGTCGGTCTCGTCGAGGATGGCGAACTTCGGCTTGAAGAGTTCGAGCTGAAGGATTTCAACGCGCTTCTTCTCACCACCGGAGAAGCCTTCGTTGACATTGCGCTGTGCGAAGTCGGCGTCGATACGGAGCTGCTGCATCGCTGCCTTGACGTCCTTGGTCCACGTGCGCAGGGCCGGTGCTTCGCCGTCGATCGCGGTTTTGGCGGTCCGCAGGAAGTTGGTCATGGTGACGCCGGGGACCTCTACCGGGTACTGCATGGCGAGGAAGACGCCTGCGCGGGCGCGCTCGTCGACGCTCATCTCCAGCACGTCTTCGCCGTCCAGCGTGATGGTACCGCTGGTGACGTTGTAGCGCGGGTGGCCGGCGATGGTGGAAGCAAGCGTGGACTTGCCCGAGCCGTTGGGTCCCATGATGGCGTGTGTTTCACCGGTCTTGATGGTGAGGCTGACGCCCTTCAGGATCTCCTTGGTGCCCTGCTCCGTCTCGATGCTGACGTGCAGGTCCTTGATTTCAAGAGTTGACATGCTCTTCTTTCTTTCCGTTCGTAAGTCTGGCGGTACTGGGCGCTCAGTAGTGATCTACCGAGGCGCCGTTCACAACGTTGGTCACGTCCACGTAAACGTCGTCTCCGTCGATGGTGACGGCGAAAACGGGGACGGGGTCGTAAGCAGGCAGCTGGAGAGGCTGTCCACTGCGGAGGTCGAATTGGGAACCATGTCCCCAGCATTCAATCGCGCAGCCTTCAACCTCACCCTCGGACAACGAGATGTCCGCGTGCGAGCAGGTATCGGCGATGGCGTGGATCTCGCCCATCGAATCCTTGACAATGGCTACGGGGTAGTCATCAATCAGGACGCGCAGCGCTTGTTTGACCTGGATGTCATTGGCGTTGCATACCAGTTCGCCCTTGGTTTCTTCACTCATTGTTGCTCTGCCTGGCCTGTCTTAGTTGTCGGTCGCGGCGAGTTCGCGCTCAACGGCTGCGGTCAGGCGCTCTTCGATTGCCGGAACCTTGATCTGCTGGATGATCTCGTTGAGGAAGCCTCGGACCACCAGGCGGCGTGCAACCTTTTCCGGGATGCCACGGGCCATGAGGTAGAACAGGTGCTCGTCATCAAAACGGCCGGTGGCGCTGGCGTGGCCCGCACCTTCGATCAAACCGGTTTCGATTTCGAGGTTGGGAACTGAGTCCGCGCGGGCACCATCGGTGAGGACCAGGTTACGGTTGGCCTCGTAGGTATCCGTGCCCTCGGCTTCCTTGCGGATCAGGACGTCGCCTACCCACACGCTGTGGGCATTGCGGCCCTGGAGGGCACCCTTGTACAGAACGCGTGACTTGCAGTTAGCCACTGCGTGGTCGACGAAGAGTCGCTGCTCAAGGTGCTGGCCGGCGTCGGCGAAGTACAGGCCGAACATTTCGACGTCGGCACCCGGCGCGGTGAAGCGCGTGGACGGCGTAACGCGCACGAGGTCGCCGCCAAGGCTGACCACGATGTGCTTGAACTTGGCATCGCGACCGATCTTTGCCTGCTGCGATGACGCGTGGACAGCGTTATCTGCCCACTCCTGCAATGACACAACGGTCAGTTCAGCGCCGTCTTCAACGATGATTTCCACGTTCTCGGAGACAACTGCGGAACCCTGGTGGTCCAGAACCACAACGGCCTTGGAGAAGCGTTCTGCCACAATCACGATGTGCTGGGCCGACGGCGCCTCTCCAGCGCCGGTAATCAGGACGGAAACTTCACTTTCGGCCTGCAGTTCGGCGGGCACGGTGACGACAGTGGCCTCGGCGAAGTTCTCCCAGGCGTTTGCAGAGACGAGGTCTTCCGGGATAGCGGCCTGGCCAATGCGCTTGTCATCGCGGCCAACGGTCTCAACAACGACGCCGGTCGGTGCAGTGACGCTGACAGCCGGAGCTGCGCCGTTGAGGACTTCGGTGTGGAGGCCACGCAGGCGCTTCAGCGGCGTGAAGCGCCAGTCTTCCTCAAGGCCGTTCAACGGCTTGAAGTCCGCCAGCTTGTAGGAGGTGAGACGACCCGCACGGGAGCTGTCCGGAATCCCCACGCCGCCACCATGTGAGTGGCTCTTGGCCGAAGCACCCGCGAGCGGACCAGCGGAAGGCTGCTCCGACGTCGTGCTGGTGTTCGTTCCGGTGTTGACGGGCGAAAGGTTCTCGCCTTCCTCGGTGAAGCCGTTGATAAACGGCTGGGCCGAGGGCGCGCCGATGCGCGCCTTTTCAGTAGTGATATCAGTCATTGTTAACCGACGGACCCTTCCATCTGCAGTTCAATCAGGCGGTTCAGCTCAAGAGCGTATTCCATGGGCAATTCACGGGCGATCGGCTCGATGAAGCCGCGCACGATCATGGCCATGGCCTCGTCCTCGGGCATGCCGCGGGACATCAGATAGAAGAGCTGCTCTTCGCTGACGCGTGAAACGGTGGCCTCGTGGCCCATGACAACGTCATCCTCGCGGATGTCGATGTACGGGTACGTGTCCGAACGGGAAATGGTGTCCACCAGGAGGGCGTCACAACGAACCGTGTTGGCCGAGTGCTTGGCGCCTTCACGGACCTGCACCAGGCCACGGTAAGCAGCGCGTCCGCCACCGCGGGCCACGGACTTGGAAATGATGGAGCTCTTGGTGTTCGGTGCGATGTGCACCATCTTGGACCCGGTGTCCTGGTGCTGGCCCTCGCCCGCGAAAGCGATGGACAGCGTCTCGCCCTTGGCGTGCTCGCCTACAAGGTAGACGGCCGGGTACTTCATGGTCACCTTGGAACCGATGTTGCCATCGATCCACTCCATGGTGGCGCCCTCTTCACAGATTGCGCGCTTGGTAACCAGGTTGTACACGTTGGTGGACCAGTTCTGGATGGTCGTGTAGCGGACGCGGGCGCCCTTCTTCACGATGATCTCCACAACGGCCGAGTGCAGCGAGTCCGAGGTGTAGATCGGAGCGGTGCAGCCCTCGATGTAGTGAACGTAGGAGTCCTCGTCGGCGATGATCAGCGTGCGCTCGAACTGGCCCATGTTCTCAGTGTTGATACGGAAGTATGCCTGGAGGGGGATATCCACGTGCACGCCCTTGGGCACGTACACGAACGATCCGCCGGACCACACGGCCGTGTTCAACGACGCGAACTTGTTGTCGCCCACCGGGATGATGGTGCCGAAGTACTCCTGGAAGATCTCCGGGTGCTCCCGCAGCGCGGTGTCAGTGTCCAGGAAGATGACGCCCTGGGCTTCCAGGTCCTCGCGGATCTGGTGGTACACCACCTCGGACTCGTACTGTGCTGCGACGCCTGAGACCAAGCGGCTGCGCTCAGCTTCCGGGATGCCCAGCTTTTCGTACGTGTTCCGGATGTCTTCCGGAAGGTCTTCCCACGTTGCCGCCTGCTTCTCGGTGGAGCGCACGAAGTATTTGATGTTGTCGAAGTCGATGCCGGAGAGGTCTGCACCCCAGGTAGGCATGGGCTTGCGGTCGAAGTACTTGAGGCCCTTGAGCCGCAGATCGAGCATCCATTCGGGCTCGTTCTTCTTCGAGGAGATGTCGCGGACGACCTCCTCGTTGAGGCCACGACGGGCGTTGGCGCCTACGTCGTTCTTGTCGGCCCAGCCGTACTCGTAGTTTCCGATACCGTGCAGTTCGGGATTCTTCTCCAGAATCTCCGAGATCACAGTGCCGTCAGCTACCGCTTTCTCTGCTATTTGGTCCGTCATCACGGCCTTTCTTGCTGGTTGTTTGATTCCTGGTACGGGTTCCCGGGCTGCTCTGCGACATCCGGGGATGCCGTGGCAGCCGGGCGCCCGGTAGGTATGTGGGTGGTGCAGACATGTCCGCCCTGCGCGAGCGTGGAGAGGCGCCGGACATCGACACCCACCAAGCGCGAGAAGACCTTGGTCTCCGTGTCGCAAAACACGGGAAATTCTGCGGCGAGCCGCTGAATCGGGCAGTGACCCTGACAAAGCTGGACACTGGACAACGCCGCTGGCAAAGGTGCCTTGGCTTCTATGGAGTGGGCTGAGGCAACAAAACCATCACGACTAAGGGCCTTTGACAGAGCCATGGCGCGGGCCGTGATGTCATCACCGGCGGCTTCCACCTCGGGGGCGTAGCGGCGTTCCATGTCCGAGAAGCGTTCTTCCGCATACTCCCGGACTGCATCCTCGCCGGCAAGTTCCTGAAGGCGCCTGAGCGCGGAGCTGGCGATATTCAAGTAATCGTCGCCGAGCTTGGACTGGCCCTGTGAGCTGAGGACGTAACGGCGCGCGGGGCGGCCTGCGCCGGAACCGGCTTTGGCCACTCTTTTGACCTCGATAACGCCGCTGCGTTCCAGATGATCAAGGTGCCGACGAACTGCAGCCGGTGTGAATCCCAGAAGGTCGCCCAGTTCCGCGGCGCTTACCGGACCGTTCTCCAGTACAGCGCTCAAGACCCGGTCCCGTGTACGGTCATCCGCGTCCGGCAGCACAGGCGAGGCGCCGAAGGCCTCTGCCGCTGCAGCATGCCGCGTTGAAGGCATGGAAGTTGGACTGCTCATGGAATACACAACACAATCATGTCGTAATTTGTTTCATGCATCCAGTAAGGCAAGACTGACCTTAGCCAGCCGCCAAGTGTGACCGTACTACTTCCCGTAGAATACTCTGGTGCGATCCCCCGATTCCCCTGTCCTCACTATAGATGGACTCATTAAGGATGTAGGCCCCCTGGCCTCCCTTGACGGCAAAATGCTCAGGGTGGTCAGTGGCCTGTCCCTTGTGGCCGAACGCGGCCAGGTAACCGCCCTGCTGGGTGCCAATGGCGCTGGCAAAACCACCACCTTGGAGTGCGCCCAAGGCTTGCAGAAGCGAACTGGCGGAAGCATTTCCCTGCTGGGAGCGGATCCCGATACGGCAAGTGCCCACCTGAGGTCCCGCGTAGGTGTGATGCTCCAGGATGGTGGCCTCCCGCCGTCGGCCCGTCCCATCCCACTGTTGCGGCACGTCGCCGGTATGTACCAAAAGCCCATGAACGTTGACGCCCTGGTGGAACGGCTGGGAATCAATCAGTTCAGCAGGACAAGCGTGCGTCGCCTTTCCGGAGGCCAGAAGCAGCGGTTGGCGCTGGCGGCCGCGTTGGTGGGCAATCCTGAAATCCTGTTTCTCGACGAACCCAGCGCCGGGCTGGATCCGCAGTCGCGGCAAATGGTTTTTGAGCTCATTGCCGAGCTTAGGGACGCCGGCATGGGCATAGTGCTGACAACGCACCTGATGGATGACGCGGAGCGCCTGGCGGACTACGTGTACATCATCGACGGCGGTCACAACGTGGTGGAGGGAACTGTCGCCGAGCTGCTCCGGCACGATCATGCCGCAGACTCCGCCGTCACGGATCGGACGCTCTACTTCGATGCTCCCGGAGGATTGAATTTCACCAGTGTTGTCAGTGGCGGCCTTCAGATATCGGAGACCCGCTCGGGAAGTTACTCAATCACCGGTGCCATCACGCCGAAAGACCTTGCATCACTGACTGCTTGGTGGGCTGAACGAAACATCATGCCCGCCTCGCTGCGATTGGAAGCGCGTAGCCTGGAAGACGTGTTCCTGGACATTTCCGGAAGGGACCTCCGATGAGCAAGCTCCTCTCCCCGAACGCCGGACCGGCATCCCTGCCACGCAGGATCATGCAGCAGGGCCGCTACGAAACCATCACCATGCTGCGGAACGGTGAGCAACTCATCCTCGCTGTCGTCCTGCCCCTGATGGCCCTCGTGGGCTTGGTTGTTACCCCGCTACTTGACGGCCTCGGCGGCTCCCGCGTGGACGTGGCCACACCCGGGATTCTGGCGCTGTGCGCCATGTCCACGGCCTTCACCGGCCAGGGCATCGCCACCGGTTTTGATCGCCGCTACGGAGTACTCCGCTTCCTGTCCACTACTCCCCTTGGCAGAGGCGGGCTCATCGCGGGCAAGATTCTCGCCGTGCTGGTGGTCCTGTTCCTTCAGGTACTGGTAGTCGGTGCAGTTGCCGGACTGCTGGGATGGCAACCCCGGCTCGAGGCTTGGCTTCCCGGAGTGGGCCTTCTGGTTCTTGGCGCTGCTGCCTTCACCGCCTTGGGCTTGCTGGTGGCGGGCACCGTGCGGCCGGAAGCTACCCTGGCGATTACCAACCTGCTGTGGATCCTCCTCGGGGCATTAGGCGGCATTGTGGTGCCTGCCGAACGGCTTCCGTCGTTGCTTCAAGGGATCGTTCAATTCCTTCCTTCCGGGGCCTTGGGCCAAGCGCTTAGGGATGTCTTCCTGCTGGGCGCGGTTCCTTTCCCCGCCGTAGCAGTCCTCCTGCTGTGGACCGTATTGGCTGGCGCCGCGGCCATCCGATGGTTCAAGTGGAACTAACCCGACCAGGCACCAACCACCAACGCAGAACTGAGAAGTGAGAAAACTGTGAGCACGGCATCGCGCCTACCAAAAACCGTCCAACGATTGACCTCCAAGTTGCCAACCGAGGTCAATAAGGCCGTGCGCCGCCTGGCATTGTTGTCGCTCATTGGGCAGACCGTTCTGGTGGTAACCGGCGGTGCGGTACGACTCACCGCCTCCGGCCTGGGCTGCCCGACATGGCCGCGCTGCACCAGCGATTCGTTGGTTAACACGCCGGAGATGGGCATTCACGGGTTCATTGAATTCGGCAACCGCCTGCTCACCTTCGCCCTCGCCGCGGTGGCCGCCATGATGTTGGTTTACTTGTGGAATCTTCGCAAGGAGCGTCGCGACCTCTTCATGCTTGCCTTGGGACTCTTGGCCAGCATCCCGGCACAGGCAGTGATCGGTGGAATCACCGTACTGTCAGGCCTCAACCCTTGGGTTGTGGGACTGCACTTCCTTGTGTCCATGGCGCTGGTGGTCTTTGCCACCCTGCTGGTCAACAGGGCATACGGGCGCACGGGACGCTTCATGAACCGCACCCTGCCTGCCCTCCCCTCGCTAGCCCGCCCCGTGATGCTCGCCGTTGCCGTTTTCTCCGCGCTCTCGGTGATGCTGGGCGTCGTAGTTACAGGTGCCGGACCCCATGCCGGAGACGCAGACGCTCCCCGCAACGACCTCGACTGGGACCTCTTCTCGCACATCCATGCGGTCCCTGCGTACCTCATCACTGCCGGAACGCTTTTCGCGGTGTACCTGGTGATCCGGCACAAGATCGGCGGGCCGTTCCGTTCGGCGTCGTATCTTCTGCTGGGTGTCACATTGCTGCAGGCTGTCATCGGCTTCACCCAGTACTACAACGGAATCCCTGCTCTCCTGGTTGGTGCACATATGTTCGGCGCAGCCGTACTGATGAGCGCAGCCACCAACGCTGCCGACCTAGCGAAGCACAGCCCAGCCAACTAGCTTTTCTATGCCCGGATGAGCTGCGCGGGGTCGGATCTCGAAGCCACCAGGGCCGGGTATAGTGCGGACAGGGTTCCGCTGGCCAGGCCCGCTCCGATTCCCCACAGCGCTGCATACCAAGGGATCGCCGCCGCCCAACCTTCAGTGGACGCGTATAACAGGACTGCCCCCATGCCCACTGCCGCTCCGGCAGTGCCGCCTAGCACTCCCACCACGGCGCCTTCCAGCAGGAACATCCCGGCCAGTGGCCCCCTCCGCATGCCCAGTGCCAGTCGAAGGGCTATTTCGCTCGACCGGGCCAGGACACCGAGGTACATCGTGGTTCCGGCACTCAAACAGGCGATGGCCAGGAGCACAATGGAGACGATGCCCACCAGCCTCCCCAGATCAGCGTCAATCCCGTGCTTGAGGTCCCGTAGGTCGGCCACGGTCTGCACCGTCACGGCGCCTGTCTCAGCGGGACTCAGCGTCTTAGGCAGCGCCTCCGCGATGGCCGCCGGCATGCCCGGATCTGTCCGTAAGACCAGGCTGGCTGCGACTCTGCTGGTCACGGGGTATGAACCGGCTCCCACCACCACCGACCCTGGAAGCATCGGATCCCTCCCCGGGTTCTCGATGATGCCCACCACCGGAACCGGCTCACCATACAGCCAGATGACGACGCCGGGACCCGGCCTTGCGATACCCAGTTGAATGGCGGCATCCTGACCAAGGACCGCGACCGGGCCACCGAAAGATTGATCAAGCAGGCTGGCATCGCCGAAGGAAATGGTGGCCCCTTGGAGTCGGAGATAGGCCGAATCAGCCACTCGGACTGCTCCGGTGAAGACAGGCTGTTCGGGAAAGGACCCAGGGCGGAAGGTCGAGGGCTGGACTATCGACGCCGATAGCTCAGCAAGAACTCCGGCTTCGAGGACGCTGGAGAGCTCCTTTGACCGCTGAAGATCCTCTGTCACGGCGTCCCACGAGGCGTATCCGCCCTCACGCGTAGCCCGCACTTCGTCGCTGGCGGCTGCGTCGATCCTTGCGGACACCTTGACGGCTGCACTCTCGCTCAGCCCCATGGCGGCTACAAGCCCGCCGCTCCCCAGCAGGAATGCCAGTACCAGCAGCAGGGCCTTGGCCGGGCGGACCGTCAGCGCAGACAACGCATCCGCAACCACGTCTGCAGCTTCATGGTGGATGCGCCGGGCAAGGTGATAGGAAGCGGAACTGTCGCCTGGTGTTACTGGCGCGTCGCTGTGGACCGTAGCGGAGCCGGTGTCACCCACGATCAGCCCGTCCCGCATTGTGATGACCCGATCAGCAGCAGCAGCGATGCCTGGGTCATGGGTGACCAGGACGACGGTGGTTCCTGTGGCGTGAAGCTCGCGGAGATGGACCAGGACCAGCCCGCCATTGACGGTGTCCAGGCTGCCTGTCGGTTCATCAGCGAGCACGATTCCCGGGGCTCCGATGACGGCACGTGCAATTGCCAGCCGCTGTCGTTCGCCCCCGGAGAGCAAGGAAGCGGGGGTGGCCGCCTTATGCGCAAGGCCAAGCTTGTGAAGTGCGGGCATCACTAGTCGCTTTTGGACGGACAGGGCAATCCCCCTTGCACGCAGTCCGAGGACGGCATTGCGTGCGGCAGCATCGCGTCCCACCATGTGCGAGTCCTGGAAGACGAAACCGAAGAGACTGGCGCGCAGCTCGGCTCTCTGTCGCTCGCTGAGGCCCGACACGTCCGTACCCTGCACCGAGTACGTTCCTGCCGAAGCTGTGTCCAAAAGGCCGAGGACGTTGAGAAGCGTCGACTTTCCCGAGCCGGAGGGGCCAACGATAGCCACGAACTCGCCCTGATGGATGTCGAGGCGCAAACCGGCCAGGGCGGGCGCGCCGGAAAAGTCTCGCCGGATGTCCCGCATGCTAAGTATCGGACGGTGTGATGGCGGATCGGTCGCTTCCGGGACATGCCAGTGTGAAGTCATTGCAACTTGACCTCGTCGCCTGGAGCCAACCCGTCCATGTCGGCAATGGCCGCCCACCCGTCCGCCTGTGCCATGACCTTTACGTTCACCCGCCGCGGCTCACCGTTCTTTTCCAGCAGCACGTAAGGGACACCTTCCTCCTGGCGAACCGCGATCAGGGGTACGGCCAAGGACTCCGCGGCGGCGCTGCCAGCAGTTACAGTCACGGACTGGTCCGCGGCGAATCCTTGCGTGCCGGGTGGCACAGCAAACGTGATGTCCTTTCCGGGGATTTCGTTTTTGCTTTGGTCACCTTCCAAAAAGTCGCTGACAAGCACTACCTTGGTTTCGAGGACTGCGGAGCCAGCGCGAACAGTAACGGCCCCACCCACGGGAAAACTCTCGGACTGGACAACGTCCGCCCGGGCAACAATGGAGTCGTCAGCAATCTTCACCTGGGCAACGATGCCATCCTCACCGAGAACCGATCCGTTGCCGGCCATGGCGGCGATTGTCCCCGTGTCTCCGGGAACTTGAACGAATTCCTTCCACCGAAAAACCACCGCGTCGGGGGCCTGCTTGGTCGAAAGGGGGTGGGAGTCCACGTCCCCGGGTTTGATCGCTTTCGGCGAAGGTGTTGAGGTTGGGGCTTCGTGACCGGCTGCCTTGTACCAGTCGATCAAGGCGCGTTGCGTGCCGGTTTCGAAGGTATCCGCCGAAGAAACGGCGTAGCCAAAGCCAGCCAATGCGCCGTGCAACGCCGCGACGTCGGGGCCCGAATCACCCAGTTCGATATCGCGGTACAGGGGCACGCCGCTGGGGAGTACGAGTAACGGCCTCCCGGACACAGCGGCCAGCAGTTCACCTGGAGCCACCATGCTCCCTACCGTTTTGGCAGCTGATGTCATCACCAGCCTGTCAATACCTTCGGAGGGACTCGCTTTGATTGCGTGTGCCGCACCCGCCAGGACCTTGCCTGAGAGCACTACCTGTTTGATGACCGCGCGACGCTCCACGGTTGCCGAAACAGGGATTACCTCAGGCGTTGACGACGAGGGCCCCGCGCTGGCAACGCTGTTGGCACCTGTCCAGTAAGCGGCACCCAGGCCTGCCAACACCATCACCAGCACCGTTGGAATAAGCCACCACCGGGGAACGCGCCTCATGGCTCGACCCGCCGGGATCGCCTCAGAGTCGTGCATCAGCCACACCGTGGTCCCTCAGTATTTGCTTTGCCCGTTCCACGGCAGCCGTCTTTTCTTCTGCCAAGGCGTTTAGCTCGGCCTGATGGTCCTTCATTTGAGCCGCCTGATACTCAGCAAGAATGTCATAAGGTTTCCGGGCACCACCAACTGTCTCTTTGCACTCGAGATCCAGCAAAGCGACACGGATTTCGTCTGCTTTTGACCCGGTTGATTGCAGGTTCCAGGAGCCTGCTTCAGTGAGCTTCAGGCCTCTCCCTGCCAAGCAGTCTTCCCAGTCCTGGCGGAAGGCAACGAACTCCGGGTCACGCTCCGTCAGTCCCACCGCGATCTCGGAGATCTGGTTCTGGATGGATGTATCGCCAACCAATCCCTCCAAAAGTTCAGGCAAGCCAGCGCGCCCTACAGACTTGGTGCACTTGAATTCCGCTTCTTGTTGCCTGGCGCTAAGTGCCGGGCGCTCCGGTTGCTCCTCCATCAAGCCAGGAATTTTCCGGATCTCCGGCAGGCCGCCGTTCTTTGCGGCCAAGGCACGTGACCACTGACCATATCTACTGTCCTGAAGTGCCTTGCCGTCGCCGTCCCACGGAGCCACAGTGAATCCAGCCTCTTCAACACAGTCGAAAATGAGAAACGCGACCGCGGAATTGACCATGACGTTTTCCCTGTCGGAGTACCAGTAGGCGCTCATGGGGAGGACAACTTCGCCGGTGATCTCGTTGAGGGAGGCCCGCGCGTTCGCTCCGGCGCTCCGATCAATCGCAGGCAGGCTGAGGGTGGGCCCCGGTTCCGACGGACGGTGGGGGTTGCTGGAGCACGACGTGCCGGCGATAGCGACCAGCATCGCCAGCACGCCAAGTGCCGCGGACGGCAGCCTTGTAATCGTGAACGCCAAGAGACTAGCCCCAGACGCTCGTGATTTCGTCGTCCCAGTTCCGGGTGGACGTCATGTAGAGTCCGCGCAGGTCATTTGAGGCATTGCCGGCCCGGAAAACCACATTGTTACCAACAAAATTGCTGTCAACATAGAAATAGACATAGGGCGAAGCTGGATCTGCGGCGGGTCCAACCACTAAGGAACTCCCCTTGTCATTGGCGTCCACGCCCACGTTGTACGTGACCCAACCAAAGGACCTGGAGGTGCCGGTGAACCAGTAGTTGTCGTAAAGGCATACTCGTGCGGTGGAGCACGCCGGTGCGGCCTGGGCTGCAGAAACCCCGGTCAACACCGAGGCCGAAGCAACTGCAAGCACTCCGGCTGTGCGCAGGATGTTTTTCATGAGAATCCCCAATGCTCGTGTGAAGTGGAACAGCTCTGTTCCAACTCGCACGCTAAGTCGCTTTGGGCACCACCTAGGCCGTTTTTTGAGATCTAAGTGGTGTTATGGCAAAAGATGAGTGTTCAGGGGCTCCAAACTAGGTGCTGCTATGAGGCTCCTAGGTGTTGAGGATGGAACGCGTTTCGATCGTGCCGATGAATGGTGCCACGAGCATCGTGTACTTCGTCGACCGCTGTGCGCCCGATGGTCGGGTCACCGATTCTTGGGTCTGTGCGATTTCGGCGAAGTCGCGGGCATTGCCGTGCCCTCATGCGGGCTGGCATAGGGTCCGGCCCGCTGGAAGACCAAGGCCTCCAAGTCTGTAACGCCGATGTGGAGGACGAACTCATCCGCTGCCTTGGCATTGATGCCGTGCTCAACGTCATCGCGGACCGAGGGGAGCTAGCGTCATGTGAGCTCTGCAACGCCAGCCCTCATTGCGGGACCGGTCTGCGGAAGGGCAGTCACGGCGGTTCTTCGCGGGGGCGCAGCGGGAATAAGATCCGATACGCCGACCTGCTTGTCAGCGCTCTACCGGAAGGACGGGCGCCTCTTCCACTAGCTCGACTGGTTGCATCTTTGGAGTCGTGACGTGAGAGAGCGTTGGGATCAAGCCCGTGGGACGTGAGAGAGCGTTGGGATCAAGCCCGTGGGACGTGAGAGAGCGTTGGTGGGCTAGCCCGTGGGACGTGAGAGAGCGTTGGTGGGCTAGCCGCCGACGATCGCTGAGCCGATGAAGGGATCAACGGCCAGCGCGATGAAGAGCAACGTCAGGTAGCTGATGGAGCCATGGAACACCTTCATGGCACCCTTGTTGGAAACATCGCCACCCTGCGCACGCTTGTACAAGGCATGGCTCTCGTAGAGGAACCAGGCTCCGGCAGCAACAGCCACGATCGTGTAGACCCATCCGGCCCCGCCCACCGGGATCATCAGCAGCGAGCAGGCAACCATGGCCCAGGCGTAAAGAACTACCTGCACGGAGACCACCTTCGCGCCGGCAATGGCGCCGAGCATCGGTACCTTGGCGTTGCGGTAGTCCTCGCCGTAACGCATGGACAACGGCCAGTAGTGAGGAGGCGTCCAGAGGAAAATCACCATGAAGAGCACGATGGCGGGCCACTCGACAGTGTTGGTGACGGCTGCCCAGGCAATGAGCACCGGGAAGCATCCGGCAGCGCCGCCCCAGACGATGTTCTGGGCAGTGCGGCGTTTGAGGATCATGGTGTAGATCACCACGTAGAAGACGATCGCACCGAGGCCCAACCAAGCAGACAGCGGGTTGGCGCCGAACCACAGGATTGCGATGGAGGCGGCGCCCAGGATCCAAGCGAAGATCAGTGCTTCACGTGGAGTCACTTCACCGGTGACCAGCGGACGTTTCTCCGTGCGGTGCATCAATTTGTCGATGTCACGGTCGATGTAGCAGTTGAAGACGCCGGCGCTGCCCGCAGCGAACGCCCCACCAACGAGCGTGGCAAGGATCAGGCCGATGGACGGGAATCCGCGCTGCGCAAATATCATGGTGGGAAGCGTGCTGACCAGGAGCAATTCAATGACACGGGGTTTCGTCAGAGCCAGATACGCCTTGAACTTACGGGACATTCCGATGCTTCCCCGGGCCGGGGACGCGTTAAGGGGCGTATCAGTTGTGCTCACGGCGGCAGTCACTCTGTTCTATGCTCTGGGGTTCTCGCAGCGGCTGCCGTCCCTCAAACCGGGCGCATGAACCGCTGCTGGCCTCCAAATATCATACCGTGGCGGAAAGAGGCCCGATGTCCGCAAAATACGCCAATGTTTCCGAATCTTCACTCTTCCGCCGGGCCATCGTGATTCATATAAGGGAAATTCTGTCCAGTTAGTGGGATTCCCTGAGTCCCATGACACGTTTAGGGCTAAGCTGTTGAGCAGATCAGCACACGTTGACGATCCGGGAAACCGTATTCTTGGATATCCGTGCGTCTGGATGAGAGATCAACGTTTCAATGGTGAACGGCTGGTAGACACATTGCAGCGGGCGCCATCCTGTGCTTCCTGCGTGCCGTGTCCTTACGCCTGCCGTCAGCACAGAGAGGGGCTCGGTTTTCGTGCCACATTTGGAAGAGCAAGAACTGTCATGGACCGATCTGGACAAGAAGGCTGTTGACACCGTTCGCGTGTTGGCCGCTGACGCCGTGGAGAAGGTCGGCAATGGCCACCCTGGTACGGCGATGAGCTTGGCTCCGGCAGCGTACCTGCTGTTCCAGAAGCTGATGCGTCATGACCCGAAGAACCCGGACTGGATCGGTCGTGACCGCTTTGTCCTGTCCCCCGGTCACACATCGCTGACCCTTTACATCCAGTTGTTCCTCTCCGGTTATGGCCTGGAACTGAAGGACCTTGAGGCGCTGCGTACCTGGGGTTCACTGACCCCGGGTCACCCGGAGTACAAGCACACCGCCGGTGTGGAAATCACCACCGGCCCGCTGGGCCAGGGCTTGGCCTCGGCTGTCGGTTTCGCATACTCGCAGCGTCGCCAGCGTGGGTTGTTCGACGCCGACGCTCCCGCCGGTGAGTCGCCGTTCGACCACACCATCTGGGTTATCGCCTCCGACGGCGACCTCCAGGAAGGTGTCACCTCTGAGGCTTCCTCGCTCGCGGGCCACCAGGAACTGGGTAACCTCGTGGTGATCTACGACGAGAATCACATCTCCATCGAAGACGACACTGACATCGCTTTCACCGAGGACGTCCTCAAGCGCTACGAAGCCTACGGCTGGCACACCCAGCGTGTTGACTGGACCAAGACCGGCGATTACGTCGAAGACGTTCAGGAACTCTACTCGGCGCTGCTCGCTGCCAAGGCTGAGACGAACAAGCCGTCCATCATTTCGCTGCGCACCATCATCGGGTACCCGGCACCGAAGAAGCAGAACACCGGCAAGATCCACGGCTCGGCCCTGGGTGCAGAGGAAGTCGCGGCACTTAAGACTGTCCTGGGTTTCGATCCCGCCAAGTCCTTCGACGTTGACGAAGAGGTTCTGGCGCACGCCCGCAAGGTCCTGGACCGCGGCGCCGACGCCCGCGCTGCCTGGCAGGAAAGTTTTGAAGCATGGCAGTCTGCCAACCCGGATGCTGCCGCGCTGCTGGAGCGCGTTGAAGCCAAAAAACTGCCGGCTGAGCTTGATGCAGCACTTCCCGTGTTCGAAGCAGGCAAGGACGTTTCCACCCGTGCGGCCTCGGGCAAGGTCCTGAACGCCATCGGACCGGTACTGCCGGAACTGTGGGGCGGTTCTGCCGACCTCGCCGAGTCCAACAACACCACCATCGAGGGCTCGCCGTCGTTCATCCCCACGTCCCGTTCCACGGATGCCTGGAAGGGCAACCCGTACGGACGCGTTCTGCACTTCGGTATCCGCGAGCACGCTGCCGCATCGATCGTGAACGGCATCTCCCTGCACGGCCGCACCCGCGCTTTCTCCGGCACGTTCCTGATCTTCAGCGACTACCAGCGCCCGGCCATCCGCCTCGGCGCGCTGATGGGTGTTCCGTCCCTGTACGTATGGACACACGACTCCATCGGCCTGGGCGAAGACGGCCCCACCCACCAGCCGGTGGAACAGCTCGCCTCCCTGCGTGCCATCCCTGGCCTGGATGTTGTCCGTCCCGGCGACGCGAACGAGGTCTCCGCGGCATGGAAGGTCATGCTGGAGAACCACGAGAACCCGGCGGGCATTGTCCTGACCCGTCAGAACATCCCCACCTACGCCCGCGGCGAAGGTGAAGCAAGCGGCGACACGTTCGGCTCCACCGCTGGTGTGGCCAAGGGCGGTTACATCCTGGCTGAGGCCTCCAAGAACGGCGAAACCGTTGACGCGCAGGTCATCCTGATCGGCACCGGCTCCGAAGTCCAGCTCGCAGTCCAGGCCCGCGAAGCCCTCCAGGCTGAAGGCATCGCAGCGCGTGTCGTGTCCATGCCGTGCGTTGAATGGTTCAACAAGCAGGACGAGGCTTACCGCGAGTCCGTACTCCCGGCCTCCGTGAAGGCCCGTGTTTCGGTTGAAGCCGGTCTCGCGCTGGGTTGGCGCGAATTCGTCGGCGACGCCGGCCGTTCCATCTCACTGGAGCACTTCGGCGCCTCGGCTGACTACAAGCGGCTCTTCAACGAATTCGGCATCACTGCCGAAGCTGTTGCCGCCGCAGCAAAAGACTCCCTCGCAGACTCCAACGCATAACAGTCTGCTTCCCTCTCACAAGGAGAAAAACACATGTCTACAACTCCCACACAGCAGCTCTCAGACGCCGGCCTCTCCATCTGGCTTGATGACCTTTCCCGCAACCGCTTGGAGACGGGCACCCTGCAGAAGCTCATCGACGAGAAGAACGTTGTTGGTGTGACCACCAACCCGTCGATCTTCCACGCCGCCATCACTGCCGGCACGGATTACGACGCCACCATCGCAGCGCAGGCCGCGGCCGGTGCCAGCGTCGAAGAAACGATCTTCGAAATCACCACCACGGACGTCGCTGACGCCTGCGATCTCTTCGCTCCCATCGCCGCCGCCACCAAGGGTGTGGATGGCCGCGTCTCCATCGAGGTTGACCCGCGCCTTGCTTGGGATACCGCAGGAACCATCGCCGAGGCCAAGCACCTCTACGCCAAGGTCAACAAGGACAACGTCCACATCAAGATCCCGGCAACGCTTGAAGGCCTCGAAGCCATCACGGCGACGCTGGCCGAGGGCATCAGCGTCAACGTGACCCTGATCTTCTCCCTGGAGCGCTACCGCGCGGTCATCAACGCTTTCCAGTCCGGCCTGGAGCAGGCCAAGGAAAACGGCCACGACCTCTCCAAGATCCACTCCGTGGCCTCGTTCTTCGTCTCCCGCGTGGACTCCGAGATCGACAAGCGCCTTGACGCCATCGGCACCGACGAAGCCAAGGCACTCAAGGGCAAAGCCGGTGTGGCGAACGCACGCCTTGCGTACCAGGTCTACGAAGAGCTCTTCTCCACCGAGCGCTGGGCAGTGCTGGCCGAGGCCGGCGCACTCCCCCAGCGTCCCCTGTGGGCCTCCACCGGCGTGAAGGACCCGGCTTACCCGGACACCCTCTACGTGACCGAACTCGTCGCAGCAGGCGTCGTCAACACCATGCCGGAAAAGACCCTCGACGCCACGTTCGACCGCGGCGTAGTCACCGGTGACACCATCACCGGCACCTACGACGAAGCGAACGAGACCCTCAACGCCCTCGAAGCCCTCGGCGTCTCCTACAACGACGTCGTCACGCTTCTCGAGACCGAAGGCCTCGAGAAGTTCGTGGGCTCCTGGAAGGAACTCCTCGCCGACGTCGAAGGCGCACTCGTCACCGCACGGAAGGCTTCCTAACCGATCATGAGCACAATCAGCTACGACGCCAGCGGTGCTGCCCAAGAGGCCATCGCCCAGCACATTGACAGCCTGGTCGAGGAAAAGATCGCAACCCGGATTTTCGCGAAGGACCACACTTTATGGGGTCCTGAAGCGGAGTCTGAGTCGGCGATTCGTCTCGGTTGGGTAGAGGCTGCCACCGTGTCCCAACCTTTGGTTGAAGGCATTCTGGAACTTCGCGATGCCCTCCGCGCCGACGGCGTCTCCCGCATTGTCCTATGTGGCATGGGTGGGTCTTCGTTGGCTCCCGAGGTCATTGCCGGCACTGCCGGCGTCGAGCTGACTGTTTTGGACAGCACTGATCCCGAACAGGTCAGTGCTGCCTTGGCGAACCGCTTGGCGGAAACAGCCATCGTCGTTTCCTCCAAGTCCGGCTCCACCGTGGAAACTGACTCCCAGCGCCGCGTGTTCGAGAAAGCGTTCACTGATGCCGGTATCGACGCCAAGAGCAGGATCATCATTGTCACGGACCCGGGTTCTCCGCTGGATAAGTCTTCCCGCGAGGCCGGCTACCGTGCAGTTTTCAACGCTGACCCCAACGTTGGCGGCCGTTTCTCGGCACTGACCGCATTTGGCCTGGTCCCGTCTGGTCTGGCCGGCGTGGACATCCAGGCATTCCTCGACGAAGCAGAAGAGGCTGCTGAGATCCTTAACGAGGACTCAACTGACAACATCGGGCTGGCGCTCGGCATCGCGCTCGGTGGTACCACCCCGCTGCGGAACAAGATCGTCATTGCCGAGGACGGTTCGGGCATCGTCGGTTTCGCCGACTGGGCCGAACAGCTCATCGCTGAATCCACGGGCAAGCTGGGCACTGGTGTCCTGCCGGTGGTAGCAGGGCCGGGTTCCCCGGAAGCTCTGAACGGCGCCGAGGACGTCCTGGTGGTTCGACTGGTGGACGCAGATGCGGACGTAGAACTTCGTGAGAACGAGGTTGCCATTGCCGGTGGACTGGCTTCGCAGATGTTTGTTTGGGAGTTCGCTACGGCCGTGGCGGGTCGCCTGCTGGGGATCAACCCGTTTGACCAGCCCGACGTCGAGGCAGCCAAGGTGGCTGCACGTGGTTTGCTGGATGCCCGCCCCGAACCCACACCGGCAGCCTTCACTGATGGCGCTGTGGAAGTACGTGGCGCCGACTGGCTCGGCTCTGCCTCCACTGTTTCCGAGGCTGTGCAGGCGCTCCTTGGCCAGCTCGGGACGGATGGTTACTTGAGTGTTCAGGCTTACCTTGACCGCATTTCCCATGCACCGCTTGAAGGCATCCGCGACGAACTCGCCGCTGTCAGCGGGCGTCCGGTGACGTTCGGTTGGGGTCCGCGGTTCCTGCACTCCACTGGCCAGTTCCACAAGGGTGGACCGGCCATCGGAGTGTTCCTGCAGGTGACTGCAGCATCCTCCACGGATCTTGAGATCCCGGAACGGCCCTTCACTTTCGGTCAGCTCATTGCTGCCCAGGCCTCGGGCGACGCCCAGGTCCTGGAAGGCCATGGCCGCCCCGTATTGCGCCTGCACCTCACTGAGCGCGCTGCCGGTGTAGCCCAACTCCAGGAAGTCGTCGCTGCATTGGCCAACCAAGCCAGCGCACTCGAAAGCTAAGGCACAGAACCAAACATGCCAGAAACTGAAAACGGCAGGAAGAACACCGGTCTCCGGAATCCTTTGCGGGATCCGCGGGATCGGCGCCTGAATCGTATTGCCGGGCCGTCGTCGTTGGTGTTCTTCGGAGTCACTGGTGATCTTGCCCGTAAGAAGCTGATGCCCGCGGTTTATGACTTGGCTAATCGGGGGTTGTTGCCGCCGAGTTTCGCGTTGGTTGGTTTTGGCCGGCGTGAGTGGGACAACGCGGATTTCGCTGCTGAGGTCAAGGAGAACGTGAAGGCCCATGCGCGGACGAAGTTCGATGAAGCGGTGTGGGAGCAGTTGGCTTCGGGGATCCGTTTTGTTCGGGGTGAGTTCGACGACGATGACGCTTTCGAGCGTTTGGGTGATGTGCTTGATGAGTTGGATGAGACCCGGGGTACCCGGGGTAATCATGGGTTCTATTTGTCGATCCCGCCCAAGGCGTTTGAGCAGGTCTGCCGGCAGTTGTCCAAGCATGGCCTGGCGCAGGCGCGGCCGGGTCAGTGGCGTCGTGTGGTGATCGAGAAGCCGTTCGGTCATGACTTGGAGTCGGCGCGGCAGTTGAACGACATTGTCGAGTCGGTGTTCCCGGCTGATGCGGTGTTCCGGATCGATCATTATTTGGGGAAGGAGACGGTGCAGAACATCCTGGCGTTGCGTTTCGCGAACCAGTTGTTCGAGCCGCTCTGGAACGCCAATTATGTGGATCATGTCCAGATCACCATGGCCGAGGACATCGGCACCGGTGGGCGTGCAGGCTATTACGACGGTGTGGGCGCGGCCCGGGATGTGATCCAGAACCATTTGCTGCAGTTGCTGGCGTTGACGGCGATGGAAGAGCCGATCTCCTTTAATGCCGATGATTTGCGGGCGGAGAAGGAAAAGGTCCTCGCCGCGGTTAAGTTGCCGGATGACCTGTCGACGCATTCGGCGCGGGGTCAGTTCACCGGTGGGTGGCAGGGCGGGGAGGAAGTCCTGGGGTATTTGGATGAGGACGGCATCCCGGCTGATTCGAAGACCGAAACGTATGCTGCGATCCGGGTGGATATCAATACCCGCCGCTGGAATGGTGTGCCGTTCTACCTGCGGGCCGGGAAGCGTCTGGGCCGGCGCGTGACGGAGATCGCGGTGGTGTTCAAGCGGGCACCGAACCTGTTGTTCCGTGACCACAACGATGATGACTTTGGTCAGAACGCGGTGGTGATCCGGGTCCAGCCCGATGAGGGCGCCACGATCCGTTTCGGGTCCAAGGTTCCGGGCACGCAGATGGAAGTCCGGGATGTGACCATGGACTTCGGCTACGGGCACTCCTTTACCGAGTCCAGTCCCGAAGCGTATGAGCGGCTGATCCTGGACGTGCTGCTGGGCGAGCCCCCTTTGTTCCCGCGGCACCAGGAAGTGGAACTGTCCTGGAAGATCCTTGACCCGTTCGAGGAATACTGGGCCGGTCTGGACGAACAACCCCAACCCTACGCACCGGGCAGTTGGGGGCCGGCCTCGGCCGATGCCCTGCTGGCCCGTGACGGACGAACCTGGAGAAGGCCATGATCGTAGATCTTCCCGATACCACTACCTCCAAGATCTCCAAGAAGATCATGTCGCTGCGCGAGCAAGGCGGCGTGATCGCGTTGGGTCGGGTGCTGACGTTGGTGGTGGTGACGAAGTCCGGGCAGGAAGAAGACGCCATCGAGGCCGCCAACGAAGCCAGCCGGGAACACCCCTGCCGGATCATCGTCCTGGCCGACGCCGGCGCGGAAGGCCCCGACCGGCTCGATGCGCAAATCCGTGTCGGCGGCGACGCCGGCGCCTCGGAAGTCATCGTCCTGCGCGGGCACGGGCACATGGCCCACGAAAGCGAATCCCTCGTCGCTGCCCTGCTGCTCCCGGACGCACCGATCGTGGCCTGGTGGCCGCACGGCGCCCCGGAAAGCGCGTGCGAGACCTCCATCGGCCGGATCGCGCACCGACGCATCACCGACTCAGCCAACGAACCGGACCCCCGCCGGGCCCTGGAGAACATCCGCGCCACCTACAAAGCCGGCGACACCGACCTCGCCTGGACCCGCCTGACCAACTGGCGCATGCAACTCGCCGCCGTCTTCGACCAAGTGGACGGGGATCCTGTCTCCGCTGTGGCGGTCGAGGGTGCCTCGGACTCGCCGAGTACGCTGCTGCTGGCTGCCTGGCTTAGCCTCGCATTGCAGGCTCCTGTCACGATCGTGGCAGATCCAGCCGGCACCGGCATCCGTCGGGTCCGCCTCACGCGTGCCAGCGGCGATGTCCAGCTATTCCGTCCGGGACTGTCCGTGGCCGAGCTGACCCAACCGGGACAGCCCGCGCAGCGTATCACCCTCCCCCGCAGAAGCCTCAAAGACTGCCTCGCAGAAGAACTCCGACGGCTCGACCCCGACGAAGTCTTCGGAGAAGTGATTACGATGGGACTTCCACTTACCAGCCAGAGGAGAGTCCAGACAAGTGCACGCTGAGCCGAGAGTAAGCATCCACCCCGACTCCAAGGTGTTGATGGCCGCCATTGCGGCCCGTCTTATCACCAAGCTTGTGGATGTCCAGGACAAGCACGGCGAGGCCACGGTGGTCCTTACCGGCGGAACCGTGGGTATTGGGACACTGAGGGCTGTGGCTGACTCTGCCGCGGCACCTGCCGTCGATTGGTCAAGGGTCAATTTCTGGTGGGGCGACGAGCGATTTGTCGCCTCCGACAGCGATGACAGGAATACCCGCCAAGCACATCAGGCATTGCTGGCTCACTTGGCAGTTGATCCGGCCCGGGTTCACGAACCCGGCTCCGCCGACCAGTACGCCACGGCGGATGAAGCAGCGGCTGCCTACGCTGAAGAGCTCAAGGCAGCTGCAGAGGCCGAGCACGCCGCGGACACATCTGACAACAGGCCTGAGAAGCCCGGCATCCTGCCGCGCTTTGACATCCTGCTCCTCGGTGTAGGACCCGACGCGCACGTAGCATCGCTCTTTCCCGAGCAGGCAGGAATTCGCGAGAAATACCGCACTGTGGTGGGCGTAGAGAACTCACCAAAGCCGCCGTCGTCGCGCATTTCATTGACGCTTCCGGCGATCAACACCGCCCAGGAGATCTGGATGGTTGTGGCCGGCGAGGACAAAGCCGGTGCCGTGGGCCTTGCCCTGGCAGGCGCCAACCCCGTTCAGGTCCCCGCAGCGGGGCCCGTGGGGCGTGCCAGGACCCTGTGGCTCATTGACGAAAATGCAGCGTCACGGGTCCCCCAGCAGTTGGTCCGGAAGGACCCCGCGGGCGCGTAGCCTATCGAGCGCTCCGGCCAGGACCACTTCGGCTTCCTGGCTGGAGCGTCTTTCTTTAACGTAATCCAGATGCGATTTGAAGATTTCGTCTTCAGGCCTGGTTGGGGTCTGCTGACTTGGATCCCGCGTAGCGAGCGAGCCACATTTGGGGCAGTCCCACGTCCTGGGAATTTGCTCGTCCGGCAGTTTAAGAAAAACGAGCGGTGTTTCATGGCCTTTGGGACACCAAAAGAGCACACGCATTCGTGGGAGTTGTTCGCCGGGGCCGTGGTCGCTTTGATGTCGTGGAGCTGAACCTTGGGCTACACCTACGCGGGTGCCCCGATAACCTGGCGTGCCATGAACCATTTTCGAACCCCTAGCGACTCGGTGGTCGGCCGTCACGGCCCTGTGGACCCTCCGGCCAACAGGGCCAGTCTAATGCGATGCATCCGACGGCGGCACTAGTGGTGGGTAAGGTGTCCAAAGAAACGCGGGTAAAGAAAAAGGGAGGCTCCGGTTAAGGAGCCTCCCTGTTTGGGAATGACTAGGAGTCGCCACCCGAGGTAAATCGCATGATCAGGCCCAAGCCGATAATCACGACCCCCCAGGTGATGCCCAGAATAATGGTGAAGCGGTTCAGGTTGCGCTCGGCTACGCCGGACGAACTCAATCCCGAGCTCATTCCGCCACCGAACATGTCGGACAAACCGCCGCCACGTCCCTTGTGCAAGAGGATGAGCAGGGTCAGCAGAAGACTGGTGATACCCAGCAGGATCTGCAGAATGACTTGAAGAACGTCCACGACGGCCTTTCGAAGAAGCGGAAAACGGGAGCCGGACTAGTCCGTGACGAGGTGGCTCTCGAACCTGACAATGTTAGCAAACTCAGCGGGGTCCAAGCTGGCGCCACCCACAAGCAATCCGTCCACGTCGCTTTCAGCCATGATGGCGGCAGCATTGTTGGCCTTGACCGATCCTCCGTAGAGAAGGCGGGTCTTCGATGCGACGGTCTCGTCGAAGAGTTCGGCTAGCTCAGCACGGATTGCTGCACACATTTCCTGTGCGTCTTCCGGGCCAGCTACTTCACCCGTGCCGATGGCCCAGACGGGCTCGTAAGCCACAACGAGTTCGCTGGCCTGCTCGGCTGTGAGTCCTTCCACACCGGCGCGCAGCTGGGACAGGGTGTGCTCCACGTGTGTGCCGGCTTGACGGACTTCGAGCCCCTCGCCGACGCACAGGACTGGCGTAACTCCGTGACGGAAGCCGGCCTTGACCTTGGCGTTCAAGACGTCGTCGGACTCGTTGTGGATGGTGCGGCGCTCACTGTGGCCCACCAGAACGTAGGCGCAGCCCAGCTTGCTGAGGAACTGGCCGGAGATGTCACCGGTGTAGGCGCCGGAGTCGAACTGGGACAGGTCCTGGCCGCCGTAAACAACTTCCAGTTCGTCACCCTGAACCAGCGTCTGGACACCGCGGAGGTCGGTGAACGGAGGAAACACTGCGACCTCGGCACGGTTGTAGTCGTGCTTGGCATCGGACAGTGTCCAGGCGAGCTTCTGCAGCAAGGTGATGCCCTGGACGTGGTCCATGTTCATCTTCCAGTTGCCGGCGATGAAGGGCTTGCGGACGAAGTTGCCGTTGGCAGAGGTAGTCACATGAACTCCAAAGAATGCGTTGAGATATTGAACGACCGGCAGGACGCGGTAACGTCCTGCCGGTCGGTTGATGTTTAGCGGTCCAGGACGCTTAGGCCTGGAAGTTCCTTGCCTTCAAGGTATTCCAGGCTGGCGCCGCCGCCGGTAGAGATGTGGCCGAACTGCGAATCCTCGAAGCCGAGGGTGCGAACCGCTGCTGCGGAGTCGCCACCGCCAACAACGGTGAACGCAACCGTATCCGTCAGGGCCTGTGCGATGGCGCGTGTGCCACTGGAGAAGGCTTCGAATTCGAAGACACCCATGGGGCCGTTCCAGAACACGGTCTTGGCCCCTTCGATCTGGGCAGCAAACGCCGAGGCCGATTCCGGACCAATGTCCAGGCCAATGCCGGAAGCACCGAAAGCGCTGTCCTCAATGGCGTCTGCCTTGACGACCTCGTGCTCAGCATCCGCAGCGAAACGGCTGGCGACCACGACGTCCGTAGGGATCACGAACGACGTTCCGGCATCGGAAGCGCGCTTGAGATAGTCCTGGACGACCGGAATCTGATCTTCCTCGAGGAGGCTGCCCGCAACCTTGTGCCCGGCTGCTGCCAAGAAGGTGAAGAGCATACCGCCGCCAACAAGGATGGTGTCAGCCTTACCAAGCAGGTTGTCAATGACCGCCAGCTTGTCCGAAACCTTGGAACCGCCGAGAACCACGACGTAGGGACGCTGGGTATCGGTGGTGAGCTTCCGAAGAACCTCTACTTCGGTGTGCACAAGATCGCCGAGGTAGGACGGCAACCGGGTGGCGACGTCAAAAACACTCGCGTGCTTGCGATGGACAGCTCCGAAAGCGTCGTCCACAAATGCCCCGTTGTTACCCGTCAGGGCAACCAGCTCGTCAGCGAAGGCGCCGCGCTCGGCGTCGTCCTTGCTGGTTTCACGCGCGTCGAAGCGAACGTTTTCCAAGATGAGAACTTCGCCATCCTGGAGCCCGGCTGCGAGATCCTTTGCGGAATCCCCCACCGTGTCGTTGGCCAACTGAACCTTGAAGTCTGCGAGCTCCGCGAGGCGGGTCGCAGCGGGCTTCAGTGAGTACTTTTCCTCCGGAGTGCCTTTAGGGCGTCCGAGGTGGGCGGTTACGAGCACACGGGCACCGGCGTCCGAGAGCTTCTTGAGGACCGGAAGGGAGGCCTTGATGCGGCCGTCGTCGGTCACTGCAGAGCCGTCGAGCGGCACATTCAGGTCACTTCTGACCAGAATGTACCGCCCGCGGACACCTTCAGCGATGAGTTCGTTGAGGGTGTGAGATGTCATGTGTCTACCCTAGCCCAGCTTGGACGCGACAAGCTCTGTGAGGTCTACGAGGCGGTTGGAGTAACCCCACTCGTTGTCATACCAGGAAACAACCTTGACCTGGTTGCCGATGACCTTGGTGAGGCCGGAATCGAAGATGGAAGACGCGGGGTCTCCGACGATGTCCGAGGACACGATGGGGGCATCAGTGTAGCTGAGGATTCCGGCGAACTGCTCGGACTCAGCGGCGGCCTTGACGGCAGCGTTGACTTCCTCAACAGTGACTTCGCGGGAAACGGTGACCGTGAGGTCGGTGGCGGAACCCGTGGGGACAGGAACGCGGATGGCGTAACCATCCAGCTTGCCCTTGAGTTCCGGCAGGACAAGGCCGATTGCCTTGGCAGCACCGGTGGAGGTGGGAACCATGTTGATGGCAGCAGCACGGGCGCGCCGAAGATCGCCGTGCGGCCCGTCCTGGAGGTTCTGGTCGGCCGTGTAGGCGTGGACTGTGGTCATCAGGCCACGCTCGATGCCGAAGGCGTCATTGACAACCTTGGCCAGCGGGCCGAGGCAGTTGGTGGTGCAGGACGCGTTGGAGATGATGTGGTGCGCCGCGGGATCGTAGAGGTCCTGGTTGACGCCCATGACGATGGTGATGTCTTCGTCGCTTGCAGGTGCCGAAATGAGGACCTTCTTGGCGCCGGCGTCGATGTGCTTCTGCGCCGCTGCTGCCTTGGTGAAGAAACCGGTGGACTCGATAACGATGTCGACGCCCAGCTCGCCCCAAGGGAGGTTTGCGGGATCACGCTCGGCCAGCACAGTGATGGACTTGCCATCGACTACCAGGTTGCCATCAACAACCTCCACGGTCTGCGTGAGGCGGCCACCGACGGAGTCGTACTTCAGGAGGTGGGCGAGGGTCTCGGGGCTGGTGAGGTCGTTGACTGCCACAATCTCAAGGTCTGCGCCCTGGGCCAGTGCTGCGCGGAAGTAGTTACGGCCGATTCGGCCGAAGCCGTTGATACCAATACGGGTGGTCACTATGTGTCAATCTCCTTGGTGCTCTTGCAAGCACGCCTAGTGAGTCGGATCAAATATTTCCAACTAACAGACCCCGCACGTCTTTGGGCAGAGGTGATTATCAGATCGGAGGGCGACCAGCCACGTTGCTGAAGGCTAACCGCCTTCCGTGATCCATCTTACGTTTAACTAAGCCTGCCCCCGCAACTGCGGAGGCAGGCTTTCCAGCATTTGGCCCGAATTCACGCCAAAAGTGACTTTTGTTACATTGGCGTGAACCGATGCTCACCAACTAAAGGACGATGAGACCCGTGGCGTTGGCGCGGGCAGCTTCGAAGCGCTTGGCGACGTCGGCCCAGTTCACGATGTTCCAGAATGCCTTGACGTAGTCAGCCTTGACATTGACGTAGTCAAGGTAGAAAGCGTGCTCCCACATGTCCAGCATCAGCAGCGGGGTGGTGCCCACTGCCACGTTGCCCTGCTGATCGTAGAGCTGCTCGATGAGCAGGTTCCCACCGATGGGCTCGTAGGCAAGGAAAGCCCAGCCGGAACCCTGGAGGCCCAAGGCAGCAGCGCTGAACTGGGCACGGAAAGCATCGAAGGAACCGAAAGCGTCGTCGATGGCTGCAGCCAGTTCGCCTTCGGGCTTGTCGCCGCCGTCCGGGGAAATGTTGTTCCAGAACACGGAGTGGTTGATGTGGCCGCCAGTGTGGAACGCGAGGTCCTTGGAGAGGCGGTTGATGTTGGCGAAATCATTCTTCTCGCGCGCTTCGGCCAGCTGGGAGAGGGCGTTGTTGGCGCCCGCAACGTATGCTGCATGGTGCTTGCTGTGGTGCAGCTCCATGATCTTTGCCGAAATGTGCGGCTCGAGTGCTGCGTAGTCGTAGCCGAGCTCGGGCAGAACGTACTCTGTCACGAAATCCTCCAATGTAATGGACTCACGTCCGGGTTGGTAACTCTCGTTATTTCATCCGGCCAGCGGACCGGCCGGAAAGCCTTGGCGAAGAAGACTGCTCTTGCCTCCACCGGGAACAACCCGCGGGGCCCTCACAGTATTTCCTCCGCACTTTGTCGATTCTAGGGGTGCGGCCTACTCGTCCATCATTTCCGGAGTCACATTTGCCTCAGTGCCCGGAATGCCCAAATCCAAGGCCCGCTTATCTGCCATGGCCAGGAGCCTGCGGATACGCCCGGCTATGGCGTCCTTGGTCATGGGCGGATCGGCAAGGCGGCCGAGCTCATCCAGGCTTGCCTGTTTGTGCGCCACCCGGAGCTCCCCCGCGTACTTGAGGTGGTCCGGAACGTCATCTCCCAGAATCTCCAATGCACGATCCACCCTGGCGCCCGCAGCTACTGCGGCTTGGGCTGAGCGGCGAAGGTTGGCATCATCGAAGTTGGCGAGCCTGTTGGCGGTGGCACGGACTTCCTTTCGCATGCGCCGTTCCTCCCAGACCATCAGGGCGTCATGGGCGCCCATACGGGTCAGGAGAGCAGCGATGGTGTCGCCGTCACGAATGACCACGCGGTCAACACCGCGAACTTCGCGCGCCTTTGCCTGGATGCCGAGGCGGCGGGCTGCGCCTACCAATGCCAACGCGGATTCGGGGCCAGGACACGTCACCTCAAGGGAGGACGACCGGCCCGGTTCAGTGAGTGAACCATGGGCCAGGAAAGCGCCCCGCCACACGGCCTCGGCATCGGCCGCCGAACCATTGACGACAGCGGAGGGAAGGCCCCGCACAGGTCGCCCACGGCCATCCAACAAGCCCGTTTGGCGGGCAAGTGCTTCTCCGTCGCGCACTACGCGCACTACGTAACGGCTCCCCCGGCGCAAACCCCCACCGGAGACGACGATAATTTCGCTCTGATGCCCGTAGACTTCCGCAATCGCTGCCCGGAGACGGCGGGCCGTGGAAGCGAGGTCAACCTCAGCTTCGATAACGATCCGCCCCGAAATTATGTGCAAGCCGCCTGCGAAACGCAGCATTGCCGAAACCTCCGCCTTGCGGACCGAAGATTTCTTGATGTCCAGCCGGGACAGTTCGTCCTTGACCGACGCAGTAAGTGCCATCGCGTGTTCCTAACTGTTCCCGAAAATATCGTGGTACGCCGCAGCCAGCAGCAGTGGATCATGGACGGGGCGGCGCCTCGACGCCCCTACTCTACCCAACACCACTTCGGCGCCGATCATCGCAGCCGCCTTCTCAAACTCCTTGAGATCCTGCACCGCGGCGGGATCCGCCAGGACGACGTCCACAGTGAACTCAGGTGCATAACGGCGCAGGACATCCAAGTGGTCCGCTGCCGTCATACCGGACGTTTCCTTGGTTTCCACATCCAGGTTCATGGTGAGGCAACGCTTGGCAGCCGTATCACCGAGAGCCCGCCGAAGCTCAGGCAACAGCAAATGCGGCAGGACCGAGGTGTACCAGGAACCAGGGCCCAGAATGACCCAATCAGCCAGCTCAATAGCAGTGAGCGCCTCAGTGCAGGCAGGGGCGGCTTCGGGCAGGAGCGTGACTTCCTCCAGTTTCCCCGCCACAGCACACTTTGCCTGCCCCCGGACCGTACGCAGTTCACGACCGCCACCCGGTAACTCCACCTGCGCCTTGCCTTCAATGGTGAGGGGGACGCTGGACATGGGCAGTACCTGTCCGCGGGCACCCAACAATGCTCCAGCCCACTTAAGCCCGGCAACGGTGTCGCCCAAGAGTTCCCACAGCGTGACGATCAGCAGGTTACCCATGGCGTGGTTGTCCAGTGAGCCCCCTTTCGCCGAACCCGCTTCGAAGCGGTGCTGCATGACGTCGCGCCAGGTCCGGCCCCAATCCGTGTCGTCGCAAAGGGCGCTCAAGGCCATCCGCAGGTCTCCGGGCGGGAGGACACCGTACTCGTCCCGGAGACGCCCGGAGCTGCCACCGTCGTCCGCCACCGTGACGATTGCTGTCAGCTCGGAGGTGAGCAAGCGTAGGGCAGACAGCGAAGCCGCCAATCCGTGACCGCCTCCCAGGGCCACCACGGAGGGGCTCTTCTTCTGTTGGCTGCCCGGAACGCCCTTGGGCGGTATGAGCGGCAGCGGGCCCGTCAGAACCCCCACTACTCGCGTCCCAGGTCGCGGTGGGTGGTGGTCACGGTGACGCGTGGGTATTGCGCCAGGCGCTTGGATAGTTCCACGCTGACTGCCACGGAACGGTGCTTGCCGCCAGTGCACCCAACCGCCAGGGTGGCATAGTGCTTGTTCTCCTGGCGGTAGCCGTCCAGGACCGGCTCCAACGCCCGAACGTAGCGGTCCACGAATTCCTGGACACCCTCCGCGCCAAGGACGTATTCGCTAACGTCTTCATCCAAGCCTGTATGGGGCCGAAGCTGGGGAACCCAGTGCGGATTGGGGATGAACCGCGCATCGGCTACGAAGTTGGCGTCCACGGGGAGCCCGTACTTGAATCCAAAACTCATAACGTTCAGGCGGAGCGTCACAGGCCCGGTATCACTGAACAGTTCCGTGATGGCAGTAGCCAAACCATGGACATTGAAGTCAGAGGTATCGAGAACTACGTCGGCGTGCTCACGAAGCTCTCGGAGGACCTCGCGCTCGATCCCGATGCCGTCGAGGATCCTTCCACCCCCCTGCAACGGATGCGGACGGCGCCCCTGCTCAAATCGGCGGACCAGGACGTCGTCGTTGGCGTCAAGGAAAAGCACCCGGAAGGTGATGCCAGTCGCGCTCAACGCTCCCAAGGCGGTTTGAATGTCGGTGAAGAGGTCCTTGCTGCGAACGTCCACCACTACGGCCAGCTTGGGAATCGACTTTGGTGCATGCGAGACGATTTCGGCCAGCGTGCCCAACATTTGCGGAGGAAGGTTGTCAACGACGTACCAGCCGTGATCCTCCAAAGCATCGGAGGCGGTGCTGCGTCCGGCACCCGACATGCCGGTTACCACCAGCAGCTCCGCCTCAGGCGGCTTGATGGGAGTCAGGCCGTCCTGCTCCTTGCCGGACTCTGCCGTAGCCTCATCCATCAGTTGTCCCCGTTTCGTCGGAAGTGGTCAATAAAACTCGTGGCAGCCGCCTTGGCCGGACAGCATGTTTGGCCGGATTCAGGCGTCCGGGAGCACGCTTGCTCCGCCAGCCAAGTTCTTACCCTAGCTAAGATTCAAGGATTTCGCCGGTGGTCATGTTCACCGCGGGTGCGGTTTCACTGTTGTCCGCATCCGAACCAAGGTGCTGGACCACCGCTGCGGCCAGCGCTGGTCCGATGCCCTTGGCTGAGGTGAGCTCCTCCACGGACGCAGCCTTGATCTTCTTAAGCGAGCCAAAGTGTGCAACCAAGGCCTTGCGTTTCGCCTCACCAAGGCCCGGGACGCCGTCCAGCACGGAAACTGTCATCGCCTTGCCGCGCTTCTGTCGGTGGAAACTGATGGCAAAGCGGTGGGCCTCGTCACGGATCCGCTGCAAAAGGTACAACCCCTGGGACGTTCGGGGGAGGATTACAGGGAAGTCGCTGTCGGGTAACCAGACTTCTTCGAGCCGTTTGGCAAGACCCACAACGTAAACGTCATCAATGCCCAACTCTGCGAGGGCACGGGCCGCCGCATTGACCTGGGGCTGACCGCCGTCCACCACCACCAGGTTGGGCGGATAGGCGAACTTGGCCTTCGGAGCGGGCAAAGAAGGGTCCGACGGCGGCACGTCAGTGCTGTTTTGGGCCCTGTTACCGTGTGCACTACTACGCGTCGGGTTGACGATTTCGCCTGAAACGATGGGGACCTGGGCGGCCTTGTCCGTGAGATAGTGCCTGAACCGACGGGTCAGGACGTCGTGCATGGCTGCCGTATCGTCCACTGCTGCCGCGCCCGTAATGGAGAATTTCCTGTAGTCGGACTTCTTGGGCAGCCCATCTTCCACCACCACCATGGAAGCCACAACGTTTGTTCCTTGGACGTGGGAAATATCGAAGCACTCGATCCGCAGCAGGGGAACCGGAATTTCCAGAGCCTCCTGCAGTTCCTGGAGGGCAAGGGACCGGACAGTAATGTCTCCTGCGCGGCGCGTCTTGTGCAGCTTCAGGGCTTGCTCGGCATTCTCGCGCACGGTGGACATCAAGGCGGCCTTGTCGCCGCGCTGAGGCACGCGGATGTCCACCCGGGCTCCGCGCAAACCCCCCAGCCATTCAGTCAGTTCAGCATGGTTGCTGGGGTTCTCCGGAACCAGGACTTCACGCGGGATTCGGCCTTGAACTTCACTGTCCTCGCCATAGACCTGCTGCAGCAAGTGTTCGATGAGTTCGGGCGTCGTAGCATCCTCCACTTTTTCTACTACCCAACCGCGCTGACCACGGACACGGCCGCCGCGAACGTGGAACACCTGCACGGAAGCTTCCAGTTCGTCCTCATGAAGAGCGAACACGTCTGCGTCGGTGTCCTCCGCGAGGACCACTGCGTTGCGTTCAAAGACTTTACGGAGGGCGATGATGTCATCCCTGAGCCCGGCCGCGCGCTCATAGTCCAATTCGGCTACAGCGGAAGACATGTCCTTCTCCAGCCGGCTGATGAAGCGCTTGGCTTCGCCGCCCATGAAGGAACAGAAGTCTTCTGCCAGGCCACGGTGTTCTTCCGGGGTGACCCGTCCGACACAGGGCGCCGAGCATTTGTCGATATATCCCAAAAGGCAGGGTCGCCCGCTTGACTCAGCCCGCTTGAAGACACCTGCGCTGCAACTCCGGACAGGGAAGACCCGCAGGAGCGTATCCATGGTTTCCCTGATGGCACCCGCTGTGTAGGGACCGAAGTACCTGGTGCCCTTCCTTCTTTCGCCACGCATGACCTGCACCCTGGGATACTTCTCCCCCATGGTGACGGCGAGGTAGGGGTAGGTCTTATCGTCCCGGAACACGACGTTGAATCGTGGCTTGAATTCCTTGATCCACGTATATTCCAGCTGCAGCGACTCCAGCTCGCTGCCTACCACGGTCCATTCAACACTGCTGGCTGCGTGCACCATTGCATGGGTCTTAGGGAGAAGCCCCGCCGGATTCGCGAAGTAGGAATTCAGCCGGGAACGGAGGTTCTTTGCCTTGCCCACATAGATGACCCGGCCATGCGGGTCACGGAAACGATAGACGCCCGGCGTGGTGGGAATTTCACCTGTTTGGGGCCGGTAACTTGCTGGATCTGCCACGTTTCCAGTCTAGTGAACCTGAACGACACTCATTGCCATGGTGGCGTGGCTACCAAAGCTTCAGTCTATCGTTTTGCTTTGGTTGTAGCTCGTGGATCGCTCCTGCCCGCTGAGCAGGGCGATGGCATCCATGATCTTGTCGGTGACTTCGCGGCGGGCCGGGAGGGAATGGTCCGGACCTGTCTTCTCGAAGTACAGGGGTTCGCCCACTTTCATAGTGAAGTGTTGCGGGCGAACAGCGTTCTTGTCCGCAGGCTGCAACTTCTCGGTGCCGATCAGTCCTACCGGAATAACGGGAGCGCCCGTGGTCAAGGCGAGCCATCCCACGCCCGTCCGTCCACGGTAGAGAATCCCGTCCCTTGACCGCGTGCCTTCCGGGTAGATGCCGATGCCTTTCCCGGCTTCAAGGATGTCCAGCAGCGTCTTGAGAGCCTGGACACTGGCCGCCTGTTCACCACGTTCCACGGGAATGGAACCTACTGCCTCGAAGAACGACTTCATCACAGCGCCCTTGACGCCTTTGGTGGTGAAATATTCCGCCTTGGCAAAAAAGGCAACAGGGCGGGGCATGAGTGCCTGAACGATCACGCTGTCCAGGAAGGAGAGATGATTGGGGGCTACGATGAATGGGCCATCTTTGGGAACGTTCTCCAGCCCAATGACCGTAGGACGGCAAGTGGAGGAAATCATGCCACGGGTTGTCCAGCGGATCGCATCAAAGACTGCCATCGTTTTGTACCTCGCTCAGGGCTGCCTCGCGGACAGCGTCAAGTTCTTCAATTTTGCTGCGCAGTTCAAGGGCCGTATTTACCACGGCGACTGCCCCGGCTTCCTCAAGTTCGCCATCCGGCGCAAATCCCCAACTGACTCCGATGCAGTCCAATCCGTTGGCCAGGGCGCCCGCGACGTCCTGATGCCTGTCCCCCACCATGACAGCTGGTTGGGAGTGAAGATCCTTCAATGCCGCGGCGACGATTTCAACCTTGCCCGATGCTGTGTTGGCCTTCAGGGATTCATCATCCGCAGCCCCTCGGATGGAGATGAAGAAGTCAGCAATTCCATGGTGTTCCAGCACGAGGCGCGCAATTGACTGCGGCTTCTGGGTGGCCACCGCGACGGGGCGGCCAGTCTCCGCGAAGAACTCGAGGAGATCGAAGATTCCCGGGTACAGCTTGCTTTGGCCAATACCGGTTTCTTTGTAGTGGCCCCGGTATCGCTCAATGGTTTCATCCACCAATTCGCTGGGGACGTTGGCCAAATGGAGGAGGGAATCACTAAGTTTGGGACCCACCATGGAATTCAACACGGCTTGTTCGGGAACAGGGAGGTCCATTTCCCGGAGGGCAGCAGAAATGCCTCCAGTGATACCGCCGGCAGGATCGACAAGGGTGCCGTCCAGATCGAATATTACGGGCACCTTTGTTTGAGTCACCGGGTTAGTTTCTCACGAGTAGCGGCATGCCTGAAACTCGCATGCCGCTACTGGAATACTTCGGAGGTCGCGAAGATATTCCTTCGAAAGCCTCCAAGGGCTCCGTGAGTTACTAACCGAGAATCTCGGCGAGGAAGGTCGCTGTGTGGCTATCCGAGGATTTTGCCACCTGCTCCGGCGTTCCCGTGGCCACGATCTTTCCGCCACCCGAACCGCCGTTCGGGCCGAGGTCCACGATCCAGTCCGCAGACTTGATCACATCCAGATTGTGCTCAATGGTGATCACGGTATTGCCTTTGTCCACCAAGCCCTGAAGAACCATGAGCAGCTTGCGGATGTCCTCAAAGTGCAGGCCGGTGGTGGGCTCATCGAGAACATAGATGCTGCGGCCGTTGGAACGCTTCTGGAGCTCGGCAGCCAGCTTCACGCGCTGGGCCTCCCCACCCGACAAAGTAGTTGCCGGCTGGCCAAGCCTGACGTAGCCCAAGCCCACGTCCACCAAGGTGTTCAAATGACGGGCGATCGGGGTGAAGGCAGCGAAGAATTCTGCACCTTCCTCGATGGGCATGTTGAGGACATCGGCAATGGTCTTGCCCTTGTAGTGAACTTCAAGGGTTTCCCGGTTGTACCTGGCGCCGTGGCACACTTCGCACGGGACGTACACGTCCGGCAGGAAGTTCATCTCGATCTTCAACGTACCGTCGCCTGAACACGCCTCGCAGCGTCCGCCCTTGACGTTGAACGAGAACCGTCCCGGCTGGTAGCCACGTACCTTGGCTTCCGTGGTCTCAGCGAAGAGTTTCCGGATGTTGTCAAAGACGCCGGTGTACGTAGCCGGGTTGGACCGGGGTGTACGGCCGATGGGGCTCTGATCGACGTGGACCACCTTGTCCAGGTGCTCCAGCCCAGCAATCGTGCGGTGCCGTCCTGCAACCTGCTTGGCGCCGTTGAGTTTGTTGGCGAGGACCTTGTACAGGATCTCGTTCACCAACGTGGATTTGCCGGAACCACTGACGCCCGTCACCGCGGTGAAAAGTCCCAAGGGGAACGTGGCGTCTACGTTGTTGAGATTGTTCTCCCTGGCGCCCACTACCTTGAGCTCACGCTTTTTGTCGTACTTTCGGCGTTTGGCGGGGATATCAATCTTGCGGCGTCCGGACAAGTAGGCGCCCGTCAGCGAGTCAGGGTTCTCCAGGAGTTCCTTGTAAGTTCCGGAGTGCACCACCTGGCCGCCGTGTTCACCGGCACCGGGTCCGATGTCAACAACCCAGTCAGCCTCATGGATAGTGTCTTCGTCATGTTCCACCACGATCAGGGTGTTACCGAGATCCCGGAGTCGGGTGAGCGTCTCGATCAATCGCCGGTTGTCGCGTTGGTGCAAGCCGATGGATGGCTCGTCCAAAACGTAGAGGACACCTACCAGGCCTGAGCCGATTTGGGTGGCCAGCCGGATGCGTTGGGCCTCACCACCGGACAAGGTACCCGAGGGTCGCTCCAGGTTGAGGTATTCCAAGCCGACGTCCAGGAGGAAGGTCAGGCGGGCCTGGATTTCCTTCAGCACCTGGTTGGCGATCTGGGCTTCCCTGTTGGTCAGGGTAAGGCTTCCCAGGAACTCGGCGCACTCACGCATTGGCAAGGCAGCGACCTCGGCGATCGACTTCCCGTTGATGAGCACGGACAGCGACGCCGGATTGAGGCGCGCACCGTTGCACTCGGGGCAGGGAATCTGCCGCATGTACTCTTCGTACCGGTCGCGTGCCCAGTCGGAATCCGTTTCCCCATGCTTGCGGTGGACGTACTGGATGGCGCCTTCAAAGCCAGTGCTGTACTTGCGCTCACGGCCAAAGCGGTTCTTGTATTGGACAACAACCTTGTGATCCTTGCCGTGAAGGACGGTATTGCGAACGTCCTTGGGAAGTTTCTCCCACGACGTCTTCATGGAGAAGCCCAGCTCGTGCGCCAAGCCCTCCAGGAGTCGGTTCCAATACTCCGTTGTGGCTGTGCCGAGGGCCCAGGGAGCAATGGCACCTTCACCCAAGGAGAGCTCCGGATTGGGAACGATGAGCTCTTCGTCCACTTCCAACCGCGTTCCGATGCCACTGCAGGCAGAGCAGGCACCGAAGGGGTTGTTGAAAGAGAATGAGCGCGGTTCGATCTCGTCAATGGCCAACGGGTGCTCGTTGGGACACGCCAGATTCTCCGAGAAGGCGCGGATACGCTCGGGATCCTCGGCATCGAGGTCCACGAACTCCACCAGCACACGGCCTTCTGCAAGGCCCAGGGCTGTCTCCACAGAATCGGTGAGCCGCTGGCTGATCTCTTCCTTGACTACCAGGCGATCCACCACAACCTCAATGGTGTGCTTGAACTGTTTGCCAAGCTTGGGAGGATCGCTCAGCTGGACCAGTTCGCCGTCCACACGGGCACGGGAATAGCCCTTTGCGGTCAGCTCCTTGAAGAGATCGACAAACTCGCCCTTGCGGCCTCGTACAACTGGGGCCAGGACCTGGAACCGTGTGCCCGGATCCAGTTCCAGGAGCTGATCCACGATCTGTTGGGGCGTCTGCCGGGCGATGGGCTCGCCACAAACAGGGCAGTGTGGCCGGCCTACGCGCGCCCACAACAAACGCATATAGTCGTAGATCTCGGTGATGGTGCCCACCGTGGAACGCGGATTCTTGCTGGTGGACTTCTGGTCGATGGATACTGCAGGAGACAAACCCTCGATGAAATCGACATCAGGCTTATCCACTTGGCCAAGGAATTGGCGCGCGTATGCCGACAATGATTCCACGTAGCGACGCTGGCCCTCTGCGAAGATCGTGTCAAAAGCCAGGGACGACTTGCCGGAACCGGAGAGTCCCGTGAACACGATCATGGCGTCACGGGGGAGATCGAGATCCACGTTTCGCAAATTGTGTTCCCGGGCACCCTTGACCACCAAACGGGAAAGATCCGGCTTGGCGGGTTTGGTATCGGGAAGGACGGAGACGCCGTTCACGGCATCCATGGCGGTATCTTCAGCTAAGGCTTTGGGCACCTACCAATGCTAATCGAAAACTTCTTCGAATTTCCATGTCGTGCCTCACATGCTACTGATCGGTATCAGTCGGCATCATAGGCAGCAGCAAGAAGCTGCACTGCCTCAGCGAATGAAGCTCCTTGGGCCTTGGCGGCGGCGGCATATTCTGCGGCAACGCCGGCTAGCGCTCCCCAACGATCATCCCGTGCGCAGACCACGGTGCCATTGCGCCCACGTGTTGCCACTACCCCGGCTGCTTCCAATTCCTTGTATGCACGGGCCACGGTGTGCGGAGCGACATCCAGGACCCCGGCCAGATTGCGAACAGGAGGAAGCTTGGCGCCAACGGCAAGGATTCCCGCATCCACCAGTTCAATGATGCGCAGTCTCAGTTGTTCAAAGAGCGCAACGGCGCTGCTGGTGTTGGGGCGCCAGCTGCCCGGAAAATCCCCGGTAGGAGTCACGAGGAACTCCGGCCGGGTACCTGCTCCACACGGGGCATTTGTTGTTCGAAGCGTCCTTGGTCCATGCCGAGAATTAGACCAGCGACGTCGGCAAGGGACAAGCCGTCACCGCGGAGGAATCTGAATGCTACGTGCGTCGAAGCGTGCTGCCGGGTCATGCGGCCTTTTGGGCTACGGCGAAAATGCGACGGAAAGGGTAGACCGTTCCGTGGATCGTCGAAGGATAGGCCTCACGCAGCAGGGCCGAGTATTCCGCTTCGAATTCAGATGCCTCCGCGGAAGACAGAGCTGCCAATATCGGACGAAGTCCAGTGCCCCGGACCCACTCCAATACCGGGTCGTCACCTTGCAGAACCTGCTGGTAGGTAGTCTCCCAAGCGTCTGCTGCACATCCGGCGTCGAGCATGATGCCCAGGTAGTCCGCAGGACTGCCTACAGCGCCATCGTGCCGAAGCACGCCGCCCAGCCTGGTGGACCACCTTTCCGATTCGGCCAGTTGCCGCATGAGGGTGTGTGACGGGGACGTGAAGTTTCCCGGTACCTGCATGGCAAACCATGCCCCCGGCTTGAGGGCACGAAGCCAACCGGCCAGCATCTCCTGATGCCCGGGAATCCATTGGAGAACGGCATTCGTGACCACGACGTCAGTATCCGCATCGGGAACCCACTGCGCGACATCCCCCAACTGGAAGGTCAGCCGGCCGGATTGTTCTTGGGGGGACTGCTTCCGGAGGGACTGCGCTTTGAGGAGCATTTCCTCCGAGGAGTCGAGACCCACAACGTGGGCCTCCGGCCAACGATCAACCAGCGTAGCGGTCAGGTTCCCGGGACCGCAGCCAAGGTCAATGACCTTCCTTGGTTCGTCAGCTCGGACCCTCGCGACGAGGTCATGGAATGGCCGGTCACGGTGGTTGCCGAATTCCACATACTTGGATGGATCCCACTTCACAAAAGCCTCCTCGCGTCTGCCATGCCTGCTGGGGCGAGCCTAAACCGTCCGGGCACTAAGCTGGAAACCAATGAAACTTCTTGAGCAGCTCCCCGGTTCCACGGCCACCGGTCCTTTGGACCCGGACGAAATCTACACCCGGTTCGTGGCGTGGACTGAGAGCCGTGGATTGCAGCTATACCCGGCGCAGGACGAAGCGATCATGGAGCTTGCCTCCGGCGCGAACGTCATCCTGGCCACGCCCACGGGGTCCGGTAAATCCCTGGTAGCAATTGCGGCGCACTTTGAGGCAATGGCACGCGGCCAGCGGAGCTATTACACAGCTCCCATCAAAGCACTGGTCTCCGAGAAGTTCTTCGCACTCTGCGAGATCTTCGGGGCCGAAAACGTTGGCATGATCACTGGTGATTCCGGCGTGAACCAGGACGCCCCCATCATCTGCTGCACAGCGGAAATCCTGGCCAACATCGCCCTCCGCGAAGGCTCTGCGGCCGAGCTTGGCTCGGTGATCATGGACGAGTTCCATTTTTACTCCGACCCTCAGCGTGGTTGGGCGTGGCAGGTACCGCTCCTGGAACTCCCCCAGGCCCAGTTCCTCCTGATGTCCGCCACTTTGGGCGACGTCTCCCGGTTCGAAGCTGGTCTGACTGAGCTGACGGGCCGGACCACTACAACTGTCAGCTCTGCGGAACGTCCCATTCCGCTGCATTACTACTACCACCTGACCCCGGTTCACGAGACGCTGGAAGAACTGCTCTCCACCAAGCAGGTTCCCGTCTACGTGGTGCATTTCAGCCAGGCGGAAGCTATCGAGCGGGCCCAAAACCTCATGAGCATCAACATGTGCAGCCGTGCTGAAAAGGACCGCATCGCAGAGTTGATTGCGGGATTCAGGTTTGCCGCCGGCTTCGGAAAAACGCTCAACAGGCTGGTCCGGCACGGCATCGGGGTACATCACGCCGGTATGCTGCCCAAGTACCGCCGCTTGGTGGAACAGCTCGCCCAAGCAGGCCTCCTCAAGGTGATCTGCGGAACCGATACTTTGGGGGTGGGCATCAACGTGCCGATCCGGACGGTGCTGTTGACGGCTCTTAGCAAGTACGACGGCGTACGCACCAGATCGCTTAACTCACGTGAGTTCCACCAGATTGCCGGCCGCGCCGGCCGCGCCGGCTATGACACCGCCGGAACCGTGGTGGTTCAGGCTCCGGACCACGTGGTGGAGAACACCAAAGCCATGGCCAAAGCCACCGCCAAGTTTGGCGATGACCAGAAGAAGCTGCGCCAAGTGGTTAAGAAAAAGCCTCCGGAAGGATTCGTTTCCTGGGGGGAGCCCACCTTCAAGCGGCTCGTGGAGTCTGTGCCCGAGCCCTTGACTTCAAGCTTCACTGTCACCCACGCGATGCTGTTGAACCTTATGGAACGGCCGGGCGATCCCTTCCAGGCAACCCGGCGCCTGCTCAGCGAGAACCATGAGAGCCGCCCGGCGCAGCTCAAGTTGATGAAGAAGGCCCTGGGAATCTACCGGGAATTGCTGGCCGCGGGTGTGGTGGAACGCATCCCGGAGGAGGAACAGGAAGCGGAGGGTCGCTCTGTACGGTTGACTGTTCACCTGCAGGCAAACTTTGCCCTTAACCAGCCCCTCTCCCCCTTCGCCCTTGCTGCGTTGGAGCTCCTTGATCCTGAGTCTCCCTCCTACGCCTTGGATGTTGTCTCCGTCATTGAGTCCACGTTGGAGAAGCCGCGCCAGATTCTCTCTGCCCAGCAGAAGAAGGCACGAGGCGAGGCTGTTGCCGCCATGAAGGCTGACGGCATTGAGTACGACCAGCGCATGGCCATGCTGGACGAAGTTACCTATCCCATGCCCTTGGCGGAGATTCTTGGCGAGGCCTTCGAGGTCTACCGGAAGGCGGCCCCCTGGGTGGGCGACTTCGAGCTCGCTCCAAAATCGATTATCCGGGACATGTATGAGCGTGCCATGAACTTTGGTGAGTTCGTGCAGTTCTATGGCCTTGCCCGATCAGAGGGCATCGTCCTGCGTTACCTGGCGGACGGCTTCCGCGCGCTCAGGCAGACGGTTCCCCAGGATTCGCTCCGCGAGGACCTTGAGGATCTCATCGCGTGGCTGGGTGAGCTGGTACGTCAAGTGGATTCCAGCCTCTTGGACGAGTGGGAAGAGCTCACGTCCGGGCTTGCCCCCACACCCCATGACGCTCCCCCGCCCCCGCCGCCGCTGCTGACCAGCAACGTCCGGGCCTTCCGGGTGATGGTTCGGAACGAGATGTTCCGCAGGGTTGAACTTTTTGCGGACGAGGACTCTGCAGCGTTGGGCGAACTCGATGCCGACGCCGGCTGGGACGCAGAGCGCTGGGAAGAGGTCCTGGACGACTACTTCGAGGAACATGATGACATTGGCACCGGTCCTGATGCGCGGGGTCCCGGGTTGCTCATCATCACCGAGGAACCAGGGACGTGGAAGGTCCGGCAGATCTTCGAGGACCCTGCGGGCAACCACGACTGGGGAATTTCGGCCGAGGTGGACCTGGCAGCATCCGATGAGACCGGAACCGCCGTGGTCCGGGTGACAGACGTCAACAGGCTCTAAGTCCACGTGCGATGAAACCCGGCGCCATTGAATCCGTCCCGGATCTGACCGCGGGCTTGCGGGAGGTGAAAGCGCTACGCGAGGAGCAGCAGGCGGCCTGCACTGGCTCACGTCGATGGTGGGGTGGCGGCCTGGACGTCGAGGGTTTGGCGCTGGGTTCGGTTCAAGCCGCCGCTACAGCGCTGAACGCACTGACTGGCCACCCAGGCAGATACTCGATTGACTCAGGGCTGACGGCAGCGTCTTTCGATTCGCTGGGGCACCTTCGCGTTGAGGGGCGGAAACCCCAAGGCTTCGCTCCCACGTCAGGATTCCGGCGCACGGCCGACGGCTGGATCCGCCTCCACGCCAACTACCCTCATCACGCAGCACGGCTGATGGAAGCGTTGTCCGCCACGGTGCCGCAGGACGTTGACCGCGCCCTGTTGTCAATGACGTCCTTGGAGGCCGAGGCCGTGATCGCGGCTTACAAGGGGGTGGCTGCCGCTGTCCGGAACCGCGAGGAATGGGTTGCCTCGCCGATGCATGGCGCGGCAATCTCCGGTCGATGGATCAGCCTCTCGCGTTCTGATATACGGTCCGTGGGTTCGGATTCCACGCCATGGATGCCGGCGGAGAACCCGTTTCGGCCGTTGGACGGGTTGAGAGTGCTCGACCTGACACGCGTCATCGCCGGCCCTACTGCCACGCGCCTGCTGGGTGCCCTGGGCGCGGACGTCCTGCGCATAGACCCGCCCGTCCTTCCGGAGCTGATCGATGCGTTTATCGACGCAGGGTTCGACAAGCGCAGCGCCGAAGCAGATTTCAGGAAGAAGGAAGACTTGGCAACTGTGCATGCTCTCGTCGCCTCAGCAGATGTGGTGGTCACCGGATACCGGGACGGGGGCTTGGACAAATTCGGATTGAGCCAGGATGCGCTGCTCGCTACCAAGCCTGGGCTGGTGGTTGTCACGCTGACCGCATGGGGCAGCAGCGGGCCGTGGAAGGGACGGCGGGGCTTTGACAGCCTCGTCCAGGCAGCCTGCGGAATCGCTGAGCGTTATGGACGGCATCACGACGACGGGTGGACACCTGGTGCGCTTCCGGTTCAGGCACTGGACCACGCCACAGGATACGGACTCGCGGCGGCAGTGCTGGCCTTGCTGGCCGAGCGACTAATGACCGGAACAGGTGGAGCGGCGAAACTCTCCCTGGCGCGGACGGCCGAGGAACTCTTCGCCCTGCCTTCCGGCAAGCAAGGCAGCCCGGTGAGCCAACTCCATGAACCGGAGTACCTTGAAGCGGACAGCCCCTACGGCGAGCTCAGGTTCGTAGGGCCGCCCCTTGTGGTAGCGGGCACACCGCTCACGTACCGGGAACCGCCCGTACGTTATGGAACGTCTTCGCTCGCCTGGCGGTAGGAGTCCGGCGAGCCCCTAGTAAGCTCGAATGCATGAGTGTAATCCGCCCCGCCACCGTTGACGACGTTCCCGCCATCCTGCGTATGATCCACGACCTCGCGATCTACGAAAAGGAACCGGACGCAGTTAAGAACACCCCGGCCATGCTCACCGAAGTACTCTTTGGCGAGAACCCGCGGGTATACGCCACCATTGCCGAAAACAGCTCCGGCACAGTTCAAGGCTTCGCGCTTTGGTTCCTGAACTACTCCACATGGGAAGGCGTCCACGGCATCTACCTTGAGGACCTCTACGTAGTGCCGGACGCCCGTGGCGAGGGCCACGGGAAGGCGCTACTGCAATATCTGGCCGCCACCGCCGTCGAACGCGGTTACGCCCGGGTGGAATGGAGCGTCCTGAACTGGAACGAACCCTCCATCAACTTCTACAAGAACCTTGGTGCTTTCCCCATGGAGGAATGGTCCACATTCAGGCTGACAGGCGACGCACTCCAGGCCTTCGGAGCCACCGTCAGTGAGGCGAAAGAGGCGCTGACCCGTGGCTGAACCGTACGTAGCCGACGTGCGGGCCGCCACCGGCAGGCACGTTATCCAAGCCCGTCACGAATTCCGTGGACTACGGACGGCGGAGCACTACTTCACTGTTCCCCTGACGCACCAGGCGGAGGTACGCGACGAGACGATCACAATCTTCGCCCGGGAATACTCCTCCACAGACCATTCGGCGGACGAGGCCGCCAAGCTGCCGTGGCTCTTGTTCCTCCAAGGAGGGCCCGGCGGCCGGGGCAATCGTGTAACCTCGCTGTCCGGCTGGATGAAAGCGGCAGCGAAGGACTTCCGCATCCTGATGCTCGATCAACGTGGCACCGGATTGTCCACCCCGATTGAGCGCCAGTCATTGGAGCTCCGGGGTGACGCCGCGGCGCAGGCAGAGTACCTGACACACTTCCGCGCCGATTCCATCGTGGCGGACGCCGAGTACATCCGGGGTGTCCTGGGCTCCGGACCGTGGTCAGTGCTGGGGCAGAGCTTCGGCGGATTCTGTGCACTGACGTACCTGTCCTTCGCGCCGGAGGGGCTGCGAGAAGTGCTCATCACGGGCGGTTTGGCACCGCTCCACGGGTCAGCGGAGCGCGTGTACCAAGCAACGTTCCGTCGGGTTGCCGCCAGGAACGCAGAGTATTTCTCGTGGTACCCGGAGGACCGGAAGAAGGTCACGCGCATTGCCCGTCACCTGGAGCAGCACCCTGAATTCCTTGCCAGTGGCGAACGGTTAACGCCGGAGCGTTTCCAAATGGTGGGCTCCTTCCTGGGCGGTAACACCCGGGTTGACGCGCTTCACTATCTTTTGGAGGACGCGTTCATCGCCACGCCCTCCGGAGAGCGGTTGTCCGAATCGTTCCTTGAACAAGTACGCGGACTGGTGAGCCGGGCAGCCAATCCCCTCTACGCCGTTCTGCACGAATCAATCTACGGCCAAGGAGAGGCCACCAACTGGGCCGCCTGGCGCGTTCTGGAGGACTACCCTGAATTCAAGCCGGAAGCTGAGGAACCTCTGCTCACTGGCGAAATGGTGTATCCGTGGTACTTCGAACAGGATCCCGCGCTGGTTCCCTTAGGCGATGTGGCTGAATTACTGGCCGCCTGGAAAGACTGGAAACCGTTGTATGACCCCACCCGGTTGGCGTCAAACACGGTCCCCGTTGCGGCCGCCGTGTACAAGGACGACATCTACGTGGATCACGATCTGTCACTTGAAACCGCGGCTGCGGTGCGCGGTCTCCAAACCTGGGTCACGTCGGACTTCCACCATGACGGCATCGGCGAAGACGGTGAGGGCATCTTTGGGAGGCTCTTCGGCATGGTGCGGGCCAACCGTTAGGTGGACGTGCCATCGGGGCGGCCGCCTGTCGAGGCGGTCGCCCTCTGCCGGTTGGCCGTGATGGCCGTCAGGGCCAGCACGCCTGCGGCGAGAAGGCTGGAAGCGATGTTGAGCCCTTGGTAGCCGATCCACGCAAGAAGCAGGCCGGAGGTTGCGCCTCCGAACGCTCCGGCGGCACCCATCAGAGTGTCGGAGACACCCTGCACCGTGACCCGTTGGTCAGGCTCGACACTCTCGGCCAACAGCGTTGATCCAGCAATTGTTGCCGCCGACCAGCCCAGGCCCAGGAGAATCAACCCCGCGGTCACCAACACAGGCTCCTGCTGGCCGAATCCAGCGATGAACACCGCCACCAGAAGAAGGCCATGGCCCATGGCAATGGTTTGAAATCGGCCGGCCTTGTCCGTTAGCCAACCCCAAAGTGGAGATAAGGCGAACATTCCGGCGATGTGGAGGGAAATCGTTAGCCCGATTACCACCAGTGCATCTGTGCTGTCGGTGGTTCCATGGTGTCCCTCATGGGATCCGCCAACGAGCTGTTGAAGATGCAGCGGGGTCATGGACATGACTGCCACCATGACGCCGTGGGCGGCTACGACGGCAGCCAGTGCCAGTATCGCCTGCGGTGATGATCGGACGGCTCGAAGGCCGGACCGGATGGTTCCCCGGACAGGCTGCGGTCCTGGCCCGCCTTCAACCTCAGCCTGACGGGCCAACCGGCGGGACAGCAGCAGAGGATCGGGCCGTAGGCCCGCAAACAGTAGAACGGCCGCCAGGAACAATCCGACGGCGGAGAACACAAAGGGGCCAGCGATCGGCGGCAGGCCAAGTGCCGCACCTACGGCGGCTCCCGGTTGAATCAGGTTGGGCCCTGCCACAGCCCCGATGGTGATGGCCCAGACAACCGTGGACAATGATCGTCCGCGGTGCTCCGGTTCCGCGAGGTCGACGGCGGCGAAACGAGCTTGCAGGTTAGCGGCTGTGCCGAGGCCGAGAAAAGCTGCACCAAGCAAAAGCAGCACGAACGACCCGCTCATGACTGCGGCGATGATGAGCAACGCACCCACCATCGCAGCTACCAGGCCGGTGACGAGGCCTACACGCCTACCGCGTAATTCAGCCAACCTTGCCAGTGGCAGGGCTGCGATTGCTGCAGCCAATGTCAGGACGGTGGTTATGGAACCAGCCCAGGCTTCGGAACCTGATAGGTCCACGGCCAGCAGGGAGCCGATGGAAAGCGTCGCCCCATTGCCAACGCCGCTGAGCAGCTGTGCGGAACTGAGCAGGAAAACACTACGGCGCTGAACCCGTTGTGGGTCCAGCGCCGTAGTTGAAGTGGTAGTCACTTCACGAGACTACAACCTTTGGAGGTCAGTTACTCGGCCTCGCTCATGCTCTTTTTGGCATCTGCCTCGAGCCGGGCATCCAGCTTGGCCTGCCGTGCTTGCGGGCTCATCAGGCTGGCTACGACAGCAACGATGATGGTACCGACGATGACCGCCAACGACACATACGTGGGGATCTCAGGAGCCCACTCGATGTGGTGTCCGCCGTTGATGAACGGAAGTTCGTTCACGTGCATGGCGTGGAGGACAAGCTTGACCCCGATGAAGGCCAGGATGACGGACAGGGCGTGCTTCAGGTACACCAGGCGTGTCATGAGTCCGCCGAGGAGGAAGTACAGCTGGCGCAAGCCCATCAAGGCGAAGATGTTGGCAGTGAAGACGATGAACGCGCTTTGGGTCAGGCCGAAGATCGCGGGGATGGAGTCCACGGCGAACAGGAGGTCCGTCAGGCCGATGGTGATGAAGACGATCAGCATGGGCGTGAAGACCTTCTTGCCGTCAACGACGGTGCGGATCTTGTTGCCGTCGAACTTTTCGGACATCGGCAGGACCTTGCGGAGGCGTGCGATGAGCGGGTTCTCGGCGCCTTCTTCTTCATCTTCGCCGGAATCCCGGGCCTGCTTCCAGGCGGTCCAGAGGAGGAATGCGCCGAAGATGTAGAAGACCCAGCTGAACTGCTCAATGACCACTGCGCCCAAGGCGATGAAGATACCGCGAAGGATGAGCGCGATGATGATGCCCACCATCAGCACTTCCTGCTGGTACTTACGAGGCACCGAGAAGCGGGCCATGATGATGATGAACACAAAGAGGTTGTCGATGCTCAGGCTGTACTCAGTGACCCAGCCTGCGACAAATTGGCCACCGTATTCGGGGCCCGCAAAGAAGAACATTGCAACTGCAAAGAGCAGGGCAAGCGCGACGTAGAAGCCGACCCACAGGCCGGCTTCCTTCATGGAAGGTTCGTGGGGACGCTTGACGACCAACAGGAGGTCGATCAGCAGGATGATTCCGAGAACGACAAAGGAGCCGATCTCAAACCAGACGGGAAGCTGCATTAAAGGTGCCTTTCGCAGGGTACGGGAAAGCGGTGTAAGTCTCTCCGGCCTGCCAGGGTGCGGTGAATGCAAATTTTGGCGGCCCGCTAGATCCGGCGAGGCATCTGTGCCTTGCGTGCTGACGGACGTAGCGCTTGGGATACTCCCCTACGTGACCTCAACCTTACCTTAGGCGTGCCCGGCGGACTGCATCTGGCGTAATTCGCGCTTCAACTCCTTGACTTCATCACGGATGCGGGCCGCGACTTCGAATTGAAGTTCAGCAGCCGCCCCGTGCATCTGTTCCGTCAATTGCTCGATGAGGCCCACGAGGTCTTCAGCGGGAGCTGCGGCAAGGCCATCCTGCCGAACCGTGGCGGCACCCTTTGCAGCCGATTTGCTGCGCTTCCCACCCTTGGCCAGTCGGTTGTTGTTGAGCAGTTCCTGGGTGTCTGCGTCTTCCTTGGCCAGCTGATCGGTGATGTCGGCAATTTTCTTGCGCAACGGTTGGGGGTCTATGCCGTGGTCCGTGTTGTATTGCACCTGGATGGCACGGCGGCGGTTGGTCTCCTCAATGGCGTGGGCCATCGAGTCGGTGATCCTGTCCGCGTACATATGTACCTGACCCGAAACGTTACGGGCGGCACGTCCGATGGTCTGGATCAGGGAGGTGGAGGAACGCAGGAAACCTTCCTTGTCGGCATCCAGAATGCTGACGAGGGAAACCTCGGGAAGGTCCAAACCTTCGCGGAGCAGGTTGATGCCCACCAGGACGTCGAAGACACCCATCCGGAGTTCGCGGAGCAGTTCCACTCGACGCAGGGTGTCGACGTCCGAGTGAAGATATTCCACCTTGACGCCGTGACCTACGAGGTAGTCCGTGAGGTCCTCTGCCATGCGTTTGGTCAACGTGGTGACCAGGACGCGTTCGTTCTTCTCGGTGCGGGTCCTGATTTCACCGAGCAGGTCATCGATCTGACCCTTGGTGGGCTTCACTACAACCTCGGGGTCGATGAGGCCGGTGGGTCGAATGATCTGCTGCACGTAGCCATCGGCTTTCCCGAGCTCGTATTTACCCGGGGTTGCGGACAAATACACGGTCTGGCCGATGCGTTCCAGGAACTCATCCCATTTCAGGGGCCGGTTGTCCATGGCCGACGGCAGGCGGAAACCGAAGTCCACGAGATTGCGCTTACGGGACATATCGCCCTCGTACATCGCACCGATCTGCGGGATGGTGACATGCGATTCGTCAACCACCAGCAGGAAGTCATCCGGGAAATAATCGATCAGGCAGTGTGGTGCCGTTCCGGGCTCGCGGCCATCGATGTGCACGGAGTAGTTCTCAATGCCGTTGCAGAACCCCATTTGCTGCATCATTTCGAGGTCGTACGTTGTGCGCATCCGGAGTCGCTGGGCTTCCACGAGCTTGTTCTGGCCTTCGAGGACCTTCAAGCGATCAGCAAGTTCGTCCTCGATCCGCTTGATCGCACGGGACATCCGCTCAGGACCCGCCACATAGTGCGAGGCCGGGAACACGTACATCTCTTCCTCGTCCCGGAGAACCTCACCGGTGAGGGGATGGAGTGTCTGGATGTTCTCGATTTCATCGCCGAAGAACTCGATCCGAATGGCGAGTTCCTCGTACATGGGGATGATCTCCACGGTGTCGCCACGGACCCGGAAGGTGCCCCGATGGAAGTCCATGTCATTGCGTGCGTACTGCATGGAGACGAACTTCCGCAGGAGATGGTCGCGGTTCATTTCTGCGCCCTTGCGGAGCGTAACCATGCCGGCGATGTACTCTTCAGGCGTACCCAGGCCGTAGATGCAGGACACAGTGGCCACCACGATGACGTCGCGACGGGTCAGCAAGGCGTTGGTGGCAGAGTGCCGAAGCCTTTCCACTTCCTCATTGATGGAGGAGTCTTTCTCAATAAAGGTGTCCGTCTGCGCTACGTATGCCTCGGGCTGGTAGTAGTCGTAGTAGGAGACGAAGTACTCAACCGCATTGTTGGGCAGCAGCTCCCGGAATTCATTGGCCAGCTGGGCGGCGAGGGTCTTGTTCTGGACCATAACCAGGGTGGGTCGCTGGACCTGTTCGATGAGCCATGCCGTGGTGGCACTCTTACCAGTACCAGTGGCACCGAGGAGGACGACGTCCTTTTCGCCGTTGTTGATTCGTTCGGTCAGTTCTGCAATGGCAGTGGGCTGATCGCCGGCGGGCTTGAACTCACTGATCACTTCGAACGGCGCGACGACACGGTTGATTTCCTGGGCAAGGCTCATAAAACCAATCTACCCCCGCCCTAGGACAGCTACTGTCCGCGTTTGCCTTCAGCTGAAGACATATACGACGGCGGCATCCAGCCTGTGCGTTCGGCCCAGGCGTTCATGAGCGGCCAAGCAACCTCGGTGAACCACGGCTCCTTTGCGTCAGCGTAGTCCCCCGTGCCGTGATCAGCCGCGTGCGCGACAGCCAGTTCCTGTTTGTGCGCCTGATACAGCGCCACGGCTGACGGTTCTGCCCGCAACCAGTCGCGGAAAAGAAGCGCATAGCGCCAACCGGGCGAGCCGGCCACGCGGACGTGCAGATTGACGGGGCGACCTGGATCTGCATTGGCATGGAATCTTTTCTGCCACTGCACAGGATCGGGATGAGAGGGCTTCGGGGTGTCCTGAATAGCCTGCGGCACAACGGGGAAACCGGCGGTGGCAAGGAGCGGCGCCATCCTGTCCGCCTGCCCTAGATCGGACACAGAGAGTTGAAGGTCGATCACGTCCTTTGCCGCCAGTCCCGGTACCGACGTGGAGCCGATATGGTCCACAGCAAGGATGTCGTGGGGAACCGCAACGCGAATGCGCTCCGCGAGCCGTTCGGCCTGGACCCTCCACTCCCCCTTCGACGCGCTCATGACAGGGCCCTCTTCATGGGAGGCCCTGTTGCCCCGGCTGAGGTTCTCCGCGAAGGGCACCAGGCGGCTCTCCCACAAAGTATCCACGGCGGCGAGGAGCTCGTGCCGGCTTCCGGAGTTGTCCAGGACAATGTCGGCAGCGGCGTTTCGTTCCGCACGCGTGGCCTGTGACGCCATTCGGGCTAATGCGTCATCCGCGGACATGCCGCGGAACTCCACCATGCGCTGAATGCGCACGTCATCGGGAGCATCCACCACCACTACCAAATGGAAGTTACTGCCCTGCCCGGTTTCGACGAGGAGCGGTATGTCCTGGACCACGATGTCACCAGGGGCTGCGCCTGACACAACCGCCGCAGCAGCCTCGCGGACCAGCGGATGGATGATGCCGTTGAGCACTCCGCGTTTGGCGGGATCGTGGAACACGATGGAGCCAAGTTTAGGCCGGTCAAGCCTGCCCTGTACGTCAAGAATCCCCTGGCCGAAGGCGTCCACGACGCGGGCCAGTCCTGGAGTTCCAGGCTCCACCACTTCCCGCGCAATGAGGTCTGCGTCCACAAGGATCGCACCCAATTCCTGCAGCCTGGATGCCACCACTGATTTCCCAGAGGCGATGCCGCCCGTCAGCCCAATCTTCAGCACCCTCCAACACTAGACTGAAGCGGTGGAAAACGAGGATGACAGCCGCGCGACAGCGTACACGACACTCGCGGTGGGTTCGGATTTCCGCCATGAACTGGAGATCCGGCGGTCCCGTTTCATTACTGTCCTTCGGCGCTCACCCGACGAGGAAACCGCCCGGTCATTGGTTAGTGATCTGCGGCGTGAATTCCACGACGCCCGTCACCATTGCTCAGCCTTCGTCATAGGTCCTGATCGGATGATTCAACGGTCAAGCGACGACGGCGAACCCTCGGGCACGGCAGGAATCCCCATGCTGGAGGCATTGATCAAACGCGAGACCGCGCCTGCGGTGTCGGACCTCAGCGACGTAAGTGCCGTCGTCGTGCGATATTTCGGTGGAATCCTCCTGGGCGCGGGCGGCCTGGTCCGTGCGTACTCCGAATCTGTGTCTGTTGCCTTGGATCTCGCTCCGTTGGTCCAGCGGCGAAGGCTACGTTTGTGCGCCATCAACGTCCCCCATGCCGAAGCCGGCCGTTTGGAGAACGATCTTCGCAACGCCGGGTACGTCATGGCGGAAACCGGATACGAACCCCGGCACACCGTACTACGAGTGGCTTTGCCGGATGATTCAGCAACCATCTCGGCGGCCCACTCACGGCTGGCTTCGCTGACAGCCGGCAACTTGGAGCTCAGGCCGCAGGGGACCGAATGGGTTGACGTCCCGGGCTAAACATGGCCTGCTTTGCGGCTTAATGCAAAAGGACCCCTGCCCGAAGGCAGGGGTCCTTTCCTGGCTATTCAGCACATCCCGTGAGGGAGGCGGAATTAGTTGCCGGTCAGCTTCTCACGCAGTGCGGCGAGTGCTTCGTCAGACGCCAGGGTGCCAGCGTTGGACTCAGCGGCAGCCGGCTCCGAGGAGTAGCTCGTGGTGCCGGAATCGCTCTCACCGGACGTTGCAGCAGCAGCGTCGTCAGCAGCGTGCTGGGCAACCTGCTTCTTGTGGGCTTCCCAGCGGGTCTGGGCGTCAGCGTACTGCTGCTCCCAAGCGGCGCGTTGGGTCTCGTAACCTTCGAGCCATTCGTTCGACTCGGGGTCGAAGCCCTCAGGGTACTTGTAGTTGCCCTCTTCGTCGTACTCAGCGGCCATGCCGTACAGAGCGGGATCGAACTCGGTGCTGTCAGCGTCAACGCCCTCGTTAGCCTGCTTGAGGGAGAGGGAGATGCGGCGACGCTCGAGGTCGATGTCGATGACCTTGACGAACAGTTCGTCGCCAACGGAGACAACCTGCTCTGCGAGCTCCACGTGGCGGACAGCCAGCTCGGAGATGTGCACGAGGCCTTCGATGCCGTCTTCGACGCGAACGAATGCACCGAACGGAACCAGCTTGGTGACCTTACCCGGAACAACCTGGCCGAGGGCGTGGGTGCGGGCGAAGGTCTGCCACGGATCTTCCTGCGTAGCCTTGAGCGACAGGGAGACACGCTCGCGGTCCAGATCCACTTCGAGGACCTCGACGGTGACTTCCTGGCCAACCTCGACAACCTCGGACGGGTGGTCGATGTGCTTCCAGGACAGCTCGGAAACGTGAACGAGGCCGTCTACGCCGCCCAGGTCCACGAATGCACCGAAGTTGACGATGGAGGAAACGACGCCCGGACGAACCTGGCCCTTTTCCAGCTTGTTGAGGAACGTGGAACGAACCTCGGACTGGGTCTGCTCGAGCCATGCACGGCGGGAAAGCACAACGTTGTTGCGGTTCTTGTCCAGCTCGATGATCTTGGCTTCGATCTGCTGACCGATGTACGGAGCGAGGTCGCGGACACGACGCATCTCCACGAGCGATGCGGGCAGGAAGCCGCGCAGGCCGATGTCCAGGATGAGGCCACCCTTGACAACCTCGATGACGGTACCGGTAACGACACCGTCTTCTTCCTTGACCTTCTCGATGTCGCCCCAGGCACGCTCGTACTGAGCACGCTTCTTGGAGAGGATCAGACGGCCTTCTTTGTCTTCCTTGGTGAGAACCAAAGCTTCGACCTGATCGCCAACGGCGACGACGTCACCGGGATCAACATCGTGCTTGATGGAAAGCTCGCGGGAAGGGATGACACCTTCGGTCTTGTAACCGATGTCGAGCAGAACTTCGTCGCGGTCGACCTTGACGACGGTACCTTCGACGAGGTCTCCGTCGTTGAAGTACTTGATGGTGGCGTCGACAGCTGCGAGGAAGTCCTCAGCGGTACCGATGTCGTTAATCGCGACTACGGGGGTACCGGGCTTCTCGGTGGAGGTGATGGTCATGTAGTAGGGGCTCCGTTGTGGATAGTTAGTCGGTCAGGCAAACCGCTGCCGCCCGGGTCCGGACGGCAGAACACGGCAAAATACCGGGTCATCCTGATTTGTGGATTAGTACAAATGGATGCATGCACGTAGTACACGCCCGTTTATTCTAGTCGCATTGGCAAAGCAGGGTCAAAAGGAGTGTCACGGCGACAGGACGTCTCCCAGGCGCGCAAACGTGACTCCGCGGTCCAGTAGCTGGGGTAACGCCCGCGCATAGCCGCTGGCAGTGCCTGCAGCAGGTCTGTTGAAATGTGAAATGACAATGTCTCCGGGCACTACCCGTCCCACTTCGGCGGCAACGGTGGCCCCCGAAAACGTTGCGCCGCCGTCGCCGTTGATCGTGAAGTTGACCGGCAGCATACCGAGCCTCCGCGTCACCTCGACCGCGACGTCGTCGTAGAATGCAGTACCCGGACGGAAAAACTGTGGGACCTTGCCACTGATCTCCTGGAGGATCGCCTGGTTACCCATGAGTTCGTCGTAAACAGCGGCAACTGTGGCGGTTCCATGGATGCCATACGCTGCCCTGCCGTTCACCGACAGCGGGAGGTGGGCGGTGCCGTGATTGGCCAGTTCGAACAGCGGGTCGAGCGCCAGTTCAGTCGAAAGCGATGGGTTGGCGTGGAGCCATCGGCTGTTGACGAACAGGGTTGCGGGGACCTTGTGCCGGCGAAGAGTGTTCAACAGTGCGTGGTCGCACCCTGTGCCCCCGGGCCCGCCGCAAGCGTCGAATGTCAACGCCACGTGATGCGACCGCGAATTGTTCACGACCCCCGTCACGTGCAGCCCCCATTCCTTGGGGTGCCTTCCAGCGAACTCCCCCACGATCTGTTGCTTGTCAGGCATCGACTCGGGTGCAACGCCCGGAGCCAGGGCGGCTGCGGCCTGCTCACTGGACTTGGCAGCTATGGAAGGTGGCGGTATGGCCGGACCCGTCGACGGGTTTCCTGGAGCGAGCGGGTTTGTGTTTGATGTGGAGGAGCGCGTCGCGCCGCCCCGGTCCGCACACGCCGTCATGGCAGCGGACGCGAGGCCCGCCATTCCAAGCAGCACTGATCGCCGGCCGGCCAATGGCCGCCGCTTGGAATCCCCCATGGATGTCCCTATCTGATGGTGACTATGTGGTTGTTTTGACCTGACTCCACCTAGAAGTGCGTCAGGCAGTGAGCGGACCGTTCTACAGCAAACAGCTGCTGGGCCAGGAAGGCAGCTCCTGCTGTTTTCTCGCTGACGCGGCCGGCAGCAGCCAATGTTACCGGCGACACGGCCCCAAGGTAGATGGATGCGAGGTCTGTAACGTCAAGGATGATGTCCGGCGCCTCGCCGGACGCTTCATTCACGACGGCGGCAGCACCGCCGTCGGACTCCAGAACCCAGGTGCCGCCCGCCAAACCCAAAGAATCCGCAACCTCCAGCACCAGCCTGCCCGCAACCGGGAAGCTGCGGGCGCGCAGCGCAGCCGGAGTATCGAGGATCCTGAGCCACAACATGTCGCGGATCTCAGAGGCCTCAACGCACCGCGGATCCTCCAAAGCCCATGCCAGGGGGTCGTCTACGGGCGCTTCTGCCCATGTGACTTCGTCAATGAGGTCGATGCTGCCCAAAAAGCGCCACAGGTCCAGGTAGGCCGCGTTGCCCGCAGCGACGAGGTCCACAATTTCCATGGTGTACGGCTTGTGGTCCCAGCCTTTGAAACGGTAGGAAACGTAACCGTCCAGTGACCCGGACAGGTCATAGTGAAGGGCGCAGCGGACAGAGGTGTCCGGCTTGCCGTCATGGCCGATGGAACCGGAAGCGAGCAGCCGGTAGTACTCCTGCCTGTCGACGGAACCCGGCGAGAGCCGCTGGACACGTTCAAAGACCTGCGGGGCTATATCCAACAACACGGCGGGATCGGCGACTTCAACGGTGCCCAGCGGCTGGCCCCTGAGGCGGTAGCGTGGGCCGGTATCAACCTTGATGCTTCGTTCAAAGGTGGCCACACCGAAACCAAAGCGGCCATAAATGGAAGCCTCGGACGCCGTGAGGGCGGCCATGGCCAGGCCGTCATCCTTGGCAGCTTCCAAGTCGGCGGTGATCATGCCGCGAAGAATCCCGTTGCGCCTATGGGTGCCTCGGACTGTCACGGCAGTGACGAGGTTGGATTCCAGCTGGCGGCCAAAACCTATATTCAGGGCCTTGCGCATAGTCGCGTACGTTGCCACCGGAACGTCGGTGCCAAGGGAATGCACCGGCACGGTGCCGTTGACATAGACGCCCGTCAGTTCGCGCTTGTCTGTTTGATAGGCCGCCAGGGTTTTGGCCAGGTATTCATCATCGCGCCGCTGCTGATGGAATCCGTGTGAGACGGCCTGGACCCAGGTGGTGCAGCGGCCATAGCCGGCGTCATCAGGATCGGCAACGGCTGGGAAACGTTGGACGGTGTACTTTCCGGACATCTTTTCATTGGGATCGGCCACGCCTTCGAGCCTAGCCAGACGCCGGAGGGCGCGCCACCATCAAGGCGGCGCGCCCTCCGGCGTTCCATGGAATCCTTGCCCGGACTAGTGTCCGGCCTCGTACCAGCTGGAACCGACGCCAATCTGGACATCCAGCGGGACGGACAAATCAGCGGCCGAACCCATCTGGTCGATGACCAACTTTTCCACGGCTTCGCGTTCTCCCGGCGCAACTTCCAGGACAAGTTCGTCGTGGACCTGCAGCAGCATGCGCGACTTGAGGCCTTGGCTGGCAAGCTCCGCGGAAACACCCAGCATGGCGCGCTTGATGAGGTCGGCCGCTGAACCCTGGATAGGCGAGTTAAGCGCGATGCGTTCGGCTGCCTCCCGCGCCTGCCTGTTTGTGCTTGTCAGGTCCGGCAGGTAGCGGCGACGCCCCTCGATCGTGGCGGTGTAACCGTCTGTCCTGGCCTGATCCACTACTCCGCGCAGGTAGTCACGAACCCCGCCGAAGCGGTCAAAGTAGTCCTTCATGAGCGTCCGTGCCTCATCCACGGAGATTTCCAACTGCTTGGACAACCCGAAAGACGTCAGGCCGTACGCAAGGCCGTAGGACATCGCCTTCACCTTGGAGCGCATGGCACTGGTTACTTCGGCCGGCGGCACGTTGAAGATCCGGGATCCGACGAAGCGGTGCAGGTCCTCGCCGTCACGGTACGCCTGGATCAGCGCTTCGTCGCCCGAAAGGTGAGCCATGATGCGCATTTCGATCTGCGAGTAGTCGGCCGACAACAGGCACTCGTAACCTTCGCTGACTACGAAGATGCCGCGGACACGGCGTCCTTCCTCGCTGCGGACCGGGATGTTCTGCAAGTTGGGGTTGTTGGAGGAAATGCGGCCCGTGGCTGCGATGTTCTGGGCGTATGTGGTGTGGATGCGTGCGTCGTCCGCCACGGACTTCTTGAGGGTCTCCACCATCTGGGCAAGCTTGGAGGACTCCCGGTGCGCCATGAGTTGAACCAGGAATTCGTGACCTGTCTTCTCCAGCAGCCCCTTCAGTGACGCAGCATCCGTGGTGTAACCGGACTTGATTTTCTTGGTTTTGGGAAGACCAAGTTCGTCGAAGAGTACCGTCTGGAGTTGCTTGGGTGAACCGAGGTTGACCTCGTGCCCAATCGCCGCAAAAGCTTGCTCCTGGGCATTCTCGATCACCTTTGTGAGGTCTGCCAGCTGCTCATCCATGCGGTCCGTGGACACAAAAATGCCGGTGAGTTCCATTTGGGCCAGCACACGCGCCACCGGGAGCTCAAGGGTGGTCAAGAGGGCATCGGCCTTGCGTTCTGCAAGCTCCTTTTCGAAGTGCTTGCTAAGGGCATGCACGACGGCGGCTTGCTGGACGAGGGCTGCTGCGGCAGCTTGATCTGTTTCACCTGAGAGGTCAAGCTCAAGCTGGCCGGACTGGGCAGCGGCCGTGGCCAGTGAGATCTTCAAGTGGACCTGGGCGAGCTCGGCGAGGTCATAGCTCCGGCGGTCCGGCTGGATCAGGTAGCCGGAGATGGAGGTGTCATCAACCACGCCTTCCAGACCAAGGCCGCGGTTGTGCAGGGCCTTGAGGGCGGACTTGAACTCATGCAGGACCTTGGCTTCCTCGGGGTCCTTGAGCCAGCGGGCCAGGACCGCCTCAGCGGCGGCATCGAGTCCTGTCAGTTCGATGTAGGCAGCTCCGTTGTTCCTGACAACTGCCAAGGCACTCGCATCGTCACCTACGCGTCCGGGCACCACCTGCACTGCCAGTGACGAACGCACGCCGGACCCCGCGGCGAAGAACGACTCCAGTTCTGCAGCCTCCGTAAGAACGGAAAACTCGGGAGCATCGATGGTGTCCGGGGCATCTCCGGCGGTGTCGTCACCATAGAGATCAAAAAGACGGGTCCGGAGCGTCCGGAACTCCAGCTCCTCGAACAATTCCTCGATGGCCTGGCGATCCGGACGGGGCTCGTGCAGATCCTCCAACGTGATGGGCAACTCGAGATCCGTCAGCAACTGGTTGAGCCTGCGGTTGCGCTTGACGTTCTCAAGGTTTTCCTTAAGGGCCCCGCCAACCTTGCCACCGATCGCATCGAGGTTTTCGAGGATGCCTTCCAGGCCCCCATAGAGGTTGATCCACTTGGCAGCCGTTTTGGGCCCGACGCCCGGAACTCCGGGAAGGTTGTCCGCGGATTCGCCCACCAGGGCGGCGAGGTCCGAGTAAAGGCTGGGTTTGACGAAGTACTTTTCTTCGATGGCCGCGGCGTCCAGCTTAGGGATATTGCTCACGCCCTGCTTGGGGTACAGCACGAAGACGTTGTCATTGATCAGCTGGAACGAGTCCCTGTCACCGGAGACAAGGAGGACCTCGAAGCCGGCCGCATCACCTTGAGCCGCCAGCGTGGCCAGGACGTCGTCGGCTTCGTATCCGGGCATGGCAATGGTCCTGATGCCCCAGGCTTCCATGACCTTGGCTATGAGGCCGATCTGGCCGGCAAACTCCGCTGGGGTGGCGTTGCGACCACCCTTGTATTCGCTGTACTCGGCCTTGCGGAACGTCGTGTCGTCAGAGACATCGAAGGCTACGGCTACGTGGGTGGGTTTCTGGTCCTTGATCAGGTTGATCAGCATGGACGTGAAGCCATGCACGGCATTGGTGTACTGCCCCCTGGCAGTGGAGAAGTTCTCAGCAGGAAGGGCATAGAAAGCCCGGAAGGCCATGGAATGGCCGTCCAGGACCAGCAACCTTGGCCGGCCTTCCCCCGTGGCGCTGGTGGATGCTGTGGCAGAGGGGGTGGGTGCTGTAGCGATGGCAGCAGCTTGGGCCGTTGGAACCTGGTCCGGTTTGGTTGTTTCACTCACAGGTGCCAGCCTAGTTGGCATGATGGACAATTTCACGCCGAACCGGTTTGTCGACGAGCTCAATGAGGCAGGTGTTCCCGAAGAGTTCCACGATTGGCTCTCAGCGCATGGCGTTGGTGCGCTGGTGGTGAAACTGGGCATTCGGTTCACGGAAATGAGCGCAGAGCGAATAGTGGCCACCATGCCGGTGGAAGGAAACACGCAGGTGGCGGGCATACTCCATGGCGGCGCGCATGTTGTCCTGGCTGAGACTTTGGGATCATTCGCCGCATCCCTCCACGCCGGTAAAGGTCGCCATGCGGTGGGCATCGAGGTGGGGGCAACCCACCACCGTTCCGTTGCCAGCGGCATGGTGACAGGCACCTGTACTGCCATTCATCTGGGTGGGACCTTGGCCACCCACGAGATCGTTATCACTGATGACAAAGGGCGCAGGCTCTCAACTGCCCGGATCACCAACATGATCCGCGACAACCGTCACTGAGCCGGGATCGTCACTGAATGAATCTGAAGCGTCACGGCAATCGGTAGTGCAGTTCGGCGGCCGCCCCACCCAGGATTTTGGACGAAACCAACTCAAGTGGCGCCGTCGGGCCGTTGAGCGGCAACAACCGCTTTCCTGCCCCCAGCACCACCGGAATGATGGTGACGATCATCTCGTGAAGCAGGCCGGCATTGGCGAATTGGGCCACGAGGTCGCCTCCGCCCACCAGCCAGACGTTCTTGTCCCGGGCGTCCTTGAGCAGGTCCGGGGCGAACTCCCGGACGTCACCCCGGACAAAGGTGATATCCGAACCGGCCGGAGCGGAGTATTCGTGGTGCGTGAACACCCAGCAGGGCGTGTCCGGATACGGCCATTTGCCGGGTTCGTGTTCCATAAGCCAGCGATACGTATCGCCTCCCATGGCGATACAGCCGACACCCGCCATGAAGGACTCGATGCTCTCGTTCACGCCATCAACCTGGTCGAACTGCAGGAGCCAGCCAAGGTCGTCGTCCGGCGAAGCGATGAAGCCGTCAATGGTTGAAGCTACGTAGTACTGGAAAATCGACATGGCCTCAGACTAAGACATGATCCCGGGCGAGTCAGTGGACAGGACTTCCCCTACCGGGCAGAGTCTTTGCCGGCTTTACAGCGGGTGCTTCATCGTCCTGCCTGGAATCCGGTGGCGTCGCAGCTTTATTCGGCGGACGTGGGGTGTTGCCGTCAACGGCGGAATCGTCATAAAAGAAGGTCACCGTTCCGGCGACATCCACCGTGTCCTTGATGGAAATCCGGATGGTGTCCCTTCCGTCGGCCGGGGGCATTCGCAGGTACAACGTTTGATAGTCCCCTCCCCCGGCCACGATGTCCGGAACTGTGGGAACACCGTCGAACAGGATCTCTCCTATCCGCACGTAATAACCGTCCAAGCGGACAATGGTGCCACCTGTCCCGGGACCTGAGGCGCGGGTCAACCCGCGGACGGGCCGCAAGTCCTGGTCAACCACGGTCAGCCCGATCAATTGCCGCGGGCACGCTTCTCCGGGTGACGGCTCCGCTTTGAAGATACCGCCGGGATTGCTGCGGTACTGCGCCACGACAGATGCGGACGTGGCAGCCACCCTGAACTCAAGGCATTGCCGTTGCGGGATCCGTGGGGTGGTGGCGACCGCGGCGGACGCCCGCTGCCAGTCCTCCTGGCTTCCGGTCTGAAGGGCGCGGCAGACGGCGGCACCTGCCAGCCAGACAGCAGCATCCGCTTCGCCTGCCACGCTTTGCGCCAAAGCCTCGCACTGGAATTGCTGGAGCAGGAGATACCGCTGGCCCGGGGCTGGATCATTTGGCCCTATGGGTCCGGTGGGCACCCAACTCACCACGATGGGATCCTGGGAAGGCACCTCGGGGCCTGGTGTCACCTGCGGTTGCGCGGTGGCGCTGGAACCGTCGGCGGGCTCGACTTCGGTGGGTTCCGGTGTCGCGGTCCTGGCATCCGCAGAGCTCGTCTGCGACGGGATGTTTTCTGCTGTGGCGTCCCCTAACGGGGTGCCCTCCGGCTGCGCCGTTTGTGTGGTGCCTGCCTGAGCCGTGCTGGTTGGCGACTGAGTGGCCGCTGTTGGTGAGGCCGATTTCGAGACAGGCGGGAGACCGTCTTGACCAGGAGGCAGGCAGGCCGAAAGTCCCAGCATCAGGACCGGAACCAGCGCCAGTCCGATGAGATGCTCCAGGGTTCGGCACGTCATCACAACCCCACATCTGCCGGATCAAAACAACGCAGCTATCTGCATAACTACACTGCCGATTATTCTCCCGAACGGACCTGACGGCTAGAAAGGCGGCTATTTTGCGAAGTAGGGCACGATCAAGTAGATACCGAACAGGACGGCCAGTGCGCAGAGACCAAAACAAACAAAGGCCAGCGAACGGACCAAAGCGGGCGATTTCTGCCTGGCGTCACCGGCGATGGCCGTGAGGCGTACGCCCAACGAATAGAGCACGACCAAAGTAACCGCGGCCACGAGGGTGACTCCGGCCACCTGCAGCAATTCCAACCATTTCATCGCTGCACATCCTCGCTGGTGGTGGTCTTTCGGGACTTCTTCTTCTTACGGAACCGCACGGCGTGGCCGGCCTCTTCAACCTCGACGGCGTTGTGGTGGCCGACGTGCGACCTACGCGATACCACGAACATGAAGAGGACAGCGGCCGTTCCCACCACTGCGGCAATGACCACGCCAACGACGCCGATGCTCACCAGGAGAGCTGTCAGCGCACCGACGATGGCCGAGGCCGGGAGGGTAAACAACCATCCCAGGGCGATCTTTCCTGCCGTGCCCCAGCGGACAGATGTGCCCTTGCGGCCGAGGCCTGAGCCGATGACCGAGCCCGAGGCAACCTGTGTAGTGGAGAGGGCAAAGCCCAAGTGGGATGAGGCCAGGATGGCAGAGGCTGTACTGGTTTCAGCGGAGAAACCCTGAGCCGGCTTTACTTCGGTGAGGCCCGAGCCCATGGTGCGGATGATGCGCCAGCCACCAGCGTACGTACCGATCGCGATGGCGAAAGCGCAGGCAGCTATGACCCAGAACTGGGGACCGCTGCCCGGTGCCTGCGTACCTCCTGCGATGAGGACCAAAGTAATGATGCCCATGGTCTTCTGGGCGTCATTGGTACCATGCGCCAAGGCCACCAGGCTTGACGTGAAAATCTGTCCAGTGCGGAAGCCGCCACGTTTCTGCGTGAGCTTGTCACCGGTTTCAGGATCATGCCGCGAAGTCAACGCATATGCGAGGCGGGTACAGATGTACGCCACGAGACCTGCGATGAGCGGCGCGAAGATAGCGGGCAGGATCACCTTCTGAAGCACGGTCTCGAAGTTGATGGAATGGAAGCCGATGCCCACAACTGCTGCGCCGATGAGGCCGCCGAACAGTGCGTGCGAGGAACTCGACGGCAGGCCCTTGAGCCAGGTAATCATGTTCCAGAGAACAGCCCCCATGAGACCGGCAAAGATGATGTCCGGGGTGATGTGGATGCCGTCCGACCCTTCCCGGATCAGTCCACCGGAAATGGTCTTGGCCACTTCCGTGGAGAGGAACGCGCCCACGAGATTGAGCACGGCGGCCAGGGCGACGGCCGTCTTGGGCTTGATCGCCCCCGTAGCGATAGGCGTAGCCATCGCATTGGCAGTGTCGTGAAACCCGTTGGTGAAGTCAAAGAAAAGGGCCAACGCTATTACCAGCGCGACCATGAAGGTGATATCCACCTGTTGCCCAATCTGCAGAGTCGTCGACGTTCAGCAGTTTCACTTCCCCATACCTGCCATCCACAGCATAGTTCAGCAATTGTTCAACTGACTCGGCTTGTGGGATTCACTCTGGCGGGCTTGAAACCTTAAGAATCCTACGTGCCATCCGGTGAGCGGACAAACGTGCGAATGCTCCGGTTCAGCCCAGGTACGCCCGTACGGCCGCGAGGTCGCCACGGGACAGGCCCTTCCGGGGATCCGGTGAGATGCAGAGCACACGATCCTGCCTGTATTCGGCCCAGGATCGGGCATCGGACTCCTGGCTGAGTTGGTCGTCCAGCCAAATGATCCGCTCGCTGCCGGCAGTGGCGAGATCCCTTTGGAGGGCCGTCAATTTCCACCATTCGGCACCTTCATCCCAGCCTTGGCTGGACAGCACTGGCCAGTCATGCCCTTTCAAGCCGATGGCAGGGCACAAAAACTCGGGGGCCAGGCGCTCCCAAGTAGTAAGCCAGACGAAACGGGCCGCGGGATGCGCCGCCAAGTCGTTGAGTTCGGCGACAGCTTCAGGCGCATAAGCGACATCGAGAATTCCTGCATCTGCAATGGTCCATTCGCCACCCCAGTCAGTGGTTCCCGTGGGGCTGAAGGGGTTCACCACGCCGTCGACATCCAGATAAACGGACACCGGCGTGCCTTCGCTGGAGTTCATGGCCAGACCCCTTCCCCAATGGTTGAACATCAGCCTACGGGACACCGGTGCGTGGAGCGCTGGAAGAGTTGGACCGCCGGAAGCAAAGCGGAAAAAATAGGAGTAAATCATTCTCTTGACGTTCGTCATGGAAGTGATAATCTCGAAGTATGGAAAAGCCCACAGTCCATTCCGCCCAAAGCGTCCGAGATATTGAGGACACTGTCCGCACGGATTTCCGGCATGCAATGTCGTACGGCGGATATCTGGACCTTGACCGCCTGCTCAGCTCCCAGCACCCCCTCAGCGAACCCGAACACCACGATGAGTTGCTGTTTATCATCCAGCACCAGACCAGCGAACTCTGGCTGAAGCTGGTCCTGCACGAACTGCTGGAAGCCCGGCGCCTCTTCGACGCCGATAACCTTGGCAAGGCCCTAAAGTGCATCGCCCGGGTAAAGGCCATCCAACGCACCATGACCGAGCAATGGTCCGTGCTTGGAACGCTCACACCCCGTGAGTACGCGCAGTTCCGCGGTTTCCTGGGCAGCTCGTCCGGCTTCCAGTCCTACCAATACCGGGGCGTTGAATTCCTGCTCGGCAACAAGAACCGTGGAATGCTGCGCGTCTTCGAAAGTGAACCCGAGGCTCATACGTTGCTCGGCAAGCTTCTTGAGGAACCCACCTTGTACGACGCCTTCCTCAGGGTCCTCGCGCGCGCCGGTTACGACATCCCGGCCGACATTCTTGACCGGGACACGAGCGAGCCGTGGACATTCCGCAAGGATCTGGTCCCTATCTTCCAGAAGATCTACGAATCGGACGATACCCCCTGGGGCCTCTACGAAGCCTGCGAGGACCTGGTGGACATTGAGGACAACTTCCAAGCTTGGCGCTTCCGCCACCTTCGGACGGTCCAACGCACCATCGGCTTCAAGGTAGGCACCGGCGGATCCTCAGGCGTGGACTTCCTTAAGCGCGCCTTGGACCTCACGTTCTTCCCCGAGCTGTACGCCGTCCGAACCGAAATCGGCAATTAGCAACGCCGCCCGGCCACTGCCGCCCAATACTTCCGCAGGAGGAACCATGACCACAGCACAGCAGACCCAAAAGCCGACGGCGGCCGAGCTGGACGCCGCTGATCCCCTCGCCGCCCAGCGTGATGCTTTTTACGCCCCGGACGCCGATCAGCTCGTCTCATATCTGGACGGCAACTCACTCGGACGTCCGCTGAAGGTCACCTCCGCGAATCTGGCTTCTTTCGTTCAGGACGCTTGGGGCAGCCGCCTCATCCGCGGGTGGGATGAGCAATGGATGGACGAGCCCACCGTAGTGGGCGACCGCATCGGCGAAGTGGCCTTGGGGGCTGCTCCGGGACAGACCACCGTGGGTGACTCCACCTCGGTGATGCTCTACAAGATGATCCGCGCTGCGGTCGACGCGCAGCCAGGCCGCGACGAAATTATCATCGATCGCGACAACTTCCCTACGGACCGGTTCATCATCGAGGGCATCGCAGAGGAGCGCGGGGCGAGCATCAAATGGATCGCCGCGAACCCTGCCAGTGGCGTGCGGGCGGAGGACCTGGACGGGCTGCTCGGCGAACGGACCGCCGTGGTTGTCCTCAGCCATGTGGCCTACCGCTCCGGATTCCTGGCAGATGCCGCAGGAATCACCGCCAAGGTGCACCAAGCCGGTGCCCTCATGCTGTGGGACCTGTGCCACTCCGTTGGCTCCGTGCCTCTGAACCTGGACGAATGGGGCGTTGACCTTGCCGTCGGATGCACCTACAAGTACCTCAATGGCGGGCCAGGTTCACCGGCCTTCGCCTACGTCAATGCGTCACAGCAGGATCGTTTGCAGCAGCCCATCTGGGGTTGGATGGGTGCGGATAACCCGTTCGGGATGACGGAGTCGTACAAGCCCGCGCAGGGCATGCGCAGGTTCATCACGGGAACGCCTCCGGTGTTGGCCATGCAGCCCCTGAAGGACATGGTGGAGTTGATCGGCACCGTGGGAATGGATGCCGTCCGTGAAAAGTCGATCAAGCTGACCGAGTATGCGATCGTGCTCTCCGAGGAACTCCTGGTGCCGCTTGGTGCGGAGATTGTGAGTCCCCGCAATCCCGCCGAACGTGGCTCGCACATAACGGTGGACCACCCGCTCTTCGCCGATGTCACCGCCAAGCTGTGGGAAAAGGGTGTCATCCCCGACTTCCGCCCTCCTCACGGCCTGCGCATTGGACTGTCACCGTTGAGCACAAGCTACGCCGAGGTTGAGCTGGGAGTCGCAGCCATCCGCGACGTCCTCTCGGAACTTCTGTGAGCCGGAAGTGAGTGCCGTCCTCGACGACATGGACTCCCGCCCCGGGAGTACAACGTCGCTTCTGCGCACCGTCATTGGCCTGTATCTGCGTGATGCCGGAGGGTGGATGTCCACCAAGGACATAGTGACCCTCATGGAGGCCCTGGGTACGTCCGGGACAGTAACCCGGACGGCTCTGGGCCGTCTCCGCAAGAAAGATGTGCTGTTGCAGGAGAACCGTGACGGTGTCCCCGGGTTCACCCTCACAGAAGGCGCTGCAACCATGTTGGCCCGTGGGGATCGCCGGATCTACAATCCGCGCAGCATGTCAACGTCGGATCCCTGGTGCCTGATCTCTTTCTCCATCCCCGAGACGGAGCGCGAGAAGCGGCATCAGTTACGGCGCAGGCTCCACTGGATCGGCTGCGGTACGGTAGCCGCCGGCTTGTGGATTTGCCCTGATTCGCTTCGGGTGGAAGTGGAAGAAATTCTTGCCGACCTCGAGCTCCGGGCCATGGCCACGATCTTCGTAACGGATACACCACTGGTGGGTGGAGGCCTTCAGGATGCTGCGGCCAAATGGTGGGACCTGGAGGCTGTCGCCGGTCTGCATAGGGACTTCATTCGTCAGCATGGCAACGGCAGCGGCAACGGCAGCGGCGCGCTTCCGCTGCATGCCGGCCAATCGTTGGAGCCCTCCCCTGAAGCTTTTGCTACTTACGTCCATTGCATCGACACGTGGCGGATCATCCCGTACCTCGACCCTGGTTTGCCTTCGGACTTCCTGCCTGCAGATTGGCCCGGGGCCGAGGGCATTGCCCTATTCAGCCGAATCGTTGCTGCCTATGCGGAACCGAGTGCCGAGTTTGTGCGCAACACATTGCAGCAAACCGTCGGGGCTAGCGTTTCCTGATGGCAGATTAGCTCCCTGACTTCACACGCGACACGAACCGGAACCTGTCGCCGCGAAATGCGCTGCGGGTCCACTCCACCGGGGCGCCACCCGCATCCCTGGCCAGGCGGTGGACCACCAGCAATGGCGCTCCCATTTCTATTCCCAGCAGCCTGACGTCCGCCGGGCCGGCAAGTGCCGTCTCGACAGTGTCCTCGACGTCGGCCACCTTCACCCCGTAGACATCTGCCAGAACGGCATAAAGCGAGCCCGCTTTAGCCAGGTTGGACTTGAATCGCGGCAGTTTCCCCGGAAGCCAGGCGATCTCATGAGCCAACGGCTCCCCCTCAATCAACCGGATCCGCTCCAGCCGGGTCACCTGGTCACCTTGGTCAAGCCCCAGGTGGGCGGCGACCTCCGCATCAGAACGGACGACGTTGAGGGCAATCACCGTGGAATCCGGCCGCAGGCCCTGAGTCCGGGCGTCATCCGAAAAGGAGGTCAGCTGCCGGACGTGCGTCACCTTAGGCGGCGCGACGAACGTGCCGTGGCCTTGGATGCGCCCCAGCTTCCCCTCCGCCACAAGCTCGCTGATGGCCTGCCGGACGGTGGTTCGGGACGTTGTGTACTTTTCGGCAAGGGCGCGCTCGGTGGGAATCAGCGTGCCCGGTTGGAGTCCGGCTATAAGCCCGAGTACCTCGGTTTTCAGGAGGTAGTATTTGGGCGTTACATGCTCGACTTCGCTGGACATATTGAACATCCTAGTTATGGACAACGCCATTGGTCTATGCCAATGTTGATCGAGTTGGTCTAAACCCACTCTGGAACCGCATCCGAAGACCGTCACTTATCCGAAAGTTCGCACCCGAAACGAAGGGACGTCAGTTGGAGGAAATACAGCAGTGGAACACCACCGAGTCGGCGGAGATCCTGTGACTCCCGCTGTTCTTGGCCTCCACATAGGCGGTTCCAAGACGCACGCTCTCAGGTCCGATACAGCACACGGCGACGCTGACTCCCGGGGTGGCTCCGGCGTCGAAATCACCGAAGCCAGCGCCAACCTGTCCTCCGTTGGGCACCAAGGCGCCGATGCGGTGCTGCGCCGGATCGCCGCGAGCGTGGGCGGCGGAATCCAAGCCGTATGTGCCGGAGCAGCCGGAGCAGACACCCCGGCAAGCCGTGCAGTCCTCTCCGCCTTACTCACGGAGCATTTCCCCGGCGCCAAAATCGACGTGGTGCATGACACCCGAATTGTCTTGGCGGCAGCAGGCCTGGACGCCGGTGCCGTGGTGGTTGCGGGAACCGGGTCTGTGGCGTGGGGCCGGAACCGGGACGGACGGGAAGCCCGTAGCGGAGGTTATGGGTACCTGCTGGGAGATGAAGGCGGTGGCTACTCGGTGGTGCGCGACGCCGTCCGGGAGGCGCTCCGCGAGTACTACGCGGGGCTGGAGCCCGGCACCCTGGTCAGAGCACTCATGGCGGCTACGGCCAGCGTGGATGCCTTGCAACTCATGGACTCCTTCTACGCCAAGCCCGAACCTGACCACTGGGCCGGCTTGGCCCCGCTTGTCCTGGACCTGGCAGTCGAGGGCGATCCCGCTGCGTTGCGCATCCAGGCAGAGGCCGCGCACTCGCTGGCTACGCTTGCCCGACAAGTCATGGGCGAGCTCGGATTGGACCTTCCGCTGGTCATGGCCGGCGCCCTGTTAGTGAATCAGAGCCAGCTCGCCGCGGCCGTGACACGAAAGATGTCCTTGGAAGATCCGTCCTTAATCCGCATCCTTGCCCAGCCCCCGGTCCACGGCGCAGTGGAATTGGCCCGGCAGCTGGTTGAAGCCTGAGTCAGCTGTTCCGGGAGTAATCGGGCAGGTGATCGGCGCAGCCAACCGGAGTAGTCTGGATTCATGCCTCTCACGATCGGTGGTTGGTAGCATTGGCGCGGACCAGGCAGCGGTGGCTGCCGGCTCTGTTGATTCCTCTTGCCTTGGCGATTGCAGTCCTGTTTGGCTCGGTCCAAGCCGGCGCCTCCGTTTCCCTGCCGCCGAAGACCGCTGAAGAAATCCTGGCTATGATTGCGCGCACCGAGGTGCGGGCGTTGTCCGGCACTGTGCAGCAAACAGCCGAGCTGGGGTTGCCGGAAGTTCCCACGCCAGGTCCGGGCATCGCCCCGGGCGCCGTCTCTGCCCTGGAGTTCCTGACTGGCTCCCACACGGCCCGGGTCTATGTGGATGGACCTTTGAGGACGCGGTTGCAGGTTCTGGACCAGATGGCCGAACGTGACGTGGTCATCAATGGCAGAGATGCCTGGTTCTACAATTCGAGGGACAACAGCGCTACGCATCTGACCGTACCTGCCAAACCGACCGCTACGGAGAAATCTGAGCCGCACATGCTCCCGCCGGATATGACTGCGCCGGATATGACTGCGCGGGACATGCCAACGCCGGAGGCCATGGCCAGCCGTTTCCTTGCGGCCGTGGATGCCAGCACAGAGGTGTCAGCTGCTGATTCTTCAATAGTGGCGGGCCGCAGCGCTTACTCATTGGTCCTTAATCCACGCAGCACCGAAACCCTGGTTGATTCGGTGACCATCAACGTCGACTCCGAAACCGGACTGCCTTTGGGTGTCGAGGTGAGGGCCAGCGGACAGGCCGAACCAGCGTATTCGCTCGCATACACCCGGTTGGACCTTTCCACGCCGGACGCGGAGTTGTTCAATTTCACCCCGCCGCCGGGGGCCACCGTCACTGAGAAAGTACTGCCTGTGAAGCCGGTGCCTTCCATGGCGGTGCCATCTGTGCCGGTACCCGATCAGGCCCGCCCGGTACCTGACATGCGCGGTCCCGGAGCATCCGTCACTGGCAAGGGTTGGGATTCCGTGATCTCCTTGCCCGCCGGTTCCGCTCCGGCGGAGCTCACGTCCGATCCCCAGCTATCCCAAGCCTTGCAGCCTGTTCCCGGCGGCCGGGCCTTGACCACCTCGCTGCTGAGCGTGTTGATTCTCGACGACGGTCGCGTCTTTGCGGGCACGGTGCCTCTGGAACGGCTTCAGTCAGCCGCTGCCGCCCAGTGAACGAAACCCGGACCGCCGCGTCGATTGGTGCAACTGAGCGTACGACATCCGTCCCCTCGCATGATCTCGCCATAGAAACGCATGGACTCGTAAAGCGGTTCGGTCACCGGTCAGCGGTGGACGGCATTGACCTTGAAGTACCCCGCGGCTCGGTGTTCGGCTTCCTGGGACCGAATGGATCTGGGAAAACCACCACCATCCGGGTGCTGCTGGGCCTGGCTTCGGCAAGCAGCGGTGACATCCGCGTCCTTGGCAGGGAGATGCCTCAGGCATCGGCTTCGGTGCTCCCCGACGTCGGCGCTTTGGTGGAAGGTCCGGGCTTCTACCCGTTCCTCTCCGGGACGGGAAACTTGATGCGCTTGGATGCGGCCGACCGTCATGGGGCGTCGTCAAGCAGGCGGCAACGTGTCCGCGACGCCCTTGAACGGGTGGGACTGGGGCACGCCGCCGGGAAGAAGGTCCGCGCCTACTCCTTGGGCATGAAGCAACGCCTCGGTTTGGCGAACGCAATGCTCAGGCCCCGGGAGCTCCTGGTTCTGGACGAACCAACCAATGGCTTGGACCCCCAGGGCACCCGTGAAGTCCGCAACCTGGTTCGCTCCCTCGCCGCGGGCGGGACCACAGTGTTCGTCTCCAGCCATTTGCTTGCCGAGGTGGAACAGATGTGTACCCACGTGGGCGTCATGAGCGCCGGCCGCCTTGTGGCACAGGGCCCCTTGGAGGAGCTGGGAGCTGCTGGTCAGGCACACGTTGTAGTGCAAACGCCCGACGTCGAACTGGCGTCCCAAGTGTTGAGGCGCCTTGGCCTGGTTCCCGGCGAAGCACCGGGAACCGGCAGTCCGTGGGGCACCACTGCAGTGTTAGGCACCGGGATTAATGGACGCGAACCGGAGTCGATCGTGGCTGCTTTGGTTGCTGACGGTGTCCGGGTCCGCGGCTTCACAGTGCAGAACGCGAGCCTGGAAGAACGTTTCGTGTCCCTGACCGGGGAGGGATTCGACGTTGTCGGCTGAAACTGCTGGCCCTTCCCACGAAAGTGGCCCTTCCCACGAGACTGGTCCGCCCCAAGAGACTGCAATGCGTCCTGGCATCGGATTGGCACTCCTGGGCTCAGAAATGTCAGTGCTGTTCCGGCGGCTTCGGACGTGGGCCATGCTGATCGCCCTCGCCGCCGTACCTGTTTTGATCGCAGTTGCCGTCAAGTTGTCGTCCCGTCCCACCGCTCCCGGTCGCGGTCCACTGTTCCTGGACCGCATCACCCAGAACGGGCTGTTCGTCGCGGTTACTGCCTTGGTGGTCTGTGTTCCTTTGTTCCTGCCACTTACTGTCGGCGTGGTGGCCGGGGATACCATCGCCGGGGAAGCCAACCTGGGAACCTTGCGGTACTTGCTCCTCGCTCCGGCCGGGCGGATACGCCTGCTGCTGGTGAAGTATGCAGGGGCCGTCGCTTTCTGTTTCGCCGCTACCGCCACCGTGGCAGCTTCCGGAGCCTTGGCCGGCGTCGTACTTTTCCCTGTGGGTCCGGTGACTTTGCTGTCAGGGGACACCATCAGTGTGGGCGAGTCGGCGTTGAGATCATTGCTGATCGCTGCGTACATCACGGTATCCCTGCTGGGACTCTCCGCAATCGGGCTCCTGATCTCCACCTTCACGGACGTGCCGGTGGGCGCCATGGCTGCCACCATAGTGCTCTCTGTTGTCTCGCAGGTGCTCGACAACCTGCCCCAGCTTGAATGGATGCATCCCTGGCTGTTCAGCCACCACTGGCTCGGCTTCGCGGACCTGCTGCGGCAGCCGATCTCGTGGACATCGTTCGGGGATAACGCACTCCTCCAAGCAGGTTACATCGCGGTTTGCGGCGCGCTGGCCTACGCAAAATTCTCCAACAAGGACGTCCTGTCATAGCTTTGTCGTAGGCTCTTTCCATGGCCAGATTCTTTGACGTGCACCCGGAAGATCCCCAACCACGCGCCATCGGCCAGGTGGTGAACATGCTCCAAGGCGGCGGCTTGATCGCCTACCCTACTGACTCCTGCTACGCGCTCGGCGCACAGATAGGCAACAGGGAAGCTTTGGACCGCATCAGGACCATCAGGCAACTCGACGACAAACACCATTTCACCCTGGTCTGCAAGGACTTCGCCCAGATGGGGCAGTTCGTCATGCTGGACAATGACATTTTCAGGAGCATCAAGGCTGTCACCCCTGGCAGCTACACGTTCATCCTCCCGGCCACACGTGAAGTTCCCAAACGGCTTCTGCATCCCAAGAAGAAAACCGTGGGCGTGCGCATCCCGGATCACCGCGTGGTTCAGGCGCTCTTGGCCGAGCTGGGCGAGCCCTTGCTCTCCAGCACGCTCCTGCTGCCGGATGAAGAAGAACCGCTGACCCAGGGGTGGGAAATCAAGGAGCGCCTCGACAACCAAGTGGACGGCGTTATCGATGCCGGCGACACCGGCTCGGAGCCCACCACCGTGATTGACTTTTCCAGCGGCGTGGCCGAAGTTGTGCGTTATGGAACGGGTGATCCCTCCCGCTTCGAATAAACCGCCGGAGTGTTGCTGGCCGCTACCGGAATTGGAAACGGCACCCCGAGTTCAGGGCGACTTGTGCAACGCCTGTCATCTCCAGTGCCAGCGCTGACGGCTGGGAGGAGAATGGCTGCGGCGGATAGGCCATGAAAATGGACAGTTGACGGTTGCCATCGGCGCTGCTGATGGCAATACTTCCGTACCCGGGGATGTCCCCGGCGTGGCCGTAGTAGAAGCCGTTGGTGCAGCGGTCATCCCAGTGGTCCAGGCCGAGGCCATAGTCACCAAACACCGTGCCCTTCATCTCGATAAGGCTGGCCGGGGACAGTAACTGACCCCTCAGCAGCGCGGCTTGGAAGACGGAGATGTCCTCCACGGTGGACACCAGCCCTCCGTTGGCGATTCCGTCCGGGAGCCTGGTGCCGGTAACGTCCACGGTTTCTCCCGCCACTTGGACGTAACCGTGGACTACATCATCGGGGACAGTGGAGCCTGCATTCAGAAACTCCGTTGATTGGAGGTTCAAAGGTGTCAGGACGTCCGTTCGCAAGACAGCCCCCAGCGGCGCGCCTCGAAGCTGCTCCACCACCCGGATCAACAGGGCATCGGCATCGGGCGCCGCAGCGTCGGCCAGGGCATCGGCTTCGCCAAGAAGCTGACGGATCGTCACCGGACTACCTGCAGTGAGTGCGCCGGGAAGGTACGCCGTGACGGGGTCCTCCAACCCCAACCGGCCCTCTTCCACGAGCTTCATGACGGAGACTGCCAACATCGTCCGGAACTGGTCCCCTACAGGGAAACGGTCCCCCGGTTGTACAGCAGCCTGTCCCTCCCGGGTCAGGACTCCTTCTGCGAGCGTCCATTCCTGCTGGCCAACCTTGGCCTTGATGAGGACAGCCGATGCCCCTTCTTGCAGCTTCTCCCGTGAGAAGAGTTCAAGGGTGGCGCGGAGCTCCTGGAACGCAGGGGTGGTTACAGCGCTCGCCGTGGGCACCGGAGATGTGGTGGGTGTGGGTGCTGCGGGAGGGGCCGTCGTCGAAGGTGGAACTGTTGTTGGCATGAGCGGTACGGAGGTGGTGGGCTGAATCGGCTGCGGTTCGGGGGGTTCGGTGCAGGCGCTGAGGAAGAAACTGCTGAGCACCAATCCGCTGGCAAGCCAGCCGCATGCGAGGGCGGTAGTCGGTATCCCCCTCGGTGGACGTCGCGGCACACGCACTCCCGCTGCGGTCTCTCCGGCCTACTCCTCCGGCGTGCGAGCCCGGCTCGGCTGCACGCGCATGGGTTCGCCCGGCATCTTGGGGAATTCCGGTGGGAAGGGCATTTCGCCCTGACCGTTCTTGACGTCGCGCTCCCACCACTTCAGCAGGACGTCGATGTCTCCCGGGTGGTCGTGCATGGATTTCCACGGGTCGCCCACTTTAGCCAAGCGATCCGGGACTGTCTTGATGGTGTACTTCCCAGGATCGGCGTTCTCCAGTTCGTCCCACGTCAACGGGCAGGACACCTGGGCCGTGGGTACTGCACGGGGACTGTAGGCCCCGGCAATAGTCCGGTCCCTGTTGGCTTGGTTGAAGTCCACGAAAATCCTGGTCCCGCGTTCTTCTTTCCACCAGGCCGTAGTGACCTTCTCCGGCATGCGCCGCTCCAACTCGCGTCCGGCAGCAATCACTGCGTGACGGACATCCAGGAATTCATGCTTGGGATGGATAGGTGCATAAATGTGGAGACCACGGTTGCCGGAGGTTTTGATGAACGCCGTAAGTCCGGCTTCTTCCAGTACGGAGCGCAGTTCCAGGGCGGCCGGGATGGCGTCGTCGAAGTCTGTGCCAAGTTGGGGATCCAGATCGATCCTGAGCTGGTCCGGGTTGTCGGGATCATTGGCCCGGGACGCCCAAGGGTGGAACACCACGGTATTCATTTGGGCTGCCCACACTGCAGCCGCCGGCTCGTCGATCACCAACTGCGGGTGGGAACGGGCGCTGGGGTAGGTTACGGGCACGGACCGGACGTACTCCGGGGCGCCTTTGGGCGGGTTCTTGGAGAAGAACATTTCGCCTTCAATGCTGCCCGAGTACCGCTGGAGGCTGATCGGCCGGTTCCCGTTTGCCGTTACGAAAGCCTCGCCGACGTCGATGAGGTAGTTGGCAAGGTCCAGCTTGGTTAGTCCCGCTTCAGGCCACATCACCCGGCTGGGACTCGAAATCCTGACCTCGCGGGGGCCGTCAGGACCAGGGACAGTAACAGTGGTTGCTTCGCTCGCCATGGCCACAAGCTACCGCGTTTAGGCCGTGCGCGTCAGCACCCGGGACGTTTTGGTTTTGTGGGCAATGATGGAGGCATGCCAAACACTGAAACATCCGTGACCATAGCCGTCGGTGAAACCGAAGTGTCCGCCCTCCACATCCGGCCGCCGCAGCCCTTCGCCACCCTTGTTGTGGCACACGGAGCGGGAGCCGGAATGGAACACCCGTTCCTTGAAGGTTTCGCCAAGGCGATGGCAGTGGAAGGCGTAGCCACGTTGCGCTTCAACTTTCCCTACCGAGAGGCTGGCAGGCGTTTTCCGGACCGCCCGCCGCTGGCCATCGCCACCTGGCGGGCAGTCATGGACAAAGCAGCTGAGCTAGGCGACGGTGAGCCCCTTTGGGCAGCGGGTAAATCCTTCGGTGGACGCATGGCTTCCATGGCAGTAGCCGAGGGCATGCCCGCAGTGGGTTTGGTGTACCTCGGCTACCCGCTCCACGCACCTGGCAAGCCGGAGAAACTGCGGGATGAACACCTCTACGGCGTCACTGTTCCCATGCTTTTCCTCCAAGGCACACGCGATACGTTCGCTACGCCGGAACTGCTGGAGGCAGTGGTGGCGAAGATAGGCCCGACCGCGACACTCCAGTGGAGCGAGGGCGGTGACCATTCGTTCGCGGTCAAGGGCCTGAAACGTGGGGCGGCCGAGGTTGGGGCGGCGCTTGCCCCGGCAGTTGCTGCTTTCTTGCGGGCGAACGCCTAGACCTGCTTCGGCAGGGGTTCGTGGCGAAGGAAGGACCGACGAAAACGGCCCGTCCCTGCAGTGAGGGCACGGAGTTCTATGGCATACCGAAGGAGCTCCTGATCCGGCACTTCGGCACTGATTTCCGTTCCTTCACCGTCAGCGGCGGTAGTGCCGGTCACACGGCCCCTGCGTCCGGACAGATCACTCATCACCGCGCCCACGTATTCGTCGGGAACGCTGATTACAACGGATGAGACGGGTTCCAGCAGCTGGATCCTGGCCGTGGCCGCAGCTTCCCTCAGGGCCAACGCGCCGGCCGCCTGGAAGGCTGCGTCGGAGGAGTCCACACTATGGGTTTTTCCACCTACCACCGTCACCTTGATGTCCACCACAGGGAATCCGGCGGAGACACCCTTCAGCATTTGTGAGCGGACGCCCTTCTCGACGGATGTGACAAATGTCCCGGGGATTGCCCCGCCCACGATTTTGTCCCTGAACTCGAAACCCTCACCGCGGGCCAGAGGCTCCACCTCAATGTCACAGATAGCGAACTGTCCGTGGCCGCCGGATTGCTTGACATGCCGCCCATGTCCGGTTGCCTTGCTGGCAAAGGTTTCCCTGAGGGGCGTGATGACATCCACGGTCTGGAGTTTGACACCCTGGTTCCGCAGCCTGTCCAGGACCACCTCGGCGTGGGCCTCTCCCATGCACCACAGGATGAGCTGGTGCGTATCCTGGTTGCGTTCCAAACGAAGTGTTGGATCGGCTGCCGCAACCTTTCCGATGCTCTTGGCAAGTGCGTCCTCATCACTGCGCGATGCCCCTTCAATAGCTACAGGCATCAAGGGCTCGGGCATGTTCCAGGTCTCGATAAGTAGCGGCGCCTCACGGTCCGAGACTGTGTCGCCTGTCTCTGCGCTGGCCAGCTTGCTGATGGCGCAGATGTCACCGGCAATGCACAGCGGAATGGCCTTAAGGCTCGAACCCACAGGTGAGTAGAGATGGGTAATGCGCTCATCGGCGTCGTGGTCCTCATGCCCCCGGTCCGCCAAGCCCCTGCCGCCGATATGGATTGAAGAGTCTTCCCGCAGGGTCCCTGAAAAGACCCGCACCAAGCAGACGCGGCCGAGGAAAGGATCCACGGTGGTCCGCACTACTTCTGCGGCAAGTCGTCCGGCCGGGTCACACGGCAAGGGCTTCAATGAGGAGCCGTCCAGTTTCATCACCGCCGGGGTGATTCGTTCCAACGGCGACGGCAAGGCATCTGCCAACAGTGCCATGAGTTCGGGAAGGCCCAGGCCCGTTTCGGCCGACGTCGGCATAACCGGGAAGAAGCTGCCCCGTGCCACCGCAGTTTCAAGATCATTGATGAGGTCCGCAAGGGGCAGTTCTTCACCGCCAAGGTACCTGTCCATGAGGGTTTCATCTTCGCTTTCGGCGATGATGCCTTCGATCAAGGGTGCCCTGGCTTCTTCGACATCCGAAACCGGCTCCAGGTCCTCATTCGCAGTGTCGTCGGGATTCTCGCTGGCGTGGAGCACGCCGATGAGTCCGGCGTTGCCCACCGCTGGGAGATACAGCGGGAGGACAGCCTCACCGAACGCTGCCTGGCAACGCGCGACGGCGGCTCTGAAGTCAGCGCGGGGATGGTCCAGTTTGCTGATTACCACCGCTCGAGGCATCCGGATCTTCTCGCACTCGCCCCACAACGCGACAGTGGCACCGTCAATTCCGTCAACAGCAGACACAACGAAAAGGGCCGCATCTGCGGCCCTCAAACCAGCGCGCAGTTCGCCGGTGAAGTCGGTGTAACCGGGGGTGTCGATCAGGTTGACCTTGATGTCCCCCACAAGAACCGGGGCTACGGACAACGTGACGGATCGTTGCTGGTGGATCGCGGAGGGGTCCGAATCACTGACAGTGGTGCCTTCGCTGATGGAGCCCATCCGGGTGATGGCACCCGTTGCGGCCAGTAAGGCCTCCACCAGCATCGATTTGCCAGAGCCTGAATGCCCCACGAGTGCCACGTTCCGGATCTTTGCCGGATTGCTGGCGGCCAAGACGGCTCCGTTGTCACCGCGCTTGGCGTCGGTGGCGCCAGGTCCTGTTCCTTTTGCTGTTTCGCGCGTGCCCTTCGCTGACATGGGCACCTCCTGGTGTTGTATCCCGGCACGGTGTCCGAACACATCCAGTTCGAACGTTAAAGAGGATTGGACACCCTGAAGCGACCACAGGGCAAGGCCTGGCGGCGACGAAAGCCGGACTATCGGCGTCGGAGCCAGGAGCGCCGGTGAACAACGGCACTAAACCGTGAGTATCCCCCACAGCAACCACACCGACGCTACGGCGCATCCAGTGATCACCACCGTAAATCCGGTCAACCATACGAATGCAGGCACGCCGGTGGTTCGGCCCAGAATGAAGGCATCAGAGGCGGCCAAGCGGTCGCGGCGTCGGGTGTGTACGCCGGCAAGTTTGAATAGATCCCTGACACCGCCCACGGATAGGGCGACACCGAGCACAAGGACTACATAGTTGACTACTGTGGGAGTCGCGAACAGGATCAGGAGTTGCGCGATGGCAGCGCTCAACACGGCCACAAGGATCCCAGTGAGGTTCCTCAGGAAGATGAGGGAAACCAGCAGGATCAGCGCCCCGATGGACATGGCCGCGCCGGACCTGCCAGAGGCAAAAGCTGCGATCAGGCACAAACCGACCACTGCCGGCGCGGGATAGCCCCAGAATCCGGACCACGCTGCCCCGAAGGGACTCCGGCCACTGCTGACAAGACGCCCCGAATGGTCGAGGCCGATTCGGAGCCCATGGACAAAGCGTCCCGTCATGAGTGCGGCGTAGGCATGGCCCAGCTCATGGACGAAAGTGACGTAGAGGCCGAACCACCTCCAGGTTGCACGGGGGATGCTCAGGACGACGGCGCACGCGAGGATGCCCAGCAGGGCAGGTATGGGCACTGCGGTGGTGTGCGTGTCGGTGAAGCCGCGGACCACCGCTTCCCACCAATCTTGCGCGAGATTCAAGGCGTCCTCCAGAATCCCGGAGCTCCCGGAGCTACCGGTGCTACCGAATTCACAGCACCGTCGACTGAAGACGGGAATGCAGTCCGGCTATGAGGATCTCGAGGCCGAACTCGAAGGCTGCCTCGCCTCGCTCATCAGTGGGTCCGGCATGAGCCAAGGCGCTGGTGAGGGCGGGGTACCCCTGCGCCGGTGGCGCCCAGACGACGTCGGGAGCTGCCAGGTCCAGCGCGAACCCCAGGGCGAAACTATCAATGGTGGAAATCGCTGACATAACATCCCGGCCCCGGAATCCTGCTGCTTCGAGGGCCACCGCCAGGTTCTCGTAGAGGGCCATGACTTTGTCATCCTGAACGGTTTGGAGTACCAGCAGGGGCGCGAGTTTTGGGTGCCGAGCGAACGCGTCGCGATAACTCCGGACGATGGCTCGAAGTGACGCCTCCCAATCCCGTTCGTCCTCCAGGACGTAGGGGCTCTCGGAGATGATCCGGCCACGCATGAGCTCAAGGATCTCCTCCCGCCCACTGACATGGTTGTAGATGGAGGACTGGCTCACACCGATCCGCTTGGCCAGTTTTGGCAGGCTGAAGTCCCCTGCCTCGTCCACCAGCTCAAGGGCGGCGGTGACGAGCGCGTCAATCGATATCAGTGGGACCAGCGGGCGTGCCATACGGGTGTCTCCATTCGAGGTTGTTGTTACGACTCTAGCCAGAAGTTTGCGTCGAGGTATTGTGCGCGGGGTCACAAGGACCTACGATAAACGAAAGCCTTTCGCTTTATGTTCGGCTTCTCTTGAAAGCTCCCCTCCCCGAATACCCCAGAGGATCCCCATGTCTGACCTCGAAACCCGACCCCCGGCAGCAGACGCCGGAAATGGGCTCAAACGAAATGCCATAGGCACCGGCGGTATTGCCTTCCTGGTAATCTCGGCAGCAGCTCCCCTCACCGTGATGGCCGGCGTGGCACCTGTAGCAATCGGCGTTGCGGGCATAGGCGCCCCCATGGGCTACGCCATTGCCGGAGCTGTCCTGCTGGTCTTCGCCGTCTCCTTCATGGCCATGACCAAACACGTCAAAGCCGCCGGCGGCTTCTACACGTACATCACCTTGGCCATGGGCAAAACCGTGGGCCTGGCCTCAGCCATCCTGGCAATCGTTTCCTATAACTGCCTGCAAATCGGCGTCTACGGATTGTTCGCCGTCCAAACCCAAGCCATGCTCCTCGCACTCTTTGGTTGGGACGTGCCCTGGCCTGCCGTCGCTTTGGTGGCAATCGCGGCCGTGTGGTTCCTGGGATACCGAGGCATCGATGTTGGCGCGAAAGTCCTTGGCGTCCTGCTCATCGCAGAGACTGCGATCCTGGCCATCATGGGCTTCGGAATCCTTGCACGCGGCGGCGCTGAAGGCATCAGCTTCGCCTCGTTCTCCCCCGAGCATGCTTTCACTCCGGGTGTCCTGGCCATCCTGGCTGTCTGCTTCGCAGCATTCATGGGCTTCGAGTCCACCGTGCTGTACCGCCGCGAGGCACGAAATCCTGACAAATCCGTCCCCCGGGCAACCTACATCGCAGTGGGTTTCATGTCCGTCTTCTATGCCTTCATTGTGTGGACCGTCATCCAGGCCTACGGCGATGGAAACGTGGTTGTTGCCGCCGGCGAACTGGCCGATGGAATGTTCTTTGCCACAATCAACCAGTACGTAGGCCCTTGGGCGGAAGTAGTCATGTACGTGCTGATCGTGACCAGCGTCTATGCGTCCCAGCTGGCGTTCCACAACGCCATCAACCGCTACGTGTACATGCTCGCCAAAGACGGCGTGCTGCCCGCGTTCCTTGGCAGGACCCACCCCAAGTACAAGTCACCGCATCGCGCCGGGCAGATCCAAACCATTCTGGCCGCCGTCGTGATCATCATTTGTGCCGTCGCCGGCGCGGACCCCTACAAGCAGCTGCTGATCTGGGTCAACACGCCGGGCATCTTTGGGATCGTGGCCCTTCAAGGCCTCGTGTCGGTAGCAGCCTTCATCTACCTGCGGCGCAATCCCACCGCAGCCACACACCGATTGCTCATTCCCCTGAGCGTGACATCAGCCATCCTGCTGTTCGGCGTGGTGGCACTGATCGCCATCAACATCGAACTCCTGACCTTTGCGGATGCGCTAACGAACACCATCCTGCTCCTGGTCGCGCCCGTCGTATTCCTCGCAGGATTGCTGATTGCCCGCAGGCTGCGCACCAGCCGTCCTGACGTCTTCTCCCGGATTGGAAGCTTTGAAACCCATGACTCCTGACCTCATCGTCCTTGCCGACACCGTTCACACGATGGATGGGCGAGACCACGACCGGCCTGTCCAAGCCGTCTCCGTCAGCGGCGGGTTGATCGCCGCCGTCGGAAGCCGCCAAGACGCCAGGGACTGGCAACGGGCGGGAACACGGGTACTGGACCTCGGTAACGCAACGCTCACGCCCGGATTGGTGGATTGCCATATCCACCCGGTGTTCGGCTTGGACCTGACAATCGGCGTGGACCTCGCCGCCGCTACGTCGCTGGATGAAGTGCTCACACTTCTGCGGGCAGAAGCAACGCACGACGGCGGCTGGTTGCGAGGATGGGGACTGAACCCGAATGCCTTCGGAACAGTTCCGTTGCATCGCAGCGCGCTTGACGGCGTCTCCGGCGACCAGCCTGCATTCATCCGGTTGTTTGATGGGCATTCGGCATTGGCGAACAGCCGCGCCCTGGAGCTGGCCGGAATACATGGCCGATTGGAATTCGACCAAGCCTCTGAGGTGGTCTGCGACGCAGACGGCGTTCCCACAGGGCTCCTGCTCGAGGCTGCGGCCATGGAATTGGTTCAGCGCCACATCCCGCAAGAGTCTTTCGCCCAACGCAAAACGCGGCTGGCCGAGCTCCTGGGGAATTTCGCACGCTCGGGCATGACGGGCGGCCACATCATGGACCACAGCGAGGAATCCACCGCTCTCTTCCAGGCTTTGGAGGCGGACGGCGAACTCCCGCTACGGCTTCGGACCGCGCCGTGGTGCATGCCGGGCAGCGGTGAAGACGAATGGAAAGAACTGGCGCGCAGCATCGGCACAGGAGGCCGCCGCTGGTCCATCGAAGCCATCAAACTCTTCGTCGATGGCACGGTGGACAACGGAACAGCCTGGCTCTACGAACCTGATGTTCATGGCCAATCCACCGCACCGTTCTGGCCGCGGCCCGAGGAATACTCCGCCGCCGTCCGGTACTTCGCCTCCCGCGGTATCCCCACTGCTACGCACGCCATCGGCGATGCCGGGGTGGCCCACGTGTTGGAGGCCCTGGAATCGCTGCGAAACGACGTACCTGCTGACGTCCTGCGCCGTACCATCCACAGGATCGAGCACATTGAAACAGTTCCCGATGATCTGGTGGCACGCTTCAAGGGCGCAGGCGTGGTGGCCAGCATGCAGCCGACCCATTGCACCCACTACTCCCTTGCGGATCACAGCGACAACTGGTCAACGCGATTGGGTGCGGAGCGGGCGGACCGGGCATGGCGCTGCCGTGATCTTCGCGACGCCGGAGTGACTTTGGGTATCGGATCTGACTGGCCGATCGCACCCTACGAGCCGCTTCCAATCATCGCGGACGCCCAGCTGCGCCGTCGTTCGGGCAATCCTGAACAGGAACCCATCGCACCGTCCCAAGCCCTCACCGCGCTCCAAGCCTTGGAAGGATACACCTCCCACGCAGCGAAGGCTGCAGGTCAGTGGGACGTTTCGGGCTCCATCACCGTGGGCAAGCGCGCCGATTTCACGGCGTTCGAACTCGATCCCCTGGCAACAGCCCCGGACGAATTTGCCGCAAGCAGCGTGCTCGGAACGTTCTTGGACGGGGAAATCCAGTTCATGTTGGAGCGGCAGGCTTAGCCGGCCCCTCCGGGGACGAGGCTACATCCTGCTCTTCGTCCTGGCCGTGGCAGGTGCGGTCCACGGGTCTTCGGGCCAGGGATGCCTGGGATAACGCCCACGCATCTCGGCCCGAACCTGGGAGTAGGGACCCGACCAAAAAGAGGCGAAATCGTCCGTGACGGCCAAAGGCCTTCCTGCTGGGGATAACAAGTGAAACAGCACGGGGACCCTACCCTCCACGAGACGCGGCGTGCGGTCCCAACCGAAGCATTCCTGAAGCTTGACCGCCACAACCGGGCGGCCGTCGTCGTGACCACTGCCGCTGCTGTCCGAAACCTCGGGGTAGTCGATCCGGACACGCGAACCACTCGGCACCGCCAAGCGCTCCGGCACGAGATCTTCGAGCCGGGCAGCCTCCGGCCAAGGGAGCAGGCGCCTCAGTGGGTCAACGAGGTTGATGGAACTCACCGAGGCCCCGGCGGCAATCGCTTCCAGCTCCGGGCCCAGCCAGTCTTCCAGCTTGGCCAGCAGGGCGCCTTCGCGTACGTCGGGCCAGGGACTTCCGAGCTCGCGGTACAGCAATGCAAGACGGCGGCGCAGGGCATCAGCCGCGGTCGACCAGCCGATCATTGACAAACCTGCCTTCGCCAACGCCTCGGAAACTGCACGACGCCCGGACTCGGCGCTTGGACGGATGGGCGTGGTGGACAACACGATTGCTCCCATACGGCGCTCCAGCCTTGCCATTACCCGGCCTTGGTCAAACTTTGCCTGCACCGTCTCCGTGAGGAGATCCGGGGCGGCAGCCTCCGCCAATTCAAGCGACAAGGGCGCGGCGGAACGGATGACCGCGCCAGTGCCGACGGCATCGCGCCCCTGGGCGCGCGACACCTCGGCAACGGCAAGCCAGTCCTGCCCGCACAGTGAACTGCCAGTGGGGAGCCCGGCCCGCGTCCCTGACGAGAGCAAATACGTGGTGGATCCATCGCCGGGTACACGCCTGGCCACGCGGTCCGGGAAAGCCAGCGCCACCACAAAGCCGGGTGCTTCCCTCGCCGTGACGTCGGCAGGCGGCCTGGGATGCACGACGGCGGCCACCTCCTGCCGTACCCGCGTCTCCTTCTGTATCAGCGACTCCATCCGCCTGACGTCCTCCGCGAAACGTCGGGCGCCCGGATCTGATCCGGAACGCAGCGCAGTAAGCAGCTTTGTAAGGTCGGCGCCGGGCGCTCTTTGATCGCCGGAGACGAGTGCCACTGTTTCAGCCGCTGCGCGCCGGCCCACAACAGCCGATCCGTCCAACAAAGCGCGGGCAAGCCGGGGGTCGGCTGGGATGCGCGCCAAGGTCTTGCCCGGGGCGGTGACAGATCCGTCGCGCATAACAGCACCCAGTTCGCGGAGGACCTCCACGGCATCGTTCATGGCCGCGGCTGGCGGTGCGTCCGGTAGCTGCAAACCTGAACCGCCGGGCGCGCCCCAGCAGGCAAGGACCAAGGCAGCGCTGGTGAGGTCTGCAACGGAGATTTCAGGGGTCTGATGTGCCGGAGCTGCAGCATAGGCTTGCTGGTCGTAGCAGCGAACCACCGTGCCCGGTCCTTGTCTCGCTGCGCGACCGGCGCGTTGATCTGCGGAGGCGCGCGAACAGGAAACGGTCACGAGGCCGGACATTCCGCGGCCAGCGTCCCGTCGTGGTTCCCTTGAAAGGCCGGAATCGATGACCAACCGTACGCCGGGGACGGTCAGGGACGATTCCGCCAAGGACGTGGACACAATGATCCGGGGCGGCCCACCGGGCTCACGGCCGGATACGGCGCGGTCCTGGTCTTCCGGAGCGATCTGGCCGTGCAGCTCGAGCACCTCCACACCTTGTGGCAGCTGCCCGCGAAGACGAGTAGCGACGTCGGAAACTTCCCGGGCCCCCGGGAGGAAGACCAGTGCGTCTACCTCAGCGTTCCGGCTCAGGGCCGCTGCGTGGGATGTCGCAGCCGTGTGGGCCACATGATCGAGGAAACTGCGGGATACGCCCCGGGTATCCAGTCGATGCCCCCGGGCCGGAGCCCACTGGATCTCCAGCGGGTACAGCGCGGAAGGACAGTCGACGACCGGAGCCGGCCCGCCGCCGTCGAGCCCTGTCCCAAGAAGCTGCGCGAAACGCGGGGCATCGAGGGTTGCCGACATAGCCACCAGCGTGAGGTCACCGCGCAACTCACGGACCTCCGCGAGCATGCCGACCAACAGATCCGTTTCGAGTCCACGTTCGTGGACTTCATCCAGGACCACCGCGTGGACGTCCTCAAGGCCGGGGTCAGCCAGGAGACGCCGAAGGAGAATCCCTGGCGTGACGAATTCCACCACGGTGTCCTGGCTGGCTTTGCTCTCACCTCTGACGGTATAGCCCACCCTGCCACCAAGGCGGCTTCCGTCCAGAGCCGCAAGGCGGCGGGCGGCTGAGCGGGCGGCCACACGCCGGGGTTGAGTGACGACAACGCGCGGCTGGGCCGGGTTTTGTTCGGACACGAGATTGGCGAGCAGCGGTGGAACCAGTGTGGTCTTGCCTGTGCCCGGTGGCGCCTGCACAACTGCTGTTCCACCCACTACTGTGCCGCCGTCGCCCTGGTCTTTCAAAGCGATTGCAAGCTTGGCGAGGGATTCCGCAAAGACCAGCCCCGTACCGATGGTGTCCAGTCTGAAAGTCACCAGACCATTGTCCCTGCTGGATGGCAATGGAAAGGCCACGCCCTCAAAGGGAGCGTGGCCTTTCTTATGGTGCTGCTACTGGAGTGCTGCGTATCTAGCCGATGGTGGAGGCGTCGATGACAAAGCGGTAGCGGACATCGGAGGCAAGGACGCGTTCGTAGGCATCGTTGATCTTGCTGGCCGGAATGACCTCGATCTCGGCGCCAAGGCCGTGCTCTGCGCAGAAGTTCAGCATTTCCTGGGTTTCGCGGATACCGCCGATCGCGGAACCGGCGAAACGACGACGACCCATAATCAGCGAGAACACATTGACCGGGAGCGGCTCGGCGGGCGCGCCAACGTTGACCAACGTTCCGTCGAGCGTGAGCAGCTGCAAGTAAGCGCTGATATCGATGGAAGCACTGACAGTGTTGATGATGAGGTCGAAGGTGCCAGCGAGCTGTTCGAACGTGGCCGGATCGCTGGTGGCGTAGTAGTGGTCCGCGCCCAACTTGAGCCCGTCTTCCATCTTCTTCAGCGACTGCGAGAGCACTGTTACCTCGGCGCCCATGGCATCGGCAATCTTCACAGCCATGTGGCCCAGCCCACCAAGGCCGACGACGGCAACCTTCTTACCGGGACCGGCGCCCCAGTGGTGCAAAGGTGAGTAGGTAGTGATGCCGGCGCACAGCAGAGGTGCGGCGACGTCAAGGTCCAAGCCCTCCGGGATGGTGACGACGAAGTCCTCATTCACCACCACGTTGCTGGAGTAGCCGCCCTGCGTGATGGTGCCGTCGCGGTCTACGGCGCCGTAGGTGCCCACGTTTCCCTGAAGGCAATACTGTTCCTCGCCTGCCAGGCAGTTTTTGCACTCTTTGCAGGAGTTCACCATGCAGCCGACGCCTACACGGTCGCCCACCTTGTGTTTGGTGACCTCCGAGCCAACCTCGGTGACGATTCCCGCGATTTCGTGGCCGGGGGCCAAGGGGTATTGCTGGGGGCCCCAATCACCGCGGACAGTGTGGATGTCCGAGTGGCAGATGCCGGCGAACTTGATGTCGATGTGGACGTCGTTCGGACCCACCTCGCGACGTTCTATGGTGGTCAGGGTCAGGTCGCCCGTGGCCGAGGGGGCAGCGTAAGCGTTAGCGGTAGGCATGTTTCTCCTGCGTGGTGAACGTTGTTGGATGTTTCCATCTAACCTCCTTTCCCTGAGTGGAAGGAGTTACTGCTGTTAGGGGTAATGACAGGGACTCCCTTAGCGGGCCAAAGGTCATACCGTTGAAGCATGGACAACCGGACAGAGACGCGCGATTTCCTCTCCACGCGACGGGCGAAGATTACGCCCGAGCAAGCGGGACTGGCCGCCTATGGCGCCAATCGCCGCGTACCGGGCCTCCGCCGCGGCGAAGTGGCCATGCTGGCCGGAGTAAGCGTGGAGTACTACACCCGCTTGGAGCGGGGAAATCTTGCGGGCGTCTCGGAAAGCGTCCTGGAGTCCCTGGCGAACGCCCTGCAACTCGACGACGCCGAACGCGCCCACCTGTACGACCTCGCCCGCGCGGCGAGTGACGGTGGTAGGTCACGACGCCGGCCAGTCCGGAAGCAAGCCATCAGACCAGGCGTTCAGCTCACCCTGGATGCGATTAGCGGCTCACCCGCTTTCGTCCGGAACGGTCGGCTGGATCTCCTGGCAACGAACGCCCTGGGGCGCGCGTTGTACTCGGACATTTACGATAGCCCCGCAGGTCCCCCCAACCACGCCCGTTTCCTTTTCCTCGATCCGCGCAGCCGGGATTTCTATACGGATTGGGAACGGGCGGCCAACGACACGGTGGCCATCATGCGGACCGAGGCAGGCCGCGATCCTTACGACCGGGGTCTCAGCGACCTTGTGGGTGAGCTGTCCACGCGCAGCGAGGAATTCCGGGTTCGTTGGGCATCCCATAACGTGCGCCAGCATTACACCGGGAAGAAGCACTTCCGGCATCGGGTAGTTGGCGATCTGCATTTGCTGTACGAAGCCCTTGAGTTGTCCGCCGATGCCGGCTTGACGTTGACAGTCTACAACGCGGAACCCGGGACGGGTACGGCGGATGCCCTGCAGCTACTCGCAAGCTGGGCCGCGACGACCCCCGCAATTTCCGAAGATTCCGGGGAGCTCCGGACCACTTTATGAGCCACTTGGCCATGTGGGAAACCGCTGGCATCACTGATGGTTCGGAAACGACGTGGGGTGAGTTGGTCACCGACGATGAGTACGGCTACCCCGAGTGATCGGGGTTGATCGTTTGCTGATGACGCATTGACCGAGGTACGAAGGGCGAAGATCCAGGGGAAACGCTTTTCCTAAAGCTGCCTCAGCGGAGTCAACGATGTGAACCCCAATACCAGCCGGCATACTTGATGCCTACGCTGTAGGCATCTTTCCTTCGGTTGCCACCGGAATGCCCTCTTCTTCGCCGTCACACAGCAGGGTCATTGCGTAGGAGCTAAAAATGTCAGACCCCCGTGACAGGGTTGATTTATGGGAATCATCGGGCAGGTGGTGGCACGGCGGGTCGGTTCGCCGCGCGCCAATGAGCTGCTTCGTCAGCGCGCCCGGCGATCTGTAGGCGTACCTGCCCGGCTGACCGCGTGCTGGGATTCCACTGACAAGGACACTGAGCATGTTGGCTCTGCGGCGGCAGGCACCGACGCGGAATCCTCACTGGCTCCTGAGCTACTTCCTGGACTCGAGTCGGCGCCCGCTGCCGGAGAGTCTGTACCTCCAGGGTCGCCCGACTGGTCCGCGCCCGGCTGGTCCGCGCCCGAAAACGCAGCACCCGAGGAGGAGGTGCCCGGGCAGTTGCCCTGGCCAAGGGCCTCCGCCCCCGACAAGTTGCCGGATTCTTTGTGGCCGGAGCCGCTGCCGCCGGTATCCTCGCCGTCGGGTTTGCCGGCACTGGAAGCGGCCCTCCTTGAGAGTGCAGCCGCAGCGGACGCGCTGAGATCAATAGCTGCCGATGAGGCCCGGTTGTTTGGGTTCGTTGAGGCTGCCGACTTTGCGGGCAGCATCGAAGAGATCTCCCGGTCGTTGGAGTACCTGCAGGTTGTCGCGGCGCAGGCGGTGGAAAGGACCCGGAAGGAAGCACAGCAAACAGGACCTGGGTCGTTGGGGTCGACGGGTGGCGCGCCGGAGTGGCGGACCGGTTGGACAGAACCAGAGTCAGGATCCGGTGTGGGACCAAGATCCGGTGTTGCGCCGGATTCCCCTGGTGAAGCACGCTCCACGAGCGCAGAAGCTTTCAGGAGCGGGGCCGTTTCCGTGCCCGGTCCGGGGCCCGTAACTAGGCCCGGATCCGTATTCGGGGCGGGATCCGGAGGACCGGCTGCTGATTCAAAAGTGAGCCCTTTGGATGACGGGTACCGGAATGCCGCTGAGTTCCTTCGGGCCCGGCTGCGGATCAGCATCGGAGAAGCCCGGCGCAGGCTCGCCCTCGCCCCCGAGGTCCTCCCCCAGACGGGAATGGCCGGGCAACAAATCCCGGCCCGACGCGAAATACTGGCCGAGGCCCTCTCCGCAGGAGACCTGCCGTCCCGGTCCGCGACGATCATCAGCACCGCCCTGGACACCGTCCGGCAACTCACCGATGAGGACACCATCACCCGGATGGAACACGCCCTCACCACCACCGCCCTCGAATCCGACCCGGACTTCGTCACCAAAATGACCAAACGCTGGACCGACAGGATCGACCAGGACGGCCCCGAACCGTCCGAAGAAGTCCTCCGCCAACTCCAAGGCGCGTTCCTCCGCCGCCGACGCCGCCACGGACTCCACCACCTCGAAATCTTCGCCACCGCCGAACAATACGAAACCCTCACCACCGCCATGAACACCGCCACCAACCCACGACTCACCACCGGCAACAATCCCACCGGCAACAATCCCACCGGGCCAGAACACAGACCAGAACACAGACCAGGCAAAGCAGACCTGGACCGCCGCAGCCGGGCCCAGAAACTCCTCAACGGCCTCGTCGGAGCCTGCGCCCTCGCCATGACCACCGGGAAACTGCCCCCCAACGGCGGACTCCGACCCCAACTCACCGTCACCATCGACGAACGCGACCTCTTCGAACGACTCAACAACCACAACCACCAACGACTCAGCACCGGCCCGGCCGGGAACCCGCTCAGCACCGGCACAGCAACCTTCACCGGCCCGATCCACCCCAACACCATCCGCAAAATCGCCTGCGACGCCGACATCATCCCCGTCCTGCTCGGAACCGACTCCCGCGTCCTGGACATCGGCCGCACCACCCGGATCTTCCCACCCCACATCCGCAAAGCCATCACCGCCCGCGACGGCGGCTGCACCTTCCCCGACTGCACCACACCCGCGCCCTGGTGCGAAGCCCACCACACCACCTACTGGTCCCACGGCGGCACCACATCAACACACAACGGCACCCTGCTCTGCAGCCACCACCACCACCTCATCCACAAAGAACAATGGCGCATCGACATCACCACGGGGACCCCCTGGTTCATCCCCCCACCCCACCTCGACCCCCAACAAACACCCCGACGCAACCACCACCACACACCCCAGAGAACATAAAGATGTAGTGTCGCGGGCGGAAGCATTGGTGACTTGTCAGTTCCCTTTGCCTGCCAATTCTGCGATCTTCCGCTCCAACGCGCTCCGTTCGGCGGCGTTCGAGCAGAGGTCGAGTGCTTCCCACAGGGCTACCTTGGCTTCCGCATGTCGGCCGAGCCGGGTGAGGAGCTCGCCTCGCACTGTCGGCACTATGTGCGAGCCCTTCAGCTCACCCCTGTTCGCAAGGGCATCCATGAGTTGCAGACCGACGGCTGGCCCCGAAGCCATGGCAACTGCAACTGCATGATTCAGTTCAACAACAGGGGATGGAACCAGCCGCGTCAGTGCCTCGTACAGAATCACGATTCGTTGCCAATTCGTCTCCTCTGCAGTTCGAGCCACCGCGTGGCATTCCGCAATGGAGGCCTGCAATCCATACGCGCCAAGACCTCGGCCGGCCGCCACCGCCGTCGAGAGTGCCGCCCTACCCCGGCGTATCGCGGACTGGTCCCACCGCCGTCGGTCCTGGTCTTCGAGAAGAACAGGCAGGCCGGCCGCGTCGAGCCTGGCAGGAAAACGTGCTGCCGTCAGTTCCATCAGGGCCAAGAGGCCAAAAACCTCGGGCCCAGGGGCCAGCCGCACCAAAACCCGGGCCAGACGACGTGCTTCGCCAGCCAGTTCCGTGCGCATCCACGAGTCACCGCCGGAGGCAAAGGCGCCTTCCGAAAAGATCAGGTAAACCACCTGAAGCACTGAGCCCAGTCGATCTGCAATTTCAGACTTCTCCGGCACCGCAAAGGGGACGTGCGCTGCTGCCAGGGTTTTTTTGGCGCGCGTAATGCGGGCCTGGATGGTCGGAACGGGAACCAGGAACGACCTGGCAATCTCTTCCGTGCCCATGCCGCCCACCACACGAAGCGTAAGGGCAATTCGCGCTTCCTTTGACAGCACGGGATGGCAGGAGACAAACATCAATGAGAGAACGTCGTCATCGATCGCATCAGGGTTGAATAGAGAGTCCACGCCCGGCTCATCTTCGGACAGATCGCGGGCCAGCAAGGCGTACTTTTCGTCGCGAACAGCACGACGCCGGAACGAATCGATCGCCCGACGCCGGCCGGCAGTAAGAAGCCAACCCGACGGTTGCGCGGGGATGCCGTTCACGGACCAGGACACGAGGGCTTCTGCCAGCGCTTCCTGTGCCAGGTCCTCTGCCAAAGTAAAGTCCCCGGTATAGCGGGCAAGGGCGCCGACGATGCGGGCGGATTCGCTCCGCCACACCGCTTCGACGGCGGCCCTTGACTCATTGCTGCTCACGCCGGTTGTTGATGACCGGGGTTCCGGCGGCGAATCTCAGAGCTGGCCGGTCTGCTCGCGCCATGCGCGTTCCTTTTGGATCCATTCGTTGTCCTGAGGGAACTCGTCAATGCTGGTGACGCGACGGATTTCGGTCTTGGTACCTGCAGTCATTGGCGCACGCTTCGCCCATTCGATCGCTTCCTGTTTAGAAGCTACGTCAAGGATGTAATAGCCGCCGAAGAGTTCCTTTGTTTCACCGTAGGGGCCGTCACTGACCACCGGGGTTTCACCGGTGAAGTCCACCACCACTCCGTCCTTGGCGTCGTCCAGGCCTTCAGCGGCCAAGAGGACTCCGGCGCGGATCAGCTCGTCATTGAATTTGCCCATTGCCTCAAGGATTTCGTTGAAATCGATGTTCTCGAACTTGGCGTAGGAATCGTCGTCTGCCCGCATGATCAACATGTACTTTGCCATTTGACTCAATCTCCTGTGTTGTGGAAAGCCGCCCTTCGACCTTCTCATCCATAGGTCGAACAGCGCGAGCAGAAATCGACAACTGCTTGAAAACAAATTCCTGGCTCTTTGTTGGTGCCACCGGCGTACCCTGAAGGGACGGTGGGAAACGATTCTGTTGAGTCCGCCGGTAAGTGGTTCGAGGCATCATGGCACCAGAACGTTCGTCCGATGGAATTCAATCGGACCGGGTTGCCGCCCGGACGGTTCTTTCGTACTCCACACTCCTGAAGTCCGTGCGCAATGCCGGATTGCTGAAACGCCGCAGAGGGTTCTACATCACGGTGTTTGTGATCCTGATGGTGGCCTGGGCGGGGACCTGGAGTGGGTTCGTTTTGCTGCGGGACACGTGGTTCCAGCTTCTGATCGCGGCGGGAATGGGCGTGGTCCTCACCCAGTTCGCATTCCTGGCCCATGAAGCCGCGCATCGGCAGGTGTTCAAGTCCAAGGGCATGAATGAGTGGTCCGCGCGGCTTGTTGGTACAGGCCTGGTGGGTATCAGCTATTCAATGTGGGCGCAGAAACACACCCGTCACCACAACTTTCCCAATGTGATCGACAAGGATCCGGACATCCATACCGGCGCTATCGCGTTTCACCCTGAAGCGGCAAGCTCGCGCCGGGGCGTCATGGTGCATGTAACACGCAAACAGGGCTGGTTATTGTTTCCCTTGTTGTTCTTCCTCGGTGTTAGCCTGCATATTGATTCCCTGAAGTATCTGCTGCACCAGAGACAAGTCGATCACCGCTGGGTGGAGATTCCGGTCATCATGCTGCGTCTGCTGGTGGTGCCCGTCCTGGTCTTCTCGTTGCTGCCTTTGGGTATGGCGTTCGCTTTCCTTGGAGTGCAGTTGGGCGTTTTCGGTTTCTATATGGGTGCGTCTTTTGCCCCCAATCACAAAGGCATGCCGGTACTGCCCAGTTCAACCAGGACAGACTTCCTCAACCGTCAGGTGCTCACTGCCCGGAACATCTCCGGTGGCCGGTTCATGGACACACTGATGGGCGGACTGAACCGGCAGATTGAACACCATCTCTTCCCGGACATGCCTCGCCCATACCTGCACCGCGCCTCCGGCATCGTGAAGGAGTGCTGCGGCGAACTGGGCATCCCTTATACCGAAACCAGTTTGGTGGCCTCTTACACGGCGGTAGTCAAGTACTTGGATGACGTCGGACTCTTCGCGGGTGAGCCCTTCGAATGTCCGGTGGTGGACCAATTCCGACATCGGTAGGCCCATCGACAAGAGCTACGTAGAGGAGCCCCCGGATCAATCCGAGGGCTCCTCTACTGCAGGCATTGGCGCCCTTAACTTAGCGCCCGCCTCCCCCGATGACCCCGGCTTCAACAGCTTTGGTCACGGCATCAGCTTCGGCTTGTGTGAGCTTGCCGTCCGTGACCGCCTTGTCCAGTTTGGTCTTCAGGGCGGCGGAACGTTCCGCTTGGCCCGCGGCTCGGATTTCTTCCAGTGCAGAGGTGACCTTGGCTTCGTCTACGCCCAATGCTTCAGCGAGCGACTTTGCCAGGGCAGCGTCCAGTGCTGAACGGTCAGGCCTTGCTCCTTCCGTTCCTTCGGCAGGCGGCGTGGAGGGTTTGGTTGCTTCACGGAACGCCTTCAGGGCTTCGGTGACTTTGGCTTCGTCCACACCAAGCTTTGTGGCCAACTCAGCTGCTATTTGTCCCCGATCGCGTCCGTGCCCGCCGAGCTTTCCCCCACGATCCGACGGGGTGGTTGCATCCCCGGACGACGTGGCGCCAGGGGACGACGTAGCGCTGGGCGACGGTGTGGTGGCTGCCGTCGCGATGCTGGTTGCACTAAGACCCGCGCCTAGTGCCAGGGCTCCGGCTGCCATACCCAGGCTGATTCTCTTGATTTTCGACATGTGCCTCTCCTCAATGAGCCGTTAGTACGGCTGGTGTGTGAGGGACGGTCAATGGATCCGTCCTCCTAACACGATGAGAGACCCACCCCAGCCCTGGCTGTTTCGAACCTGTCATTGGGCTGTGAAAGTGAACGGGTTTCTGTGATGGGTGTCCTCAGCGGACCCGATCGAGCGCGTCCAGCAGCCGCTTGACCGATCCACCCAGATTCCAGTCATTGGCCAGCTGCTCAAGTTCGGCCCGCGCGTCTCCGGTGACCGGATGCAGCTCGGCGCGTAGTTCTTCCAGCGTCGGCACCTTTAAGTCACGCACGACATTCACGACGGCGGGCGCCACCTTTAGGTAGTCAGCTGCCGCGGACAGTTTGGCCCGGACGGAAGCTGACAACCCGCCGTCGGGAGCTTCCGCCGCCTCAAGAAGTCCGTCCAAGGAACCGTGCGTGCCAAGCAACGATGCCGCAGTCTTTTCGCCGATGCCGGCGACTCCGGGCAGCCCGTCGGAGGCATCGCCCCGGAGTGTTGCGTAGTCGGCATACTGTTGGGGCAGTACGCGGTACTTGCCTACCACTACGGCGTCGGTGAGGACTTCCAGGTTCTTCATGCCGCGGGCCGTGTAAATGACGCGGATCCCTCGGTCGTCATCCACGAGCTGGAAGAGGTCGCGATCACCAGTTACCACGTCCGTCGGGAAGGTCGCCTGGCTCGCATAGGTGCCTATGACGTCATCAGCCTCATGCTCGTCAACTCCCACCACAGCGATCCCGGCAAGGTCCAATACTCTGCGGATCATGGGAATCTGCGCCTCGAGCGGGTCCGGGACAACCTCAACATCCGGACCATTCGGAACGATCTCTGCGACCCTGTGCGACTTATAGCTGGGAATCAGGTCAACGCGCCATTGAGGGCGCCAGTCGTTGTCCCAGCAAGCCACCAAGTGCGTGGCTTCGTAGTCGGTGGTGAGGCGGGCGATCATATCCATCAGTCCCCGCACCGCGTTCACGGGCGTTCCGTCGGATCGACGAATGGAATCGGGCACACCGTAGAAGGCGCGGAAATACAAGGAGGCAGTATCCAAGAGCATTAGTCGCGGCATACCTGATCCTGACATGCCCATGGGTCAATCCGTCGGAAGCTACACAAGGGTCCATCATAAGACTGTTCAAGGACTTGAACACGGATGTGAGCCGCATTACCATTGTGTGAGCGATAATAGAACACACTGTTCTATTATCGAACATTCAAATGCGATAGCCCACAAAGAAGTGAGGAAAGCCCGTGCAGTTCCACCACCACGGTTACGTATCCGGTGACCCCCGGGTTGAGCCGGCCGCCGGCGTCGGCATCAACCGCCCAGCCGAGCTTCCCGACGAGGTTGACGTCCTTATCGTGGGCACTGGCCCTGCAGGGATGCTGACCGCAGCACAGCTTTCCCAGTTCCCGGATGTCACCACACGTATCATCGAGCGCCGCCCGGGGCGCTTGGCCATCGGCCAGGCAGACGGTATCCAAGCCCGCAGCGTCGAGACCTTCCAAGCCTTCGGATTTGCCGAACGCATCACCTCCGAGGCCTACCGCATTACGGAGATGGCATTCTGGAAGCCCGACCCCGCCGACCATTCGCGCATCGTCCGGGCTGCCCGGGCAGTGGATGATCCCGCGGGGATCAGCGAATTCCCGCACCTGATCGTCAACCAGGCCCGGGTCCTGGACTACTTCGCAGAATTCATGGCCAACTCCCCCACACGCATGACACCGGACTACGGATACGAGTTCCACAGCCTCAATGTCACCGGAAAGGGCGACTACCCGGTCACCGTAACGCTCGCCCACACTTCCGGGCCCAACGAAGGCCGGGAACGGGTCATTCGAGCCAAGTATGTGGTGGGCGCGGACGGAGCGCGCAGCAAGGTCCGCGAGTCCATCGGCTGCCACCTCGCCGGCGACCAAGCCAACCATGCCTGGGGAGTCATGGACGTACTTGCCGTCACAGACTTCCCGGACATCCGAACCAAGTGCGCCATCCAGTCCGGCGCCGGCGGCAGCATCCTGCTGATCCCCCGCGAAGGCGGGCACCTGTTCCGGATGTACGTGGACCTTGGCGAAGTTAACCCCAACGACAAGGGCGCCGTGCGCAAGACCACGATCGAACAGATCATCCAAAAAGCCAACGACATCCTCCACCCCTACACGCTGGATGTGCGCAACGTGGCCTGGCACAGCGTGTACGAGGTAGGCCACCGGCTAACGGACAGGTTCGACGACGTTCTGCCGGAGGAGCGCGGCACCCGGACCCCGCGGGTGTTCATCACCGGCGACGCCTGCCACACCCACAGCGCTAAAGCCGGCCAGGGCATGAATGTGTCCATGCAGGACGGTTTCAACATCGGTTGGAAGCTCGGACATGTCCTCGAGGGCCGGAGCCCCGAAAGCCTGCTGGACACCTACTCGGCTGAACGCCAAGTGGTGGCCAAGAACCTCATCGACTTCGATAAGCAGTGGTCCACCTTGATGGCCAAGAAGCCCGAAGAGTTCGAAGACCCCGCGGAACTGGAGACTTTCTACACCAGCACCGCCGAGTTCCCCGCGGGCTTTATGACGCAGTACGCGCCCTCAATGCTGGTTGCGGAGGCGCAGCACCAGGAACTCGCCACCGGCTTCCCCGTGGGTAAACGCTTCAAATCAGCGCCAGTCCAGAGAGTTTGCGACACCAACCCCATGCACCTGGGCCACCACGCCAAGGCGGACGGCCGCTGGCGCATCTACGTCTTCGCTGATGGTGCCCAGGCGGGCGCGCAAGGACCGGTGGCAGACTTCGCCGAGTGGATCACGAACTCGCCGGCCTCGCCGCTGGCCGCGACGCCGTCGGACGCTGACCGTGACGCTTGGTTCGATGTGAAGGTGATCTACCAGCAGGACCACACCAGCATTGATATCAACGCTGTACCCGCGGCGTTCAAACCCACCGTAGGGCCGTTCAAGCTCACCTACCTCGAAAAAGTCTTCGGCACAGACCCCAACAACGACATCTTCGAGCTGCGCGGTCTTAGCCGCGACGGCGTGGTTGTGGTGGTCCGGCCGGATCAGTACGTCGCCAACGTGCTGCCGTTGTCAGCGATGGCTGAACTCGGCGATTTCTTTGCACCGCTGCTTTCAGCGGGGCGAACTGAAGCCACCTCGGAGAAGCCGGGATTGGTGAGCAACCAAGCATAGCCCGCCGGACGTTTGTGGTTTTTGTCCCCGCTTAGGCGTACAACAGGCGTATGGGCAAAAGTCGCGTCGGGGCCCTGATTGTCCTGGTGCTCATTGCGTGGTTCCTCAATGGTTGCACCGGTGGTAACGCCGGTCCGTCTCCGTCTCCAACTGCGTCCAGCGCTGCGATTGTTTCGTTGGAGGGCACCATCAAGCGCTTCATGGATGACGGGGTCACGTCTGTAGTGGTGCAGGTCCGCTGGCCGGGCGGAGAATGGTCGAAGGCCTACGGCGTCCGGGACGGCGGGACGAACGAACCGGCACGCCCCGAAGACAGGTTTTCCATAGGTAGTGTCACGAAATCGATGACCGCTGCCGCCGTGATGAAGCTCGTGGACGAAGGCCTCATAGGGCTTGATGACCCGGTGAACGGGATCCTGGAGAGTTTTAACACCCCGTTGAAGCCTCCGGGACCCATCACCGTGCGCCAACTCCTGAGCCACACATCAGGGATGCCTGAGTTTCTGTCCGTGTATGAGCAATCCGGGACGCCCAAAGAACTGATAACAAGTGGATTCAGTATGCAGCGCGGACTGGAGATGACTGCAACGTTGCCTTGGGACCCCAGGAACGTTGGGCACTTCGCGTATTCGAACAGTAACTACCTTGTCCTCGGACAGCTGCTGGAGAAGCTCCGGGAAAAAGCAATTGGGGATGTGCTCAGGGACGACATCTTCCGGCCGCTCGGCCTTGACCGCTCGACCCTTAGTGCACAGGACCGGGAAGCGCAGGACAACCTTCGTACCTATGTAGAGGTGGATGGAGAACGCGTGGAGGTCACGCAGGCCGAGCAGTTGATCGGCTTCCCGGGAGGCGGCGTGGTCTCCACCGCTGAGGATGTCAATGACTTTTTCCGCGGCCTTTTCACAGGCGGATTGATATCTGCCCCAGCCCTCAAGGAAATGAAGACAGTGGAATCCACAAACTATGCCCTCGGACTCATGCGGTGGCGTGACACGTGCTCCTCTTCCGGCTATCGCTACGGTCACCGCGGGAGCGTCACCGGTTACCTCACCAACGCCGTGGTGAGTGACGACGGCGACTCTCAGATCGTCATCGCGATGGCACTGCCCACACTGCCTATGAAAGTCGGCGATCCAGTCACCGCACGCAAGGTGGATCAGTACGATTCGCAGATGGAATTGGCCGCCAACAAGGCACTGGACCAGTTGTGTGCTTGACTCCTAACGCCCTGGGGTAACGCTGGTCCAAACGCCACACCGTGACTGCTGTTCTATAGTGTCGGAGCCGTCAGGCAGAATGTGATTCATGGGGCGTTGGAGCGAAGAGACAGTGATGAACGCCGCCCCGGACTCGTCCTCGCTTGCAGCAGCACGGAAACTGGCGCATCCGGGCCCGTGGTCCGACTCGGGTAGCAACGATGTCCTTGTCTGGGGAAAGTGCCAAGGCAGCGGGAAGACGCCATACCAAGTGAGCGTGGACATCGTCGCACCCGCCTACCGGTGCTCGTGTCCCAGCCGGAAGTTTCCCTGCAAGCACGCGCTGGCCTTGCTGCTTCTTTGGTCCCGGGGTGAGGCTGCCGAGGCCGGAGCCGACACCGCTGATTTCGCAAAGGAGTGGGCCGATCAACGTGCTGATCGTGCCTCGGCAAAAGAACGGCGTCGGGCCGAGCAACCAGTAGATCCCGAAGCGCAGGCAAAACGGCTCGCCGCCAGGCTCGCCCTCATGGATGCCGGGATCGATGATTTCTCGCGCTGGCTAACGGACCTCGTACGAACCGGACTTGCCGCTGCGCGCAACCAGCCGTATTCGTGGTGGGATGGCGTGGCAGCCCGCTTGGTGGACTCCCAACTCCCCGGTTTGGCCGAACAAGTGCGGGAAATGGCGTCCCAAATTCACGGTAGGACGGACTGGGCAGACCATCTCCTCCTTCACTCGGGCCGTTGGTGGGCCCTGACAAAGGCATGGTCGGCAAGAGAGGCGCTCTCCCCGGACGAATTCGCTGACGTCAAAGCTGCCCTCGGCTGGGCCACGGCGTCGGCTGGCTTACAGGACACCGAGGCTTTGGCGGGCCCGTGGCTGGTGCTCGGAGCTCACCGCAGTGACGACGGACGCCTCCAGCAACAACGGACGTGGCTTCGCGCACCCGACGGAACGATAGTTGTCATCCTTGACTTCGCCGGCCAAGGCCAGGGGCTGGCTGCGCCGCAACTCGCGGGAGCGCAGCTTCATGTCACAGTTGCCCACTACCCTGGTTCAGCGCCACAGCGTGCTTTGTTCACCGGACCCATCACCCCGCAAGGCATAGCCACAAGTCTCGGCACCGGCTACAGCATCCGGCAAGCCCTCGAACAGGAGTCAGCAGCAGTTGCCCGCTCGCCGTGGCGGACCAGGCATCCCGTACTGCTGGAAGGAGTCACCATCAACCCGCAGGGCCTGGGGTGGCTGCACGATCGGAGCGGCGACGCACTTCCTTTGGTGGATGCTCCTCTCGACTCCCTGCTGGCGCTGACAGGTGGCCATGCTGCCGATATTTTCGGCGAACTGGAAGATGGCCACCTGCGTCCGCTGACCGTCGTCGTCGATGGAATGGTGGTTACCCCATGATCTGGTTGGCCGAACTCCGAACTGCGGCCCTCGTGGGAACGGCACGGCACGACGCCCCCGAGCCGCCCGTCGAACTGCGATTTCGTGCTCCGGATGGCCTGACCCGTGAGGAATCCCTGCTGGATCAAGCGGCCCTGGCCGACGTCATAACCCGTGCGTCCCGGACGGCATCCTCAGGCCCAGCCACTGGTCTGGCTTCCCCGGCCCCGGCTGACACAGAGCCCCAAGCCAGTGGCGATGCCGCCCGGCTTCTGGAGCTGTTACTGACTCAGCCGCCCGTGGGACTCGAGCTAAGAACCCAGCTGGTTGTGGACTGGCTGCAGTTTGCCGAAGAATCACGACGGCGGGTCCCCCACCGCCTGCTTCCGGCGTTGCTCAACTTGGCGGAGACCAGATCTGCTGTTTTCAGGCGTCTCAAACCGGCGATTGGTACGCGCGGCTGCTGGTTGCAGGACCTCAAGAGCCCACCGTCCCACGAACCGGCAGCAGAATGGTCTGAACTTGGGAGCGCTGCCGCAGCGGAGGAGTTTGAACGTTTGCGGGGCCGGGACCCGGCAGCGGCGCGCGAGCAACTCCATGCGCACTGGACGTCGTTAAGCGCCAAGGAGCGCGCCGGCAACCTGTCTCTGTTTGCCGCCAACCTCAATGAGGACGACGAAGCATTGCTGGAACAAGCCTTGGACGACAAAGCGAAGAGCGTACGCGAGGTTGCACTCCGACTCCTCGACCAACTCCCCCGGAGTGCGCGTGCGGCCCGAATGGCAGCCCGGCTCCTACCCCTGTTGCACGTCAAGGGGCTCCTGAACAAGCGATTGGAAATCGATCTCCCCCCGGACCCTGACCCGGAGGCACTACGCGACGGAATTCCCGCCGACCCGCGCAGAGGTGAAGCTGATCGGCTTGCACGGTTGGACGTGATCATCCGTGGTGCGCCGCTGGAGGTTTGGACATCGGCAACCGGCCGGAACCAGGCGGCCACCGCGGCGCTGCTGCAGGGCGAAGAGCGCACCCTGGAAGCACTGATCGCCACCACTGCTGTCCGCGATGATGCTGAATGGGCCCGTGCACTGCTCACGATCAAGACAGACAGAAGACTCCTGGGTTGCCTCCCTCCCAACGAGCGCGCACAGTGGCTGGAACGGCACGTTCGGGACAGTGGCGACGAACCGCTGGCGCTGGCTTCACTACTGCAGGACGTCCCGCAGCCTTGGTCCGCGCCGTTGGCCGAAGCGGTTCTGACATTGATTTCGGGCAAGGATGGCGGTCGCCTAGCAGCGACGCTGGCCGCAGTCCTGCCTACCGCCCTTCCGCCCGCGGCCACCGAACAATGCCGGCAACTTTTGGCGCGAACAGACGACGACGCCGTCCGGCGCCGGGTGCTGCGCGACGCCGTCCAATACCAATCATTCAGACAATCCCTGACGGAGGCTTTCCGATGACAGATGCCCAGAATGCAACGGAGGTTCTTCGCGCCCACGCAGAGAATGCGTACGCCGATGAACTCAGCGCCTTGGCCGCTGTTGACGACCGTCCGCGTCCACCCAGTTGGCGTCTCTCCCCGTGGGCTGTCACCACCTACATCCTCGGTGGGACCTTGGCCAATGGGACCCTGATCACTCCAAAGTACCTAGGCTCTGAACGCTTGGTGGAAATCGCCGTGGCGTCACTGGCAACAGACCGTGCATTACTATTGCTGGGCGTTCCGGGAACCGCGAAGACATGGCTGGGTGAGCATCTGGCTGCAGCCATCTCAGGCTCGTCCACGCTGGTAGTTCAGGGAACTGCGGGTACGCCGGAAGAGGCTTTGCGGTATGGATGGAACTACGCCCGCCTCTTGGCGGATGGACCCTCCCGCACAGCCATGGTCCCGGGTCCGGTCATGCGGGCCATGGAAACAGGAAGCCTGGTCCGGGTGGAGGAACTTACGCGTATTCCTTCCGATGTGCAGGACTCCCTCATCACCATCCTCAGCGAAAAGTCCCTGCCGATTCCCGAGCTCAACGAGGAAGTACAAGCACGGAAGGGCTTCAACGTGATCGCCACCGCGAACAACCGCGACAAAGGCGTCAACGACCTCTCGTCTGCCCTTCGCCGCCGGTTTAACACTGTGGTCCTGCCGCTCCCGGACAGCATCGACCAAGAGGTGGAGATTGTGACCACCCGTGTTCGCAGTCTTGGTGAGTCCTTGGAGCTGCCGGCGGATTTGGCTGCACTTTCCGAGATCCGGAGGGTGGTCACCGTCATGCGCGAACTGCGGTCCGGCGTTACCCAGGACCAGCGCACCACCATCAAATCGCCATCGGCTACACTGTCCACGGCAGAGGCCATTTCGGTGATGACCAACGGGCTCTCCCTGGCGGCGCACTTTGGAGATGGCACCGTCCGGGCGGAGGATGTAGCCGCAAGCCTGGTGGGCGCAGTGGTCAAGGATCCCGTCCAGGACCGCGTGATCTGGCAGGAGTACTTGGAGACCGTCGTCCGGAACCGGCCTGAATGGAAAGACCTCTACCGGGCCTGCCGTGACCTCGAGTCGTCGAACTAAAACATGACAGACGTCCACATTCTGGGGATCCGCCACCACGGTCCGGGTTCGGCCCACTCCGTCGCCGAAGCCTTGGCAACCCTTCGACCCGATCTTGTGTTGGTAGAAGGGCCGCCGGAACTTGATCAGGTCATCCCCCTGGTCACGGATCCGGACATGGTTCCACCGGTCGCCGGCCTGATTTACGCGGCGGACGAGCCCCGCTTGGCCTCCTTCTATCCGATGGCTAGTTTCTCGCCTGAGTGGGTAGCAATCCGATGGGCCTTGGCCACCGGAAAGGCCGTACGTGCCATCGACCTGCCTGCGGCACACACCTTTGCACTTCGAGTGGCGGATGAACGTGCTTTGTCGGCTTCGGCGGAGGATGAGCTTACGGCCACCGCCGACGGCGAAGACACCTCCGACGTCGTCGAGGAACCGCCCGCAGACCCCCGGCAGGAAGTGCCGCACCAGACAATCCGGCATCCTTTTCGGCCCGACGCCATTGGCATGTTGGCCGAGGCTGCGGGGTACAGCGATGCGGAGCGCTGGTGGGAGGACGCTGTGGAGCACCGGAACACGGACCCTGTTGAGCGGTTCGAAGCCCTCATCGATGCGATTTCGGAAATCCGCGGCATGGATCGGCGACCTGCTGACCATCCTGACGTGGTGGAGAACAACCGCAGGGAAGCTGCGATGCGGCGCATCCTGCGCGCTGCCATGCGGGAAGGGCACGCGCGCATCGTTGTGGTGTGCGGGGCCTATCACGCTCCGGCATTGGTACCCGCCGGCTTTCCATCAGTTTCTGCCGACAATAAAGTACTCGCCGGTTTGCCGAAAACCAAGGTGGCCGTCACATGGGTTCCCTGGACCTCGAACCGGCTCAGCTTAGGCAGCGGATACGGCGCAGGGGTCACTGCGCCGGGCTGGTATCAACACCTGTTCGCACATTGGATGGGGAACGATCCCACAAGGGATGTGGCCACCACCTGGCTGGTTCGGGTAGCCCATGCGCTTCGCAAAGAGAACCTGGATGCGTCCACTGCGTCGGTGGTAGAGGCCAGCAGGATGGCTAGCGCGTTGGCCGCCGTTCGCGGAAGACCCAGCCCTGGCCTACCCGAATTGGACGATGCCGCGCAGACTGTTCTTTGCGACGGCTCTCCCCTGCCGCTGGCCTTGGTTCATCGCGAACTTACTGTTGGCCGTGAGCTAGGGAACGTCCCTGACTCTGTGCCGACGCTCCCGTTGGCCGCTGACCTCGCCACTATCCAGCGCAAGCTACGCATGAAACCAAGCGCCTTGGAAGAAGTCATGGTCCTGGATTTGCGCAAGCCGAACCACTTGGCGCGTTCGGTGCTTCTCCACCGCCTTGCGCTGCTGGGCGTGGACTGGGGTCAGCCGACCGACACCGGAAGGACCACCGGCACTTTCAAGGAAGCGTGGACCCTCCTATGGAAGCCTGAATTGGCTGTTTCCGTGGTGGAAGCCAGCCGATACGGCACCACCGTTGCCTCAGCCGCAAGCACTTTCGTCTCGGAACAGGCACAGGCAGCCGAAGGCCTGCCGGTCCTTGGCAAACTGTTGGAAGGCTGTCTCCTGGCCGAGCTGCCCGACGGTATTGCCGGCGTCGTGTCCGCCCTGGCTGAACGTACTGCCCTTCAGCAGGATGTCGCTCCCCTTTTGGAAACCATAGCCCCCTTGGCCCGCACTTGCAGGTACGGCAACGTTCGAGCGGTGGATGTGAGTAATGTTCGGAAGATCCTCGATGCTACGGTGGTGCGCGCCTGCGTGGGACTGCCCACGGCCTGTGCAGGCTTGGACGACGATGCTGCTGGTGCGATGCGCCGGGCCATTGATTCGGCGCAGGATGGTTTGGCTTTGCTGCCTGAGCTGCCGTCGGATGACTGGCATACAGCGCTTGCCGCTGTGGCCCGATCAGACACAATCCATGGTGCGGTGGCTGGCCGGGCCACTCGGCTTCTGATGGACGCGGGATTGGTGGAAGGAGACGACGTGGCGACACGTCTTAGTCGTCGACTCTCCATCGCCACGCCTGCACCGGAAGCCGCTGCTTGGCTGGACGGTCTGCTGTCCGGGGACGCCACGCTGCTCATCCACGATCGGCGCCTCCTGCAAATCGTAGATGACTGGGTGGAAGGAGTGGACGATGAGGTGTTCGAGGACGTCTTGCCATTGGTCAGAAGGACGTTCTCGGCTTTCAGCAGGCCCGAGCGGCGCGAAATCGGCGAACAACTGAGCCGGGTCGGGTCTGGCGGCACCACCGCGGAGGCCATCAACATGGACCTGGCTGGAGCTGGCCCGGCACTACAAACGATGGCAAGAATTCTGGGATGGGAGGCCACGGCATGACGGGTATTTCCGACCCCACGCATGGTTCAGACGCGGGCGATGTATCCGGTAATGCTTCCGCCGGTGCCAGCCGGGACCGGTTGAGCCGGTGGCGTCTGGTGCTGGGCGGGCAGCACGCGGACGGCATCTCAACAGAGGATGGCGTGCCCGTGCAGCTATCCGGCGATGATGTTCGGCGTGACCAGGCACTGGAAGAGCTCTACGGTGGCGGGTCCGGGCAGCGTGGCGGACTGGGGTCATCGAGTCCACGCGTGGCCCGTTGGCTCGGGGATATTCGCGGGTACTTTCCCTCCTCGGTGGTCCAAGTGATGCAGTCTGATGCCATGGACCGGCTAGGCCTGAGGCAGTTGCTGTTGGAGCCGGAGATGCTGCGCACCGTACAACCGGACATCGGGTTGGTGAGCACCCTGGTGGGGCTGGGGCGGGTAATCCCCGAAGAGTCCAGGGAAACCGCCAGGTCAGTTATTCGGCAGGTCACCACGGAGCTTGAAGAACGGCTCCGCGCCAAGACAATCCAAGCAGTCTCAGGTGCCCTCAACCGTTCCGCCAGGACGCGCAGGCCAAGGCACAGGGATATCGACTGGAACAGGACCATTGCCGCCAACCTCAAGCACTACCAGCCCGAGTACCGTACGGTGGTGCCTGAGCGGCTGCATGGCCATGCAAGGCGCAGCACCGAGATTCAGCGCGAGATCATCCTGTGTATTGACCAATCAGGGTCAATGGCCGAATCCGTGGTGTACTCCAGTGTCTTTGGAGCAGTGCTCAGCTCCCTGCGGTCCGTGAGCACCAGGTTGGTGGTTTTTGACACCGAAGTTGTAGACCTGACGGACGACCTGGATGATCCCGTTGATGTGCTGTTCGGTGTACAGCTGGGCGGAGGGACCGACATCAACCGTGCCCTTGCCTACTGCCAGGATCAGATAACCAAGCCCTCCGAGACCATCCTGGTGCTGATCAGCGACCTCTATGAAGGCGGCATAGCCGACGAGATGCTGCGCCGAGCCGCCACAATTGTGGGTGGAGGGACCACCATGATTGCTTTGCTGGCTTTGAGCGACAGCGGCCACCCGTCCTTCGACTCAAGTCATGCAGCGGCTCTGGCCGGCATCGGCGTGCCGGCTTTCGCGTGCACGCCGGATCTCTTTCCGGAGATGATGGCCGCGGCCATTGAGCGCCGGGATGTCGGCGAATGGGCAGCCTCCCAGGACATCCCCACAAGTCACGAAACGTAGTTCTCCATCCACGGCGCACTGGCGGAGGACGGGCAACGGGGCGAGAATTAGCTGGTGGTCCCTCCTCGCACCGGCGAGGGCGGCGACACCCTGAATGACGCCGCCCGCAAGATCCAACGCGTTTATCTGACATTGACGCTGGGCAATACCGTTGCGGCGTCCTTCATCTGGGGAATCAATACGCTGTTCCTGCTGGATGCCGGTCTAAGTAACCTGGAGGCGTTTGCCGCCAACGCATTTTTCACCGTGGGCATGGTGCTGTTTGAGGTCCCTACGGGAGTGATCGCTGACGGGTGGGGCCGGCGGGCGTCGTTCCTGCTGGGAACGGTGACGCTGGCCGTGTCCACTTATCTGTACTTCGTGATGTGGCAGATTTCCGCGCCGTTCTGGATGTGGGCTGTGGTCTCGGTCCTTTTGGGCCTCGGCTTTACGTTCTTCTCCGGTGCGGTTGAAGCATGGCTCGTGGATGCCCTGCGTTTCTCGGGCTACGAAGGCGGGCTGGAATCTGTGCTTGGCCGAGGCCAGATGGTGCAGGGTGTTGCGATGCTGGTGGGCTCAGTAGCAGGAGGGGTGATTGCCCAGGCCACCAATCTTGGCGTGCCCTTCCTCCTTCGTGTGCTGGTGCTGCTCGCCATGTTTGCGGTGGCCTTTGGACTCATGCACGACGTCGGCTTCACGCCTGAGCGTTCGACGCACCCCCTCCGCGCGACCCGCGCGGTGCTATCCGCATCGATCGAGAACGGCTTGAAAAACCCGCCCGTGCGTTATGTGATGCTGGCCGCCCCCTTTAGTGCCGGCGTCGGTATCTACGTCTTCTACGCACTGCAGCCGTACCTGCTTGACCTTTTTGGAGATCCCAGGGCCTATTCGATCGCGGGCTTGGCCGCCGCAATCGTTGCGGGATCGCAGATCCTCGGGGGCTGGCTCGCACCGCATGCCCGGCGGCTTTTCCACAGGCGCACCTCCGTGCTCATCCTTGGAGCGATGGTGGGTGGCATCATCCTTCTGGTCCTCGGTTTCACGCGTATCTTCTGGGTGGCGCTGATATTGCTCGCCCTCTGGGCCGTCGTCGGTTCTGCCGCCACGCCCGTCCGGCAGGCCTATGTCAACGACATGATCCCTTCGAAGCAGCGGGCCACGGTCCTAAGCTTCGATTCCCTGATGGGCTCCAGCGGCGGCGTAGTCATCCAGCCGGTCCTCGGCCGGGGAGCCGACCTCTTCGGCTATCCGGCATCATTGGCCATGGCAGGATTCATCGAGCTCATCGCGCTGCCGTTCCTGCTGGCCAGCCGGAAGCAGGGCGCAGCAGCCGACCGGGCCAGCACTACTGAAACCTCCCCCGACACGGAAACCTCCCCGGACACGGAATCCTTGCCGTGAGTAAGGTGTTCGGGGGCATGGCTGCCAGCTTGGACGGGTACATCGCGTCAGCGACCGGAGACCTTTCATGGCTGAACGAAGCCATGGCGAAGGACGAGGACTACGGTTTTGAAGCCACTGAACGCAGAACCGGGGCTTACATCGTGGGCGCCAACACGTACCGCGAGGTAGCAACCATGGGAGGCGGAGGGTCCAAAGTCCCAACGTATGTGGTCACCCACGATCAAACACTCGCTACCAAGGGCAACACGGAACTCTTCTCCGGTGATCTGTGGGAACTGGTTGCACGGATCAAGGAAACCACTGCTGTGGAGAAGGACATCTGCCTTTTCGGCGGTGGTGAGTTGGTCACGGAATTCGTCGACCTGGGGCTGATCGATGAGTTGGGTATCTCCGTGATCCCCGTGATCCTGGGCGGTGGCGTTCCGTTCTTCGGCCGGGTCAGCCGGTGGACGAAGTTGGAACTCATGGAGTGCCGTCATTACCCGTCCGGAATCGTCCTGCTGAATTACCGGTTGAAGGGCCCGGGGACTTAGGGAAATCGGTCAGCGCAGGGCATCTGAGATTGACTTCGCTCCTCCGTGGCTGCTCTGTCCACCGTCAACTGGCAGGTCCACTCCAGTGACGAAAGCGGCCATGGGGCTCAGGAGGAAAAGCACGACGGCGGCCACCTCCTCCGGCGTCCCGGTCCGGCCCAGCGGGGTTTCGGCGATGGTGGCTTCCCGGAATACGGGGTTGGCATCGGCCGTCATGGGGGTCTCTATGAATCCTGGATGTACCGAATTGACACGGATTCCCTGCGGCCCGAGTTCCGTGGCGGCGGCGATGGTTAGCCCACGCAGAGCCCATTTGCTGGCAGTGTAGGCAACCGGATAGTGCCCGCTGAGCGCTGCCACTGATCCAACATTGACGATGGAACCCCCGGACTTCATCAGCGGGACGCAGGCCTGCATTCCCAGCAGTGCCCCCGTAACGTTCACATCGGATACCGCGGCGAGATCGGCCGGGGTTACCTCGAGCAGGCGGCTGCGTCGGGTGATGCCGGCGTTGTTGACCAAGCCGTCCAGCCGGGCGTGCTCGTTTTGCAGGAACTTAGCCAATGCCGTCCACTCATCCGTCCGGGTGACATCGAGCTGGCGGTAAGTAATACGGTCCGGGTATTCATCGGTTGCCGTCTTCATGGCTGCCGAGGGTTCCGCGGCCAGGTCTGCCGCGACTACGGCGGCTCCTGTCGCGGCCAACATCAGGGTTTCGGCAAGGCCCTGGCCACCATTGGCGCCAGTGACCACAAAGTTTCGATCAGTCATGTCAATCACGGCAAAGAAGTCCTTTATTTCCGAAACGGCTCATCCGGGCAGAACAGCCGACCAGCCGCCGTCGCCATGAGGTTGGCGCCGGTGACGTAGGAGGCCTCATCGGAAGCAAGGAACAGCGCGCAGTTGGCATCGGACTCGGTGGCGGGAGTGCGGATCATGCCGGGACTGACACAATTCGCGCGTAGAAATACGACGTCCACCTCGTGCCGGAAATTCCAGGTCCAGTCGACATAGCTGATCGCCTCCAACGCTGCAAAGCGGGTGGCGGCCGCGTTGGCGAAGAGTACGTCAACCCGGCCATGGAGCCTGTCCGCGACGCCTGCCCATGTCTGTCATCCCACCATCCTGTGGCCACGTCAGCTGATGGGGAATACCACATTCAGGATAGGAGCTATCCATGCCGTGGATGGGCGCTGGCTAGCTGCTTTGACCTGCCGACACAACGACAGGATGCGCCGTCACGGGAAAGATCTCATGGAGCTGTGAACAGGCACGCTGGACTACGGAACGGAGCCAGACGTTTGCGGGATCCTCGGTCTGTGAGGGATGCCAGTACATGGCCTCCACCAAAGCAGCTTCGAGCTCTTCGGTGAACTCAAGGACTTCGATGTTCGCCCCTCGCTGCGCCCTTGAGGCCAGCATGCGCGGAACCAGCGCCACAAGATCCGTGCCCTCTACCAGGAGCGGCAGTGACAGGAAGCCGGCCACCACGGCCGCTACACGTCGTCGAACGCCTCGGGATTCAAAAAGCTTATCGGCCGGTGTGCTGATGCCCTCGCCGAAGTATCCAACAGCGTGCGGCACCGCAACGAGGTCCTCCAGCGTCAATCGGGGCAGCTGGAGAACCGGATTTCCTGCATCGGCCACAGCCACGAAGCTGTCCCGGAAAAGCTGTTTGCTCTCACCCTGCATCCTGTAGCCGGTGGGCCCCACCAACAGGTCCATCCTGGAATATTCGGCCATGGTTCCCTGGAGCCCGGACGTGGGGACGAAATCCACCACCACCCGTGGCGCCTCCTGCTGAAGGATCCCGCGCAAAGGACCCACGATGAGTGCCGCCGCGTAATCAGATGCGGCGATCACAAACTCCCGCTCGCTTCTGCTGGCATCGAACCCGGACCGGACGCGCGTGGCCCGCTGGATGTGGAGCATGGCTTCATCAACCAACGGGACCAAAGATTGCGCGAAGGGGGTGAGCTCATAGGTGCGCCCGTTGCGGACCAGAAGTTCGTCGTCGAAATGCCTCCTGAGCCTTGCCATCGCAGCACTCGTGGCCGGCTGGCTAAGCTGCAGCCGCTCGGCCGCCCGGGAAACATTCCGCAGCTCCAACAGAACCTGGAGTTGTGGCAGCAGGTTCAGGTCTAGGTTCTTCATGCCCCTAGGTTATCCAGCGGTGGAGGACATTAGTGCGTTGCGCTCACAAGCCGCGGTCCTCGAACCAGGACGGCCAGCAGCGCGAGGGCACAAGCTCCGCCCAATGCCCCGAGTGCGAGGGCGAGGTTCCCCAGGGCGGCAGCCGTTGCGCCGAGGACGATGGGCGTCAAGAATTGCCCGATGAACAAAGTTGCTGTCCAGATACCTGTGCCACGGCCGCGCTGGGAAAACTCCAGGCCGTTGACGGCCCACGTCAGGAGTGTCGGCAACAGCACACCGGTACCGGCGCTGGCCACAACGGCACCCAGTATTGCCAAAGGAACGCTGGCCGCTGCCGACACCACGCAGAGCCCGACGGCGGCAAGGCCGAAGGCGCCCACCAGCAGTTTGCGGGTGCCCAACTTGGCGAGGTAACGGAAGGAGATGGCACCTGCTGCAGTGGCCAAGGAAGCAACCGCGGCCGCTCCACCGATGAGCCCGGTGTCCGTAACGCCCAGCCCGGTGATGACGTAGGGCAGGTGGACGATCAAAGCGTAAAACACAATGCCACCGAACAGTGTCACAGCGGCTGGCGCACCGATTTGTCGCCATGGCACCGGCTGTTTCGCTGTCGAACCGCCGTGGGCTTGGCCCTTTGCCGGCTCCCACAGTTTGAAAATCATGGGGACCACCAGCACGGCGCTGACGGCGTACAGCCAGAAGGGAGTCCTCCAGCTGATGCTGCCCAGGATGCCACCCAGTGCAAAGAAGGCAGTGGCTGCCAGCGCGCTGACCATGGTCTGGAGACCCAAGTACTTGTTCCGCTGCTGACCCGCGTAGTAGTCCGTGATCAGGGTGGTGCAGCACGTCATGATGGCAGCCTCGGCGATACCTACGCCGACTCGCGACAAAGCTATGGCACCGAGGGAGTCCAGCCATAGAGGCGCCGTTCCGAAGAGGGCGTACGCCAGCATCGCAACTATAAGAAGTTGCTTGCGTCCCACACGATCCGCCACGTACCCGGCCAGCGGCGAGAACAACGCCACAAACAGGGCCGGCAAGGTAAGGACCAAGGGAACCAGGATGGCGACTCCGGCGGTATCGGCGAAGACCTGGTTCAGGGTGGGGAGTACGGGTGCCAGCAGAACTGCACCCAGTACGGGCATGCAGCTGCCGGCGACCAGTAGCGCAGCCTGTGTCTTTCCGGCCGCTCGGCCGGCAAGTGGCGGGCGGGTTTCAGTTGCCGTTGGGTCCATGGTGCTCATGAGGTGTTCCTTCGCCTTTGAAGATGGTCCCCGGGGTGGCAGAAGCGCCGGGAGGGACTGCATTCACTGTGGCAAGTGGTCAGTAGGCGGAGAATAGCGGTTTTGGTATAGCAGGTATTTGTTTGAGTGATATCCAGCCATGCACTGCAACTATTTGTTCAACAGATAGTTGCTATCAGATAGTTGCCCTTCTCCGAATACGTGATGTGGCTCATGGTTGTTACAGGACCTGCAGATAACTGTCCGAGCAACCAGAGCACTTAGAAGGAATTCATCGTGGAAACTCCCCTCTCCCATCTCGCCCACCTCGAAATCACCACGCCGGACATCGAAGCCTCGGCACGGTTCTATGAGGAAAAATTCGGCATGCGCATTATCGACCGCGTAGATGGCAATGTTTACCTGCGATGCTGGGGCGATTACTACCGTTACAGCCTGGTCATCACCGAAGGCCCGGAGGCCTCTTTGGGGCGGATGGCGTGGCGTACCAACTCGCAGGCCGCGCTCGAAGCCGCAGCAGCCCGCGTTGAAGCAACCGGGGTGCAGGGCACATGGACTGCCGGAGGCCACGGCTTCGGCAAAGCCTACGAGTTCACGGGCCCTTACGGACACCACATGCGCCTGTTCTATGACGTGGAGAAGTTCGTCGCAGAACCCGGCTTTGAATCCACCTATCCGGACCGTCCCGAGCGTCGCAGCAGCCATGCCGCTGCTCCCCGCTTCCTGGACCACGTCACGGTCGCTTCCTCTGACGTCCGGGGCTTCGCCAAGTGGTACAACGAGGCTCTTGGCTTCCGCGTCATGGCCTTCGTCGACCTGGATGAAGCACCCATCACGGTGTTCTCAGTGCTGACCACCAACGAGAAGTCCCACGACCTCGGCGTCGTGCTCGATACCTCCAAGCGCGCCGGCCGCGTCAACCACATCGCATTCTGGGTGGACGCTACCGAGGACCTGCTCCGCACCGCCGATGTGATGATGGAAAACGGCACGCCCATGGAATATGGTCCGTCCATTCACGGCGTGGGCGAGCAGAACTTCCTGTACTTCCGCGACCCGTCGGGCCTGCGGGTGGAGCTGAACTCCGGCGGCTACCGCAACTACGTTCCGGACTGGGACGCCAACACGTGGAAGCCCTCAGAAGGATCCAACAACTTCTACAAGAATGGTGCGATGCCACACTCCATGACAGAATCCTTCCCGCCGGCCGAAGGGTTCACCGCGACGGAGGAAGGCGCTTCCGCAGAAATGAAAGAAGCCCTCCTGAACCCCTACGCAAAGCAGGGTCGGGGCTAAATCCATGGCGAACGCAACATACTCCCTGATCCGGTTCCAGGAACCCGGCGACAGCAAAGCCAAATCGGGCCTGCTGGTAGGCGAACGTGTCCTGCCACTGGATACGGACATCAACTCACTGATCCAGCACTGGGAAACCACTGAAAGCGAGCTTGACGAGCTTGCCGCTTCGGCCGGTGAGCAGTCAGGTTTGGCACTCGCCGGCGTCGAGGTCCTGGCCCCGGTGGAACCCGCCCAAGTGCTGCAAACCGGAGCCAACTACCGCAAGCACGTGATTGACCTTGCGGTGGCACACCGGGAATCCGGCCAGGACGCAGAAGAGGTGCGGGCCAGTACGGCGGCCATGATGGACAAGCGCGCAGGCCAAGGGACGCCGTACTTCTTTATCGGGCTTCCTACCGCCATTGCTCCGGCTACAGCCGACCTCGTCCTGCCGGGTTATAGCAAGTCCCACGACTGGGAGCTGGAACTGGCGGCCGTGATCGGTAAAGAAGCCTTCCGTGTCACTCCCGAAGAGGCCCTCGAATACGTCTTCGGATACACCATGGTCAATGACATCACCACGCGGGAGTACGTCTTCCGCAAGGACATGCCCGCCATCGGCTCGGACTGGTACCGGGCCAAGAACGCCCCCGGCTTCCTGCCCAGCGGTCCCCTGCTGGTTCCGGCCAAGTTCTTTGGCGACCCACAGGACGTCCAAGTCACGCTGAAGCTCAACGGCAAGGCCATGCAGGACGAGTCCACTCAAGACATGATCTTCGGCGTCGCCAAGCTTGTCAGCGAAGCGTCGCAGATCATGCCGCTCCGACCGGGCGATCTGGTGCTGACAGGCAGCCCCGCCGGAAACGGCCAGCACTGGGGCAGGCTCCTCCAGGACGGCGACGTCATGGAAGGCACTATCACGGGACTCGGTACCCAGCTCATCCACTGCAAGGACGAACAGTGACTACCGACGCAGTTGACGCGCCCACGATTCAGCGGGCGGATCCGATGGCCAGCATCACCGCTGCCGCCAAGCTATACAACAACTGGGGTCGCTGGGGTGAAGACGATGTCCTGGGTACCCTCAATTTCATAGACAATGGCAAGCGTGTAGAGGCGGCCTCACTGGTGAAGTCGGGCGAGGCATTCTCTTTGTCCCAACCGTTCGACACCAATGGACCCCAGAAGGGCTGGCGTCGCCGAACCAACCCGGTCCACACCATGACCGACACCGGTGTGGATGCTGAGCGCGGCAACCAGGGATTTCCCCATGGGTTCGGCGGGGCTGATGACGTGATCGCCATGCCGCTGCAGTGTTCAACGCAATGGGACGGTTTGGGCCATATCTTTGATCGTGGCAAAGCCTGGAACGGCCGGGCAGCAGGCGACGTCGTGACGTCAGAGGGCGACCTGGTGACAGGAATCGAAACCGCTGCCGCCAAAATCATTACACGCGGCGTTCTGCTGGACGTTGGCCGCGCACTGGGCCCGGAGCTGGGACGGGCTGACGGAGAATTACCCGACGGCTTCGCCATCACTCCGGAGCACCTGGAGCGGACCATTGAGCGCCAGGGAGCCACCTCCGCAGTTCGCCGCGGTGACATCGTGGTGATCCGCACGGGCCAGTACACACGGGCCCGCCGCGAAGGCTGGGGTGAGTACGCAGGCGGGTCGGCGCCGGGTCTGTCCTTCACCACCGCATCGTGGCTGCACGCCTCGGAAATCGCCGGGGTAGCAACGGACACCTGGGGCTTCGAGGTCCGGCCCAATGAGTTTGAGGGTGCTTTCCAGCCGCTTCACCAGATCGCCATTCCAAACCTCGGATTGTTCCTGGGCGAAATGTGGGATCCGGATACTCTGGCCGAGGCGTGTGCGGCAGACGGCAGGTACGAGTTCATGCTCACCGCCGCTCCACTCCCCATCACGGGCGCTGTCGGTTCACCGGTCAACCCCATCGCCGTCCGCTAGCAAATCTGTTACAACGCAGCACAATAGGCAGTAACGCCGTCACCACAAAGGAGTCAAAGATGGCAGCAGTACAGAGGGTCGGAATCGTCGGAGCGGGAGCCGCGGGACTGGCCGCCGCCATCCTTCTGGCCGAAGCCGGCGTCGAGGTGGAGGTTCTGGAGAAGGCCACCGAACCGCAAACCCTGGGCTCCGGCATCACCTTGCAAGGAAACGCCTTGCGCATCCTGCGCACCCTGGGTGTTTGGGAACAGGTGGAAGCAAAAGGCTACGGGTTCAGCACCCTCGGCCTGCGGGCGCCCAATCCCGACGGCACCGTCCTGGCGGTCCTCGAGGACATCAAAACCGGTGGTGACCACCTCCCGGCCACGTTGGGAATGTACCGCCCGGACTTGACCGCGATCCTTCGGGAACGGGCCGTAGACGCCGGTGCAAGGATCAGCTACGGCAAGACCGTCACAGCTATGACGGACGACGGCGGCACCGTCACCGTCCGCACTGCCGACGGCGGCAGCTCGCGCTATGACCTGCTTATTGGCGCCGACGGACTCCACTCGGCCGTCCGCAAAGCGATCGGCATCAACGAGGAGCCACAACCCACCGGCATGGGTATCTGGCGGGCCTTCGTCGAGCGGCCCGAGGAAGTCGTCAGGACTGATCTCACCTACGGTGGGCCGTGTTTCATCGCCGGATACTGCCCCACCGGACCTGACACCATCTACGCCTACCTCGTGGAGAAAGCCCAGGAACGCCGGCACGAGGACGGACCCAAGGTGATGGCGGAACTCGCCGCTGCGTACGGCGGCCCGTGGAACGAGATCACATCCAACCTGGACCATGGCGCGCGTATCAACTACACCTGGTTTACCTCGCACCTCGTCGAAGGCCCCTGGAACCGTGGGCGCATCGTCATCATCGGCGATGCAGCGCACAGTTGCCCGCCCACTGTTGCCCAGGGCGCTGCCATGGCTTTGGAAGATGCTGCGGTACTCGCCGAGCTGTTGATTGCCGCAGACCACGTGACTGAGACTCTCTGGAAGGAGTTCGCCGACCGTCGCTTGGAGAGGGCAACCGCCGTGGTGAGGGCGTCCGTCCAGTTGGGCCAGTGGATGCTGGACGGCGTCCGGGACGCAGACGTTCCAGGCCTCATGAACTCGCTCTCCACCATGCTTAAGGAACCCGCATGAACCACATCGCCACAGTTCAACACCCCGTTGTGGATGTCCACGCGCATATTCTCATTCCGGCCCTCCAGCAGCTAGTGGCCGAAGGCGACCCTCAAGGATTCGCTGAGCTGCAGGCTCTGGAAGTGAGGCGAAACGGGCCCGAGTCCATGGCCAACTCCGGCCTGATGATTAAGGAGCGTTGGCCAAAGCTCACTAACCTCGAACGTCGCTTGGCCGACATGGATGCCCAAGGTGTGGACGTGCAGCTGGTTTCGCCCTCGCCGTCGCACTTCTACTATTTCGCCGGTGGAGACCTCGCGCTCAAGCTCGCCAAACAGTCCAACGAGGCAGTGCGCGATGTGGTGCAGCAGGCGCCCGACCGGTTGAACGGATTAGGTTTGGTTCCGTTGCAGCACCCGCAACTCATGGTCGAAGCCTTGGAACATGCCGTTCTTGGCTGTGGCCTCATGGGCGTGGAGATCGGGTCCTTTGCGGCCACTCCCGGAGACCCGGAACACAGCACCGTTGAACTCTCCGATCCACGATTGGAACCCTTCTGGAACCGAGCCTCGGAACTGGGCGCCATTGTGTTCCTGCACCCGTTCGGTTGCTCATTGGACGAGCGATTGGATCGCTTCTACCTGGCCAACACGGTCTCCCAGCCTGCAGAGAACGCCGTAGCTCTGTCCCACCTGATTTTCAGTGGAGTGCTGGACAGGCACCCCGGCCTCAAGATCCTCGCCGCACATGGGGGTGGCTACCTTCCCACCACCATCGGCCGGTCGGACCACGCCTGGAAGGTTCGCCCTGAGGCGCAGCGGTGTGCCGAAGCGCCGTCGTCCTACCTTCAGCGGATCTTCTTCGACTCCCTGGTGCACGGGCCCAGCGAACTGCGCGCCCTCGTCGAAGTCGCAGGCCCCGGGCAGGTGATGCTCGGGTCGGACTACCCGTTCGACATGGGCTCCGACAATCCCGTGGGTGAAGTCCATGGAGCCGGGCTCCCCATGACCGATGCCGCCAAGGTTCTCGCCGGAAACGCTGCCGCCCTCGGCATCACCGCTGCGGCAGCCCTCACCGCCCGCTCTACAGCGTAAGGAAGAAGACATGGTCAAGATCGCCCGCTGGAATGACGACGGCGGTACTCACGCCGGGTTCGTGGCTGACGGCAGTTGCTTCGCGTTGCCCGGAGGACAAACCGTGAACCACCTGTTAAATGCGGGTTTGGCCGAAACGCTGGAGATCGCGGCAGAAACTCTTCGAACGGCACAGTCCGTCCCCCTATCAGCCGTGAAGTTACTGGCACCGCTAGTACCGGCCACTATTCGCGACTTCGTGGCGTTCGAGGAACATGTGGAAGGCGTACGGAAGAGTATTGACGGCGTGGCCGGCGTGGTGCCCGAGTGGTATGAGGCACCCACCTTCTACTTCACGAATCCGCATACTGTGACCGGCACGGAAGAAGTGATCGGGATTCCGGCGGGTTGCAACGAACTGGACTTTGAAACAGAAGTAGCGGCCGTCGTCGGACATGTCCCGGGAAGTGACGGGAGGAACCTGTCTTCGGCGGATGCACACCGGCACATCTTTGGCTACACAGTCCTCAACGACTGGTCGGCGCGGGATCTCCAACGGCGTGAGATGAAGGTCAGCCTTGGCCCCTGCAAGGGAAAAGACTTCGCCAATACCCTCGGGCCGTGGATCGTGACCGCTGATGAATTCGAGCACCTGCACGACGCCGAAGGCTTCTTGCCGATCGCCATGGCCGTTGAGGTCAATGGCGAACACATTGGACAGGATCTGCTGTCCAACATGGGCTGGCCGTTCGCCGAACTCGTAGCGTACGCATCGCAAGACTCAGTGGTGCGGCCCGGCGACGTTTTGGGCTCCGGGACATGCGGTAGAGGATGCCTCGCTGAACTTTGGGGACGGAACGGTGCCAAGACTCCCCCACCCTTGAAGACCGGAGACGTGGTCCGGATGACCGTGGAGGGAATCGGAAGCATCGAGAATACCGTTGGTGAGCGGCGGACGGCCATCACCAGGGTTCCTGCGCTGAGCCGGCCGCGTCACCGTGTTGCGGCCACTGCTGAGAGACTGTAGGTAACAATCGTCGAAAGGGCGGAATTCTTGATTTCCCTGCAGCAGGACGCGCAAGGCTTTATCCGAATGAACAGGCACTTCCCGGGAACCGTGTCAGTGAGCGTGGTTTTCGCCGACGGAACCACGGAAGTCTTCACCGGGCGGCGGCTCAACGAGATTTATGACCAAGCGCTGGCAGCCTACCGTGCCGGCAACCACCTGGACGCCAAAGGGTTCAACCGGGGCCCCAGGAAGAAGGTCCGGCAGGGCATTGAGTTCGTGCCGGTTTCGCCGGGAATGTCCAGCTGACTCAGCTTCTTCCTGAGGCATGGTTGACGCAGAACGGCGTCCACGGCCTCGCCTCCAACCTGCCCTCGGGTATGGCCACGCCGCACACCGCGCACAGTCCGTAGGTTCCTGCCGCTATCCTCGCCAGTGCGTCATCGATCTGCTCCAAGCCAACCTGGCTTTGGCTCATGAGGGCGGACGCTTGGGAGAGCTCGAAGGCTATGGTGCTGCCCTCGGGATCGTGTTCGTCGTCCACATTGGAGTCTTGCCGGGCGAGGCTAACCGAACTGATGTCGCTTCGCAGCGCCTTGAGCAGTTCGAGTTTGCGACTCCTTTCCTCCTCCAAAAGGACCCGAAACCGCTCGACGTCAACCATGGCGGGTCATAGTTCCACTGTGCCGCTTTCGCCCACGCTGAAGCGGGAGTGGGTGACCTTGGACTTGACCCATTGAAGTACCGTTGCTGCCGTTCCGCCCGGGCTCGTCCAGTACTCTGCCGAATCCGAATCCACGTGAATCAGGCAAACTTCCGGGGTGTCCGGACCGTCAGGGAACCATGCCTCCACAACCTGGTTCCACATCTCGTGGATCTTCTGCCGGTCCGTGACCACGTGGGCAGTCCCTGCTACGGATACCCATTCGGTGTTCTTGCCGAAGGAGACATTGACTCGCGGATCCTGCCGCACATGGGCAACCTGGGAGGTTCCCAGCCCCGTAAAGAACCACATATCGCCGTCGTCCTTGACTTCCTGGACAGCAAGCGGCCGGCTGACCAGCGCGCCTTCTTCGTTGACAGTGGTCAGCATTCCGATCTTGGAATCGTTGATGATGTCCGTGACTTTGCTGATGGGTTGCTCTTCAGTCATGCGGGCCTCACTTCTCTTCGCGTTCGGGGCCTTTCCCCACAACCACCCTATTAGTAAGGCTACTGATTTGCTAGGCAGCCAAGGAAAGCCAAGGACAAAAACCAAATCACGGGCCTTTCAGGGAATCTTGCTGCGGCTTCATCCGTTCTGTTTGATAGTGACATGCCGACGGCGGTCAGGCTTGCCCACTCGGGCCAGGCGAAACGACGGGAAGTTTGGGGACTACCATGACGTTGAATGAAACTATCGCCCGGCTTCGGGCCGCGCACCTCATGGTCCGCGATGCCCATGAATGGGACAGCCTTTCCGCAGCTCTCTCGGCCGCCTACAACAGCGGCGACGATGACCTGATTGAGCAACTGCAGCAGCCCTTTGTCCAGTCCTGGCGCACGGTCACACACTATGTCCTGCGGGACACTTTCGATGCAGCCGGCATCTCCGTGGGCGACCCAAGCCAGCCTTGGGGAATTGCCACCTTGACCGCCAACGGCATCAGCCGCGAACCTGTTCTCTGCCACGTGGACCCAGCAGACCCGCAGGGTTCGGCAGTTGCCGCCGCGGACGGACCAAAGTTGCTTACTTTCGCCGAGGCCATGACCTTTTACGCGGACTGCCTCACTCCACTGTTTGAACACGTTAGCCAAGGTCAGGCACTGAACGTTAGGTAAGGGTAGTGCCGCTAATACTTGGCGGGTTATGACAGGGAAGAAGGCTGTTCGAGTAGGGAGCGGAGCCGTGCGTTCGGATCGGAAATCTCGGCCCCATGCGAGAACAGCATCCTGTTGTGCGATACCTCGGCGAGTTTTCGGAGCGATGATTCAGCCTCCACTGGGTCAGCAGTAAAGGGAGCGGGAGGGCGAACCATGACCCCGTTCATGGTGCCTACCGCATCACCGACGAACAACAGGCCGTCACTTTCATGCAGCAAACTGATGTGCCCTTGCGTATGCCCGGGAGTGTGGATGACGCGCAGCCCGCGGATTGAAGCACCGTCGGCTGCGGCCCGGGCGTGGGAAGGCAAAGCGCTTAACTCCGCCTCGCCTGCCCACAGTAGAGCATCCCCCGCTCTCGAAAGGACATCGTCCAAACCGCCTACATGGTCTGCATGGGAGTGGGTGAGCACCACATCGGAGACATCACCCCAACGGGCGCCCAAACGTTCCAGCGCCTGGTGGATATGCATGGCACTGCCTCCCATACCCGTGTCAATCAAAACAATCCCACCGGAAACAGGCAGCACGAAGCAGCGAACATCGAAACTGATCTCTGTGGGGCCCGCAACGCCTGCAGGCAGCTGCACCTGCTGGACAATGACGTCGGGCAAGGGGCCGGCTTCCGGTTGGGATTCAGGTAAATTCGGAATTGATTCGCTGCCTGCACCCATGTGGACTCAACCCTGCCTTGCTGGTGGCGGGCCCTCGATGACAGTGGGTATGTACTCCAGTAGCTGCGAGCGCCCATCGAACGTCCGGCTGTCCACCAATTCCAAGGCGACATCCGGGTAGCCGTCATAGATTCGCTCACTACCGGTCCTCCCGGTTATTACGGGAAAAATCACCAAGCGATACCTGTCCACCAGACCGGCCGTCAGCAGGGAACGGCAAAGGCTCAAGCTGCCCAGAGTGCTCAAGGTGCCGGTGCGGGTCCGCTTTAGTTCCCGGACGGCTTCCACAGCATCACCTGAAATGAGTTCCGAGTTGGGCCATGCCAAGGGCTCCTTCAGGGTGGAGGAAAAGATGATCTTTGGCATGGCAGCCAACCCGCTCAGGCTGGCGCCCTCCTCCTCTGAAAACCCCGAACTATCTTCAGAGGCTTCCACCGACATACTCGACATCACCCGGTATGTGTTCGCGCCCATCAGTGTGGTGAAGTCCTTCTTTCCCTCTTCATCCAACCAGGCCAGGTACTCCGGACCTTCCAATCCCCACCAACCAGGCCAGCCTTCGGCAGAAGCGTAGCCGTCCAGGGAAATGATCAGGTCCACCATCAGCCTTGCGGTCGTCTCACTCATAGCAGTCTCCTAGGTTTACGGTGCGCGTTGACCGTGCGCGCAAATGCTAGCCCCGGAGTAAATGGACGTTCAAGGGGTTCCCGCTAGAGAAGGAGAAGGACGAACCCGCCGAGGGTGCTCAGTATCCCAACACCAGTGAGGATCCAGCCGAGAATCAGGACAGTGTTGTCGTGGCGCGGCGGATGCAGCGAGCATCGGGAGGGATGGCAGAGGTCGTAGTGGACAAGCACAGCGCCTGACTCAACGTTCCTGTCATGGGCAGGGATATCAAGCAGGACCTTTTGTTCCTCGTTCGCCCGATCCACCCAGCGCACTCCCAGAAACCCACCTGCGGCGAACTGTTCTCCGTTGGCAGTTGCCCAAACGCACCGGCGCTTGGCAATGACCCACGCCCACAAAAGCAGAGGCACGCCGGGGACAAACCCCACCCACGTCATCATTTCCAAGATGGGGCCAAGAACATCCAGGGAACCGGCCATGACTCGATCCTAAGCGCCTAAGCGTGTGGATCGAGACTATGTTCCAGACCAAAGACCGGGATGTCAGGAAATGCCTTCCGTTGCAGCGTGGGATCGAAAGCCGCTTGGCCCGACTCCATCCAGAGTGCCGCCGCTGCCATTCTGGCCATGAAAGGCGAGAACGGCCGTGCAGCAACGGACATCATACGCAAGGCGGGCACTGGTATTCGCTTGATTGAACCTCCGCCGGCGTTGGCCAGTATTGCACCGGCAAGTGCATTGAACGAATGGGTCCCGGATCCCCACTCTATGGTTCGCCCTCGCAATGCCGGTTCCGCAAGGGCACGGACAACCAGTGCCGCGGCGTCGGCCGTGGAGGTGAATGTCACCGGGGCGCGTCCCGATCCGAAGACCAGCACCTTGCCCTTCTCCTTGAGGGGCTGGCTCATGGAGGCTAGAAACTGTTCAAGGTTGGCACCCATTCGAATAATCGTCCAAGCCATTCCCGAGGACCTGAGAGCCTCTTCTGCAGCAAACTTCATGCGGAGAAACTCCAGTGGCGCGTCCGCAGCAGCGCCGTGCATGGACATCATCACCAAGTGTTCCACCCTGCCGTGTTTCGCCGCTTCCAGGAGCCGCAATGCACCATCGCGGTCAACACTGCGCGGAGTGCCTCCCCTTTTCAATCCGAATCCCGACGCCGCAAACACCACCTGCCGGCAACCAGCTACGGCAAGCATGCAGTCCGACCTTGAGGACAAGTCACCGGGAACCACCTCCACGCCGCTAAGTCGCGTTTCAGGAAATGGTTGCGAGTTGCCGCGAGCCATGATGCGGACGGCCTGCCCGGTACCCGCCAAGTCGCCCACCACACGCACACCAAGGCGACCTGTGCCGCCCACGATGAGGATCATGGGCTGGGCGCCACAAGCAGGTGTAAGCCGGCGATGGAACTGACCACGGCGGAACCTCCTTCGTGTACGTTGCCCCAACTCTAGCGGCGAACGTCATCGGAGGTTAGACCATGCGGTCCACCCGTGAACGCCAGAGCAGATATACAAAGTAGGGCGCGCCCACTAGCGCCGTCATGATTCCGGCAGGTATCTGGGCCGGCGCTATGACGGTGCGGCCAATGACATCGGCGAGCACCACGGTGCAGGCGCCGATCAATGCTGCCACGGGCAGGACCCTTGAGTGCCGTGCGCCTACGAGTGTGCGGGCGGCGTGGGGTGCCACAAGTCCCACGAAAGCGATCACGCCCACCGAAGAGACGGCACCGGCGGTCAAAAGCACAGCCACCGTAAGCAGGAGCACCCGGGATCCGGATAGCCCTACGCCCAGCACGCGCGGAGAATCGTCATCCACGGCAATCAGATCGAGATCCCGCCTCATGCCCGCCAGCACAGGCAGCGCAAGCACCAGGGCCAGCAGCGGTGGCAGGACAGAGGCAAAGTTGCGGCCATAGGTAGAGCCTGACAACCAAGTGAGGGCCTTTGTCTGGTTGAACGGATCTGTCGTCACCAGGAGGACGGTGATAGCGGCCGCCAGCCCCGCGGAGATGCCGATGCCGATCAACACCAGCTTGTTCTGTTGAAGCCCGCCGCGGAAAGCCAATCCGAAGACCAGCAGGGCAGAAAGTGCCGCACCCCCAAGCGCGGAGCCAGTGACCACCCACGAGCCCGCCGTCGGGACTGTGGTGATGACGATGATTGCTGCGAGTCCGCCACCGCCGGAGACGCCAAGAATGCCGGGCTCGGCCAGGGAATTGCGGGACACCGCTTGGATCAGTGCACCGGCGAGGGCCAAGGCCGCGCCGGCGAGGACCGCCGCCAGGACACGCGGCATTCGTGTACCCAGGACGGCGCTGACACGATTTCCCGACTGCCCGGTGAGCCAGTTGACGAGATCCCCGAGCAGGAGCTTCGCATCGCCCAGTAGGGCACCCGCTACCAGCAAGCCGGTGAGCAGGACAAGGAGCCCGATCAATACGGTGAGGAAGAACCTGCGGGTGCGAAGTCTTGCCAGGGCATCACCGGCAACACTCAACCCGGCGTCGGACATCCGCATAGCCAGGATCACTAGGAATACGGCCCCGAAGACCGTAGTGACTGCGCCGGTGGGGACTTCAACGCCTGCTTGGGCACCGAAAAGACCACGAACAAGGACGTCCGCTCCGATGACCACCACTGCACCGGCCAAGCCGGAGATGGGCAGCAACGCCCTATGCCGGCCAAGGCCGCGAAGACGGGAGGCCAGAAGACGCACGATTGCAGGGGCACAGAGTCCAACAAATCCGATCGGGCCGGCGATCGTCACCGCCGCTGCCGACAGTACGACGGCAAGCACGACGGCGCCCACCCGGGCCAGGCGCGGATCCGCACCCGCCAGCCTGGAGGCGTCGTCACCCAAGCCGAGCAGGTCCATCCGACGTGCGAGGAGAAAGAGTGCGGCGATACCCATGAGGACTATGGGCGTGAACTGGATCAACTCGTCGGTGCGGGACTGGGCAAGGCTTCCCTGCCCCCACGCATACAAACCCGTGGTTTCCTGACTGAACAAAAGAAGGAGTGCGCTGGTGGCCGAATGCAGGCCCAACGCCAGCGCTGTGCCGGCGAGCACCAGGCGAATCGGACCTCCGTTCCCGTTGGCACCACCGCCCGACAGCGCCAAAACAAGCACCGCCGCCGCCAGACCGCCGATGAAGGCAATGCCACCGGACAGAAGGGCCGGAAGGGAAAGACCGAAAGCGGCCACAGCCACTATCGCGAAATGAGCGCCGGCGTTCACAGCCAGCGTGTCAGGGGAAGCAAGGACGTTGCGGGTGGCCGACTGCAAAGCCGCGCCAGCCACCCCCAACGCCACGCCGACCAACAAACCGGCGAAAAGTCGCGGTACCCGCGAGGCAACCAACACTGCGGTTTCCTGGTCCGTTCCGCCTCCGGTGAGCAGCCCCAACAGCTGGAAAGGGCCGACGTCGGCCGTTCCTTGTGTGAGGTGGATCAGCGAAAACAGAGCCAGGATAACCACCCCGGCGCCAGCCACCAGGACCGGTCCGGAGCGACGGCGGACATTTCGTCCAGTCGACGCGGCAGGTACGGGAGCACCCGCCACGGCCGTGGGAACGGTCATGGCGGGCCTCTTCACAGTGTCGGTCATGCGGATGGGACTACTTGGTGAGGGACGCGACGATTGCGTCGACGTACTGGGTCATCGAGGCTGGGCCACCGAACATCCAGATGCCGTCAGAGAGGCGGTGGACCTTGCCGGCCGACACGAACGGAAGCGACTTCCAGACTGCGTTGTCGGTCAACTGCTCGGTGAAGTCGCCATCGGCGCTGTTGGTGATGTAGACGAAATGGTCGGCATTGACGGCGGTCAAGCCCTCGACGTCTGTGGAGCCCAGCCCGTAGGCAGGGTCGCCTTCAACCGTCCACGGATTCACGAGACCAAGCTCGGTGTTGATGTCGGCCAGCAGGGATCCCTTGGTGAACGGGCGGATGGACACCTTGCCATCAGCAACCCAGCCGTCTGCGAAAGCTACGCGTGAACCGCCCAGGCCTGCCTTCTCAAGATCGGCCTTGCCCTCGGCCACGGCGGCGTCGAAGGCTGCGATGGCCTCATCAGCTTTCTTTTCGGTACCGGTTGCCTTGGCTACAAGCTTCAAGTTGTCCTCGGCCTGCGCGATCTGACGGCTGCCATCGGCGGACTTGACCACAACAACGGGAGCCAGCTCTTCCAGCTGCTTGATCACAGGCTCGGCGAGGTCGGTGGTGGCAACGATCAAGTCAGGATCGAGGGAGGCAATGGTGTCAAAGCTGGGCTCGTTGCGCGTTCCGATGTCGGTGGGAGTGGTGTCCAGCTTGCCGGCCGTAACCCAAGCGCTGAAACCCTTGACGTCCGCAACGCCTACCGGCATGACGCCGAGGGTGGTCAAGTTCTCCACCACGTTCCATTCGGTGCCGACCACGCGCTTGGCGGGGCCATCCAGCTTGACCTCGGTGCCGCGGGCGTCTGTCAGGGTGATGGCCTCTCCCGCGCCGGCACTGTTCGAAGCGGAGCTCGCAGGGCCTTCAGTGGTTCCGCAACCGGTGAGCAGGACTGCCACGGCAGCGGTGGCGGCCAGGGCTTTGTGGATCTTCATGGACACAGGGGTCCCTTTCGTGTTGGGGGGCTTACGTTTATGAGGGGGTTTCAGCTGTCGCTGTGCCGGCCTACAGCGCGGGTGCGCAGCCTGCCGGTCAGCGGGTCAGTGTGGGTAACGATGGGAATTGAGTAGACGTCACTGAGGAGCTCTGCATCGAGTGCCTCATGCGCCGGTCCGGCGGCTGCGATCCGGCCTTCCGACAGAACCACCACGTGATCGGCAAGTGCGGCTGCTTCGTCGAGGTCGTGGAGGACCACGCCGATTGCCACACCGTGAATGCGGGCAAGGTCGTATACGAGATCGAAGATCTCCACCTTGTAGCGGAGGTCCAAGTGGTTGGTTGGTTCATCGAGCAGCAGCACCGATGTGTCCTGCGCAAGGCAACTTGCCAGCCACACCCGTTGCAGTTGCCCGCCCGAAAGTTCGTGGACGCCCCGACTGGCAAGTTCCGCCACACCGGTCAGCCCCATGGCGCGGTCGACGGCGCCCGGCCCCTCGGGATCGGCAGCGCGCCACCGCCCGCGGTAGGGATGGCGGCCGAACTCGACGACGTCCCGGACGCTGAGGCCGTGCGGCACGGGCCGGCTTTGCGAGAGCAGGGTCACGTGCCGGGCGAAATCGCTGCGCTTCATCATCAGCGCATCTGCAACGTCGCCGTCCGCAGGTTTGACCGTCACGGTTCCGGAAGAGGCCTCGTGCAACCGGGCCAGCGCGCGCAGCAGGGTGGATTTGCCGCTGCCGTTCGGGCCTACCAGGGCAACTATGCGCCCCGGCTCCAAGCGGAGCCCGGCTCCATGGACAACGTCCTTGTCCCCGTAACGGAGGACCAGATCCGTGGCCTCGAGCCCCGAGAGTTCAGTCAGTTCAATCACAAAACAGAAGATTAGCTTAGGCTTACCTAATTTCTAAAAACGTGTCGGAGGATGTCGTAGCGAACGTGTCAGCGTAGGCCGCTGTGACATGCAAGGCTTGACCCATGGACCTGGAAATCTCCCCTTCGCTGACGATCCCCGCCGCGGAACTCAATTGGCGATTCTCCCGCTCCTCCGGGCCGGGCGGCCAACACGTCAACACCACGGACAGTCGGGCCGAATTGATGTGGAACGTCGACGGTTCTGCCACCCTGACTGACGAGCAGCGGCAGTTGCTGCTCAAACGCCTGGGGCGAAAACTCGTCGGCGGAACCATCACAGTGACTGCATCGGAGGAACGATCTCAACTACGTAATCGTGAGATCGCCATGGCCAAGCTTGCTGAGCTGATAAGGACGGGCCTCGTTCCCGAAGCTGTTCGCCGCGCTTCCAAACCGACCCGCGGCTCCGCCCGCCGCCACCGTGTGGCAAAAGAACTGAGGTCGGCCACCAAACAACAACGACGGCGACCTGCCGCGGAGTAGCCCCGGGCATTATTTTGGGGCGAAAAGCAACTAAGTACTACTGATTTCAACCCACTGCGAACGCCATTCCGGGGCCGGGAATGCCTCACTCCAGTACGCCGTTTCTTTCGCAATCCTGCCGTCGCGGAACTCAAAGATGAAGACGGTTTGATAGCTCGGACCCGCGTAGTCAAGTAACGCCTCAGCCACCACCAAGTTGCCTCCGCTGAGCAGGCGCTTGGGCGTGATGGTGGGCAACTGCGGAAAGGCGTTGTAGATACCCCTACGGTTCTCCGCTCCGCGTACCACTTCCCCGGATTGAGGCCAATGCATCACGGCGTCGTCGTGGAACAGCTCATCCATGACTTCGATGTGGCGATCATTGATGCAGTCGATCAGCCGCCTGACCACATTCTCATTGACGCCCTGCTCAGTAACGCCCTGTTCACCAACAATTTGTTCAGCCATGATCGGCATTGTCCTCTTGGGGACCGGATTACGCCATGGCTTACTGTTCCCGCATCAACATCTTGATCAGGTAGCGGGACGTTCCTCGATTCCACACCACTCCGCGATGAACAAGGCGATGCTCTTGGTGATCCGCCGGATCGATTCAACAGAAACCCGTTCGTCGAAGCCATGGATCGATTCTGAGACGGGGCCGTACACCAGCGTGGGAGTGTCCGCGTAGAGGGTGAACACCCGTCCGTCGAGGTAACCGGGGGTGGTGAAGCTGTCCAGTTCAGTGCCGAACACCTGTGCATGTGTACGCTCCAGCACGGCTTCGGCCTCACTGCCCGGTTCCAATACGTAACCTTCTGCAAAGAAGCCTGTCTTGGTAGGAACGGCATCAATGGGCTGCTCACCGTTGCCCAGGTTCGCCAAGCATGCCTTGAGCTCGGTCCAGGCCTGATCGGCGCTGATGCCCGGGTAGACCGCTGCGCGAACGTCGAACTCGCACCACGCCGGTACGCTGGAGGGCCAGTCCCCACCAACTATGCCCCCAAAGTTGAAGTTGATGGGGTGGTCCAGATCCTCAAAATACCGGTGATTCGCCTGCTCCGTGTTCCACTTTTCTTCGACTTCCCGCAGGGCTGCCATGGCAGTATAGGCGGCATCGATGGCATTGAAACCCGAGCCCATTTCCCGCGGATGCGTCGGCTTTCCGGATACCCGGACCTTGAACCACAGGACGCCCACGTTGGCCCGCACCAACATGTCTTCCTCTGGTTCGGGAATGACGACGGCGTCGGCGCGGTAGCCGCGCATCAGGGCGGAAAGCGATCCGTTGCCGGTGCATTCTTCTTCCACCACCGACTGGAGGTGAATCCGACCCGCGGGATCGAAGCCGGCGGCACGAACGGCGTCGAAAGCGAACAGGTTCGCCGCGAGCCCTGCCTTCATGTCACCTGCGCCGCGGCCGTACATCCATCCGTCAATGATCGGGGCGTCCCAAGGTGAACGTGACCACATTTCCGCTGGACCTTCCGGTACGACGTCAACGTGCCCGTTGAGGATGAGGGACCGCCCCGTCTCGGTGACCGGCTGGTACGTGCCCACAACGTTGGTGACGTTTTCGTAGGAAACGGTCACGGCTCCGTGCCCCGAATGGGTGGAAAGCTCCCCCGCGTCCAGCTCCCATTGGTCCATCGCCAAGCCCCGGGCGGCCATTGCGGCATGGAGCAGTTCCTGGGCGCTGCCCTCCTTGGTGCGGAGCGAGGGGTGTTTGACAAGTTCCTGGGTGAAGGAAAGTTGGGCGTCAAAGGCGGCGTCGACGGAATCGAGGATTCGCCGGGATTGTTCGTCGGTGATCATGTTCAATTCCCCTGGGCTGTGGTGTCGGGTTGTCCGGTGGCGCTAGTTATCCCGGACCAGGCGCTTATCCTCCACGCGGAGGCGCTCCCCCAGGAAGCCGCCCACCGCGGTAAGCAGCGAGATGATGACCAGGATCAGAGCAGCGCCCCATGACTGGTTGCCGGACACTCCGAGCATGGCCGTAGCAAGCAAGGGCATGAATCCGCTGGTAGCGCCGGCGATGTTGTAGCCCAGGGCCACACCGGAGTAGCGCAGCTTCGGGGGGAACAGCTCGGTCAGCAGGGCACCGTTGACGGCGTAGGCGATGGCAATCAGCATGATTCCAACGGTGATGGCGAGGGTGATCAGCAGCGGCGACTTGGTGTCGATCATGGCGAACAGGGGAAACGCCATGACGGCGCTGGCGATGCCGCCCCACATGGTGACCTTGCCGGGGCCGATCTTTTCGGCCAGGCGTCCCATGAAGAAGGTCACTACGATTTGCGCCACGGCGGCAATCAGCGTGGCGTTGACCATGACATTGCGGTCCATGCCGAGGGTATTTGATCCATAGCTGACGACGAACGTGGTGATCATGTAGAAGCCACCAACGCCAAGCAACGCAGCGAGCACTGCCACTACGAGGCGGCCACTGGCATGACGGAAAACTTCGAATGCCGGGACCTTGGACGTCTCGCCCATGGACAGCAAGTCCTTGAAGATCGGCGATTCCTCAACCTTGAGGCGGATCCAGAGGGCAACACCCAGCATGGGGAAAGCCAACAGGAACGGAATACGCCAGCCCCACGCATCGAAGGCCTCAGACGGGAAGAGCAGGACCAGGGAGAAGGCGCCGGAGGCGAGCAGCGTGGCTACGGGAGATCCCACTTGGACGAGTGCTGCGTAGCGGCCGCGCTTCTCGGCGGGGGCATGCTCGACCGCCATGGTTACCGCACCGCCCCATTCACCGCCGACAGCCAATCCTTGGACAAGCCGCAGCACTGCCAGGAGGATGGGCGCCGCCAAGCCAATGCTGCCGAAGTCGGGCAGCAGGCCGATGAGTGCAGTAGCAACGCCGATCATCACGATGGTGATGAGCAGTGCCGGCCGGCGTCCGAAGCGGTCACCGATGTAACCGAAGATCATGGCCCCCAGCGGCCTGGCAGCGAAGCCGACGCCGAACGTGGCAAAGGAGGCCAGCAAGGCAGCGGTGGGGTCCATGTTGGTGAAGAACAGCCGGTTGAAAACCAGTGCCGCAGCGGTTCCGAAGAGGTAGTAGTCGTACCATTCCAGCGCGGTACCAACTAAGGCGGCACGGGCAATCTTTCCGGCGTCCTTGCCGGAGATGACCGGAGGGGCGCCCTCGGTGGTCGGAACGGGATGTGAGGTGGTCACGATGTGAGCCTTTCGAACGGGTGGAGTCTGGTTCGCATGCAACTGCCGGGATGACTCCGGCTGTTTATTGGGGAGTTATCTACGACACTAAGGCAGTGAGAACGCACTCATCAATGACAATATCCACCCGCTTCGCTTCAGCTAATTGTGCAAACTCACAATGCTGGAGGCTTTTCCTCATAAGCGCTCATGGCTACCAGTGCCAAGGCCGCTTCCTCAGGGATGGTCATATCCAAGCCGATCACTTGCTGCAGGCTGTGCAACCTGTTAACAGTAGTATTTCTGTGGCAATAGAGCTCCTCCGAAGTTTCCTTGATGGACCCGGTTCGTCCGTAAATGCGGGCAACCTGGAGCAGTCGCTGCCGCTCGTGGGGTGTGCACTGATTCAGGGCCTCGGTGACTTGGGCGGAAAACCCCGGGAGTGTTTGTTCCAAGAGAGCGGAGGCTATGGCCATCCATGTGTTCTCCACGGTTGCCAACCCGACGGCTGCACCCCCCTGGTTTGCCAGCACCAGTGCGGCTGTGGCAGCTGGGGGGACACCAACCAGCCCCCTGACATCCGGCACATAACCGGCCGGAAAGCCCGGTCCGGCCTCCCGCCAACTCCTGCCTTTTCGCTGCTGTCGAAAAATGTAAAGGGCTCCGGCGTGCTCGTACAGGAACGCTCGGGAGCCTGATTCGAATTGGCGCTGGGCCTGAGCGATGTTGCCCGCGGCTACTCCCAACACTTCAAACGTGTCGTCGGCCTGCACACCCAAGGCCGCAGCCATGTCTTGAACCTCGCCGGCGGCGGCCGTCTCTTCACTATTGATGCCTATACCGCTGTTGAATAAGCGCGAAAGGATTCTTTGCCTGTAGAGCTGCTTATTGCGGGTCAGCCGGGCTTCCTCCTCGGCGTACGCCTGCTGGATACTGCTGACGTATCCTTCCACGGTATCCAGGACCCGGGTCATGTTGGCCACCAGGAGGGCGATTCCGGAGTCTCCTGCGACCCGCTCCAGCCCCTTCCAGAGGACACGGAAGTCATTCCGTATGGCCTCCAGGAATGCATCAAGCGGGACTCCCTGACTGGCCCTGCGTCGCGCAACTTCACGCGGCAGGACCTGCAAGTCCGGCGGTAATTCCACCCCGGCCATGCGGAACAGAAGCAAGTCCATGGTGTCCTCCGCTGTGCGGTAAACATCCTCTGCGGGTACCGACGCTTGGCCATAGGAGATGTCGGCGAAGCGTTCCAGGAAGTCACTGACCAGCAGGGACCGCTCCTTCCACAGGCGTTCGATCAAGCCGGTCCATTCCGGCTCGGTCGACGGCGGAGGGTTGAAGACCCGGGAACGGGCGGAGAGGGAACCAGTGCTTTCGCGAGAATCCGGGCTCATATGTCAATTTTAGGCAAATGCCCAAGATCTGTCTGCAAGGCAGCGGCTTTTGTCCATTGAAGTCGCCATTTTTCCAGCGTTGAATGGAAGTCGGCCCCATACGCTCCGGAAATCCGGGGCCCTATCAAAGAGGATTCATGCTCGTAGACCTCCTGATCCGCAACGCCCACATCCTGACGCAGGATCCCTCGCGCCCCACAGCGGAGAGCCTGCTGATCCACGAAGGCAAGATACTCGATATCGACCCCGACGCCGGCATGGCCGCCCGGGCCACGCGCACCATCGACGCCAAAGGCGCCACGGTCGTCCCGGGCTTCAACGACGTTCATGCCCACAGTGTGTGGTTCGGGCTGGGCCTGCTGGAGGCCGGGCTTGGGACGGTGAAAAGCCTGGAAGAGGTTTACGACGTCATCGCGGAAGCTGCAGCCACGGTAGGCACCGATGAATGGGTTGTTGCCTCAGGTTTCAGCCCACTCCTTCTCGACGGCAAGCAGCCGGACCGCGACCGGCTGGACGCCGCCGCAGGCGGGCGACCTGTGTGGATCAAGCACTCCTCAGGCCACGCCTGCACGCTCAATGGAGTGGCGCTGGACTTGATTGAGGCCGAAGGCGCTGACCTTGAAGCCGGGATCGACGGCGGCGCGGTGGTCATGGGCATGGATGGCCGGCCCACAGGACTTTTGGAAGAAAATGCCATGCGGCTCGTCCAGGACCTCCTGCTGCCCTATCCGCTGGAGACCATCGAACGTGCCCTCGATCTGGCCACCTCGCATTACTTGACGGAGGGGATCACGAGCGTCACTGATGCTGGAATTGCAGGCGGCTGGATTGGGCATTCGCCCCAGGAATTCGCGGCCTATCAGAACGCGAAGGACAAGGGTCTCCTCAGTGTCAGGATGCAGCCGATGATCGTACTCGATGCCCTGCACCCGTTGCAGGGCCATGCAGCGGATTCCGTGACCAGCGGACTAGACACCGGTATACGTACAGGCCTGGGCGATGATTGGCTCCGGTTGGGCCCGGTCAAGATCTTCAGCGATGGTTCTCTGCTTGGCAGCACCGCCTTTGTCACCGAAGAATACGTCGGCTGCACCCACAACCACGGCTACCTTCAGATGGACGCGGAGAAGCTGCGCGAAGCAGCACTCAAGGCCTATAGTGCCGGCTGGGCGGTTGCGATGCATGCGATTGGCGACCACGCAATCGACCATGCGATTGACATCCTGACAGAAGCGCAGGACACCTACGGCCCCAACGCCATGCCCAACCGGATCGAGCACGGGGGTGTGGTCCGCCCGGAGCAGCTGGACCGGATTGCGGCAGCCGGCATTGTTCTGGTTCCCCAGCCGCACTTCATTACCGAGTTCGGCGATGGAATGGCCCGCCTGCTGGGACCGAAACGCACACTATGGTCTTACCCGGGCAAGAGCCTGCTGACACGCGGAGTGGTTCTGCCTGGCAGCTCCGACCGGCCTGTCTCCAACGGACGCCCCCTGGATGTCATCCAGTCGTTCGTGGAGAGGTTGACACCAACCGGGGAGGTCTACGGTCCTGCTGAGAGGATCACAGCTGCGGAGGCACTGGCCGCCTACACAACAGGGTCGGCTGCAGCTACGGGCGCCGAGGACGTGAAAGGCCGCTTGTCGCCCGGGTACTTGGCTGACTTGGTGTTCCTCAACCAAGATCCCACCAAAGTGGTCCCCTCCGCCATTGGAGCCACCCAGGTCCTGGCAACCATGGTGGGCGGGGAAATCCGTTTCGGTGCGGACAGGTTCCCTCCACGCGTCCGAACTGAAGAACTTGAACCAGCAATGAGCACTTCCACCAGCACTCACAGCTAAGGAAAACCATGAGCAAAACTTACTCCGACTTCCTGGATGACTTCGCGGCAATGTCCTCCTTTGGCTCCACCGACGGTGGTGGGGTGGACCGGCAGGCAGGCACCGCCGAGGACCACGGCACCCGCCGGTGGTTCGGGCAGTGGCTGAGCCGGCACGGGTACACCGAGACGGTGGATGAAGCCGGAAACCAATTCGGTACCATCGAGCTGGTTCCGGGAGCTCCTTATGTATTGCTTGGCTCCCACCTTGACTCCCAGCCTTTGGCTGGAAGGTACGACGGCGCGTATGGGGTGCTTGCTGCGGCCACGGCCGGAAGCACCGTGGCCGCGGAAGCCCGGGCCGGGAAGGTGAACCCCGCCTACAACCTTGCCGTGGTCAATTGGTTCAACGAGGAAGGCAGCCGTTTCCCGCCAAGCATGATGGGAAGTTCGGTCTTTACCGGCAAGCTTCCGCTCAAGGATGCATTGGCTACGACTGATCACAGTGGAAGCACCGTGGCGGAGGCCTTAGCCGATGGGCATCTTTTCCCGGATGGTACCGCGCCCACTCTCAGCAAGGTGGCGCGCTACGCGGAGATCCACATCGAACAGGGCCGGAACCTTGAAGAAAGCGGCATGCAGGTGGGGGTGGTGGACCGTACGTGGGCTGCAAGCAAGTTCCGGGTAACCGTCGACGGAGCCCAGTCACACACCGGCGCCACACGAATGGAGGATCGCCGGGACGCCCTCTACGGTGCGGCTCTGCTCATCGCCGCCGCGCGGGAACTGGCAGCGGAGTTTGAGCCCGGCCTATTGCACACCTCGGTGTCCGAACTGTACGTCCTTCCCAATTCCCCCGTCACCATTGCCAGGCAGGTCATCATGAACCTTGACCTTCGGTCCCCGGACGAAGAGGTACTTGCCCGGGCAGTCGATCTTTTGGGGAAATGGGCAGGTGAAGCCAGTGACCGATCCCGCACCGATGTCCACATGGAGCTGACACATCAGTGGGGCTTGGTGGACTACCAGCCAGAAGGTGTTGCCCTTGGTATCGCAAGCGCTGAACGCCTGGGCTTCACGCACACGAACATCATGACGGTTGCCGGCCACGACTCGACCAACATGAAAGACGTTGTCCCCACAGTGATGCTGTTCGTTCCCAGTGTGGAGGGAATCTCGCACAATGAGGCTGAGTACACCAAGGACGAAGATGCGCTCCGTGGTGTCGAGCTGCTGGCAGAGGTGACGCGTCGCCTTCTCCAGGGCGACATGGGCTAGCTGATTCTAAAGCTGACCTTGCCACTGGACCCGAACCAGTGGATGCTACCTCCCTGGTAGTCCTGCACTACAGCGCCGGCTGAAGCGTACTCATCGGAGATCGGGTAACCGAGCTTGCCTTTCTCGAACCCGTGCTGGGCCCAAAGGTTTCGAATCGCACCCATGCTGAGGTGTGCGCCACTGGAAGGCGAGTAATAGATGGAACCGTTTTCGTACGCCTGCCCCACGCCACCGTTCACCATGCCCCGGATCTCGTCGGTGACCGGGTACCCCAGGATGCCCGCCTCGTAGCCGAGGGAGGCCCATTTGCGGCGGATCAAGCCAGTACTGACGTGCGCTCCGGTTGCGGGCGTGAAGTAGATGGAACCACCTTCGTATGCTTGACCGATGCCGCCCTTGGCCATGCCGGTTATCTCGTCCGTGGTTGGGTAGCCGAGGTAGCCTCTTTCGTATCCGGTGGAACCCCATGCAGCACGAATGGCGCCCATACTGATGTGCACGCCCGTGCTGCCGCCCCAGTAGATGGATCCGTTCTGATATGCCTGGCCCAACGCTCCCCGGGTCATCCGTATCTCATCGGACGCCGGGTAACCGAGGAATCCGTTTTCAAAGCCTGTTGAACCCCACTTGCCGCGAATCACTCCGGTGCTGAAGAAAGTACCGGACAGTGGCGAGTGATAGATGGAGCCGTAGTGGAAAGCTTGGCCGGCACCACCATTTTTGAGGCCATACATCTCGTTGCTGATGGGATCACCGGCGTAGGCAGGCCCGCCGATGGCGGCGTACTTGTTGGTGATAGCCCCGAACGGTGAGCTGCTGTAGGGAGTAAAGACGTCCTCCACGGCGCCCATGATGATGCGGTCACCGGGCCGGTTCGTCTTCAGGAGTTGGGTTACGGTCCCCAAGTGCGTCGAAATGCAGCCAGCGCTCGGGACGTTGCCGGCGTGGAAGAAGATCGCATAGGACGCCCCTTGAACAGTTGGCATATCCGGGTATCGGTTCCAGTTGATCACCGCGGCTTGCTCATAGAATCCTTGGTTCATATACGTCCAAAGGTTCTCGTCCGATTCGCCGCCCGGCCCCTCGAAATACTGGTTATAGGTGGGTCCATGTTCACCTCCCCAGCGGGAATTGGGATTCACCGTGTAGTACTTCAAAGCTGTACCCGGATTGGACCGGCCCAAGGCCTCCGTGAAACTGAAGCTTCCGGTGGGAGACTTCCAAGTGTCTTCCCACGCCAGGTTCTGCGCCGAGAACCCCTTGGAACCGGCGAACCCGGTGGTTTGCCACTCCTGCGCGTACCCGCTCCCCGCCCGTACACACCCCGTGATGACCACGGCCGACTGCGAACGGTCTGTCGCAGTGGCGAACGTGACACGATTGGCCGCATAAGACGGAAACTTCACCTGCCCGGCACTAAGGCGCTGGCACGGATTGTAGACCTGTACGCCCGCTTCCGCCGGCATTGCAGGCACCAACGACGCCACCGCCAAAACCGCCGCAAGGAACCAGACGGACACTATTCTTCTGATCACGACTCTTCCCCCAACGAGACCATCAAGCGAAAGATTCACAGCGAAACTTTCAACGCAGCGCGAACGCTCCCGAACAAAAGGTTATGGGACCGGCTGGCAAGATCCCCTCATGGCCACAACGAATCGCGTGGGTTACTGGCGCCCGATAGAGTCATTTCAATGGACAGCAAACTGACAATTGCCCGGCGCCCAGCTTCCACCCAAGGGTCAGCAGGGTTTGCCGACGCTGAGGACGGGTTCGTCAGGGTCCGCGGAGCCCGCGAGAATAACCTCCGAAACGTGGATGTGGACGTACCCCGCGACGCAATCGTCGCGTTCACTGGAGTTTCGGGCTCCGGAAAATCGTCCCTGGCATTCGGCACCATTTTCGCCGAGGCCCAACGCCGCTATTTCGAATCCGTGGCCCCCTACGCGCGGCGCCTCATCCAACAGGGCCACAATCCCAAGGTGGAAGCGATCACAGGGCTGCCACCCGCCGTCGCCCTCCAACAGCGCCGGGGCACGGCAACCGCCCGTTCCAGCGTTGGCACACTGACCACGCTGTCCAATTCCCTGCGAATGCTCTTCTCACGTGCCGGGAGTTACTCGGAGGGGGCCGGGCAATTGGACTCCGACGCCTTCTCCCCCAACACTTCTGCCGGCGCTTGCCCTGAGTGTCACGGGCTGGGTGTCGCCCACACGGTCACTGAGGCGTCCCTGGTTCCCGACCCGTCCCTCAGCATCCGGGACGGTGCCATCGCCGCGTGGCCAGGCGCCTGGCAAGGCAAAAATCTCCGCGACATCCTCACACATCTTGGTTACGACGTCGACACCCCCTGGCGAAAGCTACCGAAGAAGGACCGCGATTGGATTCTCTTCACCGAGGAGCAGCCCGTTGTGGAAGTGACGCCGCAACGGGACCGCGTAGCCAAGCCCTACAAGGGCCGGTTCTGGAGCGCCAAAAGCTATGTGCTTCACACCTTGGCCGACTCCAAAAGCACCACGATGCGTGACAGGGTGCTGCGCTTCATGGAAACTGGACGCTGCCCGCAGTGTGGCGGCAGCGGGCTCCGCCCGGAAGCCCTTGCCGTCACGTTCGCTGGCAAGACCATCGCTGAGCTCAATGCGCTGCCGATGACCGACTTGGCCAACATCATCCGCCCCACCACGGAATTGACGGCGGCCGGCACAGCCTCACGGACTGAGACCTCCGGCGAAACCAACGAGGTAGCCGTCGCCATCACCCGAGACCTTCTGAGCCGGGTCACGGTACTTTTGGATCTGGGCCTGGGTTACCTCGCGCTGGGTCGTTCAACACCGACGCTCTCTCCCGGCGAGATGCAGCGCCTCAGGATCGCCACACAGCTGCGTTCCGGGCTTTTCGGCGTCATTTACGTGCTTGATGAACCATCTGCAGGACTTCACCCGGCTGATGCCGAGCCGCTCCTCGCAGTGCTCGACCAGCTCAAGGGCTCAGGCAACTCGGTATTCGTGGTGGAGCACAACATGGATTTCGTCAGGGCAGCCGATTGGCTGGTCGATGTCGGACCCCGCGCCGGCGATGGCGGTGGCCAGGTCCTCTTCAGCGGTCCCGTGGCCGGACTTGCTGACGTTCAGGATTCCATCACGCGGCCATTCCTGTTCCCTGACAGCGACAACGCCCGCCCACCAAAAGAGATCCGTCCTCCAAAAGCGCCCCGCCAGCCAAAGGAGTGGCTCAAGCTTCAGAACATCAACAGGCACAACCTTCGCGACGTGAAGGCCGACTTCCCATTAGGCGTGCTGACAGCGGTCACTGGCGTGTCCGGCTCGGGTAAGTCCACTTTGGTCAGTCAGGTTCTCGCCGAGGTGGTGGGTGCCGAGCTGCATCCGGAAGCAGAAGCGCCGCACGCGGCGAACACTGTGGGCTTGGTATCCGGGCTCCACCAGCTCGACCGGCTCGTCAAGGTGGACCAGAAGCCCATCGGGCGGACCCCGCGCTCCAACCTGGCCACCTACACCGGGCTCTTCGACGGAGTCCGGAAGGAATTCGCAGCCACTGATGCAGCCCGTTCCCGTGGCTTCGGGGCTGGCCGGTTCTCGTTCAACGTGGCCGGCGGCCGTTGCGAAACCTGCCAGGGAGAAGGGTTCGTGGCAGTGGAACTACTGTTCCTCCCCGGGAGTTACGGGCCCTGCCCCGAATGCCACGGTTCGCGGTTCAACCCCGAAACCCTGGAAGTCACTTACCGTGGACACAATATTGCCGACGTCCTGGGCATGACCGTGAACGCGGCTGCCGAATTCCTGTCCGATCTTCCCGGCGTTGCCCGCAGCCTCCAAACCCTTCGCGAGGTGGGCTTGGGCTACCTTCGCCTGGGTCAGCCCGCCACTGAGCTTTCAGGCGGCGAAGCACAGCGCATCAAGCTCGCCACCGAACTGCAGCGCATCCAACGCGGCCACACCCTGTATCTACTGGATGAGCCCACCACTGGCCTGCACCCTGCCGACGTTCAACTCCTGATGGCCCAGTTGCAAAAGCTAGTGGATGCAGGCAACACGGTCATCGTGGTGGAACATGAGATGGATGTCGTGGCAGGCGCTGATTGGGTGATCGATTTGGGTCCCGGCGGTGGCGACGCCGGCGGCGAGATCATGGTCGCAGGCCCGCCAGCCGTCGTCGCGCGTTCCCAAACGAGCCGGACAGCGCCCTACCTCGATGCTGCTACCCGGCGGCGGTAACTACCGCCGAGGAATGTTCCGCAGGTTGCTTCGCGCCATGCTGACAGCCTCCCCGGCGCCGCGGTTAAGAACCACCTTGGACATGGCCGTAGCGAATCCAATAACCTGCGACCCCGAAATTTTCGGCGGGATGGACAGGGCATTGGGGTCGGTGATGAGCTCCACCAAGGATGGGCCGGGGTGCGCAAAAGCTGCCCGGTACGCTGCCTCGATGTCCGCCGGATCCGTGACGCGCACGGAGTGGAACCCCAGGGCTTTGGCCACCTCTGCGTAGTTGGCGTCCGGAACGTCCACTCCGAAGTCGGGCAGCCCGTCTACCAACATTTCGAGCTTGACCATGCCGAGCGTGGAGTTGTTGAACACCACCACATTCACGGGTAGCTTGTGCGCGGCCACTGTGATGAGCTCGCCCATCAGCATGGATAGGCCACCGTCGCCCGACACGGAAATCACCTGTCGCCCGGGATAGGCCACTTGCGCGCCAATGGCGTGCGGAAGGGCGTTCGCCATGGATCCGTGGAGGAACGAGCCGATCAGCCGACGGGTGCCCAGCGGGTTGATGTAACGCGCTGTCCAAACGTTGCACATGCCGGTGTCGGCCGTAAAGATCGCGTCGTCCGCTGCAACCTGGTCCAGGAGCGAGGCCGCGTATTCGGGGTGGATGGGCTGCTTTTTCTCTACTTTGCGCGTGTAGGCGCCCACGGCTTTGTTCATCAGGCGGTCATGCTTCTTCAGCATCTGGTCAAGGAAACGTCGGCTCTTCTTCGGCGTCACCAAAGGCAGCAAAGCTGTCAAGGTGGGGCGTACGTCGCCATGGACTGCGATGTCGACGTCGGTCCGCCTCCCCAGCCGCTGTGCGGCCCTGTCAACCTGGGCCGTGCGGGTGTCCGGCAGGAACTGGTCGTAGGGAAAATCAGTGCCGAGCAGGATCAGCAGATCCGCGTCTTCAATACCCTCGGCTGCCGCTCCATAACCGAGCAGCCCGGTCATTCCGATGTCAAAAGGGTTGTCGTACTGGACGAAGTCCTTGCCCCTCAGGGAGTGGCCTATTGGTGCGTTTATCAATTCTGCCAGGGCGATCAGTTCGTCATGCGAGCCTTCGACGCCGGCACCGGCGAAAATAGCCACCTTACCGGCGTCGTTTATGGCATCAGCGAGTTCCCGGACGCTGGCTGGATCGGGCACCAGGGCCGCCGGACGGAAGGTGGCCGGCGCAGGGGTTGGTGCCACAGCTTCAAGCCCGGCGATGTCGCCCGGAAGCGTAACAACCGCAACTCCCCCAAGGCCAACTGCGTTCTGTATGGCGCTGTGCATGACCCGCGGTGCTTGCTCGGCCGTACTGATCATCTCCGAATACACGGAGCACTCGTTGAAAAGCCGGTCGGGATGCGTTTCCTGGAAGAAGCCGCTGCCAATCTGCTTACTGGGAATGTGCGACGCGATGGCAAGCACCGGGGCTCCGGTGCGGTTGGCGTCGTACAACCCGTTGATCAGGTGCAGATTGCCGGGACCGCATGAGCCCGCGCAGACCGCTAATTTTCCTGTCAACTGCGCCTCTGCAGCGGCAGCAAATGCGGCCGCCTCCTCATGGCGGACATGGATCCAGTCGATGCCTCCCTTCGTGGAGCCTCCAGTTTGCCGGACAGCGTCCACGATTGGGTTAAGGCTGTCGCCAACGATTCCGTAGATCCGCTGCACTCCCGCAGCCTGGAGTTGTTCGATGAGTTGGGTGGCAAGTTCCTTGGCCATAGTGTGCAGGCTCCCTCAATGGTGGTGTTGGGCTGACAGGGCCAATATAGTCGGCCCGCCCCGTCCCCACCTGTGAACTCCTTCTGCTTAAGCTGCCAGCCGCGTCTCGAACAGGCGCTCTGCCAGGCTCAACAGATGACATGGGACATTCTCATCGCGACCGCTGGTCCCGTGACCGAGGAAAACGGCAGTGCCACTGACGGTGCTTTCCATTGGAGTGCCTGCCTCGCGGATCAAGACCTCGGCCCGCGGGTTGAGGGGCAAAGGAATGTGCATTGCTTGGTCATTCAGGAGAACGTGCCAACCCCGACCCGTTATTGCTTCAACATTTCCTCCCACGAGAGACTGCTGAATTGTCATGACGGGCTCGATTCTCTCCATCCGAATACACTCACTGAGGCGCGCAGGAATAATGAGCGCAGTAATGAGCTGCTGCATTGGTGTGATTTCCACTCCTATTGCTACGCGGCCTACCTACCGCTGGTTTTTCCGGGGTTTCGAAAAGAGGTTTTCACTACCTTCAGCCTTCGCCCTCTTTTCGGCCCTCTTTTCGGTAATGGTCTTCCCTGACTTCTTCGACTTGGCACTGCTTGGCGATTTTCCCGACATTTTTTGCTCCTTGGTTCTTGGTTATGACAACACCATACCAACTTATATTTTTAAAGCCATTTGCAGAATTCTGGTTTTTGCCGAACGGAGTTTAATGCTTTTCTCCAGCCTGGCTCTGGCTGGGAGGGCTGTTGCTTGCTAGCGTGGCCGCATGAACCCGTCGAAGTCTCCGGCCGAGATCCTCGAGATTGCCGGCAATGAGGTCCGCATCTCCAACCCGGACAAGGTGGTGTTTCCCGAGCCAGGGCTGACGAAGCTCGATCTGGTGAAGTACTACCTCGCAGTGGCTGAGGGGGCGCTACGCGGCGCTGGCGGCCGTCCCATGGTGCTCAAGCGCTTTCCCAAGGGCATCGACGCCGAACCGTTCTTCCAGAAGCGCGTCCCTGAAAACCATCCTGACTTCATTGACACAGCCACTCTCCACTACTCGTCCGGCACCTCCGCCGAGGAGACGGTGATCCGCGATGCTGCAGGTTTGGCGTGGGTGGTGAATCTCGGATGCCTGGACCTCAATCCGCACCCTGTCCGTGCGGAGGACCTTGACCACCCGGACGAACTGCGGGTGGATTTGGACCCTATGCCCGGCGTCGACTGGTCCCGGATTGTGGACACCGCCTACGTTGCGCAGGATGTCCTGGATGATGTCGGGTTGGTGGGGTGGCCAAAGACAAGCGGCTCCCGGGGGCTCCATATCCTGGTCCGAATAGCACCGCAGTGGTCTTACCGCGATGTGCGGCTCGCCGCCGAGACCCTTGCCCGCGAGGTGGAAAACCGTGCTCCGGGGCTGGCAACTGCCAAATGGTGGAAGGAGGAGCGTGGGGAGAGCGTATTCGTTGACTTCAACCAGAACGCCAAGGACCGCACCGTAGCTTCGGCTTACTCTGTCCGTTCCCGGCCCGATGCCCGCGTCTCTACCCCGCTCACTTGGGAGGAGGTGCGCTCCGCCCGGCCGGAGCAGTTCACAGTCCGCTCAGTACCCCATCGTTTTTCGGATCTGGGGGACCCCCACGCGGGAATCGACGACGCGGCCGGCTCGCTGGATGGACTCCTTTCCCTGGCTGCCGAGCTTGGCCCAGCCGAGAAGGCGCCCAGGAGCGGCGACGGCTCGGGTCGCCGGATGTCAACGATGCCGCTGATCGAGGTGGCCCGCACCAAGACCAAGCCCGAGGCCGAGGCAGCTCTCGATGAATGGAAAGCCCGGCACGCTGACCTGGTTTCCCTGCTGCACCCTGCCGACGTCCTTGTCGACGGGATGCGGGGCTCAAGTTCCCTTTGGTATCGGGTGCGGGTAAACCTTCAGCACATCCCTGAAGACAGGCGCCCGCCCCAAGAGAAGCTCATCGCAGATTATGACCCGTGGGCGGGCAAGGAATGGTCCGGCAGACCAGCTTCCTGACGCTGTCTGGAACCTGGAGATGCAGCTAGTCCTGGCCGATGGTGATGCCCGTAATCGGCGCACCGGCACGCTCGTAGGAAAGCAACACCGCTCCCTTCGGGAACGCCCGAGGTGGTTGCGCAAAACGAAAAGCCGCCGGGACTCCCGAGCCATCGGTAAACAACCGCTTTCCCGAGCCGAACGTGAGCGGGTAAAGGAAGAGGTTCAGTCGATCGAGAAGGTCGGCCTCCAGCAGCGAGCGAATAAGGTGTCCGCTGCCGAACATGTGGATATCCAGGAACCGCTCCTTCAATTCAGCCAGCTCCGATACCCCGGCAAGTGCCGTGGTGCCTTCCCATTCCGGGCGGGTCAAAGTTCCTGAGACAACAAACTTTGGCAAGGCGTTGAACGTCTCGCCGATGTGGTCCTTCTGATGCGGCCAGAACCCCGCGAAGATGTCATAGGTTTTTCGCCCAAGCAACAAGGCGTCCATGCGGTCAATCCCCGCCCCGATGGCTTCGCCTGTCTCGTCGTCAAAATATGCTCCCTGCCAGCCTCCGAATTCGAAGCCACCCTCCCTGTCTTCTTCCGGGCCCCCCGGTGCCTGGTAGACGCCGTCGAGCGTAATGAACAGATTAGCGGTGAGGATTCCCATCATGTGCTCCTTCTCATGCCCCCTGCCGAATGCCGCGGGAGCTGTGGCGCCTTCCTCGATCAGTATGCTGCTTGGCGGGTTGCTCGCGGAACCCTGAACCGCTGGTTCGAGGGCCCCAGGACTTTCGACGCAGGACTTCTGGCGCAGCGAGAGTGGTGGCGGTAGCTTTGGAGTACTTTTCCTTGAAACAGCCAAGGTACCGGAGGCACTGCCGATGCAAGGCTTGTCCACGTCACTGGTCCTCATCGCCGTCCTGGCTGTCGTGGCACCGCTTGCCACCCGGCTCCTTGACCGTTGGATCAAAGTGCCGATCGTAGTCTTTGAAATTCTTCTTGGCATCCTGTTCGGCCCCAGCCTCCTGGGGTGGGTGCAGTCCACCGCATTCACCGATACATTGGCCGACTTCGGGCTGGCCATGTTGTTCTTCGTGGCCGGCAACGAGATCGATTTCACGGCGATCCGAGGCCGACCCATTTACCGCGCGTCCGCAGGCTGGCTCATTTCCTTGGCCGCAGGTATAGGGGCGGGTTTCGTCCTGGTCCCTTCACCGGAAGCGGCCGTGATTATCGGAGTTGCCTTGTGCTCCACGGCTTTGGGCGCGCTGCTGCCCATCCTTCGGGACGCCGGCGCCGCCAAGTCACCGGTTGGTATCGCGGTAACTGCCTTGGGCGCGGCGGGCGAGTTCGGTCCGCTAATTGCCATCTCATTGTTCTTCAGTGGGAAACAGCTCGGCATCGCATCAGGAGTCCTGCTCGGCTTCGTTCTCCTGACTGGTGTGGCAATTTACTTCGCTTCCCAGGCACGGCACACGTTATTCCATGCCCAAGTCACTGCCACACTGCATACGAGCAGCCAATTCGCCATGCGTTCCATCCTGTTGATTCTTAGCGGGCTGGTAGTGCTCAGCATGATCCTGGGACTCGATATGCTGCTCGGTGCCTTCGCCGCCGGGGTCCTCTGGAAGGTCACCATCGCGCGCGCTCCTGAAGTAGACCGGAACGTCATAGAGACGAAGATCGATGCCGTCGCCTTTGGCTTCCTGGTGCCCATCTTCTTCATCGATACCGGCATTGACTTCGATCTGGGCGCCCTGACATCCAATCCCCTGACGCTGGCCATGGTCCCGCTGTTCCTTGCCCTGTTGCTGATCATCCGCGGCCTCCCGTCTTTGCTCGCTGCGCCTCCTGGCTCCACCCGAGCAGACAAACGGGCCCTCATGCTGTTCGGTGCCACAGCTTTGCCAATCATCGTTGCCGTGACAACCATTGGCCGCGAGCATGGGTTCATCAGCAGTGGAATTTCCTCAGCCCTCATAGGCGCGGGGATGCTCTCGGTACTCCTGTTTCCGCTGCTGGCCCTTCGCGCACTAGGCCGCGCAGAAGCAGCGGACCGTGCTCTGCTCCCACCCAAAGCGTGACGCGGCCCGGCTGCCCTGAAGCAGCCCTGGCGAAGGCAACAAGCAAACGACGTCGGCCTCCCGCCGTCGGACGTTCTTCCCACCGACGCCTACGCGTCTCCGCAAATGTGTTGCCCCAAGCGGAACCGGCCCATAGGCTCGTATCGTGAGTGGCAGGGACGGCAAACCGACCAGCGGGACCGACCAGCGACCGGGTGAAGGAAATAAAGGCATGGCAACAGGAACAGTTAAGTGGTTTAACGCTGAAAAGGGTTTCGGATTCATCGCCCCGGACGATGGAGGCCCTGACGTGTTTGCTCACTACTCAGCGATTACGTCGAGCGGATACCGTTCGCTGGAGGAGAACCAGAAGGTGCAATTCGACATTACGCAGGGCCCCAAAGGTCCGCAGGCGGAGAACATTCAACCCGCCTAGGTTCACAACATGGGATTTAGAACAAGGGGACCGGTCAGGCCGTTTGCCGGACCGGTCCCTTTGCGTCTCCTACGCCCGGCCTTTGAGGATCAGGTGCCAGTAAACCTGCGGAAACATATCGCGGTCGACCCACCAGGAGAGCCGGCTTTCTTTCCATGTGGGAACCTTTGGGATGGTCGGCATGGGCCGGTATTGGGGGTCGAACTCGGCGAATACCACTGTGCTCCGCGAAACGGTGAACGGACATACGGAGTATCCGTTGTACTTCTGGCTGAGCGTTTCGCCTTTGCGGGCCGACAACAAGTTTCTCGCCAGAACCTTGGTCTGCTTGCGCAGCGCCCCGCCGGCTTTGGAGTTAGTGGTTCCTGCAGCGTCGCCCAGTGACCAGACATTGGGGTACCTGGGGTGGCGCAACGTTTGCGTGTCCACCTCCACGAAACCGTGCTGGTCCCCGTCGGCTGGCAGGGTCGTGGTTTTGAGCCATTCGGGCGCAGACTGGGGCGGAACGGCGTTGAGGACATCGTAGGCCAAGTCTTCTGACGTGTTGTCCGCGTAGTTCCGGATAGTGGCCGTACGTGCAGCGGGATTCACGGCGACCAGTTCGCTGTTTGTCCTCAGTTCGATTCCGTACTCGGCAATCTTACGGTCAAGCTCCCGATCTATTTCGGGAATACCGAAAACTGTGGGATAAGGCTGGACCATGACAACCCGGATGTTCTCCAGGACGCCTTGCTCTTTCCAGTAGTCACAGGCCAAATACATCGGTTTCTGGCTGGCTCCACCGCATTTCACAGGTCCCGAAGGCATGGTGAAAATGACGGTGCCCGATTTCATAGCGCTCAAGAGGGTCCAGAGTTTCGGCGCAAGCTCGAACTCGTAATGAGAAGAACCGTACGGTGATTGCACCGCCTCGGCCAGCCCGGGCACGGCATCCCAGTTGTACTGCAGCCCAGGGCACACCACAAGGTGTCCGTAGGTCACTGTGGAACCGGACGCCAGCGTCACTGAGTTAGCATCTGCATCCACCGTGACCGCCCTGTCCTTGATCCACGTGACGCCTTTGGGCGTCACGGACTCCTGGCTTCGGACTGCTTCTTTGACCTGGGCACAGCCACCCGCGATATGCGAGAACAAGGGCTGGTACAGGTGATGCTCCTTGGGCTCGATGAGGGCGATGTCCTTGAGGCCATATCGCTTCAAGCGGGCAGCCAGTGACACACCTGCATTGCCGCCGCCGATGATGATTACCTCGTGTTGCGGTGCCATGCGACTAACTCTTTTCAGTCAATGCGGAGCCCTTGTGCGCTGCCCTGGCACCGGTTTTTTCTGACTCCACTACATACTGAGGCTCGTCCTCACTGGCCACGTGTTTGTTGCCATCCAGTACAAACTCGCTGGTTTTCTTTACCACGATCTTTCCGTGCGTCTTGCCCTGCGGGGTGTTCCACTCCACGCGTGTTCCCTTGCTCAGTGCCATGTCCGCTCCTAGTGTGGTGTCCCTCTCCGACTTCGACTGCCCCACAATAGTAAGCATGATGATCATCTCGCGATACCTGGCAGGACAGACGGATACAAAGTGCCAAGGAAGGGAATTCTGATGTTGATCTGCGCGACCTGCGCCGTTGAACGCGATGAGCCTACGCCGGACGTTTGTCCCATCTGCGCCGACGAACGGCAATACGTGCCCGAGGACGGACAGCAGTGGCTCACTCTGGACGAACTGGCTGGTGCCGGGCGGAAGATCGTGCTGGAGCAAAATGAACCCGGCCTCATAGCAGTCAGCACCGAGCCCAAAGCAGGTATCGGGCAGACTGCCCAGCTCGTGGTCACGCCCAAGGGCTCGCTGCTGTGGGATCCCGTGGGTTACGTCGATGACAACGCTGTGGCAGGGGTCCTCGAACACGGCCCCGTTGCAGCTATCGCCGCCAGCCATCCGCACATGTTCGGCGTGCAGGTGGAATGGTCGCGCCGTCTTGGCAACGTCCCGGTCCTGGTCGCCGAGGCCGACCGCGAATGGCTCGGCCGCAGCGACCCAAGCGTTACCTACTGGTCCGGCAGCACAACAATCGCGGATGGATTGGTCCTGCATCAGACGGGTGGGCATTTCCCAGGCAGTGCGGTGGCGCACTGGGCAGCAGGAGCCGGTGGCAAAGGGGTATTGCTGACGGGTGACACCGTGTTTCCCAATCCCGATCGTCGCACGGTCGCGTTCATGCGCAGCTATCCCAATCGTTTACCCCTGTCCGGGGCGGTGGCGTTACGTATCGCAGCCCAGCTGGAAATGCTGACGTTCGACCGTATCTACGGCAACTTCAACAACGTCATCGCCTCCGGAGCGAAAGACGCACTGCACGACTCGGCCCAACGGCACGCAGCATGGACGCGGGGAGACTTCGACCACCTGACCTGATTCCGGGTTATTCCTGCGGCGGCCGCTGTCCACCTTGGCTTTCTGTATCCGCCTCCCCGCGGGCTGGTTCTTCCCTTCCGGTATTGGTCCGCCTGGTGATTAGCCAGGTAATGAACCACAGCACCACGCCGATGGCCATAAGGCCGCCAGCCACTTGGTACTGGATGGGGTTCCTGCCCACCCATGGACCAGCGAGGAAGGCACACAGTACGGCTGCCACCAACGGCAGTTGTCCCGGAGACGTGAAGAACACCTTCCGGTGGGGATCCCGCTTTCGGCGAAGAACGACGCAGGCGACGTTTACCAGGGTGAACACGCACAGCAGCAGGAACGCCGTGGTCCCGGAAAGATTGGCCACGATGTTGCTTGCGGGGTCGATGCTGACGTACCAAATCAGCCCCATGGCAAGGACGGTGGAGAACGCGATGCCAGCCCACGGCGAACGACGACCCGGCAATACTCTTCCCAAGGAGCGGGGCAAAACGTGCTGGCGTGCCATGCCATAAATCAGCCGGCTGGCCATCAACATGTTGATCAACGCCGTGTTGGCCACTGCGAACACGGCGAGGAAAGGAAAGATCCTGTCGATGGGGAAATCCGGTGATCCCTTGTGCACTACTTCCAGGAGCGCTGCTCCTTCAGCTTCCCTGATCTCCCCCAGCTCTGCCGGGGTCAGCACACTCACCACGGACACAGCCACCAGCATGTAGAGGATCACTGCGATTCCGAGGCCAGTTAACATGGTGCGGGGGAAAATCCGCTCCGGATTCCTGGTTTCCTCAACCATGTTCACGGAGTCCTCGAAGCCAACCATGGCAAAGAATGCAATGGACGTAGCTGCAGTGACGGCTAGAAACAGCCCCTTGTCCTGGTAATCGGTAAAAACGAAGATCTCCTGGACATTGCCGGTTCCCTGGGCCATGACGAAGAAGCCAACCCCGATCACCACGCATAGTGCCAGCACCTCAACGGCGGTGAGTATGACGTTGAATTTAACGCTTTCCCCCACGCCGCGCAGGTTGATCACCGCAAGCAGCAGCATGAAGCCCAGCGCCACGGCGGTGATCACGCCACGGTCCGGCACATCCATCCAGCCGTTAACCTCCAAGCCGCCAAAAAAGTTCTGGGCAAGGACATTGGCGGATGTCGACGCGCTGGTAATGCCGGAGCAAACAACAGCGAACGCCACGAGGAACGTGACGAAATGGATCCCGAAGGCCTTATGCGTATAAAGCGCGGCGCCTGCTGCCTGAGGGTATTGCGTCACTAACTCAAGGTAGGAAAACGCAGTGAGGGTGGCGACGATAAAGGCGAGCAGGAAGGGCAACCAGACGATGCCGCCAACTGTCCCTGCCATGGTCCCGGTGACCGCGTAGACGCCAGCTCCCAGAATGTCGCCGACAATAAAGAGCAGGAGAAGTTTGGGTCCAAGCACGCGTTTTAGCTCTGGTTCCTCACCTGCGGGCGTTGCTTCCAAGGCGTTGTCTGACGTGGTGCTCATGGTCCACCCCCGGCCCGTACACGGCCCCCCGGACCATGTAAGTGATCTGATTTATCTCACTTTGATCCTGCGGTTAGGGTTTGGCAACACTAATCCGGTGAAAAGGCAGAACCGCCCTTCCGATCCCGGCCTGTTTCCCTATGGCCGGATACTCGAACCGTAGTGTTCGGCCAGCCTCGCCAGTCCCTCATCAATCGAAACAGCAGGCTTCCAGTTGAGGAGCTCACGGGTTACGCGTTGGTCGAACCAGTGCGCGGTGGAGAGCTGTTCAGCGAGGAACCTGGTCATCGGCGGTTCCTCTTTGCGCCCCGCCCAGGTCCAGAGTTTTTCCACTACTGCTCCGACTGCCCTTGCCGCACCGCCCGGCACAGACCACGACGGCGGGGCCACGCCACCCGCTGAGCAGATGCCGGCCAGCAGCTCGCCGATGGGCCGGGGCTCCCCATTGCTCACCACCACGGCCTTGCCATGGACGTGCTCCATCCGGTGCAGGGCAGCAACGATGGCAGACGCGGCGTTGTCCACGTAAGTCGTATCGATCAGGGCAGCGCCGGCGTCGAGCAATGGCAGACGACTGTGGCTGGCGCGAGCCAGGACGCGTTCCACCAACTGGGTGTCGCCGGGGCCCCACACAATGTGGGGCCGCACTGCTGCCACCCGGAACTCCGGTCGATCTGCCGCGAGGGCCAGCAATTCTGCCTCGGCCTTGGTGCGGGCATAGTCGCCGCGCGCGTGGTGTGGGTCAGCCTGCGCCGCCCCCGATCCCACGATGGCTGCCCCGGAGTGGGCCACCGACGGTGACGAGACATATACGACGTCCCGCACGCCGGCCGCCTGTGCGAGGTTGAGCAACCGGAGTGTCCCCTCCACATTTACTGCATCAAACTCGGCCGCGCGCCCTGTAATGGACACTTTGGCGGCGAGGTGGATGATTCCTTCCGCCCCGGCGACTGCGTTGCGGAGAGCCGCTACATCGTCAATGGAACCGCAGAAGTCCTCCGCGCCGTCCACGCCCGACGGGCGGCGCTGGAAGGTTGCGACGGCATGGCCTTGGCGAAGCAGTTGCCGTGCAACCTCCCCTCCCAGGAGCCCGCTGGCACCGGTGACCAGAACCCTCATGGCTTCCCCGGACGTCCGCCAGCCAGCACCCGTGAAGCCCAGCGGGCCAGGCGGGTCCTGTCGATCTTGGCGTTGTGCCGGATGTCGGTGGGCTGTGCAGGGACCACCAGCACAGCGCTGACATCGACCCCGGCTTCGGCGGCCGCTCGTCGGACACGCCCCGCGAGTTGCGGCCCGGCGGGGCCGGCTTTGGGCACGGGAGGCGCGGTCTCCACTACCGCAACCACTGCCTGGGTTCCCGACGGTCCAACCCCGGCGATGGCGGCCACCCGTACGCCGTCCAGGCGTTCGATGGATTGTTCTGCCCCGACCGGCGTCACCACAGTCCCAGGCGCCGTCACAACATGGGCAAGGCGTCCCTCCACCCAAAGACGGCCAGCGGCGTCGAAGTGTCCCACGTCGCCCGTGCGGTGCCATCCGCTCACGCCGGCACTCTCCCGTTGGGTCAGCCAGAGCCTGTCGTAGGCTTCCTTGACGTGCGGCGCGCTGACCAGGATTTCGCCGGTGACCCCTGCCTCGGTCACAAGGTCCGATCCGGGTGCGGTTCCATCCGTCGCCAACGGAACAACAGCCAGGTCGGCTCCGTGAACCGGATTCCCCACGCAAACCCCGTTCCCGGCCCCGAGGACGGTCCCGGCAGCCGCGTCGGTTTCCGCGGCTTGAATTTCTTCCAGGCTGATGTCCGTGACTGGAAGCGCCTCCGTCATCCCGTAGGGCGTATGCAGGGAGGCTTGGGGCATCAACTGCTGCACCTGTGCCAGGAGCGGCTCGGGGACGGGCGCGCCTGCGGATAGGAGTAGCTCAATTTTGTGAAGAGCAATGCGCCCTGTCCCGCTCAGGGCATCCCGGGTGGCTATGACGTTACGCAACGCTGCGGGCGAGGCGAAGACCACGGTAGCGGAGATGCCAGCGACGGCGTCCGCCAGTGCTCGGGCCGTCAAGGTGCGGGGCGCAGTAACGTCCATGGCCGGGGTTACCGAAACTGCTCCGAGCGCCGGACCCAGCAAAGCAAAGGGGGCGAAGCCCGCTACAAGGCGGGTACCGGAACGGATCCCGAAAGTCGCGGCAACCGTATCCCGCATCGCGGCCAACTGCCCGTGGGTGTATAGCACTCCCTTAGCGGGGCCAGTGGAACCGGACGTGAACAAGACAGCGGCTGGGGCAGCTGGATCCACACTCGTCCTTGGCATCTCGTCGCCACGCCCGGCGCCGCCTATGGCTCCACGCCTTCCCAAGGCCGCGAGCGAGGTCTCAACCCCCAGGATTCGACGGCGGGTGGCGGGGAGGTCCTGCACGCTGATGCGCCGCCCCGGCCAGCCGAGCACCGAGGCTGCAGCGAGTGCCTTGTCGATGCCAATGATGAAATCCGGGGTAGCACCCTTCACCGCGCGGCTCATGCCTTTGGTTCCCAGACCGGCGTCGGCCACCACTACTACCGCACCCACCTTCAGGCAGGCATAGAGGGCCACGGTGAGTTCGGTGCCGGGTGGGACCATGAGGCTCACCCGGCTACCGCGCCCTACACCGACTTCCCGAAGGCCGGCGGCCAGGTCAAGGATGTTCCGGTCCAGCTGTTGCCAACTGAGCGAACGGCTCACGCTGCCGTCGGGCGCCATTTCGGCCACAGCAATGTCTTCGTTTGACGGTCCAGCCGCCAGCTCGCCGAGAAGTCCCCACAGTGGACGGAGGGCCGGGTCCTTCTCCTCGGCCATATCCTTGACCGGCTCTCCGCTGACAGTAGAAACGGGAACTTGGGAATCGTCGCCACTGATTGCGACACCATGTACGGCAAGCCAATCAAAGATGGGCGTGGCAATGTCCCGGTCCTCCGGCAAGAGGTGTCCGGCTCCTTCGAAGCGATGGACGTCAGCGTGCGGAAGCCGGCCGATAAGGTCTTTGAGGTACCTGTCGGAGAATATTGGATCCTTGGGCCCCCAGAGCATCAGGGTGGGAACCTTCAACCCGCGCAGGCCTTCGGCTACACGGGTAAGCGCCGGGAAGCTGGGATGGTCAGCGTCTGCAGGGATGTCCGCAACAAAATTCCCCACCCCTGCCCGCCGTCCGGCTCCGCGGTAGGGTGCCATGAAAGCCCTTCCGACGTCGGCCTGCAGCGGCGGGTTCGCCAGTGAGTGCGTTACCCGCAGGAACGCGTCCGACGTCGTGGTGCCCCACTTGTGTACGGCGGGGTGCAAGGCGAGCCGAAGGGCTGGCGGGATTGGCGAATCCGAGGGTTGATGTACGGCCGTATTGGTCAGCACCACACCCGTGACGAGCTGCGGATGTTCCAGCGCCCAGCCCATGCTGACCACGCCACCCCAGTCGTGGCCTACCGTCACCACCGGCCCCTCCAGACCCAGCGCATCAGTGAGATCACCGAGATCGTGGATCCTGTCAGCCAGGCGACGGAATGTGCCGGTACGCTCTGAATAACCCATGTCCAGCTGGTCCACGGCAACAACCCGCCACGGATGGGCGGAGTCTGATCCCGCACTCAACAGCGTCCGCCAAAGGTAGGACCAGGTGGGGTTGCCATGCACGCACAGCAAAGTCCCGATCGGGGTCAGGCCACGGCGCGCGAGCTGGGCGCCGTTATCCAGCAAGTGCCAGCGGCGAACAGAGCCCGGAGCGTCAACCTCCGACGTGGACACTACGCGGATTGTCCGCGACCATTCAGGGTCCACACCGGGCCAGTTGGCGGCTACCAAACGATTTCCACCATTCCTGCGTTCAGTCCCGAGCCAACCCCCATGCACAGGACCCGGTCACCCGATGTCAATGACTGCGCCTGGGCTGCGAGCGTCATGGGGAGCGACGCGGGCCCCACATTGCCCCAGTGCGGGAACGTAATGGGGACCTTCTCCGGGTCCAGGTCGATGGCATTGATGATCGCCTGGGTGTAGGCATTGCTGACCTGGTGTGTGACATAGCGGTCCATGCTGGCCCAGTCCCACTCGGGCTGGGCTTCATGCCAGGCATCCACCACAAGCTGCAGGCCGCCGTCGAGCAAGCCCTTGGTATCGGTGGACATGCCATCGATACCTCCAACGCACAATTCGTGGTGTTCCGTGCCGGCCCGCATGACGCCGCCCACAAGCCGATGCGCCCCCGGGTGCTCGTCCACAGGGCCCAGGACGGCCGCGGCGGCCCCGGACCCCAGAGTCAACGTGGCAAACTCCCGGTTGAAATCCTCGCGCGTGGTCTCAGGCCTCTGGAGTCGCTCCAGCGTGGCCTCTTGAGTGCCCTGCGCGTCCTCTCCGTTGACGATGACCGCATACCGGATCTGGCCCGAGTCGATCATGTTCGCCGCCAGGATCAAGCCGTTCACGAATCCGAGGCAGGCGTTGGCCAAGTCAAAGTTCATGGCCGACGACGGCAGGCCGAGTTCGTGGTGGATTTTGACCGCCACGGACGGCTCAAGGTTGCGCCTGGTAACCGATGTATTGATCAGCAAGCCGATTTCCGAGGCTTCGACGCCGGCTTCAGCCAAGGCTTTGGCGCCCGCCTCCACCGCAGCGTCATCGAACGATGTCCCTGCGGCCCACCAGCGGCGATGCGTGATGCCTGCAACGCGCTCGAGCAATCGCGGTGGAAACTTCAGCCGCTGCAGGGTCGAAGCCAATCTCCGGTCGAAATCCGTGGAGCTCACTATCCTCGGAGCCTCGACGCTGCTCACCGAGAGCAGCGCGGTGTTGCTGTGCCGGAAGGTCGCATTCCCTGCCAAGTTAAGCCCCTGTTCGTTTCTGTCCTGCCTTCATGCGGTGACTGTACCCATAAAGTGCAACCCCAAGACGTTAACTATGCCGGTGCGAACCGGTTCCTGCATATTTGGCGCATGTCGGACCCAGTCAAGAGCAGGCGGGATGATGAGGGGCTAGCCTTCCCGAGCCTTCCGCGTTGCGGCGTCGTTGGCCTTCTGCAGCGCTTCCACCAGCTCATTCTTGTCCATTTTCGAGCGACCCTTGATGTCCAACTCCCGCGCGCGCCGGTAGAGGTGCTCTTTGGAGGCATTGGCATCCACACCCCCGGCCGTGGGCTTGGCTGAATCCACGCCCTCCTCCGCGCGGGCATCGGAAGGTCCGCGTTCCTCCTTGGGCTCCCAGTGGTCGCCCACCTTTTCGTAACTGTGCTTCAGAGCCGCAAACGCCGTGCGGGCTGCCCTGCTCGAATCGTTGTCATAAGACTCCATGGCCGAATCGTAGGTCTTGGCAAAAGTGTCCTGGGCCTTCTGGTCCGAGCGCTGCAGGGTGGACGGCAACTCGTCCTTGCGGGCGTGATCATTCTTTCCGGTCTTTGGCAATGCACTCATCCTCCCGACGTCTTGTGCTCTGACATAAACCATTTGACCATCGAAAGTTGACTGCTACCATCGAGGGAGAAAGTATGTCCTATCAAGCGAACAAATGGCTACATACCTTGAGCATCCGCCCGGAGGCAACAGGTTGCGCCTGAAACCCGGGGTATCCAGTGGTTACAAAACTTGGTCTTAACATCGACCGCTCTTCTCCCGTGCCTCTTTACCACCAAGTTGTACAGGGTATCGAGGCAGCCATCCACAGCGGAGTATTGGAACCCGGCAGTCGCCTTGAGAACGAAATCGATCTTGCAGCCCAGCTCAATCTGTCCAGGCCAACCATGCGTAAGGCCATGGACGAGTTGGTCCGCTCCGGTCTCCTGGTTCGCAAACGCGGGGTAGGTACCCAAGTGGTGTCCAGCCAGGTCCGGCGACCCTTGGAACTTTCCAGCCTTTTCGACGACCTGACCAATAACGGCAAGAAGCCCACCACCACCGTGCTCAGCTTTTCCCACGAGGAAGCAGACGCCGCCACCCTCGCGGCGCTTGAGCTTCCCGCTGGCTCCAAGGTCTACCACTTCACGCGTCTTCGCAAAGTTGGGGGCAAACCACTGGCCCTGATGGAGAACTGGGTGCGGGATGACATCGCCACCATGGACGAAGCCATGCTTGCGGCAGAGGGGCTCTACTCAATCCTGCGCCGTGGCGGCGTCAACTTCCGCCTGGCCACGCAACGTATCGGCGCCATGATTGCCAATGACTACCAGGCACCCCTCCTTGAGACCGAGGTGAATTCCGCCTTGGTCACCATGGAACGCACGGCTGTGGATGACACCGGCCGCCACGTTGAGACCGGCCACCACGTCTACCGCGCCGATTCCTACAGCTTTGAAATGACACTCGTACAGCGCTGATACAGCTAATACAAAGGACTCCCCTTCCATGACGAATTGGGTTTACCCCTTGGGTTCCGCCGCCGACGGCGTGTGGGACATCTCGCTCGGCACCTCTGATTCCACCATTGCCATTGATGGCTGGCAACACACTGGCCTCAAGGTCGCAACCATCCCGGCGGGCGCCGCCGTCGAGCTCCCAGCTGTTGGTGAGGAACGTATTGTGGTGCCCCTCAGCGGCGCTTTCACCGTAACCGTCGACGGCGTCGACCATGCCCTTGCGGGCCGGGCCTCCGTGTTCCACGGACCCAGCGACGTCTTGTACTCCGGTACCGGAAAGTCCGTCAGCATCAGCTCGGCAGACGGCGGGCGTGTAGCAATTGCAACTGCCCCTGCGCAGACCGCCTACCCGACCCGCCTCGTCACTGCTGCCGAGACACCTGTGGAACTCCGGGGCGCCGGTAACTGTTCACGGCAGGTACACAACTTCGGCACCCCGGCAGCACTGGAGGCCGACCGTTTTATCGTGTGCGAGGTCATTACTCCCGCCGGGAACTGGTCCTCCTATCCCCCACACAAGCACGATGAGGAAAAGGACGGCGAAACCCACCTTGAAGAGATCTATTACTTCGAGACACAGGTAGCCGTCGGCTCCGGCGCACCGGCTGATGCCGATGCAATCGGCTACCAACGGGTCTATGCCTCGGATGAGCGTCCCATCGACGTTTCCGCAGAAGTTCGGACCGGCGACGTCGTCCTGGTGCCCTACGGCTGGCACGGCCCCGCAATGGCAGCGCCAGGCTACGACATGTACTACCTGAACGTCATGGCAGGCCCTGGGCCCGTTCGCGAATGGCTGATCAGCGACGACCCCCACCATGGTTGGGTACGGCAAAGCTGGGACGGCCAGGACATCGATTCGCGGCTGCCATTCGGCGCCTAGTACAAGGCATGAAAGTGCCCCTTCTTCGAATCCAACATTTTCGAAGAAGGGGCGCTTTTGGCAGAATCGTCAGTTGGTTACTTTGAGGGCAACGCTCACGGGCGTGCCGGTTGCCAGCGATTCCTGGGCCGCATCTGCCACACGGGAGGCTGCTACCGCGTCCTCCGGGGTGCACGGATTTTCGCGCTCCCCCATGACCAGCTCCACAAAGGCAACCATCTCGGAGCGGTACGCCTGGTCGAAACGCTCCGCGAAGGTCTGGTGCGGTTTCCCTCCGGGGAAAGTGACGTCAGCCTCAACCGAGGTCAATGCGCTCTTCCCATCCAGGCCCACCATCACCGAGCCATCCGAGCCCTGAATCTCCAACCGCACGTCGTGGCCTGCCCCGTTGTAGCGGCTGGCAGAAACCGTGCCCACCGTGCCGTCGTCGAAAGTGATGAGTGCCAAGGCTGTATCCACGTCGCCCACATCGCCGATGGCCGGGTCTCCATTGTTGGAACCCTTGGCATAAACCTCCACGATTTCGCGGCCCGTCAGCCACCGGAGGATGTCGAAGTCATGGACTGAGCAGTCCCGGAACAGCCCCCCGGATGTCGCCAGGAACTCGACCGGGGGTGGCGTCATGTCGCAGGTAACTGCGCGCAAGGAGTGGATCCATCCCAATTCCCCGGCTTCATACGCCCGCTTGGCCTCCAAATAGCCTGCATCGAAGCGTCGCTGGTGGCCGATTTGCACCACGCCGTTGTTCTCCCTGATGTAGTCCAGCACAGGCAGCGCATCGGAGACGTTCATGGCCACGGGCTTTTCGCAGAACACCGGAACGCCGGCGTCCACTCCGGCGCGGATCAGTTCCGGATGGGTTGCCGTTCCTGTAGCAATAACCAAGCCATCTACACCTGAGTCGAGCATCTCCGTCACCGAAGTAACGAACTCTGCACCTAGTCCAGCAGCGATGGAACGTGCATGCTCCGTAGCTACATCGGTCAGCTTCAGGCGGATATTTACGCCCCTGCGACCCAGAGTTTCCTTAAGGGCGACGATGTTTTTGGCGTGCATGACGCCGATGCGTCCTACGCCAACCAAGCCAAGAATGACATCACTCATGATTTTCCTTTAGAGGTTGAAGGGTGACTGGTATCGGGAACACCACGCCCAGCTGGCGTCGAATCTCATCGGCTACTTCCAGCGTGCGGATGGAGGCTGCCAGCGTCCGTTCGCTGGTTTGCATCCTGCCTGCGGCAATAGCCCTTGCCACGGCCGTGGCTTCGTAGTGAAGGCCTTCGAAGTGTCCGCCTGCTGGTTCAGCGTGACGCAGCCGCGATCCGTCAGGAAACCTGACTTCGAATGCACCGGGCATGTTGAACGGACCCTCGATGACCAAGGTGGCGTTTGAGCCAACAATGGTGGCCGTGGTGGGCGTGAAGTTATGGAGGTGGGTGTTCACGACTGCCTGGGCGCCACCGTCGAACTGCATAACGGCGGACAATTGCGCATTAACCCCCGATTCATGAGGTTGACCGATTGCATGCAGCTCACGAGGACTGCCCAACACCTCCGTGACCAGCGCCAGGGGGTACGTGCCTAGATCAAGCAGCGGACCACCGGCCAAGTCCGGATTAAAGATTCGATGCGAAGGATCAAAATGCTCACCGTACTCGGCCACCACGGTGGTGATGGTGCCCAGCGTTCCGGCATCGAGTATCTGCCGGATCACATCGAATTTTGGCAGGAAGAAGGTCCACATGGCTTCCGCGGCGAAGACACCTGCAGCCTCGGCACGCGCCGCGATGTCCCGTGCCTGGTCTGCGTCGAGTCCAATCGGCTTTTCGACCAGGACGTGCTTGCCGGCGTCGATAGCCAGGACCGCGGCCGCGTGGTGGCCGGTATGCGGCGTACACACGTAGACAATGTCTATGTCCGGGGCTGCCGCAAGTTCCTCATAACTGCCATAGGCGGCGGGAATGTTGAACGCCTCCGCAAACGCCTTGGACCGGTTCAGGGAACGGGAGCCGACGGCGGCAATCACCTGCCCGGTGTGCGCCTGGATGGATTCGGTGAAGCGCTCGGCGATCCATCCGGGGCCCATGATGCCCCAGCGCAGGCTGGGAGCATGGCGGGATTCCGGTACACGGGAGTAAGGGAGCCTCATTGGCGTCACGAGTAGCTGACTTTCGTAGACGTTCCGTCGCTGTGCAGCGACTGGATCATGGCTTGTGCAACGAGGGAGGCGTTGAGTCCGTCCTGTGCACCGGCAAGCGGAGTCGGCTCTCCGCCCGCGAGCGCGGAAATCCAAGCCTGCAACTGAATCCGGTACGCGTCAGCGAAACGGGGGCGCCAGTCCGCAGGGATTAGCTCCTGCCTGGCTCCTTCCTGTTCGAAGGCCAGCGGGGACGATTCCTGAAGGGCAGTGGTACCCAGTTCTGAGACCACCTCGCAGCGCGTGGTGTAGCCGTACTGCGCGTTGAGGTACAGCTCCAGCGTGGTGAGTGTCCCGTCTGCAGTGCGCAACGTCATGAAAGCCGGATCCTGTAGTCCGGTTTCGGCATGTCGAGTGCTCTTTCCGGCCTGCCATGACACTTCCGTAATGGGCGAATCCAAAAGCCAAGGAACTATGTCCAACTCGTGGATAGCCGAATTGGTGATAGCCGATTCTGCAGTTGTTCCTGGCCCCGCTGAGCCATTCCTGCTGACACAGTGAACCATGAGGGGTTCACCCTGCTTTTTCCCGCGCACGGATTCCCGCAGAGCCACATAACCCGGATCGAAGCGTCGCATGAAACCGAGGGACAAAAGCGAAGTACCCGTTGCGGCCACGATGTCCGCGTCGGCCGCCACTACTTCCAGGCTTTCAAGAAGCGTTGGTGCCAGCGGCTTTTCGCAGAGCACAGGGGTCATTGCTTCGAAGCATTCAAGGACCAGGCCGGCGTGCGTGGAATCGTGCGAGGCAACGACGACGGCGTCCACCTCACTTGAATAGATCAGCTCCGATGGGTCTGAGGTAATACGCGCGGTGGGCGGTGCCGCCGCGGCGGCACGGTCGACGTCGAGGTCTGCCACAAAGGTGACTTCGGCTCCGCCGATGGTGCTGGAGAGGTTCCTGATGTGGTCTGCACCCATGACTCCGGCGCCAATGACGCCTACCCGGATCGGCATGGTGTTCCCTTCTTTTCCTAAGTGTGTGCGTTTTGTGCGCACAGTGTGGCGGGGTGTTCCGGGGGGACCGGAAGCACCCCGCCGATACTGCTACTGGGCCTGCTGTTACTGAGCCTGTGCTGCTGCTAGGCGTGCTTCGGAGCGCCGGCGTTCACGCTGTCCGTCACGTCCGCAACTTCCGCTTTGACCTCTTTCACCACGTCGCCGTGGCCACCCAGCTGCTCGAGCTCATGTGCGAGTTCAGCCAGTTCAGCGCCGCCGGCCATCTGGGCTGTGAGTTCGTCCAGGGTGATGTCCTTCTTGTCGTAGTAGCCAATGGATTTGCCGCGCTTGAGCAGCAGGAAACGGTCCCCGACCGGGAAGGCGTGGTGCGGATTGTGGGTGATAAAGATGACGCCCAGACCACGGTCGCGGGCCTGGAGGATATAGCGCAGGACCACGCCTGACTGCTTCACACCCAGCGCAGCCGTGGGTTCGTCCAGAATCAGGACCTTCGCACCGAAGTACACGGCGCGGGCAATCGCGACACACTGGCGTTCACCACCGGAGAGCTGACCAATGGGTTGCTCCACATCGCGCAGGTCGATGCCCATCTCGGCCAATTCCTTCAGCGTGATGGCCTTCATCTGTTCGACGTCCATGTACTTGAACGGTCCGAAGCCCTTGGTGAGCTCTGATCCGAGGAAGAAATTCCGCCAGATCGGCATCAGCGGTACCACTGCAAGGTCCTGGTACACCGTGGCAATGCCGGCGTCCAAGGCATCTCGGGGGGAGCCGAACTTCCGTTCCTCACCCATGATGTTCAGGACGCCTTCGTCGTGCTGGTGGAGGCCGGCGATGATCTTGATCAGCGTTGACTTACCCGCGCCGTTATCTCCCAGAACACAGGTGACACGGCCGTTGTCCACGGCCATCGTGACGTCGCGCAGGGCGATGATGTTGCCGTAGTGCTTGCCGACCCCTTCCAAGGAGAGGAGATGGACGGGCGTGTGGGTGAGGGGATCGCGCTCATTCTGGAGCAACGTTTCCTGGTCGATCGCTTTGGCATTCATTTCCCGGGCCCCTTACTTGAGTTCCGCGCGTCGCTTGACGATGAGGTTGACGATGGTGGCGAGCAACAGCATCAAGCCCAGGAAGAACTTGAACCAGTCCGGGTTCCACTGCGCGTAGACGATTCCCTTGTTCGCCATGCCAAAGATGAAGGCACCAATCGCGCCACCCACGGCCGAACCATAGCCGCCGGTGAGGAGGCAGCCACCAATGACGGCAGCAATGATGTAGAGGAACTCGTTGCCCACACCTTCGCCGGACTGCACGGCATCGAAGGCAAAGAGGTTGTGCATGCCCAGGATCCAACCGCAGAAACCAACCGCCATGAAGAGACCGATCTTGGTCTTGGTTACAGGGACACCAACTGCGCGGGCGGCATTGGCGTCACCGCCCACGGCGAAGATCCAGTTGCCAACGCGGGTGCGCAAAAGGATCCACGATGCCACTGCCACGAGGACGATCCAGAAGAACACCGTGATCTTGACTTCCACGCCGCCGATGCTGATGGAGGAGGCGAACACCGCCCGTGCTGATTCGAATCCGTCCAATTTAGAGATCGACGGCGAGGAAACGCTGCCGCCGATGAGGCGGGTCAGTGCCAGATTGAGGCCCGTAAGCATGAGGAAGGTCGCCAGGGTGACGATGAAGCTGGGGAGCTTGGTCTTGACGAGAATCCAGCCGTTGATGAATCCGATGCCGAGCGAGACCACCAGAGCCAGCGTGACACCCACCCAGGCATTGAGCGAGAAGTTCCAGCTGAAGAGCGAGGCAGTCAGGGCGGAGGAGATCACGGCCACACCAGTGGAAAGGTCGAACTCACCACCGATCATCAGCAGTGAAACCCCTACCGCCATGATGCCAATGGTCGATGAGCCGTAGAGCACAGTGGCGAGGGCGTTCGGTTGGGTAAACGTCTGGGAAACAGAAGCGAAGAAGATGAACAGGACAACTGCTCCGACCAGTGCACCGACCTCGGGCCTCGCCAGGAACTTTTGGACCGGACTACGGCGTCCGACCCGTTCGTCGCCAGGGGCCGAAGCCCCCGTCGGCGGCAGAGTTGTTGTATTTGCCATAGGAATGACTCCTTGTTGGTCAGGCTGCGTGGCGGTTCTCCGCCACGCAGCCGGATGCCTGGATCTAGCGGACGCCCTGCTGGGCGAACTTGAGGACGTCTGAGGCGTTGGCCTTGTCCACAATGGTTGGACCGGTCAGGACGGGCTGGCCGCCGCCGATCTTGAAGCCGCCGCGCTTTGCCTGCCACAGGGCATCGACTGACATGTAGCCCTGAAGCCATGGCTGCTGGTCGACTGTGAAGATCACTTGGCCGTCGACGATCTTCTGGGCAAGTTCGGCATTCAGGTCGAAGCTGGCTACCTTGGACGAGCTGCCGGCATCGGTAACCGATTTGAGCAAGGTAAGGGTGATGGGAGCGCCGAGACCGATGATCACATCAGCATCTTTGGACGCCTGAAGTTTGGCCGTGGCCGTTGACTGGACAGCGGTCATGTCTTTGCCGTCGACGTAGAGGATTTCGGTTGCCGGCACCTTGGCCTTTACACCGGCGCAGCGCGCTTCGAGGCCCACATGGCCCTGCTGCTGGATGACGCAAACCGGGTGCTTGTAGCCTTCTGCGGCGAGCCGGGTGCCGACTGCCTCGCCGGCAAGCTGTTCGTTGGATCCGAAGTGCGTGAAAGCACCGAGCTGGCTGGAAACAGATTCACCTGCATTGAGGCTCACCACGGGGATACCCGCATCAGTGGCTTTCTTCAATACATCCTTCAACGCATCCGGAGTTGCCACCGTGACAGCAATGCCGTCAACCTTCTGGTCGATGGCCTGTTGAACAAGCTGGGCCTGGCGCCCTGCTTCGGGATCGCTGGTGTACAGAAGTTCTACATTGTCCTTGCTTGACGCTTCTTCTGCCCCCTTGCGGACAATGTCCCAGAAGGTGTCGCCTGCCGCTGCGTGAGTAATCAGGGCCACCTTAATGCGGTCTGTGCCGGCTACCTGTCCAGCGCCTGCACCCCCACCGGAATCTGCAGGTTTGCCGCCCTGGCTGGAACAGGCGCTCAGGGCCACCAACGGAACCACTGCTGCGACGACTGCCGCTTTGCGCCACGAGAATTTTGCCACCGTTATCTCCTTTGATGTCAGCTTCGGGCGTCCGGGGACTCGTTCCCGGATCGCCTGCTACCTCGATCATGGTGACCGAACTCACAAATGTCAAGAGTTTGTCCTGACATTAGTATGTTTGTACGTGGCATCCTCCTCCAGCACTCAGGATCGTGGCGCCGCCGTAGTGCCCCGAACTACCAAAATGGGGTCAATCAGCTTGCGCTGCGATACCGGGGCAACGCCTTGGATGCGATTCAATAGCGCTTTGGCAACATCCACCCCCACCACATCGCTGCGGTTGTCCACGGACGTCAGTTCGAGATAGCGGGACTTCGCCAGCGCTGAATTGTCATAGCCAATCACCGTGATATCCGTTGGGACCGACAAGCCGCGGGCCTTGATCGCGCCAAAGGCGCCCAGCGCCATCGTGTCATTGGCCGCAAAAATTGCCGTCGTGTCCGGGTGGCGATCAAGGAGCCAGCAAGCCGAAGAGTACCCGTCCTCCTCCGTGGTATCGCCCTCCTCCCCCACGATCAGCGGTTCTACACCGGCTTGATGGAGTCGGTCCCGGAAGCCGTCCCTGCGGTGGGCTGCAGCGCCGCCAGAGCCCGAAAGGTGCCCGATCCTGCGGTGCCCGAGTTGCAGCAGGTGGTCCGCCGCCATCGCGCCGCCACCGTCGTCGTCGTTGGTGATGAGGTCAGCGTCGGCCGGAACTCCATTCCGCCACCCCGCAACCACGGTGGGAACTTCCGTGCCGCTCAGCGCCGTGGCGCCAGGTTCGGCGGCGATCACCAACCCGTCCACATGCATGGCCAGCAATCCGTCAGCAGCCTCCTTGATGCGGTTTTCACCCGGGCGGGAATCGGCGAGCATGACCTGATAGCCATGTTCGGTCAACACTGATTCCAGTCCGCGCAGCAGGTCAACAAACCAAAGGTTGCGGTAGTCGTCAATGACGAGGCCGATGCTCTTGGTCCGGCTGCTCGCCAGCGTGGTGGCCGCCCGGCTGGGGCGGTATCCCAGCTCGGCAATGGCAGTTTTGACCGCCTCGCGGCGCTTCTCACTGACTTTCGCGGGGTTCTGGAGGACCAGCGAGACCAGCGACGGCGAAACGCCGGCCAGCTTAGCCACATCATAAATCGTTGGGCGCCGCGCCTGCGGCGTACTTGTGCTCATGGGGCCAACTTCCGTAGGGGCGGTCCGATGGGGATGAAGGATTGACAGGACATATAGACATGGCTAATCTCAAATCCAACCTACAAAATTGTAGCGCTACAAAATGCCGTCGAGTCTCCCCCGCCGCGGCAGAATTTCAAAGGAGAAATCATGGCTGAAAGCCTTGGCGTCGCGGTCATCGGCGCAGGCATGGCCGGCAAGGCCCATGCAGCGGCCTACCGGACTGCGTCCACCCTCTACAGCCCGGTGCTTCCGGATATCCGTTTGGTCTCCATTGGTGACGTGAACGCTGAATTCGGCTCGTTGGCGGCCCGCCGCTTCGGCTACGAACGCAATGACACCTCATGGCAGGCAATTGCAGCAGCGGACGATATTGACGTTGTAAGCGTTGTCATTGCGAACTCATTGCACCGCGAAGTGGTTGAAGGCCTCCTGGCCGCCGGCAAACACGTGCTGTGCGAGAAGCCGTTGAGCGATTCGCTGGAAGATGCCCGTGCCATGGCGGACACTGCCCGGAACGCCAACTCCATCGCCCGTATTGGATTCACCTTCCGCCGCACCCCGGGTATCGCCTACATCCGCGACCTTATCCAGAACGGCACCTTGGGGAATGTCCTGCACTTCAGCGGCCGGTACTGGACCGACTACGGTTTCAGCCCCGAAGCGCCGATGAGCTGGCGCTATAAAGGTGGCCCCGGCTCCGGTGCGCTGGCCGACGTCGGAAGTCATCTGACGTACGTCTCCGAGTTCCTGTGCGGTGACATCAAGTCCATCAGCGGCGGCCGGCTCACCACTGCGATCCACAAGCGTCCGTTGCCGCTCAGCGCCGTCATGGGTCATGACCATGTGGCCGTCACCGACACCTTCGAAGCTGTTGAGAACGACGACTACGCGGCATTCAACGCAGAGTTCGCAAACGGTGCAGGAAGTTTCGAAGTCTCACGTGTAGCGGCAGGACACGCCAATAGCCTGCAGTTCGAGGTGTTCTGCGAAAAGGGCGCAGCCAAGTTCGACCAGCGCCGCCCATCGGAAATCCAACTGTTCCTCAATGACGGATCCGGCAATCAGAACGGCTACCGCCAGGTGATCCTCGGCCCCGGCCACCCGTACATCACCGGCGGCCTCGCCATGGACGCTCCCGAGGTGGGTTTCGGCCAAAACGACGCGTTCGGCTACCAGGCCCGCGCGTTCCTCGAGGAGGTTGCAGGCCTTGGCGAAGACACATCCCTGCCTCGCTGCGCCACCTTCGACGAAGGCGTGCGCAACATGGAACTTCTCGGTGCCGTCACCGAATCCGCCCTCAACAACGGGAAGAAGATCACACTATGAAACTCGGCGTCTACAACGCAATCCTGCACGACCGGCCACTCCCGGAGGCGCTCAAGGTCATCGCAGACCTAGGACTGACCGGCATTGAAATCAATACCGGCGGCTTCCTGCCGGCAGTTCATGTACCCACCATGGATCAGATCCTGGAGAGCGACGCGGCCCGCGATGATTACCTGGCGCTGTTTGAGGGGACCGGCGTTTCGATCGCCGGCCTGAACTGCAACGGCAATCCCTTGCACCCTAGGCGCGAAATCGGCGAAAAGCATGCTGAAGACATCCGCCGCTCCATTCGACTGGCGCATCGGCTGGGACAGAAACGGGTAGTCACCATGTCCGGGCTGCCCGGCGGCGAGCCCGGTGCTACTACCGTCAACTGGGTGGTCAATGCCTGGAACTCTGCGGCACTTGACGTGTTGGACTATCAATGGGGCGTCGCCGCCGATTTCTGGAGGGAAACCGACCGCCTTGCTGCGGACCACGACGTCAAGGTGGCACTCGAACTGCACCCGCAGAACATCGTGTTCAACACTGCGGACGTCTACAAGCTCATCGAACTCACCGGCGCCACGCATGTCGGTGTGGAACTGGATGCTTCGCACCTCTTCTGGCAGCAGATGGATCCAGTTGCAGTGGTCCGCGAGCTCGGTCCGCTGGTGTTCCAGGCGGCCGCAAAGGATGTCCGGGTGAATACCGGGAATGCAGCCCTTTACGGGGTGCTGGACAACAGCTTCCGCCGGCTCTCTCCGGATGAGAACCGCACAAACCTTGGTGGCGACGAGTGGGCCAATGAATGGCCGAAAAAATCCTCATGGGACTTCGTGGCCCTGGGCCGCGGCCACGACACCGCCTTCTGGACTGAGTTCCTGCGTGCGCTGCACGAGGTGGACCCGGACATGCTGGTCAACATCGAACACGAGGACGTTTCCCTAGGTCGCATCGAAGGGCTGCAGGTGGCAGCCCAGGTACTCCTGGACGCTGATGCGGCACTCTCTGCGTCATTGAACCCGACGGCCTGAGGCTTTACGGCCCGGCCCCTTGGGACTACTTACCGGGCTCTAATGGGGACGGCGCTTAGGCGCCGTCCCCATCCTTTTGTATCCACAAATCACGTAGGCCCACACAGCAAAAGGAAGGGACAGAACATGAGACTTGGCCTTGTTGGATACGGAGCAGGCGGGAAGTACTTTCATGCACCGTTCATTGAAGCCGCCGAGGACATCGAACTTGTGGGGGTTGTAGCCCGCTCGGATGCAACCAAGGCGTCTGTGAAATCGGACTTCCCGGGGCTGCCTACCTACGCGAACCTTGGCGGGCTCCTCGCCGCAGGCGTGGATGCCGTCACCATCACCACCCCTCCGCACACGCGTTATGACCTGGTGATGGATGCCATTCGTTCCGGCGTTCATGTTGTGGCTGACAAGCCTTTCGCCCCTACCGCAGACGCAGCGCGTGAACTTGCGAATGCCGCCTGGGAGGCAGACGTTGTCTTGAACGTTTTCCATAACCGCCGCCGCGATGCGGACATCCTGACGCTCGCCAAGGTGTTGGCATCAGGAGAACTGGGCGAGCTATGGCGCGTGCACTCCATCATGGACCAGGACAACGCAGACAGCTTGGAAGTTGGTACCAGCGGCGGGCTCTTGCGCGACTTGGGCAGCCATCTGGTTGACCAGATGCTGTGGCTCCTTGGGCCGGTGAGCCATGTGCACGCCACCCTGGACTGGACTGACCGATTCGGGGAACGAACAGACTGCGGCTTCATTATCACCCTGACCCACGCTTCGGGAGCGGTTTCCAGCGTATCCGCCAGCAAGCTCAACCACTCCACCACCAGGGAATTGCGCGCCTACGGAAGCGAGGGTAGCTACATTGCTTCGGGTTCCGACGTTCAAGCGGATGCTTTGCTGCAGGGACGCAGGCCTTCAGCGGAACCCGAAACGTGGGGCATCGACGCGCAGGAGAATTGGGGAACCCTGTCCCGCACGGGAAAGCGCGGGCTTGTGCCGTCCGCGCAGGGAAACTACACCGGCTTTTACACAGAGTTCGCCAAGGCGGTCCGCGGCGAAGGTCCCGAACCAGTGCCGGCATCAGACGGGATCCGGACCCTCGAAGTTCTGGACGCAGCCCGCCGCAGCGCGCTGGAGAATGTTGTGATTGCGCTCTGACGAGTTCTTGCTCCGGGACGTAGAAACGCCCGACGCCTGCCGGCGTCGGGCGTTTCTACGGGGTCAGCCGCCCCGACCGCTACCGGCTTTAGTTCGTTCGGGCGACGTAGTCGTTCATCGTCTTTAGCTGGTAGCGGGAAACATCTTCCGCGTTCTCATCCTCAGCGAAAACCGACGAGACCATCACGGTGTTCTCCTTGTCCAGGAAACCGATCTCCTTCAGGCCGCCAAAGAATTCGTCCCAGTTCACGTCGCCGTCGCCGATCTTGAGGTGCTGGTGAACGCGGACGGCATTGCCGGGCGGGTTGGTGATGTACCGGAGGCCGTGGGACGCATGATGGTTCATGGTGTCCGAGACATGCACCAAGCGAAGCTTGTCCCCCGCTGCCCGCATGATCTCCAGCGGCTTGTTACCCATGTGGAAACTGTGCGAAGCGACGTAGACCATCCCGATGTTCGGGGAGTTTACGCCCCTAATGACACGGAGAGCGGCCAGGCCGTCCTCCACGAAGTCGTCCGGGTGCGGATCAATGAGGACGTCCAGGCCTTCGCGTTCGATGATCGGTAGCAGCTCCTCCATGGAACGGTAAAACGCACGTTCAGACTCCTCTGCTTTCTCCGGTCGGCCGCTGAACTCGGTGTTCATGGTCTGGACACCCAGGTCCACCGTGATCTGGATGGCGCGCTTCCAGTACCGGACTGCGGCTTCGCGGGCGTCCTCGTCCGGACCTGACCACCGCAGGACCGGCAGGACCGACGCAATTTCGACGCCGACGTCCTTGCAGGCTGCCTTCAGTTTTCCGACGAGTTCATCGTCGGCCTTTGGGTGGTTATAGAACGGAATGAGATCCGCATGCGGGGTCATCTGAAGGTATTTGTAGCCGAGATCGGCCGCCACGCGAGGGAACTCCAGCAGGGTGTGGCTGTGGTGGAACGGTGTGGGATCCAGTGCAATCTTCATGATGAATGTCCCCTACTTGTAAAGGTCAGGCTTGATGTTCAGCTGAACCTTGACCTTTTCGCCCGACTTCTGGGCTTCGACGCCGGCCTCGCAGCAGGCCGCGGTGGCGTAACCGTCCCAGGCGGTTGGACCGCCGATTTCGCCGCGAAGTGCGGCGTCCACCCAGGACTGCACCTCGACGTCGTACGCAGCTCCGAATCGCTCTTCAAAACCTGGGGTGACGTTGCCGCCCCATTTGCCCGCGGACTGGATGTACGGGCCGTTATCGGCGCCGATGCTCACAATGCCCTCTTCAAAGGATGCTTGCGTGGCCACCTGATAACCGAATTTGGCGTTGACGAAGATTTCGACGTCGGCCAGCACACCTGACTCGGTTTCCAGCAGCACGTGCTGGGGATCGTGCTGGCCGTTCGGCGCACTGCGCGTGGGCTTGCCCAGGCGGACCTGCACGGAGGTGATTTCTTCACCCGTGAAGTAGCGGATTGCGTCGAACTCGTGGACGACGGAGTCGTTGATCAGCATTTCGTTGGTGAATCCCTCGGGCGTGCTCGGGTTGCGGTGCTGGTGGTGCAACATCAACAGCTCCCCCAATTCGCTGTTGCGGATGATCGCACCCAAAGCCGAGTACTCGGCGTCGAAACGGCGCATGAAACCCACCTGGATGCGCTTGTGACCCAAAGCCTGCTCGGCCTGGACAACTTTCCAGGCGCTATCAGCGTCCGGGGTCAGCGGCTTCTCACACAAGATCGGGAAGTCTTTCTCCAACGCCTTATAGAGGATTTCCTCGTGGAGGAAACCGGGCGTTGCAATCAGGACGGCGTTGACATCACCGTTGTTGAGTGCCTCGTCGGCACTGACCAACGCCACGGCGCCGTCGATTCCCTCAATGGCGGCTTGCGCACGGGCAAGGTCGACGTCGACGACGGCGGCTACTTCAGCGCCGTGGATGCGGGTGCTGAGGCGCTTGATGTGGTCCGCACCCATGCGGCCTGCGCCGATGACGGCAACGCGGAGAGTCTTGGTCACTGTATCTGTCCTTCGTGAAGTTTTTCGGGGTGGCTGTTGCTGGCGGTGCTACTGGACCCTGGTGCGGGATCCGCAGGACAGCAGGTAATTGCGGGTCCGCTTGGCGATGGGCATCGGCACATCGAACGCAACCGGGTACATGTCCTGCTCCACGATGCCGAAGATCGGCCGGTTCAGGGCTTCCACGGCTTCGATGACCGCGCGCAGGTCAGGCAGGCCGTTCGGTGGCTCGGTCATGACGCCGGCGAGGTTGGCAGCTGCCCATGTCATGTTCTTCTCGTTTACCTCGGCGAGAACCTCCGGGTTGATCTGCTTGAGGTGCAAGTAGCCGATACGGTCCGGGTAGTTCTTGATGAGCTCCAGGCTCGATGCGCCACAGTACTCAGCGTGCCCTGTGTCCAGACACAGGTTCAAGTACCGCGGATCGGTCGCAGCCAACAGTGTTTCGATGTCCTTCTGGGCACCGACGTGCGAATCAGCGTGCGAGTGGAACTGCTGGTGCAAACCAAAGTCCTCCAACAGGACCTTGCCCATCCGGTTGTGGCCTGCGAACAAATCTGCCCATTGCTCGTCGGTAAGTTCACCGTTCTCCACGGCTTCACCGGTGACGTCGTCGCGCCACATCGCGGGGATGACCACAATATGTTCACCACCCATTGCTGCCGTCAGTTCGGCAACCTTTCGGGCGGGTTCCCATGCTTCGTCGTATTGTTTGGCACCACGGTGGAAGGCAGTGAAGACCGTACCTGCGGTGACCTGGAGGTCACGCTGCTTCAGTTCCTCAGCCAAGCGGATGGGGTCGTTCGGCAGGTAGCCGTACGGGCCCAGTTCGATCCATTTGTAGCCGGACTCCGCAACCTCATCAAGGAACCGCTCCCAGGGAGTCTGCTGGGGATCATCAGGGAACCAGACGCCCCAGGAATCAGGGGCGGTGCCGATGATCAGCTTGTTCTCAACATCAGTCATGACAGCGTTGTCTTTCTCTGGTCGCTAGTTGGAGGGGAAGTTGTAGGAGGCGCCGGAGGCGTGGGTGGGTTCGGGCCAGCGTGAGGTGATGACTTTGCCGCGGGTGTAGAAGGAGACGCCTTCGGGGCCGTAGATGTGCTTGTCGCCGAAGAGGGAGTTCTTCCAACCGCCGAAGGAGTGGTAGGCCACCGGGACGGGCAGGGGCACATTGATGCCCACCATTCCTACCGTCACCGAGCGCTGGAACTTCCGGGCGTTCGCACCCGAGGAGGTGAAGATTGCAGTGCCGTTGCCGTAGGGGTTGGAGTTGATCAGCGCGATGCCTTCTTCGAGGTCGGCGACGCGGACCACTACCAGGACCGGTCCGAAGATTTCCTCGGTGTAGGCGGTCATTTCGGTCTTTACGTGGTCGATCACGGTGGGGCCCACCCAGAAGCCGTCTTCGTGGCCTGGGACCACCAGGTCGCGGCCGTCCACCACCATGGCAGCGCCGGCGGTTTCGGCTTCGGTCACGATCTTGACGATGCGTTCCTTGGACGCCGGGGTGATAACCGGACCCATTTCGGCGTCGGGTTCTGTGCCGTTCTTGACCTTCACGGCCAGGGCGCGTTCTTCGACCTTCTTCACGATCATGTCAGCGGCGTCACCCACGGCGACGGCAACGGAAATCGCCATGCAACGCTCGCCTGCGGAACCGAAAGCAGCAGCGGCGAGGTGGTCGGCGGCGTTGTCCAGGTCAGCGTCGGGCATCACGATGGCGTGGTTCTTCGCACCGCCCAGGGCCTGGACCCGCTTGCCGTGCTTGGTGGCGGTCTCGTGGACGTACTGCGCGATCGGGGTGGAGCCAACAAAGGAGATGCCGTCCACGTCCGGGTGGGTCAGCAGCCCGTCCACGGTTTCCTTGCCGCCGTGCAGGACCTGGAACACGCCATCAGGAAGGCCGGCCTGCTTCCACAGTTTGGCCAGGAGCATGGAGGCGGACGGGTCACGCTCTGAAGGTTTGAGAATGAACGCGTTGCCCGTGGCGATGGCCATCGGGGCCATCCACAGCGGCACCATGACCGGGAAGTTGAAGGGGGTGATCCCGGCAACAACGCCCAGAGGCTCGCGGAAGGAGAAAACATCGATCCCGGTGGAGACCTGGTCCGAGTAGTCGCCCTTGAGCAGCTGCGGGATTCCGCAGGCGAACTCGATCACTTCCAGGCCGCGGCCGATCTCGCCCTTGGCATCGGAGAGGACCTTGCCGTGCTCGGCGGTAATCAACTCGGCGAGGTCATCCACGTGCGCGGCAACCAGCTCACGGAACTTGAACAGCACAGCGGTGCGCTTGGCCAGGGAAATGTCACCCCACGAATCCGCCGCCTTGCGGGCCGCGGCAACGGTGGCGTTCAGGTCGGCGTCGTTGGCCAGCCGCAGTTCAGCGGACACCTGGCCGGTGGCGGGGTTGTAGACGGGCTGAGTGCGGTCGCCTTCGCCGGTGGTTTCAGCGCCGTTGATGAAGTGGTGAATGGTGGTCAGTGTGGTCGTCGTCGACATATGCGGACTTCCTTTTAGTCTGTGGGGTTCTAGCCGAGCAGTTTGCGCTGGCGGTTCTTGTGGTCGGTGTACGTCTTGTAGGCCTGCCGGGTGGATTCGAGCTCGGAAACCTGCGAGACGGGAACGTCCCACCAGGACTCGGAGCTCGGGGCATCCAGCAAAGGATCAGACTCAACGTGGATCACGATTGGGCCCGTTTCCGGGGCCGCCTTGGCTTCCTTGATCGCGGCGCCCAGGGCTTCAATCACGTGCTCCCCCGGTTCGATCCGGATAACCCTCGCGCCCAGGGACTCTGCGTTGGTGGCCAGATCGATGGGCAGGTTCTCACCGGCGTCGAAGCTGTGCTGTTCCTTGTCCAGGACCCGGTACTGCGTACCGAACCGCTGCGAACCGAGGGATTCGGAGAGGGAACCGATGGAGGCGTAACCGTGGTTCTGGATGAGGACCACAATCAGCTTGATGCGTTCGGCGACGGCGGTCACCAGTTCGGTGTGCATCATCAGGTAGGAGCCGTCCCCCACCATGACAACCACATCTCTAACAACAGCGCCGGGGCCGGCCTTGGCCGCTTCGGCCAGCGCCGCACGCTTGACGCCCAAACCGCCCGGGATTTCGTAGCCCATGCAGGAGTACGCGTACTCCACGTGGTAACCGAAGGGGTCCCGGACCCGCCACATTTTGTGCAGGTCACCGGGCAGCGAACCCGCCGCGCAGATGACCACATCCTGGTCATCCATGGCCTTGTTGGTGGCGCCGATGATCTCGTTCTGCGCCGGCAACGGCGTGTAACGGGTCTCGAAGGCCTCGTCCACAATTCCGTTCCAGCGCTTCTTCTCGGCTGCGACCTTGTCTTCAAGATCAGCACCAACCCGGTAACCGCCCAATGCCTGGTTGAGCTTCACCAGTGCCTTGCGCGCGTCAGCAACGATCGGCAGCGTGGTGCCGTGCTTGTACGCATCGATCGGCGCGACGTTGATGTTCACGAACTTCACGTCCGGGTTCTGGAATGCCGTACGGGACGCGGTGGTGAAGTCCTCGTAACGGGTGCCGATCCCGATGATGAGGTCCGCTTCGGCAGCGATGGCGTTGGCCGCCGTCGTGCCCGTTGAACCGACCGCACCAAGGGAGAACTTGTGGTCCCACGGCAGGACGCCAACACCTGCTTGGGTGTTGCCCACCGGGATGCCGGTCAGCTCAGCGAATTTGGCGAGTTCCTCGTTGGCATACGCATAGAGGACGCCGCCGCCGGCGATGATCAGTGGGCGCTTCGCGGCGCGGATGGCCTCGGCCGCGCGGCGAATGTCCTCGTCCTCTGCCTCGGGCCGGCGGATCCGCCACTCCCGCTCGGCAAGGAACTCCTCCGGAACATCGAAAGCCTCGGCTTGCACATCCTGAGGCAGCGAAATAGTCACAGCGCCGGTCTCAGCCGGGTCCGTCAGGACCCGCAATCCGTGGTGGAACGCAGAGAACAATTGCTCCGGACGGGATACCCGGTCAAAGAACCTGGACAACGGACGGAACGCATCGTTGACCGTGATGTCATACGCGTACGGGAGCTCCAACTGCTGCAACACCGGATCCGCAGCACGGGTCGCGAACGTGTCACTCGGGAGCAGCAACACCGGCAGACGGTTGGTAGTAGCCAAGGCAGCACCCGTCAAAAGGTTCGACGAACCCGGCCCAATGGAGGTACTGATCGCAAACGTCTGGCGACGACGCGTGTGCCGGGCATAACCCACGGCCTGATGCACTTGGGCCTGCTCATTACGGCCCTGGTAATACGGCATGATCGTTGGGTCCGCAGCCTGATACTGCTTCAGGGCCTGGCCCACACCGGCCACGTTGCCGTGTCCGAAGATACCGAACGTCCCTGGAATCAGCCGCTCACGATACTCCACACCATCGATCGAATCCACGGTGTACTGCTTGGAAAGGAACTCGACCACAGCCTGCGCCACGGTCATCCGACGGGTTGCTGTACCCATTACTAGCTACTCCGATACTTTCACTGGGATACGGTCTGACATGGTTCGCTCATCCGCCGCGGCGGGCAGGGGCGCAGGGTTGTTCAGCAGCGAGGCTGCCGTCGCAACGGCACCTGCCACATCGCCGTCGTGCGGGTAAAGCAGCGTCCTTCCGACAGTGAGGCCTCGAACACCAGGCAAGGCAAGAGCTGCCTGCCAGCTGGCGAAAACCTCGTCCTGGCTACCGTCGGGGTCACCGCCCAGCAACACGGTAGGCATGGTTGTGGACGCCATGACGCGTTCCATCTCTGCCACAACCGGCAATTTCATCCAGGTGTAGGCACTGGTGGAACCGAGGCCTTCGGCAATGCCGACAGATTTGATCACGGCGTCAGCGCGGAGATCATTGCGGACCTTGCCGTGTGCATCACGGACGGAAAGGAACGGCTCCACCATGGCGATGAGCTTGCGCTCGGCCAAAGAATCAATGGCTTTCGCCGTCGCCTCGAGAGTGGCTACCGTGTCAGGGTCACCCAGGCAGATGCGCGTGAGCATCTTGCCGCCATCCGCACCGAGCGCCTCCAAAGCAGCAGCAGTGTGCCCGGTGAAGCGATCGTCGAACTCGTTGACCAGCCCTGCCAAACCACCGCGGTTCATGGAGCCGAAGACGAGCTTGCCTTCCAAGGCACCCAGCAACAGAAGGTCATCCATGATGTCCGGCGAGGCGAGGATGCCATCAACTGCAGGGTTCGCCAACGCGATCTGCAGACGATCCAAAAGGTCCCTGCGATCGGCCATGGCCATTGGCTGAGCACCAACGGCGAGGGCACCCCGCGCCGGGTGGTCCGCGGCGACAATGAAGTTCTGCGCGCTGTGTTTCAGGCCAGGATGGCGACGGCGGGTGGCTGCTGCCCGAGCTACGGCCTCGGGGTCCTCCAACCGGATACGGCTCAAGTGCTCGTAGCGGCGGGGATCGTCATTAAGGCTCAACGAACTGCTCCTTCACTGAACGTGTCGGCTGTGAGTGCGGCGGCTGACAGACTGGCGCCGGGGATGGGGCGGCCGCGTTCTGCGAGCAGCGAGGTAACTTCCTCCGGCGTCGGCATCGCGTCTGCACAAGAGAGACGCGAGGCGACGATTGCGCCGGATGCGTTTGCGTAATCCAGGACTTCCGAAAGGGGCCAACCGGACAACAGTCCGTGGCAGAAGGCACCGCCGAACGAGTCGCCAGCGCCCAAACCGTTAACGGTTTCCACTGGTACAGGTGCCGAGACCACACGCTCCGTGCGGGTCTTGGCCATGACGCCGTCCGGACCGAGTTTGACCACGGCAATTTCGACGCCGGCAGCCAGCAGGCGGTCCGCCTGCTCATCAGGAGTCCCATCACCTACGGCGACAGCGCATTCCTTGTCGTTACCGATCGCGACGGTAACGTGCGGGAGGACTTTGGCAACCTCGGCGCGGGCTTCTTCCTCGGAGGCCCAGAACATTGGACGGTAGTCCAGGTCCAGGATGGTGAACTGACCCTCTTTAAGGCCGGTTCGCGGACGGGCCTGGTGGGCTTTGATGTGCGCCTCACGGCTGGGCTCCTGGCAGAGGCCGGTGACGGTGGACCAGAAAATGCCCGTATCACGGATCGCCTCCAAGTCCAGTTCTTCAGCTCTGATCTGCAGGTCCGGAGCAGTGGGAAAGCGGCCGTAAAAGTACAGTGGGAACTCGTCCGTAGCCGGCTTGATCGCACAGAAGGTCACGGCCGTGGGGTACTCCTTGACCGGGGAGACGAAGGAATCGTCAACATTGAACTTGCGCAATTCCCGGTGAAGGTAGTTTCCGAAGGCGTCGTCCCCGGTACGGGTGATGATTCCCGCGCGGCGCCCGTGACGCGCGGCGGCGACGGCCACATTGGAGGGCGAACCTCCAAGGTATTTGCCGAAGGACGTCACATCCTCCAGATCCACCCCAATGTCGTTGGGGTAGATATCAACGCTGATGCGCCCGATCGTAAGCAGTTCGTGGGTCACGATAATCGTTGACCTTTCTCTTGTGAACTCTGAACCTTTGAGCGCTGGGCCCCAATGCCTTGCCACCCCTCAGTGAGCGGGGCCACATGACTACTCTGCACCAGAATCAATGTCCTGTCAAAGGTTTGTACTGACATATTTACAACATGACACGGGACGCCCTACTTGCGCGGCACTGCGAGTTCTCCAGTGACATATTGGCTGCGCCCAAAGCCGAACGACCAGTCGCCCGGCGAGTTCTCCACATAGCCCACGAAGACATCCTCGCCCGGAATTCCCAGCTCCGCGAGATCGCCGGCGATAGCTTGGAAAAGGGAGCTCTTGGCCTCCTGGCTTCGGCCGCCTTGGGTGAAGATCTGGATCATGACAACGCCATGGCTGCGTTCAAAGCCGAGGCCTGCATCCTGGGCAACGATCTGACCCTGCGGGTGCTCGGTCAGGATGTGGAAGTAGTCCCGCTCCGGGATCCCGTATTCCCTGAGGATGGCATCGTGGATCTTACGGCTTAGCGCGGTCAATTCTTCCGGCAAGCGACCCTGATTGACGTCGATTCGAATAAGCGGCATATCTACACTCCTAAGTTTGTCCTGTCATACTAACAAATATCAAACATACAACTCAAGACTGCAGGATGCGTGGACGCGTTTTGAACTCTGAACGCTAACGACAACTAACCCCATGCCGGTTGGCACAGAGGTCGGGTGTCTTTGCGGGTGTGTCGAAATGCTCAGCAGCGGACTGCTACAGCGCCGCCCTGATTTTCTTCAGGTGCAGCCCACGGCATGGAATGGCCGCAGAAACAAGTGCTTGGCTGTGCTGGTGCTGCGGATCCGCAAAGAACTTGTCCGTGTCGGTGAGCTCCACAAGACGACCTTGGTAGAGGACTGCGACCCGCTGGCACATGTGCCTCACCACGTCCATGTCATGGGTGATGATCATCAGGGTCAGCCCACGGTCCCGGTGCAGGCGTTGCAACAGTTCAAGAATGGTCCGCTGGGTCAGCGCGTCCAGGGCCGACGTCGCTTCGTCACAGATAAGTACTTCAGGGTCCAACAGCAACGCCCGGGCGATAGTGACCCGCTGCAATTGCCCTCCGGAGCATTGACCCGGACGCCGATCCAGGAGGGCGGGATCCAGCTCCACTTCTTCCATTGCCGCCACGAGCCTGCGGGACCGTTCACTTGCTGTGAGATCCTTTTGCGACCGGAGCGGCGCTTCAAGGCTGGCACGCAGGGTCATGCGGGGGTCGAAGGAGTCATGGGGTTCCTGAAACACCAGCTGAATGGCCGTAGGGCCTGCTCCAGCCGCGATCAGCGTTCTGGTGATGCTGCCACTGCTGATGCCTTCCAGCCCAACAATGGCGCGAGCGAGAGTGCTCTTACCGCACCCGGATTGGCCAAGAACGCCCAGGATTTCGCCTTGTTTTACATCCAGTGAAATCGAATCCAGGGCAGGCCGCCCGCTGCGTTTGCCGGATCCGAACTGCTTGACCACATTGGTCAGGGTCAGGGCGCTGCGCTGGTGGGCGGGGGCAGCCGGGATGCTGGTGGGCGCCAGGTTGGACGCGTCGAGGAGCTTGCGTGTGTAGGCGGTCTTGGGGCTGCCCATGACCGTTTCCGTGGTGCCGGATTCAACGATTACACCCTCATCCATGACCAATACCCTGTCCGCAAATGCGGCCACCGAAGCAAGGTTATGCGTGATGTAGAGGATGCCCAGACCACGCTGAATCCGTTGCCGGTCGAGCAACTCCAGGATTTGTTGTTCCAGCACTTTGTCCAAGGCTGACGTCGGTTCATCGGCCAAAAGGATCTCAGGCTGGCCTGCCAAGGCCATGGCCGTCATGGCACGCTGCGCCATGCCGCCGGAAAGCTGGTGCGGGTATGAGCCCGCACCCCGATGCGGATCCTCAAAGCCCACGTCCGCAAGCAATTGGAGAACCTTTGTCTTTGCAGCTTGGCCACGTAGGCCGGCATGCAGCTTAAGGGGTTCCCGCAGATGTCCGCCGATGGTCTTGTTGGGGTTGAACATTTTCTTTGGCTGCTGGAACAGCATCCCCAGCCGGCCACCTCGAACGCGGTTCAGCTCTGCTTCCGAGGCCTCCGTTATGTCCAGCGCACCAAGCCGGATGGACCCCGACTCAATACTTAACTGTGGAGGCAACAACTGCAGCACAGACCGCGCAGTCATTGTCTTGCCGGAACCGGAGCCTCCCACCAACGCCACAAACTCGCCGGGTTTAACGGCCAGGCTGACACCTGCGAGGATAGGGCGCCCCGTACCCTCACTGCGGACCGTCAGGTTCTCAACGACGAGCTCAGGCATGCTGACCCTCCACCACGAGGACGTCAACCGGATCGGAGGCCCGGCGTGATGCCCGTTGACCGATCAATGTCACGCACAGGGCAACGAGGAACACGGCGAGTCCAGGGGCAATGATTCCCCACGGAGCCCTCTCTGCGTACGGTTGCGCCGCTGCCAGCATGGAACCCCAATCAGATTGCGGCGGTTGCACGCCGAGTCCAAGGTAGGACAACGCTCCGACGCTGATCAGGAGCTGACCGAAGCGAAGTGTTGCCTGTCCCACCATGGGGGCGGCAAGGTGCGGGAGGATGTGACGGAAAACAATGAACGACGGCGAACATCCCACCACTCGCGCTGCTTCGACAAAGCCGCGTGCCGAGACGTCATAAGCCAGTGTCCGGGCCAGTCGTGCAAACGGCGTCCACCCTGTCACGGTCAGTGCCACCAGCAGCGAGGTGAAGCCAGTGCCCATGGCAGCGACGATGAAAAGCGCCACCACCATCTCCGGAAGTGCCAGCAGGACGTCGTTGGTGCGGGTGAAAAACTCATCCAGCCAGCCCTTGCGGCGGGCGCTAAGAACACCCACCACCAAACCGATGACTCCGGTCAGCACTGTGGCCAGTGCGGCCACCACCAGGGAGAAGCGGCCGCCGTCGAGCAAGCGGCTCAGCGTGTCCCGCCCGAGGTGGTCAGTTCCCAGCCAATGCGTAGCGCTGGGTGGTGCAAGTCGTGCGGCGAGGTTCTGATCGTCTGGAGGGAACGGCGCCAACCACGGCGCAGCTGCCACGGCAGCAACAATCAGAACGAGTATTACGACGGCGGCGGCGTCGATTGCTGAACGGCTACGCAAGGGCGCCACTCACCTTCGGGCTAAGGATCCGGTGCAGGAAATCGGCAAGCGTCGTGATTGCGACAGCCAGTGCCACTACCACCACCACGCCGCCCTGGGCCAACGGTATGTCGCTGTTGATGACGGCGTCGTAGAGAAGCCTTCCCATCCCTGGAATGGCGAAGATCACCTCCACAATCACCGAGCCCCCCAGCAGGCCCGCGAACCACACCGCGAACAGAGTCGACAACGGGACCAGGCCGTTCGGCACAACGTGCCGCAGGATTGTCTGGACGTGGCTCAATCCCCGGGCTCGCGCGGCGGAAATGTGTTCTGCCTCCAGGGCATCGATCATTCCTGACCGCACGGCCGAAGTGAAGAAGCTAATGGGCCGCAATGCCAGTGTTGCCGCCGGGAGGACGATGGACGACGCCGTGTTCCACCCCGCGGAAGGCAACAAGGACAACTTGAGGGCGAACACGAGCACTAACAGCGGGGCCAACCAGTACTCGGGCATGGCGATGAAGGACTGCGTGACGGTGGTGATCAACTTGTCCGCCTTGCTGCCCTGCTTCAGCGCAGCAATAATCCCCAAGGGCAGCGACACCACCACTGCAGTGCCCAGGGCCACGAACACCAGGCTCAGGGTGATGCCCAATGCGGGTAGTACCTGGTCTACTACTGGCGTCCTGCTGATATGGGACAAGCCCATATCCCCGGTGAAGAAGTCCCCCAGCCAGCGCAGGTACTGGACGGGAAGAGGATCGTTGAGTCCCAGGCTCTCGCCCAAGGCCCGAACGGCGGCCTCATCCACTACATCCCCGGCCACGCGGGAGCGGATGATTTTCCGGACAGGATCACCCGGGGTGACATAGGGAATAAGGAATACAGCGAAGGACGACAGCAGGACGGCGACCACGAGGGTCGCCGTCCGCTTCGCAAGGAACGTGATCATACCGGTTTGTCTATCGGTCCCGGTTTCGTTGCTAGGAGCCCGACTTGGCAGTTTGCGCGGTCAGGACGTAACGGGAAAGCGGATCCTGTACGTAGGACATGACATTGCTGCGGACGGCATCGGTGGCCTGTTCATTGACGAGCCAGAGGTTGACCGCCTGGTCATCCAGAAGCTGACCGGCTTTGCCATACAGCTTGTAGCGCTCTTCGGTGTTGGACGTGCGGGCCGCTTCGGTGATGATCGCGTCAAACTCTTCATTGCAGAAGTGGCTGAGGTTGTAGGTGCCTTTGCACGTGTAATCGGCCGTCAGGAAGCCGATGGGATCAGCGATGTCGATGAGTCGATTGCGCTGGCTCAGGATCATGTCGTAGTTCCCTGCCAGAACGTCCGGCTCAGCGGACGCGTATTCCTTGGCCTGGATGGCCACGGGTACGCCAATGTTCTTGAGGTTGTCCTGGATCACGGTTGCGACGTCGGCGAACTCGGCACGTTCTACAATTGCAATGATTTCCAGCGGCTTATCGGCCGTGTATCCGGCATTGGCGAGAAGCTTCTTCGCTTCTTCAACGTTCTGCTTCGGCGAGCTAGCCGTGCTCGACGCCCATGGCTCCGAAGGCGCATAGGGTCCGGCTGCCGGAAGTGCTGCACCCTCGTAGACGCTGGCGGCCAACGCCTCAAGGTCCAGTGCCGAACGGAGTGCCTTGCGGAAATCAACGTTGTTGAAGGGGGCCCGGCCGTTGTTCATGTACAGCGTGGCGGTTCGTGGTGAGTCTTCCTTCAGCACGGAGACTTCGGGCGCATTCTCGAGCGTGGACAAAGCAGAGGCCGGGATGGAGAGCGAAATGTCCGCTTCGCCGGTTTGAACCTGGGCCGCGCGTGTAGCGCCGTTGGTGATGAAGCGCACCTCAGCCCCTGCGAGCTGCACTTCTCCACCCCAGTAATTGTCGTTGCGATCCAATGTCAGCGATTGTTTCGCCTTCTCTGAAACCGGGGTGAACGGGCCGGTGCAGTGACCGAAGGGATCAACGGTGGCACTCGCGTAAGCGGCCGGAGCAAGAATACCGGTGTTGACGCTTGCCAGGCGGAATGGTACCAAGGGGTTTTCCACGGGCGTGGTTACGCGAACGGTCTTTGCATCCCTCGCCTGGACAGCACTGACCACGCTGGGGCTGAACGCCCTGGCAGGCACCTTGGCCTTGAGCACGTGGTTGAGCGAGGCGGCCACAGCCTCTGCGGTCAGATCGGTACCGTCCTGGAACTTCACGCCTTCACGGACGGTGAAATCCCATTCCAGCGGTGAAACCTGCTTCCATTCCGTTGCCAGGAAGGGAACCACTTTGCCTTGGGCTGAATCGTACTTGGTAAGGGTTTCCAAGCAGCCCGACAATGACAGGATGTATGCCGCGTCGGACTCCGGAGCCCAGTTGGCCACAGGTGCGCGGAAGTTGTCTACCACGATGCGCTGGTTGGTGTCAGCCACCTTTTCGGCGGATACGGGCTGGCCCCCGCTGAGGCCGCAACCGGAAAGAGTGAGGAGGGCTGCCAGCCCGAGGGCTGCCGTGGATCGGCTGGGAGTGCGCAAAGGGAACCGCCTGCTATTTATGCCCGAACGGGTGGGCATGGGGAAAGTGAAGACTATTTAGGTTAGCCTTACCTCTACCAATCCGAAAATTGACGCTCCGGAATTCCGTAATAATGTGCCCAGGTTCACGGCAGCGCAATCCGGAACAGGGATCAGGAAACGGGAACGAACCCAAGCCTCTTGTCGACGACGTTGCGCAGCGGTTCACCCCTGCTGAACCGCCAGAGGTTTTCCACGAAAAGCTTCCCGAGATCATCAAGGTGATCTTCGGTATCGCCGCTCATATGAGGGGTAAGGATCACGTTGTCCATGCTCCACAGCGGGTGCTCCTCAGGAAGTGGTTCCGGGTGGACCACGTCCAGCGCCGCACCGGCGATGGATCCTGAGCGAAGCGCATCCACAAGCGAGTCAGTTCGGACCAGTTCCCCGCGCCCCACATTAATGAGGTGGGCCGTGGGCTTCATGGCTGAAAGCACCTCGGCGTCCACCAAGCCTTTAGTGTCGTCGGTCAGGGGCGCGGCTAACACAACGTAGTCGAAGTCACCGACGACCAACGCCAGGTCCTTGGAAGAATGGATCTCCTCAAAGTATTCATCCCCTGGTCGGCTGCTGCGCCCGGCGCCGCTGACACGCAGGCCAACGGCGCGGAACAAGGAGGCGATTTCCCGACCAATGGAGCCCGTTCCCACTACCAGCGCTCGCTGGCCCTGAATTTTCCGGGTGACACGGTGCTGCCAGCGCCTGCCCTGCTGGAGTCTCAGCGAACCTTGCGCGTCCTTCGCGATGTCCAGGACGAACCCGAGAGCGAACTCGGCTATGGCGCGGCTCAGGACGCCACGCGAGTTCGTGTATTCAACGCTGCTGTTGATCAGGTCATCGAACAAGAGTTGGCTCACACCCGCAGCTGAGACATGCACCCACTTCAAAGACGAAGCTGCCGCCCAGTTCTCGCGCAGGGCAGGTGAGAAGGAATGCCATTGGTAGAGAACGTCCGCACCGTCCATTGCCTCGGGGAGACCGTCAGCCTTGGTCAAGCGGACTTCAGCGAGCTCCGCGATTTCGTCCAATCGGGGCGGCAGGGCTTCACGGTACAGGACAGCCACGATGGGCCGCTTGCCTTCGACATTGGTCATGACGACGCCGCTGCTGCCGCTGGCTTGGGAGCGCCGGCTTCCGCGTTGCCCAGAGCGTCCAAGACGTCAATGGCAGCCAGGACAGCCGCTGTGAACTCCGAGGTCGACGACGTTCCTCCAACGTCACGGGTACCCAGGCCCTCTCGCAATACGGACTCGAAAGCCAACTGCAAATGCTCGGCGGCTGCCGGGTGGCCCAGGTGATGGAGCATCATTGCCCCTGACCACATCTGACCTACAGGGTTAGCCAACCCCTTACCCGCAATATCCGGGGCAGATCCGTGCACCGGCTCAAAGAGGGATGGGAAATCCCCTTCGGGGTTCAGGTTCGCGCTGGGAGCCACACCGATGGATCCCGTGACGGAGCTGCCCAAGTCCGAAAGAATGTCGCCCAGCAGGTTTGAAGCGACGATGACGTCCAAGGTCCATGGCTTCAGCACGAGGTGCGCGGCCAACGCGTCCACCAGTTCACTGGTGAGCGTCACGTCAGGATAGAGGCGGGTGGTTTCTTCCACTACTTCGTCCCAGAACGGCATGGTGTGGATGATGCCATTGCTCTTGGTGGCCGAGGTCAAATGACCCTTGCGGGAAGACGCGAGCGACGCGGCATAGTGCGCGGCACGCGATACTCCCAGACGCGTGAAAATGGTTTCCTGGACGGCAGTCTCATGAGGCAGTCCGCGGTAGGCCCGACCCCCGACCTCCGAGTACTCCCCTTCATTGTTTTCGCGCACGATGAGGATATCGATCGGTTCCTTGTTCGCCAGCGGCGACTTGACGCCGTCGAGCGTTTTCACGGGCCGGAGGTTGATGTACTGCTGGAATTCGCGGCGAATGGGGATCAAAAGGCCCCACAGCGATTCAGCGTCCGGAACCTCCGGGGAACCTACGGCGCCCAGGAAAATGGCGTCGTGTTGCGCCAGCTGTTCCAGCCCGTCCAGCGGCATCATTCGCCCGTGCTCCCCGTAGTAGTCCGAGCCCCAACCGAAGTGGGTGAACTCAAGGCTGATTGAGTGGAGCTCCGCGATCCGTTCGAGGCATTCGATGGCTGCGGGAACAACTTCTTTTCCGATTCCGTCGCCCGCGATAACTGCGATTTTGTGGGTCGTCATGATGCATTCCGTTCTGAGGTGGCAGTGAGTTGCTGCCAGCGGGTGGCGGGCTCGGCCAGTTTGATGATGGTGCTTTTGGGTTCGGTCATCTCACGTACCGCATGTTTGACGCCTTCACGCCCCACGCCGGATTTCTTGAAACCGCCGAAGGGCATCGAATCAATCCGGACATCACTGGTCTCATTAATGACAACGGCCCCCACGTGCAGCTTGTCGGCTATGGCCAGGGCCAGCTCGATCGACTCCGTGAAAACGCCGGCTTGAAGCCCATAGTCGGAGTCGTTGGCTGCCTCGATGGCGTCAGTGACCTGGATGAACGGCATGACGCTGACCACAGGGCCAAACACTTCTTCGCTGATGACCAGGGCATCGGCGGGCACATCCGTGAGCACGGTTGGCTGGTAGAACGCACCACTACGCTGGCCGCCCACCTGGACGGTGGCACCAAGAGTTTTGGCCTCCTCCACCCATTCCTCCACGCGCCGGGCTTCGGCTTCGCTGATCAATGGTCCAACGTCCGTGGCGCGATCGAATTTAGCCCCGACACGCAGCTCCCGGGTTCCGGCCACCACCTCTTCCAGGACGTGATCGAACAGGGAGACGTGAACGTAGACCCGCTGCACGGACAGGCAGTTCTGGCCCGCCACGCCAAAAGCACCGGCCACGATCGCAGCGGAAGCTGCTTTGGCGTCGGCGTCCGCGCAGACGATCGTCGCATTGTTGCCGCCAAGTTCGGACAGCATCTTCTTTGCTCCCGCAGCGGCAGCAATGCGGTCAGCAGTTTTCGGTCCACCAGTGAAGGAGATGAGGTCCACTTGCGGGTCCGTCACGATCGCTTCCGAGACGCCCGGGCCGGAGACAATTGCGGCAAGGCGACCATCGGGAACGCCCGCTTCCAACAACAGTTGGATGAAGGCAAGGCCCGTCAGCGGGGTTCGACCTGAGGGTTTAAGTACGACGCCGTTGCCTCCGATGAGCGCCGGGCCCAGCTTATGCGCCACGAGATTGAGCGGATCATTGAAAGGGGTGATGGCCGCGATAATTCCCACTGGTTTGCGGTTGTACCAGCCAATTTTGTTGGCTCCGGCCATGCTGTCTTCAAAAGCGAGAGTCTCTCCGACGAGTTCGCTCGACGCCGCAGCGGAGAGCCGCAGTGTCTCAATGCACCTGCGCACTTCACGCTCAGCCTCGGTGATGGTCTTACTGCTTTCCGCGGCAATGATCCCCGCAAACCGCTCGCCTTGGTTCGCAAGCAGCACTGCTGCACGTTCCAAAGCCTCCCGCCGTTCCCGGAGAGCCCAATCATCTTCTTGAAGGTGGCGAAAAATGAAGGCAACCGCCCGGCGAACGTCCTGTGGAGTGGAAGAACACACCGTCCCCAGCAGGAGCCCGTCTTCGGGATCCCTGACTTCAAGGATCCTGTCAGCCGTCTCCCAACGTCCTTCCAGGAAGGCACCGCCTGGCAGGGTGGCGATGCTTGCCCGCCTGTAGGCGGTTTCTTCCCCTGTTTTGGGGCGCGCTGCAGCGACTTTGGTTGATGAACTCATGGGATCCTTACCCTGCCTATTTGATGCGGTCGATGATCTTCGCGGCGCCACCAATAAACGGCAGGAACCACGGCGGGCCGAAGTGGCCCGGCACAGGCGGGTTCTTCAGGTCTTCCCACACGTTCGCCTGCTTATCGCCAGCCATGTAGTGGGCCATCCTCTTGCCCATGTGGGCGGCCATCTGTACGCCGTGGCCGCTGTAGCAGAGCGAGTAGAACAGGCCGTCATGAACGCCGGCGTGCACCATTTGGTCCATGGAAAGGTCCACCAAGCCGCCCCAGATGTAGTCCACCTTCACGTTGGCCAGGTAGGGGAAGAGCTCAGTCATGGCCTTATGCAGGATCTCGCCACTCTTGACGTCTGATTCAGGGTTGGACATGGCGAACCGCGCCCGGCCACCGAAGAGCAGCCGGTTGTCAGGGGTGATCCGGAAATAGTACGTCAGCATCTTGCTGTCCGAGGCCTGTCGCCTGTTCGGCAGAATGCGGTTCACTACGTCTTCCGGCAAGGGTTCGGTGACTATGATGAAGCTGCCCACCGGAATCACACGACGCTGAAGCCACGAGGTGACGTTGCCGGTGTAGCCGCTGGTGGCTACCAGAACCTGCTTGGCACGGGTAATGCCGCGGGTGGTGTGCACATCGTGCACTGTCCCCGCGACCTTGTTCAGCTCGGTGACCGATGCGTTCTCGCAGATCGTTGCGCCGTTGTCGGCTGCCACCTTCGCCAGCCCGTGCACGAACTTCCCTACGTGGAGCCCCGCACCAAGCGGATCCATCATGGCGCCCTGGTAAAAGTCCGTGCCGATTTCGCTGTGGATTTCGGACTTGGGAATGACCTTTACCTGGTGGTCAACCAGGTTAGCGAGCAGCTCCTGGGACTTCAGGAAGCCGTCGTAGTGGGACTTGTGGAACGCGAGGGAGAGCTTGCCGAAGCGCTTGAAGTCGCAGTCGATGCCGTTGTCGTGCACCAGCTTCTCGACGGTTTCAATAGCATCGTTGTATTCGCGGAACATCTCAACGGCACGGGGAGCCCCGTAACGCTTGACTGCCGTACTGAACCCGATGGCCAAACCAGTGGTAGCCATGCCCCCGTTGCGGCCTGAGGCACCCCAGCCAACGGTGTGGCGTTCGAAGACAGCAACAGAGGCGCCTTGCTTTGCAAATTCGAGTGCTGCGGATAGCCCGGTAAAGCCCGCGCCGATGATGGCTACATCTACGTTCTCCGGGACTGGAGTGCGGCGGTAGTCGCCGGATGGCTCTGCAGTATCGAGCCAGTAAGGAACAAGTTTCACGGTTGGCCTTTCGCCTCGTGGTCGATTTAGAGACCGAGGTACTTGTTGATCTCGTCCAGGGATTTGGCTGTGCTGAGGTCGTAGCCATCGCCAATGGGGTCATAGCCGCGGTCAAGCATCCAGAGGTTCCTGAAACCCAGGTCGTGCATGGGATGCATGTCGTAGCGAGTGTGGGAGGAGATGTGCAGGAAGTCCTCGGGCTTGGCATTCAGGGTGTCCAGCATGTATTCGAAAGCTTGGTATCGGGGCTTGTACGCCTGGGCCTGCTCGGCGGTGAGGACTGAATGGAAGTTTGCGCCGAGCTTGGGAATGCTGATGTCCAGGAAGCTGGTGTCCGCGTTGGACAGAGCCACGAGCTGGTAGTTGTCGCCCATGAGCTTCAGCGGAGCCGGCACGTCGTCGTGGGCAACCCAGCCGCGGACAGCATCAGCAAATGCTGCGCCCGCACCTTCAGTGGGTCCAATTCCCCAGCGCTTGCACACACGGTCAAAGGAATCCTGGAGGATCTGCTCATACGGCTTGTAATCGCCAAGTACTTCGTCAAAACGGTATCCGCGGAACTGCTTCTTGAAGGTGGGCCACTGCTCTTCAGAGATTCGACCATCAAGCAGGCGCCGGGTAGTGGGATCGATGTCGAAGTTGATGAGTGTTCCGTAGACATCAAAGGAGATGTACTTCGGCCGGGATTTGGTCTCTGCCATGTCAAGTCCGTTTCTTTTCGGGATATGGAGGCGGGCGGGCCGCTTGTAGGGGTGTCGAGTGAGGCGGATGCACCGTGAAATCCTGCTGGGTAGTCCGGGAGCTTCTCGACCGATGACTCGACTCTAGGCCGCAAAATTGTCAATTGTCAACAGTTTCCGCTGGCTAAGTAGAACGATTCTCAATGAACAGGATTGCTGAAAAAAATTTCTGTCAATTGTTGACAATCTACTGTTGAGGGGGTTGCATTGCAGTAGATGACGGAGAGATCCGGATCACATTACTACCAAGACCTTCTCCCCTCCCCACCGCCCGACTCCCTCGAAGGGAAGCACCATGAAGATCCGAACCAAGGCACAAACCGCAGCTGCCGGACTTGCCGTACTGCTGACACTGAGCGCCTGTGGAGGCACCGCGAACAGCGACTCCGCAGACAACAGCAAGACTGCGAACACCACCGACATCTCCGAGGGCGTCCAGCCCGATTCAGCTGCTGTTGCCATGTTGCCTCAGTCCGTCAAGGACAAGGGCGAGCTCACAGTGGCCATGGACCTGCACTACCCGCCCACCACTTTCCTGGCCGAGGACAATACGACTCCGATCGGACTCAACCCGGACATCGCCAGGCTTATTGCGAAGAAGCTGGACCTCAAGTTGAAGTTCGTGGACACGAAGTTCGACACGATTGTTCCCGGCCTCGACGGCGGCCGTTTCGATTTCACTGCCACCACCATGTCCAAGACTGAGGAACGCCTCAAGGTCCTGGACATGATCGACTACTTCAAAGCCGGCAACTCCGTGGCCGTGGCCGCAGGCAACCCACTCAAGCTCACCGTTGAGACCCTGTGCGGTAAGAACATCGCAGTGACGCAAGGTTCAACCGGTCAGCTCAAGCGCCTCCCGGCTCTCAGCGAGCAGACGTGCACCTCAAAGGGACAGCCGGCCATTAACGGCGTGACATTGCCCAACGTCCCGGACGCGCTAACCCAATTGCACTCCAAGCGCATCGACGGAATCCTGTACGACACAACTGCACTCGGGTGGGCCGAGAAGCAGCAGCCGGGCTCCTTCGAACTCGTGGGTCGGGTCGATGTCGGGTCCAGCGATCTGACGGCAATCGGCTTGAAGAAGGGCTCACCCCTGACTCCGGCCTTCCAGACGGCTCTCCAGTCCGTCCTTCAGACCCCGGAGTACAAGGAGTCCCTCGACAACTGGGGCTTGGACTCGGGAGCCATCACCGACGCCAAGCTGAACTAGTGGGCGCCCCGATGAAGCAAGTGATGATGGAAAGAAGCAATGTGATGAGCGGGTTGGATTCGGCGTTGAAGCCGCGGTTGAAGCGGCGCAGCACGTTTGAGTA